>QEKJ01000057.1 GCA_003096535.1 Agathobaculum butyriciproducens | reverse complement strand
AACCTCGCCGATTTTTCCGGCGTATGGGTATTCTGTGAGCAGCGCCAGGGCGAGCTGCAGCCGACCGTACTCGAGCTGATCTCTGAGGCACGCAAGCTGGCAGACGACATGGGCACTGAAGTTTGCGGCCTGCTGCTTGGCGGCAAGGGCGTAGGCGAGAAGATGGCAAAGGAACTGGGCGCTTACGGCGCTGACAAGGTTCTGGTTTGCGAGAGCGACCTGCTCGAGACCTACACCACCGATGCATACGCAAAGGTTCTGTGCGACACCGTTATGGCTAAGAAGCCGGAGATCCTGCTGATCGCCGCTACCAACATTGGCCGTGACCTCGGCCCGCGCTGCGCAGCTCGTCTGCACACCGGTCTGACCGCAGACTGCACCCACCTCGACGTAGACGTAGAGAAGTATGCTGCATTCCTGCAGGATGCTTCCACTCTGCCGCAGGCTCAGATCGATGCTCTGAACCGCGAGGACCGCAACCTGAAGATGACCCGTCCGGCATTCGGCGGTCACCTGATGGCTACCATTATCTGCCCGCGCTTCCGTCCGCAGATGGCTACTGTTCGTCCGGGCGTACTGAAGAAGGGCGAGTACAACGAAGCTAAGGCTAACGCAGTAGTTGTTGAGCCGGTAGCTTTCGAGCTGTCCGAGGCTGACATCAAGACCAAGGTTCTCGAGGTCGTTAAGGAAGCTAAGGAGCTGGTTGACCTGACCGGCGCTGAGGTAGTTGTATCTGTAGGCCGTGGTATCTCCAAGGACGTTGAGACCGGCATCAAGCTGGCTGAAGAGCTGGCTGGCCTGTTCGGCGGCGTTGTTGGTGGTTCCCGTGCTGCTATCGACTCCGGCTGGCTGTCTGCTGACCACCAGGTTGGTCAGACCGGCAAGACCGTACATCCGAAGCTGTACGTTGCTCTGGGCATTTCCGGTGCTATCCAGCATAAGGCTGGTATGCAGGATTCCGAGTGCATCGTAGCAGTTAACAAGTCTGATTCCGCTCCGATCTTCGA
>QEKJ01000056.1 GCA_003096535.1 Agathobaculum butyriciproducens | reverse complement strand
AATGTTTTTCTTATCCAAACACCGGCGGTGAGACCTGCCGGTTTCCGTGTTCCCTGCTTTTTAGACTGTCCTGCTGTTTAATCGGCCCAGACTTCTTCTGCAATCTCCTTGACGAGCGCCAGCTTGCTCCACTGATCCGCATCGGTCACAAGATTGCCTTCCTCGGTGGAAGCGAAGCCGCACTGCGGGCTGAGCGCCAGCTGCTCGAGCGGCACATATTTGGAAGCCTCGCGGATACGCGCGATAACGTCTTCCTTGTTCTCCAGCTTGGCATCCTTGGAGGTTACCAGACCCAGAACAACCTTCTGCTTGCCGATGTAGCGCAGCGGCTCGAAACCGCCGGCACGGTCGCTGTCGTACTCGAGGAAGAAGCCGTCCACGTTGCAGTGGCCGAACAGGATCTCCGCTACCGGCTCATAGCCGCCGGCGGACGACCAGGTCGAGCGGAAGTTGCCGCGGCAGATGTGCATGGTGATAACCATGTCCTCCGGCTTTGCTTCGAGGATCTTGTTGAGCACATAAACGTACTTGCGGCCGACCTCATCTACGTCGATACCGCGCTCTGCATATGCCTTGCGCTTCTCAGCCGAACAGAATTCGCCCCAGGATGTATCATCAAGCTGCAGATACCGGCAGCCGGCAGCGTAGAACGCCTTTACCGCCTTCTGGTAAGCAGCTGCCAGATCGTCCAGCAGAACCTGCTCGTCCTTGTAGCGCTCGATCGGCTGGTAGTCGGTCGAACGAACACAGCAGATCAAATGCAGCATGGACGGAGACGGAATGCACTGCTTGGGCTGTACGAGGTCGGAGGCCACGCTCTGCAGGAATGCAAAATGCTTGAGGAACGGATGATCATCCGGGAAATCCAGCTTGTCCACGATCTTTACGGTCTCAGCCTTCGGCTGGAAGCCCTTGAATGCGACGGAGAAGTGCTCGGACTTGACCTTCTGCGTACCAGTCAGACCCCAGAGGAAGTCCATGTGCCAGAAGGAACGGCGATACTCGCCGTCGGTGACAGCGTGCAGACCGACATTCTCTTCCTTCTTTACCAGACCGGTGATCTCGGCATCTTCGACCTTGGTCAGTTCTTCAGCGGAAATTTCGCCGGCTTCAAACTTGCTGCGAGCTTC
>QEKJ01000055.1 GCA_003096535.1 Agathobaculum butyriciproducens | reverse complement strand
GCCGGTTGCCTTATCACCTGCTTCCAGCGTCAAGCCGGAGAGCAGACCGGCGAGGACTGGCTGCGCGAAAATCTGGATTGTCCCGTCTACAAGACGCATATCCGGTACAGCGGCAAGGTGGTTGGCAGCAGCTTCGAGTGCAAGCCGATTATCGAATACAGCAAGACCAGCGCCGCCGCGCGTGATTACCTCGATTTCGTCAGCGAGTTTCTGTCCGCAGAGAAAAGAGGTTGAGAGATATGGGATTTTCTATTACCGATATGCTGAACAAGGATACCTCTATGGCAGCTGCACCTGTTAAAGACCATACCATTGAGCGTATCAGCTACTCCAAGCTCGTCCCCAGCGAGGATAATTTTTACTCAATGCAGGAGATCGAGGAACTGAAAACCGCTATCGAGCTTGCAGGCCGCGTGCTGAACAACCTCGTCGTTACTCCGTTGGAAGATGGCAAATATAAAATCCTGTCCGGCCACCGCCGCCACAGAGCGGTCGGTATGCTGTTGGACGAGGGCAAGACAGAGTACGAGTTTCTGCCTTGCTCCGTAGAACAGATCGAGGACGCCGACCGCGCCGTGCGCGAACCGGTGTTGCTCATCGCCGCCAACTCCCAGCGCGTGAAAACCGCATGGGACAAGCTCGAAGAAGTCCGCCGTATGCGCGACTTGCAACGACAGGCTAAGGCAGAGCGAGGCCTGAACGGTCGTGTACGCGATCTGGTCGCACGCAGTCTTAACATCAGTTCCAGCCGCGTAGCCAAGTATGACAGTATACTGAACAACCTCATTCCCTCTTTAATGGAAGAAATTAAGGCTGACAATCTGCCGATTTCCACTGCCTATGAGCTGAGTAAGCTGAATACAGAACAACAGCAGGCCGCATTTACCGGCTTTACTCAAACGGGCAAACTGCCGACCGGCGATGATGTGTTCCGGTCGAACACGCCTGAAACCGCTGTACAGTCGGAAGCACCTGCTCCGCAGCCAGATAACGCACCGGCAACACCGCAGACGGATGATTTGTTCCAGACGAACACGTTGCCCGGTGATGCAGCACGGCTTGTCCGGCAGCTTACCTGTCTGCCGGATAGCAAGCTGCCACGCCTTGCAAAACTGCTCGGCACCAGCACCGCGCAGCTTACCGCTGACCTCAACGCACTGAACAATTTATATTAAACCACGAGCCTTGCTCGTGGTCATGCGCCGGGAGCGCAGGAAACGATCTATCCCCTTGTTGACTGCGTTTTCCAAGCCCGGCGTATGACCATGTGCAAGAC
>QEKJ01000054.1 GCA_003096535.1 Agathobaculum butyriciproducens | reverse complement strand
ATTGCCCCGTTCAAGAATATCCTGAACGAGATGTACAGCAAGGATATTTCCAAGAAAGTCCATTCCTCTTATCTTCTGAAAGCGCAGAAAGGACAGTTTACCGGGTGTCTTGCCCCGTTTGGGTATCGGAAAGACCCGGAGGACAAAAACCATCTGCTCATTGACGAGGAAACTGCCCCGATTGTGCGACTGATTTTCGGATATGCCCTGAACGGTCATGGTCCGAACTATATCCGCAGACGGCTGGAGGAAGAAAAAATCCCCTGCCCCACATGGTGGAACCGGGAACGGGGGCTTCGCAACACCCGAACCAAATGGGAAAAGAAAGACCCGGAAAACGGGCGGTATATGTGGGACTTCTCCGTTATCAAAGAACTTTTGATGAATCCCGTCTACACCGGTGCGATTGCTTCCCAGAAAAAAGACTACCGTTTCAAAATCGGCACGATTGGGGAAAAGAAGCCGGAGGACTGGATTGTGGTGGAGGGACAGCATGAACCGCTGATTGACCACATGAGCTTTGATATTGTGCAGAACAAGCTGAAATCCCGCCAGCGTCCGGGGCAGACCAATGAAATCAGCCTGTTTGCCGGACTGATAAAATGCGGCGAGTGTGGGAAGTCGCTGACGATACGCTACACAAACGCAAAACATCCCCAGCGGATTTATTCCTGCAAGACCTACAACGCCTTTGGAAAGAACCACTGCACCCAGCACCGGATTGATTATGACACCCTTTACAGCCATGTGCTGCGGAAAATCCGGGAATGTGCCAGAGCTGCCCTGATGGACGGGGAAGCGGTTGCCGACCGCCTGACCAATACCTGTGAAGCCGAGCAGCGGGAACAGCGGGAAGCAATGGAACGCTCCCTCACAAGGGACGAGGAACGGATTGAGGTTCTGGACAAAATGGTCATGCGGCTTTATGAGGATATGATTGCAGGGCGTATCAGTGAGCAGAATTTCAACACCATGCTGGAAAAGACACAGACCGAGCAGACGGAGCTTAAAACAAAAGTGTCCGAGGGCAGAAAGCGGCTGTCCGATGAAGTCCAGCTTGCCAATGACGCAAAACAATGGGTGGAAGCCATTCAGGAATACGCCAACATCACAGAGCTGGACGCAGCCACCCTCAACCGCTTAATCAAAGAAATCGTCGTGCATGAGCGCATTGACGAAGATAAAACAAGACACATTTCTATCGAAATTCATTTTAATCTCAAACCCATCCCGGAGGTGGAACAGGTCACTGCCTGACCTGTCCCGCCGGGACGGTTCTCTTAA
>QEKJ01000053.1 GCA_003096535.1 Agathobaculum butyriciproducens | reverse complement strand
AAGGGGGTAATATTATGACAACAAAACAAATCGTAAAGCAGGCGCTCGCATACTGCGATCTATCCAATGCCGAATTAGCTCGTCGATTAGACTGGTCACCACAACTGTTGAGCAAGCGCCTTTCCACCGGAAAACTTTCACCAGAAGAATGGACTGCTATCGGAGAAGCCATCGGCGCAGAAGCAAAGATCTGTTTTCAATTTCCAGATGGAACTGTAATTCCATAAACAAAAAAGACTGCTTACGCAGTCTTTTTCTTTTTTCTTTAATTGGTATATTAGCAACTGACACAATATATTGTATTGTTGTTATCTACATATCGTAGATATTGATTTTTGTTTGCTTTTACCAAAGATTTATCATATATAATGTGTTATAATTTTTACATACCACAATATATAGGGGATAGATATAATGAGTGCAACTATTCAACGATACCGAAAAGGACAACACTTAAAGCAAACACAACGCCTGCTGATTGAGCATCTACGCTTACAGGGTCATAGCACACGCGATATAGCAGATGTTGTTGGATGCAGCCATGTAACTGTATGCAACGAGTTAAAACGCGGTCAGTATGAACACACAAATTCCGACCTGACTACGGAAATTAGATATTCGCCGGAAATTGCAGAGCAGCGTTATCAGACTAATCTTGCAGCTAAAGGTGCACAGGTCAAGATTGGACACGATCACAAGCTCGCTAAGGCTTTGGAAACTCTGGTCATCAAAAAGAATTACTCGCCCTCGGCGGCAGTGGCCGAATTGAACAACAAAGGCTGGGATTTTGATGTGAAAATTTGTGCGCGCACCGTATATAACTATATTGATACCGGCGTTCTGAATATCAACAGAATAGATTTGCCCATGAAAGGTAGACAGAAGCGCAGATATAGACGTATCAAAACTCAAAAGCGTGTATCTGCCGGAACCAGCATTGATTACCGCCCGACAGAAGTAGATGAGCGTACAACACTCGGTCACTGGGAAATGGATACGGTGTATACCACCACAAAAAAGGCAAAGGCCGTCCGGCTGAAACCGGCCCTGCTCGTACTGACGGAGCGCCTGTCGCGCAAAGAACTCATTATCAAGATGCGCGACCGTACCTCTGCCAGCGTAGTTCGTGCGCTCAATCGTCTTGAACGCAGTATGGGTGCAAAGAAATTCACAGATACTTTCAGAACGATCACCGTAGATAACGGCAGCGAATTTGCCAATGTAGATGGCATGGAGAACTCCGGCCTGCGCAAGAGTGAGAAACGCACGAAAGTATATTACTGTCATGCCCA
>QEKJ01000052.1 GCA_003096535.1 Agathobaculum butyriciproducens | reverse complement strand
CTGTACCGCTGCTTTTTTCTTTGCTGCAGCTTTGGCTCGCACAGCAGCGGTCGTGCGCTGACGGCGCATGAACTGTTCGCGTACTGCACCGCGCGGCGTAGTGGCACCATGCGCTGTGCGGATACGGTATTTCTGATACTGCTTTACCTTAACGCGGCGGATATTCTTATTTTCGCGTGTGGACTTGTAGGTAAGTCGTATACGCGCTTTGCCGTCTGCACTGCGATACCGCTGTGCGGTACGAACGACGGACTTGCGCGCACGATAATCTTTCACCACGCTATCCGCGCTCCGGTACAGGGAGCGTGCGGCCTTGCGAACCGGCTTTGCAGCAAGCTCTACGCCGACATAGGCGGCATCGTGCATACGGCGCTGTATCTGCTCGGTTGCTTCTGCCGCTGCATTGCTGCTGGCCTGTTCTTCTTTTTTATCGTTTATCGTGCGGACGGCTGTTGCAATCGCAAATCGCTTGATTACACGCTTCTTGCGGGACTTTTTCTTTTCGGCACCGTCTGTACCCGGTACTCCGAAAGTCTGCTTAGCACGCAGCTCCGCGCCCGCACGAGTGCTTGCTCCTCCCGTATTGCGATAGGTCTTGTTGTCAGCGCGGCTGTAAGATACCCTGCGCCCGGGCGCGGGCGCAGAATGTACCTTTGCAGCATCACTTTTGTCCTTGTATTTATACACCATTTGGCTTTACCTGCTCCCGGTCTGCCGGTTTTGTGGTCATGAGCTTGTACAATTCCGTATCTTCCGGGAAGCTGTTCACAAACGGGATAAACGCGCCGCCGAACTTCATCAGGCCGCAGCCGGGGTCGGCGTTTTCGACATAGGAAAGCTGTGTGTCCGAAATGTTCAGCAGCTCTGCCAGTGCCGCGCGGTCAGATGCAGACTGCGAAAGCATAATAAGAAACTCGGAGTTTGCCAGCATCCAGCAGGCGTCCTTGCTCGTCAGCATCTCACCGACATTTTGCGTAATGCCGGTCATATAACCGGCGCGCTTACGAACCTGCTTCCACATTCTGAGGAAGAAATTCGTTGCAAACGGATACCGGAAGAAGATAGAGAACTCGTCCACAAAGACCCATGTGCGTCTGCCAGAACGCCAGTTTTGGATAACGCGGTTGTAAATGCTCTCCAGAATAACGAGCATACCCATCGGGAGAAGCTGCTCACCGAGGTCGAGAATATTGTAAGAGGTCAGGCGGTTATTCTGGTCTACATTGGTTTTCTGTGCGAAGATGGACAGCGAACCGGAGATAAACAGCTCCGCTGCCAGCGCAAGCTCCTGCGCTTCCGGCTCCGGCTGTTTCTTGATCTCAGCCTGCAAGTCGGTCAGTGTCGGTGCATTGCCCTTGTAACCGCTGGCGATATACGGACGGTAAACAGCCTGTACGCAGCGGTCAATGATGGAACGATGCTGCGCTTTGAGATCGTCCTGCATGATCTGCTCAAACAGCGACAGGACGAACTCGGACTTGTCCGGCAGAGGGTCTTTGCCGTCATCAGCATAGCCTTT
>QEKJ01000051.1 GCA_003096535.1 Agathobaculum butyriciproducens | reverse complement strand
TGTACCAGTCAACAAAAGTGGACACGAAAAATATTATTTTTAAAATTTAATTTTCAAAAGTAGACACCATCTATATTTTTATCAACTATGTATATTCTAAAAGTAGACACAAAACTTATTTTTATTGATTTAAAATTTTCAAAAGTGGACACAATTCGGAAAATGACAAAAAATATGAATTTTCAAGCTAATCGAATGCAATATGCTTTCTGAAAAGTTAGGGCAAAGTCGAACATGAGCTATCATTATTTTTTGGTGGTTCGTTTCTTCTGCATGAATTTTGGCTTTTCACTCAGCACACGCTGCGAAAAGGTATCTCGATGTTCCAGTTCACCGAGATTAAAACGTTCACAGTAGTGGTCAGGCGTATCATAATCAAGGGCAAAGCAGGGACGCTGCTTGTTATAGAAGTTAACATAGCGATGCAGCACTTCTCTAACATCATCTTCAGTACGACATTCCTCTAAGCGAAAATCCATATGCAGTTCTTCCTTGATCCAGCCATTGAGTGCCTCGTTGACGGGATTATCTGTTGGTTTACCGGCTCGAGACATGGAACGGATAATGTTACTATCTTTTATCAGCTCGTTGTATGCTTTAGATGAATATACAGAGCCTTGGTCGGTATGAATAATGGTCGGCTCCCTGCTGCCATTCAACAGCTCTATCACATCCGAAAGGCCATCTAGATACTGCTCGCGTCCGCCTCTGCGATCCGAAAGTTTCCAAGAGAGAATCTGTTTGGTAAATACATCGAAATAGAGTGTCAGTTCGAAATAGAATATCCACGGTTTTAATACAGTCATATCAGATACTATGACCTGACGGGGACGATCTACCGTTTCCCACGTTGTAAAAATGAGATTAGGATACAAATCTCGTACTTTGCGAGGCCTGTAATGCGGCTTATGTTTTGTCTGGGATTGAATACCTAAACAGCGAAAGACTTTATAAATATAACTGTCGCTGCATGACCGCCCGTAATTCAATCTGAGAAAAGCAGCAACCCAGCGGTATCCATGAGATGGATGGGCCTCATGAGTTTCAGATACCAACGCGATTATTTCTTCACGATTTATATCTCGTTCGCTTTTGTCACGATTTTTCCACTTATAATATCCTGAACGACTGACTCCCATAAGCTGACACAGAGTCTGTATATCGTAATCTCTGGAAAGAAGTTCTATAATTTCAAATTCTTCGGTTTTAAACGAATATATTCCAGTTCTCCAGCATCCGTCTTCCGCACGGCATAGTTTTTTTTAAGCCGTTCGTTCTCGATTCGCAGCTTGAGTATTTCACGCTTGTATGACTCTTCTGTTCGATCAATTCCTTCTGGAAGTACATCCTTGATCTTGCTGTCAGCGCGGGCCAGTCCTTCCAGGCCACCCTCATTATACTGTTTAAGCCACTTCGGAAAGGAGCTGATTGATATGTCATTTGCTATACAGAAATCCGTCATCTTCAATCGCGGATTGCTTTTGTACTTCCGGATTAAAAATTCTTTTTCCAGCGGATTTAAGTGTTTTCCCATAAAGACCGTCTCCCTTCTGGTAGAATACTCGTCTTTATGATAACTCCCAGAAAGACTTTTTTCTACCTTTCCGTGTCTACTTTTATAATAGCATCA
>QEKJ01000050.1 GCA_003096535.1 Agathobaculum butyriciproducens | reverse complement strand
GCCGGTTGCCTTATCACCTGCTTCCAGCGTCAAGCCGGAGAGCAGACCGGCGAGGACTGGCTGCGCGAAAATCTGGATTGTCCCGTCTACAAGACACATATCCGGTACAGCGGTAAGGTAGTCGGCAGCAGCTTTGAGTGCAAGCCGATCATCGAGTACAGCAAGACCAGCGCCGCCGCGCGTGATTACCTCGATTTTGTCAGCGAGTTTCTGACCGCAGAGAAAAGAGGTTGAGTGATATGGGATTTTCTATTACCGATATGCTGAACAAGAATACCTCACTGGCAGCTGCACCTGTTAAAGCACATACAATCAAGCCCATTAAATACGACAATCTCGTCCCCAGCGAGGACAATTTCTACTCGATGCGGGAGATTGAAGAATTGAAAACTGCTATCGAGCTTGCAGGCCGCGTGCTGGACAATCTTATTGTTACGCCACTGGAAGATGGAAAATACAAAATTCTGTCCGGTCATCGCCGCCACAGAGCGGTCGGTATGCTGATTGCCGAGGGCAAGACCGAGTATGAGTTCCTGCCTTGCTCGGTCGAACAGATTGAGGATACCGACCGTAGCGTGCGCGAACAGGTATTGCTTATTGCCGCCAACTCCCAGCGCGAGAAAACCGCATGGGACAAGCTGGAGGAAGTCCGCCAGATGCGCAACTTGCAACGACAGGCAAAGGCAGAGCGAGGTCTGAACGGTCGTGTACGCGATCTGGTCGCACGCAGTCTTAACATTAGTTCCAGCCGTGTGGCGAAGTATGACAGCATACTGAATAACCTTATTTCTCCTTTAATGGAAGAAATCAAGGCCGACCATCTGCCTATTTCCACCGCCTACGAGTTGAGCAAGCTGGATGCAGAACACCAGCAGGCCGCATTTACCGGCTTTACTCAAACGGGCAAACTGCCGACCGGCGATGATGTGTTCCAGTCGAACACGCCTGACACCACCGTACAACCGGAAGTATCTACTCCGCAGTCGGAGAGCACACCGGCAACGCCGCAGACGGACAATGTGTTCCCATCGAACACGCTGCCCGGTGATGCAGCACGGCTTGTCCGGCAGCTTACCTGTCTGCCGGATAGCAAGCTGCCACGCCTTGCAAAACTGCTCGGCACCAGCGTTTCCCAACTCGCCAGTGACATTGATGATCTGACCGGTAAAATTTAAGGAGGTTGGCGATGCCTTTCTCAACATATACCAAAGCCGAATTACACCAGTTAGTTGCCGATGCAGGCCATCCGGTCGTAATTAAGACTGCTTTTATCATTAACGGTAAAATCGACTTAGAAAGCGATTTTGAGTGGGTGATGTATGACGGAAACTATATTTACGCGCAGTCCATGAAAGACGATTTGAGTAATTATGACATAGTATGGACTGCTTTCCGCGAACAGCAGCCTGCGCCCGAACTAAACGCTGCAAGCGAAACATCCGCTTTGACCCTTAAAGAGTTAAACCAGTTAGTTGCTGATGCAGGACAACCGATTATCGTATGGGTTGTTCTGCCCGGTAATGAAAGCGAGCCGACAGAAGAAAGCTGGGGAATGTACAACGGAGATTTTTTGTGTACGCCAGATTACACAGACGGTTATGATATTACTAATTTCAGCACGGAATGGATTGCGTACCGCAAACCGCCATTACAAAATTGAGGGAAATTGTCTTGGTTATAATTATTAGCGGTATCGGTAGCAGAAGTGCTTATCCCATTATCACAGTTATTCCAAAATAATTTACGCCACAAGCCTTGCTCGTGGTCATGCGCCGGGAGCGCAGGAAACGATCTATCCCCTTGTTGACTGCGTTTTCCAAGCCCGGCGTATGACCATGTGCAAGAC
>QEKJ01000049.1 GCA_003096535.1 Agathobaculum butyriciproducens | reverse complement strand
GCGGCGGCAATTCCGGCAGCAATCGGCTTTGTGTCCTTTCATGGTCTGCCCTTTGAAAAATTCGCTCTTTCATGGCTGCGCACGATGTTTATGCATAACGGCTGGTATGTATACCGTTCCGCTAACTTCTATGCGCAGTTTACGCCGGAAGAGCAATCGAAAAGCGGCAGGAGCCGCAAGAAAACAAAGCAGAAAATCAGTGAACACAGTAACGAGGTAGAACAGAATGAGCAAAACCAAACCAATTAAAGAGAAAAAAGAAAAGCAAGAGAAAACCACAAAGCCGGTACGCCTGCCGCGCAGCGTGCAGCAGCTTATTCCTGTTAAGCGCGTATTTCCGGACTCAATCTG
The DNA here is from genome assembly GCA_003096535.1 of Agathobaculum butyriciproducens. Classification (GTDB taxonomy): domain Bacteria; phylum Bacillota; class Clostridia; order Oscillospirales; family Butyricicoccaceae; genus Agathobaculum; species Agathobaculum butyriciproducens. The sequence goes on along the minus strand of QEKJ01000049.1, from coordinate 1,497 downwards.
GCAGGTCGGCAACAACGAATTCAGCCAGACATGGTCGTTTTCCGATATTAACTATGCCGTAGCCAGTCTGGACGATCAGCGCACCATTCTGGACAGCTGGGGGCGTGTGTTGAACGGCCTTGCGGCAGACAGCCGTATGAAAGTTACGCTGGTAAACAGTCTATTCGACAAGGAAGCCAACGCAGGAACTCTGTTCCTGCGCAAGCAGCATGACGGTATGGATAAATACCGCGCAGAACTGAATCAGGTGATTATGTCCAAGGCGCAGGGCAGTAACGGCATCGTGCAACAGAAATTTATGACCCTCACTGCCAAGCGCAAGAACATTGCCGATGCCCGGCAGTTTTTTGGTCGTGCCGGCAAAAGCCTGAGCATCGGTATGCAGCGCCTTGCGTCCTCTATCCGCTTACAGGACAACAGCAGTCGTTTCCGTATTCTGCACGACTTTTTTCGCCCAGATCACCGCATGACAAAGGCAGATCTGGACGAAATGATTGCGCGCGGGCAGAACATTGCTGATGTTTTCTGTCCTCTGGCACTGCGTTATCATAAAGATTATATCCAAACCGATCAAGGCTTTATGCGCGTGCTCTTCATCGAGGAGTTCGCATCGCGCCTGTCCGATGAACTGATCCACGACCTCATGGGACTGCCGCGGCAGATGATGCTGTCTATGGACATCGAGCCGGTCAACACCCAAGAAGCACACAAGCTGCTCAACGGTCTTGCACTGCGTGTCGAATCCGATATTGGACGCTGGCAGCAGCGACAGAACAACAATAATAATTTTGCGGCCGAAATCCCGTATGAGTTCCAGCAAATGCGCAAGGTTGTTGCTGACTACATGGACGATATTACCGAGCATGACCAGCGTTTGATGCTGACCACCATCACCATCGTACACTCCGCAAAAACGCTGGAGCAGTTAAATGCAGACACCGAGAGCTTGCAGGAAATTGCAAGCGGTTTCGGCTGCAACCTCACGAAATTAGCCTATCAGCAGGACATCGGTCTGGATACCGTTCTGCCGTATGGCCTGCGCAGCGTACAGCAGCAGCGCACGCTTATTACTGACAATGTTTCTATCCTTACGCCGTTTTCTGCGCAGGAAATTCAGCAGATGGGTGGCATCTGCTATGGTAACAACGCCGTTTCGGGTAATTTGATTGTAGCCAACCGCGCAAACCTGCTGAATGGTAACTGCATCCGACTGGGCGTATCCGGTGCAGGCAAGTCTTTCTCTGTTAAACAGGAAATCGCTTATGTGCTGCTGTCCACGCACGATGATGTGCTGGTGCTCGACCCGGAGGGTGAGTTTACACCGATGGTCGGTGCTTTCGGCGGCAGCATGATCGACATTTCCGGTTCGTCCGCAGTACGCATCAATGCACTGGATATGGAAAAAGGCTATGCTGATGACGGCAAAGACCCTCTGCCGGACAAGTCCGAGTTCGTCCTGTCGCTGTTTGAGCAGATCATGCAGGACGATCTCAAAGC
>QEKJ01000048.1 GCA_003096535.1 Agathobaculum butyriciproducens | reverse complement strand
GAGGAACACCGCCCTATCGGAAAGTACGGACGGATGCACCGGGAATATTTAAGGGAAGTCCACCCAGCCAGATTGAATACATTGATACTGACCGGAGAATTGTGGACATATCTTGCAGACCTGAACGAACAGGCACAGGAACGGTTAGACACTATCATGGAGCAGATGAAAGCCACCGAGGGCGTGACAGAGGAATTGAAGCGAACTCAACAAATGGAATGGGTGCAGCGTTGTAATAACATTCACAACCGGGCAGAAGAAATTGTTTTGCATGATATAATTTATTCATACGGGAGTAATTAAATCGGAGGTATATAAGATGATTGAAATTGTATTTGGTGAAAGTGCCTGTGGAAGTTTGAAAATTGCCCAAACTTACGGTAAGGGAAAGTATAGAGGAAGTGCAGTTTCGGTCTTTATGAGGCACGAAGATGGGAGTGTTCCATCTTCAGATGAAATGAAAGAAGCACAAATTCAAGCACAGGAACAAGAACATATTGCTTGGGAGAATGCTATTCCATTGGGAGGCAAGAGCAGTGATGTTTATTGTTTTGATATGGCTCTTAGTGTGGGAGATATTTCTGATAATGGAATTGGCGAACAGCGGAAAAATGTTCTCAAGAAAATGCTGTCTGTCTGGTTTGTAGAGGATTTAGACTATCAGGTTGAAGAAAAAATACAGAAAATTAAAACTACATTGTCTTCGGTTATTGAACGATATGTAGCTGGGGAAGAAGTTCGTATTTGGTATAGCTATAATCCGGATGAACTTTGCGGTATGTACTGGCTTATGAAACAACTTCGACCATTAAACTGTCAGACAACAATTTATTTGGTTAAGTTACCTGCCTGGGAATATGGAAAAGAAAATACTATGACATCCAAAATAGCATGGGGTGAGGTTTCTCCTGGCGAATGGGGAAAATATATAACTCTACAAGAAAAAGCTAAGCCTGTATTTCTTTCAGCTTGTGCTATGAAATGGAATCAACTTCAAAATGAAAATGCACCTTTGCGTGCAATGCTAAATGGTAAATTGCAAAGTGTTTCAGAAGATATATATGATAGTTTCATTCTTCGTGAAATTGCAGAACAGCCAGAGCAATTCAAAATGGCTATTGTTATAGGTAATGTTTTAGGAAAATATCAACTTGGAATTAGTGATGTATGGATTTCTAATCGCATTGATAAAATGCTTGAAGATGGTGTGTTGGAAATTATACAGGACGCACCAAAGGGAGAAACAAATTATCGCCGGATATTAAGAAAACGAATGAAATAATAACCACAGCAAGAACCGCTGCTACATGGAAGGCACCCCAACCATGCAACAGCGGTTTTTTTTACCGTTTTTTCCTCTGGCTGATAGGCGTTCCCATTTTCTTTGATTTTTTGAGAATCCGAATCAGCCAGCGAAATTCTTCGTCTGACAGATTTTTATAGTTGATACCGAGCTGCTTGCAGTAAAGGACAACCAGCTTTTCATCCCGGCTGCCCTTGAAATTTTCGACTGCTTCGAGATTTTCTTTCAATTCATCGGCAACGGTGGTCTGGGGCGCACTCTCACTGTCCTTTTTGTGGGCTTCCCGAATATCCCGGATAATCAGGTTGAGGTCATCCAGAACCATGTGACTGAAATACTCATCATCACTGATATGGGCGGCTTGCAGCACTTTCAAATGCTGGTCATCTTCGCCTGGGCGATACCGCTCAATGATTTCATGCCGGACGGTATCGACAAGGGCGTTGAGGTTTTGAATCTGCATGGTGGCAATCCCGTCCACATAAATCTCAATGTCTGCAAGAAACTTGATAAAATCCTTATGAGTGGCAAGCTCACAGAGCAGACGGTTGTTAATCCGCCCACTTTTCAGAAGTGCCACCATCTCATCATTCAAATGCAGTTCCGTTAATGGCGTGTTGATCTGCTCCCGGTTCTCTGTCCGGCACAGCAGATAATCAACGGAAACTCCATAGAAGTCTGCCAGCGTGATGAGGTTGCCATGATTGATTTCTTTATAATCCTCTTTTTCATAATTTCCAAGAGCTGATTTGGAAATGCCCGTCAGCTTTGATAATTCTTCCAGATTTAAGCCTTTGTCCTTGCGGAGTTCCCAAAGGCGTTCCTGTATGCTTGTTGCTCCTTTCATGGGCGCACGCTCCTTTCCGATGG
>QEKJ01000047.1 GCA_003096535.1 Agathobaculum butyriciproducens | reverse complement strand
GAGGAACACCGCCCTATCGGAAAGTACGGACGGATGCACCGGGAATATTTAAGGGAAGTCCACCCAGCCAGATTGAATACATTGATACTGACCGGGGAATTGTGGACATATCTTGCAGACCTGAACGAACAGGCACAGGAACGGTTAGACACCATCATGGAGCAGATGAAAACTGCCGAGGGCGTAACCGAGGAATTGAAGCGTACCCACCAAATGGAATGGGTGCAGCGTTGCAATAACATTCATAACCGGGCAGAAGAAATTGTTTTGCATGAGATGATTTATTCATAACGGGAGCAATTAAATCGGAGGTATATAAGATGATTGAAATTGTATTTGGTGAAAGTGCCTGTGGAAGTTTGAAAATTGCCCAAACTTACGGCAAGGGAAAGTATAGAGGAAGTGCTGTTTCAATATTTATGAGGCATGAAGACGGGAGTGTTCCATCTTCAGATGAAATGAAAAAAGCACAGCTTCAAGCACAGGAACAAGAACGCATTGCTTGGGAGAATGCTATTCCATTGGGAGGCAAGAGCTGTGATGTTTATTGTTTTGATATGGCTCTTAGTGTGGGAGATATTTCTGATAATGGAATTGGCGAACAGCGGAAAAATGTTTTCAAGAAAATGCTGTCTGTCTGCTTTGTAGAGGATTTAGATTATCAGGTTGAAGAAAAAATACAGAAAATTAAAACTACATTGACCTCAGTGATTGAACGATATGTAGCTGGGGAAGAAATTCGCATTTGGTATAGCTATAATCCAGATGAGCTTTGTGGTATGTATTGGCTTATGAAACAACTTCAACCCTTAAACTGCCAGACAACAATTTATTTGGTTAAGTTACCTACATGGGAATATGGAAAAGAAAATACTATGACATCCAAAATAGCATGGGGCGAGGTCTCTCCTGGCGAATGGGGAAACTATATAACTCTACAAGAGAAAGCTAATCCTGTATTTCTTTCAGCTTGTGCTATGAAATGGAATCAACTTCAAAATGAAAATGCACCTTTGCGTGCAATGTTAAATGGTAAATTGCAAAGCGTTTCAGAAGATATATATGATAGTTTCATTCTTCGTGAAATTGCGGAACAGCCAGAGCAATTCAAAATGGCTATTGTCATAGGTAATGTTTTAGGAAAATATCAACTTGGAATTAGTGATGTATGGATTTCCAATCGCATTGATAAAATGCTTGAAGATGGTGTGTTGGAAATTATACAGGACGCACCAAAGGGAGAAACAAATTATCGCCGAATATTAAGAAAACGAATGAAGTAATAACCACAGCACAAACCGCTGCTACATGGAATCCAACAAACCATGCAACAGCGGTTTTCCTTTACCGTTTTTTCCTCTGGTTGATAGGCGTTCCCGTTTTCTTTGATTTTTGGAGAATCCGAATAAGCCAGCGAAATTCTTCATCTGACAGATTTTTATAGTTGATACCGAGCTGCTTGCAGTAAAGCACTGCCAGTTTTTCCAAACGGCTGCCCTTGAAATTTTCGACCGCTTCCAGATTTTCTTTCAGTTCATTGGCAACAGTGGTCTGGGGCGCACTCTCACTATCCTTTTTATGGGTTTCCCGAATATCCCGGATAATCAGGTTTAGGTCATCCAGAACCATGTGGCTGAAATATTCATCATCACTGATATGGGCGGCTTGCAGCACTTTCAAATGTGGGTCATCTTCGCCAGGGCGATACCGTTCTATGATTTCATGTCGGACAGTATCGACAAGGGTGTTGAGGTTTTGAATCTGCATGGTGGCAATCCCATCCACATAAATCTCAATGTCCGCAAGAAACTTGATAAAGTCCTTATGGGTGGCAAGTTCGCAGAGCAGACGGTTGTTGATCCGACCGCTTTTCAGAAGTGCAACCATTTCATCGTTCAAATGCAGCTCCGTCAGTGGCGTGTTGATCTGCTCCCTGTTCTCTGTCCGGCACAGCAGATAATCAACAGAGACCCCATAGAAGTCTGCCAGCGTGATAAGGTTGCCATGATTGATTTCCTTAAAATCCTCTTTTTCATAACTTCCAAGAGCTGATTTGGAAATGCCTGTCAGCTTTGATAGTTCTTCCAGATTTAAGCCTTTGTCCTTGCGGAGTTCCCAAAGGCGTTCCTGTATGCTTGTTGCTCCTTTCATGGGCGCACGCTCCTTTCCAATGG
>QEKJ01000046.1 GCA_003096535.1 Agathobaculum butyriciproducens | reverse complement strand
ATTACTTAGCAGCCAGACGGCGAGCCTTAGCAGCCATGCGCTCACGGGTAACGTCGAGCAGTACGGCGCCGATGATAACCAGGCCGAGTACGAGGTTCTGTACTGCCGAAGAAACGGACAGCAGGGAGAAGCCGTTACGCAGAACAGCGATGATCAGCGCGCCGAGCATGGTACCAACCATGGTGCCCTTGCCGCCCATGAAGGATGCGCCGCCGATGATGCAGGCTGCGATTGCGTCGGTATCGTACGGCTGAATAGCGTTAACGCCGTTGCAGATACCGGAACGACCGATGGATACGATACCAGCCAGAGCTGCCATGAAACCGGACAGGGTGTAGCAGAAGGTCAGCACGTTAGCGGAGTTGATACCGGACAGACGAGCTGCTTCCGGGTTGCCGCCTACACAGTAGATGGAACGGCCCAGAGCGGTCTTGGTCAGCAGGATGTGCATGATAACGTAGATGACAAGTACTACGATAAAGGATACCGGGAAGCCGGCTACGGTCGAAGAACCGAGCCACATAACAGCATCATTACCGGAGAAGGATACCATCTGAGAGTTGGTGATGATCAGCGCACCGCCCCACAGTACGTTCTTCATACCGAGGGTAGATACGAACGGATGCGGCAGGTGCAGACGGGTAAGAAGCATACCGTTGATCCAGCCGATCAGGGTGCCGCCAACGATGGCAACAACCAGCAGCAGAACCGGATTGTTCATGCCCTTGTTAACCAGCATACCTGCAAGGCAGGCAGCGAACGTTGCGTTCGCACCTACGGACAGGTCGATGCCGGCGGTGATCAGGCAGAGCAGCATACCGGTGGATACCAGTGCATTGAACGAGGTCTGCTTGAGAACAGACATCATGTTGGAATACTTAAAGAAGTTCGGCGAAGCAATCGCCAGAACTACACAAAGGATTACCAGTGCGCCAAAAGTACCAGCATAAGACATCAAACTGCTGGATTTCTTCGATTTAGTCATCTAATTTACCTCCCCAAGCTGCCTTCATAAGGTCTTCCTGATTGAAATGTTCGCTGTCACGGTCTACTTCGGCCATTACTTCGCCGCCGCGCATTACGATTACGCGGTCGGACATGCCGAGGATCTCAGGCATTTCCGAAGATACCATGATAACGCACTTGCCCTGCTTGACAAGGCTGTTCATTACGTTGTAAACCTCGACCTTTGCGCCGACGTCGATACCACGGGTCGGTTCGTCAAAGATAAAGATCTCTGCATCCGTGTTGACCCACTTGCCGATTACGACCTTCTGCTGGTTACCACCGGACAGCTGGCCTACGATCTCGTCGATCGACGGGGTCTTGATGCGCAGCGACGCAATGTTCTGCTCGCCTGCCTCGAGGATCTTCTTTTCGTTCAGGAACAAGCCCGAAGAGAAGCCCTTCATGTTAGCAAGAATCAGGTTGGTGCGAATGGTCTGAGCCAGTACCAGACCCTGTCCCTTACGGTCCTCGGTGAGGAACGCAATGCCATGCTTGATAGCCTGACGCGGGGACTTGATATGTACTTCCTTGCCCTTGATCTTGATCTTGCCGCTGTCGATCGGATCTGCGCCGAATACTGCGCGCATAATCTCGGTACGACCGGCGCCGACCAGACCTGCAAAGCCCAGAATCTGTCCGCCGTATGCCTTGAAGGATACATCGTTCAGGACGCCTGCCTCAACAACGTTGTCAACCTCGAGCATCGGCTCCTTGGACTTTTCGCCGAATTCCTTCGGGAACTGGTTGTCCAGCGAACGACCTACCATTGCGGTGATCAGGGAGTCATTATCCCACTGATCGATCGGCTTGGTTGCGATGAACTCACCGTCACGGATAACCTCAACGCGGTCGCACAGCTCGAACAGCTCCTCCAGCTTATGGGATACAAAGACGATGCCGATGCCGCGTGCCTTCAGGTCACGGCAGGTCTTCATCAGCTGCTCAACCTCTTTCTCGCCCAGAGAGGAGGTCGGCTCGTCCATAATAATCATTTTTGCGTTGATCAGAACCGCCTTCGCGATCTCGATCATCTGCTGTACGCCCATACCAAAGTTACCTGCCGGCTTGGTCGGGTCTACGTCCTGACCGAGCGAAGCCATAACTTCCTTTGCCTTTTTATGCATGGTCGGGTAATCCAGCAGAGTACCCTTTTTGATCCACTTGTTGATGAAAATGTTGTCAGTAATGCTCAGCAGCTTCTCAATGTTAAGCTCCTGATATACGCACGCGATGCCAGCCGCTGCCGAATCGTTCGGGTCCTTAAAATGCTGCTCGACGCCGTCTACATAAATCTGACCCTCGTCTGCCTGATGCACACCAGTCAGCACCTTGATCAGCGTAGATTTGCCTGCGCCGTTCTCACCGATCAGGCCGAGGATCTCGCCCGGCTTGACGGAAAGCTGCATGTTTTTCAGAGCCACTACGCCCGGAAAACGCTTGGTCGCGTTTTTCAGTTCTACTACGTATTCACTCAT
>QEKJ01000045.1 GCA_003096535.1 Agathobaculum butyriciproducens | reverse complement strand
TCTTCCTTCTTTACCAGACCGGTGATCTCGGCATCTTCGACCTTGGTCAGTTCTTCAGCGGAAATTTCGCCGGCTTCAAACTTGCTGCGAGCTTCGTGGATAGCCTTTGTGCGCAGGAAGCTGCCGACAATATCATAACGATAAGGAGCGGGATTTTTCATGGGGGTTGTCCTTTCTGATCTATGCAATGAGCAGTGGCTCGTTTATTTTATGATATTAGTATAGGGGCTGACGACCCCTTTGTAAAATACGATAAACCCATCATCGTCCATAGTTTGAAGCTATAGACAGCAGTTCAACGCAAACGTCCATCTGCCATTTATATATATCATGTCATTTCTGGAAAATTGTATTTTTTTGAAAAAGGGCTTTAGGGCTCCAAAAAGTGAGCGTTGGGGCTCGACCTACACAAGCCGAACAATTATATTGGGTGTTGAAGGTGCTCCCCTTTTTTGACACTCTTTTGCAAGACTTTTCTATTGACGAGCACAGTCCAAATGCGTACCTCCTCTCGCCTACACAAAATAAAAGGTTCACCGTACCTATAGGATACGGTGAACCTTTCAAAAAACCATTCACAAGTTGTTAGTTTTTATCCGCAAGCAGGTCGAGTAGCACTGGACTTTGTATAGAGCGGCACACTCGTCCGTCCCGATACGGCCTGCTATATGACTTCTGTTCATCGGTTCGGGAGTTTTTCCGTCAGTTTTTGCTGACACCCGGCTTCTTTGTTGCTGTCCATATCGGACGCACCGCAAAAACCAGGTTGCGGCTTAATGCGCAACCTGGTTTTTCTTTCCTCATATCCAACAAAAATTACTTGTTCTTATTCTTGATGTACTCGTCCATTGCAGCCGCAGCGCGCTTGCCAGCGCCCATTGCGAGGATAACGGTAGCTGCGCCGGTAACGGCGTCGCCGCCGGCGAATACGCCGTCCTTGGAGGTGATGCCGTGCTCGTCGTCAGCCACGATGCAGCCCTTGCGGTTGGTTTCCAGACCCGGCGTTGTGTGACGAATCAGCGGGTTCGGGCTGGTGCCGATTGCCGCGATGACGCAGTCAAGGTCGAGTACAAACTCGCTGCCCTCAACCGGAATCGGACGGCGGCGGCCGGATGCGTCAGGCTCGCCCAGCTCCATCTGCTGGCACTTGAGGCCGGTGACGTTGAAGTTCTCGTCAGACAGCACCTCGAGCGGCGCGGTCAGGAACTTGAACACAACGCCCTCTTCCTTCGCGTGGTGGATCTCCTCGAGACGAGCCGGAAGCTCCTTCTCGGAACGGCGGTACACGATGTAAACTTCCTCGGCGCCCATGCGCTTAGCGCAGCGAGCGGCGTCCATGGCTACGTTGCCGCCGCCAACTACTGCGACCTTCTTGGCGTGGTAGATCGGGGTGTCGGCGTTTTCCTTATACGCCTTCATCAGATTGATGCGGGTCAGGTATTCGTTTGCGGAGTAAACGCCGTTTGCGTTCTCGCCCGGAACACCGATAAAGGTCGGCAGACCGGCACCGGAGCCTACAAAAATAGCTTCGTAACCGTCACCGAACAGCTCGTCGATGGTCTCAGAACGGCCGACAACGAAGTTCAGAACAAACTCAACACCGAGGTCCTTCAGCGTGTCGATTTCCTTCTGCACGATAGTCTTCGGCAGACGGAACTCCGGAATACCGTACATGAGTACGCCGCCTGCGGTGTGCAGTGCCTCGAAAACGGTAACTTCGTAACCCATACGAGCCAGATCGCCTGCACAGGTCAGACCGGCCGGGCCTGCACCAACGATGGCAACCTTGTGACCGTTGGACTCCGGCTTTACTGCCTTTTCAGAGCTGTTTTCGCGCGCGTAGTCGGCTACAAAGCGCTCCAGACGGCCGATTGCTACAGCCTCGCCCTTGATGCCGCGTACGCAGTGGCACTCGCACTGGCTTTCCTGCGGGCAGACACGGCCGCAGACAGCGGGCAGAGCGGAGGTCTCCTTGATCTTGGCAGCCGCCTCGAGGAACTTGCCCTCAGCAACCAGAGCGATGAACTCCGGAATCTTAACCTGTACCGGACAGCCGGTCATGCAGGGCTTGTTCTTGCAGTTCAGGCAGCGCTGTGCTTCCTCGACCGCCATTTCAGCGGTATAGCCGAGCGTTACCTCTTCAAAGTTCTTATTGCGGACGTCCGGCGCCTGCTCGGGCATCGGACACTTCTTCGGATTCATATTCGGCATGATTACTTGACCTCCTTCTTGAACAGATTGCAATGCTCCTCGCGGCGCTCTACCGCCGCGCGCTCCTGTGCCTTGTACATGGCACCGCGGCGCATTGCACTGTCAAAATCAACGAGGTGACCGTCGAAATCCGGACCGTCAACGCATGCGAACTTGGTCTCACCGCCAACGGTAAGACGGCAACCGCCGCACATGCCGGTACCGTCAACCATGATGGTGTTCATGGAAACGATGGTCTTGATGCCGTACGGGCGGGTGGTCTCGCAGACAAACTTCATCATAATCATCGGGCCGATGGCGATTACGGCATCGTACTGGTTGCCCGCGTCGATCAGTTCCTTGAGCACCTGCGTAACCAGAGCCTTGCGGCCGTTCGAGCCGTCGTCGGTCACGATGTGCAGGTTGGTGCAGGCGTTTTTCATCTCGTCCTCGAGGATGATGATGTCCTTGTTGCGGAAACCGGCGATCAGGTCAACCTCAGCGCCCATTTCGTGCAGCTTCTTTGCCTGCGG
>QEKJ01000044.1 GCA_003096535.1 Agathobaculum butyriciproducens | reverse complement strand
TTAAGACCTGTGAAGCCATCGTCCTGATAGACTGCCACAACCTCCCATCCCTGCTTTTCGCAGTATTTTTCCAGCATATCACGCTGGTTTGCGATACTGGCACTTTCGCCTTGCAGGTCATCGTCCTTTGACAGCCTGCAATAGACCGCCGCACGATAACCCCCGGCAAGTGCCGAACCGATTGTTCTGTATTCCATTTCGTTCATCATAGCCATTTACCCACACAATCCAGACGGTATCTGGCTCTTTTGAACCTCATCTTCATTATACTTCATATCTTTCTTTTTAGCAAGATATTCTTTTGAATTTGTCTTTCCATATTTCTGGGAAATCAGGCTGACGAACACATCGGTTGCGTCAAGCTCCCCGTCAAACACAGTAGTCACATGAATCTCTGTTTTGTTTTTTGCCATAGGCAGTTATCCTCCATACATGAAAATAGCCAGACAGAGGGTGTCGGCAACGAAGTCCGGCAACGGGCTTCAAAAGACCTTGCAAACAATCTCAATCTGGCGATGGTTACTATTTATACTTTTCTTTCATTTTTCTGTTGTTTTGGTTGTTATAAGGGAGAAAAGCCCGGAAATAAGGGGTTTTCCCCGGCAACCGGCTCGGCAACGGGATAGCAACAGGGGGTGCAACGGGCTGTCATTTTCAGAATGGAAGCTCCATCTGTTCTGTGACCTCCACAAAGCCATCCATTGCTTTTTCAGACGGGTTGCATAAGTCCGTTGCCGGGTTTTCACGCTCCCAGCCCTTTTGTCTGCCGTATTCGGAAAACATTCTTGGATTCGGGAAGTACCGCCAGCCGGTAATGCACTGGTTCATAATCTCGTTGATTTCCCGTATTTCCCATTGCTTCGGCTCGTCAAAGGCATGGTTCAAAGCTTCCTTGTAGAGCTGCTTGGAGCAGACCATGCTCCCGGTGTACCTATCAAGATACGCCTGTATCATTCCGGCTTTGGTGTCCTCCGGCATAAAATCCCGCTGGTGTTCTTTCAGATACCGCTGCATGTCGGGGCTGAAAGCCAGCTTGAACCTGCCGCTTCGGTAAATCTCCATCGCTTCCGCCCACATCTGCTCGATATAGGCTCTGGAAGCAGCTTCGTCCTCCAAAATGTGAACCTCGGCTTGCTCCGGGTACACCATGACGGGGATAAAGCGGCGGTTGCCGGAACGGTCAAGGGGCAGGAAGTCAAGGGCATTGGAAGTGCCGCCAAACACGCACTGACGGGGGCGGTCTGCCGGGTGGGTTTCATAGGGTATCTTGTAAACCTCTTTCTGCCGGCTTAAAAATGACTTGATTTCCTCAATGCTCTTGGCGTTGGCGGTTGCCATCATTTCCGACATTTCGATAATCCAGTGACCTTGCAGCTTGCGGTACACATTGTCATCGTCCAGCTTCCGCAAATCATCGGAGAACCACTCGTCCCGGACTGCCATCAGACGGAAGAAGGTGGACTTGCCAGCCCCCTGACCGCCTACCAGACAGAGCATGATTTCAAATTTGCACCCCGGCTGAAAGGCTCGTGAGATTGCACCCAGCAGGAACAGCTTCAACGCTTCATAGGTGTAATCGTCTGCGTCAGCCCCCAGAAAGTGCCGCAGGCAGAAACGGATTCGCTCTGTCCCGTCCCACACAAGGGTATTGAGATAGTCCCGGATGGGATGGTACTTGTTTTCATTCGCCACAATCCCGATGGCGTTATCAATCTTCTTCTCATTGGTAAGCCCGTAGGTTTCTTCCAGATAGAGAAGCAGATACTTCATGTCCGTATCGTTCAGGGCGGTGCTTTCCCTGTGGAAGCCGATGGGCTTTATGATGTCCTTGCGGTCGGTCAGGATGTTGTATGCGATAGCCCCGGAAAGCAGCGGGTCACGCTGGAATACGGTCAGGCAGTTCCGTATGCTCTGACGGACACCGCCTTTCTCGGTAGTTTCCAGCCCCGCCTTGATTTCCTCAATGCTCTGGGGCGGCTGCATGGCGTTCATGGTGTTTTTTAGTTCTTGCTGCGTTTGCGGCGGCAAGCTCTGCCATTCGCTTTTCAAGCTGTATCACATCCTTTCCGTAGTCCGTAATCAAAGCCGCTTTTTCCTCTGTCTCCCCGAACAGCAGCACATCCAGCAGATATTCCACATGGGCTTGCTTCTGTAAGGCTTCCACAAACCGGGGATGAAAGACTTCCTCCGGGGAATGCGGGGCGTAGTCCTTTCTCCATGCCCGGAGCAGATGGAGATAATCAGCAAGAATACGGAAGCAGCGGCTCTTTGCTTCCTGAAACTGTTCCTCCGGGGATTTCTGCCGGGGCTTGGGCTTTTTTGCCTTTCCCGGCGGCTTCCAGTCCTCATAGGAAAGCCCGAAGTCATTTGCCAGTTGTATGGCGGCTTCTTTCTTTCCCAGCCCATACAGGGCGGCGGCAAAATCAATCACATCCCCATCCGCACCGCAGCCGAAGCAGTGGTAACGCCGATCCAGCTTCATGCTTGGGGTTTTATCGTGATGGAACGGGCAGCAAGCCATCCCGTTCCGACCTATATGGATTCCATAATGCTCCGCAGCCTGTCTTGTTGTGACGGACTGCTTCACAGCTTCAAATAAATTCAAATCTATCCCTCCTTGAAAAAAAGAAAAGCACCTGACATTCTCAATCTGAAAATGGCAAGTGCCTGTTAAAGTTCCATATCCTGTTGTTTGTGTTTCGTCTGTGCCGGGACAGTTCTTTGTGCTTTTTTCTCGTTCGCCTTATCCTGCAAGACTTCTTTGATGGGCTGCTTCTTGGGCGGCTCTTTGCTTTC
>QEKJ01000043.1 GCA_003096535.1 Agathobaculum butyriciproducens | reverse complement strand
GTACACCTGTTCCCATTCCGAACACAGTAGTTAAGCTCGTTTACGGTGACAATACTTGGCTGGCGACGGCCCGGGAAGATAACTCAACGCCTACATCTAAAGCAGCAACGAAAGTTGCTGCTTTTTCTTTTTTCTGCAGAGATTTTGCGGGGTATATGAGTTGCGTCAGCAATACGTTCTGTCTGGGCGGCAGCCTTTTCTGCAGTGGTTTGCTGGTGGACTTGAACCGCACAGGCGATTCGCTCTATCAGGGCGGAGAGTTTTTCGCTGAGATTCAGCGGGGAGTTCGCCGTACCACGGCGGTGGGCAAGAGGGTAGATACCTGCGGTTTCTACCCTCTTAACTCCCGTTTTCCTTTGCTTCTTAGTCTGGCGCAGATCAGAGACCGGAGACCGCCCTGAAAAAGGGAACGGAAGAGGATCTTTTCTACAGCACAGCGTGCTCCCATTTCTCTACCTATTCGCAGTGTCAGATACTTTGCTGCTACACATGCGGTTAAGTCTACGCAGGCGCGACATACCCGTGTCGCGCGAATTGTTTACGGGTGCTGGTGGATGGGGCCTATCAGGTAAAGCACGTGCTTGGATTTAGATGGATTTTAGATAATAAAAAGCGACTGCATAGCAGTCGCTTTTCGATTTAATCGCCGTCAGCTGCGTTTGCGGCATCGCTTGAAGTTGTACTTGCCGGAGAGGCAAACAGTTCTGCCTGGCGTTCGTCGCCGCCAAACAGGTTGTTATATTGTATGCGCTCGTAATCTTCGATCAGCGGGGTAAATTTTGTGGTATCCAGATGGCTGTATGCATTGCCTTCACTATCGAAATAGCCGGCAAAGGTCATCGCCGGAATGGTTTTCTGCAGATTCCACAGGTATTTGCCGTAGGCACTGGTTTCAATGCCTGCGTTGCGCAGCACATACTGAGCAAGAAAATTCAGGCTGGTGATCTTGGTCGAATCGCCGGTCAGCGGGTAGTTGGCCCAGATGATGAATGGTACCTTAAACTTATCCATATACTGTGCCATGGTCATCTCGTCCTGCGTGACACCGTACGCCTTATCGAGAAATTCCTGCTCGACGGACGGCTGATGGTCGCCGAACATAACGAGAATGGTCGGCTCAGTCTGTGCCGAGAAGTAGTCGATCAGCTTTTTGAAGGCCTCATCGGTCTTATTGGCGAGCGTCAGATACTGCTCTGCCTTGGGGTACGCACCCGGCTCGTCGGCGAGCTGCACTTCGGCGGGGTAATCCTCAACCGTGTAGCTGCCGTGGTTCTGAATCGTCACATTGAACAGAAACAGCGGTGTGCTTTCGTCCTTATGCTCAAACTCCCAAATAATCTGCTCGAAGTCGGAATCGTCGCTGACGTAGCCGTGCTCCTCAGTCTGCGGTACGTCCATGTCCTCGCCGCACTTGAATGAGTCGAAGCCCAGACGCGGATACGCGATATTACGCTGCCACGAGGTCTGCTCACCCGGATGGAACGCACGCGTCTCATAGCCGTAGCCCTTGAGCAGCGTAGCCAGCGAATCCGTCGGACCGAGGATGTACTGCTGATACGGGATACTGCCCGACGGCAGGAAGTTCATCGAATTACCGGTCAGGAACTCAAACTCGCTCGTGCTTGTGCCCGCGCCGAATACCGAGGTGTAGGCGTGACCATGGATTGCATTCGACACGCTGTTGATGTAATTCATTGGGCTTTCCGTAAGCGTCAGATTGCCGAAGTCCTCAAAGTCCGCCCATGATTCATTCATAATGGCAACAATATTCGGGTGATCAACGCCGACATTCGGTGTCGGGTCATCCTCTGTACCATTTACAATAGCGTTGACGCGTTTCGGCGTGGTATCATCCGGTTTTTCCACTTCCATAAATTCGGTATTTCGCAGAAATTCTGCAGCGGCACCGCCGGTCTGGTAAGCACCGAGCTGATCCCACACGTCGGTCTCTACGCCGAACATGCCCAGTATTTGCGGGTGGGCGATTGGGATGAGACATAGCAGACCGGCAATGAGCACGGAACCGCGGCGCAGCAGATCGCCTTTGCGCAGCCGAAAATGCCCCATCTTATAATAAGGACGCAGCGCCCACGCAAGCAGTGTGACTAGCATAATGCAGATGGCGATTTGCCAGGTCATAGACAGGCTGTAACTGCCTGCAACGGCTACAGCGGTACCGAGTGCCTTAAAGTCCCACGGCAGAATAGGTGTGCCGCGGAAGACAGAAACGAAGTAATTCGCAGCGCCCCACATACCGGCCAGAATGTGCAGCAGCACGCAGCAGACCGCTGGATAGCCGATGATCGCACAGCCGATCCAGTAGAGTGCGCTCAGACACAGCCAGTTGGCCAGCGCCACGCCTGCGCTCATATTCCACGGTGGAGAGCCGAGCACAAGCTGCATCAGCCAAAACGCGGTAAGCGGTGTCAGCAGCAGCAGGAGCAGCTTTTGCGCCCTTGCGTTTTGGCGCAGCGGCACATCACGCCGCGGCAGCAGTTGCCTGATCAGTGAACCAACTTTTTTCATAAACCGTTCTCCTCGTAAAAAAGTTCCCACAAGAGCGGAATTATACACTAAATTGGGGAAAATGTCAAGGTTAGATGCGGCTTACAGGGCATGCGACAGGGACAGGCAGGTATACTACTATATGTAGGCACTGTGCGGCGCAAAAATAAATGAAAAAAGTGCTTGACATTTGCTCTGGGATTTGGTATTCTATTAAAGCTGTCTCTCAGAGACAAGCGCAAAACCGAAAAGTTTGATTTAGAACGGCTTGATTCTTCAAAAAAGAATTTGAAAAAAGTTCTTGACAAATGCTTCTGGTTTTGATATACTAAATAAGCTGTTGATGAGCAGTTAAGAACAACGAAAAGTTGTGAAAACTCTTTGAAAACAGCAGATTGTACCTTGTAAATTAAACAACGATGTGCTTAAACTTTTGTTCGATATGAACAAGGTTGTAGTGCGAACCTGAAATTTCGAGAGTTTTTTACTCTTGGTAAATCGCTGGAAGTCACAACTCCAGTTAAAACAAAGTGACACGTCAGACTCTAAAGTCGATTTTAAGAACTTCGGTTCTTTAAATACAATTTTTAGAGAGTTTGATCCTGGCTCAGGATGAACGCTGGCGGCGTGCCTAACACATGCAAGTCGAACGGA
>QEKJ01000042.1 GCA_003096535.1 Agathobaculum butyriciproducens | reverse complement strand
CCACCCGGTGCAATCAAGGACAAGGAAGCATCTATCAATCAGGGCTGCAAATACTATGCCGAACTGGTTAAAAGAGCAAAGCAGCTCGGTGTAGATGGTGACAGCATTGTACAGGCGTACAACTACGGCGGCGGTTTTCTTGATTATGTAGCGAAAAACGGTAAAAAATACTCCTTTGAACTGGCGGAGAGTTTTGCTAAACAGCACTCCGGCGGCGTGCGTGTTACTTACAAGAACGCTATTTCCACTGCGAAGAATGGCGGCTGGCGATACAATTACGGCAATATGTTCTATGTTATGCTGGTTCAGCAGTATACCGGCGGCGCGGCTTACGGCAGCGAAACTTTCCAGAAGCTCATGACTGAAGCAAAGAAATACATCGGTATGCCTTATGTGTTCGGTGGTTCTACTCCGCAGACCTCGTTCGACTGCTCCGGCTTTATCTGCTGGGTTTACACGCAGTCCGGCGTATGCAATCTCCCGCGAATGACAGCGTATGGTATCTACTTGCGTTGCACACCAATCTCGGCCTCGCAGGCACAGCCGGGTGATCTGGTATTCTTTGCGAACACCTACGATTGCCCCGAACCGATCTCGCACATCGGTATCTATGTGGGTAACGGTAAAATGTTGCATTGCGGAAATCCAATCGGTTACGCAGACCTGTCCAATTCGTACTGGAAATCACATATGTATGGGTTTGCGCGCCCTAAATAAGCAACAGGAGGTATCTATGAACTGGAGAGAAAAACTGCGTAATATGATGATGACTCGGAGCCTGAGTTTGAGAGTATCACTCCTTAAAGAAAGAGGGGCATAGACATGACAGTTGGCGAGCGGTTACGGTTTGTCCGTAAGGTGCGCGGAATGCCACAGCATGAATTGGCGAGCAAGGTCAAGCTGTCTGCGAACCGGATTGCACAGTACGAAACGGATTATCGTGTACCCAGAAAGGAACTGTTACAGCAATTAGCTATGGTTCTGGGCGTAGACCCAAGGTTTTTCATTGCGACTGCTCCGAATGATCTGACAGATGTTATCCGATTGCTGTTTTGGCTGGAAACGATGATGCCGGATACTGTTTCGCCTATTAAGTTGGAGGGCAAAGACACAGATGGTGCAGGTATGGGAATTTATTTACGAGCCGATATACATTTTTGCTATCTGATGCAAAATTGGCTGCGCCAGCGCAAAGCATGGCAGGACGGCAGTATTACAGACGATGAATACTTCGCATGGAAAATGGAATATGACTTATCAGGCGAGTTGATAGAAAAATAAGAAAAAGTCCCCGTTCTGAGCTTCAAAAAGGCTCAGAACGGGGACTTTTTCTATTATAAAATCAAAACAATAACTTTTAAGCATTGACATTTCAATAACTTTTGAGTATAATATATATAGAAAGAGAAAGGGCGGGAACGGTTTGAGAGAGATAATATTTTACGCAGATCGGCATGGACATTCACCTGTGTTAGAGTATATGCAGGAAATGGGGAAAAATAAAGGTAAAGACAGCCGC
Organism: Agathobaculum butyriciproducens; assembly: GCA_003096535.1. Lineage (GTDB taxonomy): Bacteria > Bacillota > Clostridia > Oscillospirales > Butyricicoccaceae > Agathobaculum > Agathobaculum butyriciproducens. Next base: position 1,800 of record QEKJ01000042.1, on the reverse strand, counting down.
ATCAAGCTGAACAAAATCAATGATTATATTCAGGCATTGAGCGTGTATGGAACTGAGCAACTGACAGAAAACTATGTTAAGCATCTTGACGGTGACATATGGGAATTGCGTCCCCTGCGAGATCGTATACTGTTTGCGGGCGTTGTAAACGGCAGGTATGTACTCTTACACCAGTTTGTTAAGAAAACGCAGAAAACACCGCCGCGAGAGATTGAACAAGCCAAACGAGAATTAGCTGATTTCAAGGAAAGGTGCGATTTATAATGAGTGTTACGATGAATGGAAATACCTTTGCGACTTGGGAAGATGTACGCAAAGAAATGTTTACGCCGGAGGAGATTGCAGAGAGCAATCTCCGGGTGGCTTTGATTGGAGAATTGGTTAAGGCCAGAAAGGAACGCGGTCTTTCCCAAAAGCAACTTGAGGAATTAACTGGCGTCAAGCAGCCAGTTATCGCCCGCATGGAGAACGGCAGCACCACTCCGAACCTTAGCACGATCTTAAAGGTTCTTGCGCCCCTCGGAAAGACACTTTATATAGGTGATCTGAAAGAAGTATGAAAAGAGCCGGTACAGAGCGTTTTGCTCTGTACCGGCTTTTTTCATATCTTTATAGCTCCAATTCACTTTGCGCAGGAGAGTGTTCGGGAGAGTTTTCAGAGGAATGGTGACGGGTCAGTTTGTAGTTCAGTTCGTTAAGGCGAGAGATCTTCTGCTGATACTCGTCCTCCAACGGCCATGGCTTGCCGAGGTTGACCTTGGCTTCATCAAGCTGCTCATGCAGGCGCACAAGGCTCTGTTCGTTGTCGGTGATAAACTTTCCGATGTCATTCATTGCGTTGTTCATACGCTGGATGCAGCCAGCCACATTATCACCCGGTTCAACCATACGCTTGGTTGCACCATGAATACAGATACGCACCTCGTCCATGAGCGAACGCTTCAGTTCCAGCTTAAAGCCACAGTACGAACCGATAGAGCGTGTGTCATCATAGGACAGCTTGCCCTCCATGTTCTGCGAAATCTTCCTGCGTTCATCCGCTATCATGGTCAGCAGCGCTTCACCGGCCTTGTCCTTAGTAGTGTAAGTTTTTCCGTTCAGTTCGATACGGAAGGTTGCGCCCTCAGTCTGGGCATGATTGACGGTCAGTGTTGCTTTATCCGCTTTCAGCGCTGCAATCATGTTCTCTTTCTTAACAATGCTGTCCGGCAAGTTTTGGTTTACATCGTCCTCCAGCTTATACTGGTCATTGTGATATGCAGTACGCAGGACGGATAATTTCTGCACATCAACATCAAGTTCCATGCGTTCCTTGATCTCCGGATCACCGGCAGCAAGCGCCTTAACTTCAGAGTAAGACAGTGCAGCATCGTCAATATCATCACAGGTGCGCGCCGGGGATTTGCCGGTTACGACCTGAGAGATAAACTTCTGCTTGTTTTCGACCGTCTGCCAGTTGTAGCTGTCGAAGGTACCTTCAGTAACATAGCGATAGATATGTACCTTTTCATTTGTATTGCCCTGACGGAGAATACGACCGTCACGCTGCTCTACATCACGCGGACGCCATGGGCAATCGACATGATGCAGTGCAATCAAACGCTCCTGCACATTAAAACCAGCGCCCATCTTGGCAGTCGAGCCAATCAGCACGCGGATTGCACCAGATTTCATTTTGCTGCTGAGTGCGTTCTTTTTTGCGGGAGTGTCCGCATCGTGAATATATGCGATCTGGTCAGCCGGTACACCCTTGGCGATCAGCTTATCCCGTATATCGTCATAGGAGCAGAAACGACCGCT
>QEKJ01000041.1 GCA_003096535.1 Agathobaculum butyriciproducens | reverse complement strand
TAGTCGCTGATCGTGCGCTCGCTGGATACCGAGCCGTCCGCATGATGGTTCACGAGGTACGGTGCTTCGCTATCCGGCTGGTCGAGCAATTCGTATTGGTACTCAAAGCTGTTCTCCTCGCCGGTCGGGTAACGATGCTGCTTGAGCAGACCGGTCAGCTTGAGCTGCCGCCAGATGGAGGAAAAGCGCTTGATCCGCTCCATGCAGAACGCCCGTACACCAGCCGGGTTAAGAGAAAAATTCGGGATGTTGATAAGATGTGCAACCACGCCGAAAAGACCCTTAACAGCCAGCGGGATACGCTTGCTGCGCAGGATCGAGTTCGGAATTTGTGTGAAGTCACGCTTACTCTCACCGGACAGAACAATACGACAGTCACCGCTGACAAAATCAGCATCGGTAACAAATGCGTGCGGCGCAGAAGCAGATGGCTCCTGCATCAGCTCGTAGCGGTGAATGAATGCGCCGGAAGCTGCACGAGCAGTATAGTGCTTGAGATAGCCTGCTGCAAGCAGCTCTTTCCATGCCTTTTCCACTGCATAGGCAGTACCGCAGATCTTGTTCAGCGTGTTTTTCGTCAATTTCCATTCCGGCATACCGATATAGCTGGAAACAACGAGATAAAGTCCCTTTGTCGCAAGCGACAGGGACTGATCTCGCAGTATGCAGTTGTAACCGATGGTAAAGCCGGTGTTGGACATTAAGGGAAACCTCCTGCTGTTATCCTGTATTGGCTGCAAGATAACGGTCGAGTATCATACGGACACCACTGACGGAAATGCCGCCACCGATGTTGTTAGCAACCTGTTGCCAGGGCAGGCCGTCTATGTAGCGCAAAGCTATGATTTGACGCACGAGGGGATCGTGAATTGTGTTGATATATGACCAGATTTGAATGTAAAGCGCTGCACTATCCAAGACGCGCTCTTTGATCTGCTGCTCCAGCACATCAATCATGGATACAAACTTATCTGTACGGTCGCTGCCGCGCAGCAAACCGATATGAGGTAAACCCCTGATGGACGATGTGCAGCCGGTAAGAAGTGCATACAACTCTTGCAGACGCTCTAAGTCGCGGGAGATTTCAGAGTTCAGCAGTGTAAGCTGTTCTAAATCGCTTTTCGTCACCGGCGCACACCTCCTTTGTGTTCCGATAGAACACGCATTTTAGATCATAACGTCGCGATCATCATCGACATAACCCTCCGGCATATCATTATAGACTGGGATAGACGGCTGCGGCTGCTGCGCCGGTTCAGCGCTGTGAGGGAAGGTAATGCTGTGATTGATGCCCGGTTCCAGATTTACATTGACCGAACGGGCAACCGGGCGGAAGCCGGTCGGCGCAGTTACTTCAGTGATAATATAATCACCTGCGGACAGACCGACAATTGATGCAATGCCGTCTGCATCGGTGCCGTTATGCAGGCTGACTGCTGCACCGTCCATCGTATAGAGGTCGTAGACGGCGTTAGCGAGCACATTGCCAGTAAGGGTATCTACGGCTACAATCTGTAAGCCGCTGCGCTCTGGCCCACTCTGTGGCGCGGCCTGCGGTATGGGTGATGCTTCCGACACAGGAGTTGCTTCCGGCTCTGCGGCCTGCGGCGGCTGTTCCTGTTCACGCGCGATACGCTGCTTTTTGGTTTCGCCAAACTGCACATTGTCACACTGGATTTCATAGTCTACACGGGTCTTGCCAGTGTTCTTGTCCACCCACATATGCGAGGTGAGCTGACCGATCACGATAGCCAGCGTACCTTTCTGAAACCACTGTGACACAAACTCTGCTTGCGCGCCATAGGTCACGCAGGGGATAAAGTCGGTAACATCTGCGCTGGAACGGCGGCTGACAGCAATGCGAAAGGTTGTGACCGGCTTATTGCTGCGCGTGTAGCGCATTTCTGGTTCGCCTGTTAAGCGGCCCATGAATACGCAGTTGTTGATAGAAATACTGCTCATTTTGTCCTCCTTATCTGATGAAAAGCCAGAAAATCCGTAAGAATACCATGATTAAAAGAAAAAGTGGTGGGAAAAGCTGCACTAAGCGTTTCGGCAGCGGCATATCGATGTGCGCGATCAACCAGAGTGCGTAGCTTGCCATTAAAACAGTGATGAGGGACGTGAGGATCATGTAAAACAGTTTCATTATTTTTTTGTACCTCTTACTGTCTGAAGCGCCGCTCCTAATGACTGCCACACACTACTTAAATCATTCAATGTCACTGATAATTTTTGCCCAATCTGATTTAGATTTGCACCTTGCTGTTTTAACTCGGGTACAACGGCCTTAATCCCATCTGTGTTTATAATCGCCTTTCCAAACACGCAGGACAAAATGTACTGCTGTTGGTTCATGCCGCTTTCTGCGATTTTCTGTTGTAGTAACTCCCATTCTTCCTCACTAACTCGGAATGAGAGCTGCTTTGGTCTACTCTTATTTGCCATGAACAGAGTTCACTCCTTAGGAAAACGATGCAGCATAATGCACGCAGGATCGTAATCTGCAATACAGCGGAACGCAAAGCGTATATCGCGCTCTTGTCCATGCGAGAAACGCAATATGACGAGATCTCCATTATCCTCGTGGTACGCGATTACAGCGAGATCTTCCGGTGCAAGGCGGGTGCGAGGAATTTTACGCATCGTCCGCACCTCCGTTCGCTTTGCGGCAAGAGGTAAGCTGCTCGATCAGCTCCGACCGGCGCGCAGATGCGATGCTGTGCTTGATGCTGTCCGGTGTAGCACTGGACTGCTTTTCAAGATCAGATGATGTTGCAGGCACGCTGTAAATGATAGATAATTCAGTCATCAGGGTTATCCTCTTTATGCAGCAGCGTAATGTTGCGGATAACAACAGTGATATGTGCGGTTGGATTTCGCAAATAGTGTGAGGGATATGCTTCGCTCTTGATAAAATCTCGCGCCAGCGCTGCTTTAAGCTGCACAATATCATTATCGCTTTGCAGCTTGACCGATGTCCCTACGCAGCAGTCCGTTTCGGACGGCGTGCCGCCATCAGGGATACAAAGATAATTTAAGTGATATATATAAGTCATAGCATTATTATTTGATAACCTTCATCATGTTGTAGCAGTACAAAGTGGCTTTGGCATCTGCAAGGCTGTTGTGTGCTGTGCCCTCCCACTTGTAATCAAAATATTTTGTACAGGTAGAGAGCGATGCTCGTCTGTGAGTACCGCCGTTGGCGTTGAGGTAGTCCACAAATCTCTGCATGACATCAATTACGGTTAGATGCTCGGTCGGTACGCCAATGCGGTCAAGAAAACCGAGGTCGAGCGATGTATTATAACCGATGCAGACAGACATCTCGGAGAAAATCTCTACAAGCTGCGGCAACAACTCATGTGGATACGGCGCACCTGCGACCATTT
>QEKJ01000040.1 GCA_003096535.1 Agathobaculum butyriciproducens | reverse complement strand
TAGTCGCTGATCGTGCGCTCGCTGGATACCGAGCCGTCCGCATGATGGTTCACGAGGTACGGTGCTTCGCTATCCGGCTGGTCGAGCAATTCGTACTGATATTCAAAGCTGTTCTCCTCGCCGGTCGGGTAACGATGCTGTTTGAGCAGGCCAGCCAGCTTGAGCTGCCGCCAGATGGAGGAAAAGCGCTTAATGTGCTCCATGCAAAACGCCTGTACACCAGCCGGGTTAAGAGAAAAATCCGGGATATTGATAAGATGCGCGACCACGCCGAAAAGACCCTTAACAGCCAGCGGAATACGCTTGCTGCGCAGGATCGAGTTCGGAATTTGCGTGAAATCACGCTTGCTCTCGCCGGACAGAATGATACGGCAGTCACCGGTTACAAAGTCTGCATCGGCAATAAAAGCGTGCGGCGCAGCCGCAGACGGCTCCTGCATCAGCTCATAACGATGAATAAACGCACCGGAAGATGCGCGCGCAGTATAATGTTTGAGATAACCGGCGGTAAGCAGCTCACACCATGCCTTGTCCATGGCGTAGTTAGTGCCGCAGACCTTTGCCAGCTCGCGCTTAGTCAATGCCCAGTCCGGCATACCGACATAGCTGGAAATAACGAGATAAAGCCCCTTTGCCGTCAAAGACAGGGACTTATCTCGCAGTATGCAGTTGTAGCCGATGGTAAAGCCGGTGTTGGACATTAAGGGAAACCTCCTTGCTACCCTGCGTTAGCTGCAAGGTAGCGATTGAGTAAAATACGCGCATGATCGGCAGAAATACCGCCGCCGATATTGTTAGCAACCTGCTGCCAGGGCAGGCCATCTATGTAGCGCAAAGCTATGATTTGACGCACGAGGGGATCGTGAATTGTGTTGATATATGACCAGATTTGAATGTAAAGCGCTGCACTATCTAAGACGCGCTCTTTGATCTGCTGCTCCAGCACATCAATCATGGATACAAACTTGTCTGTGCGGTCGCTGCCGCGCAGCAAACCGATATGAGGTAAACCGCTGATGGACGATGTGCAGCCGGTAAGAAGTGCGTACAGCTCTTGCAGACGCTCTAAGTCGCGGGAGATTTCAGAGTTCAGCAGTGTAAGCTGTTCTAAATCGCTTTTCGTCACCGGCGTGCACCTCCTTTGTGTTCCGATAGAACACACATTTTAGATCATAACATCACGATCATCATCGACATAACCTGTCGGCATATCATTATAGACTGGGATAGACGGCTGCGGCTGCTGCGCGGGTTCAGCACTGTGAGGGAAGGTAATGCTGTGATTGATGCCCGGTTCCAGATTTACATTGACCGAACGAGCAACCGGGCGGAAGCCAGTCGGCGCAGTTACCTCAGTGATAATGTAATCACCTGCGGACAGACCGACAATAGATGCAATGCCGTCTGCATCGGTGCCGTTATGCAGGCTGACCGTTGCACCGTCCATCGTATACAGGTCGTAGACGGCGTTTGCAAGCACATTGCCCGTAAGGGTATCTACGGCCACAATCTGCAATCCACTGCGTTCCTGCTCGTTCTGCGGCGCGGCCTGCGGCACTGGTGTTTCCTCCGGCTCTGCGGTCTGCGGCGGCTGTTCCTGCTCACGCGCGATACGCTGCTTTTTGGTTTCGCCAAACTGCACATTGTCACACTGGATTTCATAGTCTACACGGGTCTTGCCAGTGTTCTTATCTGTCCACATATGCGAGGTGAGCTGACCGATCACGATAGCCAGCGTACCTTTCTGAAACCACTGTGACACAAACTCTGCTTGCGCGCCATAAGTCACGCAGGGGATAAAGTCGGTAACATCTGCGCTGGAACGGCGGCTGACAGCAATGCGAAAGGTTGTGACCGGCTTATTGCTGCGCGTGTAGCGCATTTCTGGTTCGCCGGTTAAGCGGCCCATGAATACGCAGTTGTTGATAGAAATACTGCTCATTTCGTCCTCCTTATCTGATGAAAAGCCAGAAAATTCGTAAAAATACCATGATTAAAAGAAAAAACGGTGGGAAAAGCTGCACTAAGCGTTTCGGCAGCGGCATATCGTCGTGCGCGATCAACCAGAGCGCATAGCTTGCCATTAAAACAGTGATGAGGGACGCGAGGATCATGTAAAACAGTTTCATTGATTTACCATCATTTCACGATATAGGTGATCAGACTGATCTTTCATATTTTGTAGTTCATCTCTGCTTTGCTGGAGTTTGTGTCCATCTACGTAACTCACACTATTCACAATAAAATGTGTGTGCAAATATTCCGTATCAGTGTGTGTAGCAATCAGCACCTCAAAGTCCGCCCATTCGGGAAGTGCTTCGGCCAGTTGATACGCAATCTGATGAGCCTGTTCAGGCGAAATGTTTTCGTCCTTGGCGAAACTTTGAATGAAATGTTTATACGTTCGCCCACCATTTTTCCCCCATAGACGTTTTGTTACTTCCATTTCATCTTTAACCGTAAACGGTGTACAATTCCAACCGCTCAACAAATTTTCACTGGTTTTTCGTTTGTCCATTACACGGGTAAGTACGGTTCTAATGGGTGATTTACCGGATATTGCTTTGATAATAGGCAATGTTATTCACCTCGATCATTGTTGAGGAAACAGATTAGATGCGGCTGGCGATGCAGCATGATACACGCGGGATCGTAATCTGTAATACAGCGGAACGCAAAGCGTATATCGCGCTCTTGTCCATATGAGAAACGCAATATGACCAGATCGCCATTATCCTCGTGGTACGCGATTACAGCGAGATCTTCCGGTGCAAGGCAGGTGCGAGGGATTTTACGCATCGTTCACACCTCCGTTCGCTTTGCGGCAAGAAGCAAGCTGCTCGATCAGCTCCGACCGGCGCGCAGATGCGATACTGTGCTTGATGCAGTCCGGTGTAGCACTGGACTGCTTTTCAAGATCGGACGATGTTGCAGGCACGCTGTAAATGATAGATAACTCAGTCATCAGGGTTATCCTCCTTGTGCAGCAGCATAATATTGCGGATAATAACAGCGGTATGTGCGGTTGGATTTCGCAAATAGCGTGAATGATATGCTTCACTCTTGATAAAATCCCGCGCCAGCGCTGCTTTAAGCTGCTCAATATCATTAGCGTTTTGCAGCTTGACCGGTAGCTCTACGCAGCAGTCCAGTTCGGACGGCGTGCCGCCATCAGGAATACAAAGATAATTTAAGTGATAAGTATAAGTCATAGCAATATTACTTGATAATCTTCATCATGTTGTAGCAGTACAAAGTGGCTTTGGCATCTGCAAGGCTGTTGTGTGCTGCACCCTCCCACTGGTAATCAAAATGTTTTGTACAGGTAGAGAGCGAAGCGCGTCTGTGAGTACCGCCGTTGGCGTTGAGGTAGTCCACAAACATCTGCATGACATCAATTACGGTTAGATGCTCGGTCGGTATGCCAATGCGGTCAAGAAAACCGAGGTCGAACGATGTATTATAACCGATGCAGACAGACATCTCGGAGAAAATCTCTACAAGCTGCGGCAACAACTCATGTGGATACGGCGCACCTGCGACCATTT
>QEKJ01000039.1 GCA_003096535.1 Agathobaculum butyriciproducens | reverse complement strand
ATGGCTTCCGATGCCAACGACCTGCTGAACACCACCACCGTACTGACCAAGGACGGCGCTCACTCCGAGAAGCCGCTGTGGTTCTTCCTCGAGCGTTACAACCAGGCATTCATCAACCAGGTTATCTCCTTCGTTGATGCAATCAACAACGATACAGAGACTGCTGTCGGCGCTATCGATGGCCTGCGTCCGGTTCTCATGGCTAAGGCTGCTACCGAGTCCTGCCGTAACGGCGGCGTATACGTTAAGGTTGAGGAGTAATTTCTCCGCTTAACAAACCAAAGTTGCATGAAAAGGAATCCTCGAAAGAGGGTTCCTTTTTTGTTGCAGTAATTAAAAATTGAGAATGGAGAATGGAAAATTAACGCGATGATCAAATTCAACTCACTGCAATTACATAACCGTATGTCCGCACGCATTTAACATTGATGCGGGAGCACAATGTGCTCCCCTACGATTTTAATCGTGCAACTTGACAAATTGTATCATGTAGGGCGGGACAAGGTGAATTGCCCGAAGGGCAAGAGAAGGTGCCCTGGGGTATGACCCCATCCCGCCGTTTCTCGTCGAATTACACCAATTTTATCAACCTGTACCCGTCAACTGCCGCGTTCATTCTCCATTTTCCACTCTCAATTCCCCCTTGACTTAGAGTACACTCCAAGTGCTACACTAAGGGCAAAGGAAGGTGACTCCCATGACCATCGCAGAAGTGAGCAGACAATTCGACATCACACCGGACACACTGCGCTACTACGAGCGCATCGGCCTGATCCCGCCGGTACCGCGCACCAAAAGCGGCATCCGCGATTACGACCAGACCTCGTGCAGCTGGATCGAGTTTATTAAATGTATGCGTGCGGCCGGTCTGCAAATTGAGGCGCTCATCGAATATGTGGCTCTGTTCCAACAGGGCGACAGCACCATCGGCGCCCGCAAGGCGCTCCTGATCGAGCAGCGCGACCAGCTCGAGGAACGCATTGCCACCATGCAGCAGACGCTCAAGCGGCTCAACCACAAGATTGAAAACTACGGAAACTGCCTCGCCAAAGAACCCGAGCTGCGCGGTAAAGCCAAAGACTGAACTGCACCAACACTTCACCACCGCAGAGTTCTCCCGCCGGAGAGCCCTGTGTATTTGTGTATTTTTACCAGTTTCCATCGTTTTTTTCGGTATTTATCACCATACCCCGCGTTTTGAGAATATTCCGCTTGTGCAATCCCTTATAATTTACCAAATTTATTGCTTTATTCCGTTAATATTGACAGTTGACGCTTGCTATCTGGTGTGGTATATTGGTAGACGGAACAAAAACTTAACAAAAAAGTGTGCAAAACCCGCTCCAAACCGAACCACCCTATCGATCGGTTAGACACGGGCAAGCGGTTCCCTGCCGCACCAAATGGCAGTCTGCAACAGGCGGAATGCCGGTTTTTACCGGCTTTGGCAATAAATATCCAAACAAGAAGGAGACTTGAACATGGATTTCCATCTGACCCGTGAACAGGAACTGGTTCGCCAGATGATGCATGACTTCACCGAGAACGAAGTTAAGCCCATCGCTGCGGAAACCGACAAAACCTCTACTTACCCCCGCGAGAACATCGAGAAGCTGTTCGATCTGGGCGTTATGGGCATGGTCGTGCCCGAGGAGTTCGGCGGCGCAGGCGCTGACGACCTGTCCTCCGCTATCGCTATCGAAGAGCTGTCCAAGCAGTGCGCTTCCACTGGCGATATCCTCGCTACCCACAATGGTCTGTGCTGCGGCCCGATCATTGCAAACGGTACTCCCGCACAGAAGGAGAAGTACCTCCGCATGCTGACCGAAGGCCACAAGGTAGGTGCTTTCGCACTGACCGAGCCGGACGCTGGTTCTGACGCTGCAAAGGGCACCTGCGTTGCTGAGCTGCAGGGTGACCACTACGTACTGAACGGCTCCAAGATCTTCATCACCAACGGCTACGTTGCTGACGTATTCGTAGTATTCGCTATGACCGACAAGTCCAAGGGCACCAGAGGCATTTCTGCATTTATCGTAGAGAGCTCCTTCCCGGGCTTCTCTGTTGGCAAGCACGAGGAGAAGCTTGGCCTGCACGGCTCCCCGACGGCTGAGATCGTATTCACCGACTGCATCGTTCCGAAGGAGAACCTCCTCGGCGCAGAAGGCAAGGGCTTCAAGATCGCTATGCAGACCCTGGACGGCGGCCGTATCGGCATCGCTGCACAGGCACTGGGCATCGCAGAGGGCGCTATGGAAGAGTCCATCAACTTTGCTAAGACCCGTGAGCAGTTCGGCCGTCCGATCGCAAAGTTCCAGAACACTCAGTTCCTCTTTGCTGATATGCATGTTGCAATCGAGGCTGCTCGCCTGCTGACCTACAAGGCTGCTGTTGCTAAGTCTGAGGGTGGCCGCTTCACTGTGGACGCTGCAACCGCTAAGCTGTTCGCTTCCGAGGCTGCTATGAAGATCACCACCAAGGCAGTTCAGGTACACGGCGGCTACGGCTACACCAAGGATTACCCGGTTGAGCGCATGATGCGTGATGCCAAGATCACCGAGATCTACGAGGGCACCAGCGAGATTCAGCGCGTTGTTATCTCCGGTAACATTCTCGGTAAGTAAGAATAGGAGGAAAACTGAACTATGAAGGCAATTGTTTGTGTAAAGCAGGTTCCGGATACCTCCGGTAAGGTTGCTGTTAATCCCGATGGCACTCTGAACCGCGCATCCATGGCTACCATCATCAACCCGGACGACAAGAACGCGGTTGAGGCTGCTCTGAAGCTGAAGGACGCTACCGGCTGCAAGGTCGTTGTTATCACCATGGGTCCTCCCCCGGCACAGGGCATGCTGCGTGAGCTGATGGCTATGGGCGCTGACGAGGGCATTCTGGTTTCCGCTCGTGAGTTCGGCGGTTCTGATACCTTCGCAACCTCCCAGATCCTGGCTGCTGCTATCAAGAAGTATGGCGTTGACGCTGATGACGTAGTATTCTGCGGCCGTCAGGCTATCGACGGTGATACCGCTCAGGTTGGTTCTCAGATCGCTGAGAAGCTGGACATCCCGCAGGTCTCCTACGCTGCTGACGTAAAGATCGAGGGCACCACCGTTACCGTTAAGCGCGCTCTGGAGGATGGCTACATGACCATCGAGACCCAGACCCCGTGCCTGCTGACCTGCATCAAGGAGCTGAACGAGCCCCGCTACATGTCCATCAAGGGCATCATGGGCTGCTACGATAAGCCGATCGCAGTTTATGACTACAACACCCTGAAGGACGATCCGCTGATCGATCCCACCACCATTGGTCTGAAGGGTTCTCCCACCAACATCTTCAAGTCCTTCACTCCTCCCCAGAAGGGTCAGGGCAAGATGCTTGAGGGCGCTGACAAGGCTACCTGCGATGAGCTGGTTGCTGAGCTTCAGAAGAAGCACATCATTTAATCGGAAGGAGAATACTGAACAATGGCTGATTTCAATAATACGAACCTCGCCGATTTTTCCGGCGTATGGGTATTCTGTGAGCAGCGCCAGGGCGAGCTGCAGCCGACCGTACTCGAGCTGATCTCTGAGGCACGCAA
>QEKJ01000038.1 GCA_003096535.1 Agathobaculum butyriciproducens | reverse complement strand
ATACGCCGCTGTGAGATTCAGGGGAGGAACGACACCGGGGAGAACTGGCGAACTGACACCGAAATGATACCGAAACACGACAATCTGATAGGGGGGCAGTCTACCCTATCGCTGATACTTCGGGGAATTTTAGGCGGCTCTATGACCATAATTTTGCCGAAAATCGCCCCGAAACCATACACGAAAACGGGAGGAAGCGCAATATGCCGAGAATGAGCAAAAAGAGGAAGCATGAGCTTTCCTTTTACCTCAATGACCGGGGGCGTGTCACTTACAACGAGTTATGCCGGAAATGCCAGCATGGATGCAGGCAGAGCTTCCGGGCGGTTGTGGTTGACTGCCCCCGTTATTTATCCAAACGAGCAAAGAAAAAGGAGGAACATACCGAATGAATTTTGAATTTATGACGATAGACACACCATTGCCACCCTGTATGCCATTCCCCAGAGCGTTGACAGGATTTCCAGTCAGCAGCACCGCAAAGGTCATGTACTGCCGGATGCTGGACGCTATGCTATCCAAAGGGCAGGAGGACGAGAACGGAATCCTGTTTGTCTGCTTCCCTATCACAGGCATTGCCGCAGTCCTGTCTCGCAGCCCCATGACGGTCAAGCGTTCTCTGAATGAACTGGAAACCGCCGGACTTATCATGCGGGTGCGTCAGGGCGTGGGAGAACCAAACAGGATTTATGTGCTGATACCGGGAAAGGAGGACGCTGCCCTTGCCTGATACCTCAAAGCTGGAAAAGCTCAACCAGGAGTTGGAAAAGAGTGAAAAGAAACTGCGGAAAGCTATTAATGATGAAAAGGCATTGCAGCACCAGCTAAAGCAGCTTACCCGAAAAGAACGGACACACCGGCTCTGTACTCGTGGCGGTATGCTGGAAAGTTTTCTGCAAGAGCCGGAACGCCTGACAGATGATGATGTCATGCTGTTGTTGAAACTCATTTTTCACAGGCAGGACACGCAGGAACTATTGAAAAAACTGTTGGAACGGGAGAAGCCGGAAACCCCTTAGTTTACTAAGGGCGCAATTATACACCACCCAGAGGTTGGTGCATTGCGTTCTCCGAAGGCTCCTCGCCGGAGGGCTGTGATTTGTGCGAGCAATGAGCCGAACGAATATGCTTGCATATTCACTCGGCGAATGCCGCAGCAGCCGACAGAATGTCGGCTTCCGCGGTCATGGTCTGCTCCAAATCATACAGGGGACGCTACGCTTCCCCTGCGCTGGCTGCCGCCAGCTACCCTTTTGTGGACTTGCCATCTGGGGACACCTTGCGCTGCAAGCTGTTCCCAGCCGACAAGTTTCATAAAATATGCTATCTTTTCGATAGGCGATGAAGTATAATGAAGATGACAACAAATCGGTAGTTGGAGGAAAAATAATGGACTACAAAATAGATGATAAAAACCTTGATGTATCAATGTTTATTTCTTTTGTCAATCAAGTATGGCAAGGTAATTATGATGTGGAACAAACAAGGATGGCATTATCTAAAACATTAAATATAACAGCCTATGACAATAAAAAGCTAGTAGGATGCTTGCGTATTCTTTCCGATGGTTACTATTTTGGAACAATTACAGAGTTACTGGTTCTTCCTCAATATCAAAAACAGGGGATTGGAAGCAAACTTCTTCAACTTGCAAAAGATAATACACCTACAATGTTATATTTCGGCTCTCAACCAGAAGCAGAAAAATTTTATGAAAAGAATGGTTGTCAAAAAAGTTTACAATCTTACATGATAAATAGAAAAGAGTAAGGGACAATTTGAAATTATAAGTGGATTTTTGCGAAGCTGTATGATACTATTATTTTATAACGATTTGAAAATTCGTGGATTACTTAACAAATTAGAAGGAGGTATTTTATATGTTTAAAAAAGCTTTTTGGGTTCCTTATGAGGATAGTGCCAATTACCCAACTCTTGCAAAAACTATGGAAGCAATTTCAAAGTATTGTGAAGAAAATGGTGAGTCTTATACATTTATTAACGATGACGAAGTGGAGATAAATGGAAAAAGATATGAAATATATAGGGGCTACGAAAATGGTAGTAGGGGAAATTACGGCATAAAATGTAAAGAAAAATAAATCCAATTTGTTATTCTACACACATCGGGTCAACTTGTCCCGAACTTTCACAACTAAATACCCGCCGCTTACACAGCGGCACACCGAGCAGGAAATCTGAAAAAGGTCTCCTGCTTTTTTTCTGCCCAAAATGAGGTGGTAAAACGCCACCCCATCTGCCAAGCATAGAAAGGAGTGACACGAAATGCCCTGTCCACACAACGAAATCTCGATTGTTCAGCGAAGTCAACAGCAGTCTGCGGTTGCCGCAGCTGCCTACCAGAGCGGCGAAAAACTGTTCTGTGGATACGACCAAGAAGTGAAGCACTACCCGGAAAAGCGTGGTATCGTCCACAATGAAATCCTGCTCCCGGCAAATGCCCCGCCGGAGTATGCAGACCGCAATACCCTATGGAACGCCGCCGAAGCGGTGGAAAAGCAATGGAACTCCCAGCTTGCAAGGCGGTGGGTGCTTACCATCCCCAGAGAGATACCGCCTGACCAGTACGCTGTCCTTGTCCGGGAGTTTTGCCAGCAGCAGTTTGTTTCAAAAGGCATGATTGTTGATTTTGCCATCCATGACCCCCATCCGCCGGGATACAATCCCCACGCCCATGTCATGCTGACCATGCGGGCAATGGACGAACATGGGAAATGGCTTGGCAAGAGCCGCAAGGTTTATGACCTTGACGAGAACGGGGAACGGATAAAACTTCCGTCCGGCAGATGGAAAAGCCATAAGGAAGATACCGTTGACTGGAACGACCAGAAGTATTGTGAAATCTGGCGGCATGAATGGGAGGTCATCCAGAACCGCTATCTGGAAGCCAACAACCGCCCGGAGCGTGTGGACTTGCGTTCCTATGCCAGACAGGGGCTTGATATAGTCCCTACTGTCCATGAGGGGGCTGCTGTCCGGCAGATGGAAAAGCGAGGTATCCAGACGAATATCGGAAACCTGAACCGGGAAATTAAAGCCGCCAACAGCTTAATGCAGTCCATCTGGCAGCTCATCCAAAACCTCAAAGACTGGATTACCGAACTGGGCGAAAAACGGAAAGAACCGCTTGCACAAAAAGCAGCGGAGGAAGCTGTCTTTCTTCCCAATCTACTGATGAAATATATGGAGATACGAAAAGAAGAACGGAAAGACTGGACGAGGGCTGGACAAAACCGGGGGACTTCCAAGGACTTAAAGACAGTCAGCGAAGCATTGTCCTATCTCCGGCGAAAGGGGCTTTCCACCGTAGAGGATTTGGAAGCGTTTCTGAAATCTTCCGAGAAATCTGTTGCCGACTACCGCAGCCAGATGAAGCCAAAGGAAACCCGCAGTAAAGTGATTGACGGGCTTCTTTCTGCCCGGATAGACTGCAAGGAATGTAAGCCCGTCTATGAAAAGTACCAGAAGCTATTTTTTAAGAAAACAAAGGAAACTTTCAAGCAGGAACACCCGGAGGTTGCCCGGTATGAGAAAGCCATCGCCTACCTTGCCAAGCACCCGGACGATAAGGACAGCACCCAAAAGGAACTGCAAGAGGAGCAGGAAACACTTCTGGAAGAAATTGCAGCCCTGAAAACACCGCTGACCGAGGTACAGGAGGACTTGAAGAAGCTGCGGGACATCCGCTACTGGGTACGGAAAGCCACACCCGGCACAGAAGAAAGCAAAGAGCCGCCCAAGAAGCAGCCCATCAAAGAAGTCTTGCAGGATAAGGCGAACGAGAAAAAAGCACAAAGAACTGTCCCGGCACAGAC
>QEKJ01000037.1:0-2500 GCA_003096535.1 Agathobaculum butyriciproducens | reverse complement strand
TAGCCCCGTAAGTGAAAAGGATTGAGTGCTAGCAGTATCCAGAGTACCAGCGGACACGTGAAACCCGCTGGGAAGATGGGGGGACCATCCTCCAAGCCTAAATACTACTCAGTGACCGATAGTGGAGCAGTACCGTGAGGGAAAGGTGAAAAGTACCCCGGGAGGGGAGTGAAAAAGAACCTGAAACCTTGTGCCTACAAGCACCGAGAGCACGTTAAAGTGTGATCGGGTACTTTTTGTAGAACGGTCCGGCGAGTTAATATTTGCAGCGAGGTTAAGGAACTGGAGTTCCGGAGCCGCAGCGAGAGCGAGTCTGAAAAGGGCGTATGAAGTTGCAGGTATTAGACCCGAAACCGGGTGACCTATCCATGAGCAGGCTGAAGCGGTGGTAAGACACCGTGGAGGGCCGCACCCACGTCTGTTGAAAAAGCCGGGGATGACTTGTGGATAGCGGAGAAATTCCAATCGAACTCGGAGATAGCTGGTTCTCCCCGAAATAGCTTTAGGGCTAGCGTTATTTTAGATTACCGGAGGTAAAGCACTGAATGGTCTAGGGGCCGCGAGGTTACCAAAGCCTATCAAACTCTGAATGCCGGATAATTGATGAATAGCAGTCAGACTGTGTGAGATAAGTCTCATAGTCAAAAGGGAAACAGCCCAGATCTACAGCTAAGGTCCCAAATGAACACTAAGTGGAAAATGATGTGAAACTGCGAAGACAACCAGGATGTTGGCTTAGAAGCAGCCACTCATTCAAAGAGTGCGTAATAGCTCACTGGTCGAGTGGTTTTGCGCAGAAAATGTAACGGGGCTAAGTGTTCAACCGAAGCTTAGGCATTGCAGTAATGCATTGGGTAGGGGAGCGTCGTATGCGGGGCGAAGTCAGAGCGGAAGCACTGGTGGACTGCATACGAGTGAGAATGCCGGAATAAGTAGCGAGAATTATGTGAGAATCATAATGGCCGAAAATCTAAGGTTTCTTGGGGAAGGTTCGTCCGCCCAAGGTTAGTCGGGAGCTAAGCTCAGGCCGAAAGGCGTAGGCGATGCACATACGGTAGAAATTCCGTAACCACCGAACATTTAAGCTAGAGGGACGCTTTCATTAAGTCTATCCCGGGCGATGGTTGCCCCGGGCGTAAGGGACCGAAATTTAGTAGGGAAGTAGACGGCGTGAGAGACGAGAAAAGCTCTAGTGTATACTAAGGTGCCCGTACCGCAAACCGACACAGGTAGATGGGATGAGTATTCTAAGGCCAACGGGAGAAGGGTTGTTAAGGAACTCGGCAAATTGGCCCCGTAACTTCGGGATAAGGGGCGCCTGCGAGAGCAGGCCGCAGTGAAAAGGCCCAAGCGACTGTTTAGCAAAAACACAGCTCTCTGCTAAATCGAAAGATGACGTATAGGGGGTGACGCCTGCCCGGTGCTGGAAGGTTAAGGGGAGTGCTTAGCGCAAGCGAAGGTGCGAACTTAAGCCCCAGTAAACGGCGGCCGTAACTATAACGGTCCTAAGGTAGCGAAATTCCTTGTCAGGTAAGTTCTGACCCGCACGAATGGCGTAACGATTTGGGCACTGTCTCAACAGCCCGCCCGGCGAAATTGTAGTACCGGTGAAGATGCCGGTTTCCCGCAACTAGACGGAAAGACCCCATGGAGCTTCACTGTAGCTTGATATTGGATCTCGGTATTCCATGTACAGGATAGGTGGGAGACTTGGAAGTAAGCGCGCCAGCGTTTATGGAGTCAACCTTGGGATACCACTCTTGGGATATTGGGATTCTAACCTGCGACCATGAATCTGGTCGGGGGACACTGTCAGGTGGGCAGTTTGACTGGGGCGGTCGCCTCCAAAAGAGTAACGGAGGCGCTCAAAGGTTCGTTCAGCACGGATGGAAATCGTGCACTGAGTGTAAACGCATAAACGAGCCTAACTGCGAGAATGACGGTTCGAGCAGTAACGAAAGTTGGAGTTAGTGATCCGGCGGTATGTGAATGGAAATGCCGTCGCTCAACGGATAAAAGCTACCCTGGGGATAACAGGCTGATCTCCCCCAAGAGTCCACATCGACGGGGAGGTTTGGCACCTCGATGTCGGCTCATCGCATCCTGGGGCTGAATTCGGTCCCAAGGGTTTGGCTGTTCGCCAATTAAAGCGGTACGCGAGCTGGGTTCAGAACGTCGTGAGACAGTTCGGTCCCTATCTGTTGCGGGCGCAGGAATATTGAGAGGAGCTGTCCTTAGTACGAGAGGACCGGGATGGACGTACCGCTGGTGCACCAGTTGTTCTGCCAAGGGCATAGCTGGGTAGCTAAGTACGGACGAGATAAACGCTGAAGGCATCTAAGCGTGAAACTCCCCTCGAGATAAGTGTTCCCATCCTTCGGGAGTAAGGCCCCTTGTAGACTACAAGGTTGATAGGTCAGGAGTGGAAGTGCAGTAATGTATGGAGCGGACTGATACTAATAGGCCGAGGGCTTGACCTTAAATGTTAGGTAACCTCGAA
>QEKJ01000036.1 GCA_003096535.1 Agathobaculum butyriciproducens | reverse complement strand
CCAGTCTAATCGACGAGCTAATTCGGCATTGGATAGATCGCAGTATGCGAGCGCCTGCTTTACGATTTGTTTTGTTGTCATAATATTACCCCCTTACAATGAAGTATAAACCAAAAAGTATAAAATGTCAATATTTTAGTTTATAAATATCAACTAAAGGGTTGACAAAATCAACTAAATGGTTTATACTATACTTGTAAGGTAAGGAGGGTAACACCTCTGATAGAAAGGAAGTGAGGTAGCGTGGACGAAATGAACACGGCTGAACTCAATCAGTATCTCGAAAATATCGCTAAACTGATTGAACTCAGCGCCAAAGACCCGGAAACAGCGGCAAAAATCGTTCGTGACAGCAAGGTCAAGGCGTAAATGAAGGCTTGCGGTAACAGCCAAGCCAAATGCTACACCGCAAGCCTAAAGCGTAATCAGGAGTAGACGGAAACCTTACTCCAACTACTCCTTGATTATAGCTGAACCATGTACAAAAATCAAGGGAGGAAACAAAATGAATGAGGAAATGAGAGCGCTGCGAATGAGCGGCAAAGCCGCCAATCCCAAGCGTGTCACCCGAGAGGAAATCTTTGAGCAGCTTACGAAGAACGCAAGCGCTGAGTTTGAGGACTACGGTGTTGACTACTACATCCATATTGGCGATGATGGCACTTTCTACCGGTGCTTCGATGCGGCAGATGCAACTTTTACCGCGACCATCACTCCGGCTGACTACGATCTCACCTCCGAAGAATGGGCGGAGAAATCTCCGGAATACTTTTATGACCGCGAAACGCTGGACAACACTGCGTTTGCCGAAGTGGTTGACAATCTCACCGAGCAGGTCAACGCTTATCTCGCTGAAGTGGACGATGAGGATTAAGGAGGAAAACGATATGACCAAGCAGGAAATCGCTGAAATGATCGCAAAATACGCCATCACGGATAACCGTGATGGTCGTATCAAGATCAGCAACACCAAGATCGTGACGGATGCGATCTACAAGCAGATCATCAGCGTTAAGCCGGAGATTTTGGCGTACTTTGCTGATGAGCGCGCCGAGTATCAGCGCCGCCGCCAGACGTTTGAAGAAATCCCCGGTGTTAAGGAGCTGCGCGCCGCCCGTGCCGAGAGGGAAGCATGGCGCACCAAGATGCGGCGTGCTATGGAGCGTGGAACGTGTCGTTATCCGACAGCTCCGAAGTCTGACGAAGTTGCTATTGCAGAAAAGTATCCCGCTGCTAAGTTTGCCTTAATGGTCGAGGAGCAGCGTTACGGCTCTAACGCCGAGTTGGCATCTATCGCGGCCAAGGCGTATGATGCACTGAGCAACGGTGAGCCGTGGGAGCAGGTCAAGGCCGCATACGACGCAGACAATAAGGCGTTCGTTGAGCGCCACTTGTGGGATTGATACAAGACAGATCGGGTATATCAGAGGGAGCTGCCGCTCCCTCTGATATGAACAGAAACTACAAGGAGGGTATCCGCTATGAAACTTCAGTTTTTCTCTTTAACTCCGTCAGTGCCCGGCGTGCAAATGCTGCGGCTGAAAGACGGTGTATACAGCCGCGTTCCGCTGTTGCCGGGTGCGCCTGTTGAGGTACGCCGCAAGGTGCTTTGCGAAGATGCAGGAGCACCGGTTTCGCAAGTGTGGGCACGAGCGCTGGATAAGGAATTGTATCCGATGCTGATTACCAGTCATCACATCGGCGTACTGGAATTTGCGATCCCGGCTGATGCTGATTATTACACCGAAGCCGAAGTACAGGCCATCGACACGCAGCGCGTACAGCGTGCATAAAGAAAGAGGAAAATCATATGTTGACTGAGCAAAACACTCCATTGCCGCTGGTGCGGCAATGGAGCAACCTTATTCCGCATTGCTGGGAGGATTTAGACGAGCTGGCCGATAAAACCCGTGCAACGCAGCCCTCTAATATGGCTGCGGATGCGGAACTGTATGCAGCTATGAGCATTGTACAGGCACACGCTGTAAATGGTGCTCTGCCCGTGGAGATCTCGCACGCATCGTTCGAGCTTTTCTGCT
This sequence comes from Agathobaculum butyriciproducens, assembly GCA_003096535.1. Lineage (GTDB taxonomy): Bacteria > Bacillota > Clostridia > Oscillospirales > Butyricicoccaceae > Agathobaculum > Agathobaculum butyriciproducens. The sequence goes on along the minus strand of QEKJ01000036.1, from coordinate 3,048 downwards.
GTGCGCTTTGGCGGCGCAACAAGGTCGTGTACACCTTTGATGATACGCTGGCCGCAGAGCTTGTACAGCAGGCCGACGAGTGGGACGATAGTGATAATCTGCCGATCGAGGTACTGCTGCATCCGCCGTACCGCTGTGCTTTTATCTCCTGTCCCGGTATCATTGACCCGGAGATTATCGGTTTCTTTCCGTTCATCGTGAGAGATATGGATAAAGGCACACCTGTCTTTTATGTCTGCGCAGTACACAAAACTTTCAGTACCTTGACTATGCCGCTGCACCTCAATGGCCTGACGGTTGGCGATTGCATCAATGCAACGACCAAAGCGGCAAACCGAGCAAAACACCCGGACGGCTATGAGGTAAATTTAGACCGCACCACTATTTTGCGATACCTGAATTTGTACTTATATATCTGCGCCGCTAATGCGGATATAGCATCGACACCGGCGCAGACATACCGCCCACGTTCGGCTGCCGCACCGATCCGCGACAGGTTCCGCGAGGTGCAGTCATATGATACCGGTCTGGCAATCGGCTCGGCCTTGCGCCGAGCGCAGGCCGAGGAGAAAAACACCAAAGCACAGCAGCGCGGCACTGCTCATCGGCGCAGCGGCCACATTCGCACGCACACTCGTCGCGGACACTGGCACCACTTTTGGACTGGCAGTAAGTCCAAGCCGGAAAGCCGCAAAGTCGTTCTGCGCTGGCTGCATCCGATGCTGGTCGGTCGCAACGATGAACCGGACACAACCACGGTTCACCCAGTCCAATAATCAACTTTACGATTTTCTCGAAAACGGCTCTAAGTGGTCAAAAAAGTTCAAAATCAATATTTCAAAGGTCGAAGCAATTCGACCTTTTTTCTATGCTCTCAAGTCGAATTTTATCAGACACTATGTTTAGTAAGTCTGAAATTTTGTAAACAAATTGTGAACAATCATCGAAAAAGTGTTACAACCCCCCCTCTATATGAGTATAGTAGAGGCTTTTATTTTAAGGTGCTATTTCCGATAACCGAAATTCATAACTTTTTTGCACTTTTACAAAATCCTCTGCTGTACCTTGATAACCGAACAGCATGGGTGCGCTCCTGTGAAGCAAGCGCCGGAAGTTGAAATCCGTTAGGATAAAGGGAAGATAACAGCGAGTGTCAGCGGCTCAATACTGACGCATGAGAAAACAAAGAAAGGAGGGATTGTATATGGCAAGTACCAGTGAACAGATCAAACGCATAGAAACTGATATTTTGAAAGTGCAGACCAAAATCAAAGCGTATCAGGAGAAGCTCTCGCAGCTTACCGAGAAGCGCAAACAGTTGCAGGAACGCGCTCTGCTTGAAAAGATCAGTGAGATTGCACCAACCTATGACGATGCGCAGACGCTGCTTGACCTGTTAGCAGCAGAGCGCCCGTCAGCAGATACTAAGGACGGAGGAAATGCGCATGACAACGAACGCGAACCGCCGCGTGACTGACGAGCAGATCGAACGCGCACGCAGCATTGACCTTGTGCAGTTCTTGCAGCAGTATGAGCCGCCCGGAGAGCTGAAACGTATTGGTCAGTCATGGACACTGAAATCTCATGACAGTATGCGTATCTCAGCAGATGGTCGATGGAACTGGTTCTCACAGAACAAGGGCGGCGGCGATGCAATCGGCTTTCTTCAAGCCGTTCATGGCATGAGTTTTCAGGATGCAGTGCGCACACTGGCCGGTGAGGATTTTAAGACGATCCCCGCCACGCAGGCAGAGCACAAAGCAAAGCCGCCTGAGCGCACAGCATTCGCCCTGCCGCCAAAGAATAACGGCAACCGTCGCGTGTTTGCATACCTGCATCGGTCGCGCGGCATTGCGGCAGAGATCATCAATCACTGTATCAAGAATAATCTGCTGTATGAGGACGCGCAGCATCACAATGCTGTGTTCGTTGGCAAGGACGAAAACGGCACTGCGAAGTACGCTTTCCTGCGTGGTACGCTCACCGGTTCACACTTCCGTCAAGAAGCAACCGGCAGTGATAAAAGTTACGGATTTTTTCTACGCGGCAGCGGTAAAACCTTGTTTGTTTGCGAAGCTGCGATTGATGCGCTTTCCATTGCAACGCTGCGAAAGTTTGAGGGTCTGGATTGGAAGAAAGACAACTATCTTGCGCTCGGCGGTGTGACAGCATCGGAGAGCAAACTGCCTGCTGCACTGGAGCGAACGCTCAATACTTTTTCTTTTAAGCGGGTCGTTCTTTGCTTCGATAACGACGCAGCCGGACAGACCGCAGCGCGCAGAATTTTTACGATGCTGCGTCAGCGGTTTCCGGAAAATCTTGAAGTGCGAACCTGTGTTCCCAAAGTGAAAGATTTCAACGATCAGCTTTGTGTTAAACTGCAAAACGGAAAAAAATCACCCTCGCGCGGGACGCGCGAGAGCACTTTATCGCGCTAAAGGTTAGAACTTTCGCAAGCATAGGTTTTTGGGTACCCAAAAACCGGCTTGTTAAGGGGATACCCCCTAATACCCCCAAGCGACCATAGAACAAGGAATTGTTAAAAATGAGAAAGCGAGTACACCAAATTAAGTTCCGTTTGGACGATGATGAACTTATGCTGCTCCGGCGAAAATTGCGTGAAAGCAATTTGTCGATGGCTGAGTATTTTCGCAGATTACTGGTATATGGCGAAATCAAAATCTATCCAAATGCGTTTGTTGCAGACCTGCAAAAACAGGTCAAAGGTGTTGGTCGAAATATCAATCAGATCACGCGCCTTGCACACATTTCCGGCAAGGTATCGCTTGAAACTTTGCGTCAAATTTCCGCAGCACAGGAGAAGATCGAGCAGCAGCTGGAGAGGTTGAACTAATGGCGGTTTTGCAAATTCATGTCATCCGGGCAACGGGTGGACGAAACCAATTAAATGACCGCATCAAGTATATAATGAACCCGGAGAAAACGGCGTGCCAAGGTTTTCACAGTTTCTTCGGAATTAAGGACACGCTGACTTCCGGTTTCACTTGCGCGTGCGATGAAGCCTATCAGCAGATGATGGAAACCAAG
>QEKJ01000035.1 GCA_003096535.1 Agathobaculum butyriciproducens | reverse complement strand
GCGTATATCGTTTGTTTGGTACTCCTTTTGGCATAGCAAAACACCCCACTTGTTAGATAGTATACCATACTGTCTAACAAATGGGGTGCAGTTCATTTCAATAGAATGCGGTATTAAAAATTGTTTGATTGATATACAGAACGGAGGGAACCAAATCGCACGGCATCTCGTCTAATCAAGTAACAAGAGAAGATACAGCGGCCGTGCGCCGCACCGCTCAAGAAACGAGGTGTCTGTTATGAAAAAACGATTGTTCCCCCTGTTCCTTGCATTTTTACTGCTGCTTTCCGCCTGCGGAGCAAGCGTCGGCAACTCGGCATCGGCGGCAGCCGGTGGCAGCGGCAGTATGCCGGGTGACGCGAACGGCTGGACCGAGGACGCGTCGGCAGATACCGCTGAGAGCGGTGCGGACTTTTCTGCGGTGAGAAAGAATGCCAAGCTGATTTTGAACGCCAATCTGACGCTCGAAACGCAGGATTTCGACAAAGCCTCTGCAGATATTGAGAAGATGGCAGCGGATGCAGGCGGCTACCTTGAATCGAGCAGTCTTTCCGGCGATGCAGGCAGCCGGCATGCAAGCTATGTCCTGCGCATTCCGCAGGAGAAATTTGAGGCGTTTTACGAGCAGCTCGGCAGCAGCGTGCATGTGGTGTACAGCTCGCGTTCGAGCGAGGACGTGACCGAGCAGTATACCGATATCGAAACCCGTCTGGCAACGCTAACCACCAAGCACGAGCGGCTGCTGGCGCTGCTCGATCAGGCGGATAAGATGGAGGATATCATCTCGCTCGAGAACGCGCTGGCCGACTGTGAATACGAGATCGACTCGCTGACCGGCTCTAAGCGGCATTACGATGATCTGGTCGGATTTTCGACCTTCTATGTGGATCTGGAAGAGGTGCAGACGCTGACCGCAACGCCTGAGGGCAGCGGCTTCGGCGCACAGCTCACGCAGGCGGCTAAGACTGGAACACGCGGTCTGGTTGACGCGGTTCGAGCGCTCATCGTCGGTGCGGTGATGTTCTGGCCGGTGATCCTGCTGGCTGCTGCCGGAGGCGGCACTGTTGCGGTCCTGCGCCGTCGGCGCAGGAAGGCGCGTGAAGCCGAGCAGACGGAGATTCCGACAGAAAAAGAAGAACGGTAATACAGGTGCAAAAGGAGCGCAGATGTTTGCAATCTGCGCTCCTTTTGTCTTTCCTTGTGTAGTCATGTTATACCGCATATCAACAGCCAATGCAAGTAGATCCGACTGCGTCGGAAGATATTCCTCTGCCCAAGTGAGGGAATATGCATAATATCATGGGCGCTTATTTGGATAGTTTTTATACTATTATCAAATACATTTGGCTCATTCCTCCAAAGTGTGATATGATTAAATCATTCAGGAGAGAACAAGAAACGGAGAGAAAACCATGAAACGATGGAAAGGGGCGGCATTGCTGCTGCTCTGCACAGTCGTGCTGCTGCGGCTGTTGCAGGGATTGGCACAGCCGGAAAAAGAGAATGCCCATGTGCCGGTGCTCGGCATTGTCACCACGGCGGCAGAGGATGACCGGCGCGAAGCGCAGTCCGAAGCGCTTGTACATGCGGCGGAGGAACATGGCTTCAAAGTGCTGGAAATGCCGGTCGAGCGCACGCAGGAGGCACAGATTGAAGCCGTGCGTGCGCTGATCGTGTATCAGGTGGACGCAATCGCATTTACGCCGCTGGTGGAAAGCGGCTGGGACAACGTGCTGCGCGAAGCAAAATCCGCCTCCGTGCCGCTGCTGTCGATAGACCGCGCGATACGCGGCGTAGATGATGTGCCGCTGCAGCATATAGGATTTGATTATGCGTCGCTCGCCGAGCAGGCGGCGGATGCGCTTCTGCAGCAGCGCATGCCGCGGGACGGTGTACTGGAGCTTTACGGCACGGTAAATGCTTCGGACGCAAGAGAGATTGCACGCGGCTGCCGCGAGGCTCTGGAGGAACAAGGATTGACCGTAACCTACAGCCTGTGCGGCGACGGCATGCGCTCGCGCGGCTGCGAAATACTGGAGGAGATGGAGGACCATCTGGACGAAATCGGATACATTTTCGCCCAGAATGACGCGATGGCGCTCGGTGCGGTGGATTATCTGCACAGCCACGGCCGCAAACCGGGCAAGGATGTGCTGATTTGTGCGTTTGGCGGCGGTGCGGAGCTGCGCGCGCTGCAGAAAAAAGGGGAGGTTGCCGTAATCGGTGCGCTGGATGACACCCAGCTGGCCGAGCTGACCGCAGACGCAGCCCAGCAGATTGCGAAGGCACCGTGGAAGCCCTATATCGCTCTGGCGGACACCGCCGTGCTGACGGAGGAGGGAACAGCCGATGCGTAAATCCCATCACAGTCTGCACGGCTTGCTGCGGCAGTCGCTGCTGCGCAGCGTGGTCTGCATGATTTTACCGGTGTGCGTGCTGGCCGGTCTGCTGGTTGTGCTGACACAGCGCTATGGCGCGGATATTGCATTGACGACCCGTGCCTCCGAGGTCCGCACTGTGCTGGTGCAGGACCTGCCGGATGAGGTGTGGAACGTGGTTTCCGGCCGTATTTCCTTCGAGGATGGACGGCAGCGGATGCTGATCGACAGCGCTCTGTGGGAACTGAACGATATGCTGGACAGTGCCGGAGAGGACGAGGCACAGTATCTCAATGCGGCGCTGCGCGCCATCCGCACGATCGACAGCTACGTTGATCAGCTGGAAACGCAGATGGACGCCGGTGCCGCAGTCAGCCGCAACGAATCGCTGTACCGCGAGATTCACAGCGTCGGCCATCTGGCGGGCAGCATGCTTGACCGCTATATCGAGAATGAGATCGCCCGCATGGGCCGTTTCAACGCCTGCATTCAGCACGGACTGGGTGCGGCAGCGCTTGCACTCATTGCGCTGGTCGGCGTGATGATCTGGCTGACTATTCGGGCATCTGACAATCTGGAAGGTGCGATCGGCGCGTCTTTGCGGCAGCTGGAGCAGTTTGCCAACCGCATTGCCGCCGGTGAGCTGACCGAGCGCGTCCCGCCGACCGAGATCGACGAGCTGCATCTGCTGACACGCGATCTCAATACAATGGCGGAGCAGCTGGGTGCGCTCATTCATGAGCGGGTCGAGCAGGAAAAGACCATCAAAAAAGCTGAACTGCGGGCGCTGCAGGCGCAGATCACGCCGCATTTCATGTACAATACGCTGGAAACCATCGTCTGGCTGGCCGAAGAGGGCCGCAACAGCGAGGTCGTCGAGATGACGATGGCGTTCACCGGCTTTCTGCGCATCTCGCTCAGCCGCGGCGCGGATTACATCACGGTCGAGCGCGAGGAACAGCACGTTGCAAACTATTTGCAGATTCAGTCGGTGCGGTACGGTAGCATCATGCGGTATACGATTGATATTGATCCCGCGCTGCACGAGCGGTATATGCTGAAAATCGTGCTGCAGCCGCTGGTTGAAAACGCGATTTATCACGGTATTAAGCGCAGGCGCGGCAGAGGACAGATTACCGTGACCGGCCGCAGGCAGGCAGGCGGCATGTACTTCGCCGTGGAGGACAACGGCATGGGCATGACACCCGAGCGTCTTGCCGAGGTACGGGCCTCGCTGCAGAACGGCGCACCGCTTGACCCGGACGGCAAGGGCGGCTATGGTCTGCGCAATGTGGAACAGCGTCTGCGGCTGTATTACGGCTGCGGACTGACGATCGAGAGTGAATACCGGCACGGCACACGCATCAGCTTCACCGTACCGGACGAACAGGAGGGGAAAACGCTATGATGCGTGTATTTATTGCGGATGATGAGGAGATCATCCGGGATGGTATCCGCAACTGCATTGAAAAGGAGCAGGAACGCTTTTTGTTTGCAGGTGAAGCGCCGGACGGCGAAATGGCACTGCCTATGCTGATGGAAATGAAGCCGGATGTGCTCATTACGGACATCCGCATGCCGTTTATGGATGGTCTGGAGCTGGCAAAGGTTGTGCGGCGCACCATGCCGTGGCTGCGTATTGTGTTCCTCAGCGGACACGATGAATTTGAGTATGCACAGAAGGCGGTTTCGCTGCACGCGGACGCGTATCTGCTCAAGCCGGTCAGCTCGGCGCAGCTGCTTGAAACGCTTGGACAGGTTGCCGAGCAGATTGAGCAGGAGCAGCAGCAGCTTCGCTCGGAAGGTGCAAACAGCCGCAGCGAACACGAGGAGGACGTGCTGCGTGAGCATTTTCTCAACGACTTGCTCTCGGGCAGCGTGCCGACTGCGGAGGCGGCTGTACAGGGAGAACGCTGGGGGCTGCTGCTGACAGCGAAGCAGTATCTTGTGTGCATCGTGCGCCTGCCGGAAAATGCCGTGCAGGAGCAGGTGCGTGCACTGACCGAGCGTCTGTGCGGTGAGGAAAGCGAGGTCTGCGCCTTTTTCCGCGGCAGCCGCCGGCTGGTGCTCTTGCTGCGCGGAGAGACCGAGGAAGCTGTGCGCGAAACCGCCTACGAGTTCTGTCAGAACCTGCGGCATGAGCTTTGTCAGGTGCTGGGCTGGAACGCGCTGTGCGCGATCGGTGCACCGGTCTCCCGTGTCAGCGCCCTGCCGGAAAGCTACCGCACAGCGAAGGATACACTGCTGCAGGCCTCCGCATGTGCGGAGGACGGTGTATTCGGCAGCACGGACTTTGCCGGTGTGCAGCACGAGTTCGATTTCTCGGCGGGCGGCTCGCTGGCGGACAAGCTGCGGCATGCCGCCCCCGAGGACGTGCCGCGTATTGTCGAGGGCTACTTCGGTGGCTCTGCGGCGCAGGACGTGCAGAGCGTGCTGTACCGATATTATCTGCTGATGAACCTGCTCGTCACGGCCTCTCAGCTGGCTGATGAGGTGCAGGCAGGCAGCATTCCGCCTCCGGAGGATCCGCAGGCGGTGCTCGGTCAGGCGGCGACGCTCGAGGGCACAAAGGCCTGTGCCGCCGAGGTGCTTGGCCGCATGACTCGTCTGTGTTATCGCCATCAGAATGTGCGATACAGCGCGGAGATCAGCCGTGCAAAGGAGTTTATCCGCGAAAATTATGCGGACAGCGGTATTTCGCTGCACATGGTGGCGGCAGAGGTCGGGTTCAGTCCGAACCATTTTTCCACCGTGTTTTCGCAGGAGACCGGTCAGACCTTTGTCGAATATCTGACCGCTGTCCGCATCGAGGCGGCAAAGCATCTGCTGACCAATGGCAACAGCCGCATGAGCGATATTGCGTTTGACGTCGGTTATCAGGATTCGCACTATTTCAGCTATCTGTTCAAAAAGCACGTCGGCGTTTCGCCGCGCGAGTACCGCAGCCGGTCGGAAG
>QEKJ01000034.1 GCA_003096535.1 Agathobaculum butyriciproducens | reverse complement strand
CTGAATTGTGAGATTACCGATGTGATTGAGTTAGTACCAGACGAGCCTGCTTCCACAGGAGGTAAGGAACATGAGCGAATTGAAACCAAGAATAAAAGAAAACGGAATTGATTATATCCTTGTTGGAGATTACTACATCCCGGACTTGAAGTTGCCGGAGGAACACCGCCCCATCGGAAAGTACGGACGGATGCACCGGGAATATTTAAGAGAAGTCTGCCCAGCCAGATTACACACATTGACCCTGACCGGGGAATTGTGGACATATCTTGCAGACCTGAACGAACAGGCACAGAAACGGTTAGACACCATCATGGAGCAGATGAAAGCTGCCGAGGGCGTGACCGAGGAATTGAAGCGTACCCGTCAAATGGAATGGGTGCAGCGTTGCAATAACATTCACAACCGGGCAGAAGAAATTGTTTTACATGAGATGATTTATTCATAACGGTATGGTAGAATGATTATTACAAATTAGAAGTTGTAAAGGAGACTTTGTATGGGTAGAAAAGAAATAACAACAAAAGAAGATTTAATGAAAGTAATAGAATTATTCGAAAATACTGGAATTACATACTGGTTGGATGGCGGATGGGGTGTAGATATTTTAGCTGGTAAACAAACAAGAATTCATAGAGATATAGATATAAATTTTGATGCTCAACATACGGAAAAATTGTTAAATGTGCTTTTGAATCTGGGCTATAAAATTGATACAGACTGGAAACCGGTTAGAATAGAGTTATATAGTGATGAACTTGGTTACTTAGACATTCACCCGTTCGTTTTAAGTGAGGACGGAACTTCAAAACAAGCTGATTTAGAGGGTGGCTGGTATGAGTTTGAAAAAGATTACTTTGGTAGTGCTTTTTTTGAAGGAAAAACAATTCCTTGTATATCCTTAAAAGGCCAAAGAGTTTTCCATTCAGGTTATGAATTAAGAGATAAAGATAAGCATGATATTTCAATTCTTGAAAGTTTATCAAAATAACATTGCTGTAATTTCTAAGATAAATTCCACTTTATCGCTTTGAAATTTTAACTGAATAAGTATAGCACCAACCGCTGCTACATGGAAGCAAACACAACCATGCAACAGCGGTTTTTCTTTACCGTTTTTTCCTTTGACTGATAGGAGTTCCTGTTTTCTTTGATTTTTGTAGAATCCGAATGAGCCAGCGAAATTCTTCGTCTGACAGATTTTTATAGTTGATGCCGAGCTGCTTGCAGTAAAGGACAACCAGCTTTTCATCCCGACTGCCCTTGAAATTTTCAACCGCTTCCAAATTTTCTTTCAATTCATCGGCAACGGTGGTCTGGGGCGCACTCTCGCTGTCCTTTTTGTGGGCTTCCCGAATATCCCGGATAATGAGATTGAGGTCATCAAGAACCATGTGGCTGAAATATTCATCATCGCTGATATGGGCGGCTTGCAGCACTTTCAAATGCGGGTCGTCTTCGCCGGGGCGATACCGTTCAATGATTTCATGCCGGACAGTATCGACAAGGGCGTTGAGGTTTTGAATCTGCATGGTGGCAATCCCATCTACATAAATCTCAATGTCCGCAAGAAACTTGATAAAGTCCTTATGAGTGGCAAGCTCACAGAGCAGACGGTTGTTAATCCGACCGCCTTTCAGAAGTGCCACCATCTCATCATTCAAATGCAGCTCTGTTAGTGGCGTGTTGATCTGCTCCCGGTTCTCTGTCCGGCACAGCAGATAATCAACGGAAACCCCATAGAAGTCTGCCAGCGTGATAAGGTTGCCATGATTGATTTCCTTATAATCCTCTTTTTCATAACTGCCAAGAGCTGATTTGGAAATGCCCGTCAGCTCTGATAATTCTTCCAGATTTAAGCCTTTGTCCTTGCGGAGTTCCCAAAGGCGTTCCTGTATGCTTGTCGCTCCTTTCATGGGCGCACGCTCCTTTCCGGCGGTTTCATTACTGCCGCTTAACTGGATTATATCATACTTTCCGCAATCGTGGAAATTTCTGATTTTTACCCTTAATTCCTACTTTGTGGACATACGGCACAGGGCACAAAAATGTTCTATGATACAGGTAGTTCATCGATGGATTATTCCAATCGAATGACCAGCCTGTGTGGGATATGCTTCCCCGGCGATGTAGCGCCATGACTTTTGGCAGGGATATGGAGGAACCCTGACCGAAACGAGCGTACCAAAGGGAGCAATACGCCGCTGTGAGATTCAGGGGAGGAACGACACCGGGGAGAACTGGCGAACTGATACCGAAATGATACCGAAACACGACAATCTGATAGGGGGATAGTCTACCCTATTGCTGATACTTCTGGAGATTTTAGACGGCTCTATGACCGTAATTTTGCCGAAAATCGCCCCGAAACTATACACTAAAACGGGAGGAAACGCAATATGCCGAGAATGAGCAAAAAGAGGAAGCATGAGCTTTCTTTTTACCTCAATGACCGGGGGCGTGTCACTTACAACGAATTATGCCGGAAATGCAAGCATGGGTGCAAGCAGAGCTTCCGGGCGGTTGTGGTTGACTGCCCCCGTTATTTATCCAAAAGAGCAAAGAAAAAGGAGGAACACACCGAATGAATTTTGAATTTATGACGATAGGCACACCGTTGCCGCCCTGTATGCCCTTTCCCAGAGCGTTGACAGGATTTCCAGTCAGCAGCACCGCAAAGGTCATGTACTGCCGGATGTTGGACGCTATGCTATCCAACGGACAGGAGGACGAGAACGGAATCCTGTTTATCTGCTTCCCTGTCACAGCCATTGCCGCAGTCCTGTCCCGCAGCCCCATGACGGTCAAGCGTTCTCTGAATGAACTGGAAACCGCCGGACTGATCATGCGAGTGCGTCAGGGCGTTGGAGAACCAAACAGGATTTATGTGCTGATACCGGGAAAGGAGGACGCTGCCCTTGCCTGATACCTCAAAGCTGGAAAAGCTCAACCGAGAGTTGGAAAAGAGTGAAAAGAAACTGCGGAAAGCCATCAATGATGAAAAGGCATTGCAGCACCAGCTAAAGCAGCTTACCCGAAAAGAACGGACACACCGGCTCTGTACTCGTGGCGGTATGCTGGAAAGTTTTCTGCAAGAGCCGGAACGCCTGACAGATGATGATGTCATGCTGTTGTTGACACTCATTTTTCACAGGCAGGACACGCAGGAACTATTGAAGAAACTGCTGGAACGTGAGAAGCCGGAAACCCCTTAGTTTACTAAGGGCGCAATTATACACCACCCAAAGGTTGGTGCATTGCGTTCTCCGAAGGCTCCTTGCCGGAGGGCTGTGATTTTTCGCAGTCATGGTCTGCTCCAAATCATACAGGGGACGCTACGCTTCCCCTGCGCTGGCTACCGCCAGCTACCCTTTTGTGGACTTGTCATCTGGGGACACCTTGCGTTGCAAGCTGTTCCCAGCCGACAAGTTTCATAAAATATGCTATCTTTTCGATAGGCAATAAAGTATAATAAAGTCAGCAATAAATCGGAATTTTACGGTCAGTAAGGAATGCGTAAAGTTATATGATTGTATTATAAGCGATTTGTTAAATTTTTATAACCACTTGTATTTGCCTGCGATTTATGGTATAATATTTTGAAATTTAGAAAGAGGTGGGAAGATGATTAACTTTTCTTGCAAATAAAATCAAAATATGCGGTAGTGCTATACTTTGGCATTATTGTGTCTATTGCAAGAAAGTTATATGTCTATCTTACTCAATATAGTGCTGTTGCCACTTTTGCTTAGTGGTGTTATTTTATGCTATGACGAGCTGCAAGGATAAACTTTCTTGTGGCTCTTATTTTGTTTTGGAGGTGCTTTATGAATAGTGCAGAACAGATAGTTACACATGATTCACTCCGTATAGTGTCGGTTCCTTTTGGTGAAATCTATACGTAGTAAACATTCACCGAACCGACTTTGTATCGTATGACATGCAAAGGAGGATAATATTTATGTCAATGATTAAAATTGAAAACCTTACGTTTTCATATCCGACAAGTTATGATAATGTTTTTGAAAATGTCAGTTTCCAGGTTGATACCGATTGGAAGCTTGATTTTGTGGGCAGAAACGGACGAGGTAAAACAACCTTTCTGAATCTTCTGCTTGGGAAATATGAGTATAGTGGAAAAATCCTATCATCCGTACAGTTTGATTATTTTCCTTATCCCGTTTCAGATAAGAATCGTATTACAGAGGATATATTGCAGGAGATTTGCCCACTTGCGGAAGAATGGGAACTTATGCGAGAACTTTCTTATCTTGATGTTGATGTCGATGTGCTTTGGCGACCTTTTGAAACACTTTCCAACGGAGAGCAGACAAAGGTTTTGATTGCCGCTCTTTTTCTTAATGAAGGGCATTTCCTACTGATTGATGAACCTACCAACCATTTGGATGCCAAAGCGAGAAAAAGTGTGGCGGCATATCTGAAAAAGAAAAAGGGATTCATCTTAGTTTCTCACGATCGTCGCTTTCTTGACGATTGTGTTGACTATATTCTATCGATTAACCGAGCGAATATCGAAGTGCAAAGAGGAAACTTTTCATCATGGATGTCAAATTTTGAGCGACAGCAAGAATTTGAACTGGCTCAGAACGAACGTTTGCAAAAGGACATCAGACGATTACAGCAGTCGGCAAAACGCGCTGCAGTATGGTCTGAACGTGTAGAAGCTTCCAAAATTGGGGCAGCAGATAAAGGTTATGTCGGTCATAAAGCCGCCAAAATGATGAAGCGTTCAAAATCTATAGAAGCGAGACAACAACAGACAATCGAACAAAAATCAGCATTGCTGAAAAATATGGAAACCGCAGAAGCCCTCAAGATACAACCGCTTAATTACCATACAGATTTGCTTGCATCATTATCGAATGTAGTAGTTTATTATGATGGCATTTCAGTTTGTGAACCCGTTTCGTTTGAAATAAGACAGGGAGAACGCATTGTGCTTGATGGAAAGAACGGCAGTGGCAAAAGTAGCCTGTTAAAGTTGGTAGTCGGGCAGTCCATAGATTATACGGGTACAGTAACACTTGGCTCTGGGCTTGTAATTTCTTATGTGCCACAGGATACATCGTATTTATGTGGAACCCTTTCCGAGTTTGCAGAAGAAAACAACCTTGATGAAAGTTTGTTCAAGGCAATTCTTAGGAAAATGGACTTTGAGCGTGTACAGTTTGAAAAGGATATTAAAGACTTTTCTGGCGGGCAAAAGAAGAAAGTCCTAATTGCGAAAAGCCTTTGTGAAAAGGCACACTTGTATGTATGGGATGAACCGCTCAACTTTATTGATGTGTACTCACGTATGCAGATTGAACAACTCATAACGGAGTTTGCCCCGACCATGCTCCTGGTAGAACATGACAGTGTTTTTCGAGATACTGTGGCAAGTAAAATTGTGAATATCTAAATTGGTTCTTCCGCAATTTTACGTTTTTCGCTTTAATAAAAATGGAGAATGCTGATTTACACTGGCATTCCAGTATTGAAAAATTACAAAATACGGATAATTGCGTAAGAACCTCTAAATTAAAATAATTGTATGGGTTAATTCCAGCTTTACAGAGACTCAAATTCCAGTTTGTAGAATTAAGAAAATCGTAATTTGTGGAGGTAAAATATAGATGAATCAAGGTAGAATTATTGTAATCACAGGTGCGCCGGGGACAGGAAAAACTACAACGGCATCTGCTGTTGCAAAAGAATCAGATTTGGAAAAGTCTGTGCATATGCACACAGATGACTTTTATCATTATTTGAGTAAAGGGGCAATACCACCGCATTTGCCAGAATCAAATGAGCAAAATTTGATTGTCATTGAAGCGTTTTTAGAAGCTGCGAAGCGATATGCTCGTGGTGGATATGATGTAATTGTTGACGGTATTATCGGACCGTGGTTTTTAAAGCCGTGGCAAAGTCTTGTTCGGGAACATTATGAGGTGCATTATATTATTTTAAGGGCAAGTAAGGAAGAAACCTTGAAGCGAGCTGTTGAACGCTCAAAGTTAGACCGAAAGACAAATATCGAATTGGTAGAAACCATGTGGGAGCAATTTTGCAATCTGGGAATATATGAATCGAATGTTATAGATACGACCACTTATTCCATTCAAGAAACTGTTTCCGCAGTACAAGAAAAAATCGCAAGTAGGGCAGCGTTGTTGTCTTAGATTGTTTTGGTGCAATTCCAGTTTGTTAGCTTTACATCGGGTCAACTTGTCCCGAACTTTTACAACTAAATACCCGCCGCTCACACAGTGGCACACCGAGCAGGAAATCTGAAAAAGGTCTCCTGCTTTTTTTCTGCCCAAAATGAGGTGGTAAAACGCCACCCCATCCACCAATTAGCGAAAGGAGGGACACGAAATGCCTTGTCCACACAACGAAATCACGATTGTTCAGCGCAGCCAGCGGCAGTCTGCGGTTGCCGCCGCTGCTTACCAAAGCGGCGAAAAGCTGTTCTGTGAATACGACCAGCAAGTAAAGCACTACCCGGAAAAGCGTGGTATCGTCCACAATGAAATCCTGCTCCCGGCAAATGCTCCACAGGAATATGCAGACCGCAATACTTTATGGAATGCCGCCGAAGCGGTGGAAAAGCAATGGAACTCCCAGCTTGCAAGGCGGTGGGTGCTTACCATTCCCAGAGAGATACCGCCCGACCAGTACGCTGTCCTTGTACGGGAGTTTTGTGAACAGCAGTTTGTTTCCAAAGGCATGATTGCTGATTTTGCCATCCATGACCCCCATCCGCCGGGACACAATCCCCACGCCCATGTCCTGCTGACCATGCGGGCAATGGATGAACATGGAAAATGGCTTCCCAAGAGCCGCAAGGTTTATGACCTTGACGAGAATGGGGAACGGATAAAGCTGCCGTCCGGCAGGTGGAAAAGCCACAAGGAGGATACGGTGGACTGGAACGACCAGAAGTATTGTGAAATCTGGCGGCATGAATGGGAGGTTATCCAGAACCGCTATCTGGACGCCAATGACCGCCCGGAGCGTGTGGACTTGCGTTCCTATGCCAGACAGGGGCTTGATATAGTCCCCACTGTCCATGAGGGGACTGCTGTCCGGCAGATGGAAAAGCGAGGTATCCAGACGAATATCGGCAACCTGAACCGGGAAATCAGAGCCGCCAACCGCCTGATGAAGTCCATCCGGCAGCTTATCCAAAACCTCAAAGGCTGGATTACCGAGCTGGGAGAAAAACGGAAGGAGCTGCTTGCACAAAAGGCGGCGGAGGAAGCGACACTTCTTCCCAATCTGCTGATGAAGTATATGGAGATACGAAAGGAAGAACGGAAGGACTGGACAAGGGCTGGACAGAACCGGGGAACTTCACAGGACTTAAAGGCAGTCAGCGAAGCCCTGTCCTATCTCCGGCAAAAGGGGCTTTCCACTGTGGAGGACTTAGAAGCGTTTCTGGAATCTTCCGGGAAATCAGCCGCAGATTACCGCAATCAGATGAAGCCAAAGGAAGCCCGGAGCAAAGTGATTGACGGGATTCTTGCCAGCCGGACAGACTGCAAGGAATGTAAGGCTGTCTATGAGAAGTACCAGAAGATATTTTTTAAGAAAATAAAGGGGAAATTCAAACAGGAACACCCGGAGGTTGCCCGGTATGAGAAAGCCGCTGACTACCTTGCCAAGCACCCGGACGATAAGGATAAAACGAAAAATGAGTTGCAACAGGAGCAGGAAACGCTTCTCAGCGAAATCGCAGAGCTGAAAGTACCACTGACCGAGGTACAGGAGGATTTGAAGAAGCTGCGGGACATCCGCTACTGGGTACGGAAAGCCACACCCGGCACAGAGGAAAGCAAAGAGCCGCCCAAGAAGCAGCCCATCAAAGAAGTCTTGCAGGATAAGGCGAACGAGAAAAAAGCACAAAGAACTGTCCCGGCACAGAC
>QEKJ01000033.1 GCA_003096535.1 Agathobaculum butyriciproducens | reverse complement strand
CCGCCCGGTGCAATCAAGGACAAGGAAGCATCTATCAATCAGGGCTGCAAATACTATGCCGAACTGGTTAAAAGAGCAAAGCAGCTCGGTGTAGACGGTGACAGCATTGTACAGGCGTACAACTACGGCGGCGGTTTTCTTGATTATGTAGCGAAAAACGGTAAGAAATACTCCTTTGAGCTTGCGGAGAGTTTTGCTAAACAGCACTCCGGCGGCGTGCGTGTTACCTACAAGAACGCTATTTCCACTGCGAAGAATGGCGGCTGGCGGTACAATTACGGCAATATGTTCTATGTTATGTTGGTTCAGCAGTATACCGGCGGCGCGGCTTATGGAAGTGAAACCTTCCAGAAGCTCATGACCGAAGCAAAGAAATACATCGGTATGCCTTATGTGTTCGGCGGCTCTACTCCGCAGACCTCGTTCGACTGCTCCGGCTTTATCTGCTGGGTCTACACGCAGTCCGGCGTATGCAATCTCCCGCGAATGACGGCGTATGGTATCTACTTACGCTGCACACCAATCTCGGCTTCGCAGGCGCAGCCGGGTGATCTTGTGTTCTTTGCGAACACCTACAATTGCCCCGAGCCGATCTCGCACATCGGTATCTATGTAGGCAACGGTAAAATGTTGCATTGCGGAAATCCAATCGGTTACGCAGACCTGTCCAATTCGTACTGGAAATCACATATGTATGGGTTTGCGCGCCCTAAATGAGCAACAGAAGGTATCTATGAACTGGAGAGAAGAACTGCGTAAAGAGGCTGAACAGCTCCATAAAGAGAACGAATTTTACTCGTTCTCTGCTACGCAGATACAGCAGGATAAGGAATACTTCGGAAGATTTGGTGGTCAGGAGCTGGCCACCAAACATCAAGAAACATACAAGAGATATAAGCATTTAAAATGGAATTTGTTGGGGTATCTTTGCCTTTTTATCGTCGGGGGTATACTGACCGATATTATCATTGAGGATGCTTATTCGCCTTATCCCGTTTTTGTTGCGGAAAGTTTTTGGGAAATCATTCAGATGTGGGTACTGAATATCGTGACTATCTGCGAATTTATTTTCGGTGCAATCTTAACTATTGTGCAGGTATCGCGCATTCGTTTCTTCCGCAGACGGCTGCGCGTGATTGAGGAACTTATGAAGTCCAATGAGTGTGCAGGAGGTAAAACATCATGAATTTGACTCAACTTTTAGCTGTTGCCGGTGTCAGCATCGGCACAGCGGCAATCACTTCGCTGATTTTGCAAAAACTCAGTGAGAACAACATTTGGTGTCATATGGATACGCGGCTGACAAATGTTCAACGCGATGTGCTGAAAAACGAACTTATTGTTGACCACTTAAAGGAAGAAGTGGCAGAACACATCATGGATAATAGCCGTGATTGTGAGGAAATTATAGAGGTACTCGCGGATTGTGACTCCAAGATTGACCGTTTGCGTAACAATTTGGATAAATTGAGCGTTGCGAAAATTGAATAAAGGAATATTTCGTAGGCAATCAAGCAAATTATCATAAATGCAAAAAGGAAGCAGCACCGAATTAGGTGCCGCTTCCTTTTTTGTATTTACGCCCAATTAGGGTGTTTTTTGAGAGAAATTTGACGATGAAATGAGAATATATCGCTGGGTGCTTATAGCCGTACTGTGCGGCGGTATCAACCTGTACCGGCTCTGTCATGGCCTGTCGTATCTGCCGTACTGGTGGAGTGGCGTGTGCTGTGCTATGTTCCTGCGGGGTTTGGTATGCAGCTTTTTCGCGCAAAATAAAAGAAGCTGAGGTTAGTCCTCAGCTTCTTCGGGGCTATTGGTGATATATGCTTATTAAACAAGGATTTCCGCCGATAACTTAGAAACCACTTGCAAATTCATCAATCCAGAACTGACTGCCGACTTTTCTCACATAGATTAAGCAGCTGGTAGAGGTTTGATTAGGGTCATATACCGAATTAGCGGTAGGTTTCATTGTGAAAGAACATTCAAAAACGAGTTTGTTTGCTCTTGCGGAGTAATCACCATTATAGGTACAGGATTTCAGTTTTGCTTCCTTCATACCAAATACACCGTAGCTGAAATCAAGACTTGCAGCATCACCGGCGCACAGCGTATTCATCTTTTGGTACTGCTGATCACCGAACAGCGTAAAGAACTCGCTGATCACATTTTTAGCAGCTGTAACATCGCTGTCGGAAAAAACAGAATCATTGATGAGAACAGAACTGGTGCTGCCCTGCCATGTAACCGTTTTGCCCAGCCATTCGCTGACGGCGCGTATCGGCACATACGTCGTACCCTGATAGATCAACGGTTCTACTGTTTTACCGTTTACATCGGTAGCAACTTGTTTCTGGCCATTCAGATAAATGGTAATGCCGCCGTAGGTTGCAGTGATTTTGCGGCCATTGACTGCAAAAGCAATCGTACCCAGCAGCATGCAGCAAATCAGACCGATGATCGGGATGCGGAAACGCTTGTTTTTCATGTGCAATACCTCCTTAAATGATTATCGTTGTTACAACAGATATGTATTAGTAGTTCTTGATTACATAGAAGCTGTAATTACCGTTCAAATCGGTCGAGGAGAATGCAGCGTCTTTACGATCGGTGGTGTGAGCGGTGTACGCGATTTTAGCACCATCATTGATCGTTACCAGTACAGCATGGCCTGCTCCACTCGAAGTATAGGCAAAGCTGCCAGCCGTAGCATTGGTGTAGCTGGTTTTGGTTGCATAACCCTTGTTCATCATATACGAGGGTACTGCGGATGCACGAATCCACGAAACAGAATCAGCTTTCCAAGTTGCATCGGTGGGAATACCGCCAGCATGGAGGCACTGGGAAACGAAATTAGCGCAGTCACCGCCGTTGCCCTTATAGCTGGTATATGCCGGATTGTAAGACGACCAATACTTGTATGCGTAATCGCGAGCGGCAATGCGGTTATAGCTGTTGTAGTTATTGATCTTAGTAGCAACCCAAGCGGGGGAAATCATCATGCTCTGAACAGCAGCCTGCGCATCTTCTGCACCATTGCGGTAAATTTCGTCATACGACCGCAGTTCGTACTCGTTGATATTGACATCGTTGTCGAACTCGTCAAGGCCGGTCAGTGTAATGTTGTCCGGCTCGGCAACAGGTGCAGAAACCTTGATGTGATAGGTGAAATCGCTGGTTTCGCCAATGTATTCGTCGAACATCTCAACAGTTGTGTCCATCGACTGAACGAATGTGTCAACAACA
This sequence comes from Agathobaculum butyriciproducens, assembly GCA_003096535.1. GTDB lineage: Bacteria > Bacillota > Clostridia > Oscillospirales > Butyricicoccaceae > Agathobaculum > Agathobaculum butyriciproducens. The sequence continues at coordinate 4,907 of QEKJ01000033.1, read as the reverse complement.
TTCTGCTGGGCCTCCGTCAAGGCAGTATCCTGATCTAAGCCGAAAGCGGATTTTGCCAACTCCGCCTTATCGGATGCGGCCATTGTGGCATACGAAGAAGCGCCGAGTTCATCCAGATAGCCAGCGATGTACGGCATTTCTTCAACGCTCTGTGCTTTAAGGCGTTCGCTGACAGTGACCGTGGTTTTGTACTGAACCGAGCCGTCGGACTGGGTTACTTCACCGTCATCGAAGCGGAAGCCAACGAGCGAGTAAAGGTCTTTATCGCTCTCACGGAAAAACTGTTCAATCGCGTTTTGTGCGGTTGCCTTCAACTGATTGATCGTCGTATTACTGATAACGTTCGGTGCCAGCGTAGCAGTACCGGTGTCTACGGGGGTATTCGCTGCACCTGCGCTCATCATCAGAGCAGATGCGGCCATGCAGCTTGCAAGCGTTACACTCATCATTTTCTTAAACTTATTCATGTTATACCTCCTACATCAAATTTTACGCTCTGTCATTGTTGCGGAGTGGTTACAGCAATCTTGAATCTCTATTGTTGTGAGATTCAAAGGCGAGTAGCTTGTTTTAATCTGCGAAAATAGATATACATATCTGTCCGCACAAGTCCGATACACAGCTTGTGCAATAAGATGTGCAGGCTGTGGGTTTTGCAGATTTGTTGTAGCCCATCGGAATCACCTCTGCGACTGGTAAATTGTTAGTTGCGTATAGTGAACACTATGCAGTCAGTAAGTTACAACACTAACTGCATAGTGCAGTATGCGTTACTATGTCCGTGTAGGGATGAATGTTTTGCTTTAGTACGTCATTAACGTATAGTTAGCGTTCGTACCCTTGACAGGGCAATCGCTGCTGCTTACCTTGAAGAAATAGGTAGCGCCGACCTGCAGGTTGCTGAATGCAGCACCGACACCAATAGTCAGCTTATTGTACGCGCTTACACGGGTTGCACTGCCATTGCTCATATACCGATACAACTGTACGTTGTAAGTTGCGGTAGCCGGTGCATAGGTGATCATGAAAGAAGCGTTCTTAGCATCGGCAGTAAATTCGCCACAAGCGGTGCCCTGATCGCCAGCCGAATTGTTGCGCGCCAGAAAAACCTGTGCGCTTTCGGTCTTATACGGCGTAATAGCGTTCATCTCTTCAAAAGAAAGGATGTGCGTTGTCACTTGCGAGTCCTCGGCCATATAGGCGGGAGAAGTGTCTGCCGGAATGTTCACTGCGCCTGCGCTCATCATCAGAGCGGATGCGGCCATGCAGCCTGCAAGCGTTACGCTCATCATTTTCTTAAACTTGTTCATGTTAACCTCCATATTCGAGTTTTACTCTCTGCGGTTGTTGTAAAGTGGTTTTGACAATCGCTGTTTCCTTTTATTGTGAGATTTTAGGAAAGTAGGTTGTATTGCCCTGTAAAATCAGATATACTATATCTGTCCACATAAGTCCGATACACCGCTAACGCGGTGAGGTGTGCAGCCTTTCGGTTTTATGTGGATTTTTAATAGACCATTGGAATCACCACCTTTCATAAGTTTTTAGAAATTACGATCCCGGAACAGGAAGCCATTCTGGGTCTACCCAATATCCACGGGTTTCATTCCAACGACGATACTGCCGCTTGCCTTTATATATGCGTGTTTTATAAACAATCACATCGGCACATGGTGCAATTACGCTATCACTACTGGTTCGGTATGCTGGTATTGGCGGAACATCTGCTGCCATTGCAATCGGTATATTCGCAGATAAAATGGTCGCTATACCCAGTGCACAAAATAGTTGTTTCTTCATTTTTGTTCACTCTCTATCAACTTAAATCCTATTTGCTGATAAAAGTCAGCTTCTTCTTTTTTTATTTTAATTGGCTGTTCGTTTTGAATACACAGCCAATATTCCCACACATGGTCTTGTTTGATATACGCTGTATCACTGTTAAAGTCAATGGTCTGCGGCGCTGTACTTTTAGGTGCCGCAAATTGAGGTTGCGGCAGAACCGTATAGGACGCAATCAACAGCACGGTAAATACGCTGGTGAATACCGCGCTGGCTACGCGATTGCGCCGATTGGCCGAGCAGGCCATAACCGTTTCAAACCGTTCTTTGATTGCGGCGTCTGCGTTCGTTCTGAATAACGCTGCTGCTGCGAACGGTATACGGTGTTTGCGGTCGCTCTGCTTCATCAGAGCAAGAATTGTCCGCAAGTATTCGGCGCGTTCCTTACTGCACAATGTTCGTGCAACGGACAGGTCACATTTGATTTCCAAGTTCTGCTCCAAGTCCTTTTGCAGCAGATATACGACCGGATTCCACCAGAAGATTATGCAGAACAGTGTGACCAATAGTTTAACAACGGTGTCGTGATTGAGAAAATGCGTGTACTCATGCAGCAGAACATAGCGCAATTCTGCTTCTGTGTAGTCCTTGTTCGGCAAAATAATTCGCTTACGAATCACGCCGATACCGAATGCGGATTCAACGCTTGTAGCGATGTAACCTTGCACCTTAATTGTGCGGCGAGTCTGCTGCTGTACTTGCTTTAACAATGTGTTGGTTCGTTCGTCCCATGGTTCGGCGTAATGCTCTACGCTGCGTATCGCTTTACGATACTGTCGAGCAAACCGGAACAGCAGGACACAAAATCCAAGCAGCCATACAGCGCAAAGAATAAGTGCAAGTGACTTATTTGCCAATATAGTATGTTCTCGCGTCAGCAGGTTGTAGATGTACGGATAAATAACATCATCTGCCGCAATCAGCGTGTGCGGAAATTCCAACGGCAGGAATAACCGGACTGTGCAGAACAGATACAACAGAACCATAGACAGCACGCCGAAGTGCTGTTTGAACCGCGTATGCCGTAACAGGTAAATTGCTACGATTAGCAAGCTGCTCCATAGTAACGCAGATAAAAATGAGAATATGGTAATTTGCATTATTTCTCTTTGCTCTTTTCCTCAATCTGTGCTTCGTACTCATCTACCATCTTTTCGAGTTCCGCAATCAGCTTTTCGTCCTGTTCCGGCGTGCGCTGTTTGCGGTCTTTTTTGAACAACGCAACAGCAATTCGCGCAAACAGCGCATTGTTTACGCCCTGTTCTTCCAGCATATTTGCAAGAAATTCGTCCTTGGTCAAACACGGAACAAATTGCTGCGACCGATAAAATCTGTCCTGCTGGATACCGTCAGCCTTTACCATGCCTTTTTTGACAAGTTGCTTCACAAGTTTATCAACATAATTCGGTTTCCAGTCGGCTTCTGTGATTTTCTCCGAAAGCTGGGAAACGGTTAATGGAGCGTTCTCTTTCCAGAGCATATTCATCAGAATTTCTTCTGAATTGGAGAGGTTATATTTCTTCATCAATTTCACCACCTTCATCATCACCCGTCGGGTGATTTTCTTGTAAACAAGAATAACCACCGCACAGGTGATTGTCAATAGTTTTGATTTAATTTCAGCGTAATAGCCAAAATAAAGTAATGCATATTGTGCATAATATTGTATAAAGTTGTTGTATTTCGATGCCAATATAGAGAAAAAGACGGTTTGCCTATGAAAACAAACGATTCATACTATCCGCGGGGAATGATTGGACTACAACGAGTTACAACATGATTTTGAATATTATAATACATTCCCAAAACAACCTTAAAGAAGTAGAGAAGAGCCGGTACAGAGCGTTTGCTCTGTACCGGCTCTTTTCATATCTTTATAGCTCCAATTCACTTTGCGCAGGAGAGTGTTCGGGAGAGTCTTCAGAGGAATGGTGACGGGTCAGTTTGTAGTTCAGCTCGTTAAGGCGAGAGATCTTCTGCTGATACTCGTCCTCAAGCGGCCATGGCTTGCCGAGATTGACCTTGGCTTCATCAAGCTGCTCATGCAGGCGCACAAGGCTCTGTTCGTTGTCAGTGATAAACTTTCCGATGTCATTCATAGCGTTGTTAATGCGCTGAATACAGCCGGTTGCGCTGTCACCCAGCTCCACCATGCGCTTAGTATCACCATGAATACAGATACGCACCTCGTCCATGAGCGAACGTTTCAGCTCCAGCGCAAAGCCGCAGTACGAGCCGATAGGACGAGCATCCTCGTAAGTCAGTTTGCCGTCCATGTTCTGCGAAATCTTCTTGCGTTCAGCAGCGACCATGGACAGCAGTGCTTCACCGGCCTTGTCCTTGGCATTGTAAGTTTTCCCGTTCAGTTCGATACAGAAAGTATCGCCCTCGGCCTGCGCGTGATTTGCGTCCAGCGTTGCCTGATCTCTTTTCAGCGCCGCAATCATGTTTTCTTTCTTAACAATGCTGTGCGGCAAGTTCACATTTACATCGTCCTCCAGCTTATACTGGTCATTGTGGTATGCAGTGCGCAGGACGGATAGTTTCTGCACATCAACATCAAGCTCCATGCGTTCCTTGATCTCCGGATCACCGGCAGCAAGCGCCTTAACTTCGGCGTAAGACAGTGCAGCATCGTCAATATCATCACAGGTGCGTGCCGGAGATTTGCCGGTTACGACCTGCGAGATAAACTTCTGCTTGTTCTCGACCGTCTGCCAGTTGTAGCTGTCGAATGTACCCTCAGTAACATAGCGATAGATGTGTACCTTTTCGTTTGTATTGCCCTGACGGAGAATACGACCGTCACGCTGCTCTACATCACGCGGACGCCATGGGCAATCGACATGATGCAGTGCAACAAGGCGTTCCTGCACATTGAAGCCAGCGCCCATCTTGGCAGTCGAGCCAATCAACACGCGGATTGCACCAGATTTCATTTTGCTGCTGAGTGCATTCTTTTTTGCCGGTGTGTCCGCATCGTGAATATATGCGATCTGGTCAGCCGGTACACCCTTGGCGATCAGCTTATCCCGTATATCGTCATAGGAGCAGAAACGACCGCT
>QEKJ01000032.1 GCA_003096535.1 Agathobaculum butyriciproducens | reverse complement strand
ATACGCCGCTGTGAGATTCAGGGGAGGAACGACACCGGGGAGAACTGGCGAACTGACACCGAAATGATACCGAAACACGACAATCTGATAGGGGGATAGTCTACCCTATCGCTGATACTTCGGGAGATTTTAATCGGCTCTATGACCGTAATTTTGCCGAAAATCGCCCCGAAACCATACACTAAAACGGGAGGAAATACAATATGCCGAGAATGAGCAAAAAGAGGAAGCATGAGCTTTCCTTTTACCTCAATGACCGGGGGCGTGTCACTTACAACGAATTATGCCGGAAATGCCAGCATGGGTGCAAGCAGAGCTTCCGGGCGGTTGTGATTGACTGCCCCCGTTATTTATCCAAACGATCAAAGAAAAAGGAGGAACACACCGAATGAATTTTGAATTTATGACGATAGACACACCATTGCCGCCCTGTATGCCATTTCCCAGAGCGTTGACAGGATTTCCAGTCAGCAGCACCGCAAAGGTCATGTACTGCCGGATGCTGGACGCTATGCTATCCAAAGAGCAGGAGGACGAGAACGGAATCCTGTTTGTCTGCTTCCCTGTCACAGCCATTGCCGCAGTCCTGTCCCGCAGTCCCATGACGGTCAAGCGTTCTCTGAATGAACTGGAAAACGCCGGACTTATCATGCGGGTGCGTCAGGGCGTGGGAGAACCGAATAGGATTTATGTGCTGATACCGGGAAAGGAGGACGCTGCCCTTGCCTGATACCTCGAAGCTGGAAAAGCTCAACCGGGAGCTGGAGAAAAGCGAAAAGAAACTGCGGAAAGCCATCAATGATGAAAAGGCATTGCAGCACCAGTTAAAGCAGCTTACCCGAAAGGAACGGACGCACCGGCTCTGCACTCGTGGCGGTATGCTGGAAAGTTTTCTGCAAGAGCCGGAACGCCTAACAGATGATGATGTCATGCTGTTGTTGAAACTCATTTTTCACAGGCAGGACACGCAGGAACTATTGAAAAAAATGCTGGAACGGGAGAAGCCGGAAACCCCTTAGTTTACTAAGGGCGCAATTATACACCACCCAGAGGTTGGTGCATTGCGTTCTCCGAAGGCTCCTCGCCGGAGAGCTGTGATTTTCCGCAGTCATGGTCTGCTCCAAATCAAACAGGGGACGCTACACTTCCCCTGCGCTGGCTGCAGCCAGCTACCCTTTTGTGGACTTGCCTGTTGGGGACACCTTGCGGTGCAAGCTGTTCCCAGCCGACAAGTTTCATAAAATATGCTATCTTTTCGATAATCGATGAAGTATAATAAAGTCAGAAATAAATCAGGAATTTGAGGTCAAGGCTTAAACGTGAGGTTTATATGAAAAAATACCAATGTCCTTGCTGCGGATATTTTACCTATAATGTTCCGGCAAATGAAGATTGTGGGTATATTTGCCCCGTTTGTTTTTGGGAGAATGACCCGTTCATTGCTTCTGATAACGAACCAAGCGACTCTAATCATGGAATAACGCTAAAAGAAGCGAAATCCAATTTCTCAAAATTTGGTGCTTGTGAAAAAGAAATGTTATGTTATGTCCGACCACCAAGAGATGATGAAAAAGAAATTTCATAGCGACAACTTCCAACTTGTAGAACTGAAAAATTAGAAGTTGTAAAGGAGTGTGATAAAATGGAAACACTTTTTGACCAATACAAAGAACTGAATATAAATGGCTCTTTGATTTGTCTTGAACAAGTTGAAGATATTTATTCTTACTTCTGCTATCCGACCAATGCAAAGGCAATAGGTTTTGAAGGAAGTATTATGTATTGCTTTATTGAGCCGTATGGGGAAATGGTTTTTGCCTGCAATCCTGATACTTGTGCAGATGTTTTTGTTTATCCACTGGCAAGAACCTTTGAGGATTTTATGAGACTTATTCTTGCTTGTGGTTCTACTAATCCTATTGAGCAGATTATTTGGATGGACAAAGACAAATTTGAAAAACACCTCAAAGAGGAAGAAGCAATCCGCACAGAGGAACAGAAAGCGACATTAAGTTATCTTGAAACAGAATTAGTAATTTCCCCTATTGATAACCCTTATGACTATGTAAAAGAACTGCAATCTCGCTTTGACAATAGTGGCATTGAGTATAGTGATGAATACTATGATGTTTTGGGGATTGATAGAAAATAACAACAAATAAATTCCAGTTCGTCAGCTTCACATCGGGTCAACTTGGCGCTGTTGACAAAGTCTCGCTCCGCTCCGCCCTACCAACAAAAAAAGACGCCCTCTGGCGTCATCCGGCGTGTTTTATCATCCGTTTCAGGTTCAATGCGGTCGCCGACAAGAGGCAGTGGTCCTCCGCTGCCTCTAAGCCTCGTCGCAAAACGCGCGCTAAGTTGTGCTCGCGCTTCTGCGCGGAAAACGAGCCCTCGCACCAGACCTGTCGCAGTTTCAGCGCCTCCCGGTATTCCGGGCTGGAACGGCGTTCCAGGTTGCGCTGTCGGTCTGCCGCAAAGTAGCTGACGGACACCTTTCTTGCGCCGCGTTTGTCGCTCTCGCGCAGGCATTTTTCCCGCAGCGGACAGAGCGCACAGTCCCGCTTATCCGCCTGATACTCCCAAAACAGGCCGCTGGCGCTGCGGGCCAGCCGCCTTAAACACAGCTCTTTTCCAATGGGACAGAGGTACACATCACGGTTCTCGTCGCGGCAAAAATCGTCCCGCGTAAACTGGACAGACACCCGCGCGGCGGTCTTTTGCGGCCGCACGAAAAAGCCGATCCCCAGTTCACCCAGCGCCCGATGGGCCAGCGGAAAATCGTAGGCGGCGTCCGCCGTGGCAGCCTGAATTGGTACAACATTTTCGTGAATATGCTCGATCAGGCCCAAAAACGGCACAGAATCGTTCACATCTCCGGCAGTCACGGTCTGGCCTACGATGATGCCGTAGTCGCTGTCCACCGCCTGATGGGCGAGGTAATGAGGCCCCTCCGGTTTCCCCGGGCGCTTCAGATGACCCGACTCCGGGTCTGTGCGGCTGACGCGCTTGTGGGTGCGGCGGTTGTCCCGTTTGATCTGCTTTGTCCGCTTTTTGCGGCGCTTTCCGGTTCGCCGCTCAAGTTCCTCCAATCCTTCCTCCTCATAATCGTCCAGCCGTTCCCAGTAAACGCCGGCCTCCTCCGCGACTTCCACCAGTTCTTCCGACGCACGGGAGGCGTTGGCCCTCACATGGGTCGAGTCCGCCCCCACCACGCGCCCGCTGACCAGACCTTTTTCGATGCACTGCCCCACGACTTCTTCAAATAACCGCCGAAACACCTTGCGGAAGGACGGTTTCCGGCGGCGCAGCTGCGAGACGGTGCTGTGATCCGGCACCCGGTCGAAGAGGTCGAGGCCCAGGTACCAGCGCAGGGCGATGTCGGTCTGGACGCGTCGCTCGATCTGCCGCTCCGACGGGATGCCGTACAGGAAACCCACCAGCAGATACTTCACGATGACCACCGGGTCGATGGCCGGGCGCCCGTATTTTTTGCTGTAAAGCGGGGCTGTTTCCTCGTAAACGAAGGACAGATCCAGCGCTGCTTCCAACTTTCGGAGGAAGTGCTCCCGGGGCATCAGATCCTCGATCGTTACCATGTGCATTGCCAGCTGCATCCCATCACCTCAGGTCGTTTTCCTCATTATAACATACCGCGAGGGCTGTTGCGAGACTTTGTCAACAGCGCCAACTTGTCCCGAACTTTTACAACTAAATACCCGCCGCCCACACAGCGGCACACCGAGCAGGAAATCTGAAAGAAAGGTTTCCTGCTTTTTTTCTGCCCAAAATGAGGTGGTAAAACGCCACCCCGTCCACCAATTAGCGAAAGGAGGGACACGAAATGCCCTGTCCACACAACGAAATCACGATTGTTCAGCGCAGCCAGCGGCAGTCTGCGGTTGCCGCCGCTGCTTACCAGAGTGGCGAAAAACTGTTCTGTGAATATGACCAGCAAGTGAAGCACTACCCGGAAAAGCGTGGTATCGTCCACAATGAAATCCTGCTCCCACCTAATGCCCCACAGGAATATGCAGACCGCAATACTTTGTGGAACGCCGCCGAAGCGGTGGAAAAACAATGGAACTCCCAGCTTGCAAGGCGGTGGGTGCTTACCATCCCAAGAGAGATCCCGCCTGACCAGTACGCTGTCCTTGTCCGGGAGTTTTGCCAGCAGCAGTTTGTTTCCAAAGGAATGTGCGTGGATTTTGCCATTCATGACAAAGGGGACGGAAACCCTCACGCTCATGTCATGCTGACCATGCGGGCGATGGACGAACATGGGAAATGGCTTCCCAAGAGCCGTAAGATTTATGACCTTGACGAAAATGGGGAACGAATAAAACTTCCGTCCGGCAGGTGGAAAAGCCACAAGGAGGATACGGTTGACTGGAACGACCAGAAGTATTGTGAAATCTGGCGGCATGAATGGGAGGTCATCCAGAACCGCTATCTGGAAGCCAATGACCGCCCGGAGCGTGTGGACTTGCGTTCCTATGCCAGACAGGGGCTTGATATTGTCCCTACTGTCCATGAGGGGGCTGCTGTCCGGCAGATGGAAAAGCGTGGTATCCAGACGAATATCGGCAACCTGAACCGGGAAATCAGAGCCGCCAACCGCCTGATGAAGTCCATCCGGCAGCTCATCCAAAACCTCAAAGGCTGGATTACCGAGCTGGGCGAAAAACGGAAAGAGCTGCTTGCACAAAAAGCGGCGGAGGAAGCGACACTTCTTCCCAATCTGCTGATGAAGTATCTGGAGATACGCAAGGAAGAACGGAAGGACTGGACAAGGGCTGGACAGAACCGGGGGACTTCACAGGACTTAAAGGCAGTCAGTGAAGCCCTGTCCTATCTCCGGCAAAAGGGACTTTCCACTGTGGAGGATTTAGAAGCATTTCTGGAATCTTCCGGGAAATCAGCCGCAGATTACCGCAATCAGATGAAGCCCAAGGAAGCCCGCAGCAAAGTGATTGACGGGATTCTTGCTGCCCGGACAGCCTGCAAGGAATGTGAGCCTGTCTATGAGAAGTACCGGAAGATATTTTTTAAGAAAACTAAGGAGAAATTCAAGCTGGAACACCCGGAGGTTGCCCGGTATGAGAAAGCCGCTGCCTACCTTGCCAAGCACCCGGATGATAAGGACAGCACCCAAAAGAAACTGCAACAGGAGCAGGAAACGCTTTTGGAAGAAATCACAGAGCTGAAAGTACCGCTGACCGAGGTACAGGAGGATTTGAAGAAGCTGCGGGACATCCGCTACTGGGTACGGAAAGCCACCCCTGGCACAGAGGAAAGCAAAGAGCCGCCCAAGAAGCAGCCTATCAAGGAAGCCTTGCAGGATAAGGCAGATGAAAAGAAAGCCCAAAGAACTGTCCCAGCACAGGCGAAACACAAACAACAGGATATGGAACTTTAACAGGCACTTGCCATTTTCAATCAGAGAATGTCAGGTGCTTTTTTCTTTTTAAGGAGGGATAGATTTGAATGTATTTGAAGCTGTGAAGCAGTCCGCCACAACAAGACAGGCTGCGGAGCATTATGGAATCCATGTAAACAGGAATGGGATGGCTTGCTGCCCGTTCCATAACGATAAGACCCCAAGCATGAAGCTGGATCGGCGTTACCACTGCTTCGGCTGCGGCGCAGATGGGGATGTGATTGATTTTGCCGCCGCCCTGTATAGGCTGGGAAAGAAAGAAGCCGCCGTACAACTGGCACATGACTTCGGGCTTTCCTATGAGGACTGGAAACCGCCGGGAAAGGCAAAAAAGCCCAAGCCCCGGCAGAAATCCCCGGAGGAACAGTTTCAGGAAGCAAAGAACTGCTGCTTCCGTATTCTTGCCGATTATCTCCACCTACTTCGAGTGTGGAGAAAGGAATATGCCCCGCACTCCCCGGAGGAAGCCTTTCACCCCCGGTTTATAGAAGCCTTACAGAAGCAAGATCAAGTGGAATATCTGCTGGATGTGCTGCTGTTCGGGGAAACAGAGGAAAAAGCGGCTTTGATTACGGACTACGGAAAGGATGTGATACAGCTTGAACAGCGAATGGCAGAGCTTGCAGCCGCAGACGCAGCAAGAACTAAAAAACACCATGAACGCCATGCAGCCGCCCCAGAGCATTGAGGAAATCAAGGCGGGGCTGGAAACTACCGAGAAAGGCGGTGTCCGTCAGAGCATACGGAACTGCCTGACCGTATTCCAGCGTGACCCGCTGCTTTCCGGGGCTATCGCATACAACATTCTGACCGACCGCAAGGACATCATAAAGCCCATCGGTTTTCACAGAGAAAGCACAGCCCTGACCGATACGGACATGAAGTATCTGCTTCTCTATCTGGAGGAAACCTACGGGCTTACCAGTGAGAAAAAGATTGAAACCGCCATCGGGATTGTGGCGAATGAGAATAAGTACCACCCCATCCGGGATTTTCTGAACAGCCTTGCATGGGACGGGACTGAGCGCATCCGCTTCTGTCTGCGGCACTTTCTGGGAGCTGATGTGGACGATTACACCTATGAAGCCTTGAAGCTGTTCATGCTGGGGGCGATTACAAGGGCATTTAAGCCCGGAAGCAAGTTTGAAATCATGCTGTGTCTGGTAGGCGGTCAGGGGGCTGGCAAATCCACCTTCTTCCGGCTGCTGGCAGTCCGGGACGAGTGGTTTTCCGATGATTTGCGGAAGCTGGACGATGATAACGTGTACCGCAAGCTGCAAGGTCACTGGATAATTGAAATGTCGGAAATGATGGCAACCGCCAATGCCAAGAGCATTGAGGAAATCAAGTCCTTTCTAAGCCGCCAGAAAGAGGTTTACAAAATTCCCTATGAAACTCACCCGGCAGACCGCCCCCGTCAATGCGTGTTCGGCGGCACTTCCAACGCCCTTGACTTTCTCCCCCTTGACCGTTCCGGCAACCGCCGATTTATCCCGGTCATGGTGTACCCGGAGCAAGCCGAGGTTCACATTTTGGAGGACGAAGCCGCTTCCAGAGCCTATATCAGCCAGATGTGGGCGGAAGCAATGGAGATTTACCGAAGCGGCATGTTCAAGCTGTCATTCAGCCCAGCCATGCAGCGGTATCTCAAAGAACACCAGCGGGATTTTATGCCGGAGGACACCAAAGCCGGGATGATACAGGCTTACCTTGATAAGTACACCGGGGAAACGGTCTGCTCCAAGCAGCTCTACAAGGAAGCCTTAAACCACACCTTTGATGAGCCGAAGCAATGGGAAATCCGGGAAATCAACGAGATAATGAACCAGTGCATTACCGGGTGGAACTACTTTTCCAATCCGAGGATGTTTGCGGAATACGGCAGACAAAAGGGCTGGGAGCGTGAAATCCCGGCAACGGACACCGACAACCCGCCCGAAAAATCTATGGACGGTTTTGTGGAGGTCACAGAGCAGATGGAGCTTCCATTCTGAAAATGACAGCCCGTTGCCGACTTCGTTGCTATCCCGTTGCCGAGCCGGTTGCCGGGGAAAATCCCTTATTTCCGGGCTTTTTCCCTCTCTGACAACCAAAACAACAGAAAAATAAAAGAAAAGTATAAATAGTAATCAACGCCAGATTGAGATTGTTTGCAAGGTCTTTTGAAGCCCGTTGCCGGACTTCGTTGCCGACCGTTCTCTGTCTGGCTATTTTCATGTATGGAGGATAACTGCCTATGGCGAAAAATAAGACCAAGATTGAAGTGACAACCGTATTTGACGGGGAACTGGACGCCACCGATGTGTTCGTCAGCCTGATTTCCCAGAAATACGGCAAAACAAATACAAAAGAATATCTTGCTAAAAAGAAAGATTTGAAGTATAATGAAGATGAGGTTCAACAGAGCCAGATACCGTCTGGATTGTGTGGGTAAATGGCTATGATGAACGAAATGGAATACAGAACAATCGGTTCAGCACTTGCCGGGGGCTATCGTGCGGCGGTCTATTGCAGGCTGTCAAAGGACGATGACCTGCAAGGCGAAAGTGCCAGTATCGCAAACCAGCGTGATATGCTGGAAAAATACTGCGAAAAGCAGGGATGGGAGGTTGTGGCAGTCTATCAGGACGATGGCTTCACAGGTCTTAATATGGAGCGTCCTGATTTACAGAGAATGTTGAGAGCCATTGAGCGCAGGCAAATCAACCTTGTCATCACGAAAGACCTCAGCCGACTGGGGCGTAACTATTTGCAAACAGGGCATTTGATTGAGGACTTTTTCCCAAGAAACGGTGTCCGCTATATCGCCATGAATGACGGTATCGACACCCTGCGGGATAACAACGATATTGCCCCGTTCAAGAATATCCTGAACGAGATGTACAGCAAGGATATTTCCAAGAAAGTCCATTCCTCTTATCTTCTGAAAGCGCAGAAAGGACA
>QEKJ01000031.1 GCA_003096535.1 Agathobaculum butyriciproducens | reverse complement strand
TCAGCGCGTTTGCCGAGTTCCTGCACCATGGCTTGCTGTGCCGCTGTCGGCTGTGCCTTTACGTTGTGGTATTCCACTTCCGGGCGCTGGAGATCGAGCATATCGGCGGTCTGAATATCTGCCGCCTGCCGCCAAAGGTTAATCAGTTCCGGCAGATTGCAGAACTTTGCAAAGCGCGTTTTTGTACGGTAGCCGGTTCCCTCCGGTGCCAGTTCCATCGCCGTCACCGTTTCGCCAAAGTTAGATGCCCAACTGTCAAAGTCAGTCATGTTGACACTTTCCAGCGTATCGTTCTGAAGATAGCGCATCATCGTGTACAGCTCGGTCATGGAATTGGAAACCGGTGTGCCGGTCGCAAAGCATACGCCATGATAATCAGTTTTCTCGTTCAGATATTCGCACTTAGCGAGCATATCTTCACTTTTCTGCGCTGCGCTTGTGCTGATACCGCCGACATTGCGCATTTTTGTAAACAAAGCGAGGTTCTTAAATTCGTCCGCTTCATCGACAAACAGCCGGTCAACGCCCAATTCCTCAAAGGTGACAACATCGTCTTTTTCCTTTGCATCCATCAGCTTTTCCAGACGGGTTTCCAGCTTCTTTTTCGAGGACTCCAGCCGCCTTACAGTGAAGTTTAAGTCCTTGTTCCGCTTTGCATCGGTCAGACTGAGTTCCAGTGTATCAAGCTGCCGCTCGATGTGCCTGCGCTCGTTTTCCGGCGAGAGCGGTATCTTCTCAAACTGCGTGTGTCCGATGATGACCGCATCATAATCGCCGGTCGCAATGCGTGCGCAGAACGCCTTGCGGTTCTCCTTGGTGAAGTCTGCTTCGGATGCAACCAGAATGTTGGCACCGGGATAAAGTTGCTGAAATTCTGTACCCCACTGCTCGGTCAGCGAGTTCGGCACGACGAACATCGGCTTGTGAGAAAGTCCGAGCCGCCGCAGCTCCATTGCCGCCGCAGCCATCGTCCATGTTTTGCCCGCACCGACACAGTGCGCAAGCAGCGCATTACCGCCGTAAAGGATACGGGCAACTGCATCTTTCTGGTGAGAATATAGCTGAATACTTGGATTGATACCGGGCAAAGTGAGGTGACTGCCGTCAAATTCGCGCGGACGGGTGGTATTAAAATGTTCGTTGTAATAACCCACAAGTCGTTCGCGGCGCGCAGGATCATCAAATACCCAGTCCTTGAACGCCTGACGAAGTGCGTCCTGTGCGTTTCTTGCCTTAATGGTTTCCTTGGTATTCGGAATACGCTTTTCCTTGCCGTCTATGATTTTTACATCACTGACCTGCACATCGCGCAGATTGAGTGACAGTTCCAGAAGTTCGTAAGCATTCACGCGGGAAGTGCCGTATTTCGTATATGCCAGCGAATGAGGGTCTTTATCTACACTCTTATTGGATACATACCAGAGCTTTGCAGCATCAGAATACGAGGTTTTAATCTTGTTCAGTGCATAGAACGGCGGATGCAGCACATCGCGGATGAAATGATCGATGTCCTCCGGCGGTATCCATGTTGTGCCGAGCTTTACATTGATGTCCGCAGCGGTCAGCGGCTCCGGCTGGACACGCTCCAGCATTTGCACATTAACAGCAAAATCCGGGTCGCTCTGTGCGGCAAGGCGTGCAATATCAAGTTTGGCGCGTACATTGCCCGAAAGATACTCGTCCGCAGGCTGCCATTCCTGTGTTTGTGGGTCGAGGAAAATCTGCTGACGCAGTGCAGTGGTAATCTGCTCCTGCGGCATACCATCAAGCAGTGCGGACATATATGCAAAGTCGATTTTGCCGCGTTCTGCCAGCGACAGTCCGAGCGCGTCCTCTGGCGTATCGGCGTGTGTTGCAACAATATGCGGACTGATTGTGCGCTTGCTGAAAATGGCGGTCTTGCCGATTACATTCTGCTCATCGTCCAGTTTTTCCAGTGCAAGCAGCAGCGGATACCCAGCATCTTTTCGAAAAGCCAGTTTATTGCCGCGCTTATGAATATTGCCGAACTCCTTTACGAATGTATCGTAGTTCTGCGTGAGGTCTGCCTGCAAAGCATGAAGTTGCTCATCGTCACAGCCGTCACGCTGGGCTTCGATCAGATTACGCACAGCATCTCGAATACCGATCATGCTGATAGCACGTTTAACAGCAGTAGCGTTCATTTCGGACGGTACAAGATTGCCGTCTGCTTCTTTGAACATTAGTTTACCGTCCTGCACAGCATAGGAGAACGGACGCAGCTCTTCCATCGGCGTGTTCGACTGGAACACATCAGCGGTTTCTGGTGCAGGCGGTTCTTGCGTGTTCGATTGGAACACATCGTCCTCAATGAGCGTGTTCGACTGGAACACATTCTCGTGACCGAGGTGAAGAACTGCTGCGGAGAGCAGATCTTCCAGTTCGACATTCGGATCGGGGACGCAGGCGGTATCCTTACCGTATTGAGTTGTGACCTCCTGCATCGTACCCAGAATCATTTCCGGGTGCTGCAAGAAATAATTGTTCAGCTCCATGCCGTCTGCATTTTTGCCGGTTTCCGTCCATGCGGGCAACTGCTCCGGCGGTGTGTCACGCTTTTGAAGGAACAGAATGTCGGTGGTAACGCTGGCTCCGGCATTTGCCTTGAATGCCGTATTGGGCAGACGAATTGCACCGAGCAGGTCGGCACGCTCTGCCATTAAGCGGCGCGCGGCAGGATTAGCCTTATCGAGTGTGCCCTTGGAGGTGACAAAGGCCACAATACCTCCCGGACGAACCTTATCCAGCGTCTTAACAAAGAAATAGTCATGAATGAGCAGGTGGTCTTTATCGTAGCGACGGTCATGCAGGCTGTAATCGCCAAACGGCACATTGCCGATGGCAACATCGAACGAGTTGTCTGCAAACTTGGTATTCTCGTAGCCGGTAATCTTAATATCGGCGTTCGGATACAGCTTGCGGGCAATGCGTCCGCTGATGCTGTCCAGCTCCACGCCGGTGAGCTGACTGTCTTTCATGCTCTCCGGCAGCAGACCGAAGAAGTTGCCGACACCCATGGACGGCTCCAGCACCTTGCCGCCCTCAAAACCCATCTGACCGAGCGCAGTATACATTGCCTTGATAATGACCGGCGAGGTGTAATGCGAGTTAAGGACAGATGCGCGTGCGGCCTTATATTCGTCCTCAGTGAGCAGACTGCGCAGCTGTTCATAACGGCGGTTGTTGGGACTGAACGCGCTTGCCATGCCGCCCCAGCCAACATACTGAGAGAGCACCTGCTGTTCCTCGGCGGTTGCCGGACGGTTTTCGGTTTCGAGCTGGTTCAGCAGGCGGATCGCAGCAATATTGCGGTCGAACTTCTCGCTGAGCGTACCGTTGCCGAGGTTGTCATCGGTAATATGGAAAGTGGGCGGATTGCGGCGCAGCGCATTGCGGTATTCCTCAAGCGAGGCTTTTTCTGCCTCCTGCACCGAGGGAAACTCTGTCCACTTGCCGTCGATCATAATGGATACCGGCTGTGCGCCGTCCGTCTGAGCAGTTTCCTGCGTGTTCGATTGGAACACATCGGGTGCCGCATTGCGTTCGTCCTGCGCCATCAGCCGCGCAAGGCTTTCTTGGCTTTCCGACCGGAAAATCGGATAAGGCTGCGCCGGGTCGCGGAGCTGTATATTGAGTTTGCCAATCTCGGTGATTTCGAACGGCTTGCCATCCAGATAAACAGTATCGCCTGCATGGTAGTCCTGCGTGTTCCAATGGAACACATTCTCCGGTTCCGGCATACTTCCTGCTGCTTCACGCAGCATAGGCATAATATCATTATAGGCTGGATACTGACTGAGGAAATCCAGCAGGCCGCCGTCACCGTCACCAATATCCTGACGCTCGGTGAACGTTCTGCCGTCCGGCAGCAACAGCGTAAACTTGGTTTTATTGTAACCGGCATACTGGTATGCTTCTTCATATCCGGCATCGAAAGCATTTTCCAATGAACCATACTTTTGCTCGATGGTTTCCCGACCGGAAACAAAATCCTCATCCGCTTTTCTCATTAAGCGGTCAAATTCTGCGATTGGATACAGTTTGCCGTCCTCAAACGCACTGCTTTCACTCCATTCACAGCGCACCATGATAGAGTTGTCGGCTGGCGTGTTCGACTGGAACACATTCTCCGTTTTCTCATTCGGGTGCAGCTCGTAATAGTGGTATTCTGCATCGGAGATCATCGCATCGAAATAGAGGCTCGCAAAATGATCGTTGAGTTCATGCAGACTATCGAACGAAACGCTGTGAACCGTTTCACCATCTACGGCGTAATTGATGCAATAAGTGTTCAGATCGGCGCTGACCTGTATTTCATGCTCATCGTCTTCCGTTGTGCTGTATGCCAGACCAACATCAGAAAGGTCGGAGAAGTCAGCCATTGTATCAAATTCCTCGATACAGTAATCGTTGATCAACTGCTTTGCGGTTTTGAGATCGCTGTCCTCGGCAGTATGCGCTTCGGCGCTCTGTACCGCTTCAGTCAATGTGTTCCCATCGAACACATCATTGTCTGGGTCAGACGCGGCCAGTTCTGCGCGTTCTGCCGGAGAATTGCCCTCGAACACATCACGCTCCGGCGGCGTGTTCCTTTGGAACACATTCTCCTGCGTCTGCTCGGTAAGGAACTCCGGTACATCGGCAAAGCCGATGCTGTCCACATAGTGCGCGGTATCCTGTCCATTCCGGTGCAGCACCACAATATCCGAAACCGACAGGCTGTGACCGGTGAAGTCGGCAGGATGGTTGATATTGAACTGAACATAAATGCTGTCCAATGTGGTATCCGGGGTGAGCGGTGCGGAATATTTCAGCTCGTAGTTGCTGCGGTTTATCGTCATGCCGCCCGCATGAATCCCGTCGTAAGAAGTAAACAGCAGTTTTGCATTGGCTGGATCAGCCGTAAGCTGGTAGATCTCATAGCGGTCGCTGTCCGGTTCTTCCGGCGTGTTCGATTGGAACACATTCTTCGTAGGAACAGACACAGCTTCTCTGGTGTTGAGAGATCGTTCGATCTGGGCGATACTGTTAAGGACTTCGGCGTTCTGCCAGCCTGCCACCTTAGTATAATCCTGAATAATGGTGTCCTTGCCGTCTACGCACTGCACAAAATCCAGACTGCCCGGAAGATCTTCGGTATTCATTGCTCCCAGCGCTTTTCTCTGGTTGTTCGGGAGTTTATGGTAAGCGTTCAGAGCATCTTCAAGAGAATGAAATTTCTTGATGTCCAGAGCGCCGCGTTTCTGAATATCCTCGGCAACATAGAAATGGGCAATGAACTGCTTAGGCTGTGTCGGCTCAGCACTCCGCGTGTTCGATTGGAACACATTCGCCTGTGTTTCGGCAGAAGTATCGCGGAATGCTCGCAAGCCGTCTGCACCGAATTCAGTTTCGTAAGCGTTTATAGCATCTTCTGCTTCATGGTCGATGGAACGCATAGTATAGACATGGCGTTCGGTGCTTTTACCTTTGGTGGCGGCAATCGTTACATCATGCTTGTCGCGCAGCTTCTCCACATACCGCTCCAAGCTGTGCGCCGGGATGCCGCACATCTCTACACGACCAGTACCGGGAAGTTCGCGCGTGGTAAGGTTCAGTTCCAGCAGAGCCGCAGCCTGTTTTGCATCCTCACCAAACATTTCAAAGAAATCGCCTACTTGAAACAGTACGATACTGTCTGCGTAAGACGCATTCAGTTTAATGGAATTATAGTCGTTCGGTGTGTCAACCGGCGCTTGCTGCTTTTGTGTGTTCGATTGGAACACATCATTTTGCGAAACGCTCTCAACATCAGATATTACCTGCTGAATAAATGGATTACTATTCAGTTTTTCCGGTTCGACTACTTCACCATTAACAATGCCGTTCCTTGCAAGCGCTTCGCGCACCTCTGCCGGGTTAATATCAGGGAAATCATCGTCCTCCACAATATCCATTTGCGGTTCGGAAGCGTCCAATGCAGCAAGGCGCTCCACTTCATAACGCTGCTGTTCCTCCGGTGTCAGATAGCGGTTCTGACGAATGAGCGTACCAATCTGGTGATCGACTTGGCTCCACGACAGTGTTACCTTATCGTAGACACCATCGGCATCACTGCGTTCAAAGGCAATGCCCTTATGATCATGATTTTCGCTGTAACCGCCATAAGCGCGACCGCCCGTACCATATTCATTTTTCAGAAATTCGATGCGTTCTTTCTGTGTATGGTTTTCTGCATAAAACTCAGAAATGCGCTTTTTGCCGCGCTCTATGCCGCTGCCGCTGCGCAGCATTTCGTCGATCTCGTCCTGCGTGATAAAGGTTGCACGCGCCGGTTCAAAGCCGTCTGCGGCAGCATAGAGCGCTGTCATGCGCTCAGTACGCTGCAAACGTTCTGCCGCATCTTCGGAACGCTGCACATTGAAGCGAAAGCGGCAAAGATCACTGTTTCGCTGCACAGCGCGTGCGTAGTCCGTCATTTCACCGGTCAGTACGGCGCGCTGTGCAGGGTCGCTCAGTGCTGCGGTCAGCTTCTCAACAGCCGGAGGGAAAACATCGTTAGCAAATTCCTTTGTCTGCGCAAAAAAGCCTTGCTCCCGCGCTTCTTCGCTCATATCGTGATAGGTGTGCCAGATTTCCGATGCAAGTTCACGATATTCGTTCGGCTTGGCATCTGTAAGTTCAGTCGCTGTCGCATACCGGCCGTTTTTCAGCAGCGTGGAGATACGATTAGCTGCATCTTCATAAGTCAGTACAGCAGCGCGCGGCGTGCGGGTATCGTGACCGCGTGCAATACGCAGACCGTTGCCGTCAAACCAGAGGGAATGGTCAATGTTATGGACGCGCACGCCCGCACCGCCTATGCGGTATTCTCGCCGCAGGAATGTAGCAGCGTCCGCAGGTTGGACATTTGGCTGCATGAAAAAAGCCGCGATACGCTCGCGGCTATGGGTGCTGTTGCCGCCCGCGGTCAGCATACGATTGATTACATCGTCTGACACATCAGGCGTGTTCCAATCGAACACATCAGAAGCAGGTGCGGCAGGCTGTGTGTTCGGCTCGAACACATTGCCGCCATCGTCCGTCAGCGACATCTGCTCAAAAGCAACAGCAGCAGGCTTTTCCGGCTCTGCTGCTGTTTGGCTGTTTAATAAATGAAGGTTTCCTCGATGATCTGCGTCACTTCGTGCTGAATGTTGCCCATCAGACCGATCCACTGCATCGGGTCGCGTTCTTTCAGTTCCTCTGTCACGCCATGATGCTTCGCTTTCTGTGCTACCAGCGACTCGAATTTGTCCATCGCGCGGCGATCCAGCTTGTTCAGATAGTGGTTCAGCTCGCAATTCCGAAGCAATTCCATCAGTTCCTCCGGCAGGTACTGCTTCATGTACCTCAGACGCGCTGCTCCCCATTCGCCGTACTCCGGCTTTACCAGATCGGGGTGCATCTTGCCGTCCGGCCCCTCGTGGTAATACACTTTCTTCGACAGTTTTGCCATCTATAACAGCTCCTTCCTTTGTCGGTTCAGATACTCTTTCAGTACCTTTATTATACAACATAGAAGGCTGTTCTGCAATACGCTTTCGCGTTGTAAATCGAAAAAGTTTACAACCGTCCAAGTTCTTCATCGACTGCTCAATCGAGCGTAATGCCGTTTCAGACGCTTCCTGCGTAATCTGTCCGACAAGCGCAAGCTCGTTAGGAGAGAGGTTTCCGGTGGGAATATCCGAGATGTACTGCGACGGTTCAAAGCCACAGCGCTGCAAGACGCTATAAGCAGTGGACTTTACTGCGATGCGGATTAAATCGGTGTTATCGGTGTACTCGCTGGCTTTCTTATCAGCAAGGCACTGGGCGGACAGATACAGGTTAATAGGGAAATCAAAATCGGTCTGCATATTCTCGCCCAATGCGGCAGAGATACCGTCCAGAACTGTATCGTATGCATCGTTCCGCATCTGCCAGATATACGGCGGTGCGACGGACGGGTCGCGCGGTGAAGTATCCGAAATATCGAACAGATACTTGATGCGCGGCTGACCGCTGCTGTTATCAACGATACCGATACCGTTTGAGCCGCGATTGACGCGGCGGTGCAGGCGTTCGTTCCACAGCGGCAGCTCGGCACAGGCCGTTGCATCCGGTCGCTGTGACCAGATCAATACCTGTGATTTGAAATCATACTTGTACAGTCGTGCTGCTGTGTCGAGAAAGCTCGTCCATTTCTCCGGGGATGCAGCAAATTCCGCAAGCGTCTGGTGATAAAGCTCATCAAGCTGCTGCGGTGTGAATTTTGGCATAGTGTTCACTCCTCATTTCAGAAAATAAAAAAAGTGTTCCAATGGAACACATATCAAACGGCGTCGCGCAGGGCGGCTTCTAAGCGGCGAATATGCCGCCAGATTGTCATGCGGTAGGTTTTTTCGTCATGCGCAATTTCGGCTACGGTTTTACCCTTGATGAAATATGCAATAAAGCAGCGGCGCTGTACAGCTGTCAGCTTGCCGCTGTGCAGCAGGCGCGCAGCTACACGAAAAGCAAAGCGAAGCTGTTCTTTTCGCAGCAGGCTTTCCAACGGCCCCAGTTCCGAGGATGCGATATGCTTCGTAGCTGTTTCAAATGTACGATCAGAAAGATAATTTTCTGCGCGTTTATCCGATAGATAGAAAGTGTGTAACAGTTCATCCGAAAGCTCTTTGATAATACGAAAATCTTCGGCGCTATGCTCCGGGTGGGCGCGCAGATATTCTGCCATTGTGATTTCCTTGGTCGTGCCATCTTCAAAGCAATAAATAATGCTGGTGCTATCTTTGTTGGCGTTCCATTCCTCTTTGCTTAACATATGTAAATTCGATACCTCCTACACAGCGGCAAGGGATTTTGGGTACAAAAAAAGAGCGTCGGAAAAAACCGATGCTCTTAAAAGTAGCTTCCTGCTATAAAGTTTTCTTAGGCTTTCGCCCAGTTTATATTGTAGCACAGATGGAGCGCACAAAACGCACAAATTACTTTTTCTTCGCTTTTTCTCACCCAAACTGAGTATGATATAAGAAGTATTATTATGAGAGTCTAAATGGAAGATGTTTAATTATTTTGTACCATTTTGCATAATACCATTTGTGCAGTACGCCTAATTTGCAAGGTGCCTGTTTTATACCCGCCCCATGAAAAAAGGTATATGGTAGGTAAAATTAAAAAATCCGGTCGAAAAACGACCGGAGATGCAAGAAACAGCTTGTAAGAAAGCCGGAAATCCAGATTAAGAAAAGAAAAAAGCAAGGGCAATAGCCGTAGCTCCGAATGTTGGAGTTACGGCTGATTATGCCTTTACTGGTTCGCTGACGGATTGTTCAGATTGTTTCGCTTCCTCAGCTTTGCGGCGCTTTTTGATTTCTTCTTTTTGTTTAAGCCAGATTTCCTCCCACAGAGGGATTATATCGGACTGTTGCGGCTGTGCATCGTCTTTTGCCTGCTGCTGTATCA
>QEKJ01000030.1 GCA_003096535.1 Agathobaculum butyriciproducens | reverse complement strand
CTGACCCGGCTCTGCCTTGCGGGCAACGTGCGGTGCCTCGATCACCATCAGCTTGGTGTTTGCGTTCAGCGTTTGCTTTTTCAAAATCTGATACATTGGTCAAATATCCTTTCGCCAAACCGAATCGGGGTATAGGAAAAGCCGCACAAGCGGCTTTTCCAGCAATATGAGAAGAAAACTTATGGGTTAGTTAAAAGAGAGAGAATAAAAATATTAGAGAGTATGTCTTAAATGACATGAAGAATGGGAAGAACATTGGAGCGTTTTCCCAAGCGCGAGAGTGAGAGCGAGGGATCAGAAAATAATGCTTATACCAGGCTCTTCAGCTTGTCCAGATACTCCTGAGCATTGTCCGGAGTAATGACCTTACAGCCGGTATCGATGAAGTCATCCAGCTTTTCGCCTTCTACAACGTCGAGCAGGCTCTTAACACACTGGTAGCCCATGTTGTACGGGTCCTGTGCAACGGTGCAGGAGATTTCGCCGTCAACAACTGCCTGTACGCCGGAGGAGATGCCGTCGAAGCCGCATACGATGATGCCGTCGCCGTCACGGCCTGCCTGCTTGATGGCACGGGATGCGCCGAGCGCAACATCGTCTGCGCAGCATACGATCGCATCGATGTCCGTGAAGGACTGGAGAACACCATCGGTTACGGTAACAGCCTTGTCGCCTACGCCGTCGGTGTACTGCGTGGAGATAATCTCGCAGCCGCCTTCTTCAAGTGCCTTCTTGTAACCAGCTACACGAGCCTCAGAGGTGGACTCGCCCTGGATATTCGCCAGAATAACAACCTTTCCGCCCTTACCGATCTTCTCGGCTACATACTTGCCGCCCTGATATGCAGCGTCCTCGTGCGCCGTGCCGATAAAGGTTTCCGCCTGATCAAAATTGGTGTCAATCGCCAGAACCGGAATCTTTGCACCGGTCAGTGCATTTGCGATCTGGTCTGCCTGCAGCGGTGCGATTGCAATCGCTTCGCACATATCTGCGTTTACAATGGTCTCTACCATGTTCAGCTGACCGTCGAAGTCGGTATCGCTGTTTGCACCGCGTACATCAACTTCTACGTTGCCGAGATCCTTTTCCGCCTGCTCGACGCCTGCGATAACATAACTCCAGTATTCGGAAGAGGTGGTCTTGAGCACTACGCTCAGCTTATGGGTGTCGCCGCTGCTGCTTGCCTGGGAATCGCCGGAGTCATTGCCGGATGCGCTGCTGCCGCCGCATGCACTCATGGAAACTGCCATCAGTCCTGCCAACAGCATCGCTGCGGAACGCTTAAAAAGGTTGCTTCTCTTCATCTTTCTTTCCTCCTGTTAGACAAGTTGTCTATTGGAATCATATTACCGGGTAATATGACCTTCTTTATATCAACAGGAGCGGTTTCACACCTATTCCCGCCCCTGCTGTATACCATTCGCGGGGGGGGGGATTATGCCTCTACCTTTTCCCACTGACCGGTGGTCTGTGCCTTGATCAGTGCGTCGGAGATCTTGCAGGCCTCGTAGCCGTCCTCAGCACCCGGGCCCGGAACGTCGGTCTTGCCCTGCAGGTAATCTACCCAGTGCTGCAGCTCTTCCTGATAAGCAACTACGAAACGGTTGGTCCAGTCCTCCGGGATGGCCTGGCCGCACTGCAGGTAGGAGCGGACGATCGGCTCTGCCGCTACCGGCAGGCGGATGGTGCCCTTCTCGCAGACCAGTTCGCACAGGATCTCGTAGCCATAGTAGCTGTTGCCGGAAACCTCAACGTCGATCAGTACGCCGGAGTCGGACTGCATAAGTACCAGCTGCGGGTCCTGGCAGGTGCCTTCTGCGAAGCAGGTAGCACGCGGGAAACGAACAGCGACTTCGTTCAGGTTCTCACCCAGCAGCCAGCGGCAGATGTCGATCTCGTGGATGGCAATGTTGGTGATGTGCTGCTCGGTGGTGTGGTTCTTCGGATGGCTGCGGGTACGGCTGATGCAGTGCGCCATCAGCGGAGCACCCAGCTCGCCGGAGTCGAGGATCTTCTTCATCTTGATGTAGTCCGGGTCAAAGCGGCGCATGAAGCCGATCTGCAGCAGACGCTTGCCGGAAGCCTTCTCAGCCTCTACGACCTTCTTCGCGTCCTCAAGGGTGGTAGCCAGCGGCTTCTCGCAGAATACCGGCTTGCCGGCTTCGATGCACTTTACTGCCAGATCAGCATGCGTGCCGTCCCAGGATGCGATAACAACTGCGTCGATCTCGGGAGAAGCGATCAGCTCCTCTGCGCTTGCCATTACCTTTGCGCCGTAGGTCTTAGCGACCTCCTCAGCACGCTCGGTGTTCAGATCGTAAACAGCAGCCAGACGAGCGCCGTCTACATAGGTTGCAATGTTCTGAGAATGGGTGTGGCCAATGTTGCCGCCTGCGCCCAGTACGCCAATAGCGAGTTCCTTCTTGCTCATGATGTGAATCTCCTTTTTTCCTTTATCTAAGGCAACACCGCACACTTAAAGCTGCGGCGCTTTGCGGAAATTTTGTCCCCTGATTGCGTTGCGATTTCTTGCAATACGTCAGTATTGCTGCAAAACCGCGCCTTATCAGTGCGCAAAATTTACTCGCAAATCGCTCTTGTCCAATTATGCGGTATTGCCATAAAAAGCGGTTGTAATTTACTTCTTCTTACCGTCCAGATATGCCTGATGCAGCTGCAGACAGAACTTCAGGCTCATCGTGCCGTCGTGTGCGGTGGTCTCCGGCTTGCGGCCGGTGCGTACACAGTCAACGAAGTCGTCGATCTCCGCCTGGAACGCCTCGCCCCAGCGAGCAAGGAAGCTCTCCTGGCACTCCTCTACAAAGCCGTTCTCGGTGAACTGCGAGAGGTAATTCTTGCGCGGTACCGAGTTGACACGCAGCGTGCCCTTGGTGCCGACGATTTCGCTCTCAACGTGGCTGCAGGTTGCGGTGCGGCCCACCTGAATGTAAGCGGTGGTGTTGTTATCGAACTTGGTCAGCGAGAAACCGTTGTCGTAGTCGTTGTAATCTGCCAGACCGGTGCAGACATAAGCATCGCCGGTTGCAAAGGAATCGACCGGATCGCCCTCGAGGAACCAACGTGCAAGGTCGGTGTCGTGGCTGCCCATCTCGATAAACCACGGAACGTAAATGCCCTTCTTGACGCCTTCCAGATGTGCCTCGAGCACGCTGGACGGGTCGAGCGATACGCCTTTGAACAGGATCGGCTTGCCGATCGCGCCGGCGCGGATCTTCTCCTTCGCCTCTGCGTAGGACGGATCGAAGCGGCGCATGAAGCCGACCGTAAAGCACTTGCTGCCGTTCTCGGCTACGGCCTTCTCGATCTCCTCACAGTCCTCAAGGGTCTTGGCCAGCGGCTTTTCGCAGAAGATATGCTTCTTGGCCTTGCAGGCTGCCAGACACGGTGCCTTGTGAGCATCTGCGCCGGTTGCAACAACGATTGCGTCAACCTCGGGATTGTTTACCAGCTCGTCTACATTGGTGTAGCCATACGGTACGCTGAATTCCTCCTGAAACGCCTTGACCTTGCTCTCGGTGCGGGCGCAAACCGCTACAACCTCTGCGTGAGGATTACGCTGCAGGCTGGTGGCGTGCATTCTGCCCATCATACCGATGCCAACGATACCGAAACGAATCTTCTCCATTTGTAATCCTCCTTATCAGATACCTGCGGTTTTCTTGATATACTCGCGTGCCATCTTGGCATACTCGAGCGGATTTGCCTTTGCCGGGTCCTGCTCGGCTTCAACGATGAACCAGCCCTCGTAATGTGCGTCATGCAGCGCCTTGAATACGCCCGGATAGTCTACGCAGCCGTCACCCGGAATGGTGAAGCAGCCTTCCAGAACCGCCTTGCGGAACTTGAAGCCCTCGGCGTAAGCCTTTTCCATCATGTCGGGACGGATGTCCTTGAGGTGAACGTGGCCGATACGCGGGCCGAACTCCCTGGCTGCCTTGACGGCATCTTCCTTGGAGAAGGTGAAGTGACCGGTATCAAAGCAGAGGTAAACGTAACGCGGGTCGGTGTTGTCCATCAGGCGCTTGGTTTCCTCGAAGGTCTGAACCACGGTTGCCATATGGTGATGAAAGCACAGCTTGAAGCCGCGGTCAGCAGCGATCTTGCCCAGCTTGTTCAGGCCGTCGCACAGCTTGTCCCATTCTTCGTCGGTGGCAACCGGCTTGTTGTTGCCGAACATCGAGCACTCCTCTGCGAACAGGCAGCGGGTCAGCTCGCATACGTTGATGCGGCTTGCACCGACAGCCTCGAGGAAGTCCAGCTGCTCGATAAATGCCTTTTCGTTCTCCTCGTAGGGGGTCGAGCACAGGAAGCTCGAGAACCACTGGGATGCAATCTTGATGCCGCGCAGGTCGAGTGCCTTGTTGAGCACTGCCGGGTCGGTCGGGAACTTGCCGCCGACCTCGGTGCCCTGAAAGCCTGCCAGAGCCGCTTCGGAAACCATCTGCTCGAAGGTCAGCTCACCGCCAAGCTGCGGCATGTCGTCATTGGTCCAGCCGATCGGCGCGATGCCGAGTTTTACATTGTTAAACATGATTTGCTACCTCCCTCAGCACTTTTCCCAGGTGCCGGACTTAACGGACTTGAGCACTGCGTTGATAATGCCGTCAACCTTAGCGCCCATCTCGAAGTTGCAGATGTACTCGCCGCCGTGCATAGCCTGCATGAGTGCGTGAGCCTGCAGCGTCTTCATGTCGTCGAATGCGATTGCGATGCCGCCTGCCGGCTGGAAGTACTTGAAGCCCTTGTGCTGCGGGTTGAGCAGTACGGTGCGGAAGCCGCAGTCACGGCCGTTGTCCTTGTCAGCGTCAGCCTTGAAGTAAACCTGAACCTCGCACATGCGCTCCAGATCGTATACTACCGAGCCCTCGGTGCCCTGAATCTCGTAGTAGAAGTAGTTCTTGCGGCCGGTTGCCACACGGGAGGACGAGAAGTCACCGATGGCACCATTTTCATACTTAACCAAGAAAGTGATGAGGTCGTCGTTCTCGACCTTGCCCATCTCGGTGCTGCCTGCCTTGACCGGACGCTCCGGAATAACGATGGACTGTACGCCCAGAACCTCGCTCATGTCGCCCATGATCATCTGGGAAACGCTCAGCAGGTGGCTGCACAGGTCGCCGAGTGCGCCGGAACCAGCCAGCTTGTTGATGTGGCGCCATGCGATCGGAATGGACGGGTCAAGCAGCATGTCCTGATCGTAGGTAGCGTGTACGCGCATGATCTTGCCCAGCTTGCCGGACTTAACCAGCTCTGCAACGTACTGGTTTGCCGGGTTCATGATGTTGGAGAAACCGCAGTAGTTGACTACGCCCTTTTCCTTAGCCAGATCAGCCAGCTCGCGGGACTGCTCAGCAGACAGAGACAGCGGCTTCTCGCAGAAAACATGTTTGCCGTGCTCCAGAGCAGCCTTTGCCATCTCGTAGTGCATGCAGTTCGGGGTTGCAACGTCAACCAGGTCGATTTCGGGATCGGTAACAACGTCCATCCAGTTGGTGGTGTAGCGGTTGTAGCCCATGTTCTTCGCGAACTTTGCTACTGCATCCTCGCTGACGTCGCTTACCAGCTCGAATACCGGCATATCATCGCCGAAGATCATGCGTGCGTTGTGGAATGCGGTGGTGTGGGCCTTGCCCATCCAGCCAGCGCCGATCAGACCGATTTTAATTTCCTTGCTCATAAGTTTTTCCTCCTCAAAAAATCTCAATACCTTTGTTGGATTTTATCGAAAACGCCTTGTGCGTTTCTTACAATGTGAATAGATGAATGGTTTCCGGGGTCCGGCTCATTATCGAGCCAGACCGATCGGAGAGAACAGCGCGTAGACGCAAAGCATCAGGATGAAGCAGGTCAGCGCGGCGGGTTTTACATACTTCCACGGGGTCAGGTCAACAGCCTTGGAATCCTCGAGGATGAAGTCGGTAGCACGGGGCTTGAGCTTGCCGATGAGCAGCATCAGTGCCAGGTCTACCGGGAACAGTACCGAAAGAACATACAGGTAATGCACATTCAGCGGCAGGAACTTGGAGATCGAGTACAGGATAACGTGTACGACCAGCGTGATCTTCGGTGCGCAGGCCGGAACGCGCTTGGTGTAGAAGCCTACCAGCACGATCGCGAGGATCGGCATGGAGTAGAAGCCGAAGCACTCCTGCAGGAAGTCATACAGACCGGACGGTGCATTGCTGACGAACGGCGCCACGCAGATGGATACGATCGCAAGACCGGTACCAACGCGCTTGCCTACGCTTACCAGATGAGAGTCGCTTGCGGTCTGGTTGAACAGCGGACGGTGGAAGTCCAGCGTGTAAAGCGTTACACAGCTGTTCAGTGCCGAGTTAAAGGACGACAGGATCGCACCGAACAGAACCGCTGCGATGATACCGAGCAGCCAGTTCGGAACAACTGTGGTGATCAGAGACGGATATGCCAGGTCGCTGTTTGCCAGGCCGTCTCCGAAGAAGCGGTAAGCCAGCAGACCGCAGATGGTGATGAAGAACGGATCCAGCAGCTTGAGGAATGCGGTGAATACAGCACCTCTCTGTGCCTGTGCCAGATTCTTGGCAGCCAGCGTGCGCTGGATGATGGACTGGTTGGTGCACCAGTAGAACAGGTTGTTGAACAGCATGCCGAGGAACAGAACCGGCCACGGAATCATCGGAGGCAGAGCGTTCGCCGGATTGACCGCGTTGAACTTTTCCGCCGGAACATTGGTGATGAAGTCCTGAATGCCGGCAAGGAAGCTGCCGTTGCCGAGGATGCAGATGGACAGGATCGGGATCAGCAGACCGCCGATCAGCAGACCCACGCCGTTTACGGTGTCGGATACCGCAACTGCCTTCAGGCCGCCGAAGATTGCGTAGATGGAACCGATAACGCCGATTGCAACACACAGGATTGCAATGCTCTGATAAGTGGTGATGCCGAACAGCTGATCCAGATGGAAAATCTGGTTGAAGGCCAGCGCACCGGAGTACAGTACGGTCGGCAGGTAAGTAAGCATGTAGCCGAGCAGGAACAGGAACGAGATGATCTGCTTGGTGGTGCGGTCAAATCGAACCTCCAGGAATTCCGGAATGGTGGTGATACCGGCTTTCAGATACTTCGGCAGGAAGATCAGTGCCAGCGCCAACAGCGCGATGCTTGCGTTTACCGACCAGCTCATGGCGCCCATGTTGGTCGAGTAGCTTTGTCCGGCCTGTCCGACCAGCTGTTCGGTGGACAGGTTGGTCATTTCCAGTGAACCGGCGATGACCAGACCGGTCAGTCCGCGTCCTGCAAGGAAGTAGCCTTCCTTGGTGGACAGGTTCTCCTCCTTGGTCTTGTACCATGAGATCAAGGCTACAAGACCGGTGAAGGCGATGAATGTCAAAATGATAATCAAATGTTTCAACCCCTCTTTCGAATAAGAAAATTCTATTATATTATAGAATTCCCTATTCTTGTTTTTTCTTTTCTCTTTGTCTTTTTAACTCAAAAGAAACTATTTTGCGTGTTTTTGTTCGTTTCTCTTTTGTTGTACCTATCATATATCAAACTCTCGCATTCATCACTACACAGGATAATAATAAAATATCAAAATATTATACTTTTTATTAGTATCATTTTTTGATATAATTGTATAAGAAAAGCGAATGACAGCATTTCCATGCCATGATATGGTACAAAAAAGGAGTTGACACCAATTATGCTTAATGATATGGGTATTCTGGCAGATTCTGTGCGCTATTACCACGATGCAGATGCCTTTACCGCGACGAACCTGTACCATGTTCCGCACGCAGGCAGCTACCATTGCGACGAAACATACGGTATGCAGCGCAATTATCTGGATATCTGCCAGATGCTTATTGTAGATGAAGGCGAACTGTCGGTCACCTACCGCGGTGAAACACGCACCGCCGGTCCCGGCAGCCTGATCCTGCTTGACTGCAGAGAGCCGCACAGCTATCACGCCCTTACACCGATCCGCATGCGCTGGTTCCACTTTGAAGGCAGCGGCAGCACCGCCTATACACATCTTATCCTTAATACGCACGGGTTCATCCTGCCCACCGGAAGCAATGCCGAGATTGAGGAATGTGTCCGCCGCATCATGGTCTCGGTGCACCAGAACCAGCCCAATCCGCATATTATTTCCCTGACGATCAACAAGCTGCTCGTTCTGCTCGTGCTCGTGCTCGGAGAAAAGAAAAAAAGCGATCTCGAGATCGCCATTCAGGACTCGGCCGACTATATGACGTACAATTACGCGGATAAGTCGCTTTCCATCGAGCACCTGTCGCAGCGCGCTGCGCTCAGCACCTGCTACTATATGCGTAAGTTTAAGGAATACCAGTCCGTTACACCGCATCAGTTTTTGCAGACCGTGCGTCTGAGCGCCGCAAAGCAGCAGCTGCTCACCACCTCGCAGAGTATTGAGACCATCGCGGATAACTGTGGCTTTTCCAGTGCTTCGCACTTCATTATGGCCTTCCGTAAGAGCACCGGCATTACCCCGCATCAGTACCGCACCCAGTGGAAATAAAAAGCACACTCGCAGTCCTGCGCGCACCGGATTAAACGGTGATATTCATCAGATCGCTGCACGAAATGTCGTTTTTATGACACGAATTGTATAGCTGTCCCGTTGCACACCTATACATATTATGGTATAATAATTAAAAATCAGGTACAGACACGGTGCCTGAGAAATAGACAAACCCGTCGAAAGACGGGGACGCAAAGCCAGAAGGTTCTAAAGCGGCAAAAGCCGCAATGATAGCTGGTTGCAAGCATCAGCGAAGACGCTGTTAACCTCTTCTGCGCTTTATTGGGCAGAAGGAGGTGTACACCGTGAAAAAGAACTTGACAGACCGATTTGCGGTGCAATACACTGACGGCAGAGCAGAGTAGGTAAAACTCTGCCCTTTTGTGCTGTTCCCCCAAAGATATGAAAAAACGATTGTTTTCGGCAATAGTATCATTGTGTATACTGTTGACAATGGCGCCGACTGTGGCGTTTGCGGCGGATACTTCGGTTAGCGGTGGTATTTCATGGAACATTACAGATGGAACACTAACGATTTCGGCAGCCGATATCCCGGAAGATGGCTATACAAAAGGTGTAATGCCTAACTATGCCTATGGAAAGCAGCCTTGGAATAGTAATAAATCAAATATCCAGAGCATTGTAATTAAAGCTGAGGTAACCAATATTAGAGAGCGTGCTTTTCAGGATACAAAAGTAACTGTTCAATCATCCGCACCTATACGAAAAAGCCCAGCAAAGGCGGATTTCCGCATTGTCACCATGCATCATCCGTTTGATGATGACCTGACCCGCAAGTACATCCCCTCCATCGTAGAGAGCGGCAATGTAAATGTCATGTTCAGCGGTCATACGCATCTGTACGCCCGCTACGCTTCCGCAAACCCGGCCCGCGGCACGGATACCCTGTATGTAACGCAGGGCGACGCCCGTATCGGTGACGGCAAGATCGACACCGGCAAGCCGGATCAGCGCATGGATGACAACTATCCCAACCTGCTGGCAAACGGCAAGGGCGATATGCTGGAGGTTACCGTGAAGGACGGCCTGCTGACCTATAAGAACATGGGTCTGGGCAGCGAGGGTGAGATTACCCTGTCCAAGGACGGCACCAAGCTGGCATACAGCGATATTTCCATCACGCCGGACTCCATTCAGTCCAACGGCACGGTTACGGTATCCGCAACGGTAACCAACGTCGGCAAGGGTCTGGCAACAGCTTCCATGTGTGTCAAGGACAACGGCGCCGACCGCCCGGAGCTCACTCGGATGATGGAATATGTCCGGCGTGGCGACACGGTTATCGTCGAGTCAATCAGCCGCTTTGCGAGGAACACGCGCGACTTGCTTGACCTTTTGGAACGGTTGACCGAGAAACAAGTAGAATTTGTCAGCCGCAAAAAAGCTATCGACACGACCACACCGACCGGCAAATTTATGCTGACCGTATTCGCGGCAGTCGCGGAGCTTGAACGCGAGTACATCTTGCGGCGCCAGCACGAGGGAATTGCTATCGCTAAAGAGCAGGGCAAGTACACCGGCCGCAAGCCGCGGCCCTTGCCGGACAAATTCGAGCGAGTGGTTGCGCGCTGGCGGGCAGGGGAAATCACCGCCGTGGAAGCCATGCGGCAGACTGGGCTCAAGCCTAACACCCCGAAGATGTGAATTTAGACCCATACATTTTTCGGTGCGCTGAGCGCTGTGTTTTGCAGAAAATCCGCTATTATCAGAACCATTCACTGGCATTCCCGTTAGAACGAACAGAAACAGAAAACAGACAATCCCACTTGATACCGTACCTGACATCAAGTGGGATTTTATCTGTGCAAATGTTTTTCTTATCCAAACACCGGCGGTGAGACCTGCCGGTTTCCGTGTTCCCTGCTTTTTAGACTGTCCTGCTGTTTAATCGGCCCAGACTTC
>QEKJ01000029.1 GCA_003096535.1 Agathobaculum butyriciproducens | reverse complement strand
TCAGCGCGTTTGCCGAGTTCCTGCACCATGGCTTGCTGTGCCGCTGTCGGCTGTGCCTTTACGTTGTGGTATTCCACTTCCGGGCGCTGGAGATCAAGCATATCGGCGGTCTGAATATCTGCCGCCTGCCGCCAAAGGTTAATCAGTTCCGGCAGATTGCAGAACTTTGCAAAGCGCGTTTTCGTGCGGTAGCCGGTTCCCTCCGGTGCCAGTTCCATCGCCGTCACCGTTTCGCCAAAGTTAGATGCCCAACTGTCAAAGTCGGTCATATTGACACTTTCCAGCGTATCGTTCTGAAGATAGCGCATCATCGTGTACAGCTCGGTCATGGAATTGGAAACCGGCGTGCCGGTTGCAAAACATACACCATGATAATCGGTTTTCTCATTCAGATATTCGCATTTGGCGAGCATATCTTCACTTTTCTGCGCTGCGCTTGTGTTGATACCGCCGACATTGCGCATTTTTGTAAACAAAGCGAGGTTCTTAAATTCGTCCGCTTCATCGACAAACAGCCGGTCAACACCGAGTTCTTCAAAGGTGACAACATCGTCTTTTTCCTTTGCATCCATCAGCTTTTCCAGACGGGTTTCCAGCTTCTTTTTCGAGGATTCCAGCCGCTTTACAGTGAAGTTTAAGTCCTTGTTCCGCTTTGCATCGGTCAGACTGAGTTCCAGTGTATCAAGCTGCCGCTCGATGTGCCTGCGCTCGTTTTCCGGCGATAGCGGTATTTTTTCAAACTGTGTATGGCCGATAATGACCGCATCGTAATCGCCGGTCGCAATGCGTGCACAGAACGCCTTGCGGTTCTCCTTAGTGAAGTCCGCTTCTGTGGCAACCAGAATATTTGCACCGGGATAGAGCTGCTGAAATTCTGTGCCCCACTGCTCGGTCAGCGAGTTCGGCACGACGAACATCGGCTTGTGAGAAAGTCCGAGCCGCCGCAGTTCCATTGCTGCCGCAGCCATCGTCCATGTTTTGCCAGCACCGACACAGTGCGCAAGCAGCGCATTGCCGCCATAAAGAATACGAGCAACTGCATCTTTCTGGTGAGAATATAGCTGAATACTTGGATTGATACCGGGCAAAGTAAGGTGACTGCCGTCAAATTCGCGCGGACGGGTGGTATTAAAATGTTCGTTGTAATAACCCACAAGTCGTTCGCGGCGCGCAGGATCATCAAATACCCAGTCCTTGAAAGCCTGACGAAGTGCGTCCTGTGCGTTTCTTGCCTTAATGGTTTCCTTGGTATTCGGAACACGCTTTTCCTTGCCGTCTATGATTTTTACATCACTGACCTGCACATCGCGCAGATTGAGTGACAGTTCCAGAAGTTCGTAAGCATTCACGCGGGAAGTGCCGTATTTCGTATATGCCAGTGAGTGAGGGTCTTTATCTACACTCTTATTGGATATATACCAGAGCTTTGCGGCATCGGAATACGAGGTCTTAATCTTATTCAGAGTATAAAATGGCGGGTGCAGCACATCGCGAATAAAGCGATTGATGTCCTCCGGCGGTATCCATGTTGTGCCGAGCTTTACATTGATGTCCGCAGCGGTCAGCGGCTCCGGCTGCACGCGCTCCAGCATTTGCACATTCACAGCGAAATTCGGGTCACTCTGTGCGGCAGCGCGTGCAATATCAAGTTTGGCGCGTACATTGCCCGAAAGATACTCGTCCGCAGGCTGCCATTCCTGTGTTTGTGGGTCGAGGAAAATCTGCTGACGTAGTGCAGCGGTAATCTGCCCCTGCGGCATACCGTCAAGCAGTGCGGACATATATGCAAAGTCGATTTTGCCGCGTTCTGCCAGCGACAGTCCGAGCGCGTCCTCTGGTGTATCGGCGTGCGTTGCAACCATATGCGGACTGATTGTGCGCTTGCTGAAAATGGCGGTCTTGCCGATTACATTCTGCTCATCGTCCAGTTTTTCCAGCGCAAGCAGCAGCGGATACCCAGCATCTTTTCGAAAAGCCAGTTTATTGCCGCGCGTGTGGATATTGCCGAACTCCTTTACGAATGTATCGTAGTTCTGCGTGAGGTCTGCCTGCAAAGCATGAAGCTGCTCATCGTCACATCCGTCACGCTGGGCTTCGATCAGATTGCGCGCAGCATCTCGAATACCGATCATGCTGATAGCACGTTTAACAGCCGTAGCGTTCATTTCGGACGGTACAAGATTGCCGTCTGCTTCTTTGAACATTAGTTTGCCGTCCTGCACAGCATAGGAGAACGGACGAAGCTCATCAATCGGCGTGTTCGATTGGAACACATCGTTGGTTGTCGGTGCGGGCGTATTCTGCGTGTTCGATTGGAACACATCAGCGGTTTCTGGTGCAGGCGGTTCTTGCGTGTTCGACTGGAACACATTCTCGTGACCGAGATGAAGAACTGCTGCGGACAGTAAATCTTCCAGTTCGACATTCGGATCGGGAACACAAGCGGTATCCTTGCCGAATTGCGTGGTGACTTCCTGCATCGTACCCAAAATCATTTCCGGGTGCTGCAAGAAGTAATTGTTCAGCTCCATGCCGTCTGCATTTTTGCCGGTTTCCGTCCATGCGGGCAGCTGCTCCGGCGGCGTGTCACGCTTTTGCAGGAACAGAATGTCGGTGGTAACGCTGGCTCCGGCATTTGCCTTGAATGCCGTATTGGGCAGACGAATTGCACCGAGCAGGTCGGCACGCTCTGCCATTAAACGGCGCGCGGCAGGATTAGCCTTATCGAGTGTGCCCTTGGAGGTGACAAACGCCACAACGCCGCCTGGTCGAACCTTGTCCAGCGTCTTAACAAAGAAATAGTCATGAATGAGCAGATGGTCTTTATCGTAGCGACGGTCATGCAGGCTGTAATCGCCAAACGGCACATTGCCGATGGCAACATCGAACGAGTTGTCTGCAAACTTGGTATTCTCGTAGCCGGTAATCTTAATATCGGCGTTTGGGTACAGCTTGCGGGCAATCCGTCCGCTGATGCTGTCCAACTCTACGCCGGTGAGCTGACTGCTTACCAGGCTCTCCGGCAGCATACCGAAGAAGTTGCCGACACCCATGGACGGCTCCAGCACCTTGCCACCCTCAAAACCCATCTGGCCGAGCGCAGCATACATTGCCTTGATAATGACCGGAGAGGTGTAGTGCGCGTTCAGAACCGACGCGCGTGCGGCCTTGTATTCGTCCGCAGTCAGCAGGTTCTTCAGCTCCTCATAGCGGCGGTTATTGGGACTGAACGCGCTTGCCATGCCGCCCCAGCCGACATACTGAGAGAGCACCTGCTGTTCCTCGGCAGTCGCAGGACGATCTGCGGCTTCCAGACTTTTCAGCAGGCGGACAGCCGCAAGGTTTCGGTCAAATTTTTCTCCAAGCGTTCCGGTGCCGAGGTCATCATTCGTAATGCGGAAGTTGTTTGTCTGGACAGCAGCAGTCTGTTCCTGCTTCGGCTCGGCGGGAATAAAAGCGGAATTGCGTTCGTCCTGCGCAAGCAGCTGTGTGAAGTTGTCGCGGTTTTCAAGACGGGAAACCGGATAAAGCAGCGATGGATCACGCAGCTCGACATGAAAATCACGAATATCCGTGATTTCAAATGGCTTGTTATCCAGATAAACGGTATCACCAACCTGATACGCAGGCGTGTTCGACTGGAACACATCGGCGGTTTCGGAGGTGGGCGTATCCTGCGTGTTCGACTGGAACACATTCTCCGATTCCGGCGTACTTCCTGCTGCTTCACGCAGCATAGGCATAATATCATTATAAGCCGGATACTGACTAAGGAAATCCAGCAGGCCGCCGTCACCGTCACCAATATCCTGACGCTCGGTGAATGTTCTGCCATCCGGCAGCAAAAGCGTAAACTTGGTTTTATTGTAACCGGCATACTGGTATGCTTCTTCATATCCGGCATCGAAAGCATTTTCCAATGAACCATACTTTTGCTCGATGTTTTCCCGACCGGAAACAAAATCCTCGTCCGCTTTTTTCATTAAGCGGTCAAACTCAGCAAGGGGATAAACCTTGCCGTCCTCAAACGCACTGCTTTCACTCCATTCACAGCGCACCATGATAGAGTTGTCGGCTGATGTGTTCGACTGGAACACATTCTCCGTTGTCTCATTCGGGTGCAGCTCGTAATAGTAGTATTCTGCATCGGAGATCATCGCGTCGAAATAGAGGTTTGCAAAATGATCGTTGAGTTCATGCAGACTATTAAATGGAACGCTGTGAACCGTTTCACCATCTACGGCGTAATTGATGCAATAAGTGTTCAGATCGGCGCTGACCTGTATTTCATGCTCATCGTCCTCCGTTGTGCTGTATGCCAGACCAACATCAGAAAGGTCGGAGAAGTCAGCCATTGTATCAAATTCCTCGATACAGTAATCGTTGATCAGCTGCTTTGCGGTTTTGAGATCACTGTCCTCGACAGTATGGGTTTCGGTACTTTCAACCGCTTCAGCCAATGTGTTCTCTTGGAACACATCATTATTCTGAGCAGATGCAGCCAGTTTAGCGCGCTCTGTCGGACAGTCCATATCAATCGTATCAACCGTTCGCTCGTTCGGATACAGCTGGTAATAGGCATACTCTGCGTCCCTAATCAGCGAGCTGAAATAAAGGTTCTCCAAATGCCCATTCAGTTCCTCCAGACTATCGCATTGGATACTGCGGACAATCTCGTTATCCACAGCGTAATTGATGCGATAGTCGTTCAGATCGGCGCTAACCTGTATTTCGTGCTGACCGTCTGCTGTTATGCTGGACGCCAAGCTAACATTGGAAAGATCAGAAAAATCGGCATTTTTATCATTGCCAAATTCCTTTTTCCAGTAATTGTTGATATTCACCTTTGCGTGCCGGAGATCATTGTTCTCAGGGTGTCGCGCATAATAGTAATCTGCTGCACGACCAATCAGCGAGTCAAAATAAAGGTTTGCCAGAAGCTCGTTAAGTTCTTCCAGATCATCGCATGAGGTGCTGCGGACAATCTCGTTATCCACAGCGTAATTGATGCAATAAGCGTTCAGATCGGCGCTGACCTGTATTTCATGCTGGCCGTCTGCCGTTGTATCAGATCCTAAGTGAACATTGGAAAGGTCGGAAAAATCGGCATTTCGGCTAAATTCTGCGTTCCAATAATTGTTGATAAGCCGCTTTGCAAGTTCGACTTCGTTATCTTCGGGAGTATGTGCTTCGACACTCTCTGCCGGAGAGTTGACCGCGACTGTATCGACCGTTTCCTCGTTTGGGTGCAGCCGGTAATATTCATGTTCTGCACGCCCAATCAGTCCATCAAAATAAAGGTCAGTCAAAAGATCATTAAAATTATCCAGACTATCGCTGGGAATACTGAAAACAATCTCATTATCCACAGCGTAATTAAGACTATATGCTTTCAAATCAGCACTGACCTGTATTTTATGCTGACCGTCCTCGGTTATGCCAGATGCCAAGCTAACATTGGAAAGGTCAGAAAAGTCGGCGTTTGTACCGAATTCTTCTTTATAATATTTTCTCCAGTAATGACTGATAAGCCGCTTTGTGTCATAAAGATCATCGTTTTCGGAGGTATGCGCTTCGGCGCTCGCTACGGCTTCGCTCAATGTGTTCCCATCGAACACATCATTATCTGGGTCGGACGCGGCAAGTTCTGCGCGTTCTGCCGGAGAATTGCCCTCGAACACATCGCGCTCCGGCGGCGTGTTCCTTTGGAACACATTCTCCTGTGTCTGCTCGGTAAGGAACTCCGGTACATCGGCAAAGCCGATGCTGTCCACATAGTGCGCGGTATCCTGTCCGTTCCGGTGCAGCACCACAATATCCGAAACTGACAGGCTGTGACCGGTAAAGTCGGCAGGACGGTTGATATTAAACTGATCATAAATGTTGTCCAATGTGGTATCCGGGGTGAGCGGTGCAGAATATTTCAGTTCATAATTGTTGCGGTTTATCGTCATGCCGTCCGCATGAACCCTGTCGTAAGAAGTAAACAGCAGTTTTGCATTGGCTGGATCAGCCGTAAGCTGGTAGATCTCATAGCGGTCGCTGTCCGGTTCTTCCGGCGTGTTCGATTGGAACACATTCTCCGCAGGAACAGACGCAGCTTCTCTGGTGTTGAGAGATCGTTCAATCTGAGCGATACTGTTAAGGACTTCGGCGTTCTGCCAGCCTGCCACCTTAGTATAATCCTGAATAATGGTGTCCTTGCCGTCTACGCACTGCACAAAATCCAGACTGCCCGGAAGATCTTCGGTATTCATTGCTCCCAGCGCTTTTCTCTGGTTGTTCGGGAGTTTATGGTAAGCGTTCAGAGCATCTTCAAGAGAATGAAACTCCTTGATGTCCAGAGCGCCGCGTTTCTGAATATCCTCTGCAACATAGAAATGGGCAATGAACTGCTTAGGCTGTGTCGGCTCAGCACTCCGCGTGTTCGATTGGAACACATTCGCCTGTGTTTCAGCAGAAGCATCGCGGAATGCCCGCAAGCCGTCTGCACCGAATTCAGTTTCGTAAGCGTTTATAGCATCTTCTGCTTCATGGTCAATGGAACGCATAGTATAGACATGGCGCTCGGTGCTGTTACCTTTGGTGGCGGCAATCGTTACATCATGCTTGTCGCGCAGCTTCTCCACATACCGCTCCAAGCTGTGCGCCGGGATGCCGCACATCTCCACACGACCAGTACCGGGAAGTTCGCGCGTGGTAAGGTTTAATTCCAGCAGAGCCGCAGCCTGTTTTGCATCCTCACCAAACATTTCAAAGAAATCGCCTATTTGAAACAGTACGATACTGTCTGCGTAAGACGCATTCAGTTTAATGGAATTATAGTCGTTCGGTGTGTCAACCGGCGCTTGCTGCTTTTGTGTGTTCGATTGTAACACATCGGCTTGCGGCGTTTGTCCCACATCCGCCATGACACGCTGAATGAACGGGTCACGGTTCAGCTTTTCCGGGTCAACCACTTTGCCGTTGACAATGCCGCGTTCAGCAAGCGCCTCGCGGATTGCGATTGGGTCAATATCCGAAAAATCGTCTGGCTCGGCGGCAGGCGGCTCGTTCTGTGTGTTCGACTGGAACACATTTTCCGGTTCAGAAATCGTTACGGTATCTGTCCGTTCCTGCGCATACCGGCGCTGTTCTTCCGGTGTCAGATAGCGGTTCTGCCGGATGAGCGTACTAATCTGGTGATCGACCTGACTCCACGACAGAGTTATCCTATCGTATACAGTTCTGTCGATACTGCGCTCGAATGTAATACCCTTGCCATCGTGATTTTCGCTGTAACCGCCGTAAGCACGACCGCCCCAGCCGTACTCGTTTTTCAAAAATTCGATGCGTTCTTTCTGCGTATGATTTTCTGCATAAAACTCAGAAATGCGCTTTTTGCCGCGCTCTATGCCGCTGCCGCTGCGCAGCATTTCGTCGATTTCGTCCTGAGTGATAAAAGCAGCGCGTGCCGGTTCAAAACCGTCTGCGGCAGCATAGAGTGCTGTCATGTGCTCGGTACGCTGCAAGCGTTCTGCCGCATCTTCGGAACGCTGCACATTGAAGCAAAAGCGGCAAAGATTGCTGTTTTGCTGCACAGCGCGTGCGTAGTCCGCCATTTCACCGGTCAGTACAGTGCGCTGTGCAGGGTCACTCAGCGCTGCGGTCAGCTTCTTGACAGCCGAAGGGAAAACATCGTTAGCAAATTCCTTTGTCTGCGCAAAAAAGCCTTGCTCCCGCGCTTCCTCGCTCATATCGTGATAGGTGTGCCAGATTTCCGATGCAAGCTCGCGATATTCATTAGGCTTTGCATCTGTCAGCTCTGCTGCACTCGCATACTGACCGTTCTTCAGCAGCGTGGAGATACGATTAGCTGCATCTTCATAAGTCAGTACAGCAGCACGCGGCGTGCGGGTATCGTGACCGCGTGCAATACGCAGACCGTTGCCGTCAAACCAGAGGGAATGGTCAATGTTATGGACGCGCACGCCCGCACCGCCTACGCGGTATTCTCGCCGCAGGAATGCAGCAGCATCCGCCATGCTGACATTCGGCTGCATGAAAAAAGCCGCGATACGCTCGCGGCTATGGGTACTGTTGCTGCCTGCGGTCAGTACGCGATTGATTACCTCATCGGAAACATCGGGCGTGTTCCAGTCGAACACATCGGAGGTAGGTGCAGCAGTCTGCGTGTTCGACTGGAACACATTGCTGCTATCGTCCATCAGCGACATTTGTTCAAAAGCAACAGCAGCAGGCTTTTCCGGCTCTGCTGCTGTTTGGCTGTTTAGTAAATGAAGGTTTCCTCGATTATCTGCGTCACTTCGTGCTGAATGTTGCCCATCAGACCGATCCACTGCATCGGGTCGCGTTCTTTCAGTTCTTCCGTTACTCTGTGCTGTTTCGCTTTCTGCGCTACCAGCAACTCGAATTTGTCCATCGCGCGGCGATCCAGCTTGTTCAGATAGTGGTTCAGCTCGCAATTCCGAAGCAATTCCATCAGTTCCTCCGGCAGGTACTGCTTCATGTACCTCAGACGCGCTGCGCCCCATTCGCCGTACTCCGGCTCTACCAGATCGGGGTGCATCTTGCCGTCCGGCCCCTCGTGGTAATACACTTTCTTCGGCAGTTTTGCCATCTATAACAGCTCCTTCCTTTGTCGGTTCAGATACTCTTTCAGTACCTTTATTATACAACATAGAAGGCTGTTCTGCAATACGCTTTCGCGTTGTAAATCGAAAAAGTTTGCAGCCGTCTAAGTTCTTCATAGACTGCTCAATCGAGCGCAATGCCGTTTCAGACGCTTCCTGCGTAATCTGTCCAACAAGCGCAAGCTCGTCCGGCGAGAGGTTCCCAGTCGAGATGTCCGAGCTATACTGCGCCGGATCAAAGCCGCAGCGCCGCAAGACACAGTAAGCAGTTGACTTGACCGCAATACGGATCAGATCGGTGTTGTCAGTGTATTCACTGGCTTTCTTATCTGCAAAGCACTGGGCGGACAGATACAGGTTAATAGGGAAATCAAAATCGGTCTGCATATTCTCGCCCAATGCGGCAGAGATACCGTCCAGAACTGTATCGTATGCATCGTTCCGCATCTGCCAGATATACGGCGGTGCAACAGACTGGTCACGCGGCGAAGTATCCGAAATATCGAACAGATACTTGATACGCGGCTGATTGCTGCTATTATCAACGATACCGATGCCGTTTGAGCCACGATTGACGCGGCGGTGTAGACGATCATTCCAAAGCGGCAACTCGGCACAGGCTGTTGCATCCGGTCGCTGTGACCAGATCAATACCTGCGATTTGAAATCATACTTGTACAGTCGTGCTGCTGTGTCGAGAAAGCTCGTCCATTTCTCTGGGGATGCAGCAAATTCCGCAAGCGTCTGGTGATAAAGCTCATCAAGCTGCTGCGGTGTGAATTTTGGCATAGTGTTCACTCCTCATTTCAGAAAATAAAAAAAGTGTTCCAATGGAACACATATCAAACGGCGTCGCGCAGGGCAGCTTCTAAGCGGCGAATATGCCGCCAGATTGTCATGCGGTAGGT
Source organism: Agathobaculum butyriciproducens (assembly GCA_003096535.1). Classification (GTDB taxonomy): domain Bacteria; phylum Bacillota; class Clostridia; order Oscillospirales; family Butyricicoccaceae; genus Agathobaculum; species Agathobaculum butyriciproducens. The sequence goes on along the minus strand of QEKJ01000029.1, from coordinate 1,059 downwards.
TTTTTCGTCATGCGCAATTTCGGCTACGGTTTTACCCTTGATGAAATATGCAATAAAGCAGCGGCGCTGTACAGCTGTCAGCTTGCCGCTGTGCAGCAGGCGCGCAGCTACACGAAAAGCAAAGCGAAGCTGTTCTTTTCGCAGCAGGCTTTCCAACGGCCCCGGTTCTGGAGATGGAACCAGAGCAGCCAGTCCGCTGAAATCTTTATCAGCTTTCCAGTATCCATGATAATTGTCCGAATGGTAATCATGGTACAGTAGTTCATCCGAAAGCTCTTTGATAATCCGAAAATCTTCAGCGCTATGCTCCGGATGAGCGCGCAGATATTCTGCCATTGTGATTTCCTTGGTCGTGCCATCTTCAAAGCAATAAATAATGCTGGTGCTATCCTTGTTGGCGTTCCATTCCTCTTTGCTTAACATATGTAAATTCGATACCTCCTACACAGTGGCAAGGGATTTTGGGTACAAAAAAAGAGCGTCGGAAAAACCGATGCTCTTAAAAATAGCGTCTTAATATGTGTACTTGTCTTAGGCTTTCGCCCAGTTTATAGTGTAGCACAGATCGACCGAACAAAACGAACAAATTTATTTTTCTTCTTTTTTCTCATACTCAGAGCAGAGTATGAAATGAAGAGTATAATTAAGAAAAGTATAAATGGAAGAAGTCTAATTATTTTGCACCATTTTGCATAATGCCGTTTGTGCAGTGTGACCAATTTGCAAAGCGCCTTTTTTGTACCCACCCCATGAAAAAAGGTATATGGTGAGGAAAAACAAAAAATCTGGTCGAAAAACGACCGGAGATGCGAGAAACAGCCTATAAGAAAGCCGGAAATCCTGATTAAGAAAAGAAAAAGGCAAGGGCAATAGCCGTATCTCCGAATGTTGGAGTTACGGCTGATTATGCCTTTACCGGTTCGCTGGCGGATTGTGATGCTTCCTCAGCGGCGCGGCGCTTGCGGATTTCTTCTTTTTGTTTAAGCCAGATTTCCTCCCACAGAGGGATTATATCGGACTGTTGCGGCTGTGCATCGTCTTTTGCCTGCTGCTGTATCA
>QEKJ01000028.1 GCA_003096535.1 Agathobaculum butyriciproducens | reverse complement strand
TTATAAAGTGTAAAAAGTAAAGGCATTGTGTATGATGTACACAATGCCTAAAAATCTTCTATCAATTTGTGTTAATTTTGCTCTTGCTACTCAGCAAACCTTACAAAAACTTTATCTGCTCGACTGTTTCTGACAGGTAATTTTGCATTATGCAAACCGAACAAAGCCAACAAAAAAGCCGACTCCAACAGTAGGGAGTCGGCAAAAATTGTTAGTAAATTGGAAAATTTGCGCAGATATCGCGTACATTTCGGCGGATATCGTTTGCCTTGTTGTCGAAATCGGTTGCGGCCTGCCAGATAAACTCGGCAATGCGGAGCATCTCCGGCGCACCGAAGCCGCGGGTGGTGACAGCGGGCGTGCCGATGCGCATGCCCGAGGTGACGAACGGACTTTCCGGGTCGTTCGGGATGGCATTCTTGTTGGCAGTGATGTATACCTCGTCCAGACGGCGCTGCAGCTCCTTGCCGGTCACGCCGGTCTTTCGCAGGTCGATGAGCATCAGGTGGTTGTCCGTGCCGCCGCCGACCAGATCGAAGCCCTGCTTCTGGAGTGCGTCCGCGAGCACGCGCGCGTTGGTGACGACGCGCTGCTGGTACGCCTTGAACTCCGGCTTGAGCGCCTCGCCGAAGCAGACCGCCTTTGCGGCGATGACATGCTCGAGCGGGCCGCCCTGTGTGCCGGGGAAGATGGCCTTGTTAAACTTCTTTGCCAGTTCCTCATCGTTCGTCAGGATAACGCCGCCGCGCGGACCGCGCAGCGTCTTGTGCGTGGTGGTGGTGACGACATCCGCGTAGGGAACCGGACTCTGGTGCAGACCGGCAGCCACCAGACCGGCAATGTGCGCCATGTCAACGAACAGGTACGCGCCGACCTCGTGTGCGATTTCAGCGAATTTTTCAAAGTCGATGGCGCGCGGGTACGCGGACGCACCGGCGATGATCATCTTCGGCTGTTCCTTTTTGGCAAGGGCACGGAGCGCATCATAGTCAATGAGACCGTTCTCATCCACGCCGTAGGGCACGATGTTGTACAGCAGGCCGGACTGATTGACCGGCGAGCCGTGGGTCAGGTGACCGCCGTTGTCCAGGCTCATGCCGAGCACGGTATCACCCGGCTTGCACAGCGCCTGATAGACCGCCATGTTCGCCTGCGCGCCCGAGTGCGGCTGCACGTTCGCGTATTTCGCGCCGAACAGCTGGCACACGCGGCGGATGGCGAGGTTTTCCACCTCATCGACGCATTCGCAGCCGCCGTAGTAGCGCTTGCCGGGATAGCCTTCGGCGTACTTGTTGGTCAGCACGCTGCCCATTGCCGCCATAACAGCCTCGCTGACGATGTTTTCCGAGGCGATCAACTCAATGTTGCGCGCCTGTCGTTTGTATTCTGCTTCGATCATACGTCCGAGTTCGGGGTCGAACGCCGTCACGAAGTCCATTGCTTGACGAACCATGATACAGCCTCCTGCGGGGATAGAACAATATTATGATATTGTACGATAAGAATTTACTATTATAATTAAACCACATTTTTCGCATGGAATCTATTGACAAATATCTGATTTTTGCGTTAACGCTTTAGCAGTTTATAGTGAAAATGTTACATTGTGCATTTTTGTGCAAACAGTTGCCCTTTTTTCGACGATATGTTACAATACCAGTAGGATTATTTGGGGAGAGAGGATAACACAATGACTAAGAAAGAACGAGCCGCCGCCGTTACCGAGCTGCTGAAATCGGTCTATCCGGAGGCGGTCTGCGCCCTGCATTATACACACGATTATGAATTGCTGTTCGCCACCCGGCTTTCCGCGCAGTGTACGGACGCGCGCGTCAATATTGTGACAGAAAAATTATTCAAGCAGTTTCCGACCCTGCAGAGCTTCGCGGATGCGTCCGAGGAGGAGATTGCCGAGGCCATCAAGACCTGCGGCCTGTTCCGCACCAAAGCGCGCGACCTCAAGGCGTGCGCCATGATGCTCATCGCCAATTACGGCGGCAGGGTGCCGGATACCATGGAGGAGCTGCTCAAGCTCCCGGGCGTCGGCCGCAAGACCGCCAACCTCATCCTCGGGGATATTTTCGGCAAACCGGCCATTGTGTGCGATACGCACTGCATCCGTTTGTCCAACCGGCTGGGCTTCGTCAAGAACGAGAAGGACCCGGTCAAGGTGGAGAACGCCCTGAGAAAGCTGCTCGACCCGGCGGAGTCGTCCGATTTCTGCCACCGGCTGGTGCTGTTCGGCCGCGAGCACTGCACCGCCCGCAGCCCGAAGTGCGAGGGCTGTCCGCTCGGCGCGGTGTGCCCGTCCTATCCCATTGCGAAATAACATAGAGAAAAAGTAGGACTTTGAGAAAAAACATAGAAAATCCACTTGACAAATTCTCATCGTTGGAATATACTGATGTCAGAAAAAGCAAAACCGCAGAACAAGAGTGAGTAAGAGCGAGACCGCGCTTTCAGAGAGCTTTCCGGTGGTGTGAGGAAAGCAGCAGAGGACGTTGCTGAATGGACTTGTGAGGGCAGCCTCAAATCCGCAGGGAGAGTATGGCTGACGGGAATCCCGCCGTTATCAAGGGAGCGTGTGTGTTTGCACACGACAGAGTGGACGTTTTTGTACGTCAATTTGGGTGGTACCGCAGAAGTAACAGGCTTTTGTCCCATGATACGTTTGTATCATAGGATGAAAGCCTTTTTTTGTTGTCGGCAATACCGCGCAATCGGCCTGCGGTGCTTTTCGGAAATTTTGCTCCCTGATTTTGTTGCGGCCCCTTGCAATACACAAAGTATTGCTGCGGAACCGCGCCGCATCAGGAAACAAAATTTACGCGCAAATCACTCTTGCCCGATTACCCGGTATTACCGAATGGATTATTTGGCTGGAATGCTGAAATATGGAGGAAAACACAATGATTACCCCAAGCTGTGACGAGATTTTGAAGCTCGCGGAGGAATATACGACCATTCCGGTCTGCCGCGAGATCTACGCCGATATGACAACGCCGATTTCGCTGCTGCGCCGCCTGCAGACCCGTTCCGACCGCTTTTTCCTGCTGGAGAGCGTGGAGGGCGGCGAAAAATGGGCGCGCTACTCCTTCCTCGGCTATGACCCGATTCTGCGTGCGACCTGCAAAAACGGCACGGTAACGCTCGAGGGTACGGTCAACAAGACGGTCAAGACCGACAAGCCGCTCACCGTTCTCCGCGAGGTGCTCGGCGAGTACCGCGCACCGCGGCTTGAGGGTCAGCCGCCGTTCACGGGCGGTTTCGTCGGCTACTTCGCGTATGCGATGCTGGGCTACGCCGAGCCGACCCTCAATATCAAGCGCGGCGCATGGGATGATTTCGACCTGATGCTGTTCGACAAGGTCATCGCGTACGACCACCTCAAGCAGAAGATCGTGCTCGTGGTCAACATGAAGACCGACAGCGTGATGGAGAATTACGGCAAGGCGTGTGCGGCGCTCGAGGGCATGGCGGCGCTAATCAACGACCAGACCCCGCTTCCGCCGCTCAAGGCAACCGGCAGGCCGAACTTCACCTGCAACGTCACCGAGGCGCAGTACGCCGATATCGTGGAAAAGACCCGCGAGTACATCTTTGACGGCGATATCTTTCAGGCCGTGCAGTCGCGGCAGTTCTCCAGTCCGTATCAGGACAGCCTGCTTTCGGCGTACCGCGTGCTCCGCACCACCAACCCCTCGCCGTACATGGTGTTCCTCTCCATTAATGGAGATGAAATCATGTGCTCCTCTCCGGAAACGCTCGTGCGCTTGCAGGATGGCCGTCTGACGACTTTCCCGGTGGCCGGCTCCCGTCCGCGCGGCAAAACGCCGGAGGAGGACAAGGCGCTCGAAAACGAGCTGCTTGCCGATGAGAAGGAGCTTTCCGAGCATAACATGCTGGTCGATCTCGGCCGCAATGACCTTGGCCGCGTGTCCAGGATCGGCACGGTCGAAGTCACCGATTACATGATGATCCACCGCTATTCCAAGATCATGCATATCTGCTCTCAGGTCGAGGGCGACATCGATGAAAAGTACGATGCCTGCGATGCCATCGAAGCCGTGCTTCCGGCGGGCACCCTGTCCGGCGCACCCAAGATCCGCGCGTGCGAGATCATCGAGGAGCAGGAGAGCGAGCCGCGCGGCGTATACGGCGGCGCACTCGGCTATCTGGATTTCACCGGCAATATGGATACCTGCATCGCCATCCGCATGGCTGCCAAGAAGAACGGCATCGTGACCGTACAGGCGGGCGGCGGCATCGTCGCGGATTCCGTGCCGCATAATGAATATATGGAAAGCGCAAACAAGGCAAAGGCAGTCATGAATGCCATCGAGCGTGCTTCGGAGGTAGACGGATAATGATTCTCCTGATCGACAATTACGATTCTTTTTCCTATAACCTGTTCCAGCAGGCGGCGGCTATCGAGCCGGAAATCAAGGTAGTCCGCAATGATGCGCTCACCGTTGGTGAGATCGAGGGACTGAATCCCTCGCACATCATCCTTTCTCCGGGGCCCGGCTACCCGAAGGACGCGGGCATCTGCGAGGAAGTGGTAAGCAGGCTCGGCGGCAGCATCCCGATTCTCGGCGTGTGCCTCGGTCATCAGGCCATCTGCGAGGCGTTCGGCGGCCGCATCGAGCACGCGCAGCAGCTCATGCACGGCAAGCAGAGCATCGTCGAGGTGGATACCGACGAGCCGCTGTTCAAGGGTCTGGCAAAAAAGACCATGGTAGCGCGCTATCATTCTCTGGTCGCCGCACCGGATTCTCTGCCGGATTGCCTCAAGGTCATCTCCCGCGACGAAAGAGGAGAGATCATGGCTGTGCGGCATAAGACCATGCCGATTTACGGCGTGCAGTTTCATCCGGAATCCATTTTGACACCGCAGGGAACAACCATTATGCAGAACTTTTTGAAAATGGAGAATTGAGAATGGAGAATTGAGAATGGAGAATTGAGAATGGAGAATTGAGAGTTAAGGTATCGCGCAGAGCGCCGCACATTGTCGCAGCGCGGACGGAACTCGCGCAAGGATAGCGACATTTTCCATTCTCAATTTTCAATTACTTAGAGATTTAACATTTACAAAAGAGGTACGAATTATGATTCAGCTTGCAATTCACGAGGCCATCAACGGCCGAGATCTGGACTACACCATCGCTCGTGCAACGATGGAGGAAATGATGGACGGCACGGCGACCGACATCGAAATGGCAACGCTCCTGACAGCGCTGCGTATGAAAGGCGAAACCATCACCGAGATCACGGCGTGCGCCGAGGTCATGCGCGAAAAGGGCGCGCACATTGAGCCGAAAGGCGCGGTTATGGACATCGTAGGCACGGGCGGCGATGAGGTCGGCTCGTTCAACATCTCCACGACCGCCGCATTTGTGGCGGCGGCGGGCGGTGTGCCGGTGGCAAAGCACGGCAACCGTTCGGTGTCCTCCAAGTCGGGCGCGGCGGATGTGCTCGAGAAACTCGGCGTTGTCCTGTCGCTGTCGCCCGAGCAGAACGAAAGGGTGCTGGCGGAAACGGGCATCTGCTTCCTGTTCGCGCAGGGCTATCACAAGTCCATGAAGAACGTCGCGCCTGTCCGCAAGGGCATGGGCGAGCGCACCATCTTCAACGTGCTCGGCCCGCTGTCCAATCCGGCGCGCGCGACTATGCAGCTGCTCGGCGTGTACGATGAAAGCCTCGTCATGCCGATGGCGCAGGTGCTGAGTAACCTCGGCGTAACGCGCGGCATGGTGGTCTGCGGCGGCGGTATGGACGAGGCCAGCCTCATCGGCAGGAACAAGGTCTGCGAGATCCGCGACGGCGAACTCACGCCGTATGAGCTCGACCCGACCGAATACGGCCTGTCGCTCTGCACGGTGGACGAGCTGTGCGGCGGCTCACCCAAGGCAAACGCACAGATCACCCGCGACATCCTTGCAGGCCGTGAGCAGGGCGCGAAGCGCGAGGAGATTTTGCTGAACGCCGGTATCGCGCTGTACCTCGGTCTGGACGGCCTGACGCTGGCGGACGGCATCAAAAAGGCCGCCGAGCTCATTGACAGCGGCGCGACGCTCGCGAAGCTCAACCGGTTTGCAGCGGCAACGCAGGAGGCGGCAAAGGCATGATCCTCGACGAACTGGCGGCGCACGCCCGCGAGCGGGTCGCGGCGGACAAGGCGAAGATTTCGCTCGAGGACATGAAGGCGCAGGCGGAAGCACTCCCGAAAGGCGATTTTCGGTTTGAAAAAGCGCTTTCCGGCAAAGAATGTGCGTTCATCTGCGAGGTCAAGAAGGCCAGCCCGTCCAAGGGCATCATCGACCCGGTGTTCGACTTTGAGAAAATCGCGCAAAGCTACGAGGACGCGGGCGCGGACTGTGTTTCGTGCCTGACCGAACCCAAGTGGTTTCTCGGATCGGACGAAATCTTCAAAAAGGTTAGGGGAATCGTCACCAGACCGATGATACGCAAGGATTTTACGGTGGATGAGTACCAGATTTATCAGGCCAAGGTCCTCGGCGCGGACGCGGTGCTTCTCATTTGCACACTGCTGGACACCGAAACGATACGCGATTATATCGGCATTTGCGACAAATTAGGCATAAGCGCTTTGGTGGAAACGCACGATGCACAGGAGATGCAGTCTGCGGTTCGAGCGGGTGCGCGGCTCATCGGCGTGAACAACCGCAACCTCAAGGACTTCACCGTGGACCTTGGCAACGCGGCGCGGCTGCGCGAGGGCGCACCGGACGGTACGGTTTTCGTAGCCGAGAGCGGCGTTTCCGCTCCGGCGGATGCGGCGGCACTGCGAAAGACCGGCGCGGATGCCGTTCTGGTAGGCGAGTACCTCATGCGTGCCGCAGACAAGAAACAGGCGCTCGATGCCCTGCGGGAGGCGGTAAAATGAAGCTGAAATTCTGCGGACTGACCCGCAAAGAGGATATAGAGGCCGCGAACGAAACAAAACCGGACTTTATCGGTTTCGTGTTCGCGGAGAGCCGCCGGCATGTGTCGGATAGGGATGCAGCGCGGCTCAAGGAGCACCTCGACCCGGAGATTAAGACGGTCGGCGTGTTCGTGAACGACGAACCCGAGCACATCGCCGCGCTGGTGCGCGATGAGGTTATCGACATCATCCAGCTGCACGGCGGCGAGAGCATGCATTATATAAGCAGGCTGCGAAAGCTGACAAGCGCGCCCATCGTCTACGCCGTCCGCGTGGAGACCCACCGCGACATTGAGCAGGCGGACACCCTGCCGGTGGACTGGCTGCTGCTGGATACCTATGTAAAGCACGCCTACGGCGGCAGCGGCAAGACGTTCGACTGGTCGCTGATAGGCGAGGTAAACCACCCGTATTTTCTCGCGGGCGGGCTGAATGAAACCAACGTCCAAAGAGCCGCACAGACCGGCGCGTATGCGCTCGACCTGTCCAGCGGCATTGAAACGGACGATGTAAAGGATATTGATAAGATGCGCCGCGTATCGGCGCTTGTGAAAGGAGCAAACCAATGAGCAAGGGACGTTTTGGCGTACACGGCGGTCAGTACATGCCGGAAACGCTGATGAACGCGGTTATCGAGCTGGAGGAAGCCTACAACCACTATAAGAACGATCCGGCATTCAACGCAGAGCTGACCGAGCTGCTGAACAACTACGCAGGCCGTCCGTCGCGCCTGTACTTTGCGAAGCATATGACAAACGACCTCGGCGGTGCGAAGATCTACCTCAAGCGCGAGGATCTCAACCACACCGGCGCCCATAAGATCAACAACGTGCTCGGTCAGGCGCTGCTGGCGAAAAAGATGGGTAAGACCCGTCTGATCGCAGAGACCGGCGCCGGTCAGCACGGCGTTGCGACTGCGACGGCCGCAGCCCTGATGGGCATGGAGTGCGTGGTGTTCATGGGCGTGGAGGACACCGAGCGTCAGGCGCTCAACGTGTACCGCATGCGCCTGCTCGGCGCGGAGGTCATCCCGGTCTCGACCGGCACGGGCACGCTCAAGGATGCCTGCTCGGCAGCCTTCCGCGAGTGGACCTCCCGCATTGACGATACGCATTACTGCCTCGGCTCGTGCATGGGCCCGCACCCGTTCCCGACCATCGTGCGCGATTTCCAGTCGGTCATCTCCAAGGAGATCAAGGAGCAGATGCTCGAAAAGGAGGGCAAACTCCCGGACGTCGTGATGGCATGTGTCGGCGGCGGCTCGAACGCCATCGGCGCGTTTTACAACTTCATCGAGGATGAGGGCGTGCGCCTGATCGGCTGTGAGGCTGCGGGCCGCGGTGTCAATACCGCAGAAACGGCCGCGACCATCGCAACCGGCCGTCTGGGCATTTTCCACGGCATGAAGAGCTATTTCTGTCAGGACGAATACGGCCAGATCGCACCGGTTTACTCCATCTCCGCCGGTCTGGATTATCCCGGCATCGGCCCGGAGCACGCTTACCTGCACGACATCGGCCGCGCAGAGTACGTTCCGGTGACGGACGACGAAGCGGTAAACGCATTCGAGTATCTCAGCCGTATCGAGGGCATCATCCCGGCCATCGAGTCCGCGCACGCAGTCGCATACGCGATGAAGCTCGCGCTGACCATGCGCAAGGACCAGACCATCGTTATCAATATCTCCGGCCGCGGCGATAAGGACTGCGCGGCCATCGCACGCTACCGCGGCGAGGACATTCATGAGTGATTAGGAAATTTATGCATCGTTTTTGAATATATGCCGTAGGGCGCGACGACTCGGCGCGCCATGCAGGCCGTATGCACATCGTTACCATCGGCGTGCCGAGGTCGTCACGCCCTACGAAAAAGGAGTAAGCTATGAGCAAGATAACATCTGCCTTCCGGAGCGGCAAGGCTTTCATTCCCTTTGTAACCTGCGGTGACCCGTCTCTGGACGTCACCGAGCAGATCGTTTACGCGATGGCGGACGCGGGCGCGGACCTCATCGAGCTGGGTATCCCGTTCTCCGACCCGACCGCTGAGGGCCCGGTCATTCAGGAGGCCAACGTGCGTGCGCTGTCCGCCGGCACGACCACTGACAAAATTTTCGACATGGTGCGCCGCATCCGTCAGAAAACCGACATTCCGATGGTATTTATGACCTACGCGAACGTGGTGTACTCCTACGGCTCGGAGCGTTTCATCCGCACTGCCGCTGAGATCGGCATGGACGGTCTTATCCTGCCGGACGTTCCGTTCGAGGAAAAGGCCGAGTTTGACCCGCTGTGCCGCCAGTACGGTATCGACCTCGTGTCGCTCATCGCGCCGACCTCGCACGACCGCATCCGCATGATCGCAAAGGAAGCCTCCGGCTTCGTGTACTGCGTGTCCTCGCTCGGCGTTACCGGCGTGCGCTCGAGCATCACCACCGACATCGGCGCGATGGTGAAGCTGGTCAAGGAGACGCAGGATATTCCGTGCGCGGTCGGCTTCGGCATTTCCACGCCCGAGCAGGCCGCAAAGATGGCCGCCCAGTCGGACGGCGCGATCGTCGGCTCGGCAATCGTCAAAATCTGTGCAAAGTACGGAAAAGACTGCGTGCCGCACGTCAAGGAGTACGTCAAGAGCATGAAGGACGCGGTGCGGAACGCAAATTGAAAATTGAAAATGGAGAATGGAGAATGAACGCGACGGTCAAACGGGTTTCGGTTCATTTTTCATTGGTTCATTGATGTTCAAATGACAAAACGAGGGAGAAACGGTTGGTTCTCCCTCGTTTTTTGCGATTATTGAGGTGGATGGAGTTATTCCGCCCAATGGGCGGCAATTCAATCATCGCGCTTGCGCGATACCGCAATTCTCAATTCTCCATTCTCAATTTTCAATTAGTAATTGTCAGCCTTGAGTTCAAAGTAGGCTTTAGGATGCGCGCAGACCGGGCAGACCTCGGGCGCCTGCCTGCCAACCACGATATGTCCGCAGTTGGAGCACTGCCATACGCAGTCGCCGTCGCGGGAAAAGACCAGCTTATCCTCGACATTCCTGAGCAGCCTGCGGTAGCGTTCCTCGTGCTCCTTTTCGATCGCGCCGACCATCTCGAACAGGTCCGCGATGTGGTCGAAGCCCTCCTCACGCGCCTCCTTGGCGAAGGTGGCATACATGTCGGTCCACTCGTAGTTTTCGCCCTCTGCGGCAGCCTTGAGGTTGGCTGCGGTGTCGTCAATGCCGCCGTTGAGCAGCTTGAACCAGATTTTCGCGTGCTCCTTCTCGTTTGCGGCGGTCTCCTCGAAGATTTTCGCAATCTGCACATAGCCGTCCTTTTTCGCCTTGGAGGCAAAGAACGTGTACTTGTTGCGTGCCATGGATTCGCCTGCAAATGCGGTCTGCAGGTTTGCTTCGGTGCGGGTGCCCTTGAGTTCTGCCATAATAGTTATCCTTTCTCCGCTATTCTTCCGGTTGACGGTCAGACCGTTCTGACTGCTTTTTTAGTCTTTCCTGCAAGCGCTGCAAATACCCTCGAACAGAATTTCGTACCGATGCAGCTCCACGCCGGAGGAATCCTCCACGCGGTCGATGAGATCGGTGACAGGCGGCATAAATACATCAAAAACGCCGCCGCACTTGGTGCACCGCACATGATAATGCGGCTTGATGTTGAAATCAAAGTGATCGGCACCGGTCGGCACAGGCACGCGCAAAATCTCGCCCTGAGCTGCCAGCTGGTTCAGATTGCGGTAAACCGTGGCCTTGCTGATGGTCGGGTGCTGCGCCGCGATAACGGCATAAATCGCATCTGCGGTAGGGTGGTTGTGCATCTGATTCACTGCCTGCAATACAATCTGACGCTGAATGGTGTTTCTGGTCTGCATAAAATGCACCTCCTTTATTAGTATTACTTCTTAATTAAGAGTATATTGCAAATCTATATTTTTGTCAATCGGTAAGAAGCACCTTTTTGAATACTGTATGGGAGGAGATCTTGAAAAGGTTGCAGGCGATACGGAGAGTATGATACGATAAATATAAACCGGGGAATGGAGATAACAGTATGGATCGAACGGAGTTAGAAAAATATATACGGAATAATTATGGTACAGAGCCGGATCATCCGTGGATAAAGCATCCGAATTATGGAGTGTTCCGCCATAGCAGTAATAAAAAATGGTTTGCCGGGTGCGGATGAAAACAAAAAACGAGCCGTGAATCACATGAAGATTCACGGCTCGTTTCAGCCTGCCAAAAAAGTCAGATTGGCGTTTTGCGTTTCGTGCGGCAGCACGCATAAAATAGAATTTGCGAAGCAAATTCATAAATTCCGGGAGCATGGTCCAGACCACCCTCTCTTGCCGCTATGCGGCAATTCACCTTGTGTATCTCGGAATTTATACAAGGGAAGAAAAAATGTGCCCGTCAGGGCGCGGTTTTTCTTCGGTTTCGCTCGAAAGCGTGGTTTCGAGCGAGAGGCTGCTCGGAAAACGTTAGTTTTTCGACAGCCTCAAACGAGCCGTGAATCACATGAAGATTCACGGCTCGTTTGTTAGAGAACATATAGAAACACCATCAGATAATGACAAACGCTGCCGACGATTACGAACAGATGAAACAGCTCATGAAATCCGATCATTTTACCTAAATTCGGCTTTTTGGCGATATAGATCACGCCGCCGACCGTATACGACAGACCTCCGGCAGCCAGCAGGGCAATGGCGGGCGCGGGCATGGACAGCACAACCCCGAAATCAAACGCGATTGCCCAGCCAAGCGCGAGGTACAGCGCGGTGCCGATGAGACGCGGCGCGTCAATCCACAGCAGCTTGATGGCAATGCCGGTCAGCGCAATCAGCCAGATCACGCCGAGAAAGACATAGCTGCGCGGCGCAGGCATGAATTTGAGAATAATCGGCGTATAGCTGCCCGCGATCAGCACATAGATCATGCTGTGGTCAAGTTTTTTCAGCCGCCGCAGGACGGCTTCGCCGCGGCCGAAGAAATGGTACACGCTGCTTGCGGAGTACAGCGCGATCAGCGACAGGCAGAACACCACGGCCGCCGCCGCCAGCGAGCCGGTGACGGACGAATCGAACAGCAGCCGCACGAGCAGCACGAACAGTCCGGCGCCGCTGAGCACCGCACCGATGAAATGAGAGTAACTGGAAAACGGCTCGCGGGCCTTGAGAAATGCACGAGGCATACAAACTCCTCCTTTTGCTATGTAGAGTTAAAAACTATATCACATCTGTTATAATACCATATTTTCCGAAAATTGCAAGTGCTTTCTCCAAATTGTCACCATGAAAAAAGCACCGTCTTTGTTAATCAAAGACAGTGCTTCAGCTTGTCGAAAAAGCAATATTCGATTTTTATGCTTCGTGCGGCAGCACGCATTCAATCGAATTTGCTTTGCAAATTCATAAATTCCGGGAGCATGTATCTCGGAATTTATACAAGGGAAGAAAAAATGTGTCCGCAGGACGCGGTTTTTCTTCGAGATTCGCTCGAAAGCGTGGTTTCGAGCGAGAGGCTGTTCGGAAAACAAAGTTTTTCGACAGTCTCAAGCACCGTCTTTGTTAATCAAAGACAGTGCTTGAAAAATCAGGTATACGATTTCGGAATTTTTATGGTTCTCTCCTGCGCGGGAAGGTGCCGGGCGACTTCCTGCCGGATTTTTTCATTTTTTATCATGGTCGGCATGTGCGCCCGCACGGTAATATCGTGCGAGGCGTTCGGGTTCGCCGGAAGAATATCGCTCAGTTTGGTGTCCATCGTGATGCGGTAACGCGGCAAATCGGTCAATTTGCGCTGAATAGACGCCGTTCCGGTGTTGGTCAGCACGCTGACCTGAATACCGTTTTTCTGCAGCAGCGGCTGCATCCACTCGTCGCGCGCGCCGAACGGATATGCGAAAAACAGCACGTTTTTCTGACTGGTATTTTGCGTGATGAGGTCAATACTCTGCTTGAGGTCCTCGCCGACGCGCTTGTTATACGCCGCCTGCGACTCGCCCTTCAGCCGCTGGATGCCATTGATGCCGTCCGGTGCGGTCAGTCCGCCGTACTGCGGGTTGTGCAGGTTGTAGGTATGAGAACCCAGCTCTACCAGACCGCTGTCAGCCATTTCGGCTGCCTCGTCCCACTTGAGGAAAAAGCGGTTCGCTTCCGTGTTGTCGTTTGCGCGAATGCTTTTGCCGATCAGTGCAATGACGGCTTTCATGCCGGTTTTCTGCAGAATCGGGTACGCAATATCGTAATTGGAGCGATAACCGTCGTCAAAGGTGATCATGACCGGCCGCTCGGGCATGGCTTCCTTTCCGGCTCGGATGTTGATCAAATCCGCCGAGAGCAGCGGCGTGTAGCCGTTGTATTCCAGATATTCCATGTCCTCCTGAAAACGCTCGCCGGTGATGGTCATGCTCGTCACGGCGGACGGGTCGTTCGTCAGGTTGTGGTACATCAGAATCGGAACCTTAGAGGCAGTATTTGCCGCGCTGCAGCTGATACAGGATACAAAAAATGCACCTGTCAGTCCGAAAAGGACCAGGCGTTGCCAGAACTTTTTCATATGTAAGCCTCCTACCGCTTATTGTTCGTTCAGTATATCATATTACAGTGGGTTTGTCGAGCTGAGTAGCAAGAGCAAAATTAACACAAATTGATAGAAGATTTTTAGGCATTGTGTACATCATACACAATGCCTTTACTTTTTACGCTTTATAAGCACTTTTTTAGGGTAATTCGAGGTATTTTAGGCACGCCAACAAGGAGTGACTTTTTTCGCCACTCCTAAAATGAGAAAATATGCGATTTTGAAGGCTTATTCCTGCTGCTGCATATACAGTTCGTACACTGTATTGGAGGTTGCCCAGCTGAGAACCTTGCGTGGATAGTTATTGATCCAGTCCTGCAAGGCAGCGATCTGTGCTGCCGTCACCTTGGAGAAGTCAGTACCTTTTGGAAACCATCGCCGGATTAGGCGATTAGCGTTCTCGTTAGAACCACGCTCCCAGCTATGATGGGCATGACAGTAATATACTTTCGTGCGTTTCTCACTCTTGCGCAGGCCGGAGTTCTCCATGCCATCTACATTGGCAAATTCGCTGCCGTTATC
>QEKJ01000027.1 GCA_003096535.1 Agathobaculum butyriciproducens | reverse complement strand
CTGGGCATTTCCGGTGCTATCCAGCATAAGGCTGGTATGCAGGATTCCGAGTGCATCGTAGCAGTTAACAAGTCTGATTCCGCTCCGATCTTCGACGTAGCTGACTACGGCATCTGCGGCGACCTGTTCAAGGTTGTTCCGATGATGATCGACGCAATCAAGGCTGCTAAGGAGTCCAAGTAATCATCTGATTGCTTTTTGAAGCGCCGTGCTGCCTGCGACCTCCCGGTTTGCGGCGGGTTTTGGAGCCCCGCTTGCAACATCCGCCATGCCCGCGGAAAGCGCAGCACGCTGCTTCTGATTGTATAAGAAAAGCCGCAGAGCAATGCTCTGCGGCTTTTTTCGGCACAAAATAAAGAGAAAGAGCCTGTCTGCGCTGCAGACAGGCTCTTTTCAATCCAGATAATTGCCTACCGGACTCCGGTTGTACTGCTTGATGATACGAATGACTACCGAACCATCCTCCTGCTCCGCCTCGTCTACGATCTTATGTCGCGTGCGGTTGCACTCCAGTGCCTGCTTGTAGTACTCGACTTCCTCGCGCACCAGGCGCACCGCAATACTGTGCTCCAAATCCTCCTTCAGCTGGAAATGCAGGGTCTGACAAATGCACGCCGCCTTAATCCGCTTCATGTCCATTCCTCCTGTTTTGTTGATGAAATACGCAAAAAACAATATACACAGTCGTTTTTACATATTTATTATACTGAAAACAGAATTTTTCCGCAAAGACGGTTTTTCACAAAGTTTGTTGTTCCCTGTTTGTGGAACATCGCCATAGGCACGTAGTTTTGTTTGTGCAGAACAGAAAAAAGACGCACAATGTGCGCCCCTACGGAGAGTTACCGGCATGTTTAGCAGCAATGTATCCGACACTGCGTAAAGGTAGAGAAATGGGAGCACGCTGTGCTCCCCTACAGTAGAAAAAATCCTCTGCCGTTCCCCTATTTCGAAGCGGTCGCCGCTCTCCGATTTTCGCCAGACTAAGAAACAAAGGGAAACGGGAGTTAAGAGGGTAGAAACCGTAGGTGTCTACCCTCTTGCCCACCGCGGCGGGCGCCGCAACGTCCCCGCCGTCCGCAGACGGCGCACTCCCCCGCTGAGGTTCAGCGAAAACTCCCCGCCCGTAAGGGACGAACACGCCCCGCGCAGTTCGCTTGCCCCAGTCAGCCAGTGCAGAAAAACCTTGCCTCAGAAAACAGGTATGCGACCCCGTTTTCCCGTTCGGAAAAAGTACCCCAAAACGAATAAAAACGCGACATCAGGCCGCGCTGCTGCACCGCCCCGTCGCGTTTCTTAGCAATAAATAAAAACGGCAGCGAGCGAGAAGAACTCTCAAGCTCTCCACCGATGATGGTAGTAATTATAGCACTCCGCCTCTTTCCGGACAAGATTCAAATGTGCCAAAATCGCATTTACAATTCGTTCATAATTGTACAATCCGACAATTCCCACAGCAGTATTCCGCAGAAACTGACAACTTATACAAAAACACGCCTGTTTTTTCGTCAAACGCGCGTCTGTTTTTTGAGATTTTATGCTGAAATCCGCGAAAATCGCTTTACAAACGGTCGTTTTCATGGTAATATATATATACTTTCGCCCCGCGCTTAGCTGACGGACAAAGGGAGCGTTCCTATCGCCTCCATTCACCAAGCCGCGGCCCGGCCTGTGGGTGAGTAAAAATCTATTTAACGAAAGGTGAAATACCGACATGATCCGTAAGGAAGACAAGACTGCCGTTATCGAGGCAAACCGTACCCACGCTACCGACACCGGTTCCCCGGAGGTTCAGGTTGCAATCCTGACCGCCCGCATCAAGGAGCTGACCGAGCACCTGAAGGTACACAAGAAGGATAACCACTCTCGCCGCGGTCTGCTGAAGATGGTTGGTCAGCGCCGTTCTATGCTGGCTTACCTGCAGAAGAAGGACATCAACCGTTACCGTGCCCTGATCGCTAAGCTGGGTATCCGTAAGTAAGAAAATGCGAAAATAGGGGAGCAGTCTGCTCCCCTGTTTCTGTATTTTAAGCTGGGCGGCATTATCGCTTTTTAGCAGTTGAAAGAGAGACCAAATCATGCAGAGCATGATTTGGAATTGAAAATGGAAAATAGCGCTCTCCTTGCGCGATACAGTAATTCTCCATTTTCCATTCCGCTTGGTTTTTGTTTCAAGTGCTAAAAAAGCTGCTGCCGCCCTCCCCAAACGATTAAAGGAGGAAACAAAATGGCAAACATCAACCACTTTGACTTCAAAAACTACCGTGTTTTTGAGACCGAGATCGCCGGCCGCAAGCTGACCGTCGAGACCGGCAAGATGGCACAGCTCGCTAACGGCTCCTGCCTGGTTCGCTACGGCGAGACCGCTGTTCTCGTTACCGCTACCGCATCCGCTAAGCCGCGTGACGGCATCGACTTTTTCCCGCTCTCCGTTGACTTTGAGGAGCGTATGTACGCAGTAGGCCGCATTCCCGGCTCGTTCATGCGCCGTGAGGGCCGTCCGTCCGAGAAGGCGATCCTGTCCTCTCGTCAGATCGACCGTCCGATGCGTCCGCTGTTCCCGAAGGACCTGCGCAACGACGTTTCCATCGTCTGCACCGTTCTGGAGAACGACTACGACAACTCTCCGGAGGTAGTTGCTCTGCTGGGCGCTTCCATCGCGGTTTCTATCTCTGATATTCCGTTCGACTACGTTGTAGCCGGCTGCCAGGTTGGCATCGTTGACGGCAAGACCGTTATCAACCCGACCTCCGAGCAGCGCGCTGCTTCCGAGATGGACGTTACCCTGTGCGCTACCAAGGACAAGATCGTTATGATCGAGGCCGGTGCAAAGGAAGTTCCGGAGGACGATATGTTTAACGCCCTCATGGAGGCTCATGAGGAGCTGAAGAAGGTCTGCGCGTTCATCCAGTCCATCAAGGACGAGATCGGCAAGCCGAAGTTCGAGTACGAGCATCATGACATCGACCACGACCTGTTCGACAAGCTCGAGGCAGCCTGCAACGACAAGTTCGAGGTTGCTATGGATACCGATGACAAGACCGTTCGTGACGCCGGCGTGCGCGCTATCGTTGACGAGTTTGAAGCAACTCTGGACGAGGAGTACAAGGAAGAGCATGGCGCTAACCTTGGCGAGTGCGTAGACAAGCTGCAGAAGAAGATCGTTCGCCGCTGGCTGGCAAACGGCAAGCGCGTAGACGGCCGCGGCATGGAAGAGGTTCGTCCGCTGGCTGCCGAGGTTCACGTTCTGCCGCGCGTACACGGTTCCGGCATGTTCACCCGCGGTCAGACTCAGGTTCTGACGCTCTGCACCCTGGGTACTCTGGGCGATGCGCAGGAGCTGGACACCATCTTCGAGGAGAAGGAGAAGCGTTATATCCACCACTACAACTTCCCGTCCTTCTCTGTTGGCGAAACCCGTCCGTCCCGCGGTCCCGGCCGTCGTGAGATTGGTCACGGTGCACTGGCTGAGCGCGCTCTGCTGCCGGTTATCCCGCCGGTAAGCGAGTTCCCGTACGCTCTGCGTCTGGTTTCCGAGGTTATTTCCTCCAACGGCTCCACCTCTCAGGGCTCTGTCTGCGGTTCCACGCTGGCTCTGATGGACGCCGGTGTTCCGATCAAGGCACCGGTTGCCGGTATTTCCTGCGGTCTGATCACCGACGGCGGTCAGGAGACCACCTTCACCGATATTCAGGGCGTTGAGGACTTCTACGGCGATATGGACTTTAAGGTAGCAGGTACCAAGAAGGGCATCACCGCTATTCAGGTCGATATCAAGGTTGACGGTCTGACCCCGAACATCATCAAGCAGGCGTTCGAGAAGTGCCGCGTAGCCCGCTATGGCATTCTGGACGAGATCATGCTCAAGGCTATCCCGCAGCCGCGTGAGGACGTTTCCGACTGGGCACCGAAGATGACCACCATGCACATCAATCCGGACAAGATCCGCGAGGTTATCGGCAAGGGCGGTTCTGTAATCCAGAACATCGTTGCTGAGTCCGGTGCAAAGGTTGACATCGAGGACGACGGTACTGTTACCATCGCTGCTGTTAAGGCAACCGACGCTGACAAGGCGAAGAAGATGATCGAAGCGATCGTCAAGGAGCCGGAGCCGGGCGAAATCTACTACGGCAAGGTTGTCCGCCTGATGAACTTCGGCGCATTCGTAAACCTGCTGCCGGGCAAGGACGGCATGGTTCACATCTCCAAGATGGCTGACCACCGCATCGAGAAGGTTGAGGACGCTGTCAAGGAAGGCGACATGGTTTGGGTTAAGGTCATGGAGATCGACGACAAGGGCCGTGTAAACCTGTCCATGAAGGACGTTAAGCCGGAAGAGAAGATTCTGTAATTGAATCTCGGCTGAAATAGAGAAAAAAGGCTTCGGAGCAGTGCTCCGAAGCCTTTTTATTCATCCGGGATATACTCGATAATGTCCGAAACACTGCAGTTTAAGATAAAGCACAGTGTATCCAGCGTTTTCAGTGTGATTGTTTTACCGTGCTTCATGCGGTGCAGAATATTGGCGGAAAAGCCCTGTTTGTAAATTAAATGGTATTCTGTAACGCCTTTTTCTAAAAGCGTCCGGTAAAACGGAGCGTAACTGATCATGTACGATCACCTCACGCACAACATAACACGACCTAATATATTGACTATGCCCAATATATTGAGTATAATGTGTGTGAGGTGAGCTTATGGCTGAATTTTGTCTGGATTGTCTCAACCGTCTGGAGGGCACCTGCTATACCAAATGGGATGTTTCACTCTCTTGGAGCAAAGATATTTGCGAAGGCTGCAGTCAGCTTCGCCGAACCGTGATTTGCCTGCGTAAGCGGACAATTCGACGGCAATATCTCGGTTTATATGATGATAATCACCGCAAATCACGCAAATAAACCCATATTGACTTTCCCCTTAAAACTACTATAATGAAGATAGAAAAAGAGCGCAGCCGGTTGACGGTTACTCTCTCACGTTTTAGTCAAAAGAAATTGACCGCATACTTGTGAGGTAGGGCGGTCATTTCTTTTTGCTTACTTGAATCAACAAGGACGCGAAAGCGACAAGAAAGGCAAGTAACTGGAACAATTCTCCATACGTTACAACATCGCACTCACCTCCGTCACAGATACTCTGCTAAGGTATGGTGAGAGAATGACCGCGGGCCGTTGTACTGGCTGCGCCGAAAACTGAGGTTTCCCCCGATTTTACCTATAGCCGCACAATTCTTCCCTCTTCAAATGAAGAGGGATTTATGCTATAATGAGGGGTACACCAAAATCCACCGGAAAGAAGGACAAGCCCATGACCTCTGTGCTGCTGCCCGAGGGCGAACTGCGCGTAGCACGCTGCGACATGCTCGACAAGCTGATCGCGGTCGGCGACGGCGATGCGGCGCTGCTGTATCTTTATATCCTGCGGCACGGCGGCACGGACGGCTCCGCTGCAGCGCGCGCCCTGCGTCTGAGCGCCGACCGCTATGAACGTGCGGCATTCACGCTCAACAACCTGATCGCGCCGACGGAAAAAACCAAAGCAGCAACCGACAAATCCGCCGAAGCACCGCGCTACACCGGCGATGAGCTGCGCCGCGCCCGTCTGGACGACCAGACCTTCTCCGGCCTTTGCGACGCAGCAGAGGGCATTACAGGCCGTGCGCTGACCGAGGGTCAGCTGCGCTGTCTGCTGACCATTTACGACTATCTCGGTCTGGACGCAGGCGCAACGATTGAGCTGCTCAGCTATCTGAAAAGCGAAAAGGGCACGGTCCGCACGACCGATCTGCGCCGCGAAGCCAATCAGTGGGCCGATATGGGCATTGTCACCGCGCAGGCGGCCCAGCAGTACCTGACACGCCGCGCGGATGAAAAACCGCTCAGCGAGGCGATCTACCGCGCACTCGGTGCAGATACCGAGCAGCCCGCGCCCAAGGAGCAGCGCGTCTGCCGCTTTGCACTGGCGCACGGCTTCCCTGCCGATGCGGTGGAGCTAGCGGTGCACCGCACCGGTCAAAAGCAGGGACACAAAAGTCTGGATTACACGCTCGGCATTCTGCGCCGATGGGACAATGCGGGCGTACATACGGTCAGCGAAATCACCGCTCTCGAGCCGGAAACCCGCACGTCTGCCGTGTCTGCCGTGCCTGCCGCCGTCGGTCAGACACCCGCACAGCCGACCGACAGCGCCACACTCGCCGCTTGGGAGCAGGACTGGGCTGCACGCGTGCGCAGTCATCGCCGCAACACGGAGGAATAACCTATGGCATACGATAAAAAACTGCTCGCCGCCGCACGGCGCGAGCTGGAACGCGAGCGCACGGCTCACACCGAGGAGCTGGAAGCGCGCCGGCGTGATATTTACACACGCGAGCCGCGTATCCGCGCAATCGACCGCGAACTGAGCACCACAGCAGCGTCCGTTCTGCGGGCCGCAATGGAGTCCGGCGGAGACCCGACTGCTGCAATCGAGAAGCTGCGCGACCGCAATCTCGGTCTGCAGGAGGAACGCGGCAACCTGCTCCAGCAGCTGGGACTTCCCGCCGATTATCTGACAGACAAGCCGCTGTGCCCAAAATGCGGCGACACCGGCTATGCCGGCAGTGCGACCTGCGAGTGCGTCAAGGCGCGCTATGCCAAGCTGCTCAAGGAGCAGCTTTCCTCGGTGCTGCCGATTGCCGACCAGAACTTTGCCAAATTTGACATGAGCTTTTACTCCACCCGCCCGGATGGCCGCAGCGGTATTTCGCCGCGCGAAAATATGGAATATAATCTGGGCGAATGCAAGGCTTATGCCGCAAAATTCGGCAAGGATTCCCCCAATCTGCTGCTGTTTGGCTCGACCGGTCTGGGCAAGACCTTTCTCTCTACCTGCATTGCCGAGGCGGTCTCTGCACGCGGATTTTCCGTGGCCTACGACACCGCCATCAACATTGTGGCCGCGTATGAGACCATCAAATTCGGCTCCGGTGACGGCGAAGCCGCCGCAGAACGCGCTGCACGCTACGAGCGCGCCGATCTGCTCATTATCGACGATATGGGCACCGAAATGGGCACCGCCTTCACGGTTTCCGCGCTGTACAACCTGATCAACAACCGCCTGATGGCTAAGCGCCCCATGATCATCAACACCAACTTGCTGCCGGAAACGCTCAGCGAGAAATACTCGCCTGCCGTGGCCTCCCGCCTGCTCGGCGAGTTCCTGCCGCTGCGGTTCTTCGGCGATGATATCCGGCTGCTGAAAATGCGCAGAACATAAACAAATCCCTCTCTTTTGCGAGAAAGAGAGGGATTTTTAGGTAACACCGCATAATTGAACAAGAGCGATTTGCGAGGAATTTTGCGTGCTGATTAGGCGCGGCTTTGCAGCAATACTTTGTGTATTGCAAAAAGATGCGGCAGCGCGACCGGAGCCTGCGCAAGGAGCCGCAGTTTAATTTTGCGGTGTTGCCTCAGATTTCGGATTGTTTGCCGAGCAGCTTATCGCGCCAGCGACCAAACCGATGCGTAATCATGCGCAGCTCGATACCGACAAGCAGCGCCGCGATAACCGTACCAATACCAACGCTGCCCAGTCCGTGCAGGAAGATCAGGCAGGTGATGAGCGAAATAATGACCATGGACACATCAAACGCGATCTTGACGGTCGGGAACGGCTTGCCGGTCAGCGTGGAGATGGCCAGCATAGCGCCTTCACCGGCCAGCGGCATAATGTCCGCCGGAACGTAGAAAAAGATGCCGATTGCAACGAAAACAGTGGCAATCCAGCACATCAGCAAACGGATAATCAGGTTGTCCGTCGATGGAAACATCGCCGCGAGCGTGTTGCAGGTGGTCGTGAATGCGCCGAACACCATGCCGACCGGAATCTGCAGCAGGTTTTTGCATTCAAAGCGGCGGCGCATCAGCAGCATTTGCAGGATGACCAGAATAACGTGGAAAATGACGGTCGCAACACCCATCTCAATGCCCCAGACACAGGTCATGGTGTATGGGATGGAGCTGACCGGCGACACACCGAGATTGGACTTGACCGACAGTGCAATGCCGATAGTCATGACGAAGAAGCCGCCGAAGTAATACAGCAGCCGAATACCGAGTTTAGAGCCTTTCATGCCTATTTTATCCCCTTTTAGTGGTTTAGATTGTGATAAATACGCTCGAGCAGGGTCTGTACCTGCTGCATCTCCTGCGGTGAGAAGCCGCGCAGCGCCTCCTCTTCTGCGGCTGCAAAGATAGCATTCAAGCGACGGCACTGCTCCCGGCCGAGGTCGGTCAGACGGACATACACCGTACGGCGGTTTTCGTCGCGTGTACTGCGTTCGAGCAGTCCGGCGCGTTCCATTCCCCCGAGGATGGTAGAAAGCGAGGACGGCTCGATATGGCAGCCCTTGGCGATATCCTTTTGCATGGCGCCGTCGTGATCCTGCAGGAAATCCAGCACTTTTGGCTGTCCAGTGGTCAGACCGAGCGGTTTGATGCGCGACATGACAAGTTTCTGCAGCATGGCATGGTCAGCCATGAGCAGGTAATGGGTGGAAAATTCCATTGCGTTCTCCTTTGTTCTAATTCAAACGGTTAGCTTTCTAATTATATGCCTATGAGTTTGGATTGTCAAATTGCATTTTTATACTCTTTGTTATCTTTTCTTTCTATATTATAAATTACTTATTGTTATATTATTATTAGTTATAACTTTACGCTGTTTCCTTAACGATTCTGCGCCTGCGCGGCGCAGGCGTACAAGAGGGTAGCTGCCAAGGTTTCTTACTCCGAATTTTGAAGCATTTTCGGTTTCAGAAATCCTGCAGATTCTGCAAAATACCGTAGTTTTCCCGAAACAAGTGTATACTAAAAATGTTCGTTTATTATTGATAAAATAAAACAGGAGCGTATAGCTTGAAATTGCTATACGCTCTTTTTATGGTCTTGCAATCTATTTGAAAAAAGCATGAGTTTTTACACATTTCCGCGGAATTTAATCGTAATATCCGTCATATTCATGCGCACTCTGGGGAACTGGTGGCGCTCGAGGTAGTCGTAGAGCAGGCGGATCGGGAGCGTGCCCTGTGTTTTGACGTCCTGCCCGATGATAAAATCGACCGTACCGTTTTTGACCATTTTGATGTTGCCCTCGGTGATGTCGTGAACGACGATGTGCAGCTTTTCGCTGCGGTGTGCAGCGTGCACGGCGCGGTAAACGCCCTCCCGTCCCGCAGAGGTCAGATAGATGCCGCGCAGCTCGCTGTCCGACTGAATGGCGCGCATAGCGATGCGCTCGGAAAGGCTTTCATCGAGGAACGAGCATTCCGGGTGCAAAACCCGGATATCCGGAAAACTCTCCGCCATTTCGGTGCTGAAGCCGGTAAAACGCTGCGAGTCGGCATAATGTCCGCTGCGCTGACCCAGAATCGGCAGCACGCTGCCGTGCCCCTGCATGACCATGCCGAGCAGCGCGGCGGCGGCACGGCCGCTCGCGATGTTGTCCGCGCCGACATAGGCGATGCGGTTCGCGTCGGTGATATCCGTGTTGAGCGTCACGACAGGGATGCCCTGCTGCTCGCTGAGTGTGTTGATTTTGTCGCGCACGAGCGTGTTCGCGAGCGGCATAAGCGCGAGGCCGTCGATGTGCTCGGTCGTCACCAGCTCATCGATCAGCGTCAGCTGATGCTGCACATCCATGTCCTGCATCGCGCGCACGATGACCGTGATGTTTGGGAGAAGCTCACGCTCGGAAAAGCTCTCGAACAGCTCGCACAGCATCTGCACGAAGGGCGAATGGCCGGAGTGGAGCACCACGCCGATCTTCCACTGCTGCGTCTGCTGCATGACGAGGCGGTTGGAGATATAACCCATTTCACGCGCCGTCGCACGGATGCGCTCCGCGACCTCCTCACGCACACCTTCCTTGTGGTGCAGGGCGCGGTCCACCGTGCCGCGCGACACGCCGCACCGGTCTGCGATCTGCTGCATCGTTACCATAAAATCACTCTCCTGCGTTCTCTGTACTTATACTATATCATAAAACACAGCCGTGCGCCAGATGTTACATCTGCACGAAAATGTTGTGCTGCACATTGCCTGTGATACAATGATAGCGCTCTTTTTGTGTATAATACCATAAATACTTGCGACTTTAATATGCATAATCACGAGATAATGCACGAATAAATGATAGTGCGCCCGAGCTATTGCAACCGGAAATCCGCTGTGATATTCTATGATTGTCAAGTGAACAAGGCCGTTCACGAAACCGAAAAATTCCCCAAAAGAGAGTGAGAGAAACAAAATGTCATTTTTCAGTTCCATGATCTGGATCGCGCTGAGCTTCCTGTTTTTCACCGTCATGGTGGCAGTCATTTCAGCGTGGAAGACCAGAGATGACAAGCTCGACACCGCCGAGGGCTACTTCCTCGCGGGGCGCGGACTGCCGGGTATTGTCATTGCAGGCTCGCTGTTGCTGACCAACCTGTCCGCAGAACAGCTTGTCGGCACAAACGGTCAGGGCTGGGCTTCCAATATGAGTCCGATCGGCTGGGAGGTTGGTGCACTGTTCACGCTGTTTGCACTGGCATTGTGGTTCCTGCCGACCTACCTTAAAATGGGCACGACCACCATCCCGCAGCTGATGGAGGCACGCTTCGGCCGCGGCACCAAGCTGATGTTCTCGTTCGTCATCGTTGTGATGTACTCCATCCTCAATCTGCCGGTCATCCTTTACTCCGGTGCAGTTGTATTTGAGAATATCTTCGATATTTCCGGTATCTTCGGCATCAGCAAGTTCACAGCAGTTGCGATTCTGTGTGTCGTCATCGGTATTATCGGCGGCTGCTACGCCATCTTCGGCGGTTTGAAGGCGGTTGCCGTATCCGACACAATCAACGGTATCGGCCTTATCATCGGCGGTCTGATGATCCCGTTCCTCGCGCTGGCGCTGCTGGGTCACGAGACCACCGGCGGCGGTCTGGTAGAAGGTGTCAAGTACCTCGTACAAGCCGAACCCGAAAAGCTCAACGCATGGGCTTCGTGGGATGCTGCTGAACCGGCTCTGCCGTGGCCGCTCATCTTCACGGGCATGTTCTTCAACAACCTGTACTGGTGGTGCACGAATCAGTCCTTTGTACAGCGCGCACTCGCCGCAAAGAGCCTGAAGGAAGGTCAGAAGGGCGCAATTTACTGCGGCTTCCTCAAGACCATCGGTTTCTTCTATCTGGTACTGCCGGGCGTTATCGCCTACCACCTGCCGTCCATTCAGGACAAGCTGGCGGCGGCCGGTTCCTCCGCGATCGACTTCGCTTATCCGGCACTGGTTTCCGCCGTTGTTCCCAAGCCGGTCATGGGCTTCTTCGCCGCTGTTCTGTTCGGCGCGATCCTGTCCTCGTTTAACTCGGTGCTCAACTCCGCATCGACCATGTTTACCCTCGACCTGTACCGCACCGCCATCAATCCGAAGGCTTCGGATATGCAGTGTGTCAAGGTCGGCAAGATCTACGGCACCTGCGCCGGTGCAGTCGCTATCTGCGTGGCACCGTTCGTTATGTTCGCACAGGGCATCACGACCTTCCTCAACTCTATGAGCCAGTTCGTTTCCCTGCCGATTCTGTTCACCGTACTCGGCGCACTCATCTTCCGCAAGGCACCGAAGTACGCACCCAAGGTCATTACCGCTGTTCACGTTATCGCCTATGGCGCGTTTATGATCCTCAAGCCCTGCTACCCCACCTCGGGTGAGCCGATTCATTATCTGTACGCCATCGCTGTGCTGTTCGTCGTGGAATTTGCCATCATGTGGTATCTGAACAAGTACCGCGGCACAGAGGACTATGTTCCGGCCGATGTCGGCGCAGTCGATCTGACCCCGTGGAAGTATCGCCATATCGTATGTATCATCGGTATCATTCTGGCGATCGGCATCTACATTCTGTTTTCGCCCATCGGCATTGCCGCATGAGTAGAATAAAGTCTAAGCAACAACCTCATTGAGAAAAGAAAAGGAGAAATTACTATGAAACTCGGATTTAACGAAGCAAACGACCGTTTTTGTGCCAACCACAGTGTTATGATGGACCTCGAGCTGTGTGAGAAGTACGGCTTCGACTGCATCGACATTCAGTCGGAATGCCTGAACCGCGACCTCGAAGCCGGCAAGATCACCCTCGAGGAGATGGGCGCCTGGTTCCAGAGCCACCATCTGAAGATGCTCTCCTACAATGCGCTGTGCTTCTTCAACATGAAGCAGACGCAGGAGGAAAAGGACGCCGTGATGGCTGAGCTGGACGAGATCATCCGCCGCTGCAACATCCTCGGCTGCAAGATGATCGTTGTCGTACCGAGCAAGGACATGAAGGAGCGCGGCCTGACCCCGACCCGCAAGGAAATCCGCGAGGATGCAGTTGCTGTTCTCAAGGAAATGGTCAAGAAGTGCGAGCCGCACGGCATCCGCCTGAGCCTTGAGTTCTGCGGCGAGCCGTCCATGACCATCAACCGCTTCGAGGACGCTTACGCAATCGTTGAGGAAGTAAACAGCCCGCTGGTTGGTGTAACGCTCGATCAGTACCACTTCTACGCAATGGGCTCCGGCTGGGATACCCTCGAAAAGGCGGACGGCAAGAAGATTTTCGTATGGCACCTGAACGGCACCGAGGATATGCCCTGCGGCGCTTACTACAACAACGACGAGAAGCGTCTGTGGCCGGGTGCCGAGGGCGACTGCCTGCCGCATGCACGCTACGCTGATACGCTCAAGAAGATCGGCTTTGACGGCGACTGCTGCACCATCGAGATCTTCCGTCCGGCATACTATGAGATGTCGCAGGAGGAGAACGTAAAGAAGTCCGCAGAAGTCACCCGTGCACACGTTGAAAAATACGCACAGTTCTAATATCGTAAAATCAGCAGTATCTCACAGCATATTCCCCAGCATTTATCACATTTTTTTGATCTGTAAAGGAGAATTTATTATGAGCTATCTGAAGAAAATCGGCGCACTGTTTGTTTCCTCCGCATTGATGGCATCCATGCTCGCAGGCTGCGGCTCGTCCTCCGATTCCACTGGCGGCAACGGCTCTCAGGCCGAGGGCGGCGACGGCAATTACAACATTTCCATCGTGTTCAAGACCACCTCGAACGAATACACCCAGTACATGATGGCAGGCGCGGAAAAGGCCGCCGCTGAAACCGGCGCAGTGCTCGATATGAAGGGCGCGACCTCGGAAACCGCCTATGACGAGCAGCAGAACATGATCGAAACCGATCTGCACGCCAACAAGTATGACGCGATGATTATCGCACCGCTGCAGGGCGATATGGCTTCCACGCTGGTAAGCGGCACGGATATGCCCATCTTCGCAATCGACACGGACTTTAATGCACCGGAGAAGATTTCGTTTATCGGCATCGGCCAGAAGGATGCAGCGGCAAGCGGCGGCGAGAAGGCCGTGGAAGCGGCCAAGGCAGCAGGCTGGGACAAGATCGAAGCAGCGTATATCGCAGGTGTTCAGGGCGACTCCACCGCAGATGCACGCCGCACCGGTTTCCAGGAGGGCATTGACGGCGCAGGCGGCACGTTCCTCGCAGACGAGGTACAGTATGCTGATGCGGTAGCGGACAAGGCAACCGTGTGCATGGAGGGCATCATGCAGAGCCATCCGGAAGGTCTGGCAATCATCGCCTGCCACAATGACGACTGCGCGATCGCGGCAGCGCGTGCAGCAGCGAACAATCCGGCATACGCTAAGACCATCTTCATCGGCTTTGACGGCAATATTACCGCAGCACAGTCCATCCTCGATGGCGGCGAAACCATGACCGTTGCACAGAGCGGCTACGATCAGGGCTATCAGGCGGTTAAGACCGTTGTGGCACATCTGAACGGCGAAAAGGTAGACAGCTTTGTTGACTGCGGCACCAAGGTCATCGACAGCACCACCGCCGAGGACTACATGGCAACCCTCAAGAGCCAGATGGACGGCAAGGCAGTTGCACAGTAAACCGTAATACCATGCGATGCACTTGCGGCAGTAAGTGCATCGCATCTATTAAAAAATCACGTTTCTATAAGGAGAGAAAACCAATGGGCATTTTGAAAATTGGCGTTGTAGGCTGCGGCCGAATCGGCAAGCTGCACATCAACAACCTGATCAACTCCGTACCGGGCGTTCAGGT
>QEKJ01000026.1 GCA_003096535.1 Agathobaculum butyriciproducens | reverse complement strand
TTGCGTGCCTCAGAGATCAGCTCGAGTACGGTCGGCTGCAGCTCGCCCTGGCGCTGCTCACAGAATACCCATACGCCGGAAAAATCGGCGAGGTTGGTGTTATTAAAATCAGCCATTGTTCTGTTCTCCTTTCAATCAGATAATATGCTTCTTCAGCAGTTCAGCCGCCAGAGTCTCACAGGTAGCCTTGTCAGCGCCCTCGAGCATCTTGCCCTGACCCTTCTGCGGGGGAGTGAAAGACTTGAAGATATTGGTGGGAGAACCCTTCAGACCAATGGTGGTCGGATCGATCAGCGGATCGTCCTTCAGGGTGTTGTAATCATATACGGAAACCGGAGCGGAGTAGCAGTCCATAATGCCGCTGAGGGACATGTAGCGGGGCTCGTTCAGCTCCTTGATGCAGGTCAGCAGGCACGGGGTCTGAGTCTCGATGGTCATGTGGCCGTCCTCGAGCATGCGCTTAACAACAACCTTGTCGCCATTCTTCTCGATACCGGCAACGTAGGAAACCTGCGGGATATCCAGCTTCTCAGCGATCTGAGAGCCAACCTGAGCGGTATCACCGTCGATAGCCTGACGGCCGCAGAATACGATGTCGTCCTTCTCCAGGCCAACCTTCTTAACAGCGGCAGCCAGGATCTGGGAAGTAGCAAAGGTATCGGAACCGCCGAACTCACGAGCGGAAACCAGAACGCCTTCATCAGCACCGCGAGCGATCAGCTCACGCAGCATGCCCTCTGCCGGGGGAGGACCCATGGTAATAACAACGACCTTGCAGCCGGTAGCGTCCTTCAGCTTCAGAGCAGCCTCTACAGCGTTCAGGTCGTCCGGGTTGGTGATGGTCTGCATGGATGCACGATTCAGGGTGCCATCAGGATTAACAGCAACCTTACCGGAGGTATCCGGAACCTGCTTTACACAAACAATTGCCTTCATAGTTCAGTTTTCCTCCTTTTCTTAGCGCAGAACCTGACCAGCGATGACCATTCTCTGAACCTGAGAAGTGCCCTCGTAGATCTCGGTGATCTTAGCGTCACGCATCATGCGCTCCATCGGGTACTCACGGATATAACCGTAGCCGCCGTAAATCTGTACGCACTTGGTGGTAACGTCCATTGCAACCTCAGAAGCGTACAGCTTAGCCATAGCAGCTTCCTTGGTGAACGGCAGACCAACATCGTGGTTGAATGCAGCACGGCGAACCAGCAGACGAGCAGCGTCGATCTGGGTTGCCATGTCAGCTACCATCCACTGCAGGCCCTGGAACTTGTCCAGAGTCTTGCCGAACTGTACGCGCTCCTTCATGTACTGGATAGCCTTATCCAGAGCGCCCTGTGCGATACCCAGAGCCTGAGAAGCGATACCGATACGGCCGCCGTCCAGAGTCATCATAGCGATCTTGAAGCCGCCGTTCTCCTTGCCCAGCAGACGGTCTGCCGGCAGATGAACGTCCTCAAAGATCAGCTCAGCGGTCTGGGAACCACGGATGCCCATCTTGTGCTCGATCTTGCCGATGGAGAAGCCCGGGTCGTCCTTGTCAACGATGAACGCAGAAATGCCCTTGTTGCCCTTGGTCTTGTCGGTCATAGCAAATACAACGTAGGTATCTGCACGGCCGCCGCCGGTGATGAACACCTTGGAGCCGTTCATGATGTAGGAGCCGTCCTCCTGCTTAACAGCCATGGTCTGCTGTGCAGCGGAGTCGGTACCTGCGTTCGGCTCGGTCAGGCCGAATGCACCGATCTTGGCGCCTTCCTTCGGCTCGATCAGCGGACGCAGCCACTTCTCCTTCTGCTCAGGAGTACCGAATGCGTAGATCGGCCATGCACCCAGGGTGCCGTGAGCGGACATAATGCCGCCGGTGGTACCGCATACGCGGCTCATCTCTTCGATTGCGATAGAGTAGCAAATATAGTTACCGCCGGAACCGCCGACTTCCTTCGGGAACTGAATGCCCATCAGTCCGTACTTCATCAGCTTCTGAACGGTTTCCTCCGGATAGCGCTCTTCCGCGTCGATCTCAGCTGCGATCGGCTCTACTTCGTTCAGAGCGAACTCGCGGCACATCTTCTGGAACAGTGCTTCTTCTTTTGTAAGCCTAAAATCCATGCCATAAACCTCCCAAATAAATAAGTAATGCGGATACGCACAAAAACACAGCGCACACGGTCAGTGGCCGCAGCGCCGCGTCCAGCGATACCCTTGTTTGGAGCATGTCTATCTCTATTATAGCGGCCGGAAACCATTTGTCAAGGATTTAACATTCTTTTTTCTGATAAAATCCGCACTCCATTTTTTGTGCGTTTCTGCCAAATGTCGGCAAGGATGAACGCACATTGCACGCATCCCTTGTCTTGTTTTGCTGCTGTTTATATTTTTTCAGAAAAATTACGATTTTACTTCATATTTTTCACATTTAACGCATATAACAGAAGGAAACCATCAATCAGAGGAGGAATCGCCTATGTGTGGTATCGGCGGTTTTGTCGATTATGAACGCGACGCACGCCGCGGCGGACCGATCCTTCACGGAATGAAGCGAACGCTTACGCCGCGCGGGCCGGATGCCGAAGGCACCTATTTTGACGAGGACGCAGCGCTTGTCCATCGGCGGCTGATCGTCATTGATCCGGAGGGCGGCAAGCAGCCGATGCACTCTCCCGACAGGAATACTATCATTATATATAACGGAGAGTTATATAACACACCGGAATTGCGTACAGAACTTATGTCGCGCGGGCACGAGTTTGTCGGACATTCGGACACTGAAGTGCTGCTGCACGCCTATCTTGAGTGGAAAACCGACGCATTTGCACGGCTGAACGGCATTTTCGCCTTTGCTATCTGGGAGAAACGCGAACGCCGACTGACGCTCTGCCGCGACCGGCTGGGCGTGAAACCGCTGTTTTTTGCTCCCATTCGCAACGGTCTGACCTTCGGTTCGACCATCGACACCGTGCTGTGCCATCCGGAGATCGAGCCTGCGCTCGACGAGGACGGTCTGCGCACTCTGCTGCTGCTCGGGCCTGCGCGCCCGCCGGAATCCGGTGTTTTCCGGCAGATAAAGTCGCTGCTCCCCGGACATTTTGCCGTTTTGACTCCGGAAAACTTCACCGATCACACCTACTGGCAGCTCGAAGCGCACGAGCATGAGGACGACCTGCCGACTACCATCGAGCGCACGCATGAGCTCATCTGCGATGCCGCCCGCCGTCAGCTGGTCAGCGATGTGCCGCTGGCGTGTTTCCTGTCCGGCGGACTGGATTCGTCCATCCTGTCTATGCTGGCGGCGAAAGATTACGCAGCCCGCAGCGAAACGCTGCATACCTGGTCGGTGGATTATCGTGACAACGATAAATATTTTACAAAGAGTATATTTCAACCTAATAGTGACAATTCGTATATTGATCAAATGGTGGATTTTCTCGGTACGCACCATCATCGCGTTGTGCTCGAGCCGGAGGCACTGTGCGCGGCTCTGCTCCCCGCGACGGATGCGCGTGCGCTGCCCGGCATGGCCGATGTGGACTCTTCCCTGCTGCTGTTCTGTGCGGCCGTTAAGCGCGGCGGAACCACCGTTTGCCTGTCCGGCGAGTGCGCCGACGAGTTATTCGGCGGCTATCCGTGGTACCACCGTGAGGAAATTCTGTTTGAAGATACGTTTCCGTGGTCACGGTCGGTCGGTCTGCGTCTGGGTCTGCTCACACCGGATGCCGTTAGAAACGGCGAGGAATTTGTGCGCCAGCACTACCGCGACACTTGCGATCGTGCGCCAAAGCTGTCGTCCGATGACAAAAAGGCCGCCCGGATGCGCGAAATGTTCGTGCTCAACCTCGACTGGTTCATGGCAACCCTGCTCGACCGCAAGGACCGCATGAGTATGTATTCCGGCCTCGAGGTGCGCGTGCCGTTCTGCGACCACCGCATTGTCGAGTATGCCTATAATATGCCGTGGGACTTCAAGTCGCTCGAGGGGCGTGAGAAGGGCATCGTGCGCCGCGCATTCGCCAATGAACTGCCCAAAGAGATCGTTTACCGCAAGAAAAGTCCGTATCCGAAAACCTTTCATCCGGTTTATACCCGCTTGTGCGCGGACTATGTCTGCCGTATTTTCGAGGATAACACCTCGGTCGCCGCTTCCCTGTTCGACCGGAATGCCGTGCAAAAACTCATGCAGCGGCCGGAAAGCCTTGCCGAACCGTGGTTCGGACAGTTGATGCGAACACCGCAGATTTTCGCATATATCATCCAGCTTGACCGGTGGTTTCGGCATTATCATGTCAAAATAGTATAAAAATAATGGAGAATGAAAAACGATACGTTTATCTTCCATTCTCCATTTAAAATACTCAATTATGCGAAATACTCCGCCAAGGTGTTAATGATAAGCTGATGATCATCCACATGATCCGGATAGCCGGAAACGCAGATGGAACCGATCACGCCGGTGCCGCGCAGCCGGATCGGGAAACCGCCGCCTGCGGCGTACTCGTTCGGGTCGAGCTTACGGTCCGCGAAGGTCTCGCCTGCGTCCTCCAGCTCTGCGAAAAACCGCAGCGAGGACGTTTCCATCAGGTCAACCGCGTTGCGCTTGCGCGCGAGCCACAGCTCACTGTCCGGCTTTGCGCCTTCTGCGAAGTAACGGAACACGACCAGACCGTTCACCGTAATCTCAACCGCAACCGACTGCTCCTTTGCGTTTTCATGCAGCTTGAGGCCGATTTTCAGCGCATCCTCGCGCGAAAAATGCTCAAACTGAAACTTCTCCTCCTGCTCTGCACACATGGAGATCATCGTTTTGTAATCCTGCATACTGTCCCCGCCTTTCGAGATTTTGCCGCCTTTGCGGCTGTTACCTTTAGTATATCTGTTTTTCCACCTGCTGACAAGGAGGTTTTTTCATGGCTGAACTGACCGACGGCACCGCCGAGCTGCGCGTGCTCGTCACGACCGCACTGGGCGCTCTCCCGCTCGAGAATGCCATCGTTTCCGTTTCCACCGTGCCGGATGAGAGCGGTATGCGTACACTGCTCCACTCGGTCACCACCGACAGCGGCGGCATGACACCCGTTATGGTGCTCGACACGCCGCCGCGCAGCAATTCGCTGAACCCGGACAGTGGCCCGCCGTTCGCGGTGTACACGGTCGAGATTTCCGCCGAGGGCTACACGCCGCTCACCGCCCTGTACATCGCGATGTTCTCCGGCGTGCCGACCATGCTGCCCGTGGCGCTCACGCCGCTCAAGGAAAACCAGAGCTTCGCGCCGACCGACCTGACCGCCACCGGCACGCCGCAGGCCCTCGATCCGGCTCTGCCGGAGAATCCGTAAAAGGAGGGACAGTTTTGCCCGAACCCTATGTTTCCATCCCCGAAACCATCACGGTGCACCTCGGTGCGCCGTCCGAGAACGCGCAGAATATCACCGTGCCGTTCGCGGACTACATCAAGAATGTGGCCTCGTCCGAGATATACCCGACATGGCCCGAGCAGGCCATCCGTGCGAACGTGTACGCGCAGATCTCCTATGTACTCAACCGCGTGTTCACCGAATGGTACCGCGCACAGGGCTATGACTTCGACATCACCAATTCCACCCGCTACGACCAGTCTTTCGTGCCCGGACGCGATATTTTCGAGAACATCTCCACCATCGTAGACGATATGATCGGCACTTACCTCACCCGCGGCGATTCCATCGAGCCGCTGTTCACGCAATACTGCAACGGCACGACCGTCACCTGTCCAGGCGGACTGAGCCAGTGGGGAACCGTGCCGCTGGCCGAGCAGGGACTTTCCGCCGAGCAGATCTTGCAGTCGTTTTACGGCAGCGACATCAATTTCGTCACCGGTGCACCGCTCTCGCCCAACCTCGGCGGGTCGTTCCCCGGCGTGACACTGCGGCTGGGCGACTTTTCCGAGGATGTCCGCACTGTCCAGACCCGCCTCAACCGCATTTCGACCAATTTTCCGAACATCCCGAAGATATATCCCACGGACGGCGTGTTCAGCGCGGACACCGAACGCGCCGTGCGGGCGTTCCAGCGGCAGTTCAACCTCACCGAGGACGGCCTTGTCGGCCAGGCAACATGGTACCGCATCGCGTTCATTTATAATAATGTCAAGCGCCTGAGCGAGCTCAACAGCGAGGGACTGGCCCTCAGTGAGATCTCCCGCCAGTATCCCGAACGGCTGACCGAGGGCATGAGCGGCCCGGGCGTACAGCTTTTGCAGTATTTTCTTGCCATCGTCGGTGAATTTTACGATGCGCTGCCGCGCTGGCAGGCGGGACAGCTCGACGGCGTGTTCGGCCCGCAGACCCGCGAGGCAGTGACCGCCTACCAGCAGCTCGTCGGGCTGCCCATGACCGGCGCAGTGGACAGAGAAACGTGGTATGCTCTGCTCTCGACCTACCAGTCCGTGCTGCTCTCCCAGCCCGAACAGGAATGGCTCGAGCAGTTCGTCGGCCTGCCGGAAACCTTTCTCGTCAAGGGGATGCGCGGCAAAGCCGTGCGGCAGGCGCAGCAGCTCATCAATATCATCGCGCGCGGCTACGCCGAGGTGCCCGCCGTCGCGGAGGACGGCATTTTCGGGGATGCGACCGAATCGTCAGTCGCCAGCATCCAGTCGCTGCTCGGCCTGCCCGCCACGGGCGCCATCGGCCCGCTGACATGGGAGGGCATGGCCGATCTTGCCGAAAACGTGCTGGTCGGCAGCCAGAATGCTGCGGGACAGTACCCCGGCTATCCCGTTGGAGAGGAGGCAACGTGATTGTACACCGATGCACAAAAACGCAGCCATATTTTCGATTTGCAGACCTTTCTGCGGCGCATCCAGCAGTCTGAGGGCAGCGCTGCTCCGCTCGTGCCGGACGGCATTTTCGGTGCACAGACCGCCGCCGCTGTGCGCGAATACCAGCAGCAGCACTGCCTTCCGGTGACGGGCATCGCCGACCAGCGCACATGGAACGCCATCTACGCTTCATATGCCGCGCTCATCGCCGCCGATGCACTTCCCATGCAGACGGCGTTCTTCCCGCCGGAGAGCGATACCGTGCTGAAGCCGGGCGCGAAAAGTCCCTCGGTGTATGTGCTCCAGCTCATGCTGAGCGAAATTGCGCCGCATTACAACCGGATTGCCGCCGTGCCGCTCACCGGCGAATACGACAGCGATACGCAGGCCGCTGTCCGGCGGGCGCAGCAGATCTTTCAGCTGCCGCAGACCGGCCTGACCGACCGCGCCACATGGCAGGCGCTGGCCGGACTGCACAATGCGCTGTTCCGGCGGACACCCCTCGGATGGAGCATGAAAGAGTGAGGAGTTGAAATTGAAGAGTGGAGAGTTTTTGAGATAGGAGGTAGGAGGTATCGTAATCTCCACTCTCAACTCTTCACTCTACACTCTTTTCCATCTTAAAAAAAGAACCCGAAACGGTGTTTCGGGTTCTTTTTTGCTTATTCGCTCAGGAGCATACGGTCGCTCTCGATATTGAACTTCTCGAGCAGATCGCGGACGGTGAGGTTCTTCTTCTCCTCACCGCGGATATCAACGACAACTCGACCGGCATCCATCATAATCAGACGGTTGCCGTACTGGATGGCGTTCTTCATGTTATGCGTTACCATCAGTGTGGTGAGATTGTCGCGTGCGACGATCTCTTCGGTGATCTGCAGCACCTTATCTGCGGTTTTCGGATCGAGCGCTGCGGTATGCTCGTCGAGCAGCAGCAGATCCGGCTTGCGCAGGGTGGCCATCAGCAGGGTCAGCGCCTGACGCTGACCGCCGGACAGCAGACCAACCTTACTGGTCATGCGGTTCTCCAATCCCAGACCGAGCGTTGCCAGCTTTTCGCGGTACAGCTCGCGTTCCTCGTTCGTAATGCCGGAGCCGAGGCCGCGCTTCTGACCGCGGCGGTATGCCAGCGCCAAATTCTCCTCAATGCCCATGGTAGCGGCAGTACCCATCATCGGATCCTGAAATACGCGGCCGAGGAAACGCGCGCGCTTATGCTCGGGCAGATTGGTCAGGTCGTAGCCGTTCAGATGAATCATGCCCGCATCCACCGGATACACGCCTGCGATCAGGTTCAGCGTGGTGGACTTGCCGGCGCCGTTGCCGCCGATGATGGTAACGAAATCGCCGTCCTCAAGGGTCAGGTTCAGGTTGTCAATGGCACGCTTTTCGTTTACCGTGCCCGCGTTGAAGGTCTTGTAAATTCCTTTGAGCTGCAGCATGTTACTTGACCTCCTTTGCGTCAGTCTTTGCGGCGCTCTTGGCTGCACCGCGGAAATACTTGCCCTTCCAGTACGGAACAGCAAGGAAGATTGCAACGACGAAAGCCGAGATCAGCTTCAGGTCGTTGGTGTTCAGGCCGAGGTTGAGGACCACCTGAATAACCAGATAGTACACAACCGCACCAAGCGATACGCCGAGCAGACGCATCGCAAAGTTGCGGAAAATACGGCTGAACAGCACCTCGCCGATGATGACAGCGGCAAGGCCGATAACGATAGCGCCGCGGCCGGCGTTGACATCCGCAAAGCCCTGATACTGGCAGTACAGCGCACTTGCCAGCGCAACCAGGCCGTTGGACAGCATCAGACCGAGCACCTTGACAAAATCAACGTTGATGCCCTGCGCGCGGCTCATATTCGGGTTTGCGCCGGTCGCACGGATGGAGCAGCCGAGCGCCGTACCGAAGAACCAGTACAGCAGTGCGATAACCACAATCGTAAAGACAGCCGCAACGAAAATCGGGTTCTCGATAGTCACCTTCTTAACGTTGCGCAGCGAAACAAGCAGCTTGTAGTTGTCCGGATTGATCGCTACATTTGCTTTTTTGTCCATAATGCGCAGATTAATGGAGAACAGCGCCAGCTGTGTCAAAATACCGGCCAGAATCGCCGGAATACCCATACAGGTATGCAGAATACCGGTAATCAGTCCGGCCAGCATGCCAGCAAGGAAAGCGCACAGCATTGCCACCCATACATTCGCGCCGTGCGTCATCATAACGATGCACACCGCACCGCCGGTCGCCATCGTACCATCGACGGTCAGGTCGGCCAGATCGAGCACCTTAAAGGTGATGAATACGCCGATCGCCATCAGTCCCCAGATCAAACCCTGCGCCACTGCACCGGGAAGTGCGGAAAGCAGGCCCGAGAAAAAGCTCACTTAAATTCCCCCAAACAATAATGTTATCTGATAAAGCGTAAAAACGCTATCTCCATTATAGCAAATTTCCGGGGTATTGCAATGATAACTTGCCGTTTTCGCGGATTATTTTGTTCCCTACCGTTTTTCTATGCTATTTTTAGCAGAAAAAGGAGATGCGAAAGCACCTCCTTTTTCTGCTCATTATTTTCTTATCACATCTGATGATCGAGCGTTACAACCGGATTATAGCGCGAGTCGATCGCTTTCAGGCCGTCATAGATCTTCATCAGCAGGTCGCGTTTGGCATCCTCATCATAGGAAAACGGCACAACAACGTCGAAAATCAGGTTGATCTGGCGTTTGCCGTCTACTATGCGGAAGTCGTGCATGGTAAGCTGTCCGTCGATCTGACGGAGCACGCCATCGGTCTGCTCACGCAGCGCGTTGACATACGCATTATTGATATCGATCGGATCCATGTGGATGACCAGATACACACCGGTCTGCTGCCAGACACGCTTTTCGGCCTCGTCGATTTCCTCGTGCACAGCCACAAAGTCCGAGTCGCTCGGCACTTCGGCATGCAGCGACGCAATTGAGCGGCCCGCACCGTAATTGTGGATAATCATATCGTGTACGCCGACAATATGGTCGGACTCCATTACAATCCGCCGAATATTGCGGGCAACCTCCGGATCGGCGGCTTCGCCGAGCAGCGGCGCAACCGTATCCTTCGCAATGCCGATGCCCGACCAGAGGATAAACGCAGCAACGGCAACGCCCACATAGCCGTCCACCGGCAGCGTGGTAAACCGGCCGGCTACCATGCCGAGTACGACAA
Source organism: Agathobaculum butyriciproducens (assembly GCA_003096535.1). Lineage (GTDB taxonomy): Bacteria > Bacillota > Clostridia > Oscillospirales > Butyricicoccaceae > Agathobaculum > Agathobaculum butyriciproducens. Next base: position 4,428 of record QEKJ01000026.1, on the reverse strand, counting down.
CAGCCGTGGTAATAACATCATTACGGCTGTCCTGACCGGCAGCCATCAGCACTGGAGAGTCGATTCTGCGGCCGATATTGACGTTGAACGCGCCCATCCACAGCTTAACCAGCATGGATACGGCAAGAATCCCCATCAGCACCGCCGAGAACGCTACGGCAGCCGGATGCAGAATGCGGTCGAGCGAGGTTTTGAAGAACTCGAAGCCGACCAGAATGATGATGAACGAGACGATCAGTCCCGCGATGTACTCGGTGCGTCCGTAGCCGAACGGATGCTTCGCATCCGGCTCCTTGCCGGAAACCTTGAAGCCGACAATGGAAATCAGGCAGGACAGACCGTCCGACAGGTTGTTGAATGCGTCCGCCGCGATGGAAATCGACCCTGTAAGCAGACCAATGATCAGCTTGAGCGCAAACAGGAACAGGTTGCATGCCAGTCCGACCGCACCGGACAACACGCCGAATTTTTCACGCACCCGCGAATCGCCGGTGTTTTCCGCATCGCGGATGAAAATATGGATAAGTGCGTTTGTCATAGAAGTCCCTTCATATACAAAATGTTATAAATACCAACAATAATTGCTCCTTGCAGAATCATAATTGCCGGTATGCCGAGCATGAAAATATGGTGCAGCGTCTTGTGACGGATGATGAGCATGGTGGCGTACACGCCCGGCCCGCCGCCGATCAGCGCCCAGAAAAACAGCGTGCGCTCGGGCACACGCCTCCAGCCGCGAGCCGCGGCGAGCTTATCGTAAATGCAGACAATCGCGCCGATGACGCTGACTGCAATAAAATAGTACAGCACATACTGCACGGTTGCTGCACCTCCTTTTGGATTTCCTACAATTTTACCACAGGCATTGCCGTATTGCAAAGAAATCAGGTCAAAAATAGCCGTGACTAACGAAAAAGTAGCGGTGTCTAACACAAAAGGCGCCTTTTTAGGCGTCTTTTGTCAGTCTGTCAAAGAAGTATTATTTTAATTTTTACGCTTCGTGCGGCAGCACGCATAAAATAGAATTTGCGAAGCAAATTCATAAATTCCGGGAGCATGTATCTCGGAATTTACACAAGGGAAGAAAAAATGTGCCCGTAGGGCGCGGTTTTTCTTCAGTATTCGCTCGAAAGCGTGGTTTCGAGCGAGAGGCTGCTCGGAAAACGATAGTTTTTCGACAGCCTCACAAAAGGCGCCTTTTCAGGCGCCTTTTGTCTTTTACAGTCTTTTTCCCTTGCAATCGCAATGACAAATGAAAAATGCACTCACATTTTATTTCTCATTATCATTTTTCATTATCATTTTTTCGGGTTGCCGCTGTCGAACGGCTTATCAAAGTGATAGTGCATCAGCCAGCCTGCGTCAAACTGCGCGGCGTACTGTCCGGCAAGAGCGGCGGCACGAATACGCGCCAGGCCGAACAGCTCCGGCACGGAATCCGTGCGGATTTCGTCCGGTTTCCACAGGTTATGCCACGGTTGATGAGCCAGATTGAGCGCATCCCACATCGGGCGCTCGAGCTTCATGTGACCGGTGAGCAGGGCGCCCCGACCGAGCAGGGTTTCCGCCTTTTTCGCTCCGCGATAGACGGCGCGGCTCTCCGAATAGAGAAAACTCTCCCATGAAGTCATTTCCGCGAACGAACGGCGCAGCTCATGCGTAGAAACATCGGCTCCGTACACGGTTTTGAGCACCGCGTGCAGCATAACCGACAGCACCGCCTGCTCGACCGGTGACAGCTGATAGCGTTCCTCCGGATCGAACTCAGTGATGGGGCGATGGCATGCGCGTTCGTAGATCAGATAGTCAATGTCACTTTCAATGCGGCTGTGCACCGCCGATGCGGACAGCTTCGGATTTTCGGTGCAGAACTGCACCTGCCGGCAGTAAACATAGGGATGAATCTCACTGTCGAGCGCATAATGGCACACGAAGCCGTAGAAATAGGCCGCTGCGATCTCCTGCGCGTCGCCGCTCAGGTCGCGCACCGCACGCGAGAACGCCGCAAACAGCTCGTCCGTTTTCTCCGAGTGCATGCGGTTGCCCAGCTTGTGCAGCGGACTGCCAAGCAGGATTTTCCGGTAAAACAGCGGGTCCGGTCCCTGACAGCCCCAGAAAAAGCACGCCGGACGGCATGCCGCTGCCCGCTGCGCCGGTGCGGGAAACACCGTCAGTGCCTGCCTGCCAAATAGATGATGCGATACAAAATCCGCCATACTGTTTTCCTCCTCGCTGTGCTTTTCTTTAGATGATTACAGTATACCACGAAATCCGACTTTCTGCAAAGCATGGGAAACGCGCCTGCCGATAACCGACAAGCGCGTTTCTCAACGGATTTGTTTACTTTTCTGCCATATGGTGGCCGAACGAGGTCGAATTCATCGCCTTCTGCAGCGCCGGCAGAAGCGCCATTGCAACAACTACCGCGATAACGATATTCGGAGGCGAGGTCATCAGCTTCGGAATATTGGCCACAAAAGCCGGAACCAGCGCACTGCCGCCGATCATCAGCTCAATAATACCCTTGAGCATGTACAGCAGCGACGAGAACACCGCACCTGCAAGGCACGCCACGAGGTTGCGCGCAAACTTCTTTGCGGCAGCGGCACCGGCGTAAGCGATCACGCCGCACAGCCATGCCATCAGGAAGAAACGCAGGAAGGTGATCCACGCCTCCGGTGCGTACTCCGGCGTCATCAGGTCGAAGATCATCGAGCCGATACCGGCTGCAAGACCGCCGCGAACCGGTCCGAGCAGCAGGCCGCACAGCAGCACGAACGCGTTTGCAAGCTTGATCATGGTGGTGCCTGTCGGCGTCGGAATGCGAATGGACAGGAACATGGTAACAACGAATACCACTGCCGCCATCAGACCGATCATCACGATGTCGTACAGCGAAAACGCTTTTTTCTTGGATTCCATCATAAATCCCCCTGATCTGATATGTTTTATTTATCATACCGCGAATATGGTCTGTCGAAAATGGTCAGTTCGCATTTATTTTACAGGGTCAGATGGATAATCCCGGAACGGCTGGGCAAACTACGCGTACAGAAAGGGGAACCTTGCATGAAACTGGATAAACAAACCTATCAACAGCTGCTCGAACGCAAAAGTCCGAATTCGCCGCTGTGGCGCGACTGCCTGCTGGCGTTTCTGATTGGCGGTGCGATCTGCACGGTCGGCGAGGGGGTGCGGCAGCTGTGGCTCTCCCGCGGACTGGATACCGAGGACACAGCCGCCGCGACCGCCATCACGATGGTGTTTCTCGGTGCCCTGCTCACCTGTCTGCATTTGTACGAAAAGCTTGCAAAATATGCGGGAGCAGGCACGATTGTGCCGATCACCGGCTTTGCAAACGCCATTGTTTCTCCGGCGATGGAGTTCAAAAGCGAGGGGCTTATCCTCGGTCTGGGCGCAAAGCTGTTTGTTATCGCGGGACCGGTGCTGGTATACGGCATTTCGGCAAGCGTCATTTACGGTCTCATTCTGTTTTTGACGGGAGGCGGTTCGGTATGATAAAGCGCATCGGCAAGCGCACGCTTGCGCTCGAAAACCGGCCGTATCTGCTCGGACACGCGGCGGCAGTCGGCAAAAAAGAGGGCGAAGGCCCGCTCGGTGAGCGGTTTGACTATGTGGCGAAGAATGACCGCATGGGCCAGCGCTCGTGGGAGCTGGCGGAGAGCGAGCTGCAAAAGACTGCCATCCGGCTTGCGCTGCGCAAGGCCACCCTGCCCGAGCGTTCGCTCGACCTGATCCTTGCAGGCGACCTGCTCAACCAGTGCATCGGCTCGTTTTTAGCGTCCATGCACGCGAATGTGCCCTATCTCGGGCAGTACGGTGCATGCTCGACTATGGCACAGGGTCTTGCGCTCGGCGGCTGTCTGGTCGAGAGCGGCGCGGCAGACCGCCTGCTTGCGGCAGCATCCTCGCATTTCTGCTCGGCGGAGCGGCAGTACCGTTTTCCGCTTGCCTACGGCGGTCAGCGCACACCGACGGCCCAGTGGACAGCCACCGCGGCAGGCGCGGCAGTGCTCGGCAGTGAGCCGGTGCCGAACGGCGCGGAGCCGTGCGATGTGCGCGTGACGCACGTTCTGTTCGGCCGGATGGTCGAAATGGGCGTGACCGATGCGGCAAATATGGGGGCTGCGATGGCGCCCGAAGATGTGAATTTAGACCCATACATTTTTCGGCGCGCTGAGCGCTGTGTTTCGCATATAATCCGCTATTATCATAACCATTCACCGGTATTCCCGTTAGAACGAACAGAAACAGAAAACAGACAATCCCACTTGATATCGTACCTGACATCAAGTGGGATTTTATCTGCGCGAATGTTTTTCTTATCCAAACACCGGCGGTGAGACCTGCCGGTTTCCGTGTTCCCTGCTTTTTAGACTGTCCTGCTGTTTAATCGGCCCAGACTTC
>QEKJ01000025.1 GCA_003096535.1 Agathobaculum butyriciproducens | reverse complement strand
AAGACCGTCTCCCTTCTGGTAGAATACTCGTCTTTATGATAACTCCCAGAAAGACTTTTTTCTACCTTTCCGTGTCTACTTTTATAATAGCATCACACTTCATGAATATAGGTACGCATCATCATAGGGGGATAACAAGATGAAGAAATACACACTATTCGGTAAGAACATTGTATTCGATGACGCAGCCGAGCGCGCATATGAGATAAAAGTTAATTACGAGTTTGTGGAACTACGAATTTCACAGGAGTTTCAAGCGTGGTATAAAGAGCAGAACACAATTCAAAATGTTATCAATAATTTTGTGGATTTTGTAAACACGGCATATTCCGAACTTTTGGTATCGGATAAGTTTCATAAATTGCAGGAATGCGGTATCTACGATATGACTGCGGATATGTATGCTCGCAAATGTCTTAGCTTTTCAGGTGCGCAGTATGCCCTTGATACGGTTGAATCGCAATATGACGCTATCACAGAGCAACAGCACGCAGAAAAGGAGTATCGTGAAGCGCGCAAGGCTTCGCGTGGACGTTGGCGTGGTGGCGGATTTGGACTGGGTGGTGCATTAAAAGGTGCTGCAACAGCTGGTGCACTCAACGCAGTATCTGGCTTTGGGCACGATCTCGTCAATTCCGCAGGAAACCTGTCCTCTGCATTAGATGCATCTAACGCAAAATCCGATCTGTACAAATCCGCAAATGCAGTACTGCTCAACGGCCTATACGAAGATATGCGTACTTTCTTCGATAATCATATCCAACTGCTGACCACAGCCAAGCCGGGCTATTTCAAGTTCTGCTTTGATGAAGAACGTGCCAATGCACTGTTTACCAACGCTAAACAGCTGCCGGATAAACGTGCTGAGCTTCTGGAACAGGCATTTGAACTTTGCCCATGGAATGAAGATTTACAGAGATACATTTTTCGTAATTACCCCGAAAACCGCCGTGATATTCTCCGTGCTTCGACTGATTTCGGCATCGGTATTTATGACTGCGTAGAGGAATTGCTCCGAAAAGAATATACCGATGAAGACAAGAAAAGTGAAGAACGTGCATTGCAGGCGAAAAGCAGAATCTTGAAGATCATGGCGGATCTGAATGTTCCGCAAACATGCGTACTCGATGAACTTGAGGTCGATTGTCTGCATCGACTTTGTCCTGATCTGAAAAACGCAAATGAAGTGACCTGCAATAACTATATCGAAGCAATACAGGCCTATGATGCACAGGAGCAGAATAAGCAGATCGTAATTAACGAGATCAATGCACGCCTGGATGAAATCTGGTCCGTCGAGGACGATGCTGCGTGCAAAGCGCTTTACTTGAATACGGATATTCGCATTCCGGAACAAGTACAGCGTGCTATTGAGCGCATCAAGGAGAAAAGCCGCACCAAGGCGCATGAACCATATGTTAAGGCACTGCAGGAGTGCTCGGAAAAATCAATTAACACTGCACGTAAATACCACCGAGGTATTATTCCGAAAGTATATGCAACGATTGCGTGGACCGGATTGCTCCTGTCCATTATCAATATAGGGCTGCTTCATACAGGTACCGGAATCACAATATGCGGCATTGCCATATTATGTGTGTTTTCTCTGATGTATCTTATGATGAACGGTACTTGGTCAACGCTTGCAACGGTGTACAAAGGGAACATAATAAAAAACTTAATAATGGACTGCCAATCTTACACAAAGTACCGCCCAAACGAGACTACGGGCGGTATTTTTGTATCTTGGCGGAGAAAGGAGGAACTTCCCACGGGGCTTGACTGAAAAGTTGAGCCCCTTTTTTTACGCCCAAAAACAGGAGGTAAGTGCTTATGGCAGATGATAAAACCACGAAAATGCCGGAGCAGCCGGTAACGGATACCGGCCCGGGCAAAGAAACTCCGCCCGAGCCGGAGAAAACGTCTATTCCCCCGGAGGCCGAAAAAAAGACGGAACAGCAGGCAAAGAGCCCGCAGGTGTCCGTCTATGACTTCGCTGAAATTATGAAAGGAAAGAAGGCCGAGGAACGAGCGGCAGCTTCCGGCGGGGAAAAGCCTGCCCCGGCAAAAACGGAGAAACCGGAAAAGCAGCCGGAGGCTCCGAAAAAGGCCGAAGGAAAACAGGAAAAGCCCAAAGAGCCCGAGCAGCCGAAGCGTCGGGGCCGTCCTCCGAAAGAGGATAAGGACAAGGCCGCCGCTCCGAAGCCCAAAGCCCCCGCACAGAAAAAGCAGGAAAAGGCCCCCAAAGAGAAACCGGAGAAAAAAGCGGCTCCCACGGTGCAGGCCGCTCCCGCTCCGAAGGAACCCGAGGGGCCGAAGGAGGCTCCCCGCCGTGGCGAGGAACAGATCGTATATATCAAGCTGAACGAGCTCCACGCCTTCAAAAACCATCCCTTTGAGGTCCGGGACGATGAAGAAATGCGGGCTATGGTGTCCAGCGTCAAGGACAAGGGCGTTACCCAGCCCGCTATCGTCCGTCCCCGTGAGGATGGCGGCTATGAGATCGTGTCCGGCCACCGCCGCCAGAAGGCCAGCGAGCTTGCCGGATATGCGGATATGCCCTGTATCGTCCGCAACCTGACGGACGATGAAGCCATCACGCAGATGGTGGAGGACAATCTGAACCAGCGTGAAGAAATTCTCCCCAGCGAGCGGGCCAAAGCTCTGAAAATGCAGCTTGAGGCCATCAAGCACCAGGGCTCCCGAACTTCGGGCCAGATTGACCCGAAGGACGCAGGCAAACGCTCCAACGAGATCGTGGCCGAGCGGAACAAGATGGCCGTCAAGCAGGTGCAGCGGTATATCCGGCTGAATGAGCTGGTCCCCGACCTGATGAAGCTGATGGACGAGAAAAAGCTGGGCTTCACTACGGCGGTGGAGCTTTCCTACATCGGCAAGAAGAACCAGAACTATATCGCCGTCGCCATCGACAGCCAGCAGTCCTCGCCTTCGCAGGCGCAGGCAAAGCGTATGCGGGAGCTGGACGAAAAGAAGCTGCTCAACGGGGATGTGATCGACGGCATTATGATGGAGGACAAAAAGGAGGTAGACAAAGTGATTCTGACGGGTGCGGAACTGAGCAAATACTTCGGCAAGGAAACCACGCCGAGGGAAATGAAAGACCAGATCATCAAGCTGCTGGACGACTGGAAGGGCCAGCAGAAAGAACACGAAAAGCCGGAGAAGAAAACCGAGCCGGAAAAGTAAGCCGAAACTTCGGGTCAAGATGGCCCGAGGATTGCGGGGCGCTGCCCCGCGCCCCGAAGCTCTGGAGATATAAATTATTCCCCGTCGCCAGTTATTCCGTAGCATAGCCGGGAAAATCAGTCAAGGGCAACGCCGCCGCAGGCGGTGCCAGAGGCACCCTTGACGGATTTCTCCCGGTTATGCTTTTTCCCGGACAAGCGACGGGGATATAAATTCTCCAGAGCCGTCCCCCTTCCCGGGGGAAGGGGCGGAGGGGTTGGGCGAAACCTTGCTTTCCGCAAATCAGAAAGAAATGGAGGTTGAACCAATGAAACGACCTTTGGCCTATCTGACCGCCGCATGGAGCGGTGAGCCGGATATTGATATGGAGCTGGCGGCCCACTACTGCCGTCTTGCCTATGAGGCGGGCTTTTCCCCCATCTGCCCGCTTTTGTATCTTCCGCTGTTCTTGAATGACAGCGTTCCCGAGGAACATAAGGCCGGGATTGATATGCGCCGGGATATGCTGCGGCGCTCCCATACCCTGATCGTCTGCGGCGGTGCGGTGGACGAGGATGTGAAAAACGATATTGCGGTTGCCGGGCGGCTGGGTATCGCGGCTACTACGCTGGACGGGGTTCTTGCCGTGAAGGGACACGGCGGCCCGGGCCATGCCGGACATTAAGCTGGGGAGCCTTTTTGACGGGATAGGCGTTTTCCCTCTGGCGGCCTCCCGCTGCGGTATCCGTTCGGTGTGGGCCAGCGAGATTGAAAAAGCGCCGATCTCCATAACCAAAAGGCACTTTCCCGATATGGCGCACTTGGGGGACATTACGAAGGTGGACGGCGGGAAAATCCCGCCTGTCCATGTGATAACCTTCGGCTCTCCCTGTCAGAACCTTTCTCTGATCGGCAACCGCTCCGGCCTTGCCGGGGCAAAATCCAGCCTGTTTTATCAGGCGTTTCGTATCATACAGGAAATGAGGGATGCCACTGATAACCTATATCCAGCTATCGCTGTTTGGGAAAACGTCATGGGAGCGTTTTCTACAAATGACCGGATGGATTTTAGAGCCGTCCTATCCGCCTTCTCGGACACCGAAGTTCCAATGCCTCCTTCTGGAAGATGGGGAAACGCCGGAATGGTGCGAGGGGGAACGCCTGATGTGTGCTGGCGGCTCATGGACGCCCAGTATTGGGCAGGCTCCCGAAGGCTGGCGCGAAGGCAGCGAATTTTCATCGTGGCGGATTTTAGAGGCAAACGTGCCGCCGACATACTATTTAAGCCCCGTCCAATGCTCCCACTTCCTCCGCCTTGCCGAGAGGGCGGGCGGACCGCCGCCGAAGGAGATCGAACATCTTCTTTTGAAACAGGGCGGCAAATACCAGTCATCCACCCCTTTCAATGCTTCCGTATGCGGGGAGCGGCAAAAAGGCAGGAAGAAACCGCCTTCCGAAACAGCTTCGGATTACCAACTGACCCTTTTCCCACTCTTTTAGCCAGCGACGTGACGCCCTTCGCCTTTTGGTACGAGGGCGACCCGGACGGCGGCTGTATCCGCTTCTTGACGGAAACGGAAAGTGAGCGGCTGATGGGGCTGCCGGAGGGCTGGACAAAGTACGGGGCGGACGGCGAGGAAATCCGGCCTCTGCAACGCTACAAGGCGCTGGGAAATGCGATTGCTCTCCCTTGCGCCGATTACATCATGGCCGGGATTTATGAAGTGCTGGCAGACAGGGACGGAAAGGAGGATTGAGCCCATGTTTGAAGCCTATATAACCAACACGGCCCTGTACCCCATGATGGGGATTGAAGTGGGAACAACGGTACATTTTCCCACGACCACACAGGAGGTACAGGCTGCCCTTGCCAAAATCGGGATAGACGGAAAGCGGTACAGCGAAGTGTTTATTACCAGCTTTGACAGCGATGTGCTGGGACTGTACGACTATCTGGACGAGTACGAGAACATCGACGAGCTGAACGAGCTGGGCCATGCCCTGCTGGAAGTACGGGACAAGGGCGGATTGGAAACCTTTGAGGCCGCTCTTGTCTTGGGAAAACACACAGGCAGCGTGAAGGACCTAATCAACCTGACGCAGAACCTTGACCTCTACCGCTTTTACCCGGATATTTCCGATGATGAAGGGCTGGGCCATCTGTACGCCGACGAGCTGGGGACCATCGACATACCGGAGCACATTCAAGGCTACTTCGATTATGAGGCATACGGACGGGATATGCGTATCAACGAGGGCGGCGTATTCGCTCCCGGCGGCTATGTGGCGGCGGACCCGGTGGGCTTTAAGGAGCATTACCACGGGACGCAGGACATACCGCCGGAACACCGGGTATTTGCCTATCCCGAAAAGGCCGAGCCCGTCCATTCCATTCTCGGCGCACTCAAACGGTTTCAAGAGGCCCCGCCCGTTCCGCAAAAGGACAAGGCGGGGCCTTCCCATGAGGAACGGTAAGACTTCGGGCCAACATGGCCCGAAGCATGAAGGAGGTGCATACCATCAACTATTACCCCATCAATGAAGGGGCCGCCCGCCGGGCAAAGGAAATGAACAGCTTTTGCGACTATAAGGAAGGGAGCGCAACGGCGGAATACCGGGCAATGGTAGACAAGGCCGCAGCCATAGCCGAACAGCAAAAATCCCGGGTGGACCCCATGTACCATGAGAAGATCGACCATCTGTTAGACACCTACGCCCGCAAGCTGGCCGAAAACATGAACCAGGGCTTTGCCATTGACGCAAGAGTTCCTTCTGTGCTGATCGCCGGGCCTTCCAATTTCCCGGTGGGAAAGAAAGAAAAACAGAACCGGGCGCGGGACAGCAACATGGAGGAATGGCGGCATATTCAAGGGCTGCTGGATAAGATACGCAGTACCGGCATGGGCGGTATCAGCGCCGATGACCCGGCGGCCATTGAAAAGCTCCAGAAAAAGCTGGATGGGCTGGAACGCTCCCAGCTCATTATGAAGGAGGTCAACGCTTATTACCGCAAGCATGGCAAGCTGGACGGCTGTGCGCTGCTGTCGCCTGACCAGATCGAAAAGCTGAAAGCCAGCATGGCGTCAAGCTGGCGGAGCGACCCGAGGCCCTTTGAAAGCTACCAGCTTACCAACAACAACGCGGAGATCCGCCGGGTAAAGGCCCGTATCGAACAGCTTTCCAAACAGGCGCAGCGGGAGTTTTCCGGCTGGGAGTTTGACGGGGGCCGTGTGGAAATGAACCGGGAGGACAACCGCTTGCAGGTGTTCTTTGATGGAAAGCCTGACGCGGACACCCGGGCCGAGCTGAAAAGCAACGGCTTTCGCTGGGCTCCCAGCGTGGGCGCATGGCAGCGGCAGCTCACGGACAACGCCATCCGGGCGGCTGACCGTCTGGAATGTATCAAGCCGCTGTCCGGCGAAAAGCCCTCCCAGCTTCAAAAGAAGCCCTCTATCTTGCAGACTATGCGGGAACAGGGCGAAAAAGTCCAGACGGAGCCGGAAAAGAAAGCTCCGTCCGGCAGGGATGCCGAGCGGTAAGCCTCGGGCCACATTGGCCCGAGGTTTTCTGTTGCCCCGGAGTGTACGGGGGCCTCCCGTCTACCGGAAGCCCTGACGGAAAGGAGGTTTTATGCAGGAAGAAGTAAACCAAAAAACAGTTGCCCTTTCGATCAAGACGGCAAAGCTGACGGGAAAAGTGCTGGCCGCCGCTCTTGGCAAGGTGGTTCGGGCGCTGCAAAAGCACCACCGGAAGGCGCTGACCCCGCAGGGCCGCCAGAGCGTGAAAAAGCTGATGAACCACTACGGCGGTAAAAACGCCATGCAGTATGTGGGCGCGCCAAAGGATTTTGACCGGATAGCGAAGGAGTTCCATGTGGACTACGCTTTCCATAAAGTGAGCCCCGGCCATTATCTGCTGTTCTTCAAAGCCAATCAGGCGGACGCCATCACGGCGGCCTTCCAGAAATACAGTACAAAGGTGCTGAACAAAGACCAGGACAAGGCTTCTATCCTCGGCCAGCTCCGCAAGCTCACAGAGCAGATCAGGACAAAGCCGAAGGAGAAGCAGCGGACCAGAGAGGCGGTGAAGGACAGACGTTGAGTGACAAGATCAGAAAATATGTGCTCCCCAACCTGCCGTACCTCTTTGTGTTCTGGTTTTTCTCCAAAATCGGGACGGCCTACCGTATCGCGTCCGGTGCCGACTTCGGGACAAAGCTCATGGGGATGCTCGACACCTTCCCCAAAGCCTTTGAAACCTACTGGCCGGGACTGGGCGGCATTGACCTGCTGGTGGGCCTCGCCGGTGCGGCTGGGGTGTATCTGCTGATACAGTCCAAAATCAAGCAGGCAAAGAAATTCCGGCGGGATGCGGAGTACGGCACCGCCCGCTGGGGAACAAAGGAGGATATAAAGCCGTTTGTAGACCCCAAATTTCAGAACAATGTCATTCTGACCGGGACGGAGTTCCTTACCATGAACACACGCCCGAAGATACCCGCCAACGCCCGCAACCTGAACGCCTGCGTTATCGGCTCGTCCGGTTCGGGCAAAACAAGGTTCTGGCTGACCCCGCAGCTCCTTCAAGCCCATTCCTCGTATGTGGTGGTGGACCCGAAGGGCGGCACCCTCGACCAATGCGGACGGTTCCTGCAACGGGAGAAATATAAGGTGCGGGTGTTCAATAGTATCGACTTCTCCAAATCCATGCACTACAATCCGCTGGCCTACATCAAAACGGAAAGCGACGTGCTGAAATTCGTTACCGCCCTGATTGCCAACACCAAAGGCGACGGCAAGGAGGGCGACGAGTTCTGGACTAAAGCCGAAACCCTTTTGTACTGCGCCCTTGTGGCCTACATCGTATTTGAGGGGCCGGAGGAAGAACGCAACATGAATACGCTGGTGGAAATGATAAACAGCATGGAAGTCCGGGAGGATGATGAAACCTTCAAAAACGCGGTGGACTATATGTTTGACGGGCTGGAGCGCCGGAGTCCCCAGCACTTCGCTGTGAGGCAGTATAAGAAGTACAAGCTGGCAAGCGGCAAGACAGCTAAGAGCATACTGATTAGCTGCGGAGCCAGACTTGCCCCCTTTGACATTCCCCAGCTTCGGGAGATCATGTCCTATGACGAGCTGGAGCTTGACCGGCTGGGGGATGAAAAATCGGCGCTGTTTTTCCTTATCAGCGATACGGACACCACCTATAACTTTCTTGTGGCACTCGCTTTCTCGCAGATGTTCAACCTTCTGTGTGAACGGGCCGACAACACCTATGGCGGACGCCTGCCCCATCATGTACGGGTGCTGTGGGACGAGGCGGCCAACACGGGACAGGTGCCGGGGCTGGAAAAAATCGTTGCCGTTATCCGTTCCCGGGAGATCAGCCTGACGCTCTTTTATCAGGCCATGAGCCAATGCAAGGCGCTGTACAAGGACCATTCCGAAACCATCATGGGAAACATGGACAGTATCGTGTTCCTCGGAGGCCGGGAGGCTTCCACCCTAAAGGATATTTCGGAAAACTGGCTGGGCAAGGCCACTATCTCCATGCAGACCGAAGGCCGCAGCCGGGGTCAGTCCGAGAGTTACAGCCAGAATATGCAGCGGCTTGGCCGGGAGCTGATGACGACCAGCGAGATCACCACCATGCCGGGAGACAAGTGCATCTTGCAGCTTCGAGGGCTTCCGCCCTTCTTTTCTCCCAAATACGATTTGAAAAAGCACCCCAACTACAAGTACACAGCCGAGTTTGACAAAAAGAAAAACGCCTTCCACTTGGAAAGCCTGTTCCGCCACCGGCCATTGAGACTAAAGCCGGAGGACGAATACACGGTGTACGAGGTGGACGGCTCCGACACAGACGAAGAAGCTGACCTGTTGAATTTTGACGATCTGGACAGCGACGAGTTTGTGTAACTTCGGGCCATGATGGCCCGAAGCGCCGCCAATGTGGGCGGCTTTTTTTGTACCCAAAACCAACAAACAAAATGGAGGAACGTATATGGAATTTTTCAACTCTGCTATCGACATTCTCAAGATTCTGGTCATGGCTCTGGGCGCTGGTCTGGCGGTGTGGGGCGTCATCAACCTGCTGGAAGGTTACGGGTCCGACAACCCCGCGGCAAATGCTCATGTACGGTAAAGAAGCAAGCAACCGAAAACAATAGATAGACCGCCAGCACTACACTATTCCGAACCAAAGACCAAAAGATAAGCATTTTGAGAAAATCTAAACTTTTGGATTTTCCTACAATGCCGACTACGGCGGAATCCCTCCCACTCCTTATATATTTCTTTCTGTATACATTGAATTTGTATTTAGTAAAATGCAGACAACACCACGGATCGGCTTTTGGCTGGACAATTCCAACCAAACACCGCAGCAGACAGTAGAAACCATTCTGAACGTTAGGAAGCCGGTATGATTGTTACATATAAGGGGAAGAAAAATTTCTTTTAGGTACTTGCTTTCCTAAAACTAATGTGATATAATAGCATCATTCCAAAAAAGGAGTAAAAAATATGCGGCAAGGTATTCTTAAATAAAACTATAATCAAATAGTGGGAACAAAGGATTATGATAGTCCCTTTTGTGGGGGCTTGGTTTTTTGTACCCAATTTAAGAATACTTTTGCCTTATCAATTTTGACATATCCGAAAAACAGCAATCACAAACAGGTGTATGCTGTATATGTGTATGTCCGCAAATTATAATCCCCAGTGGTAAAAGTATTTTACTGCTGGGGATTTTTATGCCCTTTTGGGGCTGTAAAAGGAGGACAATCACATGAAAATAATCAATATTGGAATTCTCGCCCATGTAGACGCAGGAAAAACAACATTGACGGAAAGCCTGCTGTACACCAGTGGAGCGATTGCGGAACAAGGAAACGTGGATAAAGGAACTACAAGAACAGACACTATGATTTTGGAACGGCAGCGTGGGATTACCATTCAAGCGGCAGTCACTTCCTTCCAGTGGCACAGATGTAAAGTCAACATTGTGGATACGCCCGGCCACATGGATTTTTTGGCGGAGGTGTACCGCTCTTTGGCTGTTTTAGATGGGGCCATCTTGGTGATCTCCGCTAAAGATGGCGTGCAGGCCCAGACCCGTATTCTGTTCCATGCCCTGCGGAAAATGAACATTCCCACCGTTATCTTTATCAACAAGATCGACCAGGCTGGCGTTGATTTGCAGAGCGTGGTTCAGTCTGTTCGGGATAAGCTCTCCGCCGATATTATCATCAAGCAGACGGTGTCGCTGTCCCCGGAAATAGTCCTGGAGGAAAATACCGACATAGAAGCATGGGATGCGGTCATCGAAAATAACGATAAATTATTGGAAAAGTATATCGCAGGAGAACCAATCAGCCGGGAAAAACTTGTGCGGGAGGAACAGCGGCGGGTTCAAGACGCCTCCCTGTTCCCGGTCTATTATGGCAGCGCCAAAAAGGGCCTTGGCATTCAACCGTTGATGGATGCGGTGACAGGGCTGTTCCAACCGATTGGGGAACAGGGGAGCGCCGCCCTATGCGGCAGCGTTTTCAAGGTGGAGTATACAGATTGCGGCCAGCGGCGTGTCTATCTACGGCTATACAGCGGAACGCTGCGCCTGCGGGATACGGTGGCCCTGGCCGGGAGAGAAAAGCTGAAAATCACAGAGATGCGTATTCCATCCAAAGGGGAAATTGTTCGGACAGACACCGCTTATCCGGGTGAAATTGTTATCCTTCCCAGCGACAGCGTGAGGTTAAACGATGTATTAGGGGACCCAACCCGGCTCCCTCGTAAAAGGTGGCGTGAGGACCCCCTCCCCATGCTGCGGACGTCGATTGCGCCGAAAACGGCAGCGCAAAGAGAACGGCTGCTGGACGCTCTTACGCAACTTGCGGATACTGACCCGCTTTTGCGCTGCGAGGTGGATTCCATCACCCATGAGATCATTCTTTCTTTTTTGGGCCGGGTGCAGTTGGAGGTTGTTTCCGCTTTGCTGTCGGAAAAATACAAGCTTGAAACAGTGGTAAAGGAACCCACCGTCATTTATATGGAGCGGCCGCTCAAAGCAGCCAGCCACACCATCCATATCGAGGTGCCGCCCAACCCGTTTTGGGCATCCATCGGACTGTCTGTTACACCACTCCCGCTTGGCTCCGGTGTACAATACGAGAGCCGGGTTTCGCTGGGATACTTGAACCAGAGTTTTCAAAACGCTGTCAGGGATGGTATCCGTTACGGGCTGGAGCAGGGCTTGTTCGGCTGGAACGTAACGGACTGTAAGATTTGCTTTGAATACGGGCTTTATTACAGTCCGGTCAGCACGCCGGCGGACTTCCGCTCATTGGCCCCGATTGTATTGGAACAGGCATTGAAGGAATCAGGGACGCAACTGCTGGAACCTTATCTCTCCTTCACCCTCTATGCGCCCCGGGAATATCTTTCCAGGGCTTATCATGATGCACCGAAATACTGTGCCACCATCGAAACGGTCCAGGTAAAAAAGGATGAAGTTGTCTTTACTGGCGAGATTCCCGCCCGCTGTATACAGGCATACCGTACTGATCTGGCCTTTTACACCAACGGGCAGAGCGTATGCCTTACAGAACTGAAAGGGTATCAGGCCGCTGTCGGCAAGCCAGTCATCCAGCCACGCCGCCCGAACAGCCGTTTAGACAAGATCCGGCATATGTTTCAGAAGATAATGTAACATCTTGCGCAATGCAAACGTTCATTGCTGGCTATTGCGAAATATCATTGATAAAATCAGCATCAGAGAGGAGGAACCATATCCGAAAAGCCCTACGGCAGCTCCAAGCGGAAATGGAGGGAATGGCATATGAGAAATAATAGGCTTCTCCCCTATGAAACAATCGTCCAAGCCGCCAGCGGGGAGCCGGAAGCGGTGGGAACTGTATTGCAGTATTACCGCCGCCGCATACAATGTGCCGCCCGTGTGAATGGACGGGTAGACCAAGATACAGAGGACTACATCACCCAGACGCTTCTCACAGCTATTTTCAAGTTCCGCTTTGGGAGATAGCCCTACCGCCTACAACTGAATAACCGCCGCTTCGCCGGCAACCAGAAAGCAGTAAATCTATTCAACAGATTTGCTGCTTTTTTTCGTTCCTGTTTGGCATTTTTGAAAATCCCCAGTATGAAAAAACAAAAGGGAAAATAGCCGCCGCAGTTGGCAAAATCCCTTACTTATCCGTAGAGGGTATCAAAGAAAAAAATACTGCCATTGTCCGCCTATTCCGGCTTGCGTGGTGTTGTAGGGAATAGAGGGGAAATTCTAAAAATCTCCGTCCATTTTGCTTTGCGTGGTGTTGTAGGTAGTGAAAGGAAAATTTTCAAGATAAGCCGGAATAGCGGGTAGCAAAGCCCTTTTGAAACGTTTTGTTAGCGGAAAGGACGGGAGCCGGGGAACGCCGGAGTTTTTCAGAGCAAGATTCTACCGAGGTGCCAAAATTCGCTCTCCGCTTATTTTTGCCCCTGCGGGAATCTTGTTGGGGAGTGCCTTCCCCAAACCCTGCTATGCGCCCTGTCGGGCGAGAAAGGAGGTCACAGACCATGCGAAAAAAATACAATACGCCCCACCGCCGTCATGTGGTAAAGACCCGCATGACCGATGAAGAATACGCCGACTTCACCGGGCGGCTGGCGGCTTATGAAATCAGCCAGTCCGAGTTTATCCGGCAAGCCATACGGAAAGCGACCATACGCCCCATTGTCACCGTTTCCCCGGTCAATGACGGGCTGCTTGCCGCCCTCTCCAAGCTCACGGCAGAGTACGGGAAAATCGGCGGCAACTTAAACCAGATTGCCCGGAGCCTGAACGAATACGGAAGCCCCTACCGGGGGCTGGAAAAGGAAGTGCGGGGAGCCGCCGCCGACCTTGCCGCCTTGAAGTTTGAAGTCTTGCAGAAAGTAGGTGAAGCCGTTGGCGATACTCAAACATATCAGCTCTAAAAATGCCAACTACGGGGACGCTGAAAAATACCTCACATTCGAGCATGACGAGTTTACCATGAAGCCCACCCTTGACGCAGACGGGCGGCTCATACCGAGGGTAGACTACCGCATATCCTCTCTGAATTGTGGCGGGGAGGATTTTGCCGTTGCCTGTATGCGCTCCAATCTCCGCTACGGCAAGAACCAGAAACGGGAGGACGTAAAGAGCCACCACTACATCATCAGCTTTGACCCACGGGACGGCCCGGACAACGGCTTGACCGTTGATCGGGCGCAGGAGCTGGGCGAGAAGTTCTGCGCCGAGCATTTCCCCGGACACCAGGCCCTTGTCTGCACCCACCCGGACGGACACAGCCACACCGAAAATATCCATGTGCATATCGTCATTAACAGTCTGCGGATTGCGGAGGTTCCCATGCTGCCCCACATGGACAGGCCAGCGGACAGGAAAGCAGGCTGCAAGCACCGCTGTACGGACGCAGCTATGAACTATCTGAAAGCCGAAGTCATGGAGATGTGCCACAGCGAGGGGCTTTACCAGATAGACCTTTTGAACGGCAGCAAAGAACGCATTACCGAGCGTGAGTATTGGGCGCAGAAGAAAGGACAGGCTGCCCTTGACAGAGCCAACGCCCCTATTGCTGCGGACGGTATCGCGCCCCGGCAGACCAAGTTTGAAACGGATAAGGCGAAGCTGCGCCGGACTATCCGGGAAGCCCTTGCCGCTGCTTCCGGCTTTGATGAGTTTGCCGCCCTGCTTCTCCGGCATGGTGTGACCGTCAAGGAGAGCCGGGGGCGGCTAAGTTACCTCACGCCGGACAGGACGAAGCCAATTACCGCCCGGAAGCTGGGGGACGATTTTGACCGGGCTGCTGTCCTCTCCGTTTTGGAGCAGAACGCCGCCAGAGCCGCCGAAAAACCCGCAGCCATAGCGGAATACCCCGGCAGTATCAAAGACCGCTTACGGACGAAAAAAGAAGCGAAAAACGCCCCGAACAATGACGCTGTACAGCGCATGGTAGACATAGCCGCCAAGCGAGCCGAGGGGAAAGGACGGGGCTATGAGAAGTGGGCGACCATGCACAACCTCAAACAGATGTCGGCTACCCTCATGCTCTACCAGCAGTATGGCTTTTCTTCCCCGGACGAGCTGGACGCTGCCATTTCCGCAGCCAACACCGCCACGCAGGAGAGCCTTGCCGGACTGAAAGGGCTGGAAGCCGCTATCCGGGAGAAAAAGGAATTGCAGCGCAACCTTTTGGGCTATATCGGCACGAAGCCCGCCCGTGACGGTCTGAAAGCGCAGAAATCGGAGAAAGCCCGGAGAGCCTACCGGGAACAGCACGAAAGCGATTTTATCATAGCGGACACAGCCGCCCGTTATTTCCGGGAGCATGGAATAACCAAGCTGCCAGCCAGCAAAGCCCTGCAAAGGGAGATTGAGCAGCTTACCGTCCAGAAGAACGCCGGATATAACGACTACCGGGAGAAACGCCAGCGGGCGCAGGAGCTTCAGACAGTCAGACGCAATATCGACCAGATTTTAAGGGGCGCACCGAGCCAGCAGAAAAAGCGTGAACAGGAGCGTTAAAGACCGCCCCGAAATGATACCGAAACCCTACAAAAATACAGGTATGATATGAACCCTTACCGCAATACTCCCCGACTTCCAAACGGGGCTTACAGGGCAGAAAAAGCCCGAAAATGATACCGAGAACATACAGAAAATGCCCCCTATCCCGCTACACCGATAGGAACGGCAGAAAGGAGCTTACCATTGCCGAGAATGAGCAAGAAGCGGCGGCTGGAATGGTCTTTCTTCCTCAACCACCGCAACCGTATCACTTACAACGACCTATGCCGGGGCTGCACCCGTGACTGCAAACAGAGCTTCCGGGCGGTTATCATACTATGCCCTCGCTATTATTCCAAACGCTGGAAAAAGGAGGACGCAGCCTATGGCAGATAACCGCAAATATTACTACCTCAAGCTGAAAGAGAGCTATTTTGACGATGATGCAATCGTTCTGCTGGAAAGTATGCAGGACGGCGTTATCTATTCCAACATTCTCTTGAAGCTGTACTTGAAATCGCTGAAAAACGGCGGGAAATTGCAGCTTGACGAGAATATCCCCTACACCGCCCAGATGATTGCGACCATTACCCGCCAGCAGGTAGGTACCGTAGAGAGAGCTTTGAAAATCTTTATGAAGCTGGGGCTTGTGGAGCCTTTGCCAAGCGGCGCACTCTACATGAGCAACATTGAGCTTTTAATCGGCCAGTCCTCTACCGAGGGGGAGCGCAAGCGCAGGGCGCGGCTGGCTTTGCAGGAACAAAAAGCCCTGCCGCAGACAGGGGCGGACAAATGTCCACCATATCGAGCGGACATTTGTCCACCAGAGATAGAGATAGAGAAAGAGATAGATATAGAAATAGAAAAAGAGAGAGAGTTAGAAACGGGACACCCCGCCCCCGCCGCCTATGGCAGATACCACAATGTCATTCTTTCCGATACGGAGCTTGACGGGCTGAAAACAGAGCTTCCCGGCAAGTGGGAGTATTACATTGACCGCCTATCCTGCCATATCGCTTCCAGCGGGAGGAAATACAAGAGCCATGCAGCCACGATTTTCAAGTGGGCGCAGGAGGACGCAGCCAAGAAAGCCCCGAAAAAGGGCATACCCGATTATACCTGTAAGGAGGGCGAGAGCTTATGACGAATGGATTTGATGAAATGATTTTGAATATGACCGACACCACGCCGGAGCCGGAGGACTACACCGGCGAGGACGGGCTTTTATACTGCGGGAAGTGCCACAAGCCCAAAGAGGGCTATTTCCCCAAAGAAACCGCCGCATGGCTGGGGCGTGACCGCCACCCGGCAGAATGTGACTGCCAGCGGGCAGAGCGTGAGGAACGGGAAGCCGCAGAGAAACAGCGCAGTCACCTTGAAACTGTCGAGCGGTTGAAGCGGCGGGGCTTTACAGACCCGGCTATGCAGGGCTGGACGTTTGAGAACGACAACGGCAAGTGCCCGCAAATGGAACACGCCCATTTCTATGTGGAGAACTGGGAAACCATGAAAGAGCGCAACATTGGCTATCTGCTATGGGGCGGCGTTGGCACAGGCAAGAGCTATTTTGCGGGCTGTATCGCAAATGCCCTTATGGAGCGTGAAATCCCCGTGTGCATGACAAACTTTGCATTGATATTGGGTGACCTTGCCGCCAGCTTTGAGGGCAGGAATGAATATATCTCCCGACTTTGCAGCTTCCCGCTGCTTATCCTTGACGATTTTGGAATGGAACGGGGAACGGAATACGGCTTAGAGCAGGTCTACAACGTGATTGACAGCCGTTACCGCAGCGGCAGGCCGCTGATCGTCACGACTAATCTCACGCTGGAGGACTTGCAGCACCCGGAGGACACCGCCCACGCCCGCATTTATGACCGTCTGATTGAAATGTGTTCTCCTGTCCGCTTTACCGGGAGCAACTTCCGAAAAGCCACGGCGCAGGAGAAAATGGGACAACTGAAAAAGCTGATGAACAGAAAGGAGAGCCGCCTATGACCAACACCCCAAAGAATGACCGCAGCACCCGCCGCCCGGATTGCGTGACGGAAATCCGCATAGGTAATTCTGTCCTTGTCGTTTCCGGCTATTTCAAGCAGGACACCACCGCCACCGCCGCCGATAAAATGCTGAAAGTGCTGGAAGCGGAAGCTGCTACACAAAAATCGGCAATTTGACGGGACGTAAAGAAGCAGAAAGGACTGTACAGCCAGCCCCGGCGTGTGGTATGATAGTCATACGGAATAGTGGGGCTGGCTGTCGGAAATGGAGGACACTATGTTAAGACAGACCACCCGAAACCTTATTACCGCCCTTTATCCGAGATTATCCCACGAGGACGAGCTGCAAGGTGAGAGCAATTCTATTTCAAACCAGAAGCGTATTCTTGAAACCTATGCGAAGCAGAACGGCTTTTCCAATCTGCAATGGTACACAGATGACGGTTATTCTGGGGCGAACTTCCAAAGACCCGGTTTTCAAGCCATGCTTGCGGACATTGAAGCCGGAAAAGTCGGCACCGTTATCGTCAAGGATATGTCACGGTTAGGGCGAAACTATCTGCAAGTGGGAATGTATACGGAAATGATTTTCCCACAGAAAGGCGTCCGCTTTATCGCTATCAATGACGGAGTGGACAGCGCACAGGGCGACAATGATTTTGCCCCTCTGCGGAACATTTTTAACGAATGGCTGGTGAGAGATACGAGCAAGAAAATCAAAGCAGTAAAACGGTCTAAGGGTATGAGCGGGAAGCCCGTCACGAGCAAACCCGTATACGGCTACTTTATGGACGAGGACGAAAATTTTATCATTGACGGGGAAGCCGCCCCTGTTGTGCGGCAGATTTACAGCTTGTGCCTTGCCGGGAACGGGCCGACCAAGATAGCCCGTATGCTCACAGAGCAGGAGATCCCCACGCCGGGAACGCTGGAATACCGTCGGACGGGAAGCACCCGCCGCTACCACCCCGGCTATGAGTGCAAGTGGGCGACCAATACCGTGGTACATATCCTTGAAAACAGGGAGTACACGGGCTGTCTGGTAAACTTCAAGACGGAGAAGCCGTCCTACAAGACCAAGCACAGCGTAGAGAACCCCATTGAGAAACAGGCGATTTTCGAGAACCACCATGAGCCTATCATTGACACCCAGATGTGGGAGCGTGTGCAGGAGTTACGCAAGCAGCGCAAACGCCCGAACCGCTATGATGAAGTGGGCTTATTCTCCGGCATACTCTTTTGTGCCGACTGCGGCAGCGTCCTTTACCAGCAGCGTTACCAGAACGCCACCCGCAAGCAGGATTGTTATATCTGCGGGAGCTACAAGAAGCGTACCCGTGACTGTACGGCGCACTTTATCCGCACCGACCTGTTGACCGCCGGAGTGACCGACAATCTGCGGAAAGTCACCAGCTATGCAGCGAAGCACGAAGCCCGGTTTATGAAGCTGCTGATCGAGCAGAACGAGGACGGGGGCAAGCGCAGGAACGCCGCAAGGAAAAAGGAGCTGGAAGCCGCCGAGAAGCGTATCAGCGAGTTATCCGCTATCTTCAAGCGGCTGTATGAGGACAGCGTGACCGGGCGCATTTCAGACGAGCGTTTCACGGAGCTGTCGGCAGACTATGAAGCCGAGCAGAAAGAACTGAAAGAGAGAGCCGCCGCTATCCGGGCAGAGCTTTCCAAAGCGCAGGAAGCCACGGTAAACGCAGAAAAGTTTATGAATGTTGTCCGCAAGTACACCAGCTTTGAAGAACTTACCCCTACCCTTTTGCGTGAGTTTGTGGAGAAAATCGTTGTGCATGAGTGCAGCTATGACGAGAACGGCACACGCAGACAGGACATTGATATTTATTACTCTTTCGTTGGCAAGGTAGACCTGCCCGAATGACCGCCCGACCTATCCGGCGCAATGCGCAAACGCCGGATAGGAACGGCAAAATTTTTTACACTTCTACTACTTCTTTATCACACATCAGCAAAGAGCCAGGGCATTAAGCAGTTCATGGCTAATTAGTTGGAACAAAAAACGAAAGGAAAAGCACAATCCAGACGGTATCAGCGGCAGGCTACAAGAATAAATTGTGATTTCACAAGATTGGTGCTATAATAAGAGAAAAGTTCCTGCCGGGGCAGCCG
>QEKJ01000024.1 GCA_003096535.1 Agathobaculum butyriciproducens | reverse complement strand
CCAGTCTAATCGACGAGCTAATTCGGCATTGGATAGATCGCAGTATGCGAGCGCCTGCTTTACGATTTGTTTTGTTGTCATAATATTACCCCCTTGCAATGAAGTATAAACCAAAAAGTATAAAATGTCAATATTTTAGTTTATAAATATCAACTAAAGGGTTGACATTATAAACCGAATGGTTTATAATATACTTGTAAGGCAAGGAGAGTAAAACCTCCGATCTGAAAGGAAGTGAGGTAGCATGGAGGAAATGACCTGTAAGGAAATCGCCAGACTGATCGAATGGCTGAAATCCAAGGGGCATACGCCCGACGAAATCATTGCTTGCATTGAGCATATCAGCAAGTAATGAAAATGGCTTGCGGTAACGCCGACCAAAGCCACACCGCAAGCCAAAAATCAAAAGGCCAGCCGGAAGCCTTACTCCGGCTGTACCTTGATTATAACCCGAGTAAGGCACTAAAATCAAGAGAGGAAGTCTGAAAATGAACCATAAGTATGAGCAGCGCACAATCTGTCCGAATGGCGAGATCAGAACTCGGACGATTGATGCAAACGAACTTGTCGATCTGCTGTTGCAGATGCACTTTTTGAAGCAGAGCGGCGAACAGCTTATGCTGGAAAGCAATGCGAATGATGAAAACGGCTGGGCGTGGAACCAGATCAAGGTAACTCGCGGTAAAACGGTTTCGTATTTCACTCGTATCGGCTAAAAGATAGTACTGTGCGAAAACGTTATCATATCGGAGTGCGACTGCTCTCAGTGCCCGACGCGCGAGCTGTGCGAGGCTCTATGCGCTTATGATAACCGCTAAGCAACATCCATTTTGGCGCAATTTCTCTTGACAACACGCCAAAATGGCGTTATAGAAGAGATACAGAACACCAACCAACAGCATAGAATCAAGGAGGAAAACCATGAAAATCATCAGTAATGAAACCGGCGAAACCATTGCCAACATCCTTACCAACCACAGCATGACCCTCGACGAAGCCCTCGACCTCGTAGGTGCAGAGCCCCTCGAAGCCGAAAACTCGTGTGACCCGGATTACATCCTTAACGGCGTTGAACTCTGGTACGACGATCTCGACCTCGTACCGGATAATTACGGCGAGGAAAGCGAGGACGAGTGAACGGTCCTGCCCAGCCCGGCAAAAGCTCCCGCAGTGATAGTTGGGACATCACCGGGCAACGCCACGGCAGTCTGACCGCGATCCGTCCCACAGACAAAAGGCATTTACAAAGCGCCACCTGTGGGACTGATGCAAGACAGATCGGGTATATCAGAGGGAGCCGCCGCTCCCTCTGATATAAACAGAAGCTACAAGGAGGATAGCAACCATGAAACTTCAGTTTTTCTCTTTAACCCCGTCAGTGCCCGGTGTGAATATGCTGCGGCTGAAAGATGGTGTATACAGCCGTGTTCCACTCTTGCCGGGTGCATCCGTTGAAGTGCGCCGCAAGGTGCTTTGCGAAGATGCAGGAACGCCGGTTTCGCAGGTGTGGGCGCGAGCACTGGATAAGGAATTGTATCCGATGCTGATTACCAGTCACCATATCGGCGTACTGGAATTTGCAATCCCGGCTGATGCTGACTTTTACACCGAAGCCGAAGTACAGGCCATCGACAAGCAGCGTGTATAACGAAAGAGAGGGACAATATGTTGACTGAGCAAAACACTCCATTGCCGCTGGTGCGGCAATGGAGCAACCTTATTCCGCATTGCTGGGAGAGTTTAGACGAATTGACAGCTAAAATTCGAGCAACCCAACCGTCCAATATGGCTGCGGAAGCGGAACTGTATGCAGCTATGAGCATTGTACAGGCACACGTTGCGAACGGTTCTCTGCCTGTGGAAATCGTACACGCATCATTTGAACTTTTCTGCTGTGCGCTTTGGCGGCACAGCAAGGTTGTGTACAGTTTTGATAATACGCTGGCCGCAGAACTTGTACAGCAGGCTGACGAGTGGGACGATAGTGATAATCTGCCGATTGATGTGCTGCTTCATCCGCCGTACCGCTGTGCTTTTATCTCCTGTCCCGGCGTTATTGACCCGGAGATTATCGGTTTCTTCCCGTTTATCGTGCGAGATATGGATAAAGGAACACCTGTCTTTTACGTTTGTGTGGTATACAAAACTTTCAGTACCTTGACTATGCCGCTACATCTTAATGGCATGACGGTTGGCGATTGCATCAATGCAACGACCAAAGCGGCAAACCGAGCAAAACATCCGGACGGCTATGAGGTAAATTTAGACCGTACCACTATTTTGCGATACCTGAATTTGTACTTATATATCTGCGCCGCTAATGCGGATATAGCATCGACACCGGCGCAGACATACCGCCCACGTTCGGCTACTGTACCGATCCGCGACAGGTTCCGCGAGGTGCAGTCATATGATACCGGTCTGGCAATCGGCTCGGCCTTGCGCCGAGCGCAGGCCGAGGAGAAAAACACCAAAGCACAGCAGCGCAGCACCAGTCATCGGCGCAGCGGTCATGTTCGCACGCATACCCGGCGCGGACATTGGCACCACTTTTGGACTGGCAGTAAGTCCAAGCCAGAAAGCCGCAAAGTTGTACTGCGATGGCTACATCCGATGTTGGTCGGTCGCAGTGACGAACCCGACATAACCACGGTTCACCCAGTCCAATAATCCACCTTTACCATTTTCTCAAAAATGGCTCTAAACGGTCAAAAAAGTTCAAAATCAATTTTTCAAAGGTCGAAGCAATTCGACCTTTTTTTATGCTCTCAAAGCGAATTTTGTTGAACACTGTGTTTGGTAAGTCTGAAATTTTGTAAACAAACTGTGAACAATCATCGAAAAAGTGTTACAAACCCCTGTTTTTTTAGGTATAAGTAGAGGCACTTTTTTAGAGCGGCATTTTTAGAGATTAGAATTCATAACTTTTCTGCCCTTTACAAGATCCTCTGCTGTACCTTGATAATCGAACAGCATGGGTGCGCTCCTGTGAAGCAAGCGCCGGAAGTTGAACTCCGTTAGGATAAAGGGAAGATAACAGCGAGCGCCAGCGGCTCAATACTGACGCATGAGAAAACAAAGAAAGGAGGGATTGTATATGGCAAGTACCAATGAACAGATCAAACGCATAGAAACTGATATTTTGAAGGTGCAGACCAAAATCAAAGCGTATCAGGAGAAGCTCTCGCAGCTTACCGAGAAGCGCAAACAGTTGCAGGAACGCGCTCTGCTTGAAAAGATCAGTGAGATTGCACCAACCTATGACGATGCGCAGACGCTGCTTGACCTGTTAGCAGCAGAGCGCCCGTCAGCAGATACTAAGGACGGAGGAAATGCGCATGACAACGAACGCGAACCGCCGCGTGACTGACGAGCAGATCGAACGCGCACGCAGCATTGACCTTGTGCAGTTCTTGCAGCAGTATGAGCCGCCCGGAGAGCTG
Organism: Agathobaculum butyriciproducens; assembly: GCA_003096535.1. GTDB lineage: Bacteria > Bacillota > Clostridia > Oscillospirales > Butyricicoccaceae > Agathobaculum > Agathobaculum butyriciproducens. The sequence goes on along the minus strand of QEKJ01000024.1, from coordinate 20,646 downwards.
AAACGCATTGGTCAGTCATGGACACTGAAATCTCATGACAGTATGCGTATCTCGGCTGATGGACGATGGAACTGGTTCTCACAGAACAAGGGCGGCGGCGATGCAATCGGCTTTCTTCAAGCCGTTCATGGCATGAGTTTTCAGGATGCAGTACGCACACTGGCCGGTGAAGATTTTAAGACGATCCCTGCCACGCAGGCAGAGCACAAAGCAAAGCCGCCTGAGCGCACAGCATTCGCCCTGCCGCCAAAGAATAACGGCAACCGTCGCGTGTTTGCATACTTGCATCGGTCGCGCGGCATTGCAGCGGAAATCGTCAACCACTGCATCAAGTATGACCTGCTGTATGAGGACGCACAGCACCACAATGCTGTGTTCGTTGGCAAGGACGAAAATAACAATGCGAGGTACGCTTTTCTGCGTGGGACGCTCACCGACTCGCACTTCCGCCAGGAAGCAACCGGCAGTGACAAAAGCTACGGATTTTTTCTGCGCGGCAGCGGAAAAACCTTGTTCGTTTGTGAAGCGGCAATCGACGCACTTTCGGTCGCAACACTGCGGAAGTTTGGAGGTCTGGATTGGAAGAAAGATAACTATCTTGCACTCGGCGGCGTGACGGCATCGGAGCGTAAGCTGCCGGTTGCGCTGGAACGAACGCTTAACAATTTTTCTTTTAAGCGGGTCGTTCTTTGTTTCGATAACGACGCAGCCGGACAGACCGCAGCGCGCAGAATTTTCACGATGCTGCGTCAGCAGTTCCCGGAAAATCTTGAAGTGCGAACCTGTGTTCCCGAAGTGAAAGATTTTAACGATCAGCTTTGTGTTAAACTGCAAAACGGAAAAAATTCACCCTCGCGCGGGACGCGCGAAAGCAATTTATCGCGCTAAAGGTTAAAGTCCCCGCAAGCATAGGATTTTGGATAGCCAAAATCCGGCTTGTTAAGGGGATACCCCCTAAAACCCCCAAGCGACCATATGTAAGGAAAAATCAAACATGAGAAAGCGAACCAATCAAATTATCGTTCGTTTGAGCGATCAGGAAATGCTGTTGTTAAGAAGAAAACTTAAAGCCAATGGCATGACTATGACCGGGTATTTTCGCGCTTTGATCGTGAGCGGAGAAATCAAAACTTTGCCGCCTGAGCTGATGCAAGATGTTCAACGTCAGGTGCGAGGTGTTGGTCGTAATATCAATCAGATGGCGAAACTCGCCCATATTTCTGGCAAAGTTTCAATGGGAACACTGTATCAGATTTCCGATGCACAAGAGAAATTGGAGCAGCAGGTTGAAAGGTTAGCACAGTGGCGGTTCTGAAAATTCATGTAGTTCGGGCGCGGTTGGATAAACGTATCAATTATGTGATGAACCCGGAAAAAACAGCGTGTAAAGGTTTTCACAGTTTCTTCGGAATTAAGGACACGCTGACTTCCGGTTTCACTTGCGCGTGCGATGAAGCCTATCAGCAGATGATGGAAACCAAGCAGCACGAAAAGAAAACAGATAAAGTTCTCGGCTATCACTACATTCAGTCGTTCAAGCCGGGTGAAGTCACGCCGGAGGAAGCACACCAAGTTGGGTGCGAATTTATCGAGCGATGCTTCGCAGAAGATTTTGAAGTTGTGATAGGCACTCACATAGATCATGCGCATATACACAACCACATAATCCTCAATTCAGTGTCGTTCGTGGACGGTCACAAGTTCCAATCCACACCGGCAAGTTTCTACAAGCTGCGCGCTATTTCAGACGAGATTTGCCGAGCGCATCACCTGTCGGTTATCGACGATCCTAAGACCCGCAAGGCCAAGCACTATGCGGAATGGAAAGCCGAACAGGAGTACCGCCCAACAATCCGAAATGAGATCCGGCGTGATATTGATGTCGTACTGAAGCAGTCACATTCGCTCAATAATTTTTGGGAACTGCTTAGGCTGCGCGGCTACGAAATCAAGTTCAATGAAAAGCGCAAGTACGCTGCCATTCGCCCGCCGAACGGTAAGCGTTTTATTCGCATGAAATCGCTCGGTGAGGAATACACACCGCGCGAACTTGTGAAGCGGCTGGAAGCCGCCGACAAAAGCGAAGTTGCGGCAAACCGGAGAGCCTTTCAGCAAAAATATCAGCAGAGAAAACACCGAAAGAAATATTACGCGCTGCCATGGACAATCATTCCGCATCGGCGGCTTACGCTGCGCGGCATTCGTGCCTTGTACTGGCGCTATGTTTATATGCTTAGTAAGGTGCGCGCGCGCAAAGCACCGCGCGCAGTCCGCGGCGTAATGCTCGATGAGTTAAAGAAACTGGAGCGATATTCGCAGCAGTATTATTTCTTGCGTGATAATCGACTGAACACGAAAGCAGATGTGAACCTGTACGAACAAGCGCTATCGAATGAAATTTATGTTTTGACAGACAGGAGAAAACATCTGTATGCAGAATGTCGAAAGCCGGATGCTGATAAGCAGACGCTCAAAGCGCAGACCAAAGGATTGACCGAAGAACTGCGTGTGCTGCGAAAAAAGCAGCGCACCTGTAAGACGGTTTTAGAAAACGCGCCCGCCATGGAGGAACGGCTGGAGGCAGCAAACACTGAGTGGCAGCGTATTGAAAGAAATGAAGATGAACATAGTAAGGAAGTGAAACCAAATGTCGGTAGAAGCAGAAGCGGCGGAACGAGTGCTGCGCATGGAGATCATGCTGACCGAAGCCGCAGTCAAACTCGCGGCAACCGGAGCAGTAAACCTCGCGATGCTGCTGATCGCGGCTGTGAGAAATGAAGTCAACATGGGTGGAAGAACCAATGTGGCAAAAATGCTGGAGCAAGGCAAACAGATCACAGCATTTCCTATTAACACAGACAGTTTGACGAAGTTTGCCGAACTGGCAAAGAAGCACAAATTAGCCTGCGGCTATATCCCTGACCCGCAGAATCCAGCGACTACAAATGTTGTCATCAAGACCGAAGATGCAGAGCTTGCAAATAAGATTCGCAAGGACGCAGGTATCGAGATTTTGCCGGGTATCGACGAAAAAAAACAGAGCGCCGATCTGTCCGGCAGCGTATCAGAAAAATCCGAGAATACAATGCAGAGCAGGTCGGCATCAACAACAACTACGACGATGACGAAGAACAGTCCGACGATCAATCCTATTCAAACTATGAATAATGGTATCACGCAGGATCAGGCAAATATGATGCTGACGCAGCTTACCGCTCTGAGAGGTGTGCTGGCAAACGGCGGCAATGTTCATGAGTGCCAGGCAGCCATCATTGCGGTCACAGATGAATTGAAGCGTCTGCTGACGCTGCCAGAACAGATGCAGGAAACGGACAAAGCGGAGCAGTCCAAGTCGGAGGATAGATCCGAGGAAAGAAAGGCTGCGGCCCCGAAGCCGAGCGGCAAAGGAAAGGTATCTATCCGGCAGCGCGTTGCGGATATTAAAGCGCGTGCCACACATACGCCGCAGCACACCAAGGATAAACAGTATCAGCCGAAACATTCTATCAACGATCTGACAAAATAACGAGGAGTGAGAAAGTGAAGGTCAAAAAATTTTGCGCGACCGCCACCCTACTGGCAGCGGCGTGCGCGATGCAGGTCGGAGCGCTGGCGGCAGAAGTACCGGCAGCGACCGGAACTGCAACCCAGAGCACCGTAGGGACGGCGGTTACATCAGCTACTCAGACAGCCAGCACCGATGCGGCCACCGGTGAGCTGCTGCCCAGCGATGTGCAGACAAGCTCGGACGGCTTGCAGCTGAAGAAGATCTACGATGTGGACAAGACCACTTCGCCGGATAAAATCCCGCAAGCGGATTTTGAGCGCGGCGGCTTCAAGTACACCTTTGAGGATCTTCTGAAAATCGAACTGCCGGAGATGGAACGCAAAGTCCATTCGGAAACAGTAACGGTAAGCTCCAGCAGCAGCAACACCAATGATGTGCTGTCGTTGCTGCCGAAAAGCAAATCCGTCAGCACAACAGACGGTTATACCGGCACAGCTTATCTCGATATTTCCAGTATATCAACCAAGGTTGCAGGTACGGAGAGCGTATCAAACGATTTGAGCGCTACTCGCGAATACCCCGGTATGACCGAAATGGATATGGAGAGCATCCCAAAGAGCATTACGGAAAACGGACATACCCTGCGCTTTGCCGATGTTGAGTGGAAAGAAACAAACGATGAAGCGGATAACTTCGGAACAGTTCAGACCACTTACACCGCTGTTGTAAGCTATACCGGCACCGCGACTTCCAGCCGCACGACCGGCTACACAGTTACAGCTACCTATGCCGGTGAGGTATCTCGCCGGAACAACGAGGGCGTGCGCTACATTGCGGTTTACAGCGGCACACCGATTGAAGAAATTCCGGCAATCCCGGAGGAAGAACAGGGAAACGAGGAAGATCCGCCGGACTTAACCGGTCTGATCGACCCGGAGCAGGAGCAGCAGAACAGCCGGAATGATGAACACAAAACGCCGCTTATCAGTTGGGTGCTGTGTGCCATCTTTGGTATCTTGATGCTCTTGTTTGCGTTCCGACCTCCGATGTGCCGCCGTATGATGCAGCAGATGCAGCAGAGCGCGCAGGCTGTCCGCGAAAAAATCAACAATGAAACGGAGAGGATAAAAAGTGAAAGACAAGCAGAGGAAGAAAAGGAGCGCGAGCGCCAGCAGATTTTCGGGCCGCTTGAAAAAGTCAAAGCCGCGATCCGAAACCGCAGGAAACGCAAGGGCGGTAAGCACAGTATCCCCGCACTCGCAGCTCCGGCAGAAGAACAGCAGTTCGGCAACACCGATGAAATCGCTGCTGAAAGCGCCGATGCAGTGGACGAAACCGAGGATTACGCCGGTCTGGAAGATGTGGAACCGGAATTCCCTGAGCAGGACGCTCCTGTCCAGCGCGATGGCGCTGACGATGATGGTGAGTACCCCGGCATTCGCTTCTAACCTGACCTACAATTTTTCGGGTTCATCGGCTGGTAACTTTGGCAAGTCCACCTCGATTGACCCGGTAACGACGATTGGTGCGGATAGTGTCAACCGCGATATTTCCAAGAACAGCGCATTTATCCCACCGGAATTTGGTTCGCCGCAGGCTGATATTCTTGGCACGGGTGAGCTGCTTACGCCGGATATTTCGGGTGTTGAGCCGATGTTTCCTCACTCCACGCAGGCGAATTTCGGTCAGACTGTAACATCAAACGGTGCAATGTCTGGCGGCGGCGAGATCATCATGCCGCCGGATGCGGAGAATACGACCGTATCCAGTGCACCGATCTATGAGATCAGCACCGGTACGGGAGCTGTATCGGAAACCGACTCTCTCGGCGGCTATACAGGCGGCGGCGCAGATGCAGCCTACGGCTCCGGTTATACTTCTACCTCCGGTATGAAGTATTCGGACGGCAGTATCGGTAAGCTGTCTATTCCGTCCATCGGTGTAAACAAAAAGGTATACGACGGCGAAACCATTGCCAATATGCGGCTCGGTGCGGCACACTTTGAGGGTACAAGCGGCTGGGACGGCAATGTCGCAATGTGCGGTCACAATCGCGGCAGCTACGGCTACTTCGGCAATATCCACACGCTGAAAAACGGTGATACGATCTCCTATACCACCATTTTCGGAACGCGCACCTACAAGGTATACAGCGTTCGCAAGATTGCTAAGACCGATACAAGCGTGCTTGACCCATCCGATGCGAACATCATCACACTGATTACCTGCGTGCGTGATGTGCCCAGCCAGCGCTGGTGCGTACAGGCGATGGCAATTTAAGCGACTATCTAACAAAGTAACCTCGGCAGCGAGAAAGTCCGTTTTATGGTACACACTCTGTGCTACCATAAAAACATGAAAAACCTCGTCAATAATGCTTGACAAATAATGGAAATTATGATATGATATACTTGAAGAAATAGAGCATATCGCAAAACAAAGGAGGCGGCTTATATGAGGTATGTACGATGGAGAGCACCGGAGGTTGAAGCAGTAGATACTATAATGCTCGGTGGATTTGGACTTCTGCTCCTGATTCCGCATTTGATCCTGCTGCTCATCAAAACACGCTTTATCATTCCGATGGCGTATGCGGCAATCGTAGTGTTTCGATTCCCTGAGTGGAGCGAAGCGCACAAAACGCTGGCTGACACGATCTTTTTCATTCTGGTTGGACTGGTGATTGTGTCGTGGATTGTAACGCTGGTTCGCGCTATCAAGCGCCGCCTTGACAACTGATAACCATTAAAGAGGAGGTTCTGACCATGACCAAGAGGATTTTCGCAACTGCCATTGCTGCGGCGGTAATCGCAACATCGCTGCCGACCGCAGGTGCAGCAAACGCATTAACCATTGTGCCGACCCGAACTAAGGGACAGGCTGTTTATGTTGGCTCTACCCGTGTGTACCCGACCGGCTACAACATCAACGACAACAACTATTTCAAGCTGCGCGATGTTGGCAAGCTGGCAGGCTTTGGCGTAGACTGGAACGAGGACACGCGCACTGTCGAGATCAGCACTACGCGCACTGCACCGGAGCTGACTGGCATCACAGATACCGCCGTAATCGGCGCGACCGCCAAGCCGACCGACCAGCGTATCACTGTGGACGGCAAGGAAGTCAGCATGACAGCCTACAAAATCAAGGGCAACAACTATGTCAAGCTGCGCGACATTGGCAAGACCATCAATTTCGGTGTATCCTTTAACATGGCTACCAAGGCGGTCAGCATCGACCCGAACGGTACTTATGTTGAGGAAGTCAAGCAGACACCCTCCACGCCTACGGCTGCTGCCATTACCAAGTGGAACAGCACCATGGACGAGTTTAACGAGGAAATGATCCAGAACCACAGCGACAAGGACAAGCTGCTTGCTATCGCTGCGAAGTACGGCCCGACCATTACCGGCAAGGTTAACGCCACCACCGCTGATGTGATCTCCGCGCTGGAGAGCATGACCGGCGCGCCGGTTGATGCGATCTCGTTCGACGATAAGCCGGTCAGCCTGTATTGGGCAAAGCAGCTCCGTAAGGCTAATGGCGAAAACATTGTTGAGGTTGACCCGGACTTTGTACCGGTAACAGATGCCATGCTTCGCCAGTGGGAAAACGAAATGATTGATAGCATCAATGCTGAACGAGCCAAAGCGGGATTGTCTGCATTAGCTAAAGATGATAATGTGATGAAACGCGCTCAAGCGTGGGCACAGCATCTTACCATTGAGTTTAGACACTCTACATGGTCGGAGGTTGAAGAATTTGCTAACAGCATTGGCGTAGATGCAAACAGTATTTCGGGCGGTGAAAACATCGTTGGCGGATGTTTTGTTGAGGATGATCCAGTAAAAACCGATATGGAGAAGTTTATGGCTTCCGCGGGTCACCGAGCCACTATTCTTGACAAGGACTTTACAAGAGTCGGTGTAGGATTTGCTGTGGCAGCTGATGGACGTAATATTTTCTGTACACAAAACTTCGCGTAACATAATTTAATATGTGCTTTAAAGCGATTAGGTTTAATTCCCCTAATCGCTTTTTTATTTGCAAAAGGAGATGAAAAAATGAGAAAAAACTTCTTTAAGCGTACATTGGCGGGCGTTTTGTCTGCTGTGACGCTTGTCAGCAGCATGGCGGTCAGTGTACCTACCGCATTCGCTGCGGAAGAAGATAACAAGGCATCGGCTATCGAGATCAAAGTAGGCGAAAACTACAATGTAGCCGACAAGGGCGTGAGCAAGGCGTGGTTTCAGCAGAATGGCGCACCGCGTAATGTCTGGCCGATGTTCACCAAAGCATCGGACGGTACGGAAATCCGCGCATACTGCGCAGATCACGCCAAGGGCAATCCCGGTACAGGCGGCAAGCCGTACACCGTAACCGGGCAGGTCAAGGATATGCGTGTGTACGGCGTTGTTGTCAAGTCGGACAGCCGTAACACTCTGAACACCTTTATCAGCGGTTCCAAGGTGCTCAACGCCGGTAACTTTACCGCAGATATGTATTTTTCTGCTTCGCAGGCTGCTATCTGGTGTGCGTTGGGTGATGCACAGATCGCGGCTAACAGCAAGTTCGGTATCACCTATCCCAGTTCCACCTCGCTCGGCTACCGTTCGTCCGGCAAGACGCTGAGTGCATCCACTACTTCGGAAGCACTTACTCTTTACGCCGCCATTGAGATGTTGAAATACGGCAATGAGTTTGACGGCGTTTGGGGCAGCAGCGGTAAGGGTCATGCTCCATGGGTCGGCAACACGATCAATTATACGCCGGGCAGTGCAACCTACAATGCCGCCAATGCAAAGACCGGCTCGGTCGATCTGCCGAACGGTATTGTGAAGTCCGGTGTATTTGCCGAAAAGTCGATTGATGGTACAGATTATCTCGTGCTGCCGATGGCTGCGGCATCTGCAACTTTCGTTCGCAGCAATCGTATCTTTGTGCGTGCATCCAATCTTCCGTCCGGCGCGTTTATCATGGACGAGGACGGCAACAAGAACGGCAGCGATGGCCTGCTGACATTGAGCAAGGTTCACAGCGACAAGACCTTGTATAAGAACGGCAATGATATGGCTTTCGGTCAGGTGTTTTACTTCTGTATCCCCAAATCTACTGCCGAACAGATGGACACAGCAGGCACTAAGCTGTCTACTTCTTTCTTAACCAGCATGAATGTTGACCGCTACAATGTCTATGTCGCATCGACGAACAGCTCCGGTATTCAGCCTGTCATTTTGGTCGAACCGGCTGTTAAGCTGTCCAGTAATAAGTTGTCATTCAGTTCGACCACTGTCCCAAAAGATAAAGTAAAGCTGAAAGTCATGAAAACTGATAAGGACGGCGCTCCGTTGGATGGCTGTACTTTTCAGATTACCTATACTGATGCAGGTAAAGCACAGAATAAGACGGCAACAACAGATAGTAACGGTGAAGCAATCTTTACAGAATTACCAACTAACACAACCGTAACCGTCAAGGAAACCGCAGCACCGGAGGGTTACACCCTGCTCCCGTCCAAGACGGTCAACACCGGTACTAAGGGCGGTCAGACGGTCGAGCTGAAGCTCGCCAACAGCGACGATCACACCTTTAAGGTTCACAAGATTTCGTCCGCAGACGGTCGCAACCTGATGGGCGCTACCTTTGAGGTGCGCGGCATCGACAACAACTTCAAACACACCTACACCACTGACGCGCTGGGCGAGTTTGAAATTCAAGGCCGCGACCTGCCGACCGGCTCTTTCGAGGTGTACGAGATCGCCGCGCCGGAGGGTTACGCTACCGATGGTTCGGACATTCAGACCTTTGCATGGGACAACAGCAAGGACATCGAGCTGTCCTTTAAGGACGCTCCGCGACCGGGCATTAAGATCTACAAGTACGACAAGGATACCAAGATGCCGCTGGAGGGCGCGACCTTTGAAATCCGCCGCGACGGTCAGGTGCTTGCAACCGTAAAAACCGATGTAAACGGCAATGCCGGACTGTACGATCTGCCCAAGGGATTTTATCAGGTAGTCGAAACCGAACCGCCGCAGGGTTATCTCCGCGACGAGCAGGTACACGAAGTATACATTGACCCGACCGCAGACCCGACGCAGCTCATCCGCGAGGTCAATGTTGCAAATACAAAAAAATTATCCATCCGTATTGTGAAAATCGACAAGGAAACCAAGGTTCCGCTATCCGGTTGGAAGTTTGATGTGTATTACAACGATGCTCACCTTACGACCGTAACTACCAACCAGAACGGCGAAGCGATGGTTGAAAACCTCCAGCCGGGTACTTACCGCGTTAAGGAAACCGGCGGCGATACCGAGCATTACAACATGGATGCCGGTGAGCAGACGGTTGAGTTGGTAAAGGATCAGGCCGAAATCCCGACCCTTACCTTTGCTAATACCATCAAGAAGCATTTCGGTATTCTGAAAATCGACAGCGAAACTCACAAGCCGATCGAGGGCGTAACCTTTGCCATCTACAAGGACGGCAAGCTGCTCGGCAACTACACCACCGGCGCAGATGGTCGTATCTGGCTGCCGTATGCAGAGCCAGGCACTTATCAGGCGCAGGAGGTCATTACCGACCCGAAGTATGTGCTGAATGAAAAGGTGTTCACCATCGAAAACAATTCCGAGTACCCGACTTTCTTCACTATTCCCAATGTGATGAAGAAGGACATTACCGTCACCAAGATCGACAAGGATACCGGCAAGCCGTTGCAGGGCGTTGTTTTCCAAGGCTTTAAGGACGGCAAGAGCATCGGCTATTTTACGACCGGTGCGGACGGCAAGTTCACCATTCCGTATGCTGACAGCGGCACTTATACCTTTAAGGAGTATCACACTCTTGCCGGCTATGTGCTGAATAAGGAACCGATCACCATCGAGCATACGACGGACGGAAATGTTGATCTCGTAGTGGACAACACCGTACAGAAGAAGTTCGAGGTCATCAAGGTGGACAGCCAGACCAAGCAGTCACTGGCGGGCGTGCAGTTCAAAATCTGGCGCGATGCAACTCTGCTCGGTGACTACACCACCGATGAAAACGGTAAAATCACCATCGAAAAGGCTCCGGCAGGCACTTACAAGGTGCAGGAAGTTGCGACGCTGAAAGAATATATCCTCAACGACAAACCGCTGGAGATCGAACACACGACCGATAAGGATACTTCGATTACGGTTGAGAACACCAAGAAGCCGGGACTGTCCATCACCAAGATCGACGCCGAAACCAAGAAGCCGTTGTCCGGTGCAGTCTTTAAGCTGACACGCGCCAATGGCGATGTAGTCAAGGAAGATATTCGTACCGGCGAGGACGGTACAGCCTTCGTCGAGGGACTGGATGCCGCAGATTATATCGTAACGGAGGTAACGGCCCCCGGCGGCTACATCATCGACAAGACCCCGCACCCGGTATCGCTGGAGAAGGGCAAAACTTACACGCTTACCCTCGAAAATGAGAAGAAACCCGGTCTGCTCATTAAAAAGGTTGATGCACAGACCAGCAAGCCGCTGGCGGGTGCATCGTTCAAGATCACGCGCGGCGATGGCAGCGTTGTCCGTGAGAATGTTGTAAGCGATGTGGACGGTGTTGTTCATATCCCCGAACTGGATACTGGCGTATATATCATCACCGAAGTTAAGGCCCCGTCCGGTTATGTGATCGACGAAACGCCGAAAACGGTACAGCTCCGCAAGGGTCAGACCTATGAAGTCACCTTTAAGGATACCAAGCAGTCGCAGCTTGTTATCAAAAAGGTGGACGAAGATACCCGTCAGCCGCTGAAAAACGCGAAATTCAAAATCACGAAGTCGAACGGCGAACTCGTCAAGGAAACCGAAACGGACGAAAACGGTACGATTACGCTTACCGGCCTGCCGGATTGCTCGCTGGTAGTAACCGAAATTAAGGCCCCGGACGGCTACATTTTGCAGGATACGCCCAAGACGATTGAGGTCAAGGCAGGCGGCAGCTATGAGCTGACTTTTACCAACAAGAAGCAGTCCGGCCTTACCATCAAGAAAATCGACGAGGAAACCCGTCAGCCACTGAAAAACGCAAAGTTTAAGATTACCAAGTCCAATGGCGAACTGGTTAAGGAAGCAGAAACCGATGTAAACGGCACGATTACGCTGAACGGCCTGCCGGATTGCACTCTGGTCGTAACCGAGATTGCAGCGCCGACCGGCTATATCTTGCAGGACACCCCCAAGACCATTGAGGTCAAGGCCGGTCAGTCCTATGAGCTGACCTTTACCAACAAAAAGGCGTATGGTTTGCAGATTCGCAAGGTGGTTAAGGGTACCGGCGAAGCACTCGCAGGCGCGAAATTCAAGGTCGAGAAGGTGTCCGGTGAGCGCATCGGTGAGTATACCTCCAATTCTGCCGGTCTGGTCAACATTTCCGGTCTGGAGGACGGCATCTATGTTGTAACCGAGATCAAGGCTCCCGATGGCTACCGTATCGACACAAATCCGAAGAATGTTATTGTAAAGGCTGGTGAACTGGCCACTGTGGAATTTGAAAATGCCAAGATGTCCAGCGTCCGCATCAAGAAGATTGACAGCGTGACGAAAGACCCCATTCCGGGCGTGCGTTTCCTGATCAAAGACAAGAATAAGAACATCGTTGGCGAGTATACCACCGACAGCGATGGCTATATCGAGCTGGAAAACGATCTGGAAGAGGGCAAATATTACGCAGAAGAAATTCAGGCCGCACCGGGATATATCCGCGACACACAGGAGCGCACCTTCCGCGTAAAGCGTGGCGAAACCACCGAAATCGTCTGGGAGAATACCGCACAGTATGGTCAGATTCAGATTACGAAGAAGTCCAAAGACTACAACAGTATCAATGGTCTGCCTGCAGGTACGCTCCTGCAGGGCGCAACCTTTGAGATCTACGACAAGGCACAGAATGTTGTAGACACTGTGGTTTCCAACGAGCGCGGCCTTGCAATCTCCAAGCTGCTGCCGCTGGGTCGTTATACCATCAAAGAAACCAAGGCACCGAACTATTACGGTGTATCCGGTGAAACCTTTGAAGCGGAAATCGAGTTTGCAAGCCAGATCGTCCGTCTGGAGGTTCTGGACGAGAGCGTTTACACCAATGTTGTAATCGGCAAGTCCGGTCCGAAGCAGGTAACGCCGGGTATGCAGATGCGGTGGACGATCAGCCGCGTGGCCAATAATTCCTCTATTCGTCTGACGAGCTTCTACTGGCGCGACAATCTGCCGTATCAGGCGGTACAGCTGGATAAGATCGTAACCGGCACCTATAACACCCGTATCCCCTATAAGGTGGTTTATAAGACCAACTTCAATCAGACACCGCGCACGCTGGCAGATAATCTCGACCCATCTGTAAATCGCGTCCTGCAAGCAACGCCGACCGCGCTCGGTCTGAAATCCGGTGAAGCGGTAACGCAGATTATGTTTATTTTCGGTACGGTACCGTCCGGCTTCCGTATGGTGGATAATGCCTATATTTACGGTACGGTTCGCAAGTCGGCTTCCGGCAGTTCGTTTGTTAATAAGGTAGATGTCGGCGGTCTGAATGACAGCCAGCAGTGGATCATGTCGAATGACGCATGGACTACCACCATCTACCGCGCACCGACTTATAAAAAGCCGACCCTGCCGACTACCGGCTGGTAAGGAAAAGAGAGGAGAAAGACTATGAAAATCAGACGATTGATCTGTGCGGCGCTTGCCGCGTCGCTTGCCCTGTGTCCCGCCGCTTTTGCGGCGGACACGCCGAAAACGGATCGTATCATCACCACACAGAACGGCACCGGTTACTCGGTGTCCTCTGTGGGGCGGCATATCATCCCGGTGTCGGACAGCAGCCAGAGCTTTGATTTCTCGCCGCTGGACGGCTACGATCTGTCTACGCTTATCATCTCGGACGGTAAGTATACTGACCGCGCCAATGTCGTACATCTTGACGGCGATCTGAAGCTCAACGGTGTTACTTATCCTGTCCATTATCAGTCCAAGACGGATGCAGTCGGCGAAAGCGTGATCCGCGCGACCGTCGATATTCCGGCAGCATCGGACGATGTTACGCTGTCTGCCGAAGCGGTAAGCACCGCATTTGCAGTTACAGCTACCTCGCAGACCGGCGCGACCGTATCCGCTGCCACGACTACGCTCAATAAGGGCGATGCATACAGCATGACGGCAACGCCTGACCGTCTGTATGCCATCACGAGCGCCGACTTGACGATTGGAGGCAGCAAGTCCACTGTCCAGCTCTCCAAAGGCTGTGATGTGACCTCTAACGGTTTCCGTTTTCGTGTGGATGCAGCCGGTGTGCTGACGGTTTACTCCGGCGGCGTTACCTCTGCGACCACAATTGCACTGAAAACCGCAGAACGCCAGCCGGACAGCGACGAGGTGCTTGTCACTGTTCGCACCGGGCGCGGCATCAGCAGCGAAATTTCGCGCGATATTATCAAGAAGGGCAGCAATTATACCGTTTCTTTCTCGGCAAAGCGCGGCTATACGATTGATGCACTGACCCTTGAAGCAGACGGCAAGACAGCGTACAGCACGCCGAACACCAATACGGTATTTGTTGGCCCGAACGCCTATCGCGTTTCCGGCAACAGCGACGGCTGCACTGTTTATCTGACCGATCTCCAGAGCAATATCACCGTCAGCGCCGAGAGCAGCTACGACACCGACCACCTCACCGTTGACACCTCGGCAGGCTCCGGCGTCCGTATCCGCAAGGACTGCGGCAGCACCGTAGACAACGGCACAGACATTGAGTTTGAAATCTATGTCACCGATGATGACCGCTATGCGCTGGACGAGGTAACGCTCCGGCTGGATGATAGCAGCCGTACCGTAGATGCAGATGCGACCTCTATCCGCGTTGCGGGCAAGACCTGCAAGATGGAAACCGACAGCGATGGTGTGCTGCACCTGTATGTCAACGATGTTGATAAGCCGGTTTATGTGTCGGCTACGGCAAAGCGTATCGACACCAGCCACAGTATTACCATCAAGTCGGCGTCGCACCTCACAATCAGCAAGGATATTTCCGGCTCGACTGTACGCGACGGCAAGGATGTTGCTTTTACGGTTAAGCCGTCCTCTGGCTATGCGGTTGATGATATTACACTCAAGGTCGGCACGAAATCGAATACCGTATCGGCAGGTGCGTCTTATATCCGCGTAAACGGCGTGGATTACGACATGACGCGCAATTCCAACGGCAATGTGACAGTTTATGTGGACAACATCAAGAATAATGTCACGATTTCCGCGACCGCTGTGAAATCGAGTTCTGCGGTCACGCCGACTACCGGTAATGGTGCAAACGGCAAGATTTACATTGACCGTTCGGTTAAAACGCCGTTCTTTGTTGGTTATAACTCGCAGTTCCATCCGAAGCAGAACCTCACGCGCGCCGAAGCAGTACAGCTCCTTGCACGCATGACCAATGCAAGTGGCAGCAAGTATACCAACAGCAGCGGCTTCTCCGATGTGCAGGTAAACAGCTACTACTCTAATGCACTGTCTGCGTTCGTATACGGCGGCATTGTAGACAGCAGCACTTATTTTAATCCCAATGCGGCAATCACGCGCGCAGACTTTGTGGAGATGATCTACCGTCTGGATACCACTTCGGACTATAACGGTTCCAATCGCTTTACCGATGTGTATTCCACCGCGCCGAACGCAGCTGCGATTGCGTACTGCTCGGATCGCGGCTGGGTCAAGGGTGATCCGGGCGGCACATTCCGTCCGTATGACTATATCACGCGCGCTGAAGCTGCGGCGGTAGTCAACCGCACGATGGGACGCACGCTCTCGTCCACCGACATCAGCGGTATTCGCTATACCGATGTGCCGATGAACTTCTGGGCGTATAACGATATTCTGATTGCGTCCGGCACGCAGAGGTAATACCTATGCGACCGGACAAAAGAGGTTCGGCAGCGAGCACCACCACTCTGGTGGTGTTCGCTCTGCCGGTTATCTGGCTCGGATTGATCGGCGGCAGCTGCGCTGCGCCGGGACGAACGCTGATCGACTGGATAAACGCTTTCGGAACAGCAATAGAACAGCCCTGGCATTTTTCCTTTAACCAGTACAGCTTGAAAGCTGTACTGATCGCACTTGCTGCTTATGCGCTGTGCATCATGCTCTACCGGGACAGCCAGCGCAAG
The DNA here is from genome assembly GCA_003096535.1 of Agathobaculum butyriciproducens. Classification (GTDB taxonomy): domain Bacteria; phylum Bacillota; class Clostridia; order Oscillospirales; family Butyricicoccaceae; genus Agathobaculum; species Agathobaculum butyriciproducens. Next base: position 4,948 of record QEKJ01000024.1, on the reverse strand, counting down.
CGCCGACCGGGCGAAGAATACGGCTCTGCCGAATGGGGCAACGCCAAGCAGATAGACAGCAAGTACCGGTATCACGATAAATTTACGGTTGAAGTGAAACAAATGCTTCACCGCATAGCGAGTTTCTTCGCTTTATGTGCAGAATTTATCACCGGAAAGCTAACAGCAGAAGAACGCCAGCGCCGCAAAGAACGGAAAGCACTTGCGGTTCATGTAGACCAGAACATACCGCTGACCATGCACACACGCATTGGCCTTGATGTATTCCGGCACCAGCGCAACCTCAATATGATGGTTATCGGCGGTTCCGGTACAGGTAAGAGCCGTTCGGTGTCGAAACCGGAGATCTTGCAGGCAAACTGCTCGTATATTATCTGTGACCCGAAGGGTGAGTTGTTGCGTGACTGTGCAGAGTTCCTGCTCCACGAGGGTTACGACATCAAGGTGTTTAATCTCAAAGAAGGCGAACGCCGCTGCGGTAATATGTACAATCCGTTCCGCTATCTGCGTTCCGAGGTAGACTGTGTGCAGCTTGTAACGCTGCTGTTTCGTGCGACCACGCCGAAAGGCTCGCACAGCAGCGACCCATTTTGGGAGCGCGCCGAGGAAACGCTCGTAACGGCTCTGGTGCTGTTTATCTATCTGGAGTGTGATCCGGAAGATCAGAATTTCGCAACGGTGATGTTCCTGCTCCGCAACGCGCAGGCCAGTGAGGAGGACGAGGGTAAACAAAATCCAGTAGATACTCTATTTGCTGAAATTGCCCAAGATCATCCAGAACACATTGCCAATCAGTATTGGGAAGCCTACAAACTCGCCGCAGGCAAAACCGCAAAATCCATTTTGATTATGGCAAGCTCGCGTCTGAAGCACTTCATGCTGGACGAGATTGCGGATATGACCATGGAAGATGAAATGGATTTAGCATCGCTCGGTGAGAAGAAACGCGCTATTTTCGTCTGCACGCCGGTCAACGACACCAGTTTCAATTACCTTGTTTCCATGATGTATATGCAGGCTTTTCAGCAGCTTTACGACCGCGCAGAACGGGAATACGGCGGCAGACTGCCGCGTCATGTACGCTTTATCATGGACGAGTTTTACAATACACCGCCACCGGATCGTTTCGACAATGTGTTGTCTACCTGCCGCTCCTACAATCTGTCCTGTGCAGTTATTCTGCAGGACATCGGACAGCTCAAGACTATGTTCGAAAAGGAATGGGAATCGCTGATGGCGCAGTGTGACGAGTTTCTGTATCTCGGCGGCAATGATACCGCGACCCACAAATATGTGTCCGAACGGCTGGGCAAGGAAACGATCTTCTCCAAAACGACCTCGCAGACCAGAGGTACGCATGGTTCGTCCAGCCAGAATGACCAGAAGGTTGGTACAGAGCTTATGACACCTGATGCCATAAGCCGCATGGAAAATCAGTATTCGATTTTGTTCATGCGCGGCGAACGCCCGGTGTTCGATGAGAAATATGTGCTGCAAAAGCACCCGAATGTACAATGGCTTGCCGGTGACGGCAAGGCAAAAGCGTATTCACCACCGGAACATATTCCGTTCCACAAATACCATGTTGAGATTCCCGCCGATGAAATCGACGAGAAATACAAGCCAGAGGAAATCGGAGGTGTTCTCTTTGAATACTTCGTTATTCCTCCACAATCCCCCCAAAAAGGAGAATAAATTATGAAAAACAAGTTTACTCAGAAAGCTGCTGCACTGCTGTGCAGCAAAAAAGCACTCAATCGCGCCCGCATTGCGCACCGACTGCTGTCCATGACGGCAATCATCGCCTGCCTTGCTGTTGTACCGGCATTTGCAGATAATGAAGCGCTGAATGCGGTAAACAAGCTCAGTGACACGATCTTTGCACTGATTAAGGCTGTTGGTCTGATCTGCGCGGGTTGGGGTGTGCTTCAGCTCGGTATGTCGGTGCAGTCGCACGATGCTTCGCAGCGCACGCAGGGCGTTCTCTGCATTCTCGGTGGTCTGCTGATTTACTTTGTAAAGGCAATCCTGACCAGCATTGGTGCAGCCTGATCCCTGAAGGAGTTGATTTCCTATGTGGGTAGTAGATATTATTGAAAACTGTATCACCTTATGGAACTCCACACTGTCCTCTATTTGGAGTATGCTCACGCAGTCCCCGGAAACCTTTCACAACGGCGCGGTCTGGGATGCAATCACCAAAATCTTTACCGCATTACAGGGAGCAGGCTACGGCCTGCTCGTCCTGTTCTTTGCCATGAGTTTCTTTAAGCATACGGTTTCGTTTCGTGAATTTCGTCACCCGGAGCAGATCATTGGTTATCTGATTCGTTTTGTCGCTGCAAAGGTGCTGATTTCACAGGGTATGGAAGTGATAAAGCTGATATTTAAGATCAGCGGCAGCTTTATCGGAGATATTGCAGCGCAGATGGGCGGTCTGACCGAGATTGCCGCCACTTTGCCGGAAAATATACGAAATGCGATAGAAGATGCTTCAATTATCCCACAGATATTCATTTATCTGGTGTCGCTGATTTTGTCAGCAGTCGTTATTGTGCTGTCTATCAGTCTGCTGATGACGGTTTACGGACGCTTTTTCCGTATTTATATGTATGTTGCGCTGGCACCGCTGCCCATGTCCACTTTCGCCGGTGAACTTACCAGCCGACATGGCCGGACTTATATGCAAGGCTTAATCGGCGCGTGCATGGAAGCAATCGTAATCGTTATTGCCTGCATCATATTTAATGCCTTTACATCGGTGGATGGTTCGGATTTTCCAATCAATTTTGGTGACAGCGGCGTTGGACTGGTGCTGACTTATATGCTCAAGGTTATTATTCAGATGGTGATTCTGGGCAGTATGGTCAAGGCAGCAGATAAAACCGTTAAAGAAATGTTTGCGCTGTAACAAGGAGTGTGAAGCGTTATGGAGTCAAATGTAAATCGAGAGATACGCAATTATCACGAGGGCGTAGTCATGGGTCTGAGCGTGCGGCAGACGGTTTGCGGTCTGCTTGCCGCAGGTCTGGCCGCAGCCGCGAACTTCGGCTTACAGCCGTTTCTTGGAACAGAACTTGCGAGTGTCGTATGTATTCTGGCGGCGGCAATTCCGGCAGCAATCGGCTTTGTGTCCTTTCATGGTCTGCCCTTTGAAAAATTCGCTCTTTCATGGCTGCGCACGATGTTTATGCACAACGGCTGGTATGTATACCGTTCTGCTAACTTCTATGCACAGTTTACGCCGGAAGAGCAATCTAAAAAAGGCAGGAGCCGCAAGAAAATAAAGCAGAAAATCAGTGAACACAGTAGCGAGGTAGAACAGAATGAGCAAAACCAAACCGATTAAAGAGAAAAAAGAAAAGCAGGAGAAAACCACAAAGCCGGTACGCCTGCCGCGCAGCGTGCAGCAGCTTATCCCTGTTAAGCGCGTATTTCCGGATTCAATCTGGCAGGTCGGAAACAACGAGTTCAGTCAGACATGGTCGTTTTCCGATATTAACTATGCCGTAGCCAGTCTGGACGATCAGCGCACCATTCTGGACAGCTGGGGGCGTGTGCTGAACGGTCTTGCGGCAGACAGCCGTATGAAAGTCACTCTGGTAAACAGTATATTCGACAAGGAAGCCAACGCAGGAACGCTGTTCCTGCGCAAGCAGCATGACGGTATGGACAAATACCGCGCAGAACTGAATCAGGTGATTATGTCCAAGGCGCAGGGCAGTAACGGCATCGTTCAGCAGAAATTTATGACCCTCACTGCCAAGCGTAAGAATATTACCGATGCCCGGCAGTTTTTCGGTCGTGCCGGAAAAAGCCTGAGCATCGGTATGCAGCGTCTTGCGTCCTCTATCCGCTTACAGGACAACAGCAGTCGTTTCCGTATTCTGCACGACTTCTTCCGTCCCGATCACCGCATGACGAAAGCTGATCTGGACGAAATGATGATGCGCGGTCAGAACATCGCAGATGTTTTCTGTCCGTTAGCGCTGCGGTATTATAAGGACTACATTCAGACCGACCAAGGCTTTATGCGCGTGCTTTTCGTCGAGGAATTTGCATCACGCCTGTCCGATGAGCTGATCCACGACCTCATGGGACTGCCGCGCCAGATGATGCTGTCTATGGACATCGAGCCGATAAACACGCAGGAAGCACACAAGCTGCTCAACGGTCTTGCGCTGCGCGTCGAATCCGACATTGGCCGCTGGCAGCAGCGACAGAACAAAAACAATAATTTCTCGGCGGAAATCCCGTATGAGTTCCAGCAGATGCGTAAGGTCGTTGCCGATTACATGGACGATATTACCGAGCATGACCAGCGCTTGATGCTGACTACCATCACTATCGTCCACTCTGCAAAAACGCTGGAGCAGCTTAACGCGGATACAGAAAGCCTGCAAGAGATTGCAAGCGGTTTCGGCTGCAATCTCACGAAATTGTCCTACCAGCAGGACATTGGTCTGGATACCGTTCTCCCGTATGGTTTGCGCAGCGTACAGCAGCAGCGCACGCTTATTACTGACAATGTTTCCATCCTTACGCCGTTTTCTGCGCAGGAAATCCAGCAGATGGGTGGCATCTGTTACGGAAACAACGCCGTTTCCGGCAACCTCATTGTTGCCAACCGCGCAAATCTGCTGAACGGTAACTGTATCCGGCTGGGCGTATCCGGTGCAGGCAAGTCTTTCTCTGTTAAGCAGGAAATCGCTTATGTGCTGCTCTCTACGCACGATGATGTACTCGTGCTCGACCCGGAGGGAGAGTTTACGCCGATGGTCGGCGCGTTCGGCGGCAGTATGATCGACATTTCCGGTTCGTCTGCGGTACGCATCAACGCGCTGGACATGGAGAAAGGCTATGCTGATGACGGCAAAGACCCTCTGCCGGACAAGTCCGAGTTCGTCCTGTCGCTGTTTGAGCAGATCATGCAGGACGATCTCAAAGC
>QEKJ01000023.1 GCA_003096535.1 Agathobaculum butyriciproducens | reverse complement strand
AGATCTTCTTCTACCTGCTTCGGCAACTGCTTTGGCGGACGACCCTTACTGCTGCGGCCACGCCGTTCAACGGCAAAGCCTTCCGGCCCTTCCTCTAGGTAGATTCGCTCCCATGATTTGATCTGATCTCTGCTGTTTACATCAAATCGTCGGCAGGTTTCGCTGTAACTCAATTTCTCTTCCTGCATGGTTTCGATCACCAGCTTCTTGAATTCCACTGTGTATCGTTTGTTCGGTACTCCTTTTGGCATAGCAAAACACCCCACTTGTTAGATAGTATACCATACTGTCTAACAAATGGGGTGCAGTTCATGATGCAAGTCATGCCGCTTTTCTGTTTATTTGTTTTCGGTTTTCACGATTTTCTTTATAAAATGACATTGAGGAAATCCTGTGCAGCCCCAGAATTTTTCGCCGACATGCGCACCGCGTCTGGCCTCCCGCATGACAAGCGGCTTGCCGCACTTCGGACAGCGGTTTTTCTCAGGCAATTCCGGCTTAGCCGGCTCGATAAGTGCAGGCTGCTCGGCGGCAGGCTGGTCCTCCAGCTCCTCCTGCTTGAATTTTTCGATATAGGTGATTGGCTTTTCAATGTGCATCTGCAGATACCGCTCACCCATTTCCTTCAAATCTTTCAAGGAAGAAGCCGATTCCTTGGACGCCTTATTCATCCGTTTTATCGTTTCAATCAACTGGTCTGCCCGAATGACCTGTTCCTTGACCTCTTTCTTCGCATATCGGTCGTTGACAACAGTTTTCGGGTTGGCAAGCACGACTAAGCCCCTAAAAAAGTCCTTAAACAAGTAATTCTTCCATGCGGCAAGGATTTTGCCGTCATTTTCGCTCCTTCGTTCCTTGAGCACCTGCAAATGCCGCTGATTCTGCGTAATCGGCGAATAAATTCCCTCTTTATAGTACCGACCGCCGCAGCGAATTGTGCGGATAAAATCGCCCTTGCTGTTGATCTCGATATTGCCGAACAGATTTTTGCACTCCAACACAAAGTTAATCTTTGGAGTTAGTACCAGAAAGTCAATCTGTGCCGAGGCACCGGACACGCTTTCAATATACAAATCGTGCAGCACAACCATATCCATACCGCTGTTTTTCAGCTCAAACAGAATATTATCCTCACCGATAATACCGGCTTTCACCACGGCAATCTCTTTTGCGATTTTTTTCGCGTTTTCTCCGGCTGCCTTTTCCGCCAGCTCCTCCAGCTGCCGCAGATACTCCTTTGCGTTGCTGGATTCTTTCGCAATCACAACCTCCGGTTTTGAAAACAGTCCCATGTTTATCCCTCGTGTTTCTCTTTTTCCTGCGATTTTCGCTTGTATAATTTTAGTATACCATATAGGAGAAACAAGGAAAAGTTCCGTCCTCAAATTTATCCACAGGTTTGTGCATATCTTCGTGGATAGTTCCGCAGGCACGCAAAAGCCGCAGACGAAAGTCTGCGGCTTTTCTCTTTGGCGTTTACTTGGCCCTGCCAATCTCCGTTGTCTTTTCAACCTCGATCAGCCTGCCTGTTTTTACATCGTAAAATATAACCGTAAATCGGAATATTGGAGGCTGCCAGCGGATGATTTCTGATGTATTCCACGTCATCTACGACGCTTTGCTCCAAATTATCGCTCGGCTGGAAATTGATATATCCGTCGCGGCAATCACACTCGGGTGTTATTTTCCGTCGTTTGCAATCGCGGTGTCAATATTCTCCTGCAGCTGCTTCATGCTGTTTTCGTTCGTGATGCCGCCGAGTACCGGCTCACCGACGATTTTTCCGTTCCGGTCGATAACATAGGTGGTCGGGAATGACATGATGTTCAGTGCAAACTTGCCTGCCTCGCTGCCGGATGCAAAGGTAATGTTGCGGTAGGATGCCCCCTTGGTCTGCAGAATCTGTTTAGCGGTAGCAATGGCATCCGCATTGTCATCGAGCGTTTCCGTATTGATGCCGATAACCTCGCCGCCCTGAGCCTTGACAGTCTGATTCAGCTTGTCCAGATCACCAAGTTCAGCCACGCACGGCTTGCAGCCGCTGAACCAGAAATTCACGACCGTAAACGCGTTGTCAGCGAACAAGCTGCTGTCCACAGCGTTGCCGTCCAGGTCTTTGCCCTCGAAAGCGGGGAACGCGTCGCTGGCGGGTGTGGTGGTGCCTTCCTCGGGCGGAAGTTCCTGCAGCTGGTCCTCCAGCTTGCGGACCTTGGCGGCATCGTCGGTCAGCGTCTTGTAGTCCTCGTCCGAGAGCTGGTCCTTGACGTTTTTAATCGCAAGATCGAGCACATCGGCGTAGTTGGTGCTCTGGGTGCTCTGCGCCAGATTGTCCTTGTCAAGCGAATTCAGAGCCGTTGTCCACAGTTCCTGGTGCTGGTCGAGGATGGCGTTTTCCTCCGCTATCAGCTCGGAGACGGTTTTTGCCGGTTTGCCGCAGGCGGATGCGCCGAGCAGCAGGCTTACGGACAGGGCAAATGCGATCAGTCGATTCTTTTTCATTAGATAGTTTCTCCTTTGTCAGTCGTTTGGGTTTTATCGCCCAGACCGTAGCGGTAGCAGATAGCACCGGTCGGGCAGGCTTTCATGCACATGCCGCAGCGGATGCACTCGGCATGATTGGGGTTTTTCGTGATGTCTACATCCATTTTGCAGGCTTTGGCACACGCGCCGCAGGATACGCATTTATGCGTATCCACCTGCATCTGAAACAGTGAAACGCGGTTCAGCAGCGCATAAAACGCGCCGAGCGGGCACAGCCACTTGCAGAATGGACGGTAAAACAGCACGCTGCACACGATAACGGTCAGCAGAACGGCTGCTTTCCAGGTAAACAGTGCGCCGAGCGCGGCACGAATACCGGAATTGACTGCCGCCAGCGGCAGCGCGCCCTCGAGCACGCCCTGCGGGCACAGGTACTTGCAGAAGAACGGGTCGCCCATGCCGAGCTCGTTCGTGATGAGGACGGGCAGCAGCACCACCATGATCAGCAGCACCGCATATTTCACATAGCGGAGCGGCTTCAGCCTTTTGGTGGACAGCTTAGGCGAGGGGATTTTGTGAAGAAGCTCCTGAAACCAGCCGAACGGGCACAGAAAGCCGCAGATAAACCGTCCGAGCAGCACGCCGAGCAGGATCAAGATACCGGTGATGTAATACGAAAACCGGAACTTCGACGAGCCGACGACTGCCTGAAAGGCGCCGATCGGGCACGCGCCCGCCGCGCCGGGACAGGAATAGCAGTTCAGGCCGGGCACGCAGACCGCCTTGCCGCCGCCCTGATATAATTTGCCCTGCAAAAAATTCGGCAGGTGGATATTGGTCAGCAGAGCCGCTGCTGCCTGTATCCAGCCGCGAAAGCGGGCTAAAACCGGAATATTTCTCTTATCCAATCCCAACACACTCCATACACAGGCGGATCGCCTTTGATAATACCGTATCGGCTTCGCCTCTCCACAGGCCGAACCCGATCATTGCAATGCCGACTGCCAGCAGGAAGAGCTGGGCGGCGGTTCTGTGCTTCAGCATTGTTATGCCCCTTTCGAAGTTGTTGACACCAGTATATCGCACGGGATATAAAATCTGTGTTAAGGTGCTAAAAAAACAAAAATTTTTTGCAACAGATTTCGTTAACACAAATTTTATCCCTGTCTGATATAATAAAGGTATGAAAATGCAAAGGAGGAAAGCTCATGCGGCTTTTGGTGATAGAGGACGAGCGTGATCTGTGCGAAGATATTGCGAAAAAACTGCGCCTGTCCGGTTATGAGGCGGACACCTGTGTTGACGGGGAGGCGGCGCTCGAGCTGCTGGCGGTGGAGCGCTACGATCTGGTGCTGCTCGACCTTAACCTGCCCAAGGTGGACGGTATGACGGTGCTGCGTACCCTGCGGGAGCATGATCAGGAGACCGGCGTGCTCATCCTGTCGGCGCGAAGCGAAATTTCCGACAAGGTGGACGGACTGGATGCCGGTGCGAACGATTATCTGTCCAAGCCGTTCCATCTGGAGGAGCTGGAGGCGCGGGTACGCAGCCTGACACGCCGCCGATTTGTGCAGCAGGATGTGTGCCTGCGGTGCGGCGGGCTGACATTTGACACACGCAGCCGCGCCGCTGCGGCGAACGGACAGGCCCTGTCGCTCACGCGCAAGGAGAGCGGCATTCTGGAATATCTGCTGCTCAATCGCGGGCGGCCGGTCAGCCAGGAGGAGCTCATCGAGCACGTTTGGGACAGCAGCGTGGACAGCTTCAGCAATTCCATCCGCGTACACATCTCCACGCTGCGAAAAAAGCTGCGCGCGGCACTGGGATACGACCCGATTCGCAATAAGATCGGACAGGGCTACGAGATCGGAGCGGGCGAATGAGCAAACGAATTTCTGTGCAGTGGCGCATCACGATATTGACTGCGCTGCTCATCGCGGCGGCGTGCGTGAGCCTGAATTTGCTGCTGTTTTACTCCGGCTCGGACAGCATGGATGCGCTGAACGGCTTTGTGGTGGAGTACAAAACGGGAAACCAGCAGGAAATGACCATTGAGATACCCCAAGAGAATATGCAGGCGTTCTTCAGCGGCTTTTCTCAGCAGGTGAGTGCGGAAAAGGTGCGTTTCGAGCGCATGGGCTGGTGCATCACCGCGCTGGTGACACTGCTGAGCGCCGTCATCGCGTATTTCGTCAGCGGACGGGCGCTCAAGCCGCTGGGCGATTTTGCGCGGCAGACCGGGCAGATCAACGAGGAAAGCCTGACCGACACCCGCCTGTCCGAGGACACGACCGCCGAGTTCCGGCAGCTGAGCCGGTCGGTCAACGCCATGCTCGACCGTCTGGCGCAGTCATTTGACACGCAGCGGCAGTTCACCGGCAATGCGGCGCACGAGCTTCGCACGCCGCTGGCGCTCATACAGACACGGCTCGAGCTTTTTGCGGCGGAGCATCCACAGATGAATGCCGAAACAGCCGCGCTGCTGCGCTTTGAGCAGGAACAGCTCGAGCGGCTGAGCGCCCTTGTACGCACGCTGCTGGAAATGAGCGACCTGCAATCCGTGCCGCGCACGGACTGCATCGACCTTGCGCCGATGGCCGAGGAAGTGCTGGTCGATCTGACGCCGCTGGCGCAGAAAAACGGCATCACGCTCACGCAGACAGGCGACAATGTGCAGCTCACCGGCAGCGATGTGCTGCTGTATCGGGTGCTGTTCAACCTGACCGAGAACGCCATCAAGTACAACCGCACGGGCGGCTCTGTGGAGCTGTCGGTCAAGCAGGAGCACGGGCAGGCGGCAATCCGCGTGCGCGATACCGGCCCGGGCATTGCCGAGGAGTACCGGGACAGCATCTTTCAGCCGTTTTTCCGCGTGGATAAGTCGCGTAGCCGCGCAATGGGCGGCGTGGGACTGGGACTGGCGCTCGTGCAGGAGATTGTCCGGCTGCATGGCGGCACAGTGCGCGTTGAACAGAGCGCAGATACGGGAACAACAATTCTGGTAACACTGCCGGTTGGAAAAGCGGCTTGACGCTCAAATTGAGGGCATATATACGCGCTGCCTTAACAGCATACACGGTTTACACCCGCTCTGAAATCCAGTATAATTTAGACAGTACAACGGACAGGAGAGTACATTACAGTATTCGGAGGTGCGCGCCATGCCAAAATCGAAATGGAATCTGAACACGATCTACATATCCGAGCGGCTGCAGGAGAGCCTGCGGCCAATCTCGCGCTGTGCCATGACGACCGTGGTTGCACCCATGGGATACGGCAAAACGACGGCGGTGGAGTGGTATCTCGCGGAACGTGCCGGAGCCGAGGCGCCGTACATTGTGCGCATCAGTGTGTACTCGAGCAATCTTGCGATTTTCTGGAAAAGTGTGCAGGACGCCTTTGCGCGTGCAGGCTTTGCCTTTCTGCGGGAATACGACTGTCCGACCGACGGAGCGAGCGGAGGACTGCTGATCGACGATCTGTGTCATGCGCTGACCGGTGAGAAGTCCTGCTATATTTTTATTGACGATTTTCACCTGCTGACCGACAAGCGCGCACCCGGATTCCTGTGTGCGCTGGCCGGACGGCTGCCGCCCAATGTTCATCTGATTTTAGCCAGCCGTGACCTGTTTCTGCCGGCGGCAGAGCTTGTCCGGCTGGGCGGAAAGGTGTACCAGATCGGCACGGCGCAGCTTCGGCTTAACCATACCGAGCTGGCGGTCTATACCAAGCGGTGTGGAACCGCGCTTTCCGACGAGCAGATAGATACGCTGCTGTATTACAGCGAGGGCTGGTTTTCGGCGGTTTATCTGAATCTGCGGATGTTTTCCGAGCACGGTGTGCTGCCGGACCCGAATTCGGATATTTCATCCATCTTTACGGCTGCGATGATTGATCCGCTGCCCGAAAAACAGCGGGAATTCCTTGCGGTGATGGGACTTGCCGACGAATTTACGGTCGAAATGGCGCAGTTCGTCATGGCAGACGCGCACGCCGAGGACCTGCTTGCCGCGCTGACCGGGCAGAATGCGTTTGTCAAGCGTCTGCCGGACGGCGCGACCTACCGGTTTCATCACATGATGAAGGAATGCGCGCTGCACACCTTCCTGTCCATGCCGAAGGAGCGGCAGACCGTCTACCGCGGGCGGCTCGGCATCTGGTATGAGGATCATCGGCTGTATCTGCATGCCATGACCGAGTACCGGCAAAACGGCGATTACGATGCGATGCTGCGCACGCTGCAGAAGGATGCAGGCATTCTGCTTTCCTCGCTGCACCCGAAGGCAGTGCTGGCAGCGCTGGACGAATGCCCGGCGGCTGTGCTCGCAAGCCATCCGCTAGCGATTCTGGTGCTTATGCGGAGTATGTTCAACTGGCGCAATATCCCGAAAATGCTGGAGCTGAAGGAGCTGCTGCTGACGGCGATTTCCGAAAATACAGCGCTTTCCGCACAGGAAAAAGGCGATTTGCGGGGAGAATGCGATCTGATTATGAGCTTCCTCTGCTACAACGATATCAGCGCCATGAGCCGCCTGCACCGGAGTGCCAGCGCGCAGATGTCGCGGAAGGCGATCAGCATCCAGTCCGGCGGCGGCTGGACCTTCGGCTCGCCGTCCGTGCTAATGATGTTTTACCGCGCACCGGGCGAGCTGCAGAGCGAGCTTGCCGAGATGGACGAGTGCATGCCGCACTATTATAAAATCACCGGCAATCACGGTCAGGGTGCCGAGACCATCATGCGTGCCGAGGCGGCGTTCCTGCAGGGACGCTTAACGGATGCACATATCGAACTCGAAAGCGCGTGCGCCCGGATTCAGGACAACGGACAGGCCAATATGGCGCTGTGCTGTGATTTTCTGGCGTGGCGGCTGTCGCTGTTTGCGGAGATAAAGTATCACTGCACGCTTGCTGAGCGGCACGCGGAGCTGCTGCGGCAGCACAATGCTTCCTGGCTGAACCTATGGAACGCGATTGCGGCGTATTATTACGCTTTGCTTGGCAAAACTGACAAGATTCCGGAGGTTTTTCGCGCGCACAGGCTTTCAACCGTGCATACACTTGCACCGGGCAAGCCGATGATCGAGATGATCGAAAATCAGGTCGGTCTGGCACAGGGCGACTACGCCCGTGTTGTTGGCCGGAGCGAAAGACTGCTTGCTGTGTGCGAAGGCATGCACTACGCACTGGTCGCGATGCATATCCGAATCCAGACGGCAGCGGCGTATGAAATGCTGGGTAAGCATGCGGAGGCACAGGCGCAGCTCGATCAGGCACTGACCGACGCGGAACCGGACGGCTTTGTCATTCCGTTTGCGGAGAATTATCGCTATCTCAAGCCATTGCTGGCAGAGCGGCTGCAAACCGGACCGGTTGCGCAGATCATCGAACTGGGAGAAGCCGCAGAGCGGCGAAAGGCCGGATTTGATCGTCCGGAAGCCCTGTCGGCGCTGACCGAGCGGGAATATGAGATTGTCCGGCTGATGGCACAGCGGCTGAACAACCGCGAGATTGCGGAAAAGCTGTATCTGTCCGAGGGCAGTATCCGGCAGTATGTGAATCAAATTTACACCAAACTGCAAATAGCAGGAGAGCCGCGCGCAAAGCGCAAGCTGCTGCTCGACCTGCTTGCGGATAAAAACTAACAACTTGTGAATGGTTTTTTTGAAAGGTTCACCGTATCCTATAGGTACGGTGAACCTTTTATTTTGTGTAGGCGAGAGGAGGTACGCATTTGGACCGGAAATACATTCAGTCAGTCAAGCCGCTGACCGACCACGTTCTGCAGGTCGATTTTATCTCCGGCAGCCGCCTGCTGCTGGATATGAAGCCCTATCTGGATAAATTCCGATTCCGGTCACTTTCCGACCCGCAGGTGTGGAACAGCGCGGTGACAAACGGCATTTTTGTTCGCTTCGGTGATGTGGAGATGAGCCATAACGAGCTGTTTTCCATGGCCGAGCAGGAACACTGACACAGAAAAGGAGGAAAATGGTATGAGTAAAAAGCAGATGATACGACGGCGAGGTTTGTGCGGCCTGCTGGCGATGGCGATGTGTATAGGGATGCTGCCCCCAACAGCCGGGGCAGCCGTGACGGCAGAAAACGACTGGGAGATCTTTGATGCCGCGGACACCTACAATCTGCCGGGCACACAGGAGCAGATTTTGCAGGAGATGATCCGGAATCCTGAATTTGCGGAGAAGTGGGCGGCTATTGCGAACAATGTTCTGCCAAAAACGTACTATAACGACAACAATGAATCTGGCTATCATGAGCCGTATACCGCTCTGACTGCGGCAGATTACGCAAAGGTACAGTACACATCCAAGGGTCTGCGGGATGCTGTCAGCAGCGTCGTTGACCAGAGCGCGGTTCTGAGCGGCTCGGGTGTTTTGAACAGACTTCCGGAAGAAGAAACCCCGGTTTATTATGTCTCTACCAGAGCGGAGAAGGAACGCGATAACCATCACTCTTATGTATGCACCGGCTACGGTTACTATGTGCAGGCGTTCTACGACTTCGAAATTCAAGGCATTGCGGACCGGTTTGAAACGCCCTCCATCGCGGCGGACGACACAACGGCGTCGCTCGAGCAGAAGGGCTACCAGTTTAATCTGGGCGGCAGCTCGGACAGCTACAAGGTGACGGCGGAAAACCGCAACGACTTCGAAAACACGGTCGAGAAAAGCTATACCTATGAAAAGAGCACTACAACCTCGACCACGGTCTCCAATACCTATTCGCAGAACTGGACCGAGGAGACCACGATAGGCGTCGAATTCAGCGTACCCGTTCTGGCTGCGCTTTCGCCCACCGCCAAGGTCGAGCAGAGCTTTTCCTACTCCTATGGCATGGAAAAGACCTACGAGAGCAGCAAGGAGGAGTCCTACGCACAGTCTATTACGGATACCATCTCCGTACCGCTGCCGGCGCATACGGGTCTCGACATCAATGTCGATGTGACCGACCTGCAAACGACCATTCCTTATACCGGTGCAGTGCGCATCAAGTATAAGACCATGCTTCTCTCGGTTACCGGCTATCATCAAACCATGAGCTCGATAGACCACTGGAAGGGCCGGGAGTTTAAGCAGTATACCTTCGGCCGGAACGGCAGAAGTGCGATCGAGGATCTGGATGCCCGCATCCAGAACCGGAATGTCTCCGGCTATGACCCCGACGGTCTGGATATGAACAGCCTGTATCAGGGCGAATTCAAGACGGCAGCTGATCAGCTGTGCTCCGGTCAGCCGGTTGCACCGTACTTCGGTTCGTTCCACTATACATCTAAGAACACCGTCATCACCCCGCAGAAGGTGTACCCAATCTATGCACTCGATCGTCTGGTGCCTGATACCGAACAGGTTTCTCTGTACGAGCAGCAAAGCCTGCGTCTGGACAGCATCAAGGTCGAGGCGAAAAACGAACACGACGTGGACTGGTACGGCTTCAATCCCCGCCTGAGCGGCGAATGGACGGTCGTGGACGAAGGTCTGAACGACGCTTCGGAGTATGCCGAGGTCACGACAAACCGCAATGGCTACCCTGTTCTCAAAGCGCTCAAGCCGAATGACGGAGCACAGTTGTTCCTGCGCTATCAGCCGAAGGATACGATCGAAACAACGGATAATTTCAACAGCGAGCGGATTGAACTGACCATCCTGCCCGTTGTGCTTTCCTCGGTTACGGTAGAGGGCAGCTTTGAGCCGTTCTACTTCAACGACGGCAGCAACACCGCCGATGTTTCCGCACTGACTGTGACCGCTCTGGACGAGGACGGCAACGATTTTGATGTAACCGGCAAGGTCAAGTGGTATGCAGAAGCAAACGATGACATTACGGTTGACGAAACCACGGGCAGCATCGAGTTTACCGCACCGGGAACCTATCAGATCTATGCCGTAGTGAACGGCACGGAATCCAACCGTGTACCGCTGCAGGTTCTGCCCGAACGGCAGCTCGATACGCTGACCGTGAACGGCACGATTCCCAATCTCATCTATAATGATGATACGGCGAACACCTTTGACCTGAGCACGCTCAATGTGGAGGCCAAGGATCAGTACGGCGAGGACATGACGCTTGACGATGGCCTGTTTGAGTGGCGGCTTGCCACGGACAAGGGCTATGCCGAAATCAGCGGCAGCGTAATCACCGGTCTTGTAGTCGGCACGGATACGGTTACCCTGTATTATCCGGTCGGACAGGACGAGCAGGGCGAAACGGTCTATCGGACGGCACAGCCGCTGCCCGTACAGGTGACGGCAAAGCCGTATCTGAATGAGCTGTATTATAATGACGGCGCTCCCGCCGCAGTAGAGGGCGCAGAGTATGATCTGTCCCGCATTCCGCTGCTGGCACGCGATCAGCACGGCAATCCCTGTGGAATTCCATCGGACATCGAGTGGACGCTGGCAGACACTAATCAGACCAATGCCACGATTGAAAACGGAAAACTGCTCGTTGCGGTTGGCAGTGTCCCGGATGCCTCCTATGCGGATGTGATTCTGGAAGCCTCCTCTGCTTCTGCCGGCAAGACTGCAAAGAATGTCGTTGTTAAGGTCGAGCAGCAGCCGACCCTCAAGACAATCCGCGCCGACATGAAGGACGGTTTTGTCCTGCGGCTGGATGAAAATGCGGTTCTTGCAGATCAGTTTACCGCTGCCGGCTACGATCAGTATGGCAGAGAAATGACCGGCGGCAGTTTTGAATGGGTTATCTCCAAGTCGGATGTGGTTTCGCTCGAAAACGGAACGCTCAAGGCACTGAAGGAGGACTCGACCGAGATCTACGCCCGTTCCGGCGACATCGAGAGTAACCACATTACGCTGACGGTCAATGCCCCGAGACGGCTGACTGCGATTACCGCAGACGGAATTCCGTCGTCTGTTCGGAAAAACACTACGCTGGATCTGTCTGCAGTTAAGGTAACGACGCTCGATCAGTTCGGCAAGGCCTTTACTCCGGAAGAGCTGGCGGCCTATCCGGCTTCTGTACGATGGACGCTGGAAAAGAATGATACGCACGCCGTTATCAGCGGAAATACACTCAGCTTTGGTGATCAGGAGGGCACGATGACTCTGATCTGTGCTGCGGTCAACGCAGACACCAATGTGATCGTGGAAAAGAAGATTATCATTCGCATCACAGACTCCACCTCCGGCGGCGGCTCGTCCGGCGGCGGTGGAGGAGGCGGCGGCGGAAGCGTCTCCATTCCCGACACCAAGATCCCGACCGGCATCTATGAGCACGGCACCGTCACCGTATCTCCCGAGTCTGCCTCCAAGGGCGACACTGTGACCATCACGGCAACCCCCGACAAGGGCTACACCCTCGAAAGCCTGACCGTGCTGGACAAGGACGGAAAGGCACTCGAACTGACCGACAAGGGCGGCGGAAAGTACACCTTCGTCATGCCGGCGGGCAAGGTCACGGTGAAGGCGGTCTTTATGGACGACAATACCATGCTCAACTTCTTCACCGATGTGCACGCGGAGGATTACTACTACGATGCAGTCCTCTGGGCGGCGCAGAAGGGCATTACCGGCGGTATGAGCGACACGCTGTTCGCTCCGAACGCTGCCTGCACCAGAGCGCAGATCGTAACCTTCCTGTGGCGTGCGGTGGGTTCGCCTGAACCGAAGGCGCTGAGCAGCTTCGCGGATGTTCCGGCAGATGCATACTACGCCAAGGCAGTTGCGTGGGCGGTTGAGAATGGCATTACCGAGGGCACGAGCGATACAACGTTTGCACCCGGCACCATCTGCACGAGAGCACAAGGCGCAGCGCTCCTGTACCGTGCGGCAGGCAGTCCGGCGGTCAGCGGCAGCGCGGCCTTCACCGATGTACCTGCCGATGCATACTACGCTGATGCGGCAGCATGGGCAGAGCAGAAGGGCATCACCGACGGCATCGGAAACGGTCTGTTCGGTCCGCATAACAACTGCACGAGAGCACAGATCGTTACGTTCCTGTACAGAATGTACGGCAGCAAATAAGCAAATCAACCGATGGAAAGCGGCGGCAGGGGAATACCCCTACCGCCGTCTGTTTACCGATTTTTTGCCGCCATCTCACGCTTTGGAGCGAGCTGCATTCCCGGTCAAACCGCTGCAATATGAGCGAAAGAAGCGAAAAAAGGTCATGTTTTCGGTAAATCTGCGGCAATGTGTCATAATTTCTTCTTTTTTTGTCAAACCCTGTTGACAAAACACGATAGATGCGCTATAGTGAGGATAAAAGAAGATGATGCAGTCGCTTTGACCGCATCTCAAACGATAATAGCAAACCCACCGAAAGGTGGCGACGCAAAGCTATAGGGCCTTACCCCTCATCGAGAGGGCTGGCAGCCAGTTACCGAAAGGAGATCGCCGGATATGAAGCGGCTTTTTCGTATTGTATGCGCAGTTTTTGCAGCAACTGCCCTCTCGATGGGCGTTACCGCAGCAGCAGTAAATGATGTTGTGGATATGAGTAATTCCACCCACGGTTATGTTACCGTAAACTACTCCTCGAGCGCAAGACTCAAGGTTGGTATTCAGTACAACGGCGGCAAGACCGTATTCTATGATTGCCCGAGCGGCAAGGATGCTTCCTTCTCTCTCGATAAGGGCAACGGCAAGTACACTGTAACGCTGTACCGCAACGTTTCCGGTACGTCCTATCAGCAGGTCGAGTCCAAGTCCATGAACGTAACCGTCAAGGACAGCTACGCCCCGTATCTGGTCTCCACTTCCGAAGTTCAGTTCTCCAAGGGCGACACGGTATCCGCTAAGGCTGCTGAGCTCTGCAAGAACGCCAAGACCGATGAGGCTAAGGTTATCGCCATCTACAACTACATGGCAGGCCGTTATACTTATGATAACAAGCTGGCGAATGAGATCACCAGCGGCAAGATCACCAAGTACATCCCGGATACCGCCGCTACCCTGAAGGGCACTACCGGTATCTGCTACGATTTTTCCTCGCTGTTTGCAGCAATGTGCCGCAGCCAGGGCATCCCGTGTGCACTGACCAAGGGCTATGCCGGCTCCAGCTACCACGCTTGGAACAAGGTAAACCTGAACGGCAAGTGGTATCAGATCGACCTGACCTACGCGGTTACCCGTAGCGTGAAGAACGCAAAAACCCTGCATGACTGTGTATCTCCGCTGACCTACACCAATACCAGCGATGCGCTTGCAGTAGCTGCGGCTTAACACTTTTCTATTTTATTTTGTATGCAAATGGTCCTGATTGGATGTGTTTATGTCCGATCAGCGGCGATTTATTGCATAAAAACGATTCCGGATTGAAATCCTTCTTCGCTTTTTACAGTATTTGTTTGTTATTCGCGGGCATTTATGGTATACTGAAGAAGAGGATCCGGAGGATTTCTGTCCTGCGCAGGCAAAGGACTGTGTATGCAGTCCAGCGTGTCTGTCGACAGAAAAGATCGTAAAATTCTGTGCATGACTTCCGTAAAGGGATACAGGTACAGACAAAGGCACAGCCGGTGAAAACCGGTGTCGCAAAGCCAGATGGGCCTAAACGGAGTTTTTTCTCCGCATGGCAGCCGGTTGCCAAAGGTACTTTGTTACCCCCTTGCAGAGCTATGCGCGCTGTAAAGGGGGTATTTTATTTGGAGACTGAACAACCATTCTGCGTTGCCAACAGCCATTTCAAAAAGAACCAACCATCTGTGCTACTCGATAAGGAGTAAGTTGTACAGACAAGAGCACCACCGGTGAAAGCCGGTCTCGCAAAGCCAAGGGCCTAAACGGAAGGTATTCCGCATGGCAGCCGGTTTCCTAATGCAGCTTCTTCATAGTAGTCTTTTACTATTGAAGGAGGGGTTTTCATGATGAAAACAGGAAAAAATAATCGATTCTTAGCCAGCATTCTGGCGGCATCCATGATGCTGACGATGTCTCCGTTCGCATTTGCAGCGGATGAAACGGAGCAGAAAGAAATGACAACGCAGGAGCAGGTTCAGTCTGCTGCTCAAAATGAAACAAACGCAAATCCCGCAGTGTCTCAGATGGACAGTCAGTCTTCTGAGGGCACAAACTCCGAAGCGCTTAAGACGGAAGGTCAGTCTCCTAAGGACACAAGCTCCGAAGCGCCTAAGACGGAAGACCAGTCTTCTAAGGACGTAAAACCTGCAGATGAGAACACCACTGCAGGAGACAGCACATCCACATCGAAGACTCCGGCAGAATCGGAGAACCCGACAGAATCGGAAACTCCGACAAAACCGGAAGCACCGAAAAACGCTGCAAAGATCGGCGAGAACGAGTATCCGACTGTTGCTGCCGCGATTGCTGCAGCAGACGGTAGCGAATCCATCGTTCTGCTCCGTGATGTTACGGAGAATATCACCATCAATAAGTCTCTGACGCTCAACCTCGGCGGGTTTACGCTGTCGGGTGATGCAAATGCGGCGGTTGTGACCATTTCCGGTGATAAACCGCAGGTTACCGTGAAAAACGGTACGGTTACCGGCGGCAGGAATCCGCAGAATGGCGGCGGCTTCGCAATCGACAGCGCAGTTGTTCAGCTCGAAGATTTGACCATAACGGGTAATGAAGCAGTCGGCGGCAACGGCAATGGCGAAGTCGGCGGCGGCGGTATCTATGCGTCGCACGCAGATGTATCCATGCGGATTGTTACCGTGTCCGAAAACAGCGTTACGGGAAGCAGCAGTGACGGCGGCGGTATTCTGGTTAGATACGGTTCTCTGACCATGGACGGCTGCCATGTTGAGAGGAACACCGCTCCGGACTGCGGCGGCGGTATGATTCTGAGACATTCTGTGCTGAACGCTGCAAAGTCCTTTTTTGAGAATAATACCGCAAAATTCGGTGCAGGTATCTATTTTGGCGATACGCCGAACGAAGCAGAAGAAGGCTGTTCCGGCGAGCACAACCACCTTATCACCGATTCCACAATCTCCGGCAATACGGTTCTCGACCCTGAAAACGGTATCGGCGGCGGTATGTATGTCGGCACAACCTCTAATCTGACTCTCCGTAATTCCAAGCTGTTGAATAACGACGGCGCAACCCAGGGCGGCGCAATCGTAGCTTACAGCGCAGGAACGATTGAACTTGACGGTGTTTCGATTTCTGAAAATAAGGCACAGAGCGGCGCAGGTATCTTGGCTTTGTGTACTGCTGTCTGCAACACGGACATTCGCCTGCTGAACGGTACGGCAATCGACGCCAATACGGCAACCGGCTATGGCGGCGGCATCTACGCAAATGCAATAGCTAAGGAACTGAATGTCACTGTAACGAACAGCTCTGTCAGCGGCAATACTGCTGCCGGCGGTGCAGGCATCTTTACCTATAAGTCTGGCTCGGCGGTTATCAATGTGGATCTTCAGTCCGGTGCTGTGATGCACGATAATAATGCAGTAGTTAATATGGGCGGTGCGATTTACGCCTATAATGCTGCAAACATCAACATCGCGGCGAACAGCGCAGTGTATAACAACACCGCAGCAGGCTACGGCGGCGGCATCTACGCGAGTGCGTCCAACATTAACATCGCGGCGAACAGCGAAGTGTATAACAACACCGCAGCGACCGCAGGTGACGATTTGTTTTTCTACAGCGGCACGATCTTTACGCTCCCGAATGCAAAGGACATGAGCGGCGACCGCATTCTGTCCTCCGACAATATGGAGATTACCGGTTGGTATCATGACGGCTGGAATAAGTGGAATGCTGCTCAGGGTAGCTATGAGCAGATCGGCTGCTGGACGGCGGAAACAGCTGACGAGTACATCCCGGTGGAAAAGGATTCGCACGCTATTTCGCTCAAGGCAGCGCATCCGCTGATGTACACGCTGACGTATGATGTTACCGGTGACCTGCCGGAAGGCTATACCGCTCCGGCAAAGCAGACGCTGGTTAAGGGCAGCAGCTATACCGTTGCAGAGGTTCCGGCCAGCGTGTCCGGCTCGAAGGACGGCGTGAACGGTACCTTCTCTTTCAACGGCTGGAAAAAGGATGACGGTACGGTTCTGACCGGCGAGCAGCAGCTGACCGCAGACCTTACGCTGCACGGCGTATGGTCCTTTACGAAAAAATCCTCCGGCGGCGGTGGCGGCGGCAGCCACAAGCCCACCGTTACCATTCCGGATGATGTACCGACCGGTCTGAACGGCGATGACCACTTTGCGTACATTGTCGGCTACCCGAACGGCAACGTTGAGCCGAACGGCAACATCACCCGCGCAGAAGTGGCAACCATCTTCTTCCGTCTGCTGACCGAGGAAGTCCGCACCGCAAATTCCACCCAGTCCAACAGCCTGTCCGATGTGACGCGTGGTCAGTGGTTTAACCATGCTGTCTCCACGCTGTCCTCGATGGGCATTGTAAAGGGTCATAACGATGGCACGTTCGCGCCGAATGCGCCGATCACCCGTGCGGAATTTGCCGCAATCGCCGCTCGCTTCGACGATAAGAACACGGATACGTCCTCGAAGTTCACGGATATTGCATCTCACTGGGCAAAGAATGAGATCGGTATCGCCGCAAACAAGGGCTGGATCAATGGCTATCCGGATGATACGTTCCGTCCGAACCAGTATATCACCCGCGCAGAGGCGATGACGCTTGTCAACCGCGTACTCAACCGTCTGCCCGAGAACAGCAGCGATCTGCTCGACAGCATGATCAAGTGGCCGGATAATTCCGATGCTTCCGCATGGTACTATCTCGCTGTGCAGGAGGCCACCAACAGCCACGCATACTCGGATAAGAGCAAGGACGATAAGTACGAGAAGTGGACCACCATCCGCGAAACTCGTGACTGGACCGAACTGGAAAAGTAAATACTTTCCTGTAAGGACGAACGAATCCCCCGGCCATTGGTCGGGGGATTTTATTGCGCTGATAGTTTTTTCTAAAGGAAACAAATTTCAACGAATTTTTCTTGTTAAAATTATAACATATTGTCCCTTGAGGTTTTTATATCATAGGTTCATAATAGAGATTGCCGAAAAGAGAAAAGAGAAATGAAAAAAGTAGGATTTTCGGTAATTTTCATGCGAAAACCATGCTTTCGCAGCCGGTATAGAGGAGGAGATAATATGATCAGCTTTATCGTATGCTTATTATTATTGATCACCGGCTATCTTACTTATGGTAAAATTGTAGACAAAACCTTTGGCCCGGATGATCGTGAAACGCCGGCAGTTCGTATTAACGATGGCGTTGACTACGTTGTCATGCCGCAGTGGAAGCTGTTTCTGGTACAGCTGCTGAACATCGCCGGCCTTGGCCCGATCTTCGGTGCCCTGCAGGGCGCCCTCTGGGGCCCGGTCGTATTCCTGTGGATCACATTCGGCACCATTTTTGCCGGCGGCGTACATGATTACTTCTCCGGCATGATCAGTGAGCGAAATGATGGTGCTTCCATCGCAGAGGTTACCGGCAAGTACCTCGGTCACACCATGCAGAATATCATGCGTGTGTTCTCGGTCGTACTGCTGATTATGGTCGGCACGGTATTTGCAGTCGGTCCGGCCGGTCTGATTGTTACACTGTGCAAGAACAACGGTATGTCCGGTGTGCTTTCGACCACGCTGTTCTGGCTGATCGTCATCCTGGTTTACTACTTTATTGCAACCTTTATTTCGATTGATAAGATCATCGGCAAGATATACCCGCTGTTCGGCATGTGCCTGATCATCATGGCGGTCGGCGTTATCATCGGTATCTTCACCAACCCGAATTACACCATTCCGGAGATTTGGTCTCACCTGTACAATATGCATCCGTCCGGCACGCCGATTTGGAGCTTCATGTTCATCACGGTTGCATGCGGTGCAATTTCCGGCTTCCATTCCACGCAGTCGCCGCTGATGGCTCGCTGCATGAAGAACGAGAAGCAGGGTCACTTCGTATTCTACGGCGCAATGGTAGCCGAAGGCATTATCGCACTGATCTGGGCGGCAGCTGGCTGTGCTCTGTATGAGGTCACCGGCGGGCTCAACACCGGTCTGGCGGAAGCGCTGGCAGGCGGTCAGTCCGCAGCGATCTACGATGTATGCTCCAAGACCATGGGCGGCGTTGGTATTGCTCTGGCCATGATCGGTGTTGTTGTCTGCCCGATCACTTCCGGTGATACCGCATTCCGTTCCGCTCGTCTGACGCTGTCCGACTGGTTCCACATGGATCAGGGTTCGTACGCAAACCGCCTGAAGCTGTGTATCCCGGTACTGGGTATCGGCGCTATCCTCGGCATCGGCAATGCGACCGGTCTGATCGACTACACGGTTATCTGGCGTTACTTCAGCTGGACCAACCAGACGCTCGCTATGATCGTTCTGTGGGCAGCGGCTATGTACCTGTTCACCGAAAAGAAGAACTTCTGGATGGCAGCTGTTCCGGCTACGTTCATGAGTGCAGTTTCCTGCACCTATTTCATCCTCGCACCGGAGTGCCTCGGCAGCCTGCTGAACAGCAAGACAGCGGACGGCACGGTAATCTACAATACCGCAGTGGCGTACCCGATCGGTATTGTATTCGCGGCACTGCTGCTCGCACTGTTCATTCGTGCGACCAAGAAGCGCAGCGCAAAGAAATCTGCTTGAATATAATAGCATTGCTGCAGCCGGCTGTTCCTTTGTGCGGTCGGCTGCGGCCATCCATAACGATACTTGCGGGGTGACGGAAAATGTTGAAACCTTATCCGCTCAGCGCGGGGCGCATTGATGACGCGGCGCTTGCCGAGGATAGAAAAACCTGTCGGAAAATCGGTCCGTGCGGCATCGGCAGGCATGCCCTCTATTTGAACAGCTTTTTTATTGACCGGCGGTATTATGTTCCGTTTTCTATGGTAACGCGTGTGTACAAGCGCGTTGCGATGAGCAAGGGCGGCTTTTCCGGCAAGGGCATTTTCGCCACGCTGTCCTATCTGGTCGTGGAGTTCGACGGCGGACAGAAGGTGTGCAATTTCAAGTATGAGCAGCAGGTCGATGAGTTTTTGAGCGTTATCCGAGCTGAGCACCCGTCTATTCCGTGTGTCAGCGCGGCGGCAGAGCAGCGCATTGCCGAGGAGAAGGCCCGCCGGGAGGAAGAAGAGCGCAATCGTCCGCCGATGAGCGCACAGGCGGAGAAAACCGTGCAGGCACTCGATAACGCAATCGACTATCTGGAGCGCCGTCCTGAGCTGGCCGAACGACTGAGCGCAGCCGCAAAACGCCGCCGGAACTTTCAGTGCACGAACGGCAGCTACCGCTGGGCCGCTATGGCGATCACACTGCTGGGATTTGCGGCGCTGGCTTACGGTATCGTTTCTTTCGTGCGTCACGGCTCGTTTTCGATTTATTTTACGCTGTTCGGCCTTGCCGCGATATTCACGTTTGCAGGCTTCAGCGTCCTGCCGACAGCACGCAATAACCGTACCTCCATCATGCAGAATGATGCGCAGGCACAGGAGAAAATGCAGGCTTACCTTGCGGATTATCTGAATTTCCCGCTGCCAGCCCGCTATGCACATCCGGTTGTGCTGCGCCGTATGCAGCGTGCTGTCATGGATGGCCGCGCAGTGACTGCCGCGCAGGCGCTCGACGTTGTGAAGGCTGACCTGAAGGCGCTGAACGCGGATGTCACAGTCTCGCAGGAGGAATACGATGAGGTTGTCGCCATCAAGCCCATGTTCCTCAATGCGGAGTATCAGTAACAATCAGATGATACAACTATCCCTCCCGATTACTGCCCGGGAGGGATAGTTCGATTTGGGCGGTTCTGCTTTCATGATAAGAGCTTATTCTGTAAGCGAAAAGGACATTCCCGAGGGGTGGGAATGTCCTGCGAAAAAGAGTATCGATATGATCTGATTTAAGAGCACAGTCCGCATTTCGCACATGCAGACGGTGTGGCAGCGCAGCCGCCGAGGGCAGTCTCGCGCAGCTCGATGGGGATGCGGCGGCCGACCGCGTACATGGTATCGAGCATTTCATCGAACGGGATAAACTGGTGAATGCCCGCGAGCGAGAGCTCAGCGGCAACGAGCGCGTTGGCTACACCTGCCGCGTTGCGGTTCTGGCATGGATACTCGACCAGTCCGCCGACCGGGTCGCAGACCAGACCGAGCATGTTCATCAGCACGGTGGAGGCCGCGTCAAGACACTGCTCAGGCTTGCCGCCCATCAGCTCGACAGCCGCGCTGGCCGCCATTGCGGATGCGATGCCGACCTCAGCCTGACAGCCGCCGACCGCGCCTGCAACGGTTGCGTTGCGCATGGCAAGGTAGCCGATCGCACCGGCGTTGAACAGGGCGTCGATCAGCCGTTCATCCGAGATGTTGTAGCGGTCCTGCAGGGCAAACAGCATGCCCGGCAGAACACCGGCGCTGCCTGCGGTCGGCGCTGCGACAATCAGGCCCATAGAAGCATTTACCTCAAGTACTGCCATCGCGTACTGCGCCGCTTTGTGCAGCACATCCCCGCAGATGGAGTGGCCTTTGGCCGCGTGCTGCGCCAGTTTTTTTGCCTCGCCGCCAATCAGGCCGCCCATGGACTTGACCGGCGTTTTGAGCGGTGTCAGCGCGGATGAGCGCATGATTTCGAGTGCTTTCTTCATACGGTGCGTGACCTCATCACGCGCAGTTTCGCCCAGCTGGCACTCGCGGCGGCGCATGATCTCGGAAATGGGGAGCTGCTGCTGCGTGCAGAGTGCAAGCAGCTCGGATGCGTTTTTGAAATCCATAATCTGCTCTCCTCCTTACGGTTCGATGATCATGACGTCGTGGACGTTGGGATTGTTTTTGAGCGGTTCCTCAATGCCCTCGGGGAAATGACCGTCCGATTCGACGATTGTGTAAGCGGTGTTGCCCTTGGACTCGCGGAACAGGCGCATGAACGCAATGTTTACACCCTTGTCGCTGAGCACCTTGGTGATGTGCGCCACAACGCCCGGCTTGTCCTGCTGAACGACGATAACCGTGCTGTATTCACCGGTAAAGTCAACCTCAACGCCGTTAATGCGCGCGATGCGGCACTTGCCGCCGCCGAGCGACTCACCGCGGATGGTCATCACCTGACCGGCGGCATTCTCCATGTGGATGTCCACGGTGTTCGGATGAACATCGGTCTCGGTCTCACACGGCGTGAATGAGTAGGACAGACCGCGCTCGGTCGCAATCGAAAACGAATTGCGGATGCGGGTGTCATCGGTCGAAAAGCCCATGATGCCGCCGAGCAGCGCACGGTCAGTGCCGTGGCCGTGATAGGTCTTGGCAAACGAGCCGTACAGCGTAAAATCCACCTTTTTAAGCGGCGGCGCGATCATCTTATGCGCCAGATACGCGATAACGGCTGCGCCGGCGGTATGGGAGCTGGAGGGACCGATCATATTCGGTCCCAGCACATCAAAAACACTGATAAAGGACATAGGGGATTCTCCTTACTGAGCGGAGGATTTGCAGATAAACTTGCGGTAGATGGTCTCCACGATCACGCCGATCGCGTTGTCGCCGGAAACGTTGCAGGCGGTGCCGAACGAGTCCTGCGTGATGTACAGTGCAACCATGATGGCGCAGATCGGGCCGCTCGGGTCGCCGGCCTCGGTGCCGAAGATCATGTACAGGAAGGGCAGGGCGGTCATAATGGAGCCGCCCGGCGCACCGGGAGACGCCACCATGGCAATGCCGAGCGTCATGATGAACGGGATAACGGTGCCGATGGAGATCGGCAGCTGGTTCATCAGGCAGACGGCAGTCGCACAGGCGGTAATGGTAATCATCGAGCCTGCCATGTGGATGTTCGCGCACAGCGGAACGGTGAAGTTGCGAATTTCCGAGGAAACGCCGTCTGCCTCAGCGCACTGCAGGTTGACCGGAATGGTAGCCGCAGAGGACTGGGTGCCCAGTGCGGTTGCGTAGCCCGGAATCTGGTTGCGGATGAGCGTGAACGGGTTCTTGTGGCTGACCAGACCTGCAATTACGAACTGGATGCAGATGCAGATCAGGTGCATGATGATAACAACGATGAATACCTTCCACAGAATACCGAGGATGGTAAAGGTCTTGCCGGACTTGGTCATATCGGTGAACGTGCCGCAAATGTAAAGCGGCAGCAGCGGAATGATGACCTTGTGCAGTACGCAGTCAATGATGCCGGAGAAGTCGGAAACGCCGTTGTACAGCGTGTCGCCGATGGTCTTGCCGCGCAGGCTGGACATGCACAGACCGAGCACAAACGCCGTAACAACAGCGGACAGCGTGTTCATCAGCGCCGGAATTTCCAGGCTGAAGTACGGCTCCAGCGAGTTGCCTGCGGTTGCGGCGATCTTGTCGAGCGCGTCCGCACTCATGAAGTGCGGGAACAGGGTGTCGGCTACAAAGAACGAAGCCGAGCCTGCAATCAGGGTCGAGCAGTAGGCGATGGCAACCGTGATGAGCAGCAGCTTGCCCGCGCCGCTCTTGAGGTTAGCAATGCCCATGGTAACATACGCGAGGATCATCAGCGGGATGATAAACGACAGGAACTGGCTGAAGAACGACGAGAGCGTTACCACAAAGCGGCAGAAGCCTTCCGGCAGGAACTGGCCAAACAGGATGCCGACAATGATGGCGATGATGAGCTTGGGCAGTAATCCGAGTTTGAATTTTTTCTTTTCTTCCATTTCTTTTTCCTCCTTTTTTTGCGGGCAGCACCACACAGTTCGGTTATGCGGTGTTACCCTTTGCGGCGCAGGCCGTTTGTTTGCCCCTCTTTGGTCTGCTGCCGTGGAAGTCTGCCGAGATTTTTTGCCTCCGGACACAAAAAGAACCGCTTATTTTAGGCGAAATGCTGTAAAATAGGACGCGGTTTTTGTGTAAAAAGGATAATTAAAAAATCTGTGGTAAACCTCCAATTTCTTTCTTGACCTCTTTGCAGATTTAGTATATTCTGTTTGATGGGTTAAGTCAAATTCATATATTTTATCATTTCGATTTAAAATATTGATAATATAGGGGAGAGAGGGAAATTCATGGAGCTTCGGCAGCTTGCAACCTTTATTCGAGTAGCACAGTTTAAGAGTTTTTCACGCGCAGCAGAGAGCCTCGGCTACTCACAGTCGGCGGTAACGGTGCAGATACGCCAGCTGGAGGAGGAACTGGACACGCGTCTGTTCGACCGCATGGGCAAGCGTATCGCGCTGACCGACACGGGCGAGCGTTTTTTCAGCCATGCGTGCGACGTGATGAATCAGGTCAATCAGGCGCGCATGTCGGTCACATCTACGGCAGAGCTGCACGGTTCGCTGCATATCGGCACGATTGAGTCGCTTGCATGTCTCAAACTGCCGACAGTGCTGCATCTGTACCGCAAATTCAACCCGAAAGTGTCTATCCGCATCACGGTCGGTGAGCCGGAAGATTTGATCGAGCACATGGAACGCGGCGAGCTGGACATGATCTATGTGCTCGATGAGCCGCTGTACAGCAACAACTGGAACAAGCTGATGGAGCAGCGTGAGGAGATCGTATTTGTGGCGTCTGCATCGCTGCGCGAGAAGCTGGGCGGAAAAGAGCTGACGATTGAGGAACTGCTCACGCAGCCTTTTTTCCTTACCGAGCAGGATAACTATCGCCGTGTACTCAACCGCCGTCTTGCCGCGCGGCGGACCATCCTTACGCCGTCGCTCGAGTGCGGTGATACCTCGCTGCTCATTCGCATGCTTGAGATTGACCGCGGTGTATCCTTTCTGCCGTGGTACGCAGTCGAGAACAGCGTAAAAGAGGGAAGGCTGGTCCGTTTGTCGGTCGAGGACTGCTATATTTCGCTCTACCGCCAGATTTTCAGCCACAAGGAGAAATGGCGCACACGCGAAATGGATGAATTTGTCCGCGTGGCAAAGCTGGCGGACGAGGAAGAATAAGGGCATATAACAACATCCTACTTGCTGAAGCACAGCAAGCGGGATGCTTTTTTATTCCATGACCGACAAGGACGGCAAGACCTGGTCGTACACCTTTGCAAATCTGGATAGCGCTTACACCTATACCGTCGAAGAGGAGGCCGTTGACGGCTTTAATACCTCGATTTCCGGCAGCATGGCAGATGGCTTCACCATCACCAACAGCAAGAAATCCGGCGGCGGCGGTGGCGGCGGCGGTCACCACAAGCCGGACCCGAAACCGACTCCCGATCCCGATCCGGATCCGAAGCCTCCGGTTGACATTCCGGATCAGCCTACGCCGCTTGATCCGCTGAAGCCGACGGAGAACATCCCGGACAGCAAGGTTCCGACGACCAAGCCGGCAACACAGACCAAGACGCCGGATAAAACGAAGACAGTGAACATTCCCGACAGCAAGACTCCGACGTCCAGCGTTCCGAAAACCGGCGATATCGGCGGTCTGTGGGCGGCTCTGTGCGGTCTGTCCGCAATGGGACTGGCGTACTTCGGTATCCGCAGAAAGCATGATTAAAAGCAAAAACAGATAGCAAACACCCTCTATATCATTCGATATAGAGGGTGTTTTTTCGCTCAAACAATATGCAAAAGCTGAATCAGCAGAATCCATGCCAGACCGTAATATGTTACAACGGCAACCAGATCGTTGATCGTCGTAATCAACGGACCGGACGCAACCGCCGGGTCTACCTTGATTTTATGGAACAGGATCGGTACGAGCGTACCGACCAGACTGGAAATCACGATCGCTACAAGCAGTGATATGCCAACGCAGCCGGAGATCAGGAACGCATGTCCGATGGCATAGCCCTTGAACAGCGCTATGTATGCACCGAGAAAGACAAGCGCCATAATGCCGAGCAGCGCGCCGTTGCAGGTGCCGACCTTCATTTCCTTGAAGGTGAGGTGCAGCTTGTCCTTAGCACTCAGGTTTTCATCCATCAGCACACGAATCGTAACCGCCAGCGACTGCGTACCAACGTTGCCGGCCATATCGAGAATCAGCGACTGGAAGCAGATAACGACCGGCAGCACGGCTACAACGCCTTCAAATGCACCGACAACGGTCGAAACGCCCATGCCGAGGAACAGCAGGATGATCAGCCACGGCAGGCGCTTTTTCATGCTTTCCCTGGTGGTTTCGTTGAGATCCTCCTCGGCGGACAAACCGGCGAGCTTTGCATAGTCCTCGCCGAGCTCGTCATCCACGGCCTCGACAACGTCCTGTGCGGTGATGATACCGATGATCTTTCTATCCTTATTCAGCACCGGCAGGGAGTCTTCGGCATAATCTTTGATCTTCTCGATGCTCTCTGAGATTTTCTCGTGGTCGAGCAGATACGGATACGCGTAGCTGATGATGGAATCCAGCGGAACGTTCTCTCGGGCAACGATGAGATCCTTCAGGTCGATTGCACCGCAGAAGCGGTTTTTATCATCGACTACATAAATCGTTCCAATGTTGTCATTTTCACCGGCCTGCTTTACCAGCTCGTGCATGGCCTGCCGAATGGTCAGGTTCTGCTTGATGCAGATGTAGTTGGTCGTGATCAGGCTGCCGACTTCGCTGTCGTCATAGGAATTGATAAGCAGGATGGCTGACTTGGTTTCGTCATCGATCATCGGGCGCAGCTTTACTTTTACGCTCTCGTCGATGTTCTCCCACAGATCGACCGCGTCGTCCGCATCCATTTCGTTCAGAATTTCGGCCAGCTTGTCAATGCCGATTTCATCAATGTATTCCGCCGGATCATCCAGATAGGAGATGATTTCTGCCAGCCATTCCGCATCAAGTGCGCTGTACAGCAGATTGCGTTCCGCGCGGTTTAGGAATTGCAGGCTTTGTGCGATATCGTTGTCGTGATAATCCTGCAGCTGCTCCCGCATCTCATTGATCGAAGGGGAGGTGCGGATGATCTCAACGATTTTCTCGGCAAAAGATGTTTTTTTCCATGTTGCTTTTTTCATAATCAGCCTCCTTCTGTGCCCGGAAAAGGGCACAAAAAATCCACCGTAACAGATACAGTGACACAAACATCAGTTGTGGACTTGTTCATCACGATGGAGCAAGGCTCGGCGCTTATTTCAAAAGAGGATGCTTACGGACACTCGAAACAGCAGTATAGTCTGTATCCATCGTCATATGTACATTTCGTCTGTCACAACTGTCCATAGGACTTGCCTCCTTTTTTATTTTTTCGCAATGATTATAGCACTTTTTATGTGGAATATGCAAGGCATTTTTCACAGTTTTAATAATATGGATAAAATTTGCGGACAGTATCGCGCACGGGGAGAAAAAAGCCGGCCGGAAATCCGGTCAGCCTTTTTATCTTAGTAGACGATGCAGGAATGTGATTGTCCTGGTGCACGAATGATTTTGGAAGATTACCCAAACCAATCCCACCGAAACGCTTCGGTGGACAGAGTAGATGCCTTGCCGTCGAGTGCAATCTCGCTGAGCAGGATACCAACGATCGGTGCGATACCGAACCCATGTATCTGGAGGCGCAGAAGCAGCTGAAGAAACAAAAAACAACGCATACCTTCTGACAAATTTGGCAACACTACTCGTAAAAGGAGTGTGTTTTCATGTCAGATATGTTTTGCTTTCAGTGCCAGCAGACCGCAGGCAACAAGTGCTGCGTGAGCGTGGGTGTCTGCGGCAAGCAGCCGGATACGGCAGCGCTGCAGGATGAGCTGGTGTACGAACTCATTCGCTTGGCCGAGGCGGCAGCTGCGGCCGGTCAACGCACACAAATCGTCGACCGGCTGCTGATGGACGGCCTGTTCATCACCTTGACCAATGTCAATTTTGACAATCAGGCGATTGCGGAATTCACCGAGCGGGTACGCGCGGAACGAGAGAAATTCGGCGGAAAACCGTGTGCGGTCGTGGAGCTGTGGAAGGGCGACACGGATACGGTTTCGCTGCGTTCCACGCTGCTGTTCGGCATGAAAGGCATGGCCGCCTATGCACACCACGCGATGAATCTTGGCTACACGGATGACGAGGTGAGCGCGTGGTTTTACAAGGGCCTGTGCGCGGTCAATCGCCCGCATTCGGTCGAGGAATGGCTGGCGCTGATCGTCGAGTTCGGGCAGGTGAATTTCCGGTGCATGGAGCTGCTCGATGAGGCCAATACGGGCACATTCGGCACGCCGCAGCCCGCAAAAGTGCCGACCGACATCAAAAAAGGCCCGTTCATCGTGGTTTCCGGGCACGACCTGGGCGACTTAGCGCAGCTGCTCGAGCAGACGGCGGGAAAGGGCATCAACATCTACACGCACAGCGAAATGCTGCCCGCGCACGGCTATCCGGGACTGAAAAAACATCCGCACCTTGCGGGCAATTTCGGCACGGCATGGCAGAGCCAGCAGACGGAGTTCGAGAACATTCCCGCGCCGGTGCTGTTCACCACCAACTGTCTGATGCCGCAGCGCCCAAGCTATCAGGACCGCGTGTACACGACTTCGGTGGTGGGCTATGCGGGTCTGCGCCATATCGAGGCGGATGCGTGCGGCCGCAAGGACTTTTCGCCCATCATCGAGCAGGCGCTCGCGCTCGGCGGGTACGAGCACGACCACAGCATGAGCGGCATCAACGGCGGGCATATGCTGATGACGGGCTTTGCACACGGCGCGGTGCTGGCTCACGCGGAGGAGATCATCTCGCTCATCAAGAGCGGCAAGGTGCGGCATATCTTTCTGGTCGGCGGCTGTGACGGCGCGCATCCGGGCAGAAATTACTACACCGAGTTTGTCAAATCCACGCCGATGGATACGCTGGTTCTGACGCTTGCGTGCGGCAAATACCGCTTCAATGACCTCGATCTGGGCGAAATCGGCGGCCTGCCGCGCATTCTGGATATGGGCCAGTGCAATGATGCGTACAGCGCCATCAAGGTTGCGCTTGCACTGGCGGATGCGTTCGGCTGCACGGTCAACGACCTGCCGCTCACGCTCGTGCTCTCGTGGTACGAGCAGAAGGCGGTGTGCATCCTGCTGACGCTGCTTGCGCTCGGCGTGAAGAATATTTACCTTGGACCGACGCTGCCGGCGTTTCTGTCGGAAACCGTGGTCAAAACACTGGTGGAGACCTACGATCTGCACCCGACCACCAATCCGCAGCAGGACCTGGATGCGATTTTGGGAAGGGGATAAACCGGCGAGCTTTTTGGACGCTACGGAGCGTTCCTTGTTTCCCTCTCGTTTGCTTGCTGCAATAGGTTTCAGCAAACGAAAGAGGAAAGAAAACAATGAAATTTACGGCATTCAACGGCAGTCCAGCGGGCGAAAAGAGTGCCGCTGGACGCATGCTCGGGGTCTTTCTGGCGGGCGCGGCTCGTGCCGGAGCGGAAACCGAGCTGTACCATCTTGGCGATTACAGCATCGGACAGTGCGTGCAGCACGATGACATGGAGAAGCTGCTTCGCGCATATCAGTCTGCGGATGTGGTCTGCTTGGACTCGCCAGTGTACTCGTGGAACATGACGGCGCTGCTTAAGAATTTTGCAGACCGTCTGATCCCGCTCAAAAGTCCGCTGCTGACCGAGCAGGCCGGATATGAGTTTGCGGCACAGGGCGAGGTCACAGCAGAGCCCCGTACACAACTGGATGCGCCGCTGATGTCCGCCGCAGAGTATGTACAGTTTCTGGGTATGTAAGACAAAGGGAAACGGTTCTTGCCTTCGGGAAAGAGCCGTTTTTGATGTGCGCCATAGTATCTGACGGAATGATATGGGAAGTGAAGCTCGATCAGGCTATGCCGAAAAAGCAATACTATGTCGATTATCGGCAGGGAATTTTGTGTATCAGGATGGTATATTGGAAGTCAGTGTGGTATAGTTAGGGTGAACTAACTATGGATTGACACTGGAATCCCATAAAAGCAAAGAGATGAAGGAATTATGCAAAGCAAACAGCAAAAGCAAATTAAGGTATTTCTGATACAGACCTTCGGCGGAAGCAGGGGCGGCTCGCTGTTTTCACGACAGGAAAAAATGCTGGATAGGTTAATCAAAACCGCAGCAAATAGGTCCAAAAACCAGATGAAAACACTGGTGCAGACCATTCTGCCGCGCATTGCGCTGTACAAGGTGCTGCAGGCAGAGCTGCCTGCGGAGGAAACCTTTACGCACATGCGGACGTACATGATGGACTGGGTGGCGGCAGAAAAGCACGCTTTCACGGCGAAAATGGAGCTTGTGCCGGGATTTTATCGGATTTACAGCTATTGTTTTCTCAAAATCATGCGTACCTCTGACCTGTGGGAGAGCACACAGGCACACGATAAAACGCACTTTTCCGCGTCGATCACCAAGTGTCTCTGGCACACGGCGTGCCGGGACAACGGCTGTCCGGAGCTGTGTCCGCTGTTTTGCGACGTGGATGACGTGACCTATGGCGGACTGCGCAAGCTTGGCTTTTCGCGCACAAAAACGTTGGGCTGCGGCGGTGACTGCTGCGATTTTCGGTTTTTCAAAAGGTAGGTGAGCAGACGGAGAAGCGGACTTCGGCAGGATTTTCGGTGCAGCGGCGGAATCCGTGCTGTCAGCTCCATCGCCTACGCAGTGCGGCCGCAGATGGTTTTGAGTTGGATTCCTCTTCCATACCTTGCGATTTCCCCGGTTAAATGATACAATCAAACCACAAGGTTTCATTCCATCAAACGGATTCCGAAGGGGAGCCATCCCTTATCACATAAAGGAGCATCAGTGCATGAACCCAGTTTTTGTTATCGGACACCGCAATCCGGATACGGATTCCATTTGCTCTGCAATCTGCTACGCGCACCTCAAGCGCAGGCTGACCGGCGGAGAATACATAGCCTGCCGCGCGGGTCACGTCAATGCGGAGACCAAATTTGTGCTCGAACGCTTCGGCGTGGAGCCGCCGCGCTACATCAAGTCGTTTGAGCCGCGCCTGAGCGATGTGCAGTACCGCGAGGTGCCGGGCATCAGCGAGGAGCTGTCGCTGCACCGTGCATGGGATTACATGAACGAAAATGATATTCAGACGCTGGCCGTTGTTGATGAGGATCGCCGCCTGAAGGGTCTGCTGACGCTGGGCGATATCGCGCGCTTCTACATCGAGGATCAGGACGCCAATGCGCTGGCGGAGGCCAAGACCAGCTATCGGAATCTGGTCGATGTGCTTGACGGCACGCTCGAGGTTGGCGATATTGACCAGCGGTTTGAGCAGGGCAGTGTGGTCGTTGCGGCGGCTAATCCGGACGTGCTCGAGGACTACATCGGCAAAAATGATATGGTTATTCTCGGCAACCGCTATGAAAGCCAGCTGTGCGCCATTGAGATGAGCGCCGGCTGCATAGTCATCGGCCTCGGCTCCAAGGTTTCGCGCACCATCCGAAAGCTAGCCTCGGAAAACGGCGTTTCCATCATCGCCACCCCGTATGATACCTACACCTGTGTCAAGGTTATCGGTCAGGCGGTTCCAGTGCGGCATGTGATGCGGAAAAAGGGTCTTATCACCTTCGAGCCGGAGGAAACGGTTGAGGATGTAAAGCGCACGGTTTCCAAAAAGCGTATCCGCTATTACCCGCTGATGGATGAACAGGGACGATACGTCGGCATGTTCTCACAGCGTAACCTGCTGGATCTGGAGCGTCCGTCGGTCATTCTGGTCGATCACAACGAGCGCGATCAGGCCGCCGAAGGTATTCGTTCGACCAATATTGTTGAGATCATCGACCACCACCGCATTGACTCGGTGGAGACCAGCGGACCAATCTACTTCCGCAATCAGCCGCTCGGCTGCACCGCGACCATCATCACGCAGATGTACCATGAGCACAACGTGGAGATCGAGCCGAAAATCGCGGGTCTGCTGTGCTCGGCAATCCTGTCGGACACGCTGATGTTCCGCTCGCCGACGTGTACGCCGCTTGATCGCATGGCTGCAGAAGAGCTGGCGAAAATCGTCGGTCTGGACATCAAGCAGTATGCAACAGAAATGTTCCGTTCCAGCTCGCGTCTGCTCGATCGCTCGATGGATGAGCTGTTCCACATGGATTTCAAGTATTTCCAGGCGCAGAATCAGAAGATTGCGATTTCGCAGGTGACGAGTGTCAGTGAGAACGAGCTGTCCGGCATTCGCGACAAAATGCTCGAGTACATGGAAAGCTGCCTGGCATCGAGCGGTCTGTCCATGCTGTTCGCTATGCTGACCAACATCATCGAGGAAAAGACAGAGCTGCTCTACGTCGGCAAGGGCGCGCAACAGCTGGTTCGTGCGGCCTTCAAGACCGACTGCGGCGAGCATTCGGTCGTCCTGCCCGGCGTTGTCAGCCGGAAGAAGCAGATGGTGGCGCCGCTTGTCAGAGCCATGGAGCACGACGAGGAAATTGAGTGAGATTTGCAGAGTAAAAGCGGGAGAAACCTTTGATTTACAGTGATAAGGAAGTATTCACAAAAATTAACTTAACGTCCGATAGACAGAGTTGCAAAATAAGGGGCTGTCGCACTAACGTGCGACAGCTCATTTTATATATCCAACACAAAACGCCGAGCTTCGAAAAGCCCGGCGTTCGTGGTATAATCAGTTTATGCGACTAAACAAAATAATACAGAGAGATTATACCTCTTTTTCTCTGTATTATCAAATCAAACTTCCGCTGGATTTAGAGATTTCTATTCCATCTGATGATCCGGTTCGTCTGGTAAGTGCCTTTGTGGAGGAAATGGACCTTTCTGAACTGTATAAAACTTACAGCAGGATTGGAAAAAATCAGGCAACGCCGCGTCAGATGCTGAAACTCGTCATCTATGCAGTAATGAATCGAATCTACTCAAGCAGGGATATCCAAAAAGCATGTAAACGGGATATCAACTTTATGTATCTCCTTGAAGGAATGCCGGCTCCTGACCATGCAACGATCGCGCGTTTTATCTCCCTGCATTTTTCGGCTTGTGCAAAGGTACTGCTTGCCCAAATGTCAGATCTGCTCTATCTTCTTGGTGAGATCTCAGGAAAGACCATTTTTATTGATGGCACCAAGATCGAGTCTGCAGCCAATAAATATACCTTTGTATGGAAACGGGCTATTACGAAAAATCAGGCCCGGTTATACACAAAACTATCTTCTTTTGTGGCTGAATGTGAAGAACTCTATGGAATCAGGACCGTATACCAAGACCGGATATCCATCCACACATTAAAACGGTTAAAGAAGCAGTTGTGCCGCATAAAAGTGCAGGAGGGAATTGTGTTTGTACATGGAATCGGGCGTAGAAAAACACAATTACAGAAATCTCTGGAACAGCTGGATCAATATCTGGAGAAACTAAAGGAATATACAAAAAAGCTGTATACGCTTGGGGATAGAAACAGCTATTCCAAAACAGACCCTGACGCAACCTTCATGAGAATGAAAGAGGACGCGATGCTGAATGGACAGTTAAAGCCTGCTTATAACATTCAGCATGGAGTGGATTCCGAATACATCACATGGATCGATATCAGCCCGCACCCTACCGATACACGTACCCTGATCCCGTTTTTGAAAGACATGGAGAATCACCTGGGATTTAAGTATTCAGAAGTCGTTGCAGATGCCGGGTACGAAAGTGAAGAAAACTATCTTTTCATTGAGGAAAACGGACAGACCGCCTATATAAAGCCGCAGAACTATGAGATTTCGAAGACCCGAAAATACAAAAAAGACATCAGTAGAAGGGAAAACATGGAGTACCATGCAGACAGGGACAGCTACATCTGCCTCAACGGAAGGGAACTAACTGTCACAAATGAACGCAGAAGTAAAACAACTAGCGGATATGTCAGTGTAAAAACTTATTACAGAAGCCCAGACTGCACTGGTTGTCCTTATAAAACGGAATGTATCAAGGGAAACAACTGCAAAACACCTATGGAAAAGCGCAATAAAGTGCTGATGGTTTCAAAAACAATGAGCCAGAAACGCGCAGAAGATCTGGAACGGATCACAAGTGAGTATGGAACGATGCTCCGTATGAATCGCAGTATTCAGGCCGAAGGTTCATTTGCTGATGTAAAGGAAGACATGAATTTTCGAAGATATCTGTACCGAGGAAAAGCAAATGCACTGGCAGAGAGCATCCTTTTGGCGATGGGACGAAATATCAATAAGCTTCATTGCAAGATTCAGACCGGAAGAACGGGGAGTCATCTTTTTTCATTTTCATTAAAGACAGCATAGATTTTAATGGTTGAAAACAAAACAGTTTGAAATCAGGCATGCCGAAAGGGATGTCTGGGAATGAACTGTGTTTATAAGTGATGGAGGCGAAATCACAACCGATTTCGCCCCCATTTGGGCATAAAGCAGGGCTGCCGCCCAGCAAAAAATATTTGCTAGTGCGACAGTCCCTTATTTACTTCTTAGATTTATTAGCTATTTCAGCAATCTGTATTAAATTTTGAAAAGATTCAGGGTTTTTAATCAACTCAGGCAATAGCATTTTCATCATAATAGCATCAGCGGATTCCTCTTTTTTTACATTGTTTAGGCTAGTTTGCATTATTGCTTGTATAGTTTCCGTATCTTTTTTATTTACTTGCTCTTTTAATTCCGTAATAGAGTCTTGGATTTGATACAGCATAGTAAGAATACCTTGAGTAAAGGTTTGCTTGTTGGCTTCCTCATCTTGCCCCAATGTATCATCTTGATTTTCAAAAGAAAATGTTTCTATTGTTTGTTCTAAACGCTTTTTGGTTTCTTCTACATTATCCAAATCAGTTAAATCATACTCGAATGTTCTTACTGTGTTTACATCGAATGGTATGCTTTCACCTTGCTTTTTAAGGTGAATAATTGGCTTATCTGTACATTTTCTATATCCCATTTCATAAAAAACATTAGGGTTATGTCCAGAAATATCAGCTATAACAAGCTCTGATGATAAAAGCTTATCAATAATGGTTTGTGTAATTGAATCAGAATCGTTAATTTGGTCTACGCGTACAGGTTCAAAACCACAACTTTTACAAACTGGGCTAATGATATATTTAAATAGCTTATCCGCATTAATTCTTATTGCACTTCCTACATCTCCAATAGGAGATACCACAAAACAAGTTTTCATAAAAGTTTTACCTCCAAAATTTTGATTTATTTTATAAATTCCTCTATCAATTTTTTTGATAGATTGGTTTCTGAGCAGTGTATTTATCGAACCGGAAAACTGTCCCTCTGAATAATCAGAAATTCCGACTTGCTGTAGAAAGCTCTTAATTTCTTGAACTGTATGAGGACAGCCATCTGCAAGAAATTCTACAACACCCTCTTGTATTCTTGCGCTTTTTGTCATGTTTTCACGCTCCTTTCTACTATATATTACCACGTTTCTTGTAAATGTCAATAGTATTACAAGAAAATCTTGCATTTCATTCTTATTTCTTGTATTATATTGCACGTTATGTTTGAATTTGTAATGTTATTATAAATATAAATTTAAAATTTAACCTCAAAGTTACGCAATAGAACGTCATTTTTGAGGGTAGAAGTATAAAATATCATCTAAACGTTTTACACGTTCTGCAAGCCGCATAAATCAAGCGCTTTTTCCCCTCTACTGCGTAACAAACCTGTGGTAATTATCCGATAAAGCATAGACCACATATCTCGGTTTTCCCGTTGTTGGATTATCCGATATTGGATTTTCCGACATCGGATAATCCAACGCAATTAAATAAAGATATACTAACTAAAGAAAAAACAAATACAGATTTAATCAAATACCTATTCCTTTCCTATCCTTTCCCTAATCCCTCTCCTTTGGGGCAAGGTATAACGGCAGAGCCGCCGGAACGGAAAAGAATGGAACAGAAGCGACAATACAAAATATCGTTTGCCATGTTACGCAGTAGAACGTCATTTTTAAGGGTGGTTTACCCTTGCCCCTATCGTCGCTGTAACGCGCTTAAATCAAGCGAGAAACGCACCCTATCGCATAACATTCCATACTGGATTGAGAGCGCAAGCGGTCTATCCGATTGTGCTCTCTTGGTTGCCCAACAGCAAAGACGGAAACAGTCATCAAGGACGCTTGCGCAAAGTTTATCCTTGACGACTGTTTTTGGCTTTGCTATCTGTTACCTGTCAAAACGGAATTGCAGGATAGCTTTGATAAGCTGTGCTTTCAGACGGTCTTGAATATCATCGTTAATATGCCCGCGATAGGTAGACAGATATTTAATCCGCGCTGTGTAATGCCGTAATACCGCGTCTATGGCTTCCGGCTCGCCGGCAACAGCTTTCTCAATGGTTTCAAAGGGTATCAGTTTCTTATTCCTCATGTTCAGTTTCCTCCAGTTCTTTTCTTAACTGCTTCAATGCCGCCAGTTTCCAGTAGTTGACTGTACTTCTGCTTCTTCCGTACTCATTCCCGATTTTTCTTTCGCTGTAACCGAGGAAGAAATTCATCAGCAGAACAGTGCGCCTTTGTTCTGACAGATTAGCTAATGCGTCGGCTAACCGTCTACTTGTAACGACAACTTCTTTCCCTTGAACAACAAAAACAGTCGGCTTTTCATAAACATACTGCTCAAAATGAAGTGACCCCAAAAAGTTAGACAATATTTTGAAGTAAAAATTGTTTAAGCAGCCGAAAGGGCTTGCTGTCTGTGAATTGCAGGCGGCAAGCCCTTTAGCTTTGCCTTGATCCTGCGGTTGTTGTAGTAATCCAGATATTCA
>QEKJ01000022.1 GCA_003096535.1 Agathobaculum butyriciproducens | reverse complement strand
TCGCCCGGCTTGACGGAAAGCTGCATGTTTTTCAGAGCCACTACGCCCGGAAAACGCTTGGTCGCGTTTTTCAGTTCTACTACGTATTCACTCATCTTTTCACTCTTTTCTTTCACAAAATGAAGAAGCGGGCACACGCTTGCACATATGCCCGCCTGCTTTTACGGATCTGTGATGACAGAATTCGGTTTAGCCGTTTTGTTTCTTTTCAACGATCGCCTTCTGCTCTTCTGCGTTGTCGGCAGTTACGATAGAAGCGGTAGAAGCGATAAACTTATCAAGGGTCTTGCCGTTCAGTGCGTCAACTGCTGCCTGAACACCGCGGTAGCCTACGTCGTAGCCGTCAACAGCAACGGTCATGGTCTCCTGACCTGCAAGGATTGCATCGAGTGCTGCAACATTGCCGCCACAGCCAACGAAAATGGTGTTCTTGTAAGCCGGATAGGAAGCTGCTGCACGTGCAGCGCCGACGGCCATGTCGTCATTATTGCAGACAACGATCGCAATACCCTCCGGATGGCTCTGGATGATCGCTTCCATTGCGGTTACAGCTTTGTCGGATACACCGTCAGCGTACTGGGTCTCCGCATCCAGATAAGTGCCGCCAGCCTTTTCAACACCTGCCTTGTAGCCGCCCATGCGTGCTTCGGAGGTGGAGTCGCCCTGTACACCCGCAATACCAATTGCGGTAATGGTATCCCAGCCGGCTTCCTTAGCTGCTTCTACTGCAGCTTCGCCGCCCATGGAGGCCATAGCCTCGTTATCGAAGCCTACAAAGCTCAGAACCTTATCGGATTCTACGTTGGTGTCAATCGCAATGATCGGAATTTCCGCATTTGCGATCTGGGTTGCAACCGTCTCGGACTGCAGCGGTGCAACGACCATTGCATCCGTGCCGCTTGCGTTCAGTACGGTTTCGATCATGGAGAGCTGTTCGTCGTACGCGGTCTCCGAGGTCGCACCCTGTACATCAACCTCAGCGCCGAGGTCCTTGCCAGCCTGCTCGCATCCCTTGGCTACATAGGCCCAGTACTCGGAAGCCAAGGTTTTCAGAACAACGGTGATGTGCGGATTCTCGGTGGAAGTGCTTGCAGCGTTATCGCCGTCCGTCGATGACGAGGTATTGCCACCGCAGCCGGTCAGTGCGCCCAGAAGCAGCGCTGTACTAAGCATTGCTGCACCAATTCGTTTCGTCATCTTAGTCATTTTTATTTCCTCCTATCAGTCAGCACGTATGCTGTTTTCTGTTTTCTCTTTTCTCTGCTTTTACAGTCTGTAATCAGATACCTGCGGTTTTCTTGATATACTCGCGTGCCATCTTGGCATACTCGAGCGGATTTGCCTTTGCCGGGTCCTGCTCGGCCTCTACGATGAACCAGCCCTCGTAGTGTGCATCGTGCAGAGCCTTGAATACGCCCGGATAGTCGACGCAGCCGTCACCCGGAATGGTGAAGCAGCCTTCCAGAACCGCCTTGCGGAACTTGAAGCCCTCGGCGTAAGCCTTTTCCATCATGTCGGGACGGATGTCCTTGAGGTGAACGTGGCCGATACGCAGGCCGAACTCCCTGGCTGCCTTGACGGCATCTTCCTTGGAAAAGGTGAAGTGGCCGGTGTCGAAGCAGAGGTAAACGTAGCGCGGATCGGTGTTGTCCATCAGGCGCTTGGTTTCCTCGAAGGTCTGTACAACCGTTGCCATATGGTGATGGAAGCACAGCTTGAAGCCGCGGTCAGCAGCAATCTTGCCCAGCTTGTTCAGACCGTCGCACAGCTTATCCCACTCTTCGTCGGTGGCGATCGGCTTGTTGTCACCGAACATCGAGCACTCCTCTGCGAACAGGCAGCGGGTCAGCTCGCATACGTTGATGCGGCTTGCACCGACAGCCTCGAGGAAGTCCAGCTGCTCGATAAATGCCTTTTCGTTCTCCTCGTAGGGGGTCGAGCACAGGAAGCTCGAGAACCACTGGGATGCAATCTTGATGCCGCGCAGGTCGAGCGCCTTGTTCAGCACCGCCGGGTCGGTCGGAAACTTGCCGCCGACCTCGGTGCCCTGAAAGCCTGCCAGAGCCGCTTCGGAAACCATCTGCTCGAAGGTCAGCTCGCCGCCGAGCTGCGGCATATCGTCATTCGTCCAGCCAATCGGCGCAATGCCGAGTTTTACATTATTAAACATAGCC
Source organism: Agathobaculum butyriciproducens (assembly GCA_003096535.1). Lineage (GTDB taxonomy): Bacteria > Bacillota > Clostridia > Oscillospirales > Butyricicoccaceae > Agathobaculum > Agathobaculum butyriciproducens. Next base: position 42,355 of record QEKJ01000022.1, on the reverse strand, counting down.
TTGAACCTCCCTTAGCACTTTTCCCAAGTGCCCGACTTAACGGACTTGAGCACTGCGTTGATAATGCCGTCAACCTTGGCGCCCATCTCGAAGTTGCAGATGTACTCGCCGCCGTGCATAGCCTGCATGAGTGCGTGAGCCTGCAGCGTCTTCATATCGTCGAATGCGATTGCGATGCCGCCTGCCGGCTGGAAGTACTTGAAGCCCTTGTGCTGCGGGTTGAGCAGTACGGTGCGGAAGCCGCAGTCACGGCCGTTGTCCTTGTCTGCGTCAGCCTTGAAGTAAACCTGAACCTCGCACATGCGCTCCAGATCGTATACTACCGAGCCCTCGGTGCCCTGAATCTCGTAATAGAAGTAGTTCTTGCGGCCGGTTGCAACACGGGAGGACGAGAAGTCACCAATTGCACCGTTTTCATACTTAACGAGGAAGGTGATGAGGTCGTCGTTCTCAACCTTGCCCATCTCAGTGCTGCCTGCCTTGACCGGACGCTCCGGAATAACGATGGACTGCACGCCGAGCACCTCGCTCATGTCGCCCATGATCATCTGGGAAACGCTCAGCAGGTGGCTGCACAGGTCGCCGAGTGCGCCGGAACCTGCCAGCTTGTTGATGTGACGCCATGCGATCGGAATGGACGGATCGAGCAGCATATCCTGATCGTAAGTAGCGTGTACGCGCATGATCTTGCCCAGCTTGCCGGACTTGACGAGCTCTGCAACGTACTGGTTTGCCGGGTTCATGATGTTGGAGAAACCGCAGTAGTTGACTACGCCCTTTCCCTTGGCCAGATCAGCCAGCTCGCGGGACTGCTCAGCAGACAGAGACAGCGGCTTCTCGCAGAAAACATGCTTGCCGTGCTCCAGAGCAGCCTTTGCCATCTCGTAGTGCATGCAGTTCGGGGTTGCAACGTCAACCAGGTCGATTTCGGGATCGGTGACAACGTCCATCCAGTTGGTGGTGTAGCGGTTGTAGCCCATGTTCTTGGCGAACTTTGCTACTGCATCCTCGCTGACGTCGCTTACCAGCTCAAATACCGGCATATCATCGCCGAAGATCATGCGTGCGTTGTGGAATGCGGTGGTGTGAGCCTTGCCCATCCAGCCAGCGCCGATCAGACCGATTTTAATTTCCTTGCTCATAAGTATCTTCTCCTTTTGAACGATCGGAAGGTTTCTTGCCTTTCTGTTGTGCCTATGATATCATAAGAGACGAAAGCTGTCACGTGTAATGCGTGCACAAAATATGCAATTTTTGCTCTGACATTAGGGGTGCTGTTATGGATATTCGTCAGCAGGGTGTTATTCGATTTGAACCCGGTATCATAGAAAAAGAAGGGATCTATTTTCATACTGCTTCGGCTTTTGCGCAGCAGCACCTGTTTTATGGTCTCTGGGGTGCACGTTATCTTTGCAGTGCGCCGTACAGCGTGCGCAGAAAACATTTGAACGCATTTTTGATGTTTTACATTCATTCGGGTGAAATGCAGTTCACATATCGGGATCAGACATTCACAGCAAGCGCCGATGATATCGTGCTCATCGACTGCAATTTTCCGCACCACTACTATACAAAGAGAGAGGCGCAGTTCAGCTGGTTTCATTTTCACGGCAATGCCTCACAGGCGTACTGCGATCTTCTGTGGAAGAACAACGGTGCGCTGTTCAGCAAGCAGTATGGCTTGGAGAAGGACTTTCAAAAGATCATGCAGATGCTGCCACTTGATGCCAATGCAGACGATCGCATGTCGGTCGTCATTCACCATATACTTTCCTCGCTGAATACCCAAGGGCACGCGGCACACAACGTTTCGCCGCAGATACAGGCGGCAAAGGACTGGATGGACGAGCATTTTCATGAAAATATTCAAATAGAAGAAGTTGCTGCGCAGGTATCGCTTAGCCGGTTCTACTTTTCTCGCCGATTTCGCGAGGAAACCGGTTTATCGCCGCATGAGTATCTGCTCAATCTGCGGCTATCCTATGCAAAACTACAGCTTTCAGAATCGGATGACAGCATAGAAGAGATTGCTTATGACTGTGCGTTTTGCTCTGCTTCTAATCTGATTCGTGCATTTAAGAAAAGTACCGGTCTTACACCGTATCAGTTTCGGAAAACTGTATTCATTACAACGCATTGACAGAATAATATGAGAAAAGCATAGCTTGAACCATGTTTTTTTCTGTGTTTCCGCCACTTTTGGACATATATTATAGATGTAGAAGCTCCTGGGATATTCTCAGGAGCTTACTTTTTGTCAAAAAGGAGGAAGCGAAAATGTTCGACGATCAAAAATTTCTGACGCGCGGGATAGAAAGCGAGATTCCCGCATGGCTTGTTCATCTTATGTGGCACATGGTTCTGACAATGGAAATCGAGAAAAAAGATTACCTGCAGGTATTCACGCTGACGAAAACACCGACTGGCCAACACATCGTCCACGAGCAGGAACAGCCGACATACCGTTACGAGCTTGATGTCCCTTGTGACGATGCCGTAGACGCGAAGGTGTTCATCATCGACGATTTGACGCATTCTACTATGCTGCTTGCTGAAGAATATTAACATTCACTAAACAAAAAGGAGGACTAACCAATGAGTGAAACAAGAATTTGTGCAAACTGTGGTGCGGAGCATCCGATCGACGAAATGTTCCAAGTGGAAAATGACTGGCTCTGCGAGGACTGCGCGGATTGCCTGACCGTAATCTGTGACCACTGTGCCGAGCGGGTTTACGAGGAAAATGCCGTCGAGGATGACACGCACACGCTTTGCGACCACTGCTTTGATGAATACTACGTCCGCTGTGAGGACTGCAACCGTATTATTCATCGTGACCGCGCGTATTGGGACAATGACGACAACGCCTACTGCGCATCCTGCTGGGATGAGCATTGTCAAATTATTCACGAGTACAATTACACGCCCGACCTCGTGTTCCACGGCAAAGGTCTGCGTCATTTCGGCGTTGAGCTTGAAATCGACGACGGCGGTACGGTCAACAGCAATGCGCAGAAGCTGCTCGACATCGCGAACAAGGACGCAGAAAATCTCTACATCAAGACGGACGGCAGTCTGGATGAAGGCTTGGAGCTTGTTACCCATCCAATGACGCTCGAATACCATTTGAACGAAATGCCGTGGGCGGAGGTGTTGCGTAAAGCGCAGAGCATGGGGTACCTCAGCCATGCGGCAGGAACCTGCGGACTGCACGTTCATATCTCACGTCTGGCGTTTGGCTGCACTTATGAGCAGCAGGAGGCCGCGATTGCTCGCCTGCTGTACTTCGTCGAAAAATTCTGGGCGGAGCTGTTGCGGTTCAGCCGCCGCACACAGAGCCAGATGAACCGTTGGGCCGCTCGGTACGGCATTCGCCTTACGCCGTCCGAACAAATGAGCCACGCTAAAAACTCCTGTGCCGGACGTTACACGGCGGTCAATCTCACGAACGCAGATACCGTTGAAATCCGGATGTTCCGCGGCACGCTCAAACTGAATACTCTCAAAGCCACCTTGCAGATGGTCAACCATCTCGTCGAGGTGGCTGTTTCTATGTCTGACACCGCTGTACAGGAGCTTAGCTGGTTTGATTTTCTGGACGATATCAACGAGCCGGAGCTTATTCAGTATTTGAAAGAGCGTCGGCTTTATGTTAATGAACCTGTAAACACTTCGGAGGAGGAGTAATATGTGCAGTTTATTCGGCTTAATCGACTTTAAGGAGTGCCTGAGCACCCATACGAAGAACAAAATTTTGAACACGTTAGCGCGTGAATGCCAGGTGCGCGGCACGGATGCGACCGGCATTGCCTACAACTTCAATGACCGTCTGCGGATCTACAAACGTCCTTTGCCTGCTCGAAAGATGAAGATTCATATTCCGCACGGTGTAAACGTGGTCATGGGACATACGCGTATGACCACACAGGGTAATGCGCAGTTTAACCAGAATAACCACCCGTTCCTTGGTCACGTTGACGGAAACAGCTTCGCCCTCGCACATAACGGCGTGCTCTGGAATGACAAGGAGCTTCGCATGGAAGAAAATCTCCCGATGACGAGCGTTGAGACGGACAGCTACGTTGCGGTGCAGCTTTTAGAGAAAAACAAGACCCTCGACTTCGGCAGCCTGAAATCTATGGCTGAAGCAGTCGAGGGTTCTTTTGTGTTTACGGTTCTGGATAAGGATAACTCCATCTGGTTCGTCGTCGGGGACAATCCACTGTGCGTGATGTTCTATGATGGCTTTCTGATTTACGCCTCGACGCAGGAAATCCTCTGTAAGACCATCAAGAAACTGCGGCTGAAAGCGCCCTCTGACATTCTGGAGCCGAAGGAGGGTGAAATTTTGAAAATCGACCGAGCAGGCCGTATCACCACTGGCGCATTTACACCGAAAACCAGCTACGAACATTGGTGGCGACACTATCCTTATTACCGCAACTACTACGAGGACACGCCTGTAAGCTACGATGATTTATTCAGCGTGGCGAAAGCATTCGGCGTAACCGCTGACGAAGTGCAAGCACTTCTCGACTATGGCTGTTCCGAGGAAGAAGTCGAGGAAATGCTGTACGACCCGACCTTGCTCCATGAGATGACCGGCGAATTACTTTACGCGTATTAAGGAAAGGAGATGCTGCTTATGATTCCATTAGGCCCAATTTTCCAGGCTGTAGGCGCGGTGGTTGATCTTATCATCGAAGCCGTCGAAAACTTTTCGGATAGCTAAAGTGAGGTGAACAGATGAACGCAGGAAAAGTCATTCTCGGTGCGCTGACCATCATCGGTCTGCTCGCCGACCTTATCGACGATGATTGAACACAAAAATACCGACTCATCAAGAGCCGGTATTTTTTGAGCGTGTCATTAGGCTATGCCCATCTGAAACAACGAAAAACTATGTCAATAGGGTCGTTTTCGGGCTTTTGAAATATGTCAAAATGTGCGGCGATCCTATTGACATAAATGAGTTTCAAAGGTATTTCGCATTGATCTTATGCAGGCAATCCTGTAAAGTTGTGCTGCCGTTATAGATAGCAAGGCACATTGCCCGTATTTCATCGGTCATCTCCAGTCCTTCCATGCGGCAGGACATGGCAATGTTATTAAGAATTTCGGTAATCTTAGTCTGTTGTATATTCGGCATAGTAAGCAATTCTCAAATTAACCGCATTTCAACTGCTCGATAAGCTTGTCAAACAGCGATACAAACTCGCTCTCAATCTGCGAGTAAATTTCCTGTGCGGTTGCATCATCATAAAGGTGCGAGGTTTGGTTGCGAGCATTCAGCAATACAACCCACGCCTGTTCATCATCAATCAGGCCATACGAGAACGCCTTGCGCATCGTTGCTTTCGGACTGTTCAACTCTGTAAAACCTTGGTCAAGTAAGAACTCACGAGTGGTTTTCCACGCCAGTTCGCAGGTGAACTCAAAACGCTGGATTACACCATCGCGAATGATTTTGGCCGGATTCTCTTGATACGCCTGCACGCCTTCACGCAAGCGTTCTACAGCATTGGTGAGATTTTCGAATTTCGTATTGTAACGGTCCAGCAAGCAAATCCCGTCCTTTTCTATATTTTCAAGCAATGCGGCATCGGTATGTTCGCTGACAAACACCAGATCAACCGAATACAGCGAGTCCAGATCATTTTCGACAGCATCGCTGAATTGCGCACGCTGTTGCGCTGTGCAGCCCCAGACCGCAAAATCGTAGTCGCTACGGGCGCGATAATCGCCGCGGGCACGCGAACCGAATAATACCAGTTTCGGCACTCCATAACGGTGCGCCAACCGTTTTACCTGTTCGATTGTCTTATCCATCAGCGTCACCGTCCTTATTATTTTCATTATACCATACTTAAAGGAGAGATACACCATGAAAATTGGCTACATCCGTGTCAGCACCGAGGAGCAGAATACCGCTCGACAGGAAGTTCTACTGCGCGAACTCGGTGTTGACGAGGTTTTCATCGACAAGGCGAGCGGCAAAAACGCGGACCGCCCGGAGCTTACCCGCATGATGAACTACGTCCGGCGCGGCGATACCGTGATTATTGAGTCAATCAGCCGTTTCGCGAGAAACACGCGCGACCTGCTCGATCTCGTGAAACAGCTGACCGAGAAACAAGTAGAATTTGTCAGCCGCAAAGAGGCTATTGACACAACCACACCTACCGGCAAGTTTATGCTCACCGTGTTCGCGGCGGTCGCGGAGCTTGAGCGCGAGTATATCCTCCAGCGTCAGCGCGAGGGCATCGCTATTGCTAAAGAGCAAGGTAAATACACCGGCCGCAAGCCAATGCCTCTGCCGGACAATTTCGAGCGAGTGGTTGCTCGCTGGCGGGCAGGAGAGATTACGGCAGCCGAGGCCATGCGACAGACAGGACTGAAGGCAAACACATTTTACCGCAGGTGCTCCCAGACTTCTCTTGCGCTTAAACGCATCCAATCCATATAATGCGAGTACGAGTAAGCGCTATAGAACGAGCGCAGACATTTCTGCCTGCGCTCGTCAGATGTTGTATTGGAATTTTACTGAATCAGCCATTGATAATCCTGCCGTCCATCAATCACGTATTCAACAAAAACTCGTTCGCCTTTAATTTGATAAATGAGTAGATACCATTTACCAAACACCATTTTGCGATACTTTTCTGTTACGAAAACACTCGAACGCAAGATTGGGTTTCGATATGGAAAGCTTTGCAGAGAATCTGCCGCTTTCCAGAAGTCAGCTGCCAATTGGCGTGCCAATCGTTCTTCTAACCGTGCCATGAATACCGCATGCTCAACCAGCTGCTGCGCTGCTCGCTTGGATACGATAACCTGGAATTTGTTTTCAAGCTCCGGCATGGCAGGTCTCCCGAATTGCCTGATCCATCATGGAAGCGACTTCATCCACCGAGTAGTCCGGTGCACCGTGTAAGCGGTCTTCCTCAACAGCAAGCAGTTCCTCGCGTAGCTTTAGCATTTTTTCGCGTTTTGTAAATGAATTGATATCCATTACAACGAGATCACCTTCGCCGTTCTTGGTCAGATAAACCGGCTCTCCGGTGGATCTGCACAGCTCGGCAATATCATTGTAATTCTGACGAATACTTGCACTCGGTTTGATATTCATAAAAGCACCTCCATATAGTAATATCATAATTATATTATACTCTAATAATGCTATGATGCAATAGCTGTTATCTCGAATCTCAGGATAAAATACCGCCGGGTCTCCCAAATACGGGGAACCCGGCGGCTGCATGTTACTGATTTACTTTTTCAGTTTTTACTTGCTCATCTCGCAGAAGCGCATGAGGATTGCGGCAACCTGTGCGCGGGTTGCGTTGTTCTGCGGGTTCAGCTTGCCATTGGAGCCGTTGACAATGCCGTTGGCAACTGCCCACTGCATTGCATCTGCTGCATAGGTGCTGACGGAAGCTGCATCAGAGAAGCTGTCGAGCTTGCCATCTGCCTTCGGAGAGCCGGCGTAGCGGTACATCATGGTAACGAGCTGCTCACGGGTGATGTTGGCGTTCGGGTTGGTGCCGTCGGAAACGCCCTTGGCCTTCGCCCAGTTCATGCCCTTCTCGTACCAAGTAGCGCCGCCGGTGGTGTCCTCGCCTGCGTAGCGCGCGAGAACCGTCATCAGCATTGCACGGGTCGTGGTTGCGCTCGGCGCAAACTTGTCGCTGCCCGTGCCGCTCATCAGGCCCTTGTCGGAAACGTATTTGACCGCGTCAGCATACCAGTCGCCGGTCTTGACGTCAGAGTAAGACTTGCTCTCGGTCTGACTGCCGTTGTCGGCAACGAAGGTCGGAGTAACCGTTACCTTGCCCTCCGGCATGGTGAAGGTGTACTTGCCGTTGCCCTTGTCCGTCACTTCGACGGTATTGCCCTTTGCGTCGGTGATCGTCAGCTTGTCGAGCTTGTAGCCGTCCTTTGCCTTTACGGTAACAGTAACCGTGCTGCCCTTGGAAGCCGAGGTCTTGTCGATCGAAACCGAACCGTTATCCGACTTGGAAGCGGAAACCGTGGTGCTCGAGCCGGAGGACGAGCCGCCGCCGCTGCTCGAATGATGCACGGTGAAGTTTGCGGTGATGGTGGTGTTGCTGTTGATGGTAAAGGTCTTCGTAGCGCCGCCCTCAACTGCCTCGCCGTTTACCGTCCAGCCGCTGAAGTCATAGCCGCTGTCTGCGGTCGCGGTGAGGGTGACTTCCGTGCCTGCTGCAACCATGCTACTCTCCAGACCGGTAACCTTGCCGTTCTTTGCGCTGGTGCTTACGCAGTACTTGTTGTCTACTGCGGACATAGTCGCAGTGTACTGACCGTTTTCTACCGGAATAACGGCAGACAGTGCAGTATTGTCAATCGTAATGCCGTAGTTCTCGAAGTGTTCGTCATCTACCTTGCCCGGCTCGTAGGTGTAAACAACCAGAGCCAGCTTGTGACCTGCCTTTACGGTGTAGTAGTTCGGCTGGAGATATACGGTGTAGTTGTTGTACGTGCCATCCTCAAGTTCGATCTCGTTCGCTGCGGAAGCAGAGCTGAAACCTGCGTCCGGGTTTGCAAGGTCGATCCAGCCGCGTGCAATAATCTTGTACTTGGAGGTAGTCGGCTTGAACTTGATTACATCGTAATCCTCAGCACCGCTGCCGACCCAGTTGACCGCACCGGTCTTGTCCTCGGTGACGCTGGTGGTGTAGCTCTGGAATGCCTCGTCAGATACGTCAACCAGCATTGCGCTCATCATCAGCGCATCACGGCTGTTGCTGCCTGCTCTCATGACTGCAATGCCATACTCATCTTCAGCGTCATATTCTTCTTCGTCCGCAACCTGATTGTCCGGATTCATGATCTCTTCATGATCCACGCCGCGCGGAGCAGCTTCGACTGCATCGAAATCAGCTGCTTCGACAGCCTGCTTATCCGGATGCTGAATCGGAGTCGCCTTGATTTTTACCTTGACCGTACCCTTGATAACGGTATCGTCCTTGACATCATAGGTGTACATTGCGCTCGCGGAGGTGGACGCAGCCGTGAACGCATCACGCCAGCTGGAAATACCGGTCATGTTGCTGTTGATGGTGGTCGTACCGGTTTCATTGTTGGTCAGAGTCAGCGTATTGGCATATGCCGATGCTTCATCCGAGGTCGGCCATGTATCCGAGGTGGACCAGCCGCCGTCAACAATGTTGCTCTGTACGGTAACGGTTGCCATCTTCTCTGCACCGTTGTCCTGGTCATACAGATAATGGCTGAACCACTTGTTCAGAATGCTGTTGTAGGTCTCGTCGCCAATCAGCAGCGAAGTCTTATGAGAATCGTAATCCGGGGTGATATGCGCGCCCTGATGCAGGAGCAGCTTGACGTCCTGACCCTTACCTTTAAATGCGTCATACATCAGCTGGAACTGCTTGGTGCGAACGTTATCGTCGTTCAGACCGTGAACAATCAGCGCCGGGCATTTGAAGTTATCATAGGTGGTTTTATCATCAGTTCTCTTACCTGCGTTGCCTGCGGTGTAGTCACGGGTTGCCCAGTGCGTGCCGTAGTCACCGTTCAGCTCAATCTGGTCATTATAAATACGGTTAAGATATGCCTGATAGGTGTCTTTGATGCTGTTCCAGTCATCTTCGTCAATGTAGCGGCCAGCGCAGTAGAAACCGAGGTTATCCGAATATGCCGGATTACTGCCAGTAGAGATACCCTGCGAGTTGGTGTACTCATACCAGCTTGCAATGCCTGCAACCGGAACGATGGTCTTAAGGCCCTTAACACCAGTGGAAGCGACTGCGAAGTCAGTCGTGCCACCGTAGGAACGGCCGGTCATAGCGACATTGCCGTTCGACCAGTCGGCTTTAATTGCAATATTGCTGGTTCTGTCGGTATAAGCAGCACGGTCACCGGTCAGCCACTCGATAACGCACTTGAATGCGTCGGTCTCAACGTCAGCGCCGCAAGTCTCCAGGCCTTCGGAACCACGGGTGCCCAGACCGCCTACCTCAACCACCGCGTAGCCTCGAACGAGGAAGTAGTCGTACCAGTCGAGGTCCTCGTAATCGTAGAACGGGTATTTAGGAGAGCTTTCATATGGACTGAGATAGTACCACTCTCCTGCCTTTGCTTTCTCGGCCGCGTCCATCGTGCTCATTTCTCCAGTGGAAACGCGCTGATACTTTGCCGAACCGTACAGGCTATTCAAGTCGTAGCCCAGATCACCCTCCTTATAGGTGAACTTGCGGTCATCGCCGTTATCCGTGCAGCCCGTAATATACGGACGTGCGTCCATAATGGTTGCAAAATTGTGATTATCCCGGTTCTTAGCTGCAGCACGGGGAATCTGCACCAGAGCCTTTACCAGATCAAGCTTGCCATCACCGTCGGTGTCGTAGTTGGTCTCGACGTAAACCGAGTAGCGGATGATGTCGCTCTTATCATTGCTGTAGCCGTCCTTGGTCGGAACGCCGCTCGTGTATGGAAAAATCGGCTGTGCCACACCGTCTACGAACAGCGGAGTGCCGTTCTTTACTGCATTGCGCAGGTTAACAGCTGCCGTGCTGTTTTCCATCGTGTGCAGCTCTTCCAGCGAGCAGGCTGCGGAACCGTCGAACTTGTCATCTGCGATGCCTACGCTCTTCGCCATAGCGATGTAGTCGCTGTCGCCGCTCGGGAACTGCGTTTCCTTCATACCGCAATCCAGCAGAATGTACTTGACCGCATTCAGTTTGGTCAAGCCGCCGCTCTGTGCCGAAGCTTCGAGCGCCGCATAGGTCGATACCTGCTGTCCGTCATCGCCGCTGTTTGCATCAACAGCGCCCGCCTGACAGGTGAACGACAGGATCATGGAAAGCACCAGCGCGATGCTGGCCGCTCTCTTCTTCATGTGTACTCCCTCTTTCGTGGTAAATATAGGATTTCTACACCTGTCTTTATCATTCAAAGATGGATATTTTACCGTTCCTTCGAATTTTAATACAAATGCTTTTTAAGCATACTCGTTTACTATGAAAATGTCAAGGAATTTTGGACAGAACAGGTGAAAAATGTCTAAAAGCCTTTTGAATTCATGTCACTCCTCTTCACAATTTCGACGTTGCAGTTCCTGAATATGCAAGGATACAATCATGGCAGCCGCATAATGACCAACAACGTTAACCGCCGTTTTCCGCATCAGCTTATGCACAGCGCAAAGGGCATTGCTGCCCTTCTGAAACCTTTCAATCGTAGTATGTTTGCTCAGATATATGTTAATCTGCTGCAGTAAATTCGATTCATCGTTTGGTTTTCGCTCGAGATCAGCAAGCAAATAATCTATAGCGCTCTGGGGCGTAAAAGAACGCAGGATATCACTTTTCAGGCTTGGACGCATTTCCTTAACGTTTTCCCATTTGATATCTTCGAATATTTCTTCTCTATCCTTGTATTCATCTTTTCGACAGTTATTTTTAAACTCATGAAACAGCTTTCTGTAATGTTCAGGCAGCAGCCGTTCCTTCCCATACAGCGGGTAATACGGTGCTGAATGAAAGAGAATATATTTCGACAAAGAAAGATACTCGAAATACTTTCCAAGGAAACCATACAGCCTTTCCGGGTAATTTTTGAGGTCTGCATCCGGATTGACGAACATCTTTTTTGTGGATACTTTCAGCTTACTCCATACGTCTGCTTTATAAATTTCAGTGAGTTTTTTATCCTGATAATATGTTGTCGGATCCGCAAGAATCCGAAAGCCCTTTATAATATCCAGCGTCTTTTTCCCATACTTCTCCTCAATCTTGCTTTCTCCATATGTTTTGTTCAGCAGATACTTTGGCAAATTTCGGGTAAGTTCTGCTGCTTGTCTATCATCCAAAGAGCATTCCTTTACGATATCCGCCGCTAGTTTTCTCACCCTGCAAAAAGGAAACGCAAACGCTATACGTCGATTGAACAAAGTGCTTTCATTCCTTTTCGATTCCTGATAGTCAAAATCTTCATAACAATCTTTTCGAATGGGAAATACAGTTCTTTTATACAGAACCAAATGTTTTACCAGCACATCCTCTACTCTCTCCAGAAGGTGCTCAGCCGCTTCGCTTATTACAAAAGTTTCATACACATTATCTGTTAAAGAGCATGAGGTATTGTACTTCAGCAGCTCCGCTTTATCGTGCTTATTCCCGTCCCCCTTGACTTTATATATAGCATTTAATACGAACAGCAGTGGCAGTACAGGGTAGATATAAGGTGTCGAAAAAACTACGTTGCACCTTGTCTTACTACAAACTGTTCTCTTCCTTACAGGCACGCCTTTGTACAGCAATTCGTTATCAAATCGTCGATAGCAATTATTGATATCCTCTGTAATTTTCTTTATCAGGTTTTCTTTTCCATTATCCTCATAGTCATGCCATTTGTTGCTCGTCTCTGAACGGCTCAGCAGATGCGCCATATTACTGATTGCCTGAAACAGGTAATCATTTTCATCATGAATTTTCAACAGCAGTCTGTAGGACTTCATGTCGGCTTCATCATCATAGCTGCGCATATTAATTTTGGTAATATCTTCTTCCGTCCCCAAAACAAGTCTCATATAGAGAAACTGAAGCCCATCCGTGCTCAAGCCTTCCCTTTTGCTGGGCTCGGTCAGAAGAGCTGTAAGAATACGGAAATTTTTATCCTTGTATCCCGGAATATTACTGTTTTCAACGAATTTCGCAAATTCAGGCATCAGCTGTTCGAGCTTACGTCGAAGTTTTTTCTTCGATAAATTAGCACTTCCAAAATCAAATACGTTATCACAGAACGTTCTATCAATTTGTTCCATCATATCGTCCTTTCATACCATTGCATTAACTCGTTGAAAAGCACCAGAATTCATCTTATTTTTTTCGTTTTTCAACGAACACATCTTTTCTTCTTAGATTATACTATACCTCGTCAAGACAAAGGGATGACAAACCACGTCAGCCCTTTCACCGAGGTCAATGATGGCCACATTGATCTCCTGCATCAGAGGTCTCTCTCATGTCAGCTCATGTACCCCCCCCCCGTTCCCTCACCTTCTCTCCCTGCAAAGGAGCAAGTGTGTGAACCATGTTATTTCCGGGGACAATCCCCGGAAATAAGCGAAATATAAGGAGAATATACTATGAATCATCTCAAACATTACAACCGTTGGTCAGACCCACCGCACGACGGCAAGAAGGCTGCGCGCCGCCGCGCTGTCGGCAGCGTCAACTTGTTCATTGTCCCCTCCCTGCATCCGAAGCAGGAATCGGACAAAACTGCCGTCGAGGCGCCGCCCGATGTGATCGCTGCTGACACCGCAATGGAGGAGCTGACCGATCGCCCGGCGCTTCCGGCATCCGCTGAGGACGAAGCAGCAGGCTGGGACTGGACCGAAACCAATATCGACGAATTCGAGGAGGAGTAACAAATGGAAGTTTATAACACTGACTACGCACTGTATGTTCAGGACGGCGAGCACGAGCCCAAGCAGGCGACGAATTTCACCCCTGTAATCGAAACCGCTTATTTTAATCTGGAGGGTCCGCAGGACATCCCGGCATATCTGGGCATTGAGCTGATTTTAGAGGACGGTTCCATGCGCAGACTTACCCTACCCATGACCTCAAATCTGGCACGCAGAATTGTCGCCGAAGAGCCGCGCGCCGTGCTCCTCAAGACTGGCTACGCACCTCTCATACAGAAGTACATCGTTGACCAGCTTTCCAAGGCAGGGCGTCCCGGCGAGTGCCAACGCGGTCTCTACCTGCCGGGCAATGGAACCTACCGCCTGGCGGATGATCAGCACATCACCGTGTGGAACGGACGTGTCGCAGGCTCGAGCGAATTCAAGGTTCCGTATGTAATCAAGCCGAACAGCAATTATCAGATCGTGAACCGCATAGAAAACCCAGTGCAAACCCTCGTCAACGCCCTGTTAGGGAACGATGCAGCTCTGGTTTTGCCTGTGGCCTATGCCCTGCTTGTCTCGCGTCGCGATGTTCTGACTGCCGAGCAGCATCCGCTGCAGGGCGGTCTGTACATAACCGGCGTTCAGTCGAGCGGCAAGACGACGCTTGCCCGTCGTATCTTCGGATACACGGAACGTATCGGAACCCCGGGTAAACCGGCACTTATGCTGGAGGCTGTAAGCACAGAGGCATCCGTGCGCGATACCCTTTCGGAGAATCCAGGCTGCGTCGTGATCATTGATGATCTCGCAAAGTCCTCCACGCGTAGCATCGAAGCACATCGCAGGAAGCTCGGCGGAGCCATGCTCCGTCTGGCTGCCAACGAAGGCGACTCGACTAAGAAAAACAGTTCCGGTAAGACCGATCATCACGACTGCGCTGCCGGAATTGCTCTGACGGCTGAGTTCGTGCTGGACGGCGTTTCGGAGCTCACGCGAAGCATTTTCGTGTACCTTGATAAACAGCTAAATCTGTCCGAGGACGTCCGTCCAGCTCTGATTGGAGCGATCCTTGAAGATTTTGCCGACTGGTTCGCGGATAACTATGAGCACGCCATCGAACTGCTTCATAAAATCGCTGACTCGCCGGATATTCTAAAAAATCTTCGAGTTGATGGTGCGGATGAGTTCACTGAACTGCTTACGCGCGAGCGCCGCATTCAGGATAACCTCGCTCTGCTCCAGTGGGCCTTTGTGGGTATGATTGAGATGATCAAAGCGCGCATGGAATTGCCTTCCAGTGATGAGCATGCTCTCAACGAGAAGTTTTGGGAGGCGGTTCACCGATCTGTCCGCAAGCAGGTTACGGAATTCCGCAGGATTCAATCGAAGTTCAATGAAGGAAATATTGCTTTCCTCCTCTGCGAAGCAATCGACAGCGACGAGTTTGATCTGTGCCGCAAAAAGACGAACCTCTTCAAACGGAACGGCATTATCTGGAAGGAGGACAAGCGCGGAAGGCCTGTCGAGGTCGGCATCAAACCGACCGCACTCGTGCAGTTTATCCGCAATCAGAACGGTTATCAGAACTACTCCAGCCGAAAGATTACCGACTATCTGAGAGATACCGGTGCTCTGACGCTGCAGGAGGAAAAGAGCAACACTTGTCATCTGGGAAAAGATAAAAAAGGCCGCATTCTGCCGCGAGTCCTGCGGATTGATGTGCAGACTCTGCGTGACAACGCCGAGAAATATGAACTTTTCGCAGAACAGGCGCGCGAGTAATCCCAATCTCAGTATAGCACCTGCGGCATCGAGCCGCAGCACAGGCGCGGTTCCGCAGGTGTCTGATACGGCGAAATCCGATTATCCTCCACCAGTCGTATATATAGTATAACAATGGAAAGAATATACAATGTCTCTGTTATCCACCCAAACCAAAGGAGGTCAACCCTATGCTCAAGTCCACACTTCCCTGCCCTCTCCCCGACATCCGCGAAGCACGCATCGACCCGACCCTGCCGGTGAACGAGCGGCTGCGCCTGTTCGCCGCCGCCATCGGCGATCCGCACCGCTTCCGCGTCGGCGACACTGAGGTCGAGGTGCTGTTCGACGACAGCGCGCCCAGCCTGCAAGCCTGCCTGACCGACATGTGCAGGCAGCTGCAATAGTGTCAAAAAACGGATATTACGTCCCGAAACTTGCGGTACGCTGCGCACTGTGGTACAATAAACGTGCAAAACACAGCCATCAGCGTGCCGCCTGTTTTTTTGAAGGAGGCACACCAATGGCACGAAAAAGTAAATATGAACCGTCATCCGCAAAATTATCCACAGCCCTGTGGAAACCGGCGCTGTATATCCGCCTGTCGCGTGAGGACGGCGACCGCGAAGAAAGCAACAGCATCGCCAGCCAACGCGAACTGCTGACCGAGTTTGCAAATACGCAAACCGACATGGCTGCGCCCCGTCTGTATACCGATGACGGCTACACCGGCACGGATTTCGACCGGCCGGACTTTCAGCGCATGCTCAATGACCTGCGCGCAGGCATCATCAACTGCGTGATCGTCAAGGATCTGTCACGTTTCGGCCGAAACTATGTCGGCGTCGGCGAGTATCTGGAACACGTTTTTCCCCTGCTGAACGTGCGCTTCATCTCGGTCAGCGACAGCGTGGACAGCTATCTTGACCCACGCTCGGTGAACAATCTCGTCGTACCGTTCAAGAACATTCTAAATGATGAATACGCCCGAGACATCTCGAACAAGGTCCGCGCTTCGCTTGACCTGAAGCGCCGCCAGGGCAAATTCATTGGCTCGTTCGCGTCCTACGGCTACCGCAAAGACCCCGACGACCACAGCCGGCTGCTGATCGACGAGGCGGCCGCCGCGGTCGTGCGCGATATTTTCAACTGGTTCATCGGCGGAACGAGCGTACTCGGCATCGCAAAGCGACTGAACGAACAGGGCGTCCCGAATCCATCCGCCTACAAGCGGCAGCAAGGCATGAACTACCGCCATCCGACCTCGGACAGGCTGGATGATCTGTGGCCGGACAGTTCAGTACGCCGCATTCTGCGCAATCCGCTGTACACGGGTACGATGGTACAGGGCAAAAACCGCATGAAAAGCTACAAGCTGCACATCAGCGAGGCCGTGCCCGAGGATGAATGGATCACTGTTGCACAGACACATGAGGCCATCATCCCCATCGAACTGTTCGACAAAGCACAGGCGCTTTTTGAGCGCGATACGCGCACCGCACCAACGCAGCCCAAAGTCTACCTGTTCTCCGGCTTTCTTCGCTGCGCCGACTGCGGCAAGGCAATGAACCGAAAGCTGATTTCCCAGCCGCATCGCGACTATTACTACTATATCTGCTCGACGTTTAAGAAGCAGCACAGCGGCGCCTGCACGAAGCATACCATCCGCAGCGACCGTCTGGAGCAGGCCGTGCTCGAAACGCTCCGCAGCCAGATCGCTCTGGCGGTCGAGATGGATGAACTGATTGCCGAGATCAACCGCAGCGGCGCGTGCAGCCGTTCCGCAGACCATCTGCAGACCGAGCGGGCACAGCTTGAAACCGAGCGCGAGCGCATCGAGCAGATGAAGTTGTCCCTGTATCCGGACTGGAAAGCCGGAGACATCTCCCGCGAGGAATACCATCGGCTGAAAGAGCAGTTCGAGCAGCAGCAGGCCAAGCTGGACACGCGCCTTGCGTCCCTGCAATCGCGCATCGACGAGGTGCAGAACGGCGTGAACGAGACCAACTCGTTCCTGTCGCAGTTCGTCAAATACCGCAGCCTACAAACGCTGACGCGCGAGGTCGTTGTTGAGCTGATCGACATGATTTATGTACACGAAGGCGGTAAAATCACGATAAAATTCAAATTTTCGGATGCCTATGCGGCAGCACAGGACTATATTCAAAAGCACGGAAAGACCGCATAGTCCTAAAACTCCATCTTCCCCCGCTGCTGCCGACACCCTTTCCGCGCTGTTGGAGGATCTCGGCGCACAGCCGCGGGACTTTGACTGCATCGTTACCGGCGACCTCGGTCACATCGGCGCGGACCTTCTGCTGACGCTGCTGCGCGGCGACAGCATCGACCTGTCCCCGGTCTACTCGGACTGCGGCAGCCTGATTTTCGGTGACGAGCAGGACGCGCATGCAGGCGGCTCGGGCTGCGGCTGCTCAGCGGCAGTTCTCTGCGGACCGCTGCTGCGCGATATGCATCGCGGCAAAATCCATCGGCTGGTGTTTGCGGGCACGGGTGCGATGATGAGTCCGACCTCGGTGCAGCAGGGACAGCCGATTGCGGGCATCTGCCACGCCGTCGTGCTGGAAAGGAGCGAAGCATGAACTACCTGAACGCTTTCTGGGTCGGCGGACTGATCTGTGCGCTGTGTCAGGTGCTGATTGACAAAACCAAGCTGACACCGGCGCGTATTCTCGTTTCGCTGGTGGTGCTCGGCGTTATCCTGCAGGGGCTCGGCTGGTATCAGGCAGTTGTGGACTACGCAGGTGCAGGCGCGACTGTACCGCTGCTCGGCTTCGGATACTCGCTGGCGAAAGGCGTCGCCAAAGCAGTTGCGGAGAGCGGTCTGCTCGGCGTGTTCACCGGCGGCGTGACCGGTGCGGCAGGCGGTATTGCCGCCGCGATCGTGTTCGGCTGTCTGTTCGCGCTGCTGTCCAGACCGCAATCGAAGTCGTAAAAAATAACACTCCCGCTCGGAATCCACCTTCCGAACGGGAGCGTTTTTGCAGCCAATTCTTTCTTTATCCGATCACGCAGATCACGGTCATTACCATGGCGCATACCACCGCAGCCGCGCTGACAGTGCGTACCTTGCTTACCACGCCATCGGCCTGCTGCCGGTCTTC
Organism: Agathobaculum butyriciproducens; assembly: GCA_003096535.1. Taxonomy (GTDB): domain Bacteria; phylum Bacillota; class Clostridia; order Oscillospirales; family Butyricicoccaceae; genus Agathobaculum; species Agathobaculum butyriciproducens. The sequence goes on along the minus strand of QEKJ01000022.1, from coordinate 24,070 downwards.
ACTCAACAGCCATGCCGGTCGGAAATAGAACAAGATACCGAGAACGAACAATACGCCTATGCTGACCCAGTCATAGATTTGCATTTTCAATGCCCCATTTCTTCATTTCCGTAACCCAATACTCTCTCTTCATTTCTCTCTCCTGCTTCCGTCTGCCGAAAGCTGCGGCACTAACCGACCGGCTGCAATCCGTCGGCATCTGCCGCTCGCGCACCTGCGTCTGTATACGCGGTGCGGACCTGCTCATCGCCTGTCTCTGCAGGTGATTCTTTTTTATCAGGTTGATATTATTTTATCACACCCTGCTGTAAATCTCAATGTTTCTGCGGCTTTACAAAACACTTTCTCCGATTTAACCAATTTCTTTTTTGTGTTTTTGGCAGGAACCCTTTATTTTTTGTGCACTTTATCTGTATCTATCTCCTTGCTTTATTGCATATTTTCGAGTATACTAAGAAAACCGAACTTTATCCCGCAATCGGGAAGGAGGAACTTTTCCAAATGCTGTACTCCAAAAACAAAAAACGCGGCTTCACGCTCGTGGAGCTCATCGTTGTGCTGGTCATTCTGGCGATCCTCGCGGCGCTGCTCATTCCGGCACTGACAGGATATATTGATAAGGCAAAAAAGGATCAGGTCATCGCGGAAACGCGAATGCTGCATGAGGCAATTCAAACAGAAATGGTCGAACTTTATGGGTCGAATACAAACTGGAAGACCTCACCTATCCTCGGCACCAGCGATGGCGGTAATGCATATTATAAAACCATTGCAAGCAAAGACGGAACCTCGTTTCCCGGAACAATCGGTATTCTTTCCGATGCAAAAAGCCGTTATGAGCAAATTGCCAAGCTGTCCGAGGTTCCCAGCCTGCAAACCGGCGGAAAAGGTCGCTTTTTCGTCTGCATTACCAGTGATGCCAAAATTCACGCACTGATTTATGACTCCGGACGCGGCTATTTAGGTGTATACTTCCGTGATACACAGCAATATCAGGCGTATACAGACGGTGAAAAAACTTCCGGCGGCAATGTTGCCATCAATGCAATCGACAATTACTATGGTCATGTATATTATAATCAAGTATTCGATGCGGAACCTGTCAACGGTAAATACACTGATACCTCTGCTTATATGTGGTCTTGCGAGGGCTTGCGCGCCACTCTGCAAATAGACCAATTCGATCCAAGTAAAGCTAACATATAACAAAATCCCCGCCAATGGCGGGGATTTTCCTCTTTTCGATCTTGTTTTCGATAACAGGATACCACACGTTCCCCGCATTATCCGTCATTACGGCAACGCCTTAGAGAAAAACTGCATTCTCCTGACGGAATTCGGTCCAGAATTTCTCGAGCATAGCGGTGTGCGACAGGAAATCCGGATCATCGAATTTCTTTGCACCGCTCGGGCAGTAGGTCGTGCAGGCACAGCATTTAATACAGGTACCCGGAATATGAGACGGGTCGTTCGGGTCAATCGCACCCATCGGGCAGATTTTCGCACACAGACCGCAGTGCTCGCACAGCACCATCGCCGTAGTCGGCTTGGCCTTGAGGAACTTTGCGGGCGTTTTGTCAGTCTTGAGCGGCGTGTAGTAAGCCGCCTCTGCATTGCCGGGCACCTTGAGTGCCTTGAACTCGCCCTTGCTCCTCAGCTTGCGCGCCACGCCCTGCGCCAGCATACGCAGTTCACTGAGGTCAGCCGCGTCCGGACGGCCTGCCGCCAGCTTGTCCGAGAATACATGCCGGCACAAAAAAGCACCGCCTGCCACCGGTTTGAAGTTGTTTTTTGTCAGCAGCTCGCACATTTCGGCAAGCGCGTTGTCATACGCTCTGCCGCCGTAGGTAACGAGCACCACCGCCGGTGTACCCTCACCGTGCAGGCAGCGAGCAAAGTCCGGCGAAATCTTGTTCGGCAGCCGACCGGCATACACCGGACAGCCGAATACGACCAGCTCATCCGGGGCAAACTGATACTCCTGCGCACGGTCAGACGGCGTGTTGAGTGATATGTACCGGCACTCTGCCTTAAACAGACGCGCCAGTTCATCCACCGTTGTTTCAACAACGGTCTTTGTGCTTCCTGCCGGACTGAAATACACACCCGTAACTTTTTTGATATCCATATTTTTTCGCCCTCCGTCTTACGATTATTCTACCATTTCAATACGGAATACGTTGATCGTGTCCACATCGGGACAGCAAAACACCGCCGTGCCGTCCTCCTGCCCGGGAAGATGGCCGCCGTAACGCAGAATGTCGATATATGGGAACGCAACGTGCATCGCCATCGGGCAAAGCTGCCCGCGCTCGGTGTCAAAGTCGAAGCTGTCGCCGATTTTGTGCCCGCGGTGACAGCCGTGCTTGCCTTTTCTGTCGATCAGCGTAATTTTGATCTTGGGTCTGCTCATTTGCGCCACGGCTCCTCACCCTGATGCAGAATTTCCATCTGGCACAGACGCATCGCATTCAGCGCAGTATCGTGCGACTCCGGCGTGACGCACGCGCAGAGTGCCGCGTCAATCACAATATTCGCCTCCGGAAATGCCGCCTTGCACAGCATGGCGTTGGAAATCACGCAAATGCCGGTGCATACGCCGACAAATTCAATTTCCGTCGGCGGTTCCGGCAGCGCGCGGAGCATGTCCGGCAGGGCCACCGAGCCGAACGTCGGCTTGCGGATGATGCGGGACGCCGGAATGCCGTCCACAGCGGCAGCAATGGCATTGTCCAGTGCATGACCTTCCGTTCCTTCGATGCAGTGCGGCACCGGCAGATGACGCCCTTCGTTTGTCTCCATATAGTTCGGCTGGTGGGTGTCCAGCGTGACAAACAGGTTCTCACGCGGTGTATTTTTTGCCTTCTCTGCCACATAGGGCACGATAGCGCGCGCTTCAGCCGTACCGAGAGGGCCGCTGATAAAATCCTTCTGCATATCCACTACGATAAGAATTTTCATAAATTACGGTTCTCCTTTGTGTAGTGGTTATAGTATAGCATTGTTTGATGGGTTTTCCAACGGAAATTGCATGAACAGCGGCACGCGCTGTCCGAGGCACGCGACCCGCGAAGCGATACGTTCCCTCTGGGCGAGTATTTCTCGACACCCGCTGTCCGGTGTGCCCGAAACGCGCAGGCGGTTCGCCTATCTGAGCGAGGTGTTGCGCCGCGGTACAGCGAGACGTTGCGCCGTCCGGCGCGAGGACAAAAAGGAAGGGACACCCATGGTTTCCCTTCCTCTTTGAACTCCTGCCTTTCCTTCAGAGGGCTTGGGTGCAGATGGTAGACTGCGTAAGCGTGGAAAAAGAGTCCGGCAGAGGATTTTTTTCTTCCGCGTGGTATCCTCACATTCGCATTTCGGATAATTTACTGCTACACATACCGGCTATTCTACGCAGGGCGCGGCACAAGGTGAATTGCCTGAAGGGCAAGAGAGGGTACTCTGGAGTATGACAGTGCCGCGCAAACCGTTTTCTGGTGCAAATTGGCTACAACCGCAGGATTTAGATAATCTGCACAGGTAAAAACGTTGCGCGGCACTGTCATGCCGCGCCTGCGTTAATTTTACCGCCTGTGTAGCAGTACGGCAGCCGAAATGCGAAACGGTGTTATACCACGCGGAAGAAAAAATCCTCTGCCGTTCCCCTTTTCTACGCTTACGCAGTCTACCATCTGCACCCGAGCTACACCCCAAGGGAAACGGGTGTTCAAAGAGGGTAGAAACCGTAGGTGTCTACCCTTTTTGTTCCCGCGCCGGACGGCGCACGTTCCCCGCACGCCGCAGCGTGCGAAATCTCTCGCCCAGAAATGGCGAACCTCTTTACCCGATGAAATCCTCCACCCGGTCTGCCGCCCTGTGCATCGCATGCTCCGCCTTATGCGCCGCGTGCTTGGCATTCCGCCGCATCGACGGATTGAGCATCGCGCCGGCCGCTACCATCGAAACCACCGCGCCTGCCATCGCTCCGGTTGCAATGCCGGAAACAAAAGGTGAAATTCGCATAAAAGATCTACCGCCTTTCATAAAGTTTATAGAATCAGTATGCCCGCTCGTCCCTCAAATTTTACACAGCAAAAAATTGCTTGTTTGGCACAATCGACTATTTACAATCGCATGTTCATATTATATAATATATCTAACAATCCGCCTTTAAGGTGCGGCCCGTGAGCCGCGCAAGGCAGAAAACAGTGCATACGCCGTCAGCCGTAAGACAAGGGGGACAGGTGTAGTATTCGTGCGGCTTTCTGCTAATTGTTGTGGCGGAGAGTCATTTTTTTGCATTTTTGAAGGGAGGCGGCAGATTGACCGAACCGAAGATCATACTCGATCAGGATGGCATTCGCCGTGCACTGACCCGCATTGCGTTCGAAATCGTAGAGAAAAACAAGGGCGCGGAGCACCTGCTGCTCGCCGGTGTGAAAACACGCGGTATCTATCTGGCGCAGCGCATTGCTGCCAAGCTGGGCGAGGTCGAAGGCAAGGCACCTCCTGTGCTCGAGCTGGACGTTACACCGTGGCGCGATGACGTGCCGCGCACGGACGCTCCTCTGCCCGATCTCGATCCGCGTATTGCAGGCGCGACCGTCATCATCGTGGACGATGTGCTGTACACCGGACGCACCGTGCGTGCCGCCATCGAAGCCATCTCTCACCGAGGACGCGCCGAGCGCATACAGTTGGCTGTGCTGGTCGATCGCGGTCACCGCGAACTGCCGCTGCGGCCGGATTATATCGGCAAAAACCTGCCTACCGCGCGTGATGAACGCGTTTTTGTCCGCCTGACCGAAGTGGACGGCGAAGACAGTGTAAACATACAAGCTCGCAATCCGTAAAACAACATCGCACCTGAGAAAGGAAGAACCGAATGTCTATCCAAACCTTAGTAGAAAAGATCAAGGAAAAGGGCAACCCGACCGTAGCCGGTCTGGACGCCCGTCTGGAGTACATCCCGCAGCACATTTCCGGCCGCAACATGATGCTGCACGGCGAAACGCTGCGCGCTGCCGCAGAGAGCGTCGTAGCCTTCAACTGCGGCCTGATCGACGCACTGTGCGACATTGTTCCGGCCGTAAAGCCGCAGGCTGCGTATTACGAGCTGCTCGGCTCCTACGGTGCGATGGCGCTCAAGGAGACCATCGACTACGCACACGCCAAGGGCATGTACGTTATCGGCGATATCAAGCGCAACGACATCGGCGCTACTGCAACCGCTTACGCAGAGGCTTACCTCGGCAAGACCCGCGTCGGCGATACCGAGATCGCACCGTACGGCTGCGATTCGGTTACCGTAAACGGCTATCTCGGCACCGACGGTGTAGAGCCGTTCCTCAAGGAGTGCCGCAATCGCGAGAAGAGCCTGTTTATGCTGGTCAAGACCTCTAACCCGTCCTCCGGCGAGCTGCAGAACCGCGACATGGAGGGCAAGCCGCTCTACGCCCGCATGGCGGAGATGGTAGCAAAGTGGGGCGAGGGTCTGGATACGCCGTGTGGCTACAACCAGATCGGTGCCGTAGTCGGCGCAACCTATCCCGAGGAGCAGAAGATCATCCGTGAGCTGCTACCGAAGAGCTACTTCCTCGTACCGGGCTACGGCGCGCAGGGCGCGACCGCAAAGGACATCGCCAATGCGTTTAACGACGACGGTCTCGGTGCGATCGTAAACTCCTCCCGCGGCATCATGTGCGCATGGAAGAAAACCGGTAACAACGGCGAGGACTATAAGGAAGCCGCCCGCGCAGAAGCCATCCGTATGCGCGACGACATCGTAAACGCCATTAAGTGATTATAGGGGGTATCCAATACCCCCTATATACAAAAATCAGTTCCGGTAGAAACTGATTTTTGATACCCCCGGACGCGGCCCAAGGCCGCTGAGTCGAGGTATAAAAAGTCAGGCACATGTCCCGACTTTTTATGAACGCAGCAAGCTGCGTTCTATTACAATAGAAATTCCGCGAATTTCATTTAGGAGCGTGTGGATATAGTGAAAAAAGCATACTTACTGCTGGCGGACGGCACTCTGTTCGAGGGTACCGCAGTCGGCTACGAAGGACAGAGCATCGGTGAGGTCGTATTCAACACCGGCATGGCAGGCTATCAGGAGGTTCTGACCGACCCGTCCTACTACGGTCAGGTCGTTACCATGACATACCCGCTCATCGGCAACTACGGCATCAACTTTGACGACTACGAGTCCCGCAAAAGCTGGGTTTCCGGCTTTATCATGCGCGAGATGTGCGAATACCCGTCTAACTGGCGCTGCAAGGTAACGCTCGACGAGTACCTCAAGGCTCAGAAGGTCGTTGGCCTTGCCGGCATCGACACCCGCCGTCTGACCCGCAAGCTGCGCGGCGAGGGCGTTATGAACGGCGTGATCTACACCGAGGGCTTTGAGCCGGATGAGCAGACCATTGCGGAAATGAAGGCTTACGTTGTCAAGGATGCGGTTAAGACCGTAACCTGCGACGAAAATATCGTTTATCCCGCTGACGGTGAGACCAAGTACCGTATTGCCCTGTTCGATTACGGCGTAAAGTACAACATCGAGCGCGAGCTGTGCAAGCGCGGCTGCGAAGTCACCGTTGTTCCGGCATACACCAAGCCGGAGGACGTAGTCGGCAAGTACGACGGCGTGATGCTGTCCAACGGCCCCGGCGACCCGGCGGAGAACGTTGAGATCGTGGCAAACCTCAAGGAGCTGCTGAAGTCCGACATGCCGATCTTCGGCATCTGCCTCGGTCACCAGCTGCTGGCACTGGCTATCGACGCAAAGACCACCAAGCTGAAGTACGGCCACCGCGGTGTCAACCATCCGGTAAAGGACATCGACGCGGACCGCACCTACATCACCTCGCAGAACCACGGCTATGCCGTTGTCGGCGAGTCGGTCGATCCGAAGATCGCCCGCGTGCGCTACGTCAATCTGAACGACGGCACCGTTGAGGGCCTCGAGCACATCGGCCGTCCGGTATTCACCGTTCAGTACCACCCGGAGGTATGCCCCGGCCCGATGGATACCTCGTATCTGTTTGATAAGTTCATCGAAAATATTGAAAAGTCGAAAGGAGGCGCTCAGTAATGCCGCTGCGCAAGGATATTCATAAGGTAATGGTACTGGGCTCCGGCCCGATCGTTATCGGTCAGGCTGCCGAGTTCGACTATGCAGGCACGCAGGCGTGCCGCGCACTGCGCGAGGAGGGTCTGGAGGTTGTTCTGGTAAACTCCAACCCGGCGACCATCATGACCGACAAGGCCATGGCAGACAAGGTTTACATCGAGCCGATGACCGTCGAAGCCGTTCAGGAGATCATCAAAAAGGAACATCCGGACTCTCTGCTGCCCAACCTCGGCGGTCAGACCGGTCTGAACCTCGCCATGGAGCTGTGCGAGAACGGTTTCCTTGATAAAATGGGCGTAAAGCTGCTCGGCGCTAATCCGACCACCATCGCAAAGGCAGAGGACCGCCAGATGTTCAAGGACACCATGGAGAAGATCGGCGAGCCGATCATTGCCTCCAAGGTTGTTCACTCGGTTGAGGATGCGGTTGATTTCACCCGTGAGATCGGTCTGCCGGTCATCATCCGTCCGGCGTACACGCTCGGCGGCACCGGCGGCGGCATCGCCTACACCTGGGAGCAGCTGCGCGAAATTGCGGCCTCCGGCATCATGTACTCGCGTGTTGACGAGATTCTGGTCGAGAAGTGCATCGCAGGCTGGAAGGAAATCGAGTACGAGGTAATGCGCGACCACAAGGGCAACGCCATCACCATCTGTAACATGGAGAACGTTGACCCGGTCGGCGTACACACCGGCGACTCTGTCGTAGTTGCGCCGTCGCAGACCCTGTGCGACAAGGAATATCAGATGCTCCGTACCTCCGCACTCAACATCATCACCGAGCTGGGCATCGAGGGCGGCTGCAACGTGCAGTACGCGCTCAACCCGGAATCCTTCGAGTACGCCGTAATTGAGGTAAACCCGCGTGTTTCCCGTTCCTCTGCACTGGCTTCCAAGGCAACCGGCTACCCGATTGCAAAGGTAACGGCAAAGATCGCCGTCGGCTACGGTCTGGACGAGATCTCCAACGCCGTTACCGGCAAGACCAAGGCGTGCTTCGAGCCGACCCTCGACTACTGCGTTGTCAAGTTCCCGCGCTGGCCGTTCGACAAGTTCGTTTACGCGGACAACACCCTCGGCACCCAGATGAAGGCCACCGGTGAGGTCATGGCCATCGACAACACCTTTGAGGGCGCGCTGATGAAGGCCGTTCGCGGCTGTGAGATCAAGCTGGACAGCATGATCGCGCCGCGCATCCAGAAGCAGTCTGACGCCGAGATTAAGAAGGGCGTGGCACGCACAGACGATCAGCGTCTGTTCCATATCTGCGAGGCTCTGCGCCGCGGCATCATGACCATTGAAGAAATCCACGACATCACCACGATGGACGTGTTCTTCCTGCATAAGTTCCAGAATATCATCGACATGGAAAAGGAGCTGGCTTCCGCAGAGAAGATCGACTCCGATCTGTATATCCGCGCCAAGAAGATGGGCTTCCTCGACAAGACCATCGAGCAGCTGTCCGGTAAGGACATTTCGGACGTTAAGCGTCTGCCGGTATACAAGATGGTTGATACCTGTGCCGCTGAGTTCGAGGCAGAGACCCCGTATTACTACTCCACCTACGATGATGAGACCGAGGTTGCACCTCCGTCCGGCAAGAAAAAGATTCTGGTACTTGGCTCCGGTCCGATCCGTATCGGTCAGGGCATCGAGTTCGACTACTGCTCGGTTCACGCTGTCTGGGCGCTGCAGAAGCTGGGCTGCGAGACCGTTATCATCAACAACAACCCGGAGACCGTTTCCACTGACTTTGACACCGCAGACCGTCTGTACTTCGAGCCGCTGACACCGGAGGACGTTACCGGCGTTGTCGAGGCCGAGAAGCCGGATTACGCTATCGTACAGTTCGGCGGTCAGACCGCCATCAACCTTGCGGCTCACCTTGAGAAGCTCGGTGTTCCGATCCTCGGTACGCCGGCATGGTCGATCGACGCCGCTGAGGACCGTGAAAAGTTCGACGTTATCCTCGAAAAGTGCGGTATCCCGCGTCCGGCGGGCCACACGGTTATGACCGAGGAAGAAGCTGTCAAGGCGGCTGACGAGCTTGGCTATCCGGTTCTCGTTCGTCCGTCCTACGTTCTGGGCGGTCAGGGCATGGAGATTGCCTACAAGGAGGCCGATGTCCGCGAGTTCATGCAAGTCATCACCCGCAACAAGGTCGAGAATCCGGTTCTGGTCGATAAGTACATGATGGGCCGCGAGATCGAGGTCGATGCCATCTGTGACGGCGACGACATCCTCATCCCGGGTATCATGGAGCACTTCGAGCGCGCAGGCGTTCACTCCGGCGACTCCATCTCCATCTATCCGTCCATCAATATCGAGCAGAAGCACAAGGACACCCTTGTTAAGTACACCGAGGCTCTGGCAAAGAACCTCGCTGTTCTCGGTCTGGTCAACATCCAGTTCGTTCTGTACAACGATCAGATCTACGTTATCGAGGTAAACCCGCGTTCGTCCCGTACCGTGCCGTACATCTCTAAGGTTACCGGCGTGCCGATGGTCGATCTGGCTACCCGCTGCATGTTCGGTGAAAAGCTGAAGGACATGGGCTGCGGCACCGGTCTGCATCCGGAAAGCGACCACTATGCGGTCAAGGTTCCGGTATTCTCGTTCCAGAAGCTGCGTGATCTGGACACCCAGCTTGGCCCTGAGATGAAGTCCACCGGCGAGGTTCTGGGCGTTGCCAAGACCTTCCGTGAGGCACTGCTCAAGGGTCTGACCGGCGCAGGCTTCCAGATGAAGAAGAAGGGCGCTGTCCTGATCTCGGTCCGTGATTCGGACAAGCAGGAGGCAATCCGCATCGGTGAGCGCTTCGAGGCTCTTGGCTTTGATATTTACGCTACCAGCGGCACCGCAAACGTGCTCAACCGTCACATGGTCGCAACCAACTCCATCCGCAATGTGGATGAGCCGTCCCCGAACATCATCGACCTGATCGAGTCCGGCAAGATCGACTACGTTGTTGCTACCTCGGTCAAGGGCCGTCATCCGGAGCTTGGCTCGGTACACATCCGCCGTACCGCGGTAGAGCGTGCAATCCCGTGCCTGACCTCGATGGATACGGTTTCCGCGCTGCTGCGCTGCCTCGAGGGCGATGTTAAGATCGAAAACTGCGAAATGGTTGATATCAACACCATCTGATTGCAGTGAAATAAAACAGAAACCCGAAGGGGAAACTTCGTAAAGAAGTTTCCCCCTTCGGGTTTTGTAATCCGCCGGAATGGATACGCCGTATGAACAGCATCCGGAGCCGCGCAAAGGAAATGGAAAAATCATTTCAATCTCTTGTATAGCATAAGAAAACAGAAACGGTGCAGTCAATAAGACTGCACCGTTTCGAAAATGTTAAATTGAACTGCAAAAGCTGTTATACGAGAGAAATTAGTCCTCGTCGTCGATCTCCAGGTAATCCTTAAGATCCTTGAACAGTGCGGTCGGATCAACGTCATCCTCGAGAACGATCTGAAGCGGCTCGTTCAGGGACAGCAGGAACATACCGAGCAGGCTCTTTGCGTCTACCATACCGCTCTTGCCGTGAATCCAAATATCAAAACCGTAACGGGTTACGATCTTGTTGATCTTCTGAATGTCGTCCGTATTCTTTACACGGATACCTCTGGTCATAATAACTACCTCCTGAGATTGTACTTCGTGAAGCCCTTTTATGTTAGTTTCATTATAGCATAAAACAGCAGAAAGAAAAGAGGTTTTTATAGATTTTCTCATTTTTCAGCGTTTTTCGCTTAACATAAGCACAATTTCTCAGTCGTTTGGGCACTATTCACAGATTATATCCTCTGTGCTTGTGCACAGTGTCGAGTCTCTCGGTCGGATGATTCATGAGAAGCGACAAAAAACTGTGTAAAAAATCATATATTCTGTCAGGCAGAATTTTACTTGCTCAGTGAAGCAGCGTGATCCTGCTGTGACAGGCGGCCTTTCCCTGCGGTATGCCGCAACAGCACGGCGGCGATTACTGCGGTCAGCACCTCCGCGATGGGGAACGCCAGCCACACGCCGGCCGGCAGCAGGCGCGCGAACAGCCATGCCGCCGGCAGTACGAAGATCAGCTGACGCAGCAGTGACACGAGCAGCGACTGCACACCGCCCTCGGTGGCCTGGAACACGCCCTGTATGGCAATGTTTGCACCTGCGAACACGAAACTGACCGCCAGCACGCGCAGACCGGTCACGCACAGGCCCATCGTGCCTGCGGACAGTGAGAAAATACCTGCCAGCGGCTGCGCCAGAATTTCTACAGCCGCAGTGCAGACCAGCATGAGAACACTGGTATACAACAGACCGCAGCGCACGCCCTCGCGGATGCGTTTCGCGTTTTGCATGCCGTAGCTGAACGACATAATCGGCGTAATCGCGTCACGCAGACCAAATGCCGCGAACAAAACAAACTGCTGAATTTTGTACACAATGCCATAAGCGGTGACATACGAACTGTCCAGACTGCCGAAAATCAGATTAACACAATAATTCATCACGCTCATCGCACCCTGTGCTATGATGGCCGGTACGCCGATGGAGTAAATCTCGCCGACGATACTGCGGCGCAGGCGCAGAGCCTTGCGTCTGAACGGCAGTTCCCTGTTCAGGTGGAAATGGAACACGGCTGCCAGAGCCAGAGACGCAATCTGACCGAGCACGGTCGCCCATGCCGCACCTGCTACGCCCAGTTTCGGACAGCCGAGCAGACCGTAGATCATAATCGGGTCAAGCACGATGTTCGTCAGTGCGCCTGCCACCTGTGCAATCGTGGAATAGAGTGAGCGGCCGGTCGCCTGCAGGGTTTTCTCAAACACTGAGAAAAACAGAATACCGAACGAGGCCATGCAGCAGATGCGGAGATACTGACTGCCCATCGCCAGTGCGGTCGGGTCACTCGTCTGCGAGCCGATATACGCGCCCGCACCGAATGCACCGAACAGCAGGCACACCACGTAAATGATACCCATAAGGCTCAGCGCGTTGCCTGCTGCCGCACCCGCCTTTTCTCGGTCGCCCTGACCGAGCGCCCGCGCGATGAGCGCATTTGCGCCCACGCCTGTGCCGATGCCGACCGCCACCATCATCATCTGCACCGGAAATGCCAGTGTCAGCGCATTGACTGCAATCTCGCCGTTCTCCGCCATGTTCGCCACAAAATAACTGTCCACGATGTTGTAGACCGCCTGAAGCATCATGGAGAGGATCATCGGCGTACCCATTTGCAGCATCAGCTTCCCCACCGGCGCTGATGCCATTCGTTTTTCTGCCTTGTCCCGATCCATATCGAAACCTCCTGATTGGATTTTCGGAGTCTTTACGGAAAGCTGCCACAACCTGTCTTTTGCACAAAAGAAAAAAGTGCGTAAATCCATCTGGATTTACGCACTTCTGCTACTCGACTGCTTTATTTTATCAGCGTTTTTCGCACTTGTCAAGCGGTTAGACCGGATACTTCCGAAAGATTCCGGGTGCAACGCCAACGTTCTTGCGGAAGCTGTGAATGAAATTCTCCTCGCTGTTGTAGCCGGTCGCGTAGGCGATTTCCTTGACCGACAATTCGGTAGAGGCCAGCATATACTTCGCCTTATCGATGCGGCGCAGCACGATATACTCATATGGCGAATAGCCGGTCCGCGCCTTGAACTGCCGTGAGAAATGCGATGGACTCAGGCTGACGGCTGCTGCCGCGTCCTGCACGCCGATCGGCTCGAACAAATGCCGGTTCATATAGCGGATGGCCTGTGCAATACGATCGCCGCCTGCGGTGCTCTCGGTGGTCTCGTCCAGCAAGAGCAGGCACAGCAGTCGGTGGATCAGCTGCGAGCACCGTGCCTCGCTCAGCCGCGCGTCCTCGGCGCAGGCGCTCCGCAGAGAATCCAGCATTTGCGCAATCTCCGCCGGTGCGGCCGGCGAAAATGCCCTGCGGCCGCGTGCCTGCAGGATTTTCTGATAGAATGCGCGGGCATTCAGGCCGTTGAACAGCAGCCAGGTGAACTCCAGTCCGTCCGAGGCGGCATAGCTGTATGGCTCACGGCAGTCAAACAGCACAATCTGTCCGGCGCCGGCGATGGCAGGCGTACCGTTCAGCGTCAGTTCCATTGCGCCATCATGCACAAAAAACAGCATGATATTTTGGTTGTGGTCACCCTGCAAGGCAATTTCCGACCGATGATTGAAGGAATACCGGCTGCTGCAGAAGTAATGTCCGAGCCGCGTTGGGTAATAAAAAAGCTCCTTTGCAAGCGAAGACGGCGTAAAAAAGTACCGTTCCGAGGTCTGATGGACACCTAATTCGGGAATCAGCATAGCGGTCACTCTCCTTGTCTCTATCCTACCAGAAGTATCCGTTTGATGCAATAGCGAATAGCAGGATTTCGCAGGTTTAGGGTAATTTGTATCATTGGCAAGACGGCAGAAACGCTTTATAATAGAGCCATCAAACAGGGAAGCCACCCTTGATATGGCAAACAGACAAGGAGGATCATTCTTATGAAAATCGCATTTGACGTTGACGTTCTTGCCAAGCAGATGTCCATCAACGATTATGTTCACAAGGTAGCAGACTGGGGCTACAAGTACATCGAGCAGTCCCCGCATCCGCGCATCAACCCGTTCTACAAGCACCCGCTGTTCTCCAAGGAGTGCCAGCAGGAGTACAAGCAGGCTCTCAAGGAGACCGGTGTAGAGATTTCCTCTTTCATCGTTGTTTACCGCTGGTCCGGCCCGACCGAGGAGCAGCGCCAGCACGCAGTTGCAAACTGGAAGCGTATGATCGAAATCGCGGTTGACATGGGTGTACCGGTCATCAACACCGAGTTCTCCGGCGACCCGAACCAGCAGGAGATCTGCAACGGCATGTTCTTCAAGTCTATGGAGGAGCTTCTCCCGATCATCGAGCGTGAGGGCATCCGCGTAGAGTGCCAGTCCCATCCGTATGACTTCGTAGAGCTGAACGACGAGGCCTGCGACATCGTTAAGTCCTTCCGTTCCAAGAACCTGGGCTACGTTTACTCCGCATCCCACGGCTTCTTCTACGATCAGGGCAAGGGCGACGTTCGCCACATGCTGAAGTACGCCGGCGATGAGCTGACCCACGTTCTTCTGGCTGACACCTGGAACCAGACCAAGGACTGCCGCTACATCGTAAATCCGCCCTGGCTGAACCAGCACGGCCGTGCTGACTACACCATCCATCAGCACACCGCTATGGGTGAAGGCGAGGTTGATTTCGACGGCATCTTCGAGACCCTGCGTGATATGGACTTCGCAAACAAGCAGCTGAAGCCGGACGCACCGAAGGTTGGCGGCGACAATATCATCTGCGTATCCTACTTCGGCTTCCCGGAGAAGATGGATCAGCAGGCTCCGGAGGCACTCGACCGCATTAAGCACGAGCTGCTGTAAAGAATACTTTCTGAATACACAAAAGGACTTGAGTTTTCACTCAAGTCCTTTGAGGCTGTCGCGAAACTACAGTTTCGCCGACAAGCAGGAACGGACCGTGGGCCGTTCCAAAGTCGTCCGAAAGTTCCTATACAGAAACTTTCTCCCTCCAGAAGTTCAAAAATGGTGATACATGCTCCCCCTTTTTGAGCATTTGCAGAGCAAATGCTATTTCATGCGCGCTGCCGCGCGAAATGCTGAAAAATGCTGACTATACGACTTTTTCGACAGACAGAAGGACTTGAGTTTTCACTCAAGTCCTTTTTTCATACTGTCACAAAACGTCATTTCAGCCGACAAGAGGAATGGAACGCGCGCTGCCGCGCAAATTGATTGGCTTTGCGCCATATGCACTTATCGGCAGATAAAAACGGACAAACTGCTTTGGTTTGTCCGTTATATTTTTATTCTCCGCAGCCGGGACAGTCGGAACAGTCACCGCACTCGGTGCCTTCCGCGGCCTTGCGGTCCTCGTAGGCGCGCAGCGTGCCTTCGGTCATGTGGCTGAGAGCCGCCAGCCGCTCATTTACCATATCCCACAGGCACATCGGCAAATGGTCGCGGTGTCCGCGGTGGATAGTCACGCACTCGAAGCAGTTGCCGTGATGGCGGCACGCCTCCTTGCACGGGCAGTGGTCACCGGATTCGCGCACCTGACGCAGAAATTCCAGCTTAATCTTGAGCGCTTCTTCCTTCTTGCCCTCGCGATCAAGGTCGTTCTGCAGGATGGCCAGTTCGTTTCCGTCTATTTTCATAAGTATCGCTCCTCTATATATTGCACTACATCGCATTTTTATCATAGCAGGGTTTTGACAGTTTCGTCAAAGCAACTTTACCCAAAACCGTGTTTTCGTGCAGTTATACAGATTTTCAGCGTTTATTTTATCTATTTTGCCATTGACAAAAAGGACAAAATAAAGCCCTCATTCACAGACACATGAACGAGGGCTTTTACTTCCAAATCTCCATAGATCCTCTTTTCCCGACAGGATATTTCCCATCGCATTTGGATTGGTATTCGGTTGTTTTTTCGGCATCTTTCGATCTTACGTTCGCGGAACCGCCCGGCTAAGGTTCGTTTACTGCACAAACTACATAATCCGTTTGGTTGCCTTTCCTACATTCGGGAACTCTATTTCCAGTGGGTGATGCGTCACTGCTCGGCGGAAGATGTGATACAGCCTGCCTTGTCGAACCGGATGTTACTCGGACTTTGATATCATCTCGTTCCGATGCGGTATGTCTATGCTGCAGATACTCATCAGTATGCCCATCGGCTGGTGCAGCATCCGGCAGGTATCGTAAGATACTTCGTTTTGTTCGCCGGCGCATCAAATATCAGGGTTCTGTCATGTATGAACCTTACTTTCCTGCTGCCTCGATCCGCTTGACTGTCTTAGTATGCCATGTACGGATAGTTAAATTCACGAGGATAGCTTCCCCAAAGTTACCGTTGTTGTTACCTTTGCTTAGAAGCCGATCGCGCTTTTCAGGCGGTTCAAATTGTGGAATTGGAACTCGCTCATTTTTTCAGCTATCACCTTGATCGTTTCGGTCACAGCGCCGCGGCGAGTCCCGCGAACTGGTAAGATGCCTCTTCTGATACCATTGGACTCACCTCTTTCGTGGGTATCAAACCGGATTGACATCCTTCAGATTAGATGAAGGTTTGCGCCTTTTGGAGTAAAACCCCTGTTTTACTTTGCCTTTGGTGTTTGCCTTTATCTTTTCTGTGTCATTATAATATCATCAATATTGCACAACGTCAAGCGTTTTTTACGACTTTTCAGGCTGCATATTGCACAACAAAAAGCCGTTCATTTCGGTGATTTGGCTCTTTTCTCCAAGTGTGGAATTTGGTATAATAAAAGTGTTGGGGCTTGCGAAGCGAGCGTACCCTGTGCTGACGCCGCGCGGGTGCGGCACGGGTATGGCGCGCAACTCGCTGGTCCGGATATAACGGATGACACCTCCGAGTTACAATTATCAGTAATCTTTACCGTACGGTGCGACAAGGTGAATTGCCTGTTAGGGCAAGAGAAGGTGCCCTGGGGTACGACCTCGGCGCACCGTTTGTAAATTCATTTGCACCCGTGTACCCGTAGGGGCGCACAGTGTGCGCCCACAGCATCATGAAATGGGTGGCACAAACAATCTATCTCAGCAGATTGCTGAAAGCTTGCGGAGAATAAGGTAAATCCTTACATTTTCTTTACTCTTCACTCTAACAAATTTACTAACTACTAATTCCTAATTATTAATTGAAAGAGGTCTATATAGTGGAAAACTTTAGCTTTTACATGCCGACACGCTTATTTTTCGGTGCCGGATCGGTCAAGCGTCTGGCCAAGGTACGTCTGCCGCAGGGCACGGGTCTGATCATCACCGGCGGCACCTCCACCACCAAACTGGGCTATGTAGCCCAGG
Organism: Agathobaculum butyriciproducens; assembly: GCA_003096535.1. Classification (GTDB taxonomy): domain Bacteria; phylum Bacillota; class Clostridia; order Oscillospirales; family Butyricicoccaceae; genus Agathobaculum; species Agathobaculum butyriciproducens. The sequence goes on along the minus strand of QEKJ01000022.1, from coordinate 7,075 downwards.
TGGCGGATACGCTGGCGGAAGCCGGTCATCCGACCGTGGTATACAACAAGGTACAGCCGAACCCGACGATTGAGGGCGTGCGCGAGTGCGCTGCGCTCTGCCGTGAGCAGAACATTGCATTTGTTGTCGGTCTCGGCGGCGGCTCGTCCATCGACACAGCCAAGGCGGTTGCCATTATGGCGACCAACGACGGCGACTGGTGGGACTACATCCACGGCGGCACGGGCGGCGGCAAGCGCATGGTCAATGCCGGGCTGCCGATTGTTGCCATTCCGACGACCGCAGGCACGGGCACAGAGGCTGACCCGTTCACAGTTATCACCAACGGTGAGGAAAAGATCGGCGGCGGCGGTGAGAAGTGCTTCCCGACCATTTCGATCGTCGATCCGGACTTTATGATGACCGTTCCGCCGCATCTGACGGCATACCAGGGCTTTGACGCATTCTTCCATGCGGCCGAAGGCTATCTGGCTAAGACTGCAAGCCCCATGAGTGACATGTTCGCGCTGCAGGCAATTACGCTGATTGGCAAATCGCTGGCAGCGGCTGTTAAGGATGGCAGCAACGCCGATGCGCGCGCGGATGTGGCACTGGCGAACACACTGGCAGGTTTTGTCGAAACGCTGTCGAGCTGCAGCGGCGAGCACGCCATCGAGCATGCGCTGAGCGCATTCCATCCCGATCTGCCACACGGCGCGGGTCTGATCATGCTGTCCAAGGCATACTGGAGCCGCTTCAAGGACACCTCGGCTGACCGCCTGCAGGCCATTGCACACGCACTTGGACGTGCGGACGGCGATTTTCTCGCTGCGCTGGCTGAGCTGCAGCAGGCGTGCGGCGTGGACAAGCTGCGCCTGTCCGACTACGGCGTAAAGCCGGAAGACGCAGGCGAACTTGCTGACAACGCAGCAAGCACCATGGGTGCCCTGTTCCGTGTCGATCCGCGCACGCTGTCCCGCGAGGAAATTATGGACATCATCACCGAAAGCATTTAAGCGAATACGCTGAGAGCGGACCGATTGGTCCGCTCTTTTTTCGATAACGGCAGTTGCTAACACATTTTCGCGCGATAGCGCATGTTAAATAGCATTTGCATTGCAAATGCCAGCCCGTAGGCCTCTATCCTTAAAAATATTTAATGAGAGCAAAAGTCGGGGCGTGTACCGCGCAGCGCGGCCAAGAAGCCGCGCAAGGATAGCGCTGACTTTTTGACTTTGAGAGGGAGAAAGTTTCAACCAACGGGCGGAACTTTCGGACGACTTTGTGTCGTTTGCGTTACATCTGTGTTACACCGCTTGTATTGCCGCCAGACCATGCTATAATAGTCACAGAGTATGATATACGTCATACATCTATCGGCTTGCGGCTCTGCCGCAGACAAGGAGGTACACTCTATGAAATTTCAACAGGTAATGGCATTTTTCCTCACCGGTGCAACGGCACTCTCCATAAGCACCACCGCGCTCGCTGCCGACCTTCCGGATAACGTTGATACCACCGTATCCGCCACACAGACCGCCGATGAGCAGGAAAACAACCTTTACACCAGGAACGACAAGGACCTGACCGATGCCGAGTTCGAGCAGAAATACGAGCTGCCGGAGAACTCGTGGTTCACGCCCGCAGTCCGCTATGTGATTGAGAACAACATCATGCTGCCGGCGGGTCATATCGACGGTAAAGAATATTTCCCGTGGTTCAATCCGGCGGAGAACCGTTATGCGGTTGCCAACGCGATTTATAACAGCGCAAAGCTCATTGACCCTGAACTGACTGCATCCTATGCAGGCATGGCCATCAAGGAAGCACCTGACTACAACCAGATTTATGAATCTGATCGTCCCGGCATGACATTCTGCTTTGAATCCGGCATTATGACCGGTGACAGCCAGCACTACCTGCGTCCCTATGACTCCATCTCCCGTCAGGAGTTCGCGGCAGTGCTGCAGCGCTACATCACGCTGCTCGAAAAAGCCGGAAAGATTACGGTTTCGACTGATACGAGTGCGAATACCGCGTTTACCGATGCTTCTTTGATCGCTCCGTGGGCGAAGGATGCCGTTGCGTTCTGTCAGACCAGCAAGCTGATGAACGGCGACAATCACGGCGCATTCAATCCCAAGGGACAGATCAAGTCGGTTGAGCTGGCACAGGTGCTGTACAACCTGTCTCAGCAGATCAAATAATGTGCAAAACCACCTGTTATCAGTGATAACAGGTGGTTTTGCTATGTCTTTGGGACGTCAATTCCACGTCACAGTTTTCAGTCAAAACGCGAATTGTAAAAATACGTTTTATCTGCTATAGTGCAGATACCGAGAGACAGCTTCTGCGAAAGAGGTGACGGCTCTATGAAAAAACGCATTGCATTCCTGCTGATCGTTCCGCTGCTGTGCGTACTGGCTGCAAGTCTGAACATCAGCTATATGCCGGCCGGCGGCCTGCTTTTTATCAGTACATGCACACTGGATGGTGAATCGTTCACTGTCCGGCAGAAAACCATGCCTGACGGTACGAAAATCGCCGTGTACGACGGCGAAACCTCCATCGTATACGCCAAATACCGCGGTTTGGCATACACCATTACCGAGATTCAGAAACCTGTGGACGGGCATTGGCTGCCGGAGTCCATTAAGGTCTACCGCGGTTCGTACACCTCTCCCGACAACACATAAGAGAACAGCCTCAGAGCGTGATTTTTGCACGCCTCTGAGGCTGTTTTATTTCATTCCATGATGGAAAATTCAATTTCTTCGACGGTATAGCCGTCCTCGATGATAGTCGGTGCACGGAACAGGTCATCCTCGAGCGTATGCGGCAAATGCGCCAGACACAGGTGCAGCACGCTGCCGCCGCCCTCTCTCTGTGTGAGCAGCAGCCGTCCGCCGTGCGCCTGCGCAATTTGACCCACGAGCGGCAGGCCAAGACCAAGCGGTGTGCCGCCGCGCATGAGCGCCCGGTAATCGTCCATCGAGGTGGTGCGCCGCCAGCCGGAAAGCAGGTCATCGAACTTCGCCGGATCCAGTCCCGGACCGGTATCGGCAACCGCAATCGTCACAAAATCCCGCGTATCGGTCAGCGAAACCGTGATTTCACCGTCCTCCGGTGTTACGCGCAGCGCGTTTGTCAGCAGGTTATAGATTGCCGTACGCACCAGTCTCGTGTCAATGAGCGCGTCTGCGTGCTCCGGCACCTGTACGATGAATTTTGCACTGCCCACAGGCGCATGCGTCTCAGCCTGCTGTACGGCATCGCGGCAGAGCGCTGACAGGTCGCAGCGCCGCAGAGAAAGCTGCTCGGTCAGCAGCGGATCGTGCAGTAAATCCGAGTGCGTCAGCAGCCGGTACAGCCGCATACACTGCCGCCGCAGCCCGTCTGCCAATGCAGGATCCTCCACCTGCTCGGCCTCGGCCATCAAAGCGCCCAGATAACGCGAGCTTTTGTCCTGAATGACCCGCAGGCTGCCGTCATAGGCGGCACGGTCGCGCCGCAGATACGCCAGCAGTGCACCGCCGCGGTGCGGGATCATCTCGACCGTGTAGACCGTTCCGTCGATGTCCTCCTCTGCGGTGCAGGCAGACTGTGTATTTATGCACCGGAGCAGTATATTCCGCGTGCTGCCGCTCAGGAACGGATCCAGCTCCTCCATCGGGTGCAGACCGGAAAGCTGCTGTGCCGCGTCGCTGCACCGCTCGATACGCAGCGTATCGCTCACTGCGAACAGCGCCGCATGCCGCAGCTCGGTGCGCAGCAGCAGCTCGCGGACTGCGTTGCCGTCCAGCTGCGAAAAAAATGCGTCTTCCATCATTATCCTCCCAAAACACCGTGTAATTTTACCTTTGTACTGTGGGAAAGCTGCTGTCATTCTCGATCATGTTTTCCTGCGTCCGGTATATGCTGCGCGGTATTTGGCATACTAATCTCTGTCTTCGAGGATGTGAAAAAACAGCACGGCGCGCGCTGTGCTTTTCTCATCCCGAAAATCGGGGGATTATACAAACCGAATCCCCATATTTTGTACGATGTGTTTATTATACCACTGCCGCTACTGTCATTGCAAAGAAAATTATACAAAAATGCAAGGCAGAATGACAAGAAAATCACAAATATTACACCTTGCGGCAAACTGCGCATTTAGTGTATAATAATAACATCAACAGAGAACTTCATCAAAACATTTAGGAGGAACACTGTAAAATGGGTATCAAAGTAGGTATCAATGGCTTTGGCCGTATCGGCCGTATGGTTTTCCGCGCTGGTCTGAAGAACCCGAACATTGAGTTCGTAGCGGTAAACGATCCGTTCATGACTCCGGACTACATGGCATACATGCTCAAGTATGACACCATGCACGGTCGTTACGACGGCACCATCGAGTATGATGACAACTCCATCACCGTTGATGGCAAGAAGGTTCAGTTCTTTGCAGAGATGGACCCGAAGAACATTCCGTGGGGCAAGGTTGGCGCTGACTACGTTGTAGAGTCTACCGGCGTATTCCTGACCAAGGAGAAGGCACAGGCTCACATCGATGGCGGTGCTAAGAAGGTTATCATGTCTGCTCCGTCCAAGGACGACACCCCGATGTTCGTAATGGGCGTTAACCAGAACACTTACACCAAGGATATGACCTTCGTATCCAACGCATCCTGCACCACCAACTGCCTGGCTCCGATCGCTAAGGTACTGGACGAGGCATTCGGCATCACCGAGGGCCTGATGACCACCGTACACTCTGCAACCGGCACTCAGAAGGTTGTTGACGGCCCGTCCAAGAAGGACTGGCGTGGCGGCCGTGCTGCTTGCGGCAACATCATCCCGTCCACCACTGGCGCTGCAAAGGCTGTAGGCAAGGTTTACCCGAAGCTGAACGGCAAGCTGACCGGTATCTCCATGCGTGTACCGACCCTGGACGTTTCCGTTGTTGACCTGACTGCTAACCTGGCTAAGCCGGCTACCAAGGAAGACATCTGCGCTGCTATGAAGGCTGCTTCCGAGAAGCCGCTGTCTGAGGGCGGCCTGAAGGGCGTTCTGGGCTACACCGAGGATGCTGTTGTATCTTCTGACTTCCTGGGCGACGAGCGCACCTCCATTTTCGACGCTAACGCTGGCGTTTACCTGACCGACACCTTCGTAAAGGTTGTTTCCTGGTACGACAACGAGTGGGGCTACTCCAACAAGCTGCTGATGCTCATCGAGCACATGGCAGAGGTTGACAACAAGTAATTGTTGCCCACTGGCGTAATACAGTGAATAGAAATACCCTTATTCTTCGGAATAAGGGTATTTTTTATTTCTTTTTGTTTCTGCTGATATGTGATTGACACATTCGCTGTCCCATGTTATAATTACTTCAAATTTAGACTATCTATTTTTGAAGAGGTGTTTTCATGAATCCATACATGGAATTTGCGCACAAGACCGATCTGGCATACAGTGCGCTGTGTCACTCGCTGTGCCGCGAGCTGAACCTGCCGCAGACTGCGTTTGACATCCTGCTGTTCCTCGCTAACAATCCGGAATGCGACACAGCAAGCGACATTGTAGAACTGCGCAAGATCAAGGCGAATCTTGTGTCGGTCAACGTCAACCGACTGGTCGAGGAAGGCTATCTGCACCGTGAACCCGTGCCCGGTGACCGCCGCAAGACCCGTCTGCTGTGCACCAAGCAGGCGCAGCCGATCATCGACAAGGGACGCGCGCTGCAGGCACAGTTTGCCGCGCGGCTGCTCTCCGGCATGAGCGAAAGACAGCGGCAGGCGTTTGCCGATGCGGCCGCAGTTATCAATCACAATTTAGATGAAATTCTGCAGGAGGTACACTGATATGACCCTGCTTTTCACGGTTATTGTTACGTTTTTCGCAGGCATGGGTGCCGGACTCGGCACCGGCTTTGCGGGCATGAGTGCTGCCGCCGTCATCAGCCCCATGCTCATCACCTTCCTGCACATGGACCCGTACATGGCGGTCGGCATTGCCCTGTCGTCCGACGTACTGGCGAGCGCTGTGTCCGCCTACACCTACGGTAAAAACAAAAATCTCGATGTGAAAAACGGCCTGCTGATGATGGTCAGCGTGCTTACGTTCACCGTGGTCGGCAGTTACATCGCCAGCCTGCTGCCCTCTCGGACAATGGGCAGCTTTTCCGTGTTTATGACCTTCCTGCTCGGCGTAAAATTCATCGTCCGTCCGGTTATGACCACCAAAGAGGCAATGATGGGCGTATCTGCGCACAGGCGTGCTGTGCAGTCCATCGTCTGCGGTGTGCTGATCGGGTTTATCTGCGGTTTTGTCGGTGCCGGCGGCGGCATGATGATGCTGTTGATTTTGACCTCCGTGCTCGGCTACGAACTGAAAACCGCAGTCGGCACCAGCGTATTTATCATGACGTTCACCGCGCTGACCGGTGCAGTCTCGCACTTCGCCATCGGCGGCATGCCGGATCCGCTTGTGTGGGTGCTTTGCGTGATTTTCACGCTTGTCTGGGCTCGTATCGCAGCGGTTTTTGCCAATAAGGCGGCACCGAAAACGCTTAACCGTGCGACCGGTGTTATTCTCGTCGTACTGGGAATTGCTGTTATGGTATTCTCCAGACTGGCATAAATCCCTCCTGTTTGCGACTGCCGGCGGGACAACAGTCCCGCCGGCAAGCAGGAACGCCCCACGCGTTCCAAAGTCGTCCGGAAGCGGCTCCTTCTCAGAACGGCGATAGACGCGTTCAGCGCAGCGTACCGCGCCCATAGCTTTCTTATTTACTTAGCCCCTCCTCAGATATGCATAACAACCCAACTAAGGTATAGCAGCGCCTAAAGGCGCATAAAAGCGACGCCAACCGCAAACGGCTGGCGTCGCTTTCTCATTATATCAGAAGGCTTCTCTCGTACTCCAATCGACGCTTTCGCTTTTTCTTCCCCACAAGCAAAAACTCGTTGTTTTTTTAGAATAAAAAAGAAAAAGCAGCAACTTTCGTTGCTGCTAAAGTGTAGGCGTTGAGTTATCTTCCCGGGCCGTCGCCAGCCAAGTATTGTCACCGTAAACGAGCTTAACTACTGTGTTCGGAATGGGAACAGGTGTA
>QEKJ01000021.1 GCA_003096535.1 Agathobaculum butyriciproducens | reverse complement strand
ACCTGAACGCCCGGTACGGAGTTGATCAGGTTGTTGATGTGCAGCTTGCCGATTCGGCCGCAGCCTACAACGCCAATTTTCAAAATGCCCATTGGAATTCTCTCCTTTTATATAAGGTGATTCTATTATAAACCACTTGCGGGTGTGCTTCAAGGGTGCAGCGTATTTTTCAGCGCACCGCCCAATTTTGGGGCTTCTGTTTGGTGAAAAATAGCAAAGCGGAGCGCAAAAAAATCGTGCAAAATATCCGTGCATTGTGCTAAAATAGAAAATGCACAGGAAAATGCAACACATTGCACGTTGGTGTCTAAAATGCGGTGAAACGCTTGTGCGCTTTACTGCACTATGATAAAATATGAACGTATTGTGGCAAAAATGTGTCTTTTAGGGATAAAAGAGGATACATGGATGCCTGAAAAGGAGAATATCTTATGAAGGTAACTGCACAGTGGATCGCAGAGCAGTGCGGCGTATCGCGTGGAACAGTGGACCGAGTTGTAAACGGCCGACCGAATGTAGCGCCGGAAGTGCGGGAGCGCGTGCAGAAAATAATCAGCGAATACGGCTACAAAACGCCGTCGCAGCGGCAGGCCGCCCGTGCGGGACACGGCGCGTTCCGCATCGGCGTAATCCTGCCGAGCTGGGATGCGTTTTTCATCCGCCGGATGCGCGAGGGCATTCGCGTGGCTGTACACAACCGCGGATTAAATGATGTAAATGTGCTGGTGGAGGAGCTGAAAAACCGCTCGCACCGTGCGTATTTCGAGGCCATCGGACGCATGGAGGAGCGCGGCATTGACGGTCTCATTGTCACCGCGCCGGACACGGTAGCGATGAGTGAGGAAATCGACCGGCTGGTCGCAATCGGCATTCCGGTCGTTACCTGCGACTCGGATGTGCGGCAGAGCCGCCGCCTGTATCATATCGGACAGAACATGGTCAAATCCGGCCGGATTGCCGCCGGACTGCTTGCACCGTACGTTGAGGGACAGGATGTGCTCGTCGTTACCGGCAACCGTGAATTCACGGCGCACGGACTGCGTGTGCGCGGCTTCCTTGACCGCCTGCACGAGATTTTTGATGATAACGTAAACGTAAACGTCATCGAGAGTGTCGAGCAGTACGAGCTGACCTACGACGGCGTACTGCAGCAGGTGCGGCAGAACCCGCGTCTGCGCGGTATTTATATGGCAAACGAGTCCGTGCGCGGCTGTATGGACGCGCTCGAGCGCGCAAAGCCCAATCGGCGCATTCACGTTGTCTGTCACGATCTGACGCCGCATGCGCGCCAGTATTTGGAGGACGGACGGCTGGATTTCATCGTCGATCAGGATTTTTCGGCGCAGACGACGCGCGCGATCGAAGTGCTGGCGCATACACTGCGTACCGGAGAATCGCCGCGGCAGAGCATCGAATACATTCACACCAGCATTATCACAAGGGAATTGTTGTGAGAAAGGAGCCTATATGAAAGCAAACTGGAAGCGCACACTGCTGTCTCTGGTGCTGTGCGCCGGATTTGTATGGCCTGCAGGCGCGGTAAGCACCGGACAACCGGCAGCGCCGCAGACCGGGACGAGCACCGCGCAGAGCAAACCGGCGGCGTATACCGTCAAGAAAATGGGTCTGCTGGGCGTCAAGCGTACGGTGGAGAGTGACAATAACACGGTGAAAATGCTGAATAAAACGGCAGCTTCGCTGGACAGTAGCTCGTATGCGTCGAGTGGCTCGACAGGCTCGGCAGGTCAGAGCGAAAGTCAGATTTACACCGATCTTATCATCAGCATGGAAGATGCGATGAAGAAAATCAACAAGACACAGCAGCCTGATCTGTACAAAACCTACGAAGCACAGCTGCAGGTATTAAAGGATTACCAGATCAGCCTGAATCAGAATGCCGTCAGCGGCATGCAGCAGGCAATGGCCATGCTGTCCCAGCTGGATGACGCGGCGTACACGCTGCGCAAGCAGGCGAAAAATGTCTCCGGTCAGCTGGCGCTCGGTGCACAGACCATGCTGATTACCATTAAAAATCTGGGCTACACCAAGGAAAACCTGCAGGTAACGCTGAAACAGCTGGACCGCAATCTGGCTGTGCTGAAAACTCAGAGAAAACTCGGCATGATTGGGCAGCTGCAGCTTGACACGGTGCAGAATCAGCGCGACAAGCTGGCGCAGTCCATCGACACACTGGAGACCACCCGCGAAAACCTCGGTTCGAGCGTTGCGTTGATGTGCGGTCTGGACGCGAACACCATCGTGATGCCGGCCGACTTTGAGACGCTGTACGAGGGCAATCTGGATAAGATGTCCTATCAGAAGGATTTGGAGCAGGCGCAGAAGAACAGCTTCCTCATCTGGCAGAAGCAGGATGCTGTGCGCAGCGCGTACAACTCGTACGACAAGAACATCAGCGGTACCGCCGAGGCGGTCAAGTCCGCTGAGGACGCACTGGCGGCGGCCAAGGAGTCGGTAGTGGCTGCATTCGACAGCACCTACAAGACCGTCAAGGACTGCCGGACGACTCTGGCAGCCAAGCGAACCGCACAGTCACAGGCGGAGCTTGACCTGAAAACCGCGACCGTGAAGTACAGGAAGGGCATCATCTCTAAGCTGGCGTATCAGCAGGCGCAGGATGCCGTAACGACCGCAAAGCTGAATGTGGAAAGCGCGTATCTGTCGCTGTATACTGCATATAACCAGTACGAATGGGCCAAGGAAGGCGTACTTATCACCACCGCAGCCGCATAAGAGAGGAGTATATATTATAATGAAACGAACCATTGCAGCTGGTCTTTCTGCTGCTCTGCTGTGCGGCATGGTCGTACCGGCATTTGCCGCCGATACCAAGACCGCGACGAACACCACCGGCACCACCCAGACCCAGCCGACGGCGCCGGTCAAGCTGACGTTTGACAAGCTGGAGGAGACCGTCCGCCAGAACAACGTCACCATCAAGGCGAACAACAACACCGTGCTCAGCGCGGAAAAGACCGATGTCAGCGACCGGTACATGGAAAGCTATTTCCAGCTTTCCGAGCAGATTTCGTCCTACCGGAAGCAGATCAAGGAACTGCAGAAAACGCTGAAGGAACTGGGAACCGACAAGGAGAACGCCGGTCTGCGCAAGACGCTTGAGAGCCAGATTTCCATTCTGCAGCGCAACCTGGCAGCCGCCGAAGCATCGTACAAGAACCTCGACGACGACGAGGACGACGCCGAGGAAGATCAGGAGAAAACGGTTGATAACACCCGCCGTCAGATGCAGAATGCAGCCGATGAAATCTGCCTGAGTGCGGAAAACACGTACATTTCTCTGCGCGGCATGAAGTATACGCTCAACCAGACAAACCGCAGCATTCAGCAGCTCGACCGCAACATTGCGACTGTGCAGAAGCAGGTAAAGCTGGGTATGACCGGTGTAAACACGCTCAAGAGCCTGCAGGCGCAGCGAGAGAGCGCCGTTGCCGGCAAGGCTTCGCTGACCACGCAGGTAGAGGCGCTGACCAACACGCTCGCTATCCAGTGCGGCTATACCACCGGTACGCAGATCGAAACGAGCGATCTTCCGGTCGTAACCGCCGAGCAGGTCACCTCCATTGATTATAACAAGGATCTTGCCGAGGCGCTCAAGAACAGCTACGCGATCTACTCCAAGGAGTACGCAATGCAGACCGCGTCCGACGATTACGAGAACAATAAGACCAACACGCTGTATGCTTATCAGGCAGCCAAGATCGACCGCGACGCACAGAAGGAGAGCACGACCGCTTCCTTCCGCAAGCTGTATACCGACCTGCAGGAGAAGCAGACCGCACTTGCTGCGGCGGATGCCGATCTCGCACAGGCGAAAAAGACGTTTACGGTAAGCCAGGTGCAGTACACGCGCGGCATGATCTCCAAGATGGCGTACACGGATGCGCTTGATACCTTCACCACCGCACAGGAGACCGAGGTTGCAGCGCGTATTGATCTGCTGACCGCTTACAACACCTATCAGTGGGCAAAACGCGGTGTAATTACGGCAACAACTTGATAAGCTGACCGTTTTTGCGAATATAGCAGATATATATAATGAATTGGAGGACCCCGATGAGCAATAGCAAACGAATCCTTGCGGCGCTGCTGGCCGGTGCGATGGTACTGTGTGCAGGCTGCGGCAAGGAAGAGGAAACCGAGGAGGAAAGTTCAAACAGCACTGCGGTTGAGGTAACCGATGTTACCTCGGGTGCGATGAGCTCGGAGTACACGCTGAATGGCAAGATTGCCGCCGTCAATGAGGTGCAGGTGTTCCCACTGCTGGCAGGTCAGGTGCAGACGCTGAACGTCAGCGAAGGCGACACCGTATCCAAGGGTCAGACCCTGTTTACGGTGGATACCTCGACGGTTACCTCGACGATGAGCTCGCTGCAGCAATCCTACAGCGCCACAAAGACCGCGACCGACCGTGCGATTGAATCGGCAAAGGTCGGTGTGGAGCAGGCGGAACTGGCGGTCAGCAACACGGAAGCACTGCTCGAAGCCGGTGCGGCTGCCGAGCAGGATCTGACCAAGGCCAAGCAGGCACTGACGCAGGCGCAGGCGGGTGTCGCGCAGGCTGAGGCCCAGCAGTCCGCGTCTCTGGCGCAGATTCAGGCATCTATGGACCAGATCAACAAGCAGGCAAGCCTTGGCACGGTAACCGCTCCGTGCTCGGGTACGGTTACGGCTGTAAACGTAGACCGCGGCGGCATGGCATCCTCGGCGCAGCCGAGCGTGGTCATTGCCGAGAACGGTGCGGTTGAGGTGCAGGTTTCTGTCGCTGAGGACGTATTCACCGGCATCAAGGTCGGCGATACCGCAAGCGTCACGGTTTCCGCTGTCTCCAAGGAGTCGATGAACGGTACGGTCAGCACGCTGCCGGCGGCTGCCAATGCACAGACCAATCTGTATGACGTTTCGGTTTCTCTGCCGTCCGGCACCAAGCCGCCGATCGGCGCGTTTGCTACCGTCACCTTCTATACCGACCGCCGCGCAAGCACGATTTCCGTGCCGACCGAGTCCATCCTGACCGGCAACAACAACGAGCAGTATGTGTTCACCGTAAATGCGGACGGAACTGCCGCAACCCGCGTTACCGTCACTACCGGACTGGTTACCAAGGATTCGACCGAGATCGTTTCCGGCCTCAAGGCGGGCGACCGGGTTGTTACCAAGGGTCAGTCCTATCTGTCGGACGGTGCAGCCGTGCATGTCGTTACCTCGGACGCCGCAGACGGCGGGGAGGGCTAAGCGCGCATGAAATTCGCACAAACCTTTATCAAACACCATGTAATGACCATCCTGCTGTACATACTGGTCGTTGTGTTTGGTTTTTACAGCTTCCAGAACCTGCCGCTGGCGCTCATGCCGTCCATGGAGGTTCCGGCAGCGGTTGTTTACGCTACTTACCCGGGTGCCGGTCCGGAGGATATCGAGCAGCAGGTAACCAAAAAACTCGAGGGTGCGGTAGCGGGTCTGTCCGGTCTGGATACGCTCCAGTCCACCTCGTCCGAGAATATGGCTATGCTGGTCATCCGGTTTACGAATGATACCGATATGGATCAGGCAATGACCGACCTGCGCGACAAGGTTGCACAGGTAAAGAGCCAGCTGCCGGATGACGCATCCGACCCGACCGTTATGTCGATTGATATTGACTCCATGCCGGTCGTTTCGGTGGCGCTGCGTGGCAACGATCTGGCCTCTCTGCAGTCCATCGCCGAGGACGAGATTCAGCCGGCGCTTGAGCGTCTGGACGGCGTAGCGTCTGTTGATATTTCGGGCGGCTACGAGCAGGAGATCGCAGTCCACACGGACGCCTCCCGCCTGAAGGGTTATAACCTGACCATTTCGTCCATCGGTCAGCAGCTCGGCGCGGACAACATCGCCATTCCGGGCGGCGATCTGGATAACGGTTCGCAGACGCTGGCTGTCCGCACGGACGGCGAGTATTCGTCCATTGATGATGTTAAGAACGCTCTGATCTCGCTTCCGGCAGGCGGCACGGTCCGTCTGAGCCAGATTGCGGATGTTTCCATGCAGCCGAAGGATCAGGACGCCATCTCCAAGGTTGACGGTGAGGAATGTATCATCCTGTCGGTCAACAAGCAGTCTGGCTCGAACACCGTGCAGATTGCCGAGCTGGCCAAGGCTGAGTTTGACTCCCTGCTTAAGAGCAACGATTCCCTGCAGTGGAATATCGTTATGGATCAGTCCGACTATATCAACATGACGGTTGATAACGCTATTCAGAACATCTGGATGGGCGTGCTGTTCGCCGCAATCGTGCTGTTCCTTTTCCTGCGCGACTTCGGCGCGACCATGGCTGTTACCATCGCAATGCCGTGCTGTATCCTGTTTACGTTCCTGATTATGAACGTGCTGGGCATTACGCTGAACATGATGTCGCTCGGCGGTATCACGCTCGGCGTAGGTATGATCGTGGATAACTCGATCGTTGTTCTGGAGAACATCTTTACCTATCGAGCGGACGGCTACGACCGTCTGGAGGCCTGCACCAAGGGCACCGGCGAGGTCATCGGTGCAGTTATCGCCTCCACGCTGACCACGGTCGCCGTATTCCTGCCGATCGCACTCTCCGGCGGCATGGCCGGCATGATGTTCAAGGAATTCTGTATCACCATCGTAGCGCTGCTGCTCAGCTCGCTGATCATTTCCATCACGCTCGTGCCGCTGCTGTGCTATTTCCTGCTCGGCGGCACCAAGCAGCAGAGCATCAAGCCGCAGGGCTCGGGCGCAACGCCGATCACCGAAAAGCCGCTGTCGCGTGCATACCGCAGTTCGCTGAATTTCCTGATCACCCACCGCTGGGCAGGCGTCGCGCTGACCGTTGTCATCTGTATTGTCAGCGTGCTCAGCGTCAGCCAGGCGGGCATGGAGCTCATCCCGGAGATGGATGAGGGTGAGGTGAGTGTTACGGTTTCCATGCCGAACGGTTCGACTATGGAGGACACTGCCGCCATCGAGGACCGCATTGCGGCCATCGCAGTTGATACCATCCCGGAGCTGGAGCAGATCTACTACTCGACCGGTTCTTCGACCTCGATCATGTCCTCGTCCTCGGGCGCAAGCGTTACCATTTCACTGGTAGATCTCGATCAGCGTGACCGCTCGTCAGCGGATATCGCCAAGCAGCTGCGCCATGACCTGCAGGATATTGCAGGCTGTGAACTGACGGTTTCGACCAGCAGCACCATGTCGATGTCCACGGATTCGGACATCAGCGTTGAGCTGACCGGCGATGACTACGACCAGCTGGCTGAGACGGCAGGCGATCTGGCAAACCAGATCAGCGCCTTGCCGGATGCTATCAACGTGGAATCCTCGGCAGGCGAGCAGACCCCGCGTGTTGCCGTTAAGATCAACCGCGAGAATGCGTCTCGCTTCGGTCTGAATGCGGCTACCATTGGCGGTCTGGTTCGTGGTGAGCTGACCGGCTCGACCGCAACCACGCTCCGCATGAACGGTGAGGAATACGACGTTACCGTTGCCGGTGACGAGGATGTAGCAACCAGTCTGGACGCACTGCGCTCCATGCAAATTCCGACTATGACCGGCGGCACCGTACCGCTGTCCATGGTGGCGGATGTCTACACCGAGCTCAGCCCGCAGTCCATCGTGCGCAAGAACCAGAAGGAGACCGTTACCATCACCGGTGAAAGCGAATCCGGTGACAGCAATGCCATTAAGGCGGCTGTTGACGACATTGTTGCCAAGTACGAGCTGCCGGACGGCGTAGAGGTCGGCGAAGGCGATACCGCTGCTTCGCAGATCGCAGAGACCACCGGTACGCTGATGCTGGCCCTTGCGGTGGCAATCCTGCTGGTATATTTCATTCTGGCAACGCAGTTCAACTCGTTCTCGCTGCCGATTGCAATCATGCTGATCCTGCCGATCGGTCTGCTTGGCTCGATGATCCTGCTGTGGCCGACCGGAAATCATGTTTCCATGGTCGCACTGCTCGGTGTTATCATTCTGGCCGGTACAGTCGTCAACTCGTCCATCGTGCTGATCGACTATACCCTGCAGCGCCGTCAGCGCGGTGAGGATAAGAATACGGCTATCCTGAACGCATGTCCGCGCCGTGTCCGTCCGGTGCTGATGACCGCTATGACCACTATCCTCGGCCTTGTGCCGATGGTATGCTCCAGCGGCGAAGGCTCCGAGATGATGAAGCCGATGGGTGTTGTTATGATGACCGGTATGGTTATCTCCACCATCGCAACGCTGTTTATCACCCCGGTTTACTATTCGCTGACCGACAGCGTCGCTTCCCGCCTTTCCGGCCTGTTTAAGAAAATCAAGCTGCCCAAGTTTAACTTCCATAAGAAAAATCCGCAGCAGTAAGCAAAAAGGGAACCGATTTCGGTTCCCTTTTTGAATTGAGAATGAATGGCGGGTAAAATGGGTACCGCAGTTGTCCAATGTCTGTACTATCTACTCCGCAGGGGAGCACAGTGTGTTCCCGCACTCATTTAACGATGACTTGGGCGAACACTGTTCGCCCCTACGAGGTATACGAGTGCAAATGAATTTACAAACGACGTATTGATTCAACCGCCGCGATAATTTTCCATTCTTCATTCTCAATTTTCAATTCCGATATTCCCTTGCATATCGCACAAGTGAAGTCTATAATATTTGTATAAATTGCAGATAGGAGCGAACAATATGGCTTCGGATAAAACAAATGTAATGCGTGTGCTCGAGCAGCACAAGATCGCCTATAAGCCGCACGAATATCCGCACGGCAAGGACGCCGTAGACGGTGTTTCGGTTGCGGAACTGCTCGGTCAGAACCCCGATCAGGTATTCAAGACGCTGGTTGCACGAGGCAAATCGGGCGGCTTTCATGTATTCGTTATTCCGGTCGCAAAGGAGCTTGACCTGAAAAAAGCAGCCAAGGCGGCAGGCGAAAAGTCGGTCGAGATGGTGCATGTCAAGGAACTGTTGGGACTTACCGGCTATGTACGCGGTGGCTGCTCGCCGGTCGGCATGAAAAAGGCGTTCCCGACCGTGTTTGACGAGAGCGTGAACAATGTTCCGACCGTGATGGTCTCTGCGGGCAAGATTGGCTTCCAGATCGAATGTGCACCGGCGGATCTCATCAAGCTGACACGCGCCGCGACCGCGCATATCACGACGGATTAAAGCAATACTGCATGATTAAACAAGAGCGATTTGTGAGTGGATTTTGTGCACTGACGAGGCGCGGCTTTGCGGTAATACTTGATGTATTACCGTAGAATCAGCGGCAGCGCGACCGGAGCCTGCACAAGGAACCGTTATAAAGTCAGGATACAAAATTTCCGCAAAGCGCCGTAGTCTTAATTGTGCAGTGCTGCCTTACGTCTGCGGCTTCAGCAGCCCTGCCGCATCCGGAAACAGCGCGAACACGTTCTGCACGCCGCAGCCCGCCAGCTGCGCCAGCTTGGCTGCCAGCGTGGAATCATCGTCGTACAGGACAAAGTGTGCCTGTCCGTCTGCATCCATGTAGGTGAAGTATTTCGCGCACAGCTCGCGCGAAAAGAACGGCTGCGCGCCGGTCTGCGCGAGCAGCGCGGCTCTTGCTGCGGCACTGAGTGAAATGCCGTTCGGCGTGGGTGACGGCAGGGTGAAATCCTGCGAAACCGGCTGCAGAAACGCGGCAATCCGCGCAGCGCTGTAAATGCCCTGCAGGGAGGAAATGTACTCGGTCAGACTGCCGCCCGAAATCGCGGTGGAGACCGTGAGTATCGCGTGCGACAGCGTGCGTCCGCACTCGAGCGGCACATACAGCGGAATATCCGCATCGTACAGTGCTTCGTCGAATGCGGCCAGCAGGCGGCGGTTCAGCGGCGTGTCGTGCTCAAAATCCGCGAATACGCCGGGCGCTTCCGTGCGCCGCGCCTCGAAAACCAGATCGGCGGCAATGCGCTCGGCGCTGCAGAAGTTGATAGCCTGCGGCGGGTCGGTCACGCCGAGCAGGCAGTGTCGCTGCACCGCGGACACCTTGAGCCGCTGCAGCGCCCCGGACTGCGAAATGCCAAGGCAAAGCTGCAAAACCGGCATGCCGAGCGAAGCGGCTTTCGTCGTGTCGCGTCCGGTGCATACCAGAATAAGGTTTTTCGTGTAGACCATCATGGATCGACTCCTTTGCGATAAAATTATCTTTTCTGGACTTTTTGAATAAATTCCATTACACTATATGTAGCATTACGCTAAATTAGAATACGGGTATTAACAGGAGTGTATGAATGAGCAAACTGATTCCCGATTATGTATTTGATTCGATTTACGATATTACGCCGGAGGTGCTGACTGCCCACGGCGTACGCGGCGTGCTGGTCGATCTGGATGGCACAATGGCATCCCACAAGGCTGCTCTGCCGCCCGATACGCTGCACACCTTTGTCGATCGGCTGAAGGATGCCGGCATCGCTGTGCTGGTGTTCTCCAACAACCATCCCGAGCGGGTAGGAAAGTTCTGCGAGCCGCTCGGTGTGGGTTATATCAGCCATGCCGGAAAGCCGTTTTCGCGCGGCTTCCGCAAGGCGGCAAATCGGCTTGGCCTGTCCATGCGCGAGATTGCCGTTATCGGCGACCAGATTTTCACCGACGTGTTCGGCGGCAACCGCGCAGGCGCGCTGACCTGCTACGTCGAAACGCTCGACCGCCGGTTTTTCTGGATCAATGTGCGCTATCAGCTTGAGCGCGGCTTTATCGCGCGCGGACGGCGCAGAATGGAGGCGAGAGCACATCATGGCTGAGCCGAAATTCGGTCCTGCGGGCAACTCGGAGTCGTTTGCCGCCGCAGGCTTCAAGAAGAGCGAGGATGCGCCTGCATGGCTCGCACAGATGGGATTGACCGCGTTTGAGTATCAGTGCGGACGCGGCGTGCGCTGCGGCGAGGAGACCGCCCTCAAAATCGGTGCGGCAGCCAAGCAGCACGGCATTCAGATGAGCGTTCATGCGCCGTATTTCATCAATCTCTCGTCCGAGGAGAGCGAGCGCATGGAGAAAAATGTCGGTTATGTGCTGGAGACCGCGCGGCTGGCTGTGCCGCTTGGCGCAACGCGTATGGTCGTGCACTGCGGCGGTCAGGGCAAGCTGACCCGTGACCGCGCCATGCGCAACTCGCACGAAAACGTAAAAAACATCCTGCGTGCGCTGGATGAGGCTCACCTGACCGGCTGCGCGGTCTGCCTGGAAACCATGGGCAAAAAGAGCGTGCTCGGCACTGCCGAGGAGGTCTGTGAGCTGGTGGCTGCCGATGACCGCCTGCTGCCGTGCATCGACTTCGGTCATCTCAACTGCCGCACGGGCGGCCATATGAACACCCGAGAGGAAGTGAGAGCGCTGTTCGATCTGATGGAAAATACCATCGGTCACGAGCGTACCGCCAAGCTGCACGCCCACTTCTCTCATATCGAGTATAACGATAAGGGCGAGGTGCGCCATTTGACGTTCGCGGATACGGTATACGGTCCGGATTTCACGCCGGTCGCTGAGGAAACCGCCGCACGCGGCTACGCACCGACGTTTATCTGCGAATCCGCCGGAACGCAGGCGGAGGACGCTTTAGCCATGAAGCAGTGCTTCATGGACAAATTAGAAATTCTCAATGTGTAATTACTGATTAAAAGAAAAATAGGCTTCCATCAAAGACGATAACAAAAGAAAACGGGGGGTATCACCATGAAAAAGGTATTACTGATCCACGGTCCCAACCTGAACCTGACCGGTCAGCGCGAGCCGGGCATTTATGGTTCGAACACGCTGGCATCCATCAACGCGGAGGTTGTACAGAAGTGCGAACGGCTGGGGATGGAATGCGCGGTGTTTCAATCCAACTCCGAGGGTGCGCTGATCGACCGCATTCACGCGGCTCGTGAGGACTGCGATGCGATCATCATGAACGCCGGTGCGTACACGCACTACAGCTACGCCATCCGCGATGCGATTGCGGCTGTGCGCCTGCCCTGCGTGGAGGTACATATGTCCAACGTGCATGCGCGCGAGGAATTCCGCCACAAGTCGGTCATCGGACCGGTGTGTGCGGGCGTCATTGCAGGCTTCGGCAAGCACAGCTATCTGCTCGCCGTGGATGCGGTAAAATCCATCATCGGCTAATATTTAAGAGGCGATTACCATGAAAAGAAACGAACTGCGTGCCATGCTGCTCGAGCAGCCGTATGACGCGCTGGTGCTGACCAGCGAGATCAGCCGCCGCTACGCCACGGGCTTTCACTCGACGGCAGGCGCGGTGTACCTGTCGGCTAAACAGGCGGTATTCTTCACGGATTTCCGTTATGTCGAAGCGGCACACGCGGCCATCAAGGACTTCGAGGTGCGCGAGATCAAGGCGGGCCAGAGCTATTCTGCGCTTATCAATGAGCTGCTTGACGAGGACGGCGCGAAAAAGGTCGCTCTTGAGGACAAAACGCTTACCTATGCGGAGTTCATGTCCTGGGGCACGGCGCTGCACGCGACAGCCGTCCGTCTCGAGGACGGTGTGGAGCAGCTGCGCATGTGCAAGGAAGAGGACGAGGTTGAGAAGATCGTCGCGGCACAGCGAATCGCGGAGCAGGCGCTCGAGGAGGTACTGAACGACATCAAGGTCGGCGTGACCGAGAAGGAGATCGCGGCACGGCTGACCTACCTCATGCTACACTATGGCGCGGAGAACATGTCGTTCGATCCGATCGTCGTTTCGGGCGCGAACAGCTCCAAGCCGCATGGCGTACCGGGTGAAAAGACCATCCAAGCGGGCGATTTCGTGACGATGGACTTCGGCTGTATTTATGACGGCTACTGCTCGGATATGACGCGCACGGTCGCGGTCGGCCATGTCACCGACGAGATGCAGACCGTGTACGACACGGTGCTGAACGCACAGCTTGCAGGCATTGCTGCCTGCAAGGCCGGTGTGACCGGTCGGGACGTTGACGCAGCAGGCCGTAAGATTATCGAGGCGGCAGGCTACGGTGATGCCTTCGGCCACGGCTTCGGCCACGGTGTAGGACTGGAGATCCACGAGGCTCCGGTTGCCTCTCCGCGCGGAGAAGCGCCGCTGCCGGCAGGCAGTATCGTCACCGCAGAGCCGGGTATTTATCTGCCGGGCAAGTTTGGCGTGCGTATTGAGGATATGCTGTACGTCATTGAGGACGGCTGCATTGATTTGACCGATGCGTCCAAGCAGCTTATTGTTCTGTAAATTGCGAAAAAGGGAGAAAACGTTGTTTTCTCCCTTTTATATTCCGTGAATGTTGAAAATGGGTTGCCGTATCGCTTGACGGCAGCTTGATGAAAAAGAATCAATTTAACAATTTATCCATAAGCTATACACAAAAAATCCACACAAGTTCGGCACAATGGTTACACCGATAGGAGGAGATGTTCTCATGCGTATTTTGCTAATCAATGCAGAGCAGGACGAGCGCCTGTTCGCCACCTTCAAGCATGAACATATTCTGTATGATCAGCAGCCGGAGAGCGACACGCTTGATATTTCGGAGAATATATATGATGTAATCGTGTACAATGCCACTAAGCTGGATGAGAAGACCGTCGATGCGGTGCGCTCTCTGCGAGAAAGCGGTGATATGACACCGTTGCTCGTCATGGCAGGTCACACGACCGCGCGGGCGCGTATCCGTATTCTGAATGCGGGTGCGGACAATGTACTCATGCGTCCGTGCCAGAGCGATGAGATTCTGGCGCATGTCAATGCACTGGCACGTCGGCCGAGAATGATGCAGAGTGAAATCCTGACCGCCGGCGACCTGACGCTTGACCGCGGCCGCTGTGTGCTGTCGAGCAATGACGGCGAAGTCCGTCTGTCCGGCAAGGAGCTGCAGCTTGTAGAGATGTTCCTGCGGGAACCGGGACAGGTGCTGCCGCGTGAAATGCTGCACCAGAAGGTCTGGGGAGCAGGCAGGGACGCGACCTACAATAACATCGAGGTTTATCTGACACTTGTGCGCCGCAAGCTGCGTGCGGTCGGATCGAAGGCCGAGCTGATCTCCGAGCGAGGCATCGGCTATTATCTGCAGGAAGCAGAATAAGGGAAAGGACGTACTTTCATGGTACGTCCTTTTATTTTTCCTGCACTGACTATCTGGGGCACACGAGGCACGTTGGTGCTGTGCCTTTCCGAGCGGCAGCCTTTTTTCGCTGCACTGACCCAGCGGGGGGAGTTGCGCTCTGCGGAGCGCGGGGATTCGCGGCGCCCGCCGCGGGGGCAAAAAGGAAGGACAACCTGCGGTTTTCCTTCCTCTTTGAACTCCTGCCTTTCCCTTATTAGATAGTCTGATGCAAATCGGAGAGCGGTGACCGCTTCGAAAAGGGGAACGGCAGTCGGGTTACCGTTACGTTTGTTTCGTGAAATATTCGCAGTTCACAGACAGCGTGCTGCTACACATAACGGAAAGTCTAAGCAGGCGCGACATAACAGTGTCGCGCAATTCGTTAGTCGGAGATTATAGACAGCACCTACGGATTAGGCGTTTGGTACCATTTATCTTCGTAGGCCCTGTCTATTATAACGCGCTAAAGAATTGTGCGGCACTGTCATGCCGCACCTGCGCAGAGTAGC
Source organism: Agathobaculum butyriciproducens (assembly GCA_003096535.1). Lineage (GTDB taxonomy): Bacteria > Bacillota > Clostridia > Oscillospirales > Butyricicoccaceae > Agathobaculum > Agathobaculum butyriciproducens. The sequence continues at coordinate 30,731 of QEKJ01000021.1, read as the reverse complement.
CCGTATGTGTAGTAGTACGCTGTCTGACACTGCGAATATGTTGAGAAAGACACGGTAGTAAAAAACCTCTGCCGTTCCCTTATTTCGAAGCGGTCACATGTGGGTAATCTGCGCCAAGCTATCTAAGGGAAAAGGGGAGATTCACAAGAGGGTGGAAAACCGTAGGTTGTCCACCCTCTTGTGCGCCCGCGCGGCGTCAGCGCAATTTCCCTCGCTTCGCAAGCGGCTAAATGCGATTCTTGCTTTGTTCAATCGGCCCAAAGCACAACCCCATCAGGCGGTGCAGCCATGCCCAAAGCCTGTTTTTCGTCAAATTATTCTGTTTCACAGCCTGTTCCTCCTGCGGGAAAGTTTTCTTTTTACGGTATTATTGTACCGCAATTTTTTCGCCGATTCCTGCACAAAATGATGAAAGATTTCTTAAGGCAACACCGCACAATTAAAGCTGCGGCGCTTTGCGGAAATTTTATGTCCTGACTTTGTTGCGATTTCACGGTAATACATCAAGTATTACCGCAAAACCGCGCCTTGTCAGCACGCAAAATTTGCTCGCAAATCGCTCTTGTTCAATTATGCGGTATTGCCTTAAATATTTGTGAAGGAGCAGAGGACGCACAGTCTGTGTCAATTTACTCCGGCTCATCTTCATCGAGCAGCGTGAGTACATAAATCGGCGCGTCATTCTGCGTCACCTGCACATGCACATGGGTGCCGAGTGCGGATTCTGCGGGAATGCTGTCCGCGCACACGCCGAGCGCCTCACCGGCGGAGACAACCTGCCCTTCCTGCACGCGTACATCGTCCATGCCGCAGTACGACGAGGTCAGGCCGTTATTGTGCGTCAGTGTCACGCAGGTGCCGTACAGACCGTCCTCGGCAATCTGCTGTACAGTGCCGTCGGTCAGTGCGAGCACGGTTTCGCCGGCTTCGGCAGAGAAGTCTGTGCCGGCATGAACACGCCAGTCACCCATGGTCGGCTGGAACAGCAGCGTGTCACCCGAAAATGGAGTCAGCACGGCTCCGGACACCGGCCGCACATACACGGGTGCGCTGACCGTCACCGCCGGTTCCGGCTCTGCCGCCGCGACCGGCTGTTCCTCGATCACTGACTCGGGTTCCTGCTCCTGCTGCGGAACGGTGGCCGGTTCGGTCGGTGCTTCGGCGGTCGAGTCGGCCGGTGCGATGATAGGCATGCCGGTGTCCGGCTCGACCGCGTTCTGCCGGTGTGCATTGCCCCAGATCACCCATGCGGATGCGGCGATGATGAGCGCACACAGCGAAAGAATGGTGTAGAATCCGCGGGTAGAGAGCGCCGCGGTGTGTTTGGATTGATATTGCTTCATGTCCCTTTACCTCCGTTGCTGACAGTATGGTCGGCTGCTGCGGAAAATATACGCGCCGCCGAAAATTTGCCGCACAGCGGACACTTCATCGGCAGATGCCGGATAGCCCACAAAAGGGGGGACGTCTGCGGATTGTACCCAATCGCCGAATGTGGTATAATAACCGCAGAAGAGAGTGACCCAAGGAGGGAAAAACTATGGAACTGGCTGACTTTTTCGCGATTGACCGGCTGTCGCAGCACGACGAGGAACTGCTGATCGAATCCGCGATGCAAATGCAGCAGATGATGATGCTGTACGAATCCGGCATCCGCGAGATCAAAACCAAGCTGGATATTCTGAGCGACGAGTCGCGTATTTCGGGCAAGCCAAGCCCGATCGATGCCATCAAGAGCCGCATCAAAAGTCCGCGCAGCATTATCGGCAAGCTCAAGCGGCGCGGATTTCCGATCACGCTGCAGTCCATGATAGACAATCTGAATGATATTGGCGGTATCCGCGTGATCTGTCCGTTTATCGAGGATATTTACACGGTAGCGGACATGCTCATGCGGCAGGACGACTTGACGCTGATCGAGAAGAAAGACTACATTGCCAATCCCAAGCCGAACGGCTACCGCAGCCTGCATCTGATCCTCGAGGTGCCGATTTTCCTCGCGGAACGCACGCAGCCGGTACGCATCGAGCTGCAGATTCGCACGATGGCGATGGATTTCTGGGCCAGCCTGGAGCACCAGCTGCGCTATAAATCCGATGTGGAGATTCCGGAGCATATGTCCGATGATTTGAAGAAGTGTGCGGATGTTATTGCGGAGACCGATCAGGAGATGCAGCGCATCGCAAAAGAACTGAAAGTGCTGTAAAAGGAGAAATTATGCAATACATACCCATTATAACCCTGGTTCTGGTGGTAATCCTGCTGGGACTGGTCATCGTTCTGCTGACCCGCAAGCCGGAAAAGCCGGAGCTTCCGCAGCAGATTGACCCAACCGCATCCATTACTGCGCTCGGCACGCTCGTGACGCAAAACCTGCGCGAAGGCCGGGAAGCGCAGAGCAATCAGCTTTCCGCGATGGACAAGAGCCTTGGAGACAAAATGAGCGGTCTGACCGATCAGCTCGGCCGGTTTGAGACGCGTCTGCAGGGTTTTACGGCGGAAACAACGCAGAATCTGACTAATATCCGCGAAACCGTGGATAAAAACCTGCACACCTTCACGGGTGAGACAAAACAGAATCTGGAAACTATCCGCAGCACGATGGACAAGAATCTGCACACGTTCACCGGCGAAACCAAACAGGATTTGGAAACTATCCGCGAAACGGTAGATAAAAATCTGCACACCTTCACGGGTGAGACCAAGCAGGATTTGGAGAATATCCGCGTTACGGTGGATAAAAATCTGCGTGCCATGCAGGAGGACAACAACAAAAAGCTGGACGATATGCGCCAGATTGTAGACGAAAAGCTGCAGAAAACGCTGTCTGAGCGCATGAACGAGTCGTTTAAGCTGGTCAACGAGCGCTTGGAGCAGGTTTACAAGGGCCTCGGTGAGATGCAGACGCTGGCACAGGGTGTCGGTGATTTGAAGAAGGTGCTCACCAATGTCAAGACCCGCGGCATTGTGGGCGAGATTCAGCTGGGTGCGATCCTCGAGGATATTCTCGCGCCCGAGCAGTACGAGACCAACGTGGCGACCGTGCCGAACAGCCGCAATGTAGTCGAGTACGCGGTCAAGCTGCCCGTTGAGGACGGCAGCTTTGTCTGGCTGCCGATTGACTCCAAGTTCCCGGGAGACACCTACGGGGCGCTCCGTGACGCATATGAGGAAGGCTCGCGCGAGCAGATTGACGCATGCGTCAAGCAACTGATCGCCACCCTCAAATCCGAGGCGAAGGACATTCATGATAAGTACCTTGCGCCGCCGCATACGACCGAGTTCGGCATCATGTTCCTGCCGTTCGAGGGACTGTATGCCGAAGCCGTCAGCCGCGGCATGGTGGAGATTCTGCAGCGGGACTATCATGTTAATCTGGCAGGTCCGAGCACGATGGCGGCGCTGCTGAACAGTCTGCAGATGTCGTTCCGCACGATTGCGATTCAGAAGCGCTCGGGTGAGGTCTGGAGCGTGCTCGGCGCAGTCAAGACCGAGTTTGATAAGTTTGAAGCCTGCCTGACGCAGACGCAGAACCGACTTGATCAGGCGAGCCGTGAACTGGATAAGCTGGTCGGTACGCGCACGCGCGCTATCCGCCGCAAGCTGAAGGGCGTTACCGAGCTCAGCGAGAGCGAAACGCAGAAGGTTCTGGATATCGGCACCGATTCGGAAGAAGAGTGAAGAGATTTTTAACCGCTTTCTCGGAAAAAGAAAACACCGCAGAGCTTTGCTCTGCGGTGTTTTTCGACGATAAATTTATAATTTTGTGATTTCAACCAATTAGCGCGATAGCGCGTGTCAAATAGCATTTGCATTGCAAATGCCAAAAAAGCGGGAGCATGTATCACGCTTTTTTGACTTCTGGAGGGAGAAAGTTTCTATATAGGAATTTTCGGACGACTTTGGAACGGCCTACGGTCCGTTCCTGCTTGTTGGCGGAACTGTAGTTCCGCGACAGCCTCGCCGCAGAGCAAGACTCTGCGGTGTTTTCTTGTTTGCAATTAGCCGAGCTTCGGGAACAAATCCTGCTCAATAACAGCGTCGAGCGTCATGCCTGCGTAGGCAATCTGCGCCAGACCGTCGATGAAGCGGGAGACTGCCGCGATGAGCACGGAAATGTTGTCCGCCACAAACGGAATGATTTTCTCGAGCTCGAGAGAGCCGTCTACCAATGTGTTGTGCTTGAGGTAAATCTGACCGGCCTCCTCAAAGAAGCCGAACGAGCCGAGCGCACAGAAGTTGTTGCAGTAGTCGCACGCATGGCGGAGCTGCACCTTGTTGTTTTCCGGTGCACCCTGAAACAGAGTGACGAAGAACTGCAGCAGACCCATGTCCTCTGCGGGCAGCTGCATCGGGATGAAGCAGGCTTCGATCACAACGTCCTTGGCAACCTTGCCCTGACGCATCGCCTCGCAGCGCAGAATGGTCGGTGCGCCGTCCTTCTGCATGATCTCCGCACGGAAGCCGTTCTGGTTGAGAACATCGTTCATGCAGCCCAAAATCTGATTTTGCTGTTCGATTTTCATTCTTTTTTCCTTTCTTCCATTAACGCAGAATGTAGGGCGGGGTGACCCCGCACCGCCGTTTTCGTCAACTGCTGACGCGAACGACGGCGGGCTGGGGTCAGCCCGCCCTACAATAAACGTAAAATATTACTTTACGCCGATATCGGTGCGGTAATGCGCCTTATCGAAGTGAATTTTCTTCACATCGGCATAAGCCTTCTGGATGGCTTCGTCAAGGGTCGGTGCGGTAGCCGTTACGCCGAGCACGCGGCCGCCGTTCGTTACCAGCTTGCCGTCCTTGACGGCGGTGCCGGCGTGGAATACGAACGAGTCGGTCACATCGTCCAGACCGGTGATCTCCTTGCCCTTTTCGTAGGCCTTCGGATAGCCGCCGGACGCCATGCAGACGCAGCAGGCGGCATTGTCCGCCCACTTGATGTCGATATCCTCGAGCTTTTCGTCGATAACGGCATTGAAGATGTCGAACAGGTCGGTGTCCAGTCGGGACAGGACAGCCTGCGTCTCCGGGTCGCCGAAACGAGCGTTGTACTCGATAACGCGCGGGCCCTTCGGGGTCAGCATCAGGCCGAAATACAGCACGCCCTTGAACGGACGGCCTTCCTTCTCCATGGCCGCGACGGTCGGCTTGAAGATGGTCTCCATGCACTCGGCGGCAATGTCGTCGGTATAGAAGCGGGACGGCGAGAATGCGCCCATACCGCCGGTGTTCGGGCCTTCGTCATGGTCGTAGGCACGCTTGTGATCCTGTGCGGACGGCATGGTCTTGAGGTGCTTGCCGTCTACGAAGGCGAGCACGGAAACCTCCGGACCGGTCAGGAACTCCTCGATAACGACACGCGCACCGGCACCGCCGAATGCACCGCCGTCGATCGCGTCCTTGACTGCCTCGATGGCTTCTTCCTCGGTCATAGCAACGGTAACGCCCTTGCCGAGTGCAAGACCGTCCGCCTTGACAACAATCGGCGCACCGTTCTTCTTGATGTACTCGATCGCGTCTGCGGAGTTCTCAAAAACAGCGTAGCCCGCGGTCGGGATGTTGTATTTCTGCATTAAATCCTTCGCAAAGGACTTGCTGCCCTCGATGATGGCAGCGTTCTTGCGCGGACCGAAGGCACGGATGCCTGCGGTCTCGAGTGCGTCTACCATGCCGAGTGCAAGCGGGTCGTCCGGTGCTACCATAACGAGATCCGGCTTGTGCTCCTTGGCGAAAGCAACCATGCCGTCGATGTCGGTTGCCTTGATGGCAACGCACTCTGCCTCAGCGGCAATGCCGCCGTTGCCCGGCGCACACCAGATGTGGTCCACCTTGGGGCTCTTCTTCAATGTATGGACGATGGCGTGCTCACGGCCGCCGCCGCCGATAACCAAAACTTTCATTTATTGTTCCTCCGTTTGTAAATACACACGCTGTGCGCGGAACATTTCTACAATAAGTGCAACATAGCCGACCGGCAGGAGCGTGTTTGCCGCCTTTGCCGCCAGCGGCGCCAGATAGTCATTCAGCCAGCCGGGCGCGATGAGCAGTGTAAGGATGCAGCCTGTGCTCCAGACCACCAGCAAAACCCATTCGGGCAGGGTGCTGCGGTCGATCTTGTGCATCTGGTCTTTGACACCCATCAGCAGCATGCAGCCGGTGAGCAGCAGCGGCACGAGTGCCGCATACTGCAGCACAATCCGCAGCAGGCCGGGCGGGATGACTGCTGGACCGAGGATGAGCTTGAACGCCATCGTCACGTCCGCGGCAATGCTTGCGCGCATGTACCAGCGGGACACATTCTGCACGGACAGCGCACCGGCAGACACCAGCGCGAACGCCAGCATCTGCAGTGCCCAGTTGTTCTGCGCGGCCAGACCGAGCAGCAGTCCGCCGGATACGGCTAAGTAGGCATAATAGCCTTTCAGCAGTTTCATTAGTGATGGAACAGACGCATGCCGGTGAACGCCATCGTGATGCCGTACTTGTTCGCGGTCTCGATAACATTGTCATCGCGGATGGAGCCGCCCGGCTGTACGATGTACTCCACGCCGGACTTGCGTGCGCGTTCTACATTGTCGCCAAACGGGAAGAATGCGTCCGAACCAACGGTTACGCCGGTGTTCTTGGCGATCCACTCCTTCTTTTCCTCGGCGGTGAGCACCTCCGGCTTTACCTTGAAGGTCTTCTGCCATACGCCTTCAGCCAGTACGTCCTCATACTCGTCCGAGGTGTAAACGTCGATTGCGTTGTCGCGGTCCGGGCGGCGGATGCCGTCAACGAACTGCAGACCGAGAACCTTCGGATGCTGACGAACGAACCAGTTGTCGGCCTTGTTGCCAGCCAGACGGGTGCAGTGGATGCGGCTCTGCTGACCTGCGCCGACACCGATGGTCATGCCGTCCTTGACGTAGCAGACCGAGTTGGACTGCGTGTACTTGAGCGTGATGAGCGCAAGGATCATGTCGTGCTTTGCGCTCTCCGGCAGATTCTTGTTCTCGGTAACGATGTTGGTGAGCAGGCTCTCGTTGATTTCGTAGTTGTTGTAGCCCTGCTCAAAGCGGATGCCGAAAATATCGCGCTGCTCGATCGGCTTCGGCTCATAGTTCGGGTCGATCTTGACAACGTTGTAGCCGCCCTTGCGCTTGGTCTTGAGGATCTCGAGGGCCTCAGCGGTGAAGTCCGGCGCGATGATGCCGTCGGAAACCTCGTGTGCAAGGTAGGAAGCGGTGTCTGCGTCGCAAGTGTCGGACAGAGCCGCCCAGTCGCCGTAGGAGCACAGACGGTCAGCGCCGCGTGCGCGGATGTACGCACATGCGATGGGAGACAGCTCCTTGTCGGTGTCAACAAAGTACATCTGCTTCTCAATATCGGTCAGCGGCTTGCCGAGAGCGGCACCGGCCGGAGAAACGTGCTTGAAGGACGCAGCTGCGGGCAGGCCGGTCGCCTTTTTCAGCGCACGGACGAGCTGCCAAGAGTTGAATGCGTCACAGAAGTTGATATAACCCGGCTTGCCGTTGAGTACCTCGATCGGAAGCTCGCCCTCGGTCATAAAAATGCGGGCCGGCTTCTGGTTCGGATTGCAGCCGTACTTTAAGGCTAATTCTTTCATAAATAGTCCTTTCTGCTCATCAGGTCGCAGTTATTCTGCGTTCTTGTTGCGGATTTCCTGCTCAACTTCGCCGGTCTCCAGATCGACGTAGCGCACGAACAGCGAAACCTTGTTCTGCTCGTTCAGGCTGTTCCAGAGCAGGTTGGTGAACTCGCGGATGGGCAGCTCGATGCGGATGCACTTGGGCTCGCCGCGGAACGGCGGCAGCGGATCGCCGTCGCACTGATAGGTATGGATGAAGTGTCCCAGACCGGCAACCGGCTTATCGTACTCATAGAAGAAACGCTTGTTGGCGGTGCGGTCCGAGGTGAAGTTCTTGAGGATGGACAGGCTGTAGGAGCCGTCCGGATTGACAACGCCCGAAATGCGGGAGGTGTAGTTGGGCGCGTCCGGCTCAAACTCGCGGGTACGGAGCGCTTCGAAGTAGCTCTTGCCCTGCTTGAGATAGTCCACGATGGTATCAGTCTGGTCGCCGTTGGTAACGACCAGCGTGCCGTTGTACAGGCGCACCGGATGATAGATGATCAGCGAGGGATCGACCATCTTGGACGGGTCAAATGCCTCGGTGCGGATACCGTCCTCGGTTTCGGTGAACACGCGGTTGCGGCTGTTCTCCGAGCGGCCCATGATGAAGTAGGCGATAACATTCTTTTTATTATCCGGGGTGCGGCCGAGAATGATGCCGCGGCCGGGATATGCGTTGCTCATCAGCTCCTGGCTGATGTCAAAAACATTCTTGCTCATAATGCTGTTACTCCTGTTCAGTTTTTATGGACGATAGCACCGTCCACGCGCAGTCTGCCTGCGCAGAAGTCGGATACTGCCTGCGGCAGAAGAATCCACTCTGCGTTCTGCATGACGCGCTTCTGCAAGGTCTCCGGTGTGTCGCCATCCTCTACTTCAACGGCCTTCTGCGCGATGATTGCGCCGCCGTCTACCACTTCGGATACAAAATGTACGGTCGCACCGGTAACCTTTACCCCTTTTGCCAGCGCGGCTTCATGCACGCGCAGACCGTAGAAGCCCTCTCCACAGAAGGAGGGGATGAGCGAGGGATGTACGTTGATAATGCGGTTTTCAAAATGGCGGCAGAAGCTGTCCGGCAGGACGGTCATGAAGCCTGCGAGCACGATCAGACCGATGTCTGCGTTCTCCAGCAGAGCGGTAAGCGCCTTGCCGTACTCTTCCGCGTCGGAAAAGTCCTTGCGGCGCAGCACCTTGGAGGGAATAGCCGCTTTTGCGGCACGCTCGAGTGCATACGCCTTCGGGTTGGACGAAATAACGAGCGAAATCTGTCCGTTTTCGATCTTGCCCGCCTGCTGTGCGTCAATGAGCGCCTGCAGGTTCGTGCCGCCGCCCGAAACCAAAACTGCAATTTTTGTCATTTATTTTTCTCCGAAAATCGAAGTATGCTGAAAACAGCATCTTCTTCTCCGTAGGGCGGGGTGCCCTCACCCCGCCGTTATAAATTATCTGCTTATCGTTAGAAGCAGCGGGGTGAGGGCACCCCGCCCTACAAAACGGGATAGATTATACCAGCTCTACGCCCTTTTCAGCGCCGTTTACGCACTCGCCGATCACATAAGCCTGCTCGCCTGCAGCGGAAATTGCTGCAACCGCGCGGGAAGCGTCCTCAGCGGCAACGGCCAGAACCAGACCGGCGCCCATGTTGAAGGTGTTGTACATGTCGCGCTCCGGAATCTTGCCGGTCTTTGCGATCAGGTCGAATACCGGCGGAACCGGCATAGCAGCCTTCTCAATCTTGGCAACGATGCCTGCCGGCAGCATGCGCGGTACGTTTTCATAGAAGCCGCCGCCGGTGATGTGGCTGATGCCCTTGACCTCAACCTTGCCCATCAGGGACTGGATCGCCTTAACGTAGATCTTGGTCGGGGTCAGCAGCTCTTCGCCGAGGGTCTTGCCGAATTCGTCGATGTAGCGGCGGACAGACTTCTCGTTGATGCCGAGCGTCTTGCGAACCAGAGAATAGCCGTTGGAGTGTACGCCGGAGGAGGCAACACCGATCAGCGCGTCGCCGGCCTTGATGCCGGTGCCGTCGATCATCTTTTCCTTATCGACCATGCCGACAGAGAAGCCGGCCATATCGTACTCGTTTTCCGGATAGAAGCCCGGCATTTCAGCGGTCTCGCCGCCAATCAGCGCGCAGCCTGCCTGACGGCAGCCCTCTGCGATACCGGAAACCATCTGTGCGATCTTCTCCGGGTGGTTCTTGCCGACTGCAACATAGTCGAGGAAGAACAGCGGCTGTGCACCGCAGCAGGCGATATCGTTTACGCACATGGCAACGCAGTCGATGCCAACGGTGTCGTGCTTGTCCATCAGGAACGCCAGCTTGAGCTTGGTGCCGACGCCATCCGTACCGGAAACGAGGATCGGATCCTTCATGCCATTGAAATCCGGACGGAACAGGCCGCCGAAGCCGCCGAGCGTACCCATAACGCCCTTGGTAAAGGTGCTTTCTACCATCGGCTTCATCAGCTTGACCGCTTCATAGCCTGCGGTAACGTCAACGCCGGCAGCCTTGTAGCTTTCAGAACGGCTTACACTCATGTTTTACATCTCACTTTCATTTATCGTATGAACGAGAAAAATGGAAAATTGATAATGGAGAATTGAGAATTGTGGTTCGGCGCAGAGCGCCGGATTAAATTGACGCGCTATGCGCGTAACCGTCATTCTCCATTCTCCATTTTCCATTCTCAATTCAAAAGTTAGTCTTTGTTAGAGGGGAGCGGAATCTCGATCTCGAACATGTTCTTATCCACCTGCTCGGGTACCGGGATCGGGTACTCGCCGGAGAAGCATGCATCGCAGAAGCCCAGCTTGCAGCCGACTGCAATCTTGCGGCAGGCCTCGAGCGACAGGAAGCCGAGCGAATCCACGCCTATGATCTCGCGCATTTCCTCAACCGTGCGGTTGTGTGCGAGCAGCTGGTTGCGCTCCGGAATATCCGTGCCGAAGAAGCAGGGATGACGGAACGGAGGTGCCGAAATTCTCATGTGAACCTCAGCCGCGCCTGCGTCGCGCAGCAGCTTTACCAGACGGCCGCAGGTCGTACCGCGGACGATGGAGTCATCGACCATGATGACGCGCTTGCCCTCAATAGCGGTGCGCAGGGCATTCAGCTTGAGACGCACGGAGCGCTCGCGCTTGTCCTGACCCGGCTGGATAAAGGTGCGGGCGATATAGCGGTTCTTGATGAGACCGACGCCGTACGGAATGCCGGAGAACTTCGCGTAGCCGATGGCTGCCGGGATACCGGAATCCGGTACGCCGATAACCACGTCAGCGCCGACCGGATGCTCGATGGACAGATACTTGCCGGCCTCCTGACGGGCCAGCTCAACCGATGCACCGTCGATGATGGAGTCCGGACGGGCAAAGTAAATGTACTCGAATACGCACGCGGAGGACTTGCACTCGATACCGCAGTGCATGGAGCGCAGCTCACCGTTTTCGACAACGCAGACCTCACCGGGTTCTACATCGCGGATGAACTTTGCACCGAGCGCGTCCAGAGCACAGGTCTCGGAAGCGAAAATGTAGCAGTCGTTGTCCAGCAGGCCGATACACAGCGGACGGAAGCCGTGCGGGTCGCGTGCCGCAATCAGCTTGCGCGGGGACATGACGACCAGCGAGTAGGCACCCTCGATGCGGTGCATGGTGTTCATAACGGCTTCTTCAATAGAGCCGCACTTGAGGCGTTCCTTAACAATGGTGTAGACCAGCACCTCGGTGTCGTTCGAGGAACGGAAAATGCCGCCGTCCAGCTCAATCTCGCGGCGCAGCTCGCCTGCGTTTACGAGGTTACCGTTGTGCGCAACCGCGAGATTGCCCTTTACATGGGTGATGGAGATCGGCTGCGCATTCTCGCGACGGGTATCGCCGGTGGTGGAGTAGCGCACATGACCGATAGCCATCGAGCCGGGCATGTTGTCCAGAATCTCCTGATTGAACACGGCGCTGACCAGACCGGTGTCCTTATGGCAGTGGATCACGCCGTTTTTGTTCACGGCGATACCGGCAGCCTCCTGACCGCGGTGCTGGAGAGCAAACAGTGCAGTATACGCGTCGTGCGCGGCGGAAATCTCCTTGCCTTCCGGCGCTGCGATACCGAATACACCGCACTCCTCATGCACCTTGTCAAACGGAGTGCTGCTTTTTCTTAAAATACGATATTTCATTCTTCAGCCTTTTCTTGTCCGAATCTTGCCTTGCGGATGGGCTTACTTGCCCATAACGCGCTTCATGATCTCCTGATATGCCTCCTCGACACCGCCCATGTCACGACGGAAGCGGTCCTTGTCCAGCTTCTCCTTGGTGGTCTTGTCCCACAGGCGGCAGGTATCCGGAGAGATTTCGTCTGCGAGAACGATCTTGCCGTCCGCAGTCTTGCCGAACTCGAGCTTAAAGTCAACGAGGATGACGTTCAGGGTATCGAAGTACTGCTTCATAACTTCGTTTACCTTGAAGGCCATTGCCTTGATGGTCTCGATCTCCTCACGGGTAGCAGCCTTCAGTGCGATAGCGTGGTAAGCGTTCATGAGCGGGTCGCCAAGCTCATCGTTTTTGTAGGAGAACTCGATGGTCGGCTCGTCGAATACGATGCCCTCTTCCACGCCGAAACGCTTTGCAAAGGAACCGGCGGAAATGTTGCGGATGATGACCTCCAGCGGTACAATAGAGACCTTCTTTACCAGGGTTTCGCGCTCGGAGAGCTGCTCGACAAAGTGGGTCGGCACGCCCTGCTGCTCGAGCAGCTGGAACATGTGATTGCTCATTACGTTGTTGATCACGCCCTTGCCGGTGATGGTGCCCTTCTTCTCACCGTTGAATGCGGTTGCATCGTCCTTGTAGTCAACGATTACGAGATTTGCGTCGTCGGTAGCAAATACCTTCTTAGCCTTGCCTTCGTACAGCTGTTCTTTCTTTTCCATGTCCAATTCCTCCATTTGTATAAGTAGTGTTAATTTGAAACGACTTTTCGATTGAAAGCACGCTTTCAATCGAGGGGACATACCGAACAGTGTTCGGATATGCCCTAAGCTACCAAAAGTTCCGCCCGGTGGTTGAAACTTTTGCACGCACTTGTGTAAAAACCGTGATACATGCTCCCGGTTTTTACGAACCTGTGGTTGGATTTAATGCGCGCTGCGGCGCGGGAGTTTTAGTGCTGCTAAGTGTTTGCAGGTTGTACATTTTAGCTGCCAATGGGAGCGGCACCAATGCCTTTACCTTGCGGGGATGCGGTATCAGAGATACCTATATAGATTACGCGAACTGAGCGCGAACCTTTTCGTCCTTTGCGGTAACTTCCGCTGCCATATCGGCCTTGAACTGCGCGAGCTTCTGTGCCAGCGCGTCATCCGACAGGGCGATCATCTGTGCTGCGAGGATAGCGGCGTTGTCTGCGCCGTCAATCGCAACGGTTGCCACCGGAATGCCCTTGGGCATCTGCACGATGGAGAGCAGGCTGTCCATGCCGCCCATGACGCTGGTGGCCATCGGCACGCCGATTACCGGAAGCGTGGTGTAAGCCGCCAGTACACCGCCGAGATGTGCGGCCTTGCCTGCTGCCGCGATGATAACGCCGAAGCCTTCGGCTGCCGCGTTCTTCGCCAGCTGCTCGGCAGCGGCCGGGGTGCGGTGCGCGGAGCAGATGCGGACCTCAGTCGGAATATCGAACGATTTCAGACGGTCAACACACTTTTCCATTACCTTGAGATCACTGTCGGATCCCATGACAACGAGAACTTTTTTCATTTGTTATTCCTCCTACAAAAACAAATGAGGGCACGGGTATACCCGTGCCCTATAATCGCTCATTTATGTGCACCGATGCCCGAGAGAATGCACGAATGCCCGAGAACAAAAAACTGTTCAGCTGCAGTCTGGTTCAAAAATACGCTGCCGGTCATGAGTACACCTCTTTCTTAAAACCAACGGTGACGATACATATTTATTTTAGCCAATTTAACTTGTTAATGCAAGTATTTTACCCGCTTTTTTCGGGATTCGTGTAAATGCCCAAAGATAAATTTTACTCCTCTGCACTTTCGTGCAGAACGCCCTTTTTGTAAAGCACCTCTTCCATCTGGTGCACGCGCTCGGTCCACGAGCACTGCGCGCCGTAGGCAAGGCGTTTTTCCGTCCATGCCGGACGGTTTTCCTTGGCAGCGGCATCGCACAGCGGCAGAAACATCTCGGGATTGCGGGCAATGTAGACCACATCCTTGAAATCCTCGACCTGCAGCGGCTCGCGCGTGGAAACGATCGGCTTGCCGGTTGCCAGATATTCGTAGAACTTGAGCGGTGAAACGTCCTTGGAGAGCGCACCGGCACGGAATACGTTCAGGCAGACGTCCATCTGCGCCAGATATGCGGGCAGCTCGGGCTGCGGCACCAGACCGTGGAATACGATGTTCGGGTACTGCTTGAGATTTGTCAGGTCAACACCCGGCAGCGTGCGTCCGATCAGGAAAATCGTCGCGTTCGGACGGCTCTTCGCCAGCTTTTCGATCAGTGCATAGTCGATGCACTCCTGCAGCATGCCGACAAAGCCGTAGATCGGATGCGGCAGATCCTTCATGTCCTCCGGGCAGGGAAGGGTGTCCTTCTCGGTCTGTACGCGCGAGAAGATCTCGTAAGCCGCGCCGTTCGGGATCATTTGGGTGGTCGGGTTGATCTTTTCCAGTGTCTCTGCCAGACCGACCGCGGTTGCGAATACCTGATCGGCAGGCTTGGCCAGATCGTGCTCCATCTTGTCCACAACCTTGGGATTGATGTGACCCTTGTACGCGGAATGACGGTCTACACAGTCGTATACCAGCTTGGCGTGCGGCAGGTGCTCCACAATGTCGCACGAGGACGGCGAGTAGCACCACAGCACGGTCTCGTCGCCGAAGCCGTGCTCGCGCATCTTTTCGCGGATGAACGCCGCCTGCCGCTTCTGGTTAATTTTGTTGATCCAGCGGAATTTGTTGAAAAACGGCAGTACCGGCGGCAGTGCGTACACAGTGATGTTTTCGTGTCCCTCGACTTTTTCGCCGGGCTGCTTGTACTTTTCGATATATGCGGAGGCTTTTTTGTCCTTGAGCGGTGCGATCATGGACACCGGAGGATCAAAATACAGGATTTCGCTGTTGCGCAGACGGCTCATCACGTTCTGCTTGCGCGTCGGCAGAGGATGGTAGTTCGTTGTCGAAAGACAGACGATGTGGTTCTTCATATCTATATAACCCCTTTAGTGGATTGTTTTATCATATATCGTAGGGCGGGCTGAGGGCACCCCGCCCTACGGTTTAGTTTTCGGAAATGTTCAGCAGCTTCGCTGCACCCTTCACATTCTCGGATTCTCTTTCTCTCAGCATTTCCGCGGTGCGGTGCACCTCGTTATCGAGCGCACCGGAGACGCACTCGTCAATGAGGCGGCACAGCGGCTCCGCCTTGACGGACGAAAGCTGCAGGCAGGTGCGGCTGCCGATATATTTCAGGAAGCCGTCCACCTTGATATCGTAGCTCATGCCGACGACCGGAACGCCCTGACCGGCGGAGAACATCAGCGAATGCAGTCGGATGCCAACCACGGTTTTCATGCGGGAGAGGATGCCGATGGTGACTTCGATGGGCTGTCGGGTACGCACGGCGTGCCACGGACAGTGCAGCAGTGCGCCGACACGTTCTGCGGGCATGAGGTCGCTCGGGAACTCGATGGGTACGAAAACCGGCGTCAGGCCGTGCTTTTCGTAGGCGTAGTTGGCTGCAGCCGCGATTTCGGGCAGAGCCGTGTCCAGACCCTTCCAGTTGCGCAGACCGAAGCCGATATACTTTCCGTTCGGGTCAATGCCGCTCTGCTCGAGGGCGATATTGACGATTTCACGCGGCGCCGGCGTCAGAATGATGGTCGGGTCGGCGGAAACACGGATATCCGGCCGGGTAACGCCCATTTCGGCAAGCAGTGCGCGGGAATTGTCATCGCGCAGCGTGATGCGGTCAACCGATGTGTCAATGGTCCTGGCGGCCATCCGGCGGTTGCCCGGACGGTTGATCGGACCGATGCCGCAGCCGTACATCATTACCTTGCAGCCGCGCTTTTTGGCGGCGTACAGCGTGTAGCAGTAGTACCAGATCGAGCGGGTGGACGTGACATCCTGCATCAGCGAGCCGCCGCCGTTGATATAGAGCGCCGCGTGCCGGAATTTACGCAGCACGGAGAACACGTTGAACGTATAGATGGCGTTCGTGCGGTAAACGAGGCGCGTTTCCTTGGGACGGCGCGACATCACGCAGATGGTGCGTTCGGGATCGAGCTGGCGCATCTCCTGCACAATGGCCTCGAGGATGGCATCGTCACCGGCGTTGCCGCGTCCGTACGCGCCGCAGATGACAATGCTCTCACGCTCGTTTTTCGGACGATGGAACCGTGCCAGCAGATGACGGTAGTTTTCCATCTGGCGTTCGCACATCTTGTCGCGCGAGAAATCGCGGGAGGCTTTTTCGTACAGCGCATCCGCGAATTTCTGCCGCAGCGCGGCATCGTTGCCCAGACGGATCAGATATTCCGCCAGCCGCTTATCGTCCCCGACCGGGAAGATATAGCCGTTTTCACCGGTGTCGATGAGTTCGGGCATGCCGCCGACATCCGAGCAGATGGTCGCACAGCCGGCACAAACGCCCTCCAGAATGGAATACGGGAAGGTTTCGGACACCGAGGACAGCAGGTTGATATCCATCGCGCGGAAGAACGGCATGACCGGCGATACCCAGCCGCAGAATGTCACGCGCTCGTGCATGCCGAGCTGGTCGCACAGCTTTTTGAGCATGTCCTCGTCCTCGCCGTCGCCGGCGATGAACAGGCGCAGCTGCGGCGCGGATTTTAGCGCCTCGGCAAAGCCGCGGATGGTGGTCGCAATATCCTTGACGGCGGTCAGACGCGCGGCAATGCCGCACAGCACGTCGCCGTCCTCGATCTTAGCACCGTAGGTGTCCCGCAGATAGGCCACACGGTCAAATTCACCCTCCGGACGATCAAAATCCATACCGTTGTAGATTTTTACAATGCGCTCCGGGTCAAAGCCGCGCTCGATGAGCGTGCGCGCCATACGGTCTGCGACCGGCTGATAGAAGTCGAGAAAGCGCAGCGCGATGGCATTCGCCGTGCCGAGCGTGTACTGCTTGAGCGGACTGCCGAGGTAGTCCAGCCGGTAATCTGAGTGCACGGTCGTGACGATCGGCACCTGACGGCTGCGGCGCACCATGGCTCCCATCAGGTTGGCACGGCCGCCGTGGCAGTGAATAATGTCGGGCTTGAACGCATCTACCAGGTCGCGCATGGTCCGTGCCGCGCGGAACGGATTGTGCCGCTCGATCACGCGCACATCAATGCCGCGCTCGCGCGCTTCATCTGCAAACGGACCTGCGCGGAACGAGATGAGCATTACATCGTTATTGCGGTTGAGTCCGGTCACGGTATTCATAATCTGGGTCTTGGCGCCGCCTACATCGCCGCCGCCCATTACATGCATGATTCGCAAAGTCAAATACCTCCACTTGACAAGTATAATCAGTATACCATGAAAACAGGGGGATTGCAAAACCGTGAGACAGGAAAATGCGGCTTTTTCGGCGATTTTTCGGCAAACGAAGTTTGTGTTTCCACCGCTTTCATGGTATACTTAAGGCAACACCGCACAATTGAAGCTGCGGCTCCTTGCGCAGGCTCCGGTCGCGCTGCCGCGGCTCCTTGCGCAGGCTCCGGTCGCGCTGCCGCGGCGCTTTACGGAAATTTTGCGCTTTTGTTCAATTATGCGGTCTTGCCTATCTATTTGACGGAAAGCGAGGGTTTTTCTTTTGTCCTCTAAAAATACCATGACACGCGATGCGATGCTGTTCCTGCCGGCCAAGGTGGTCGAAGGACTGCTCGTCATCGGGTGTTCCTCGCTGTATTCCCACATCTTTGTGGAGGGTGCGGTCAGTGCATTCAACCTGACCAACACCACGATACAGCTGCTGTACCTCATCCTTGCGGGCTGGATGGCGAATTCCGCCACCCGCTATGTCGGTGAGGAGTACCGCGCCGATGAAGGACGCGGCCTGTTCTCCACGGTTTCTACCATCTATGTGGGATTGTGCGTGCTCGTTGCCATCGGCTGCTGCATTACGGCAGCTGTGACGCAAAGCCCGGTTTATCTGGGCGGTGCGCTGATGTTCTGCACCTACACGGCGTTTCAGGTGCTTAATGCGGCGCTGATTCAGCTCGGCCGCGTCAAAGCATCCATCCTGTGGTCGCTGACCTCGGCGGTGCTCAAGCTCGCGGTTGCATTCGCGCTTGTCGGCGGCAAGTCGAATTATCCGTCGCCGTTCCCGGCTATCTTTGCCAATACCATTGCGGATGGTGTAGCTGCCATCGGTGCGGTGTTTGCACTCAGCCTGCCGGTTGTTGTGCGGCTGAAGTATTTCTCCAAGCCGCTGCTGAACAGGTTCCTCAAATACGGCGTACCGTTGATGGGCGTTTCCATCTCGGTGGCGCTGCTCAACCAGATCGACAAATACCTCGTTGTCGGTTTTTACGGCAACATTCTGTACGCATACTACTCGAATAACAACTCGATCGCGAGCGGTCTGTTCACGATGATCTCGGTCGGTATTATGCGCGGCGTGTATCCTGCCGTGCTGCGCGGCTGGCGCGAGGGCGGCAAAGCCGCGGCAAAGCCGCTGCTCGATCAGGGCGTGCGGCTGTATCTGCTGATTGCTGTGCCTGCTGTTGCGGGTCTGACTGCGGTGGCGCTGCCGCTCAGCCGGTTTCTGTTCCCCGCGAAGTATGCCGCCGGTGCGCCGGTCATTGCGTATACTGCGCTTGCCATGCTGTTCATGGGCCTGACCGAGTACGCCAACAAGGCGTATGAGCTGGAGCAGTCCACCGTACACGTTCTGCAGAACAGCGCGATCGCAGCAGTTATCAAGGTGGTTTCGAGTGTCATTCTGCTCAAAACCCTCGGATTTACGGGCGGTGCGCTCGGTTCGGTGGTCGCATTTGCGTCCTACTTTATCATTACCTGTGTGCGCGTGCGCAGCCGATTCCTGTTCCGTGTGGCACCGATCAGTCTGGTGCGCATCATCGTTTCGGCGCTGCTGTGCGGCGCGGCGGCCTTTGCGTGCACGCTGCTGCCGGTCGGCAATCTCATTCGCCTTGGCGCGGCTGTCGTGGTCGGTGCAGGTGTTTATGCGGTGTGCATTATCGTCAGCGGTGAGGGCCGCGAGGAAGTACAGGCGGTGCTCCGCAGGCTGAAACGATAAGAAAAATTGTCAAAACAGCGTGGATTTCACTGGTAAAACCTTGTCACGGCAGTAAATCCATGCTACAATAACTCTATCTGAAAATTGTAAACAGAGAGGCGTAATATTATGGAAATGATTCATGAAGCGGGTCAGTACGTTGACACCGTAAAGCGCGTCTGCGAAGCAGTCGGCAGCGAGGTCACGTTCCGCGGCACGGTTCACCGTGTACGCGATATGTCTGACTTTTCTTTTGTTGTAATGCGCGTTGAGCGCGGTTTGATCCAGTGCACCTTCCAGGGTGACGAGATCGGCGGCATCAAGCGTTCGGATGTCAAGGACGCAATGGTACTCGAGGTTACCGGTACCGTTCGTGAGGAGCCGCGTGCAGAGCACGGCGTTGAGGTCGTTCTGAGCGCACTGTCCATCCTCGGCAAGCCGTACGACCAGCTGCCGGTACCGCTCGGCAAGAAGTATATGGGTCTGTCCCTCGATGTTGATCTGCCGCTGCGTCCGATCACGCTGCGTCATCCGCGCAAGCAGGCGATCTTCCGCGTACAGGGTGCGATCGCTGACGGCTTTGCACAGTACATGCAGTCGCAGGGCTTCACCCACATCCACACCCCGAAGATCGTAGTTGCAGGCGCTGAGGGCGGCGCAAACCTGTTCAAGCTGGATTACTTTGGCACTCCGGCTTATCTGGCACAGTCCCCGCAGTTCCACAAGCAGTACCTCGCCGGTGCATTCGGCCGTGTATACGAGATCGGCTCGGTTTACCGTGCAGAGCGTCACAATACCTCCCGTCATCTGAACGAGTATATGGGTCTGGACTTCGAGATGGCCTATATCGATTCCATGTACGATGTAATGGCAATGGAGACCGGCATGCTGAAGTCCGTTATGGCTTACGTTAAGGAGCACTGCGCTGAGGAACTCGCTATGCTGAACGCCGAGGTTCCGGAGATCAAGGAGATCCCGACCATCCGCTTCCACGAGGCCAAGCAGATCATGGAGGAGAAGTTCGGTCATAAGTCCAAGAACCGTTACGACCTCAACCCGGACGAAGAAGTGCTGCTGTGCCAGTGGGCAAAGGAGGAGCACGACTCTGATTTCGTATTCGTAACCCACTTCCCGTCCGCAAAGCGTCCGTTCTATGCAAAGGACGACCCGGAGGACCCGAAGCTGGCGCTGTCGTTCGACCTGCTGTTCCGCGGCCTGGAGATTACCACCGGCGGTCAGCGTATCCACGATTATCAGGAGCAGATGGACAAGCTGGCGGCCCGCAAGATGAACGCCGAGCTGTTTGAGTCCTTCACCATGCTGCACAAGTACGGTATGCCGCCGCACGGCGGTCTGGGCATCGGTCTGGAGCGCCTGACCATGCAGCTGCTGGGGCTGAACAACATCCGCGAGGCATCCATGTTCCCGCGTGATATGAACCGACTCGAGCCGTAAAAGGCTCTCGCGTCGTACCAAAGGCCGCTCTGCGGCCTTTGGTACGAGGGACGGTGTCGCCGCGCGCGCCCGCTTTGTGGGCAGGGCGGGAACACCTATTGCACGAAAACACCCCGAAAACTTTCCGGTTTTCGGGGTGTTTTCGTGTTTGTTAAAAAAGTCAGGCGCATGTCCTGACTTTTTTGTCGCGCCGGAGGCGCTCCATTTTACGCGCTCCGCGGCGTGACGGGTTTTCTGGGTGCAGAAATCCCTGCGGGATTTTGGGGTTGGCGTGAACATGGGCGCCCGCGGAAGGCTCGGCGGTGCGCACCGCCTGCCTTGTGGGTGCGATTATGCAAGCAAATCGCGTATTTTATGCCGCGAACTGCGTTCGCGGGGCGGGACACGGCGGCAGAGCCGCCTGTGTCCCTTGGTATGCGTCCGGAGAAGAAAATCTTCACTCTTCACTCCTCACTCTCCGCTCTCTTTTCAGCTCTTTACGAGGATTTAACATTTTTTCCTCGGTTGGCTCTTGACGTTGGCTGAAATTTTCCGCATAATAAGAATGGACAAAAAGATTTCCGGCCATGCTGTTTGAGCATGGGTCGTTACCGAAAGGAGATCAGCATAATGAACGAAGAATTAGAGCTGCTTCGCGAGAAGAAAGGCTTCATTTGCGATATGGACGGTGTTATCTATCACGGCAACCGTCTGCTGCCCGGTGTACCTGAATTTGTAGACTGGCTGCAGCGTGAAAACAAGAGCTTCCTTTTCCTGACCAACTCCTCCGAGCGTTCGCCGCTTGAGCTGCAGCAGAAGCTGGCCCGCATGGGTCTGGAGATCGGCGAGGAGCATTTCTACACTTCCGCGCTGGCTACCGCGAAGTTCATCGCCAGCCAGAAGCCGCACGCATCTGCGTATGTAATCGGTGCGCCCGGTCTGGTTGGTGCGCTGTACGAGGCGGGCATCGTGATGAACGATGTTGACCCGGATTACGTTATCGCGGGTGAAACCAACACCTACAACTATCAGACCATCCTCAAGGCGGTCGATCTGATCAACAAGGGCGCGCGCCTGATCGCGACCAACTCCGATCTGACCGGCCCGTCCGAGCAGGGCATCATTCCGGCGTGCCGCGCACTGGTTGCGCCGATCGAGCTGGCCACCGGCAAGACCGCATACTATGTCGGCAAGCCGAATCCGCTGATGATGCGTACCGGTCTGCGCCTGCTGGGCGTGCATTCGCACGAGGCGGCCATGATCGGCGACCGCATGGACACCGACATCGTTGCCGGCATCGAAACCGGTCTGGACACCGTTCTGGTGCTCTCCGGCTGCACTTCCCGTCAGGATGTGGAGAACTACGCATACCGTCCGCACTTTATTCTGGACGGCGTGGGCTGTATCCCGCCGCAGGCGTAAAGAAGCCGTCTCAATCGAACGATACAAAAGCCTTTCCGAAATTTTTTCGGAAAGGCTTTTTTCATTGGATAAAGAATGGACAATTCTATGCTATACTAAATACAGGAAAAGGATAGACCAATGACAGATAGAGAGGGGGCATTCCCATGGCAGGACACATTCTTTTGGCGGAGGACGACAAGGCGTTATCCGCGCTGATGCAGGATTTCTTTCGGGCGGCAGGCGTGGCGGTGACACCGGCGTATGACGGCGAACAGGCGCTCGTGCTGGCACAGGCGCAGCCGTTCGACCTGCTGGTGCTGGACGTTATGATGCCGCATCTGAACGGGCTGGAGGTCTGCGAAGCGGTGCGGCAGGAGAGCGACGTACCGGTCATTTTCGTCACGGCACTTGGGCAGGAGGGCGACACGCTGGCAGGGTTCCGCGCGGGCGCGGACGATTATATCACCAAGCCGTTTTCGTTTCCGGTGCTGGTGGCAAAGGCACAGGCGCTCATGCGGCGGGCCCGCGGGCTGCGGCTGGGCGCGAGTGAGCTCGGCTACGCGAATATCCTGATGGATACGGCCTCGGGCACGGTAACGGTGGACGGAAATCCGGTGAATCTGCGTCCCAAGGAGGCGAAGATACTCGAACTGCTGCTGCGTGAGCAGGGACGCACGGTGTCGCGCGATTTGCTTATCGAGCGGGTATGGGGCACAGATTTCGACGGGGACGAGCGCATGATCGACCGGCACATTGCCAGCCTGCGTAAAGCGCTCGGTACAGCGTCGCAGCATATCCGTGCGGTGTACGGCAAGGGCTACCGATTGGGGGGATCAACATGAAAAAGCGGTTTCGTAAAATCGGCATCGCGGCCAGGCTGACCGCGGTTGTGGCGGTGATTCTGGCGGTGTTTCTGGTGCCGTGGGTGTGGCAAGTGGCAAAGCTTGCGCAGGATAAAGCTCGAGAGGAAGCTAATGCCAGCATGGAAGCAAACACGGGCTGGCTGATGCGTGACCTTGAAGTTCTGAAAGGCGATGCGGCGCGCTATCCGGCGGCGGGCACAGAGGAATATGATTTGCTGCGCGGCAATCTGTGGAGGGATGGTGTAGATACACCCTATTACAATGTAGATACGCCCTATATCATACGGTATTATGATGAAAATCATAAGCGGGTTCTGATTAAATCGCCGCTGATGCTGTACTATCATCCGTCTTCGGGAATGGACTATGGTATTGATTTGAGCGATTTTTCCGAACAGTCTCTGCGCGAAATGAACGAGGCATACACTCACGAGCTTTCGGAACCGATAGTTACAGTCTATGGCCGACAGGTCAAGACAGATACACAAGTTATCTTTTTCCCGAATCGAATTCAGATTGTTTATGAGGAATGGACGGCTCAAACACCGGTTGAGGAAACAAATCAGTTCTGCTCCGACGGAGGCGAGTACATAGGTGCATACATACCGGGGAAATGGCCATTTCGCACGGACGAAGTGATGGAGGGCTACTTTGACGCACTGCGCTATCTGGATACCGAACTGCGGGCGATAGACGGCGAAAACATACCGGACGAAGAGTGGGCAGAGATACGGGCCTCGAAACGGTATGTCGGCACATTGAAAACGATGCCGTATGATGGCAAGGTAATCTTTGTTACAGCGGCGCTGGTCAATCGAGAAAGCGCATACGGTACTTGTTTTTACCTTATGCCGCCTATCACGATTGCGCTGTACCTGATATTTGTGTTCCTCTTTTATAAAATTGTGCGTCGAATGGTGTCCGACCCACTGGTTGATACGGCAAGAGAAGCCAATCGGGTATCCATTCTCGCATTCGACGAATTCAAACCTGACCTGAACCGCGGAGACGAAATCGGCGAACTCAACCGTGCGCTGAGCGAAATGGCGGCTACTCTGCACACCCGCTGGGACAGCGAGCGCGACCTCGAGGACAAACGCCAGCAGTTCGTGTCGGCGGCCAGCCACGACCTGAAAACGCCGCTCGCGCTCATCGGCGGGTACGCCGAGGCCATCGCGCAGGACATTTCGCCCGAGGAAAACGCGCGCTACCTTGCCGCTATCGAGCAGGAAACCGACCGGATGAACGGTCTGGTGCGCGAAATGCTGGATTACACCCGTCTGGACCGCACGGATGAGCTGAAAAACCGCAAAACGCTCAATCTGACCGCGCTGGTGCGCGATGTACTGACCGAGTATGCGCCGCTGTTCGAAAAACGCCGCCTGACCGCCGATATTGCGGACAGCGTGCGTATCCGCGGCGACGAAACGCTGCTGCGGCGTGCCGTCGGCTGCCTGCTGGAGAACGCCGCCAAGTATTCGCCGGAAAACGGGCGCGTGTCCGTTCGGCTGACGAACAGCCGCAATCATCTGCTGACCGTCGAGAATGACTGTGAGCCCATTCCGGAGGACGAGCTGCCGCGCCTGTTCGAGATGTTCTATCGCGGCGATAAGGCGCGCGGCCGCGCAGGCGGGCACGGACTGGGACTGGCCATTCTGCAGAAAATCCTCGCTCTGCACGGCCTGACATGCAAGGCGGAAAATATAAAGGGCGGCGTGCGGTTCATCGTCTGCAATAAAGATTAAAAGCTGAAAAAAGGCATAAAAATACCCCGCAAGAGATTCTCTTGCGGGGTATGCTTTTACTTTGCGTAGTCGATCGCACGCGTTTCGCGTACCATGTTGACCTTGATCTGGCCGGGATAATCCAGCTCGTTCTCGATCTTCTTGGCGATTTCGCGGGCGAGAAGCACCATCTTGTCGTCCGAAACCTTCTCCGGATTGACAATAATGCGAATCTCGCGGCCTGCCTGAATGGCAAACGAACCGGAAACACCGGGCGTCTCGTTGGCGATGCTCTCGAGCTTCTCCAGACGCTTGATATAGTTCTCCAGGTTCTCGCGGCGAGCGCCCGGACGTGCAGCGGAGATGGCATCGGCTGCCTGAACCAGACATGCTACGATGGTCTTAGCCTCTACATCGCCGTGGTGTGCCTCGATGGCATGGATGATCGGCTGGGATTCCTTGTACTTCTTGGCAAGGTCTACGCCAATCTGAACGTGGCTGCCTTCAACCTCGTGGTCGATGGCCTTGCCGATATCATGCAGCAGACCTGCACGGCGTGCCGGAACCGGATCGAGGCCGAGTTCGCTGGCCATCATGCCGGCAATGTGTGCCACCTCGATGGAGTGCTGCAGGACGTTCTGACCATAACTGGTGCGGTAGCGCAGGCGGCCGAGAATCTTGACCAGCTCCGGATGAATGCCGTGGATGCCGGTCTCGAAGGTAGCACGCTCGCCTTCGCTCTTGATGATCTGCTCAACCTCACGGCGAGCCTTGTCAACCATTTCCTCAATGCGGGCCGGATGAATACGACCGTCAACGATCAGCTTTTCGAGGGCCAGACGTGCGATCTCACGGCGAACCGGATCGAACGAGGACAGGGTGATAGCCTCTGGCGTATCGTCGATGATGAGGTCTACGCCGGTAAGGGTTTCCAGCGTGCGGATGTTGCGGCCCTCTCGGCCGATAATGCGGCCCTTCATCTCGTCGTTCGGCAGCGGAACGACCGAAACGGTCGCCTCGGATACCTGATCGGCGGCACAGCGCTGAATTGCGGTCGAGATAATCTCGCGGGCGGTCTGCTCGCTCTCGTCCTTCAGGCGCTGATTGATCTCGCGCAGCTTGACGGCTGCATCGTGGGTCGCTTCGTTTTCAATGGACTGGACGAGCATCTCGCGTGCTTCGTCGCGGGTCATGCTGGCAATCTGCTCCAGCTTTTCTACCTGCTCGAGCTTGATGCGCTCGAGTTCTTCCTTTTCCTTCTGGCTTGCATCCAGCTGGCGGTTAAGGTCATCATTTTTGCGGTCGAGCATGTCGCTCTTCTTGTCCAGTGCTTCCTCGCGCTGAATCAGGCGGCGCTCAAGCTGCTGGGTCTCATTGCGGCGTTCCTTCAGCTCGCGGTCGGCTTCGACGCGCTGCTTGTGGATTTCGTCCTTTGCCTCGAGTATGGATTCGCGTTTTTTGGTCTCGCCGGCCTTGATCGCTTCGTTGATGATGCGGGTGGCCTCGGTCTCGGCAGAGCCGATCTCTTTTTCCGCAACGCTCTTGCGATACAGGAATCCGATGATTACGCCTACTGCGAGACACACGATACCGGTGATGATCGGTATGATGATGTTGCTCATGTCTGTTGGTGTGTCCTCCTATTTACGAATTTTGGGAGACGGCACAAAACCAAGACAATACCGCAGATCTGCGGTGCTGTTTCTCAATAGAGCGGCAGTTCGGCAGAAAACAAGCTGATTCCACGGTGAAACACGCGCAGCACGCATGAGCACTGCACGAAGAATAAAGGCAGAATACGCCGAAAAAGCGAAGATTCGCTCGAAAAAATCAGGGTTTTGCGCTGTCAAAAGAAAAATGCGGTTCCGTCAATCCGCATCGGAATTGGCGGTTCATGATAATGCCTTTGAAAAAAGCCGTGCTCACCATTGGCACCGGCTCTGTTACAGCAGGTATTATACTATGTTTAATTGTAAAGCCTATTCGTCAAACTGTCAAGAAAAAGACAAGCTGACATACGCGGTTTTTGGTGTTTTTTGAAAACGGCCGGTGTGCGCTCTTGTGAACAGCAGGGCGATTTGCTATAATAATTCTGTATTCCCTCATGGAAGAGACGAGGAGGAACGACTATGAACGAGTCTATGTGCCGCGTACAGCGCGGTTCTTTCGTATATTATACCTGCCGACGGATTCCGGTGCGGCATGCCTTCACCACCAAATTCGGCGGTGTGAGCACAGGCGCGTGCGAAAGTCTGAATTTAGGCTTCAACCGCGGTGACGAGTTGGAGAATGTGCGCGAAAACTATCGCCTGCTGGGCGAGGCGCTCGGCGTGGATGAGACGCGCATGACGCTCACCAAGCAGATCCACGACACGCAGGTGTCGGTCGTGACCGAGGACAAGGTCGGCATGGGTCTGCACCGCCCGATGGAATGGCAGTCGGACGCGATCGTGACCGCACTCGCGGACACGCCCATCATCGGCTTTTACGCGGACTGCGTTGTCACCTTATTATATGATCCGGCGACGCATACCGCAGGCGTGTGTCATTCCGGCTGGCGCGGCATGGCGGCAGGCATTCTGCCGAAAACCGTTGATGTGATGGAAGAGCAGCTCGGCACAAAACGTGAAAGCCTGATCGCCGTGCTCGGTCCGTCCATCCGGCAGGAGTGCTTCGAGACTGATGCGGATGTGCCGGAAGCGATGGAAGAGCTGCTCGGTGCACAGGTGCATCCGTTCATCATGGAGAAAGGTCCGAAATTCCATGTGGACCTGCAGGGCATTGGCGTAAAGCTGTTGCAGGATGCCGGACTTTCGGCGGAAAATGTGATCGACAGCGGCATCTGCACCATGTGTCATTCGGATGAGTTCTGGTCGCACCGCGTAACGCACGGCGTG
The DNA here is from genome assembly GCA_003096535.1 of Agathobaculum butyriciproducens. Classification (GTDB taxonomy): domain Bacteria; phylum Bacillota; class Clostridia; order Oscillospirales; family Butyricicoccaceae; genus Agathobaculum; species Agathobaculum butyriciproducens. The sequence continues at coordinate 3,502 of QEKJ01000021.1, read as the reverse complement.
CGCGGCGTGCAGGGCGGCATGATCTGTCTGTAAGCGAAAGGATCAATACAATGAAAAGTTGGAAAAAACGTGCGCTGGCACTGACAATGGCGGCTTTGGTCGTGCTCAGCGGCTGCACGTTCCCATTTGGACAGGGAAACGACGGCGACGGCGCACCGGTAGACAACGTGGATGTGTCGGACGCGTATTTCGGTCTGGCGTGGTATCGCTCGGGCACAACGCTCAATCCGGTCATGGACGGCACCGAGGTCAACAGCATGCTGCGTGAGGCGCTTTACGAGGGTCTTTTTGAGATAAAAAGTGATTTTACACTCGAAAACGAGCTGTGCGAGGATTATACGAGCGATGGAACCGCGTTCAGCTTTACGATAAAAAAGGGCATCAAGTTCTGGTCGGGTGCGGAGCTGACGGCAAGTGATGTTGCCGAAAGTCTCAAGACTGTGCTGGAAAACGAAAGTTCGCCGTACCACAACCGACTGACCGAGGTTGCCTCGATCGAAGCGGTGACAAAGCGCATGGTCCGCATTACGCTTGCGTCGCCGAATGTTAACTTCCCGAAACTGCTGGATATTCCGATCTATCGGGCGGGTACGACTGACGAAGGAGAGTTCGCCGAGGGTACCGGACCGTACAAGCCGGTTCAGAACGGCGCCGCATGGACGCTGGAGGCCAACGAGAACTGGCACGGCGGCTTTCTCGGCACCATTCGGCACATTACGCTGGTCAAAATGACGCGCGCGGATGCGGCGGACACCAGCTTCCGCACCGGCGATGTATCCATCATGCGCAGCGCCCGTATTGCGCCGGACGACCAGAATATCGCATTCACCGGCGAGGTCGATACCGTTCCGGTGAGCAGTGCTATGCTGCATTATATCGGTCTGAATTACAATAACAGCCAGTTCACGAATGCAAAAGTGCGGCAGGCGCTTTCTATGGCGATCAGCCGTCAGGGTCTGTGTGCAACCCAGCTGCAGGATTATGCCGATCCGGCGGTGCTGCCGATCAATCCGCAGCCGGCGGACACCGGCGTGTCGTACAGCCTGTCGGCGGATTTGATGACTGCGGCACAGCTGCTGCGCGAGGCGGCACAGGAGGGTGCGGCTTCGGCAGGCGGCAGCGACGGCAATACCGATTCTTCGGACGGAGATTCGGATTCTACGGACAATTCCGATGATGATTCGGACACTTCTTCGGACTCTTCCGAGGAGGACGGCTACTACGACGAGGACGGCGACTTTATCTATTATACGAGCGGCCGGGCAAGCGATACCGATTACAAGGTGGATTTTCTGACCGTGCGCACGCCGAAAAACCGGACCGATTCGACGGTTTCAGACGGGAAAGTTGTGCTTTTGGACAATGAGAATACGGACTCTGGCGATTCGACCGATTCTACGGACGGTTCCGGCTCGACCGATACCGCAGTAACCGATACGATAGTGACGGATGCGGCGACCGTGCAGCTTTCGTTCCGCCTGCTCGTCAACTCGGACAACGCGTTTAAGGTAGCGGCGGCAAAACAGGTCGCGGCTTCGTGGAATTCGCTGAACGGCGTCAATGTCACGGTGGATGAGGAGCCGTATGATACCTATGTTTCCATGCTGCAGAGCGGATCGTTCGACGCGTACTACGGCGAAACCCAGCTGACGCCGGACTTCGATCTGCGCCCGCTGCTGTCTCCGCAGGGCGGACTGAACTATGGATCGTACTCGAGTGAGGACATGAGCAATGCCATCACGGCGTACCGCAGCGGCGAGAATACGGAGGGTCTGTACACGACATTTCTGAACGAAATGCCGCTCATTCCGCTGGCATTTGAGCGGCAGCAGGTTGTGCTCAGAAGCGGTCTGATCAATCATTTCAATCCGGCACCGTATAACGCATTCGCAGGACAGGAGAACTGGGTCAAGCCGTAACCGCCTGTTTTCGCTGAAAAGGAGAATATCATGCAGGAAAATAGCAGAATACAGGGGCATTTGTTCGGCGCGTTCAGCGTGCTTGTCTGGGGCACGACATTTGTCTCCACCAAGGTGCTGCTGCGCGCGTTCACGCCGCTGGAGATTATGGTAGCGCGGTTCACGCTCGGCTTTCTGGCGCTGCTCATCGTGGGAAAGGGCCTCATGCGCCCGCAGAAACGGTGGCATGAGGGATTGTTTGCACTGGCCGGTCTTTCGGGCGTTACGCTGTACTTTTTGATGGAAAATATTGCGCTGACATACATTTCCGCGTCGCTGGTCGGTGTTATCGTAGCGGCAGCGCCGCTGTTTACCGCGCTGATCGCAGCGGTCGTGCTGCACGAAAAACTCAGCAAATGGTTCTTTTTCGGCTTTGTTTGTGCGATGGCGGGTGTCGCGCTCGTGTCGCTCGCGGGCGTCAGTGAGCTGCATTTCAGCCCGATTGGCGCACTGCTCGGCGTAGGCGCGGCTTTGGTCTGGGGTGTGTACTCGGTGCTCGTGCGCCAACTTGGTCACATGGGCTACCGTACCATTCCGCTTACCTGCCGCATTTTTGGATACGGTTTGTTGTTTTTGCTCGTTCCTGCGGTGATTGAAGGGTTTCCGTCCGGTTTGAGCGTGTGGACGCAGCCGGTTCATCTGGCAAATCTGCTGTTTCTGGGCCTTTGTGCGTCTGCAACATGCTTTGTGACGTGGAATCGCGCGGTTTTCCTGCTCGGTCCGGTGAAAACCAGCGTGTACATTTATGCAACGCCGGTTATTACAATAGTAAGCTCAGCGTTGATTCTGCACGAAACCATGACGCCGATCATGTGGCTGGGCACGGTTTTGGCGCTCGGCGGTCTGATTTTGTCCGAACATCGGGAGAAAGAGAAAACGACGGCGTGAGCCGTCGTTTTTCGTTTGCAGCAAAATTTTTTGCAAAAAACGAAAAAAGTATTTGACAAATGCTCTTGGATTTGGTATTCTATTAAAGCTGTCTCTCAGAGACAAGCGCAAAACCGAAAAGTTTGATTTAGAACGGCTTGATTCTTCAAAAAAGAATTTGAAAAAAGTTCTTGACAAATGCTTCTGGTTTTGATATACTAAATAAGCTGTTGATGAGCAGTTAAGAACAACGAAAAGTTGTGAAAACTCTTTGAAAACAGCAGATTGTACCTTGTAAATTAAACAACGATGTGCTTAAACTTTTGTTCAAAAGAACGAAGGTTGTAGTGCGAACCTGAAATTTCGAGAGTTTTTTACTCTTGGTAAATCGCTGGAAGTCACAACTCCAGTTAAAACAAAGTGACACGTCAGACTCTAAAGTCGATTAAATGAACTTCGGTTCTTTTAATACAATTTTTAGAGAGTTTGATCCTGGCTCAGGATGAACGCTGGCGGCGTGCCTAACACATGCAAGTCGAACGAAACTATTTTGGAAACTCCTTCGGGAGTGGAATCTTTAGTTTAGTGGCGGACGGGTGAGTAACGCGTGAGCAATCTGCCTTTAAGAGGGGGATAACAGTCGGAAACGGCTGCTAATACCGCATAAAGCATTAAAT
>QEKJ01000020.1 GCA_003096535.1 Agathobaculum butyriciproducens | reverse complement strand
ACCTGCTGGGACGATCTGCTGTCGCCTGCACTGGCAGGGCAGATTGTGATGGCAACTCCGAAAAGCTCGGGTACCTCGTATACTACGCTGGCAACGCTTGTGCAGATGCGCGGCGAGGACAAGGCATGGGAGTATCTCAAAAAGTTAGATCAGAATGTCGGAGCATATTATACTGCATCGAGTACAGAACTGGTTAAACAGGTTAGCACCGGCGATTATGCTGTTGCGATCGTGTTTTATCACGATGGCCGCCGTGCGGTATTGGATGGCTATCCCATTGAGGTGCGCAGTCCGGCAGACGGCACCGGCTATGAGATCGGCGCGTGCGCGCTTGTGCGCAATGCACCTGCAGGAGAACGCGAAAATGCATGTACTTTTCTTGATTGGATGACTTCGGCACGCGGACAGGAGTGCTACATCGAAGCCAAAAGCTGTCGCCTTCCGGCAAACAGCACCGCCCGTGCAGCAGATGGACTGCCGTCGTTGGATGAGCTCAATCTCATTTCCTATGATGCAGAATGGGCAGGAGGAAATCGCAGCCGTCTGGTTCGTTATTTTACAGAGAATATTATAAACCAATATTGAATGCACACCGGCCCACCGGTTCGCAGATAAACTGATTGACGAAGGAGGAATATCAAGGAGTAAAGAATAAGAAAGAAAAAAGAGAGGAGAAATGAAAAAATGAAAAAACTACTTAAGCGTTTATGCTCTGCTATGGTCGCAGCTGTTATGGTCATGACCATGGCGCCGGCTGCATTTGCGGCTGACGGCGGCGCACAGTTCCAGAACGGCCCCTACCTTCTGGCACCAAAGACCAACAGCATGGTCGTCGTATGGGAAAGCACGGAGAAGGTCTCCGCGACCATCGCATACGGCACCGACGAGAGCAAGCTCTGTGACCCGATCAAGGTGGAGATCGACGCAGACGCACCCGACTTCAAGGGCAGCAAGATGAACCTGTTCCACTACAAGCTGGACAACCTGACCCCCGGTACCCGCTACTACTACGAGGTAAAGCTCGAGGGCGGCGCGACCTGCAAGGCCAGCTTCAAGACCCTGAGCGAAAAACCGGATCAGATCCGTCTGATCACCCTGTCGGACTCGCACATTTTTGCGACCCGCGCAGAACTCGATCAGGCCATCAAGGAATTTGACCCCGACCTGCTGCTGCACTGCGGCGACCTTGTAGAAGGCACCGGCGCACAGGCAGAGCAGTTCAGCTTCTGGTTCCAGGGCAAGGTGGAGAACGACTACATCCACTCCTATCCGGTTGTCTATTCCTCCGGCAACCACGATCAGGGCGGTGTATACTTCAACACCTATGTATACTCCATTCAGGATAAAGAATACGGCGCAGAGGTCGAGGGCGACAGCTCCTTCAATTACGCCGGTCTGCACATCGTTACTATGAACAGCAACCCGTGGGGCCTGTTCCAGATGAACTCCGAGGCGACCGGCCAGCAGGCTGACGCAGCCACCATCAAGACCATCGACAACGCGATGAACTGGCTGAAGAAGGATCTGGCGACCGACGCTGCAAAGAACGCCGAGTTCCGCATGATCTTCATGCACCATCCGGTATCGGATGCGTACACCAAGCGTTACATTCCGGCAGTCATTGAGCCGGGCAAGGTAGACCTGCTGCTGTCCGGCCATACACACAGCTATGCGCGCGCGGTATCCAGCGATCCGTCTGTCGGCGCTGGCACCATTTACCTGACCCATCAGGACGCGCGTACCTACAACAAGAAGGGCGACTTCTTCTACATCACCAGCACTCCCGGTTCCGGCGTTCTCGATGTCAAGAACTACGGCGCAACAGCAGCCGGTCAGGACTCCAAGGTAGCCAACGAGACGCTGGTAGCCAAGGACAAGCAGCAGCTTTCGTGGTCGGATATCTCCATCACCCCGAGCGAAGTGCTGTACAACGGCGAAGTCACCGTTACCGCCAAGGTAACGAACAACGGCAAGGGTCTGGCGGCGGCTGTTATCCCGGTCGTGGACAACGGCACCACCCGTTACCTCTACAAGTTCGAGGACGGCATCGTAACGCTCGATCCCGGCAAGTCCGCAACGCTGACCGGCACGCTCCGCATGGAGACGCTGGGCACGCACACCCTCAAGCTGGCGGACAAGACTGTCTCCGTCAACGTAAAGTACCGCCCCGCAACCTTTGACTACACCAACATCCGCACCCAGCAGGGTAACGGCAAGACCAGTGACATGAACAGCAACATCCTGCACATCAAGGCTGATGTCGTCAACATCGGCAACGATGCAGGCACCGGCACCGCTGAGTTCAAGGTAAACGGCGTGACCGTCGGCACCCGCCAGTACACCCTCAAGTCCGGCGAATCCCAGACTGCGGAATTTGCCTACACCTTTGACAAGGCCGGTAAATACGAAGTCACCATCGGCAACGCAAAGCCGGAGACCGTTTACATCGAAGGCTCTATCCAGGGCATGCCGATCGTCAAGGACAAGTCCGGCAATGGCAACAATGCATATATTCACGGTCAGCCGGAATTCGGCACCGATGACAAAGGCAAGCAGACTCTCGTACTCGATGGCAAGCGCGACTATATCGAGATCCCCGACAACGGCGGCTACACCCCCAAGGATGCCATGACCGGTATGATCTGGGCAAACCTGCCGAGCGCAGGCACCACCAAGGGCGGCGTTTCCGAGCTGACCGAGCAGTATGTTGATCTGGACGGCAAGGGCGCTATCCCGGATCACAACCCACTGATGGTCAAGGGCATCGGCCTCGGCTGGGGCACCCCGTATATGTTCCGCATGGCAGTCCGTGAGACCGGCAAGGTGACTTACGGTGTCTGCCTGCTCGACGACAACGGCGAGTTCAGCTGGAACGACGGCAGTGATGACAGCTTCGGCATCAAGAAGGACCAGTGGGTTCAGTACACCAGCGCATTTGATTTTACGACCGGTGGCGACTCCTACGAGAACGAGCTGCACAGCGCACATGTAGACAAGCCCGCTTTTGAGAATGCCCCCATCAAGACTTGGGAAGGCGAGCCGATGTACATCGGTCTGGGCTTCAAAAATACGCTCCAGACCAAGCGCAACCGCGGCATGTATCACACCATGCTGCCGGGCGCAGTATCGCAGGTACGCTTCTACACCTCCAAACTGAGCGAGAACGAAGTGACCGCAGTCCGCAATAATCCGACTTCCGCAGGCGCTTCCAAGAACAGCCTGAAGATCTGGCTGGACTTCGAGGACAGCAATATCGAGACCAGCGGTTCGCACACCACCGAGTGGGTAGAAGCGACCGCCGCACCGACTGCACTGAGCTATAATGCTGCCTTCGCGGGCAAGGCTTCCATCACCGCGACCGTACAGACCTCGGACGACGGCAAGACTGTTAAGGAGGAGAAGTCCGCAGCGCTGACCTCCGGCACCGGCAAGATCGATCTGACCGGCATGGCAGATGCCAAGTATGTCCGCGTTAAGACCGCGTTTGTTTCTGATCTGAACAGCACAGAATCCAGCGTTCCGGTACTCAATGAGTACGCGCTGACCGCTGGTAAGACCAAGATCTGGAATACCCTGACCGACTGGGAAAAGGGCACGTTTGAGGGCGCGGCAGGCCATCAGCCCGGTCACGTTTATCGCAACTATGCCAAGGATTTTGACAACTACGGCACCATCGGTGACGTAGAGGACAGCTCCAAGGCCGGTTTCACCGACGTTGCCAACCACTGGGCCAAGGATGCCATCAACTATGTGATCGACAAGGGCCTGATGAACGGCACCGGCAGCAATACGTTCTCCCCGAATGCGTCCACCACCCGCGGCATGTTGATGACCGTTCTCGCTCGCTATGCAGGCGAGGACACCGCCGGCGGCGCTACTTGGTACGAGAAGGGCATGAACTGGGCGAAGGCCAAGGGCGTTTCCGACGGCACCAACCCGACTGTGAAGATCACCCGCGAGCAGCTTGTCACCATGCTGTATCGCTACGCAGGCTCTCCGAAGGCAGACGGCAAGCTCGACAGCTTCTCCGACGCTGCAAGCGTAAACAGCTACGCTGCAAACGCAATGCAGTGGGCGGTCGCGAACGGCATTGTCAACGGCTTGAACGGCAAGCTGAATCCGCAGAATAACGCAACCCGCGCACAGGTTGCCGCAATCCTCATGCGTTTCTGCGAGATGAGCAAGTAAACCTCATACAGACAAAAAGCACAGCTTCGGCTGTGCTTTTTCTGTTTTTTCTCCATTTTAAGCTATACATTATAAAGGTAGAAGCTCCTGGGATATTCTCAGGAGCTTGCTTTTTGTCCGAAAGGAGAAGCAAAATGCTCAACAATCAAAAATTTCTGACGCGCGGGATAGAAAGCGAGATTCCCGCATGGCTTGTTCATCTTATGTGGCACATGGTCCTGATGATGGAAGTATCCGAGAAGGATTACTTGCAGGTATTCACGCTGACGAAAACACCGACTGGCCAACACATCGTCCACGAGCAGGAGCAGCCGCCGTACCGTTACGAGCTCGATGTACCGTGTGATGATGCAGTAAACGCGAAGGTGTTCGTCATCGACGATTTGACGCATTCTACTATGCTACTCGCTGAAGAATATTAAGATTTACTATACGAAATGGAGGAACAGACAATGAGCGAAACAAGAATTTGTGCAAACTGCGGTGCAGAATACCCAATCGACGAAATGTTCCAAGCGGAAAATGACTGGCTCTGCGAGGATTGCACCGACCGCCTGACCGTAATCTGCGACCACTGCGCCGAGCGGGTCTACGAGGAAAACGCCGTCGAGGACGATACCCACACACTCTGCGACCGCTGCTTTGATGAATACTACGTCCGCTGCGAAGACTGCAACCGCATTATTCATCGTGACCGCGCGTATTGGGATAATGACGACAACGCCTACTGCGCATCCTGCTGGGATGAGCATTGTAACATTATTCACGAGTACAATTACACACCGGATCTTGTATTTCACGGCAAAGGCCTTCGCCATTTCGGCGTTGAGCTTGAAATCGATGACGGCGGCACGGTAAACAGCAATGCGCAGAAGTTGCTTGATATTGCGAACAAGAATGCTGAAAATCTCTACATCAAGACGGACGGCAGTCTGGATGAAGGCTTGGAACTTGTCACTCATCCGATGACGCTTGAGTACCATTTGACTGAAATGCCGTGGGCAGAAGTTCTCCGCAAGGCCCGGAGCATGAATTACCTCAGTCATGCCGCTGGCACCTGCGGACTGCACGTACATATTTCTCGCTTGGCCTTTGGCTGCACCTACGAACAGCAGGAAGCCGCGATTGCCCGTTTACTGTATTTCGTCGAAAAATTCTGGGCAGAATTGCTGCGGTTCAGCCGCCGTACGCAGTCCCAGATGAACCGCTGGGCAGCGCGGTACGGCATCCGCCTCACCCCGTCCGAACAGATGAACCACGCGAAGAATTCCTGTGCCGGACGTTACACGGCGGTCAACCTTACGAACGCGGATACGGTTGAAATCCGTATGTTCCGCGGCACTTTGAAACTCAATACTTTGAAAGCCACCTTGCAGATGGTCAACCATCTCGTCGAGGTGGCTGTTTCTATGTCCGACACTACGGTGCAGGACATGAGCTGGTTTGATTTTCTGGACAACATCACCGAACCCGAACTCATTCAGTATCTCAAAGAACGTCGTCTTTACGTTAACGAACCTGTTAATGCCAATACGGAGGAGGCTTAAAATATGTGCAGTTTATTCGGTTTAATTGATTTCAAAGAGTGCCTCAGCACCCATACGAAGAACAAAATTTTGAATACTCTGGCAAGAGAATGCCAGGTGCGCGGTACGGACGCGACAGGTATTGCCTACAGCTTCAACGGCCGTCTGCGCATTTATAAGCGCCCCCTTCCCGCTCGGAAAATGAAGATTCACATTCCGCACGGCGTAAATATCGTGATGGGTCACACTCGCATGACGACTCAGGGCAATGCACAGTTTAACCAGAATAACCATCCGTTCCTTGGTCATGTTGACAGCGGTACTTTTGCCCTTGCACATAATGGCGTTCTCTGGAACGACAAAGAGCTCCGTATGACGGAAAATATTCCCCAGACGAGCGTAGAAACGGACAGCTATGTTGCCGTTCAACTCTTAGAGAAAAACAAAGCCCTCGACTTCGGCAGCCTGAAATCTATGGCTGAAGCAGTCGAGGGTTCCTTTGTCTTTACGGTTCTGGATAAGAACGATGCTATCTGGTTTGTGGTTGGCGATAACCCGCTGTGCATCATGTTTTACGACGGCTACCTGCTCTACGCTTCCACACAGGAAATCCTGTGCAAGACCATCAAGAAGTTAAAGCTGACCGCACCCTCTGACATTCTGGAGCCAAAGGAGGGCAAGATTATGAAAATTGACCGCAACGGCCGTATCACTACCGGGACCTTCACACCCCACACGACATTCGAGCACTGGTGGCGAAAGTCCCCGTTCTACCGCAGCTATTATGAGGACACGCCGACCAGTTATGACGACCTGTTCAGCGTGGCGAAGGCGTTCGGCGTTACCACGGATGAGGTGCAGGCACTTCTGGACTATGGCTGTTCTGAAGAGGAAATCGAGGAAATGCTGTACGACCCGACCTTGCTCCACGAGATGACCGGCGAACTGCTGTACGCATATTAAGGAAAGGAGATGTTGCTTATGATTCCATTAGGCCCAATTTTCCAGGCTGTAGGCGCGGTGGTCGACTTGATTATCGAGGCCGTTGAAAATTTCTCGGACAGTTGAGGAGGTGAAAAAGTGAACGCAGGAAAAGTCATTCTCGGTGCGCTGACTATTATCGGTCTGCTGGCCGATATCATTGACGATGACTAAACACAAAAATACCGACTCATCAAGAGCCGGTATTTTTTGAGCGTGTCGTTAGGGTATACCCATCTGAAACAACGAAAAACTATGTCAATAGGGTCGCTTTCGGACTTTTGCAATATGTCAGAATGTGCGGCGATCCTATTGACATAAATGAGTTTCAAAGGTATTTTGCATTGATCTTATGCAGGCAATCCTGTAAAGTTGTGCTGCCGTTATAGATAGCAAGGCACATTGCCCGTATTTCATCGGTCATCGGTTGCCCTTACAAAATTGATACAATCACACGATTTCCCCTTTTGTACTCGTGAACGATGAACACTATGTGCATTATGAACGATACGCACAGTGTGCAAGGTGTGTGCATAATCGAATGATAGCTTTTGTGCGCATATCGGCAGGTCTCCTTTCCTAGGATTTAGATATTGTAAACTGGAATTTATCGTTCCTGTATTTCCTTACCGCTGAGGTACTCCACTTCTATTTCAAAAATTTGCACAGCCTTTCCTGCGTGGGCAATTTCCTCATCAACTAACTGCTCGCTGGGATAGTATTTCATTGCAAATCGTTTTAACAGAGTTGTTGCTCTTGCGCCGGATTCTACGAGGTGACATCTGCCGAATACCACAACGCTCTGCACAAACGGTGCCCAATCTTCTTCTTTGATGGTTTCATTTCCATATACCGTGAAACATACTTTGTCACAGGCACGCAGTGCATCTACTTTATGGCCTGCACGTGCTCCATGAAAATAAATTTTCTGCGCATCGTCATCGTAGACATAGTTGATAGGAATTGCATAGGGATATCCGTCATCTCCATTTACGGCAAGAACGCCACGTCGGCTGAACTGCAAAAGAGTCTTTGCCGTGTCGATGCTGATTTCATTTTTCTTTTTACGAATTGTTCTGAACATGACATTGCTCTCCTTCTTACGCTGATGCAAATTCCGATTGAGATTTCACCTGTTTTAAGAGATTTAATAACTGTTATATTTTGTTATTCAATTCTCCGCAAACCCTTGAAAACACTGGATTTGTCGCAGGTGAGCTTTCCCTTATTTTTTCCCTTGTGTTATATCGTCCCATCAGTGTTTATGAACTCTGATAAAGGCAAATACAAGGGCAAAAAAATTATATAAAACAGTATAACATAAAATAAAAAAGTTATAAAATGCAAGCAGCCTGTATGCTTCATTACACACAGGCTGCTTAATCAAATTTATTATAATTGATGAAAAATCGGTTGCATTTTGTCAAAAGTACAAAACTTTTTGAAGCCAAGTGCTTTTAATTCCTGTTATGATACTGAGGATATCCCAGCAATACCTGCTATCCCTGATACCTGATTCTTTCTACCAACGTTTCCTTTTTCAGATTACTGCTTAAAACACAGGAAAGCACAATTTGTAGAATACCAACCAGAAGAATCATAACAAGAATCGGGATAAGAGGAACGTGATAAACGTTCATTCCAAAAATCCCATTATGCTTCGCATAGGAAAACAGTGCATAGCCAAGGGGCAGACCGGCAGCAAGTGCGACGCAGATGGTGCCAACCGTAAAAATCAAGCCCTGTATTTGTAAGCTCAGATTCAACTGCTTATTGGTCATGCCTACCGCTTGCAGCACACCGTATTCCTGCTTCTTCGTGGTGATATTGATGATCATGGTGTTTGCCAGATTCATAAACCCAATGAGACCGACAATTGCCATGAACAGATAGCAGCCAAGCTTCATCATACGGCTTGCGTATTCTGCAGATTGTAACTGTGCATGATAGGTATCCATTTTTATATGCGAAGTATTAGAAATCAAAGTATTCAGACTCTGTTCCACAGATGCAACATCTTTTTTATCACAGTCCACCCACAGATAGCCATAGGCTGTTCCCCTCGGATTCATGGAACGGTATACACCTTCCGGAATGACAAGATAATTGTCCGCGCTTACAAAGGAGCCTGCGATTTTTCCATGATAGGTATAGGTTCCGCTTCCGTTATCAAAGTTGAATGTAATCGGTGCACCCACAGAATACCCGTCAGCTTCCATCCACATGGACCAGCCAAAGAAAACATCCCCGTTTTTGACAGCCTGTGCATAGTCCATGGAACCGATATCGCCATCCCCGCGCATCATTTCAAAATCCTCTTGATTTACGATTGCAACCGGAAATTTTGTTCCGTTCAAATCTGCAGAGACGATTTCTCTCGTCAGTACATCCGTTACACCGGGGATGGATTTGATTTCTTTAATCAAAGAATCATTCAGTGGGTCGTTCTGTAGGATTGTGTCCAGATTATTCTCCGAATAGGCTTCATCATAATTCTGGGAATAATCCAGCTGCAGTTCAAATTGTCCATGATTAACGGAAAGACGTGCTTCATGCTCCGTGTCAATATTCCCAACATAATTAGCGATAATTACAAACAATACACAGGAAAGCCCCATGGTAAGAATCGTAGCGATGGTTCTTTTCGGATTGCCTGTCACATTTGCCATTGCCATGGAGAAAACGGTGACATCTTTTCTGCCTTTTCGTCTGCCCCGTTTTTGCGTTTTGGAGCCGCCAAGATACCGTGTCGCTTCGATGGGTGAAATCCGGGAAACAATTTTCATGGGTTTGCGCAGAGCCAAAACGACCGTAAGAAACGATACAAAAATGCAGATGAGCATAATTGTCAGTGAAAACAGAGGCACCTGATGGTTCTTGATTCCGGACGATACCAGATTTCCCTGCTCCACCAGCCAGTTGAAGCTGACTTTTGCAATCAGGAAACCAAACAGCAGCCCCAGCGGTATCGAAGGAACCGCCAGAAGAAGACCCTCACGAAAGATCAGCTGCTTCATCTGCTTTCTGGTTGCACCCAGCGCCTTGATTTTTCCGTACTCCTGAACCTTCTGGGCGATCCCGACCTGGAAGATATTATAAATGACTACAACGGAAAACAGCACGATTCCGAGGATCAGGGTTCCACAAACCACAATCATTTCATAGCTCGGCTGCAATACCCACTGCAGGTAGAGGTCATTGATGGTCACGTTTTTCTGGTCAATGCCGCAGGAATCCGCGATTTCTTTTATAACAGGCGCAACATTATTCATAGATACATTTGCAGAATCGCTCAAGGTAAAATAGATATTATATTGCCTGTCACCCTCCGCAACACGCTCATTATAAAAATCCTGCGAACCGAATACAACATAGGAAGCCTCGATGGTATATTCATCCCGGTCATATAAAATCCCGCTGACAGTAAATTCCACCGGTGCGTATTCCGACTGCATACCGGAACGGTACTCCAATGTTACGGTGTCTCCGACCTTTACATCATGGTATCCCACTGCATCAAAGAAAGCGCGTCCTGCGGCAATTTCCTGCGCCTTTTCCGGATAGGTACCTTCCTTCAACACATATTCCTGATTATAGGGAAGCATTTTCCTGACCGTTTCATCCGCACTGACAAAGCCGCCATTTTCATTTCCTTTCAGGATGCCCTCCGTACACATGGTGCCGATATCAGATATCTCAGCTCTGCGTTCCACTTCTTTTAATTGCGTATCATCTGCGGCGATAAACAGGCCGTAGTTGCTTCCGTATGAGCTTGCAGCCTGATCCTTCTGTAAGAGGATCAGGCCATTTCCAATTGTACTGATAACGACCAGAAGCATGGTAGTCAGGCAAATCGCCGTCATAATGAGGACACTTCTTGTGCGATTTCTTTTGTCGTTGCTGAATGCGATTTTGCTGATCGTCCTCAATTAAAATCCACCACCTGTCCATCCTCGATGACTAAAATACGGTCAGCAACCTGCGCAATCTCATCATCATGGGTAATCATTACAATCGTCTGTCCATATTTTTTTGCGCTCATTTTCAGCAGCGCGATCACCTCGTCACTTGTCTTGGAATCAAGATTTCCGGTTGGCTCGTCCGCAAGCAAAATCTCCGGTCTGTTTACCAAGGCTCTTGCAATCGCAACGCGCTGCTGCTGTCCTCCGGAGAGGGTATTCGGAAGATTATGAATCCGGTGTTCAAGACCCAGTGTGGTGATAATATCATTGACATAAGCTTTATCCACTTTTTTTCCGTCAAGCCCCAACGGAAGAACGATATTTTCCCACACATTGATGGAGGATACCAGATTGAATGCCTGAAATACAAATCCGATCTTTCTTCTCCGGAAAACGGCAAGCTGATCCTCCTTCATGGAATACAGGTCCTTGTCAGACAAGATCACGCTGCCGCTGGTTGGTGTATCCAGCCCGCCCAGCATATGCAGCAGGGTACTTTTTCCGGAGCCGGATTTTCCGACAATGGCGACAAATTCTCCCTGCTCAATCTGGATATTCACATGATTGACGGCTTTGACCTGATTTTCCCCCGTCCCATAAAATTTGCAAAGCTGATTCGTTTCTAATATCACGCCCACTCCAATGGCCTCCTTTTCTTATTTACCAGCATTGTATCAAAGGAACCTTTCATTTCACTTTCAAAAAGAGAGCAGAAGTCTTACAGATTTGAAAGACTTCTGCTCATCATCTCTACGAAAGTCCATTCTCCGGCAGCTGAATCAAAAAGGTACTTCCTTTTCTGACTTTGCCGGAGGCTACCGTGATTGTCCCACCATGCTGTTCAATAATCTGTCTGGACAGATACAGACCGATACCAGTTCCGCTCTTTTCGCGGACTTCCGGCGCAGTCCCTCTATAAAACCGCTGGAATATTTTATGGTATTCACTCTGCGGGATTCCGATTCCCTGATCCTCGATCTCAATTCTCACAAAGCCGGTTCTTTTTTGTAGACGGATCGTGATTTTTGAATGTTCTGGGCTGTATTTGATGGCATTGTCCAAAACGTTAATGATTGCTTCTCCAAGCCAACGTTTATCCTGCATGAGTGCACAATGCTCCAGTGATTCGTTGCAGTCGAAAATAAGTTCTATCCCTTTCTCCGCTGCCTTTGGATACGTTCGATTTACTGCGGAGATGATCGTATTCATAATGGGAAGTGTTTTCTGATCAAGCTGAATCAAACCTGTCTCCAGTTTGGATATTTCCAGCAGAGACTGCAACAATGTTTCCAATCCGTCCAATGCACTCCGGCAGCGGATGCGAAATTCCTGTTGCTCCGTCTCACTCAGATTGTTCCGCAGCAATATGCTAAAGCAGGTATCCAAGGCTGCAACCGGGGTTTTCAGCTGATGGGAAATGTCGGATACCATTTCCTTTGTGCTTTCCTTCTCCGCTCTGGCTTCCTCTTGCAGCAGCTGGATATGATGTCCGATTGCTTCAAGCTGAAATTTCAGTCTTTCCTGCCCGACAGGATCTTCTGTGTCCGGCACTACCTCAAAGTGATTTTCCCGAAATGCAATCAGGATTTGCTCTAGCTGCTCCAATCGTTTCCGACTTTCTTTCGCCTCAGCTTTCTTCCGGTAAAACAGGAACGTTAGCAAAGACAGACATAGCACTGCACTTGTACAGCCGGTTATCATGATATTCTGCCGGAAGCGTACATAAAACGAAGTCCCTTTGTTTTCCCAGTACCCGTATTGCTCTAATAATTGCTTACCTTGTTCATTGGCTTGATGGTCGTTGCCTTTCAGCCATCCTGCGGCAACATCCATGCCGGTGGTCTCTGCGCCCGCCGCAACTTCTGTCAGGATATCCATTTTACATTGATAATCCTGATAATATAAATAGGTGGTAAAGCAGTTCAATACCGCAAAAAAGAGTAGAACCGGCAGCACCAGTGACAAGGCATCAACCCACTTTTTACGATGTCGTTTCGTCACTGACTTACCTCCTGATTCCATATATACCCAAGCCCGCGGATGTTTTTAATATAAACCGGAGCCGCCGGATCCTCTTCGATTTTCTCCCGAAGCCTTC
Organism: Agathobaculum butyriciproducens; assembly: GCA_003096535.1. Taxonomy (GTDB): domain Bacteria; phylum Bacillota; class Clostridia; order Oscillospirales; family Butyricicoccaceae; genus Agathobaculum; species Agathobaculum butyriciproducens. Next base: position 36,112 of record QEKJ01000020.1, on the reverse strand, counting down.
TGATGTTCACAGCTACCGTATTTTCATCCATAAAATCACCATCCAGATCAAACACGTTTTCTAACAGCTGTGTTTTTGAAAGAATCTGTTTCGGGTTTTGAAGAAAAAAGGACAGCATTTTCAGTTCATTCTTCGTAAGGCTTATTTCTCTTTCCTTTACGAACGCCCTCATCTCTCCGGGGATAAATACGATATCCTTTGAATGAATTTTTGGAGTTCCGGGTTCATTCTTTCTGCGGCGGAAATGAGCCTCGATTTTCAGAAGAAGTACGGAAAGGCTGAACGGTTTCGTCATATAATCGTCCGCACCGGCTTCATATCCCATGACCTGATCTGTCTCCTGATCCAACGCGGTAAGACAGATAATATATACATTTTGACAATTCCGCATCCATCTGACAAGCTCTAATCCGTTTCCATCCGGAAGATTCACATCACAAATGGCAACATCCACATTATTATTACTTGCAATTCTTTTCGCTTTTTTCACTGATTCTGCTGAAAAAACCTCATATCCGGATTTTTTCAGTGAAAATGTAATTCCACGATTTAAATTTTCATCATCTTCAACCACGAGTATACCTGGCACAGCATATGCACCTCTCTTTATTAACTATATATATCAGCTGGGAGATGACTCCCACCTCTATAGGTGGTGAGAATGTATTGATGATTACTCTGCGCTTTTTCCACTGGCTATCCATTCATCAAGTTCAGAACGCTTAAACTTCCAGAGTTTCCCTACACGATGTGCTGGAATGTCTGGTTTTTTCTTTATCCAGTTGCGCAAAGTGACTGTCTTTATTCCTAAATACGCCGCAGCATCATCAATACTTATGTAATTGTCATCCATTAAATTATTATCAATCATATAATCACCTCTGCGGTTTGTGAAATAAACGCAAGTATACATATTATATTATATTTCTTTCTGAATCAATTTTCAAGTAGTTTTCTGATATTTTATAATTTTATTTATTATTTCATTATATTTGTTGATACTTGTTAATTGCGCACACCGAACGATACATAACACCCTTTACACGATAGCTCACCTTGAACGATTACTCTTTTCTGCTATCGTTCATTGTTTGCACCCACTCGTTCTTCCACCTGCTATTTGCTGCTCGTCAAACATCGCAAAAAAGGCAAAAAAAGAAAGCTTCTGAAATCCAGCATTTCAAAAAGCCTTCTATCAAGCGGTTTTAAGCATATTCTGTTGCCTATGCGTATCGTATCTTTGTATCAATCCAATGGTCTTTATTTCTCCAGTCCTTCCATGCGGCAGGACATGGCAATGTTATTAAGAATTTCGGTAATCTTAGTCTGTTGTATATTCGGCATAGTAAGCAATGCGGCATCGGTGTGTTCGCTGACAAACACCAGATCAACCGAATACAGCGAGTCCAGATCATTTTCGACAGCATCGCTGAATTGCGCACGCTGCTGCGCTGTGCAGTCCCAGACCGCAAAATCGTAGTCGCTACGGGCGCGATAATCGCCGCGGGCACGCGAACCGAATAATATCAGTTTCGGCACTCCACAACGGTGCGCTAACTGTTTTACCTGTTCGATTGTCTTATCCATCAGCGTCACCGCCCTTATTATTTCCATTATACCATATATTAAAGGAGAGATACACCATGAAGATTGGCTATATCCGTGTCTGCACCGAGGAACAGAACACAGCTCGGCAGGAAGTCCTGCTGCGCGAACTCGATGTTGACGAGTTATTCATCGATAAGGCAAGCGGTAAGAATGCCGACCGCCCGGAACTGACACGTATGATGAACTATGTCCGGCGCGGCGACACGGTTATTGTCGAGTCCATCAGCCGATTTGCGAGAAACGCGCGCGACCTGCTTGATCTCGTGGAACGACTGACCGAGAAACAAGTAGAATTCGTCAGCCGCAAAGAGGCCATCGACACGACCACGCCCACCGGCAAGTTTATGCTCACCGTGTTCGCCGCAGTCGCGGAACTTGAGCGGGAGTACATCTTGCAGCGCCAACGCGAGGGAATCGCTATTGCTAAGGAACAGGGCAAGTACACCGGCCGCAAGCCGCGGCCCTTGCTGGACAACTTCGAGCGGGTGGTTGCCCGCTGACGGGAAGGAGAGATTACCGCAGTCGAGGCCATGCGGCAAACCGGTCTCAAGCCAAATACTTTCTATCGTCGGTGCTCACGGACTTCTCTGTGCGCAAAATCCACATAACACAACAGCCGGGGCTCTCATAATTGAGAGGCCCGGCTGTCTTTATGCCGAAAAATTTATTTTTTACTTGCTCATCTCGCAGAAGCGCATGAGGATTGCAGCAACTTCTGCGCGGGTTGCGTTATTCTGCGGGTTCAGCTTGCCATTAGAGCCATTGACAATGCCGTTAGCTACTGCCCACTGCATTGCATTTTCAGCGTAGCTGCTGACGCTTGCAGAGTCAGAGAAGTTATCCAGCTTACCGTTTGCGGTTGGAGAACCGGCGTAGCGGTACAGCATGGTGACGAGCTGCTCACGGGTGATGTTGGCGTTCGGGTTCGTGCCGTCGGACACGCCGTTGGTCTTTGCCCACTCCATACCCTTCTCGTACCAGGGCGTGCTGCCAGTTGTATCTTTGCCAGCATAGCGAGCCAGAACCGTCATCAGCATACCACGAGTGGCGGATGTGTTCGGTGCAAAAGAGGTATCCGTTACACCGGAGAACAGACCCTCTGCAACAGTATTTTCAATCGCATTCTGTGCCCAATGGCCTTTGGCATCCGCAAATACTGCGTTTCGCTTTACCTGAACGCCGTCGTAGCTGCGGCTGCCATCTGCATTCAGACTGAAATGCGAGAAGAAATCATTCCAGACCATTTCGGATACTTCAGGCATGTAGGAATGCGGCGAATCTTCAATTACAGTATAGCGGAACAGGGGAATATTCTGATTGTTGTCATATTCGTGCGTGGTGAAACGTCCGTCTACCGTATCTTTTGCCTTACGCGAGGTACCGTTGTAGGTCGTCTAGTAGTTCAGTGCATCATAGGTTTCGGTCGTCGTATCAGCGGCTCACTATTCATGTGCAGCGTTCCGACACCCGGTTCAGCGTCAGCAAGACCGCGATGGCGAATAAAACGACTCGGAACGTACTGACGGTCTGGCTGAAGAACAAGCTGTCCGGTATGGCAGGGCACAAGGTCCTTGTGGTTACATACAAAGGCTACGCGAAAGAGCTTTGGGATGCCCTGAGCGAGTTCCACGATCGTCTGATTCCGCTTCAAGCGGATGACAACAGTGGACCCAAAGAGAGTCTGCCGTATTTCGGAGGCATGAACGGATCGAATCGATACAATGAAGCGGATTGCGTGATTTGTGCCGGTTTGGGCCGTTTCGACTCGGAAGAATATTTCAATCGGGCGCTGGCATTCGATTTCGACGGCAGTGCGTGGGGCGAATTCGAGCAGGCGTGTCTCGATCCGAGTTTCCGGAATACAGACGATCTGGCGTGCGTACAGAAAATGAGAAATCTAACGATGGCGCGCGATCTGGTTCAGCTTGTATTCCGCAGTACGCTGCGCAATCATGGCGGTAAAGAACCAGTTTCTCTGTGGCTGATTCAGCCGCCCGAAGAGGTTGTCATGCGTGTTCGTGAATCGTTCGGAGACTGCCAGCATGACGAGATTGCCGAATTACCGTTCGAATGCTTGTCCGAACTGGCAGTCGGCCGAACCTTTCAAGGAAAACCGACCCATGCCTCAAAGCTGCTCAAATGGCTCGCGGATTGGGACGGTTCCCCAATCTTGATTGCAGAGGTTCAGGGACAGCTCGGTATGAAGCCGGGGCAATGGAAAGAAGCTCGGAAGAACGCGGCTGTCAAGGAAGCGTTCAAGCATATCGAAACCGATGGTTCGGGCAAAAACTGCAAAATCAAGCGTTCTGAAAACGTTGAATGAGCGGCTATATATTATAGCAATGAAGCAGTATAAACCTGTATTGAATTTGGAACAATGCACCTGTAGGAGGGGTAATTATGCAAACCAAAATCCACGAACCGACCCAAATCGTTGAAGTCATGCTCACCCACGCCGAGCAGGCAGACGAGGCGGTCAAGAAGCAGCTCAAGGAGCTGTACGCACAGTACAAGGGCACCAAATACACCGTTGCGGTATTCCTGTCCGGCAAGCGGGATCTGTATGAGGATACGCGCGACCTGCTGCTGTTCAATCGCCGCCGTGCTGCCGAGCGGGCAGTGCAGGCACGCAAGGCGGCAGGTCAGTGAGCACGGTCAGGCAGAGGAGGTTCCGCTTCCTCCTCTGCCAAATTTTTTGCCGCTTGCAATGATGAATGAACTGATATACAATATTATCTACAAAGATATATTTGGATGCAGATATATATGGCGATGGAAATGGCATGACCGGTATGGTTATGGGAAGAAAATAAATGAAAGATATCGAAAATGACGCGATTCAGCTTTTTGAAGATTAAAAAATTCGAGTAGCATGGGACGAACAGCAGGAGAAGCTGAAACAGGCCGTCCTGTGGTTACATCGCAGAACGCCAATGTTTTTCGACAGCAGGTAACGGACATTGTAGTCGATGCGGTAGCTTTGCCGGAACGGAATAAGGAGAAAGATAAGAATGAGTCACGATATCGCCAATCGCGGCGAGATTCTGCTGTACAGCGATGAAAATGGCAGAGAATTTGTCAATGTTATATTCAAAGATGAGACATTCTGGCTGACGCAGAAAGCCATGTCTGAACTGTTTGATTGTACGACAGATAATATCTCACGGCACCTCAAAAACATATTTACGGATGGTGAACTGGACAAGGATTCAGTTACCGAGAAATTCTCGGTAACTGCCGCAGACGGTAAAAACTATCAGACACAGCATTATAACCTTAATGCCATTATCGCAGTCGGCTACCGGGTCAATTCCAAGAAAGCGACTCGATTCCGCCAGTGGGCGACTAAAACGCTCAAGGAGTACATCCAGAAAGGCTTTGTGCTTGAAAAGAACGATGCACAGATGCTTCCTCTGTTCCGAAACTGGAACGATTTTGATTATCACATTGACCTTTCCACCTGCACAAATATTCCGAATGGTCTGCAGAATGCCACATTGACGATCCGAGACCCTAAAAGCAAAAAAATCGTATGGACGCTATCCATATAATCAGCCTCACCGGCAAAGGAGCCACACCATGACCGAAACCTTTAACATAGCGGGCTACACCCGCATTTCCGTCGATGACGAGCTCGACCGTGACAACGTATCTATCGAGAACCAGAAAGCCATCATCGAGGACTTCGTAAAAACGCAGTTCCCGGGCAGCAGCCTGACCTTTTTCGAGGACCGCGACCGCTCAGGCTACACGTTTGAGCAGCGCGAGGGATATCAGAAAATGAGAGAAGGCTTGATGAGCCACAAGTACGACATCCTTATCATCAAGGACTTTTCTCGATTTTCTCGCCGCAACAGCCGCGGATTAGTGGAACTCGAAGACTTGCGCGATGCAGGGGTCCGCATCATCTCCATCGGCGACGGCATTGACTTTCCAAACGACGATGACTGGCTGAAAATCCAGTTTCAGTTCCTCGTCAACGAAATGCCGGTCACGGATACCTCGCGCAAGGTGCGAAACGTCATCAAACGGCGGCAGGCGGACGGCAAATGGCTGTGCGCCGCACCGTACGGCTACATCATCAACAATCAGCAGCAGTTTGAGATTGTACCGACCGAGGCGGACATTGTGCGCCGGATTTACGATCACTACAACAATGATGGCTGGGGCTACAAGAAGATTGCCAACTACCTGACCGAGCAGGGTGTGCCCACACCGCGCATGTCCGAGCAGATGCGCAGGCAGGCTGAGGGCAAGACAACCAAGCGGGAAGTTAAGGCTGCATGGGCGCTTGTGACCGTGCAGGGTATCCTCGATAACGATTTCTACATCGGCACACTGCGCCAGGGCAAGTTTACACGGGCAAAGATCAACGGCAAGGATGTGCGGCGAGACGAGGACGAGCAGATCGTCATCGAGAACCACCATCAGCCGATCATCGACTACCGCACGTTTGCAACCACCCGTGCTCTGCGGGAGAAGCGCACGCGCTCGAACTACCGTGGTATCAAGAAGTACGATAACGTCTACTCGGGCTTCCTTGAGTGCGGCGACTGCGGCGCACCGATGTTCTCGATGAGCCGTTCGGACATCGCTCCGGCGTATACCTGCGGCACCTACCATCGCCGCGGACGAGCGGGCTGCACTAGCCATCATATCCGCGTGGACAAGCTGGACGAGCTTATGCGTCTGTACATCCGCCGTGTGATGGACGGCTCTGCGGAGATGCTCGACAGGCTGAACGCGGAACTGGCCTGCGAGGATAATCAGATCGTGGAAACCGAGCAGTCGGCGGACAATCTGGCCGAGGTGCTGGATGACCTGACAGCAGAACTCAAGGCTACCAAGCGCCAGCGTATCCGCGACATTATGAAGCACCCGGAGAACGAGGAAACACTGGGCGATCTTTATGATGAAATGGAAGCCGAGCTGCAAAGCAAGATCAACGGCCTGAATCACCAGATCGAACTGCTGTCCAACAAGCGCAACACGATCATCGAGGTCAACCGCACGGCCAAGACCGCGCTTGAAGTATTCGATGATCTGCTGCACAAGCCCAAGATGGAGCGCAATGATCTGGAACTCATGATAGACAAGATCACGGTTTACGAGGATCATCTGGAAGTACATCTGCAAAGTGACATTGACGCGCTGCTGCAGAGCACGAGAGAGGAGAACGTCGTAAATTTTAATTCAGGCATCGAAAACAGCGAAAAATGCCGTATTGTCCAGCGTTCGCGCAACCAGAAGGACAAGGTTTTCGATGTCAATGTTATCAGCGGCGGTGACCCCTTGGAAATCTACACCGATCGCGACGGCGAAGTGATTTTCAAGAAATACTCCCCGATGGGAGAGATGGGCGCGGTATCCGCCGAACTGGCGGAGGCTTTGGCGCGTACAGCGGGCATGAGCTGTGCTATCTGCGACAGGGATGCGGTGATTGCGGCAGCAGGCGGTGTGAAAAAGGATATTCTGGAGCGGAGTATCTCATCCGAGCTGGAACAGCTGATGGAACGCCGCGAATGTTACGAGCGCGGTGCGGACGAGCAGCTGGAGGTGCTTATCTCCTCGCAGGACGGCTGCGCGGTGGTTGCGGAGGCGCCGATCATTACAGACGGCGATGTCAGCGGCTGTGTCGCGTTTGTCAGCGAAAAAGAGGACGAAAAGGCGGATGAGGTGCTGCTCAAGCTGTGTCAGTCGGCGGCGCAGTTTTTATCCAAACGCATTGCAGTGTGAAAGGAGCGTTCTCTATATGCACAGGCACGATCACAAAGAGCGTGAGCCAAAGGCCTTCCCGCAGTACGACGATGCGGCGCATATTGACTCGGCAGCAGTGGCCGAGCTGCCGCCGTGGGAGCAGACACGCGAGCCGAAAGGCGATCCCAAAGCAACGGCCTACACGGAGAAATACTGCGAGGAGCAGCACAAATAACAAACGGCGGAACGATACAAATCGTTCCGCCGTTTGGCGTTAAATCATGTATTCGATGGTATTCTCTGCCGTTAGGCGCGTCCGGTCATTAAACAGGAGAATGGCTTCGCGGGTGTCAATCTCGCCAAGCGCGTAAACCTCGTGGGTCTCACGCTCGAAGCAGGGGCGCGGCACGAGCCGGTTGTATTCGCATGGGTGGTCGTACACCATCTGCACGCCGTCCGTATCGAGCGGCTGATCAAGGTAATACGGGTCGAACACGCGCACTATGTCGTTCTCATCAATGCCGGTGAGCGTCACATAGTGCTCTCCGTCGAAGTGCAGGCGCACCACGGCAGCGCCGCCGCAGCGGAGTGCATCGCGCAGACGGCTGTTCTGCCCGAAATTCACCGCCGGACCGGACAGATACTGCGTGGAGATGTGAAGGCGGCCGATCTTGCCGAAGCCGTTCAGCCAGTTGCTGAGGAACATCATCGCTGCACAGGAGGTGCCGCTTTTGCCGCTTACGCCGTCCGAGCCGTAGCAGTCCAGACAGTACAGCATGATGTTGCGGACAGCCTCCGGCGGGATATCCTCGCGCTCAAACAGGAATGCGAGCGCGTTGAGCATGGAGGTTGGACCGCAGTCATATTCGGAAAGCTGGTAGCGCAGCGGATTTTTCATAGGGGAACCTTCTTTCGTGTGGCGTATTCCTACCGGATTACTATATAATAGTAAGGTCAATGCCGATCAATGTCAATACAAATTTGCGGAAAGCGCATATTCATGGTATGATAAGTATGCTTCCCGCCAAAGATAGGGTGGGAAGGAGTGAATCGGCATTGCTAAAACTGATTCATGCGAGTAAAATATATGCTAAGAACGGCATTTGTGCGCTCAATGCGGTCGATCTGACCGTGCAGGACGGTGACTACATTTCGGTGACCGGCGCATCCGGCTCGGGCAAAAGCACACTCATGCACATTCTGGGTCTGCTGGACAGCCTGACCGACGGCGAATACCTGCTCGACGGAGCAGCGGTCGCGCATTTGCCGGCAAAACAGCGGGCGCGTCTGCGCAGTGAGAAGATCGGCTTTGTGTTTCAGCAGTTCCGGCTGCTGACGGGCATGACAGCACTGGAAAATGTCGCGCTGCCGCTGGCGCTGCAGGGCGTTCCGCGGCATGAGCGGAGCGAACGCGCACTGGCGGTTCTGGAGCGCGTTGGCCTGTCTGATCGGGCGAATCACCGGCCGCACCAGCTTTCCGGCGGACAGCAGCAGCGGGTGGCAATCGCACGGGCGGTCGTGACAGAACCGTGCGTGATTCTGGCGGATGAGCCGACCGCAGGACTGGATCCTGCCGCAGCAGACAGCGTGCTGGAGCTGTTTGACCGATTGCATCGGTCGGGGCATACGCTGGTGCTCATCACACACGATGAGCGGGCAGCGCAGTGCGCCGCAAGGCGGATGCATCTTGAAAACGGATGCCTTTTCGGGTGAGATTATCCGGCACCGGATAATCGGGGCACTTGAACCGCACAGGCGGTTCACTCTGTCTGGGCGGAGAGTTCTTCTCTTGAATTAAGCAGAGAGTTGCGCGCTGCGGAGCGCGGGAGATTGCCGCGCCCGCGGTTTCCCTTCCTCTTTGAACTCCTGCCGTTCCCTTATAGTCTCAGTTCTGCAAATTTCGCCGTGCTATCCCAAAGGGAAACGGGAGTTAAGAGGGTAAAAACCGTAGGTGTCTACCCTCTTGCCTCACCGCCGTGGGTACGGCGAATCGCCTGCCGTCCGCAGACGGCAAACTCTTCGCCCGGAAAGACCGTACCGCTTGCGCGGATCGTGTACCCCGCAAAGCCGGTGTGTGAAAATAACACAATCAAACCTAACAGGTTTTCCTATATAGAAGGAGGAAACAAAAATGGACCGTCGGGACAAAACAAACTACTACCTCGACATGGCGCAGGTTGCACTCGAGCGCGGCACCTGTCTGCGCCGCAACTTTGGCGCGGTCATCGTCAAGAACGACGTCATCGTATCCACCGGCTACAACGGTGCGCCGAGAGGTCGTGCCAACTGCATCGACATCGGCACCTGCATTCGTCAGAAGATGGGCATTCCGCGCGGCGAAAGATACGAGTTCTGCCGCTCGGTGCATGCGGAGATGAACGCCATTATTGCCGCTCCGCGTGACCAGATGATCGGCGCGACGCTGTACCTGGTCGGCCGCGATATGTCCACCGGAAAGATCATGTCGGACGCAAACTCCTGCACGATGTGCAAGCGCCTCATCATCAACGCGGGCATTGAGAAGGTGGTTATCCGCCGTGATGTGGATACATACGACACTGTGAACGTGCACGACTGGGTGGAGAATGACGACACGCTCGGCAGCAGCATGGCATACTAAACAGACATCGGAGAGAGAAAAATATGTCAATATTCGATATTTTTAAGAAGTTGGATGAAGAAAAAGCCGCAAAGGCATCCCAGCCGATCGAGTGGATTGTGGTCGGACTGGGCAATCCGGGCGCGAAGTACGACAACACTCGTCACAATGCGGGTTTCCGTGCGCTTGAGGGTTACTGCGCCCGCAGCGGCCAGAAGATCGACCGCATGAAGTTCAAGGCACTGGCGGGTGAGGGTATGCTCGGCGGCAAGCGCGTGCTGTTTCTCAAGCCGCAGACCTTTATGAATCTGTCCGGCGAGGCAGTTCGTGATGCGGCCTCGTTCTACAAAATCCCGCCGGAGCACGTTATTGTGCTGTCGGACGATGTATCGCTCGATGTTGGCACGCTGCGCGTGCGCGCAAAAGGCTCGGCAGGCGGACAGAACGGCCTGAAAAACATTATCTATCATCTGAACAGCGAGGACTTCCCGCGCGTGAAGATCGGCGTCGGCAAAAAGCCGCGTCCGGATTACGACCTTGCAGCGTGGGTGCTCGGCAAGTTCCCGGCGGAGGATCAGAAGGCTATCGACAAGGCGTGCGAGGACGCGGTGAACGCGGCTGCCTGCATCATCGCGGAGGACTGTGCCGCTGCCGCGCAGAAATTCAACGGAAAACGCATCTAAGGAGTTGGTTTTGATGAAAACCGCAGTAGCATATTACTCGCTCGGCGGCACAACGCGGTCGTACGCCCGCGCGGAAGCCAAGGCGCGGAACGCTGATTTGATCGAGCTTACGCCGAAAACGCCGTACAACCGATTCACCGCGTTTGTGCGCGGCTGTTTGGAGGCTGTCAAGCAGAAGGCGGTCGCGCTGGACGGCATGCCGCTGTTTGTCGGCTATGACAGAGTGGTGCTGATGGCGCCGGTCTGGGCGGGCTATCCCGCGCCGCCGTTCAACAGCGCGGTGGAACTGCTGCCGCCCGGTACGGAGGTCGAAGTAATACTGGTTTCCGGCAGCGGAAACAGTGAAAAGAGCAGGGCGAAGGTGCGCCTGCAGATCAAAAAACGCGGCTGTACGCTCACGGCGCAGCGTGACATCCGGGCCAGCCGATGAGCGGAAAGGATATGCGATGAAAGGATATACCTATGTGCTCCGCTGTGCGGATGATACGCTGTACTGCGGCTGGACGAACGATCTGACGGCTCGGCTGGCAGCGCACAACAGCGGAAAAGGTGCGAAATACACGCGCGGACGCGGCCCGGTGACGCTGGTGTACAGCGAAATGTTCGACACGCAGAGCGAGGCCATGCAGCGCGAAGCGGCAATTAAAAAGCTCACGCGGCCGCAGAAGCAGGCGCTGATTGACAGTCAGAACGGCGGAGAACTGCTCACTGTTTACGATGCAGACGGACGCGCCAGCGGAGAACGCCCGCGGGCCGTCGTGCATGCGCAGGGGCTGTCCCACCATGTGTGCCACCTGTGGGTGGTCGGCGAGCGGAATGGCGTGTGCGGTCTGTGGCTGCAGCAGCGGCAGTTTGACCGGCCTTTATTTCCGGGCGGCTTTGATCTGACCTCGACCGGACATATTGACCCGGGTGAAACGCCGCTGACAGGCGTGCTGCGCGAAGCACGGGAGGAGAGCGGACTGCAGCTGACAGCAGCCGACTTGATCGACGGCGGCAGTTATCGTCAGCGCTACTCGCGCGGCGAAGTCGGCTTTGATGATGAGCTGGCGTATACATTTCTGGCGCGTATCGACGGCATTCCGCCGTTCCGGCCCGGCCCGGAGGTCGCGGAGATGCTGTTCGTGCCGCTGGCGGACTTTGCCGCCGCACAGGAGCAGGGCGCATCACTCACCGGTCTGACACCGGACGGACGCACGATGGAGATGCCGAACGAATCCCTTTGCTGTCTGCACACTGAGGAGTGGCAGGGCGCGAAACCGCGTATCGAAGCACTTTTTGACTGAAAAGAACAGCCGCCTCCCACTTGACAATGGGAGGCGGCTGCCCTATAATATCGACATTCATCAATATAGAACCCGAAATCCGCTGTAAAGCAGCGGATTTTTACATTTACTTGACATTTTTCAAAACAAAAAGCTGTCCGAAAGGACAGCTTCTGCTTTACTTGCTGAGTGCGCCGATGATGATATTGACGATCAGACTGATCGCGGCTGCGATCGCGTAGATCGTGCTTTGCTGACGGCACGCCTTTGCCTTGGGATCATCCTGCTTGTCCTCCTGCTCACTGCGTCCGCAGATCATGCCGTAGCGGATCTGCTGCAGGACTGTCAGCGCGGCAAACGCGGCAAACAGCAACAGGAGCAGTCGCTGAACCGTCTGCATCTTAGTGGATGAGGTTCAGGACGATTGCAATGATGACGAAAACAACGCCGACAATCGAGGTCAGACGAGCAAAGATACGGTCGGATGCGCTTGCCTTGCCGGAGCCGTAGAAGGTGTCTGCGGAGCCGGATACAGCGCCCAGACCCTGCTGTGCACCATGCTGGAGCAGAACAACAACGATCAGGAACAGGCTTGCAACGATCATGATGACCGAGAGAGCGATTTGTGCGGTAGTCATAGGTAATTTCCTCCACTGCTTTTCATTTTTCTTATCGCGCATAACGAGACTATGCGCGCAATATGCGTACATGATACTATATCATATTAAATGTACTTTTTCAAGAGGTTTTCCGTATTTTCATCCGGGAATTTGTCTCAGACAAGCGGCTGGAGAATGTTTTTCAGCGAATCGCCCATGCGGTTGGTGTGCACCTTGTGCGTATCAAGATCCACGACCGCCAGACGGATGGACGACCAGCCGTGCTTGCCGCTCTGGTATTTGCGCTCGTCGGACAGCTTTTTCAGCTTTTTGAGCACGGATTTGTCAGTCTCGCCGGCGGCAAGAATGACCGAAAGCAGCGAAAAATCGTGGTTTTCGTCCGGCTTTACCAGCTCGGCGCTGACCTGCTGCGCGTACTTCCACCAGTCATCAAGCGTTTGCTCATCGAGCGAGGGCACGGCGAACAGCAGACGGTATTCGTGTGCGTGGCTCGTGCCGCCGGTCGGCATCAGACCGAGGATTTTGCGGGGCGTGCGGGAGTTGAAAACGCTCAGCAGCGCCGCCATTCGGCCGGAAACCTGCACGTTCTGCTGGGAGCGGAAATGCGGATCCTGCCCGTTCAGCAGCTTGTCGCGCAAGGCAACAAATTCAGTAGAAAAGTCCATAAACAGCCTCGCTTTTTTACAGATCGGCGGGATAATCGCCGTTTTCCGTCATAGCTGCAACGGCAGCGCAGATAGTCGGCTTGTCCTCGCGGTAGGTGACGCCGTACCAGCGGGAATCCGTGGTGAGTACCTTTGCGGTCGCCTTTCCGTCCTTGATGAGCGCGTCCACCGCGAACGGCAGATAATACTCCGCCTTCATCGGATTGTCCGGCAGCTTGCCTGCGAAAAACTCACGAAGGCCGTCATCAAGCGAGGGCAGGAAGGAAGGGGTGAATCCCCAGAGATTGAGCGACACCGGTGTGCCGGGCGCAATCTCACCGGCGGGTGCATCGCCGTCCGCATCGTAGCGGATGACGCCGTCCGCATCGCGGTGAATGGCGGTGCGTTCAATGATATGTGCGAGCAGACCGTTTTCGTCTGCGGTGCATACGCCGCGGGAGACCGTGCCGTTTTCGGTGAGCGTGTTCTCGACCTGATAGCCGACCATGCAGTAGCGGAATTTGTCGTCATCCTGCGCGGAAGCGAGGTAATCATACATTTTGCGGAATGCATCTGCGCCGTAGAAGTCATCCGCGTTGATAACGGCGATCGGGCAGCCGGCAGTCAGCTCCTTTGCACACCACACGGCATGCGCGGTGCCGAGCGGCTTCTCACGGCCCTCCGGCGCGGTCAGGCCGTCCGGCAGATTGTCGAGCGTTTGATAAGCATAGTCCACCTGCATGAAGCGGCGCGCCTTTTTGCCGATGGCGTCCTCGAATGCCTCGTGCAGCTCGGGACGGATGATGAATACCACGCGGTCAAAGCCTGCACGGTGTGCATCGTAGATGGAATAATCGAGCAGAATCTGTCCGTTCGGACCGATCGGGTCGATCTGCTTGAGTCCGCCGTAGCGCGAGCCCATACCTGCCGCCATAATCACCAAAACCGGATTTGCCATAGTCTATATCCTCCTAAAGAACCTTATCTATTTATACAAATAAAGCATTTCATTCATGTTTTTCATACTCTCAAACGGGAATACTCCTTTATTATACAAGAGCGTATCATAAAACACAAGATGTTTGCGGTGCGGGTCTGCTTTTTTGTCGAAAAGCATGAAAATCCCAATGGGGTTCGGGTGATGATTGCAAAGTGTCGGGAAAACTGCTAAAATAAAAACGTATACGTATAGAGAATTTTATTATTAAAACCATATTGTTATAGAGAGGAATATGTTTCGATGCGCAAAACGAAGATTATCTGCACGCTTGGTCCCGCAACTGATGCTGTACTGCCCGAGATGATCAAGGCAGGCATGAATGTTGCCCGTATGAACTTCAGCCACGGCTCTCATGAGGAGCACAAGGCTCGCATGGACGCCGTTAAGGCAGCCCGCAAGGAGCTTGGCATGCCGGTCGGCATTATGCTGGATACCAAGGGTCCGGAGATCCGTACCAAGACCTATAAGGACGGCAAGATCGAGATTGTTGAGGGTCAGGAGTTTACGCTGACCACCCGCGATATCGAGGGTGACAACACCATCGTTTCCATCACCTACGAAGGCCTGCCGAACGACGTTCAGCCGGGCACCCGCATCCTGATCGACGACGGTCTGGTTGCATTCGAGGTTGAGGAGATCAAGAACGGCACCGACATTGTGTGCAAGGCGCTCAACGGCGGCCCGCTCTCCAACCGCAAGTCCATCAACGTACCGGGCATCAAGCTGAACATGAAGTTCGTTTCCGATAAGGACCGTGAGGATATTGAGTTCGGTCTGTCTCAGGACATCGACTTTATCGCTGCTTCCTTCACCCGTTCCGCACAGGACGTCCGCGACATCAAGGAGATCCTCAAGGCACACGGCAAGGAAGATGTTGAGATTATCTGCAAGATCGAGAACATGGAAGGCGTAAACAACGTACAGGAGATTCTCGACGAGGCAAACGGCATCATGGTAGCCCGCGGCGACCTTGGCGTTGAGGTTCCGTTTGAGGAGCTGCCGGAGATCCAGAAGTCCATCATCAAGACCTGCATTTCCCGCGGCAAGCGCGTTGTAACCGCTACCCAGATGCTCGAGTCCATGGCTAAGAACCCGCGCCCGACCCGTGCAGAGGTTTCCGACGTTGCAAACGCTGTTTACGACGGCACCTCCGCTATCATGCTGTCCGGTGAGACCTCTGTCGGCAAGTATCCGGTAGAGACCGTTCGTACCATGAGCCGCATCGCAGAGAACGCAGAGAAGACCATCCACTACGACCGCCGCCGTGTAACCCGTCTTGAGTTCCAGAACATGAATGTAGACGGCGACATGAAGACGCTGGCAATCTCGCACGCGACCTGCTCTACCTCTGCTGATCTGGGCGTTAAGGGCATTGTAGCATTCACCGAGTCCGGTTCTACCGCTCGCGCTGTATCCACCTACCGTCCGGGCGCGCCGATCATCGCCGCTACCCCGAGCGAAAAGACCTTTAACCGCCTGACCATGTCCTGGGGCGTAAAGCCGATTCTGGTTGAAAAGCGCCCGCAGTCCGGCACTGAGCTGTACCATCTGTCCGAGAAGGCAGCGGTAACTGCGCTCGATCTGCGCGTTGGCGACGTTATCACCATCACCGCAGGTATGCCGGTAGGCGAGGTTTACTACACCAATACCCTGCGTGTACACGAACTGACCGAGAAGTCTTTCGAGGACTAACACTATGTCTTTCAAACGCTTGCAGCGTGCATTGTTCCGCACGATGGCCGCTGTTGTGGCGCTAGCAATCCTGTTCTGCATCGGATTGTACGGCTACCGCACGATGTTCGGCTATACCTATGATTCCTCGCTGTCCGATGAAGATCTGGCGGCGAGCGTCACAGCGGACGAAAATATTACGAATATTGCATTGTTCGGTCTGGATACCCGCGAGGGCGACAAGCAGAGCCATTCGGACTGCATGATGATCGTCACCGTGGACAACACGCGCGGCAAGATCAAGCTCATCAGCCTGATGCGCGATTCTCTGGTAGATATCGACGGCTACGGTGAGGACAAGCTGAATGCGGCGTATTTCCGCGGCGGTCCCAGTCTGGCTATCCGCACCATCAACGAGAATTTCGGCACGGATATCAAGGATTACGTTGCCGTAGACTTCGAGCAGCTGGTGCAGATCGTAGACGCGATCGGCGGCGTGGACATCGACGTGCAGAACGATAACGAGCTGAAGGAGCTCAACCGTGTCATCAAGGACTACGGTGCAGAGCGGGGCAAGGAGTTCTCCGGCGTGGAGAAGACCGGACTGCAGACGCTGGACGGCGTGCAGGCGCTGTGCTACGGCCGTATCCGCAAGGGCGACACTGGCGATGACTGGGCACGCGTGGAGCGTCAGAGCGTTGTGCTGAACGCCATCTTCACCAAGCTGCAGAGCGCAAGCGCCACCGAGCTGATCGGCAGCATGCGCAAGCTGGTTCCGTATGTTACGACCTCACTTTCGCCGACTGATATGGCGTCGCTGATCGTCGGCGCGGTCAAGAACGGCATTCCGACACTTGAACACACCCGTATTCCGGTGGATGGCGAGTGGAGCTATTCCGGTAATTCCAGCGAGTTTATTACCTATGATCTGGATGTTGCAGCCGACCATATCCACGCATACATCTATGATGACGCGGATATCGGCAGCGGCACGACCGATGATGATACCGGCACGGACAGCAAGTCCGATACGGATACCGGGACGGATACGACCGATTCGTCCAAGAGCACGGATACCAAGTCGAATACCACTGCGGTGGACCCGGAATCCCTTGTGGAGGAAGGCGGCTGGTACGATTCCGACACCGGTGACTATTATGATTGCGATGGTGACCGATACAGTCTGGACGAAAACGGGAATAAGGTGTATTATTAAACTTGTGATCGTTAGAGAACGAAGCAGGGGACATGACGACGATCATGTCCCCTGTTTTTATATGGAAATAAGTGCTATAAGAAATAGAGAGAAAGAGTACAAACAGAAAGTAGGTAAAAACCGATGTATGTAAAACGAATTCTCCCGAACGGTGTGCGTCTGATTACCGAACGGATCGACAACATGCGCACGGTGTCGGTCGGCATCTGGGTCGGCAACGGCAGCCGATACGAACCCGCAGAGCTCGGCGGCGTATCGCATTTCATCGAGCACATGATCTTCAAGGGCACGGAAAAACGCTCTGCCCGCCATATTGCAATCGCAATCGATGCATTAGGCGGGCAGGCGAATGCATTCACAGATAAGGAATGCACATGCTACTATATGAAGGTTCTGGACAGCCGGCTGAAAAACGCGGTGGCTCTGCTGGCGGATATGTTCCTGCATTCCCGCTTTGCACAGGAGGATCTGGAGCTGGAGCGCGGTGTCGTTCTCGAGGAGATCGACATGTACGAGGACTCTCCGGAGGATGTTGCCATCGACAAGCTGTTCGAGAGCTGCTACAGCGGCTCGGCACTCGGCCGCCCGATCCTCGGTACGGCGGAAACGCTCGAGCCGATGACCTCGGAAACACTGCACAAGTATATGCGCGAATATTACCGTCCGCAGGATACAGTTGTTGCGGTTTCCGGCCATTTTACCGATGAGGATCTCGACTTTATCGAGGAGCTGTTCTCCGAGATGCAGGGCGAGGGCAAAAACGTTATCACACCGGCAGCCTACCAGCCGAGCCTGTTCCTGAGGGATAAGGAGATCGAGCAGAACCACCTGTGCCTGTCCTTCCCGGGCGTATCGCTTGTCAGCGAGGACCGCTTTGCAATGAACCTGCTCAGCTCCATTCTCGGCGGCGGCATGTCGTCCCGCCTGTTCCAGAGCGTGCGCGAGCAGAACGGTCTGTGCTACTCGGTGTACACGTTTACCACACCGCATCTGGATACCGGTCTGCTGTCCATCTACACCGGTCTGGGACAGGAAACCGAGCGCAAGGCGCTCGATCTTATCCTGCGTGAACTCGATGAATTCTGCCAGAACGGACCGGAGCCGGATGAACTGTCGCGCTGCCGCGAGCAGGCCAAGACCACGCTGCTGATGGGGCTGGAGAATACAGGCAACCGCATGATGACCATCGGCCGCAGTGAACTGCTGCGCGGCGAGGTATCCAAGATCGAGGAAGTGCTCGATTCCTACGACCGCGTGACCGCAGATGATATCCTGAACCTTGCCCGCCGTGTGTTCGACCGCTCGAAGGCTTCTCTGGCCGTTGTCGGACAGCCGGACAGCGAGGATACATACCGCGAACTGCTGCGTTGAATCAGCTCTGCACTTGCTTGCAGAGGTAGGTGATCACATCCCGACGGGTGACAATACCGCAGAAGATACCGCGTCCGTCCACTACAGGTACAAAATTCTGCGCTGTGACCAGATCGACCATATCCTCCATGCGTGCATCAATGCTTACCGAGCGGTGGTGTACCCGCAGCTCAACCTGACCGACGGTCAGCTGTTCGAGGGTTTCCTTCGGGTAATGCAGCACCAGCCGCAGAAAATCACCTTCGGTGATCGTTCCGGCGTATTTTCCCTTGGCATCTACCACAGGAATCGCTGTGAAGCCGCTGTGGAGCATGTCGTCAATGGCCTTCTGCACCGGGCAGCTTTCGGTTAAGTAGGAAACCTCTACCTTGGGTTTCAGGAAGAACGAAATATTCATAGTATCGCTCCTTAAAAATTGTAATATAAATCGTAGCAGAGCAGCACCGTGAAGCTGATTCACCGGTGCTGCTTTTGTTACCTCTATTGTACGATAGACAGGAGCGGCGGTCAACTGAAATTTGACATTCCTTACAGATTGTTAACAAATTGCAAAGTTGATATTGTAAAAAATGACGGATAGATAATTCTTATCGTAAGAAATTTAAACGGTATACTTGACTTGAACTCTTTTAACTGCTAAAATGATGAAGTAACAGAAGTGCAAAAGTTCTGTGAAAAGTAAAATTTGAACAAAGAAGGGTTTCCCATGAAGAAGAGATTACTCGCAGCGCTGATGGCTGGCGCCATGGCACTCACGATGACTGCCTGCGGCGGCAGCAGCTCCGGCAGCGATGACAGCAAGGCAGCCTCCGGCAGCGATTCCGGTTCGGCTGGCAGCTATAAGGTAGGCATTGTTCAGCTGGTTCAGCATGAGGCGCTGGATGCGGCTACGCAGGGTTTCCAGGATAAGCTGAAGGAGCTGGTCGAGGCTGACGGCGGTTCGGTTGAATTTGATCCGCAGAATGCTTCCGGCGAGTCCGCAAACTGCACCACGATTGTAAACGGCTTTGTTTCCGAAGGTGTTGACCTGATCATGGCCAATGCTACCGCAGCACTGCAGGCAGCACAGGCCGGCACCTCTGATATTCCGATCCTCGGCACCTCGGTAACCGACTACGGCACCGCACTCGGCGTATCCGACTGGACCGGCAAGACCGGCACCAACATCTCCGGTACTACCGATCTTGCACCGCTCGACGGTCAGGCCGACATGCTCAAGGAGCTGTTCCCGGATGCCAAGAACGTAGGTCTGCTGTACTGCTCCGCTGAGCCGAACTCCAAGTACCAGATCGATACCATCAAGCCGCTGCTTGAGAAGCTGGGTTACACCTGCACCGAGTATGCGTTCACCGACTCCAACGACGTTGCTTCCGTAACGCAGAAGGCTGCTGCGGCAAGCGATGTTATGTATATCCCGACCGATAACACCGCTGCTTCCTGCACCGAGGCAATTGCAAACGTTGTTATCCCGGCAAATGTTCCGGTTATCGCAGGCGAGCAGGGCATCTGCAACGGCTGCGGCGTAGCTACCCTGTCCATTGATTACTACGAGCTGGGCGAGAAGACCGGTGAGATGGCTTACGAGATTCTCGCCAAGGGCGCAAACCCGGGTGATATGGAAGTACAGCCTGCACCGAACTTCACGAAGATGTACAACAAGACTAACTGCGAGAAGCTGGGCATCACCGTTCCGGATGATTACACGGCAATCGAAGGCTAAAAGCTGAAACTTAAAGCACCGTACTTTATGTACGGTGCTTCATTTGTCAATAAAGTCCGTTTTAGCGCTGCTGCCGCTGCCGCGCGGCAGCGCGCATGAAATAGCATTTGCGGCGCAAATGCATGAAAACCGGGGGCGTGTACCTCGGTTTTCATACTTTCAGAGGGAGAAAGTTTCCGCATGGGAACTTTCGGACGTCCGTGTTTTGCAAAGTCAAAACACAGATTGTCGGAAAAACGAAGTTTTTCGACAGTCTCAGCACCGTACTTTATGTACGGTGCTTTTTCATCTGCAGGAGAAATTTTGCGCACGGACGTGCGGTTTTACAGCGAAAATATACGTCAAATTGCCGAAAAATGAGGAAAAGAGCAAATAAAACTTACAATTTGCAGGGAAATGTGCTATAATTATATCAGAAAAAGTGGATGACGGAAACAGAATGAAACGCGATGTGTGAGGAGGCATCTTGATGTATCAGGCAGGAGAGTTCATTGTGTACGGAACCAACAGTGTGTGCCGGGTAGAGTCAATCGGCAAGCCGCCGTTCGAGACCGAGGAGGATAAGCTGTATTATACTCTGGTACCGGTAACGGGCACGGAGACCATCTATATTCCGACGGATTCGCCGGTGTTTACCCGTCCGGTGATCTCCCGCGAAAAAGCAGAGGAACTCATCAACTCTATTCCTGACATCGAAGAGGACCACTTTGTTTGTCACAGCGTCCGCATGGCGAATGAGCATTATCAGGCGGCGCTGCAGAGCCACGACTGCGAGGAGCTTGTGCAGCTGATCAAGACGGTTTACGCCAAGTCGCGCCGGCACGGACGCCGTGTCAGTCAGGTCGATCAGCGCTACCGCAAACGTGCCGAGGAACTGCTTAACAGCGAGCTTTCGGTTGCACTCGGTATTCCGCTCAAGGAAGTTCCGGCGTATATCAATCAGAGGATTGGCAAGCTGGGGAAAAAGACGGCAAAGAAAACTGCAGAATAAATGGAAAAAGAGAGGCTTTGTAGCCTCTCTTTTTCAGTCTGTCAGGAAAACGAAGTTTTCGACAATCCATTTGTTTAAGGCAATACCGCATAATTGAACAAGAGTGATTTGCGAGTAAATTTTGCGTACTGACGAGGCGCAGTTTTGCGGTAATACTTGATGTATTACCGCGAAACTTCGGCAGCGCGGACGGAACTCGCGCAAGGAACCGAAGCCAAAGTCAGGACACAAAATTTCCGCAAAGCACCGCGGCAGTGCGACCGGAGCCTGCACAAGGAGCCGCGGCAGTGCGATCGGAGCCTGCACAAGGAGCCGCCGCTTTAATTGTGCGGTGTTGCCTTAAGAACCGGAGAACCATTTTCGGATCTTCTCGAGGAAACTCGGATGCGGCGCAGGCTGTGCGGCCTGCTTGCGGGCGTTCTCAATGGCCTGCTGCATAAGCAGATTCTGTGCGCAGATGGGGTCCTGCACGGCAGGCTTTTTGCAGTAGGTGCCATCCGGCTGCAGAACACGCGCCTTGACAGTATCGTGCTGCATGGCATAGAGAATATCATGCAGGCGGGTACGGACGGCAGGATCGTCAATCGGACAGGCAATTTCAACACGGCGTTCGGTGTTGCGCGTCATCAGATCGGCGGAGGAGATATACATTTTTTCCTCATCACCGCGGCCGAACACATAAATGCGGGAATGCTCAAGAAAACGTCCGACAATGCTCGTCACTGTGATGTTCTCGGTGTGGCCCGGCACACCGGGCAGCAGGCAGCAGATGCCGCGCACGATCATCTCGACTGTGACGCCTGCGCAGGATGCCTCTCGCAGCTTGGCGATTACATCGATATCGGTCAGCGAATTGAACTTGAGCAGGATGTAGCCGTCCTTGCCTTTGGCAATCTGCTCGTCCATCAGCGCCAGAATGTTGTTTTTCAGGCTGGTCGGCGCGACGAACAGGCGGCTGTAGTGTCCGGACAGGTTGCCGAGCGCCATGTTGTTGAAGAACGCGCCTGCGTCCTGACCGATGCGTTCATCCGCCGTGATGAGCGACACGTCCGTGTACTGCTTGGCGGTTTTCTCGTTGTAGTTGCCGGTGCCGACCTGCGTAATATGGCGGACGGCTCCGCGTTCTCTGCGGGTGATCAGGCAGATTTTGGAGTGCACCTTGTAATCCTCAAAGCCGTAAATGATTTTGCAGCCGGCTTCTTCCATGCGTTCGGACCAGTCGATGTTGTTCTGCTCGTCAAAGCGCGCGCGCAGTTCGATGAGTGCGGTAACGTCCTTGCCGTTTTCGGCGGCAGCACACAGGTATTCGACCAGCTTTGCCTTGCTTGCCAGCCGGTAAATCGTGATGCGGATCGCCAGTACAGCCGGGTCGTTTGCCGCCTCACGAATCATCTGCAGGAACGGCTCCATGCTCTCATACGGATAGGACAGCAGAATATCCCGCTGCAGAGCGGCCTTGAGCAGACTCTGACCGGCAGACAGCATGGCCGGCTGCTGCGGCGTGAAGGGCGCGTCGCTGAGAAACGCACGCTTTTTTTCCGGCAGGTGTTCGCCGAGCGAGAACGCATACCCGAGCTTGAGCGGTGCTGTGCGCGACAGGAAAATCTGTGCATCGCTGACCTCAAAGCGGCTGCGGAAGTGCTCTTTGAAGTGGTCGCTGATGGGACGGTTGATCTCCACGCGCACGACAGCCATGCGGCGGCGCTGCCGCAGCAGCTTTTCCATCTTTTTGCGAAAATCTCCGCCTTCTACGCCGAAGGTCTCATCATCCACCTGAATATCCGCATTGCGGGTAACGCAGAGCACGGTCTTTTCAAGTACATCGTACATTTCGAACACATGGTCAGCGTAGGCGAGCAGAATATCCTCAGTGAGAATATAGCGCGACGGTGTCTCCGGCAGGAACACAACCGGCGGCAGCGATGCGGGCACGGGCAGCAGACCGAGCCGTTCGGTCTTTTTGTGGCTGAGCAGCGCGGCAATATGCAGCACCTTGCCCTCAAGGTGCGGGAACGGATGGTGCGAGTCCACAATCTGCGGCGAGAGAACCGGCGCAATGATATCCTTGAAATACCGCTTGATGTATTTCTGTTCGTCCGGCGCAAGCGAATCCATTGTCAGTCGGCGCAGACCGATCGCACTCAGTTTGCTGTCCACATCGGAGAACGCTGCGTCACGACGTGCATAGAGCGGCTCAACCGCCTTGTAGATCAGATGCAGCTGCTCCTTGGCGGTCAGACCGGATTTGCTGTCGGTATGCTCCTTGTCCACGGCGGCCATGTCGCACAGGCTGCCGACGCGGATCATGAAGAACTCATCCAGATTACTGGTAAAGATTGCGAGAAATTTGAAGCGCTCGAGTAGAGGTACGTTCTCATCCTCCGCCTCGGCGAGCACGCGGGCGTTGAACTGCAGCCACGAAAGCTCACGGTTCTGGGTGTAGCCTTGCTCCCAAATCTTCTGTGTCATATCATATCCCCCTTCGTGCTGGCATACGCCGTCATTTTATAGTTATTATTATACTGCGCTTTTGTAAAGGAACAATGTGTTTCATGTAAAATGTATAAAAAGTTTCTTTCGTCCGCAGGTCTTGCGGGAAATGAAAAGCTCTGTTATACTGGATATAAAATAAGAAGAAAGAGGGAGAAAATCAGATATGATCAACATCTGGCATGACATTGATCCGAGTCGCGTAACGCCGGAGAGCTTTACGGCAGTCATTGAAATTCCGGCAGGCAGCAAGAAAAAGTATGAGCTGGACAAGCAGACCGGTCTGCTGCGGCTGGATCGTATCCTGTATACTTCAACGCATTATCCGGCCAATTACGGCTTTATTCCGCGCACTTATGCGGGTGACGGCGATCCGCTGGATGTGCTCGTGCTGTGCAGTGAAACGCTTGACCCGATGGTCGAGGTGGACTGCTATCCGATCGGCGTGATCCGCATGATTGATGATGATGAGATCGACGATAAGATCATCGCCATTCCGTTCGAGGATCCGAACTGGAACTATTATCATGATATCGACCAGCTGCCGCCGCATCACGGCAACGAGATCGCGCATTTCTTCGAGATTTACAAGAGTCTGGAGCACAAGTACACCGCAACGTCGGACGCGCTGACGCGCTCGGTAGCGGTCAAGGTGCTCAAGGACTGTATCGAGCGATATGAGGTTCATTACTGCGGCAAGTGTCCGAGTAAGGAGTATGAGTCGGAGAAAAAGCGCCTCAAGGAAGAAAAGAAGGAAGCCAAGGAGAAGGAAAAGCTCATTAAGGATATCCGCAAAGGCTAAGTACATAGAGCCGAGGACAGCTTCCGCATCAACGAGCGGCGTGACACGGGTCTCTCCGGGGAGCTTCTCTTGCTCTTTGGGCGAAACCGTGCGTTTGATGCGGCACCCGTTATATGAAAAAACACAGCCATCCATTTGGATGGCTGTGTTTTTTGGAGCAGGGTACGGGAATCGAACCCGCCTCTGTGGCTTGGGAAGCGACCGTTCTACCGATGAACTAACCCTGCAGACAACAGTATTATTGTAAAGGTCTGACGGACTTTTGTCAAGTGTCCGGACGGGGAATCCATGGTGTTTTCACCGCCCAAACTGACAAAAAAGACCGCTGTACAATCATACAGCGGTCTTTCTATTGTTTATCTTACTTGCGGGTCTTAGAGAAATCGCGGCAAGCCGTGCTGCCTCTCCAGGAGTAGCCGGGGTTCTGCATAAACATGGATTCAGCGATCATACCGAGCGTGCGGATGTAATTCTTCTTAGTCATGATAATGAGCCTCCTTTAATCCGTCTTCTGACGGTGCTGCTAACATTTTTTCTGTTCTTTCTGATTACGATATTATTATAGCGCATTTCAGAAAAAACGCAATACGCAATTTCGTTATATTGCATTAAAACCATGAAAAGAATTTGTATAATATCCACAAGAGAAAAGGCGTATGTCTCAAACATACGCCTTGTGTATTGTTACTTTTTGCCGGTATACGGACGAAGGTCCAGCAGAGCACGCTCCACGCTCCAGTAGAAGCCCTGTTCACCGACCATATCATAAATACCGGAGCGGTGCATCATATTCATGGCACTGCTCGGCAGGCCGCACAGTACGATATCCACGCCGTTTTCGTGCAGCGAACGAAGAATATCCATCAGCGCCTGTGCCGCCGAAATATCAATATACGGCACGCCGCGCATGGACAGCAGCAGCGTATCACAGGTGCCGACACGCTCGGTCAGCTGCTCGAT
The DNA here is from genome assembly GCA_003096535.1 of Agathobaculum butyriciproducens. Lineage (GTDB taxonomy): Bacteria > Bacillota > Clostridia > Oscillospirales > Butyricicoccaceae > Agathobaculum > Agathobaculum butyriciproducens. The sequence continues at coordinate 10,775 of QEKJ01000020.1, read as the reverse complement.
GGTGTCGATGTTGGCGAAGATCAGCGGACCGGTGATGTAAGCGACCATTGCGTTGCGGTAACGCTCGTTCAGCGCCTCGTCGTTGTTCTTGATGCGGGACATGTCAACACGCTCGTAGTTGATCTGCAGCTTGGACAGACGGGCAACCATCAGGATCAGACCGAGACCGACACCGACTACGATCGCAACCGTCAGGTCGAATACGATAGTGCAGATCATGGTGACGATAAACTTCGCCATGGCACCCTTGAAGCGGTGGCTGAACATGTACTTGATGGCGTGCCATTCGTTCATGCGCCATGCCGTAACCATCAGCACGCCTGCCAGACCGGCCAGCGGCACATTCTGAATGACCGGCGCGAGCAGAAACATCATGATCAGCAGACCGACCGCATGGAAGATACCGGTCAGACGGGTCTGCGCACCCGAGCGAACTGCTACCGAGGTACGCGCCAGAGCAGCAGTCGCCGGAATGCCGCCGAACATCGGCAGCACCATGTTGCCGACGCCCTGTGCGAACAGCTCCTGATCGTTGTTGAGCTTGACGCCGGTCGCGCGGCCGGCAGACGCACCGCACAGCAGGCTCTCGAGCATGTTCAGCACCGCGATGGAGAACGCCGGTGCCAGCAGAGCAGGAACTGTGTTCCAGTTAATCTGTGCCGGAGACAGACGATCCGGCAGCATGAGCGTTTTCGGAATCTCGCCGACGGTTGCGATATCGAGCTTCAGAATCATCGTTGCCGCAGTTGCGATGATAATGCCGATGAGCGAGGCCGGTACGACCGCGTTCCACTTTTTCGGGAAGAACACCATCAGCAGAACGACAAAAAGCGCGATCAGCGTGGTAGCAATATCCGGATGAAAGCCGAGATCCTTATACGAGATGATCTTCGCAATCGCACTGGCCCCTTCCGAGTGCGTGCCGAAGAAGTTGTCGATCTGACCCATCGCAATGATGACCGCAATACCCGAGGTAAAACCGGTGATAACCGGCGCGGGTACGAAGGCGGTCAGGTTGCCGAGGTGCAGCACAGCCGCAAGGATGAGCAGCGCACCGGCGAGAAAGGTTGCCACGAACATGCCCTGCATGCCGTAGGTCGCGATCAGCGAGCCGAGAATGGCTGCCATCGCACCGGTCGGACCGGAAATCTGATAATAGCCGCCGGTCAGCGCCGAGATGATAAGACCGGCAACAATCGCCGTCACCAGGCCGCAGGCCGCCGTCGCACCGGCCGATACGCCGAACGCCAGTGCCAGAGGCAGCGCCACTGCCGCAACGGTCAGACCAGCCATCAGGTCCTTGGCCAGCTTTTGCCCGTTGTAGCCCTTGAATTCCTGCTGAAGCTGCCGCAAAAATGCAGTTCCCATGATGTTTTTATTCCCCTTTTCGTGATTCTCCCGTACACAGCAAAAAGCAGGGCGGCCAACGGAAAACGTCAGCACCCTGCTTTGTGGTGTACAGGTGTATAGCAACAGTATATCATATGGAAAACGATACAGCAAATAAAAATGGCGGAAAAATAGAAAATTGTGCAAATTGTTGAACATTCTGCGCGGTTATCACGCGAATTTAACCATGCGGAAATTTGACGGGGGACAGGCGTTGCAAAATTCCATCAAACAGCATATAATCTAAGGCATGAGCATGGAAGCATGAAAGGAAATGAAAAGCTATGCATGACGATCTGACCGCACAGGACATTGAAATGATGCAGAAGGAGCTGGACCACCGCAAGCTGGAGCTGATGCCCGAGCTGATCGAGGAGGTCAAGCGCACACGTGCGTTCGGCGACCTGAGTGAAAATTTTGAATACAAAGCCGCCAAGCAGGCGCAGAACCGTAACCGCAGCCGCATCCGCTATCTGGAGCGCATGATTAAATCCGCGCATGTGATTGAGGATAAGGCAGGCGCGGATGAGGTCGGTCTGTTCGATAAGGTGGAACTGCTGTTTGAGGACGATGATGACACGGATACCATTCAGGTAGTAACGACCGTGCGGTGTGATCCGCTGAACGGCAGAATCAGCTGCAAGGCACCGCTCGGTAAGGCGGTGCTCGGCAAAAAGGTCGGTGACCAGGTGGATGTCACCACCGAGGAGGGCGACAGCTATACCGTTGTGATCAAGTCCATCACCAAGGAGAAGGATGATGGGTTGGGACCTATTTTGTAATTGAAAATGGAGAATGGAAAATGAATGCGCGCACCGAAGGCACGGATTAAATAATCGTGCTATGCACGATACCTTCATTCTCCATCCTCGATTCTCTATTTTTCATTATTTAACATGATAAATAAAAACTGCTGCATAAACTTCGGTGCAGCAGTTTTTTTCATGTACTCACAGCCCAAACAGCAGCAGGGCGGCGGTGAGCAGAAACTGTTCCCAGTCCACCACGCCGTCATCGTCCATCAGCAGGAACCACACGATGAGCAGGGCGATCATAGTATCCATATCCAGCCGGACACCCTGCAGACGCGCATTCAGCGTGCGTCCGAGACCGGAAAAGGTGCTGCTCTGCGGCGGCTCGCTTGTTTCCGGTGCGGTCTGCTCTGCGGCGGCAAGATAGCGGTTATACATGGGTCAGCACCTCCTATAAGGCTCGCGGCGCGGTATCGTCTGCAGAGAGGTTCACCTGTCCGAGTGCCGCGCGCGCCATCCGAGCCATGCTGACCAGACGGAGTGCACGGTCGAACTGGCCGGAGACCTCCTCGGCAACGAACGGCTTGAGCGCACCGAGCAGTGCGCGTTTTTCCGGTTTTACGGCATTCTGCCCGCTCTGCGCGATCGCGCCGATGACCGGAAGCGCCTTCTGCATCATTTCGGAAGCAGGGTCATAGGCGTTCTGCGGCTCTGTCTGTGCGGACGGCTGACCGCCGAGCAGGTCGGACACGGTTTTCATCGCGTTCTGCAGTGCTTCCGGGTCGCTCAGCAGCGAGGAAAGCATATCGTTTTCCATGCAAAAGCCTCCTTATTTGCCGAAAATGTGCCGCAGCTGAGCGGCAAGCCGCGCACCCTCGGGTGTCTGCATGAGTTTTTGCGCTGCCTGTGCTGCGCTGCGCATGTCACCTCTTTGCGCGGCTTTTGCGGCCTGTTCCAGCTCATCGGCATGCTGTGCAGACAGCTGCTCGACCGCACGCCTGCCGTCTGCGGTGCCGAGCGCACCGGAAAGCCGTTCGAGTGCTGCATCTCCACCGGCCTGTGCCGCAAGTCTGCGGAGCAGTTCGTTCTGATCCATTCGCGTCCCGTCCTCTCTCATAAGAAGTTGTTTCATGACAGTATATGCCGCCGGGAGGAGAAGTGTGTGCACAGGGGAATAAATTGTGGCTGATCGCAAGAAAATTACTTTACATCACGGGATACTCGGTGTAAAATACAGCTATATATGCGGCGCAGAGAGAGGGAACAACATGAAAGTGCTGATATTTGCAGATTCCCACGGCTATAACATGGCAATGGCCTTTGCGGTAGACAGGGAAGAACCGGATGCGGTCATTCACTTAGGCGATCACGCCGAGGATGCCCGGGAGATCGAGCGTGTGTTCCCGGCTATGCCGATCTGCCGTGTGCGGGGCAACAACGATTTTGATCCCGAAGTGCCGCTGAATGCGGTTGTGACACCGGGCGGCGTGCGGATTTATATCACGCACGGCCACCGTGAGCGTGTCGGCATGCTGTCGAGCGGCATTGTGTCCCAGCGGGCTTACGAGGAGCACTGCGCGCTTGCCTTTTTCGGGCATACGCACCGCATGATGCTCGAGCGGGAGAACGGCGTGTGGGTATGCAATCCGGGCAGCATCAGTCTGCCGCGCGGCGGTCCGGCCAGCTATGCACGGCTGACCATCGAGAACGGACGGGCTACGCTGCTCGAGCTGGTCGATGAGGACGGCAGTCTGCTGCGAAAAGAGAGCCTGTAAGAGAAATAGAAAATTAGGAGAACATTATGCTTTTAGCAATCGACGTAGGCAACACCAACATGGTGTTCGGTTTATATGACGGAGACAAGCTGCGCGGCTCGTTCCGCATTTCCACCAATTCTGAGCGCACCTCGGATGAGCTGGGTATGCTGATCGCGCAGTATTATCACTTCCACGATATCGCCTGTGCGGATACGACTGCGGTCGTTATCGCGTCCGTAGTGCCGCCGGTGATGTACACGCTCATCAACGCCATCCGCAAGTATCTGTTTGTGCAGCCGGTCATTGCAGGCCGCGATGCGGATATCGGCATTGAAAACTGCTATGCCAACCCGCGCGAGGTCGGCGCGGACCGACTGGTCAACGCGGTTTCTGCGGTTCGCAAGTACGGCAAGCCGCTCATCATCGTGGATATCGGCACGGCGACCACCTTTGATGCCATCGACGAGAACGGCGCGTATCAGGGCGGCGCGATTTTCCCGGGTCTGAAGGTGGCAATGGAAGCGCTGTTTCTCAAGGCCTCCAAGCTACCGCGCGTGGACATTGAGCGCCCGAAGAACGCCATCGGCAAGACTACCGTGCAGTCCATGCAGTCCGGTGCGGTGCGCGGCTATGTCGGCGCGCTGACCGGCATTATCACGGATATCCAGAAGGAGCTGGGCGGCAAGGCGAGAGTCGTCGCTACCGGCGGCATGGGCCGCATGATGGCGGAATACTGCGACCTCATCGACGATGTGGACCCGAACCTGACGCTCGAGGGTCTGCGTCTCATCTACGAGAACAACCGCGAGGCGTTTGAAAACCGCAAGCTGGATATGAATAACAGCGTCATCGAGGTGACTGAGGAGGGTGCATGGCAGGAGAACAAATAAGTTAAGCTGCCGTGGAACCGCTTTTTCGGCAAACACAAGTGACTTTCTGCCGAAAACAGTAATTCTGCTGAAAAAACGCAGAAAAAGGCTTGAACTTTTTCAAATCACTGCGGTGAAAAGTGCTTTGCAAAACCGATAGAATGTTGTAAAATAGAAGTGGTTTCGTGTATGCGAACACCACTTCTATTTTTGTTTTTGGGCACGGTGTGGGTTACACCGTGGAGAAGGCTGTGGAAGCCGCAACCACCCATTCTGACGAGAATGGGGCGCGAAAGCGAAAGCCTTTCGCGTCGGGACATAAAGGAGCGAAGGAAACACACATGGGTATGACAATCGCGCAGAAGATTTTGAAAGCGCACTTGGTAGACGGCGAAATGGTACTGGGTCAGGAGATCGGTCTGAAGATCGACCAGACGCTGACGCAGGATGCCACCGGTACGATGGCTTATCTCCAGTTTGAGGCGATGGGCGTCGATCAGGTCAAGACCGAGCGCTCGGTCGCTTACATTGACCACAATACCCTGCAGTCCGGCTTCGAGAATGCGGACGACCACAAATATATCGGTTCTGTCGCTAAGAAGCATGGTATCTACTATTCGAAGGCAGGCAACGGCATCTGCCATCAGGTGCATCTGGAGCGCTTCGGCGCACCGGGCAAGACCCTGATCGGCTCGGACAGCCATACGCCGACCGGCGGCGGCATCGGCATGCTGGCGTTCGGTGCCGGCGGTCTGGACGTTGCAGTCGCAATGGGCGGCGGCGCGTACTACATCCCGATGCCGAAGATGGTTCGCGTCAACCTCGTCGGCAAGCTGTCGCCGTGGGTATCTGCGAAGGACGTTATTCTGGACGTACTGCGCCAGATGACCGTCAAGGGCGGTGTCGGCAAGATCGTAGAGTACGCAGGCGAGGGCGTAAAGACCCTGTCCGTACCGGAGCGTGCCACCATCACCAATATGGGCGCTGAGCTGGGTGCTACCACCTCAATCTTCCCGTCCGACGAGGCAACCAAGAAGTTCCTCGAGGCACAGGGCCGCGGCGACGTATGGGTACCGCTGTCCTCCGACCCGGATGCAGAGTACGACGAGGAGTACACCGTAGACCTGTCCGCGCTGGAGCCGCTGGCTGCTATGCCGCACATGCCGGATAACGTCAAGAAGGTATCCGAAATCGGCGAGATCAAGGTAAACCAGTGCTGCATCGGTTCGTGCACCAACTCCTCTTACTACGACATGATGAAGGTTGCCTCCATCCTCAAGGGCAAGACCGTAAGCCCGGAGGTTTCTCTGACCATCAGCCCCGGCTCCAAGCAGGTATTCAACATGCTGGCGCAGAACGGCGCTCTGGCGGACATCATTTCGGCCGGTGCGCGTATCCTGGAGTGCGCCTGCGGTCCCTGCATCGGCATGGGTCAGTCGCCGGAGTCCGGCGGCGTATCGCTGCGTACCTTCAACCGCAACTTTGAGGGCCGTTCCGGCACCCAGGATGCACAGATCTTCCTCGTATCTCCGGAGGTTGCAGCAGCGTCTGCACTGACCGGTGTGCTGACCGATCCGCGCACCCTCGGCGAGATGCCGGAGATCGAAATGCCTGAGCATTTCACTATCAACGACAACATGATCGTAAAGCCGGCCGAGAATCCGGCTGAGGTCGAGGTCGTTCGCGGCCCGAACATCAAGCCCTTCCCGCTGGGCAAGGCGCTCGAGGCATCCTACACCGGCAAGGTCGTTCTCAAGACCGAGGATAACATCACCACCGACCACATCCTGCCGGCCGGCGCAAAGCTGCTGCCGTATCGCTCGAACGTGCCGTACTACTCCAACTACTGCTTTATCAACGTCGATCCGGAGTTTCCGTCCCGCTGCAAGGAGCAGGGCGGCGGCGTAATTGTCGGCGGCGCAAACTACGGTCAGGGCTCGTCCCGTGAGCATGCAGCACTCGTTCCGCTGTATCTGGGCGTAAAGGCTGTACTGTGCAAGTCCTTCGCACGAATTCACAAGGCAAATCTGGTCAACTCCGGTATCATCCCGCTGACCTTTGCCGATCCGGCGGACTACGATGCAATCAATCTGCTGGATGAAATCTCTCTGCCGAACGTGCTCGAGGAAGTAAAGAACGGCGAGCAGGTCACCGTTGTTTGCGGCGGCAAGACCTTCAAGGCCGACTGTGAGGTTTCCGAGCGCCAGCGTCACGCACTGCTTGCAGGCGGCACGCTGCTGTATGCACGTCAGCAGAACAAGTAAGTCAAGACCTTATGCCGACCGGAGAGCCAGGCGGGTTCTCCAGTCGGACTTGACAGCCATATTTTCTTTTGTTAAAATAATATCAATGGTGTAGGAGGACAAAACTATGTCTATCGACCAGTCTGTTCTGGATAAATTTGAGGCAGTTGTAGAGAGCCAGCGCAAGCGTATCATGGATATGAAGGCGCAGGACGATTTTATTGATTACTCCAAGCTGGACAAGCTGATTATCGGCGTGTGCGGCGGCGACGGCATCGGCCCGATGATCACCGGCATGGCACAGCACGCGCTGGAGGTTCTGCTGGCAGACAAGGTAAAGGCCGGCAAGGTGGAGTTCCGCGTGATCGACGGCCTGACCATCGAGCGCCGTGCTGAACTCGGCTGCGCTATCCCGCCTGACGTTATGGAAGAGCTGAAGAAGTGCCACGTTATCCTGAAGGGCCCCACCACGACCCCGCGCAAGGGCGATCCGTGGCCGAACGTAGAGTCCGCAAACGTTGCAATGCGCAAGGGTCTCGACCTGTTTGCCAACGTGCGCCCGGTAAAGGTGCCGGAGCTGGGTATCGACTGGACGTTCTACCGTGAGAACACCGAGGGCGGCTACGCTGTCGGCTCTCAGGGCGTACAGATTGATGACGATCTGTTCATCGACTTCACCGTTGCTACCTCGCAGGGCTGTGAGCGTATCGCTCGTCTGGCATTCGACTATGCACGCAAGACCGGCAAGAACCGCGTTTCCTGCGTCACCAAGGCGAATATCATCAAAACCACCGACGGCAAGTTCCTCGATACCTGCCAGAAGGTAGCCAAGGAGTATCCGGAAGTACAGTTTGATGACTGGTACATCGACATCATGACCGCAAAGCTGCTCGACGACAAGCGCCGCCGCGACTTTAAGGTCGTTGTACTGCCGAACCTGTACGGCGACATCATCACCGACGAGGCCGCTGAGATCCAGGGCGGTGTTGGTACGGCTGGCTCTGCCAATATCGGCAAGCGCTATGCGATGTTCGAGGCAATTCACGGCTCTGCGCCGCGTATGGTACAGGAAGGCCGCGCAAAGTACGCGGATCCGTCCTCCGTACTGCGTGCAGCCGTTATGCTGCTTGAGCACATCGGTGAAATCGAACTGGCAAAGAAGCTCGACCGCGCACTTGATATCTGCATGGTAGAGGAGCGCAAGGTTGTTGTTACCGGTCGTGATACCGGTGCAACCGCGCAGGAATTTACCGACTATGTGCTGGATACCATCGCTAAGCTGTAATTTACACGAGAATAGAATTTGAGAGAGGGAGAGAGTCTGTGGAACGCAAGCAAGAGGTTTCCAAAGCGGTAATTCAGCGATTGCCTCGCTATTATCGGAATATTTGTGAGCTGAAGGCTGAAGGGGAGCAGCGTATCTCCTCCAAAGCACTGGCAGAGCGCATGGGACTGACCGCTTCGCAGATTCGTCAGGACTTTAACTGTTTCGGCGGCTTTGGTCAGCAGGGCTACGGCTATAATATCGACAAACTGCAGGAGGAGCTGGGTGCGATCATGGGTCTGCGGACCGGCCGCACGGCGATTCTGCTGGGTGCCGGCAACCTCGGTCGTGCATTGCTCAATAACTTTAACTTTTCTGCCAGCGGCTTTGAGTTGCTGTGTGCGTTTGACGCAAATCCGCAGCTCATCGGTCAGCGCTTTGGCGGCCATGAGGTGCGCAGCGCGGATACGCTTGCGGAGTTCATCGAGTGCAACAAGCCGGATGTGGCAGTGCTCACCATTCCGCGAGGAGATGCTCCGCGTATTGCACGCGGTCTGGTAGAGCGCGGTATCCGCGGCCTGTGGAATTTCACCGGCGAGGACCTTCATCTGGAGGGACTGGGCGTTCCGGTCGAAAACGTGCACCTGTCGGACAGCCTGATGACGCTGTGTCATCTGGTCGGCGCAGCGGATGAGAAAAGAGAACAGAACCTGTAAAACGAAAGGGAGTATCTTTGGATACTCCCTTTTTGTGCGAAAAAGCCGCTATCCAATGGATGAGCGGCTTTTGTGTTACATTTTGTCCAGATAATACGGTGTTGTCTGGTATACATAGTAGTTGACCCAGTTGGTGTAGAACAGGTTGGCATGTGCCTTCCAGGTCACCAGCACGTCCTCGTTGGGATCGTCGTTGCGGAAGTAATGACGCGGCACCTCCGGGTTCATGCCCTTGGCCAGATCACGCTCATACTCTTTTTTGAGCGTGTCGGCGTCGTACTCGCCGTGGCCGAGTACAAAGATCTGACGGCCGTTCATCGCCTCTACGATGTGCACACCGGCTTCATGCGACTCTGCGAGAATGGTCAGACGCTCGTCTTTGCGGATGTCGGCGGCACGCACCTCGGTGTGGCGCGAGTGCGGTGCGCAGAAGATATCATCAAAGCCGCGCAGCAGCGGCTCCTTCGGCCGCAGAACATGGTGCTTGAAAATGCCGGACATTTTCTCGGGGAGCATGTACTTCGGAATACCGTAGTGATAATACAGACCGGCCTGCGCTCCCCAACAGATGTGCAGCGTGGAATGAACGTGCGTTTTAGTCCAGTCCATAATCTCGGTCAGTTCCTTCCAGTATTCGACTTCCTCGAACGGCATGGTCTCCACCGGCGCACCGGTGATGATAAAACCGTCATACTTCTGGTCGCGGATATCGTCGAATGTCTTGTAAAAGGTGAGAAGATGATCCTCCGGCGTATTTTTGGAATGGTACGTTTCGGTCTGGATCAGATCGACCTCGATCTGGATCGGCGTGTTGGATAAACAGCGCAGAATCTGGGTCTCGGTAATGATTTTCAATGGCATCAGGTTGAGCAAGCCGATGCGAAGAGGACGAATGTCCTGTGTCGCGGCACGGTGTTCGGTCATAACGAAAATGTTTTCGCTCTCCAATACGGCGCGTGCCGGTAGACTGTCGGCTATCTTGATAGGCAAGCCGACACCTCCTTTTTCTCTTCACAAATCTTTATATAATATATTCAGTATAGCAGATTTACGGCGGTATCTCAAGGGTTTGCATAAAATGCAGAAAAATGAAAAATAGTTATTGACAAAACAGGGGGGACGATGGTATCCTAAATAAGCTGTTTTCAAACAGCGGTTCAGCGTACCAAAAAGAATTTGAAAAAAGTTCTTGACAAATGGTGAAAAGTTTGGTATCCTGAATAGGCTGTTTCGACAGCGGTCAAAATAGAATCGAGTCGATGAACGAAGATTGATTGAAAAATAAATCGAAAAAAGTTCTTGACAAACGCTTCTGGTTTTGATATACTAAATAAGCTGTTGATGAGCAGTTAAGAACAACGAAAAGTTGTGAAAACTCTTTAAAAACAGCAGATTGTACCTTGTAAATTAAACAACGATGTGCTTAAACTTTTGTTCGATATGAACAAGGTTGTAGTGCGAACCTGAAATTTCGAGAGTTTTTTACTCTTGGTAAATCGCTGGAAGTCACAACTCCAGTTAAAACAAAGTGACACGTCAGACTCTAAAGTCGATTAAATGAACTTCGGTTCTTTTAATACAATTTTTAGAGAGTTTGATCCTGGCTCAGGATGAACGCTGGCGGCGTGCCTAACACATGCAAGTCGAACGGAGTCGTTTTGGAAAATCCTTCGGGATTGGAATTCTCGACTTAGTGGCGGACGGGTGAGTAACGCGTGAGCAATCTGCCTTTAAGAGGGGGATAACAGTCGGAAACGGCTGCTAATACCGCATAAAGCATCAAAT
>QEKJ01000019.1 GCA_003096535.1 Agathobaculum butyriciproducens | reverse complement strand
GCGTATATCGTTTGTTTGGTACTCCTTTTGGCATAGCAAAACACCCCACTTGTTAGATAGTATACCATACTGTCTAACAAATGGGGTGCAGTTCAAATGCAGAGATGACGGTTTTTTTATTCTTTGACAGTATTTGCAGCCAGTGCCGCGTCAAACTCCGGCCAGCAGCGCTTGAGGATAGCCGGTTTGCCCTCGGCGTTGATAAAGCAGTGGCGGCTGTCGCCGGTACAGCGTAGCGTGCCGGTTGCCTTGTCATAGACATCGTAGTGCAGCGTCATGCGCACGCCGTTGTACTGCGTGATAGATGCTTCGATTCGCACGGTTTCGCCGAATTTCGACATGGTTTTGTACTGGCAGGAGACCTCCAGCACCGGACCGCTGTAACCGGCCTCTTCAATGCGGTCGTAGCCAAAGCCGAGCTGCTCGAGCAGGTCCACGCGCGCCTCCTCGAACCAGCGGATGTAGTTCGAGTGGTGGACGATGCCCATGCCGTCGGTTTCGTAGTATTGGACTTTGTGGTCGTAGGGAACCATCTAAAAACCTTCTTTCAATTAGAAATCAGTTCTGCTAATTAGTAATTAGTAATGGGGAATTAGTAATTAAAGGTGCTGCCGCACCAGTGCTTATCTTCTTAACTGGCGCGGCAGCGCTCTTAATTACTAACTACTAATTACTAATTAAGTATAATTGCATCCGTGAACAGTGAAAGCGCCCTCTCCGAGGGCGCTTTCTGCACAGGCTTTACTTAAAGTATTTCACGCCGTTTGCAAACAGCGGCTGATACTTTTCGCCGTAGATATTCTTGCCGACGAACGGGCTGTAACGTTCGGTGTGGCCCATCTTGCCGAGGACACGGCCGTCCGGCGAGGTGATACCCTCGATGGCGCACATGGAGCCGTTCGGGTTCCACGCGATGTCCATGGACGGGTCGCCGTTCAGATCGGTGTACTGGAACGCCACCTGACCGTTCTTAATCAGGTCGTCAATGACGTGCTGCGGCGCTACGAAGCGACCCTCACCGTGCGAGAACGCGATGGAATGCAGGTCACCGACGTTGCAGGAGGACAGCCACGGGCTCTTCACAGAGGCTACGCGGGTGGTGGCGTAGCGGCTCTGGTGGCGGCCGATGAGGTTGAACGTCAGGGTCGGGTCGTCGCCGGTCATCTCGTCACGGATTTCGCCGTAGGGAACCAGACCCAGCTTAATGAGCGCCTGGAAGCCGTTGCAGATGCCGAGCATCAGGCCGTCGCGCTTGTTCAACAGCTCGTGGATGCTATCCTTGATGCCTGCGTCACGCAGGAAGGACGCGATGAACTTGCCCGAGCCGTCCGGCTCGTCACCGCCGGAGAAGCCGCCCGGCAGGATAACCATCTGCGCCTTGCGGATAGAGTTCTCGAGCTGCTCTGCGCTCTCACGGAGGGCATCCGCGGAGAAGTTGCGGACAACGACAATCTCAGCCGCGCCGCCTGCATTCTCGACCGCACGGGCGGTGTCGTACTCGCAGTTGGTGCCCGGGAACACCGGGATAACGGCCAGCGGCTTTGCGCTCTTGACTGCCGGAGCGGATACATTGCGCTCGGTGAAGGAAACCTTGGTCAGATGCTCGTCGGAAGCAGCTGCCTTGGTCGGGAACACGCTCTCGAGCTTGCCCTCGAAGGCGCTCGTCAGCTCGTCGAGCGTTACGGACTCGCCGGCAACCGTGATCTTCTCATCGTCGGTGGTATAGCCGACCAGCCAGTAAGCCGGGAGTTCGGATGCGGCTTCGATCAGGATGCCGCCGAAGTTCTTGAGGTACAGCGCGTCAGACGGGAAGGAATCGTCCATCTTAAAGCCAACCTTGTTGCCGAGCGCCATCTTGCAAACGCCCTCAGCGATACCGCCGGTGGACAGCGCCCACGCGGATACCGCCTTGCCGGACGCGATCAGGTTTGCAACCTCGTTCCACATGAACTTGAGCGTGGTGTAATCCGGCGTGCCGTCCTGATTGTACGGTGCATCGAAGAAGTAAACCGGATGACCTGCCGCCTTGAACTCAGGAGAGATGAGGCGGGAAGCGTCCTGCGGTGCGATTGCGAAGGAAACCAGCGTGGGAGGTACGTCCATATCGTCGAACGAGCCGGACATGGAGTCCTTGCCGCCGATGGCTGCCAGACACAGGTTCTCTTGTGCGGTGTATGCGCCCAGCAGCGCGGAGAGCGGTTTGCCGAAACGCTTCGGGTCCTTGCCGAGACGCTCGAAATACTCCTGGAAGGTGAGGTAAGCGGTCTCAAAGTCACAGCCCGCTGCGACCAGCTTGGCTACCGACTCAATAACCGCAGAGGAAGCGCCGAGATACGGGTTCTGCTCGGTGAAATACGGGTCAAAGCCGAACGCCATAACGGACGCGGTCTCGCACTGACCGTTCAGCGCCGGCATGGTGGCCGCCATGACCTGCGTCGGGGTGAGCTGATACTTGCCGCCGAACGGCATGAATACCGAGCTTGCGCCGATGGAGCCGTCGAAACGCTCAACCAGACCGCGCTCGAGGCAGATGCCGAGGGTAGAGGCGTGGTTCAGCAGCTTTTCCTTCTCGGAATTGCCTGCCGGAGCGCAGGAGATGGACGGAGTCGGCAGTGCGCCAACCTCTGCGTCAACGTGCTTAGAGCAGCCGTTGGTGTTGAGGAAATCGCGGGAAACATCGACAATCTTGACGCCGTTCCAGGTCATGCACAGGCGGTTCTTGTCGGTAACGGTTGCGACAACAACAGCCTCGATATTCTCCTTGGCAGCTGCGGCAATAAAAGCGTCTACGTCCTTTGCACGGACAACGACAGCCATGCGCTCCTGCGACTCGGAGATAGCCAGCTCGGTGCCGTCCAGACCGTCGTACTTCTTCGGTACGGCGTTCAGGTCGATGTCCAGACCGTCAGCCAGCTCGCCGATGGCAACGGATACACCGCCCGCGCCGAAGTCGTTGCAGCGGCGGATCATGCGGGTGACGTTGCCGTCGCGGAACAGACGCTGAATCTTGCGCTCCTCCGGCGGATTGCCCTTCTGGACTTCCGCGCCGCAGGTTTCGAGGGATTCCTCGGTGTGCTTCTTGGAGGAGCCGGTTGCGCCGCCGCAGCCGTCGCGGCCGGTCTTGCCGCCGAGCAGGATAACGATGTCGCCCGGCTCGGGTACCTCGCGGATGACGTTCTCCAGCGGAGCTGCGCCGACTACCGCGCCGATCTCCATGCGCTTTGCGACATAGCCCGGATGGTAAATCTCGTGTACGAGACCGGTAGCAAGGCCAATCTGGTTGCCATAGGAGGAGTAGCCCGCAGCAGCAGTCTGGCACAGCTTGCGCTGCGGCAGCTTGTGTTCGAGGGTCTCAGACAGCGGTACGGTCGGGTCACCCGCACCGGTCACGCGCATCGCCTGATAAACGTAAGAGCGACCAGACAGCGGGTCGCGGATGGCGCCGCCGAGGCAGGTAGCCGCGCCGCCGAACGGCTCGATCTCGGTCGGGTGGTTATGGGTCTCGTTCTTGAACATGAGCAGCCAGTCCTCGTAGTGGCCGTTCACGAGTGCCTTTACCTTAATGGAGCAGGCGTTGATCTCCTCGGACTCGTCGATATTCTTCAGGTAGCCGCGCTTTTTGAGCACCTTAGCGGCGATGGTGCCCATGTCCATCAGCGTTACCGGACGCTTGGCAGCCTTTTCCTCGCCGTAGACCTCCACACGGGCAGCCATGTAGCGGTCAAATGCGTCCTGCACCATCTGGTCCTCAAACTTTACATCGTCGATCTGGGTGAGGAAGGTGGTGTGGCGGCAGTGGTCAGACCAGTAGGTATCGACCATGCGGACTTCGGTGATGGTCGGGTCGCGCTTCTCGGTGTCGCGGAAGTAGGTCTGCAGGAACTTGAGGTCGTCAAGGTCCATCGCAAGACCCATGTGGTGCAGCAGGTCAGAGAGCGCACTCTCGTCCATGTGGGTGAAGCCGACAACGGACGCAACGCTGGTCGGGATAGCGTATTCCACCTTGAGGGTAGCAGGCTTGTCCATCGAAGCCTCGCGGGTGTCCACGGGGTTGATCAGGTAGCCGCGAATCTTGTCCATGTCCTCAGCGGTGAGTTCGCCTTCCAGAACGTAGATTTTAGCAGCGGCAACGGTCGGGCGTTCGCCGCCGGTGAGCAGCTGGATGCACTGTTCGCAGGAATCGGCGCGCTGATCGAACTGACCGGGCAGCGGCTCTACCGCAAGGATGGTGTGAGCGCCTTCCGGACGGGGAAAGTCCTCGTCGTAGCACACATCAGCCATAGGCTCGGAGAATACGATGCCCTTTGCCTTCTCGTAGGTCTCAGGTGCAAGTCCCTCTGCGTCGTAGCGGCAGAGATAGCGCACATGAGTCAGGTTTTTGATTTCCAACAGGTCGTGCAGGCTGGAGAACAGGCTGCGTGCTTCGACATCGAAGCCGTTTTTTTTCTCGGAATAACAACGATTGACGCTCATGATCGTGTTCGCTCCTTTATTGCATGATACTTCTATTCTACCTTTTTCACGCAGATAAATCAATCGGTGAGGGCGACAAAATATTGTTGATTTCGATGGAGAAGTTTTCTATACCGTTAGAACAAATTAGTAATCAGGAATTAGCAAACGGTAATTGACGGTGTGGTGCAGCCTTCTTCTGGGTATAGCTCATTAAAAATGGAAACCGCAGGATGTGACAAGATGCAGCAGTGTGAAGAAGATGAAAACGTTATGTTATCTCCACTCCACACTCTTTCCTTTCAATTTCCAAAGAGGTGTGATATAATGTAAGTCAAGAGGAGGGCGACCGTGCATGCCGCCCTCGTATTCAAAAAGACGGCGCCGTGCAAACCGGTTGAGCATACAGGCGCGTCTGGTATCAAATTATGCCGCGGAATACTCTGCGGTTACAGGAGGAACTGTCATGGAAATCAAGCTCTCACCGTCTATTCTGTCCGCAGATTTTGCAAATCTTGCACGCGATATTAAAATTGCCACCGATGCCGGTGCGGAATATGTTCACGTTGACGTTATGGACGGTCACTTCGTGCCGAATATCACCATCGGCGCTCCGGTGGTTAAGGCGCTGCGCAAGGCAACCGACAAGGTGCTCGATGTACATCTGATGATCTCGGACCCGGACCAGTATCTGGATGACTTCATCAAGGCCGGCTCGGATATCATCACCGTACACTACGAGTCCAACGGTGATACGCTCGAGCAGCTGAAGAAAATCCGCGCAGCCGGTGTCAAGGCAGCCTGCGTTATCAAGCCGAAAACCCCCGCTGAGGTGCTGTTCCCGCTGCTGCCGTATTGCGATATGGTGCTCATCATGACCGTTGAGCCGGGCTTTGGCGGTCAGGGCTTTATCCCGGAGTGCATGGACAAAATCAAGGCTGTCCGCACGGAAATCCAGAAGAATGGCTATAAGTGCGAGCTGGAGATTGACGGCGGTGCAAAGCTGAACAATACCGCCGACATCGTAGCCGCCGGTGCAGACGTTATCGTAGCAGGTTCTGCCGTGTTCGGCGGTGACATTGCAGCGAATGTCAAGGGCTTCCACGAGGTATTCAAGGAAGGCGCAGCCAAGGCAGCCTGGAGCAAGTAATCATATAAGTGTGAACAACCCCCAATCGTTAGTCTGTCTGACCGTTGGGGGTTTTCTAATAGAGATGAGGGATAAAATGAACGAACTGACAAAGCGAATCGTTTCGTGTGTGCTGCTGTTGATGATCGGACTTGGCTGCTTTTTCGGCATTTCGGGATGGCAGTCTTCACCGGAGACGCACCGGACGAGCATTGAATATTTAAACGAAAAGCAGGCGACTGTGATGAAGCTGACTGCGGCTTCCACGGCAGCATCTGCAGCTGTTTCGGCTCTGCCGGGAGACACGGGCAGCGCCATCGCAGAAAAGCTGGCTGATCTCACGTCCGACTTTCTGATCGTACTGTGCGCCATTATGCTGGAGAAATACCTGCTCACCATTACCGGATACGCGGTTTTTCGGTTTATTTTACCGGCAGTGTGCGTGCTGCTCATCGTCCGGCAGTTCCGCAGCAGCGAGATTCTGGCGAAGCTCGCATTCAAGCTGGCGCTGTTCGGCATGGCGGTTTGGCTTGTCGTTCCGGGCGGCATCACAGTATCGCGCATGATCGAGGCCACCTATGAAACCTCGCTGTCGCAGACCATTGAGGACGCGCAAAGTGCAGCGGATGCTATCGATACCAGTGCGGGTTCAGACTCGGATTCGGACAGCGAAAAGAGCGGTTTCTGGTCGGGTATCACGTCCTCGGTGCAGAATGCGGTCTCCGGCGTGACGGAAAAGTTTGAAAAACTGCTCAGCAATGTCATGGAGGCACTCGCTGTGCTGATCGTTACCTCGTGCGTGCTGCCGGTGCTCGTGCTGCTGCTCCTGCTGTGGATTGTGAAAATGCTCACCGGGATTGACTTCAATCTGCCGAAGCGGAAATCAACGGAGTAATTAAGAGTGGAGAGTGAAGATAACGTAGCGATTTACCCTTCTTCACATGATTCTATCTTATTATTAAAGGTATACCATAGGGTACGTTGGCTTGGCACATCGCCTGTAACTCATCTGCATAGACCTAAAGGGAGTGGATTTCAAATATTGTCAGACCTGCAAGGTCAATCCGCCTCAAACCGGCAGCTGTAAGACCTTGTTAAAATAATAAAACCGCCTGAAAAGGCGGTTTTGGTTTTATTGTGCATTATCTATGGTAAATTAATGTTGCGGGTGCTGCTTTACACTGCGTTTCATCTGGTACATGCACACGCCCGCGTTTACAACAGCCGCCAGCAGGAACAGTACGACTGCACAGAACCGAATAGCGAACGATGTATCCAGAAGGGCGCTGAAATCCTGTGCATATACGCGGACATTGTACTCGAAAATCTGTCCGAGCAACGCCAGTGAGCACAAACCCATACTGACCGCTGCAAATGGCAGCGCGTTTTTTCGTCTGGCCAGCGCAATGAACGGCAACACAAGTGAAAGTATACCGCAGGTCAGGCTCCCCACAGAGCACATCACCGAGATTGAAATTGTAGTGGACATTTTGTCTCCTCCTTCCTTTGCGAATAGTATACCACAGTATGGGTGGAATGGAAAGAACAATGCTGTGCAGACAATAAATCCTCACGTTAATTCCTAATTTAGCATTGACAGAACCACTCACAGAGGGTATACTAATCCTAAGAAATTAACATACTATTAAAAAGTATTTTGAAAAGAGGTGCGCCATGGCAGACACAGGCAAACTCAAGCGGGAGAACACGGCTCTGCTCCGGCAGGCGATGCAGAACGGCTCTGCCGGCAAGAACGATCTTGCGCGGCTGACACATCTCAGCTTTCCGACCGTCAGCCGCATTGTGGATGAGATGGTCGAGTGCGGAGAAGCGCAAGAAATCGGCACGGCGGCTTCCACTGGTGGACGCTGCGCCATGCAGTACCGGCTGAACCCGCAGTACCGGCTGTTCCTGTGTCTGCGGCTGGAGCAGGACACGCTGCACTGGTTTGTGTGCGACCTCGACGGCACACCGCTCGAACAGGAACAGCAGACCTGCTCCGGCGATGTGCGCGAACTTCTCGACACGCTTCTGATGCGTGTTAGGGCGCGTTACCCGCGGCTTGCAGCGGTGGTACTCGGCTTTGCCGGAACGATGCATAACGGCATCGTCACCGAGAGCTTTGGCTACCCTGAGCTGCGGGGCGTAAGCCTTAGTGCGTATCTTCGTGATAAAACCGGCCTGCCGTGTATGGCGGCTCGCGATATGCAGGTCGTGGCCGCAGGCTACGCGGCGCAGTACACGCCCACACCGAAAGCCGTCGTGTGTATTTACATCGGCA
The DNA here is from genome assembly GCA_003096535.1 of Agathobaculum butyriciproducens. Lineage (GTDB taxonomy): Bacteria > Bacillota > Clostridia > Oscillospirales > Butyricicoccaceae > Agathobaculum > Agathobaculum butyriciproducens. Next base: position 41,435 of record QEKJ01000019.1, on the reverse strand, counting down.
AGCTGGGCGCAGGCGCAGGTATCGTGCTGGACGGAAAGGTCTGGGGCGGTGCCGCAGGCTTTGCCGGTGAATTACACTATCTGCCGATTGAACACAATCTCGAATACGCGCAGAATCACTTTGCAGGCGCGGATATAAGCGACTATTTCACCAAGGTCATCTGCGGCTGTGCGGCGCTCATCAATCCGGACAGGGTGGTGCTGTACGCTGACCCGCGTCTGGCAGATAAGGCATCGCAAATCTGCGTAAGCTGTGCGCAGGCGCTGCCGGAGCAGGCCATGCCGGTGATAGAGCTGTCCCGGTCCTTCGAGCAGGACTACACCCGAGGGTTATTTACCTTGGCGAAAAAGATGGAGGAAACCACATGAAATACTTTATTTTTGACATTGACGGCACGCTGATCGACTCCTCAAAGGTAGACCAGTGGGCGATGCGCACCGCACTTGCCGAGTTTGGCTATGAGTTCACCTACGAGCAGCTGATTTTCTCCTTCGGTATGCCGGGCAGACGCGCATTGGCGAAATTAAGCATTCCAGCCGAGCAGGTCGAGCCGATCATGGCTCGCTGGGAAGCGCTGGCGTATGACCGGCTGGACGAAATCCCGATGTACGACGGCATCCCCGAGGTGATAGCCGAACTGCGGAACGGCGGATGTCAGTGCGGTATTGTTACCTCGCGCACGCGCCTGCAGCTTGAGCAAGGCATCAAGCCGATTGGTTTCACGCCATGGTTTGATGAGATTATCTGCGCGGATGATGTTGAGCATCCTAAGCCTGCGCCGGACGCTCTGCTCGAGTGTCTGCGTCGGTTCGGTTGTAAACCCGAGGACGCCGTCTATATCGGCGACAGCGAGTACGATATGCAGTGCGCCAAGAGCGCCGGCGTCAAGAGCGTCCTCGCACTGTGGGGGTGCTCCGAGGCGGAGAAACTAACGTCCGACCTCAGGTTTGAGCATCCGGCAGAGATTTTAACATTACGGTGAAAATAATTGAGAATTGAGAAAGCCTCTCTCGCAACGAGAGAGGCTTTCTCTTATTCGCTCTTATGCAGCAAATCCATAAATTCCTCGCCGGTGATGGTTTCCTTCTCCAGCAGGAAATGCGCGAGCCGGTGCAGGGCATCCATATTATTCTGCAGGATGCCGATGGCCTTCTCATGCGCGGTCTTGACGGTGGCAATCACTTCCTCGTCAATCTTCGCCGCGGTCTCCGCCGAGCAGGCGAGCGCGGTATCACCCGACAAATACTGATTCGTCACGGTCTCGAGCGCAACCATATCGAACTTGCGGCTCATGCCGTAGCGCGTGATCATCGAGCGTGTCAGCTTGGTGGCCTGCTCGATGTCATTAGATGCACCTGTCGTAATCGAGCCGAAAATCAACTCCTCGGCTGCACGGCCGCCGGTGAGCGTTGCCACCTTGTTCAGCAGTTCATCCTTGCTCATCAGATTGTGCTCGCCCTCATCCACCTGCATGGTGTAGCCGAGTGCACCCGAGGTGCGCGGCACAATGGTAATCTTGGTGACAGGCGCGGAGTCGGTCTGCTTGGCAGCCACCAGTGCGTGACCGATCTCGTGGTACGCAACAATCTCCTTCTCCTTGGCGCTGAGCACGGCGTTCTTGCGCTGCGCACCGGCAATGACGGTCTCGACGCTCTCATCCAGATCGGCCTGAATGACACTGTTGCGTCCAAGACGAACGGCACGCAGAGCCGCCTCGTTGATAATGTTGGCGAGGTCAGCACCGGAAGCACCCGAAGTTGCACGGGCAATCGAGTTAAAGTCGATATTGCCGGACATATGAACATCCTTAGCGTGCACCTTCAAAATTGCGATACGACCCTGCAGATCGGGCAGCTGCACTGGAATGCGGCGATCAAAACGGCCCGGACGCAGCAGAGCCGGGTCAAGCGACTCTGGACGGTTGGTCGCCGCCAGAATAACGACGCCTTTGGTGCCGTCAAAGCCGTCCATCTCGGTCAGCAACTGGTTGAGCGTCTGCTCGCGCTCATCGTTGCCGCCCATGCCTGCGCCGTCGCGCTTTTTACCGATGGTATCAATCTCGTCAATGAACACGATGCACGGTGCTTTTTCGCTGGCTTGCTTGAACAGATCGCGCACCTTGGCCGCGCCCATGCCGACGAACATTTCGACGAACTCCGAGCCGGAGATGGAGAAGAACGGCACATGCGCTTCACCGGCAACGGCCTTCGCCAGCAAGGTCTTGCCGGTGCCCGGAGGGCCGACCAGCAGCGCGCCCTTGGGCAGCTTGGCGCCGATGGAGGCATACTTGTTCGGGTTGTGCAGGAAGTCCACGATCTCAGTGAGGGCCTCCTTGGCTTCATCCTGACCGGCGACATCGGCAAAGGTCTTGCCGGTCTCGGTCTCGGCGTAAATCTTGGCGTTGGATTTGCCGAAGCTCATCATGTTGCCGCCCATGTTCTTCATCATCTTTTTCTGCAGCCATTGACCGACCGCGATAATGAGCACAATTGGAACAACGTAGCTGATGAGCATGCTCAGCAGGGGAGAGGTCTGGGTTGGAATCTCGGCGGCAAACTTGACATTGGCCCCCAGCAGACGGCCGACCAGCTCGTCATCCGGGAAGATGCCAGTCTTGTAGAGTGCGTCCTTGCCCTTGTCGTTCTTGGCCTCGAAGGTAATTTCCTGATCCTGCTTGTCGTAGGCGATGGTCTCGACCTGACCCTTGTCCACCATGGAGATGAACTCGTCGTAGCCGACCTCGGTCACCTGTCGCTGTAGCAAGCTCGGAAACAGCAGCCAGTTGAGCATCATAAGCACGAGCAGCATGACAGCATAATAGAAGATCAGCGGTTTTTTGGGATTTTTCGCCCCTTTGGGGTTGTTATTCATGTGAGTTTCGTCCTTTCGAGTAAATCGTTGAGGTTTCGCTGCATTTTCTGCATCACACTGCACAGAGTTTGCATTTCCTGCTCGGAGATACCCTGCTGCAGTGTCAGCGCAAAGGTTTCGCAGCGGTGATGGAGCTCTTTGGCGGCAGCGTGTCCTTCATCAGACAGGTGCAGGTGCACCAGGCGGCGGTCGTTCTCGTCGCGCACGCAGTAGAGCAGACCGCGCCTCTGCAGTCCGTCTACGCTGCGCGTCACCAGCGGCTTGGAAACGTTCCACGCCTGTGCAATGACAGTTGCGGTGTCCTGCTCGGGCGCGTTGCGGTACAGAAACAGCAGCACGAACATCTCATTTGGCGTAAAGCCGCAGCTTTCGGTCAGCTCACGAAAGCAGCTGCGGTACAGCTGACCCGCGTGGAACGCATCGGCGGCAAAATCGTGGGGAGAGCCGGACATGCGGTGTCCTCCTTTCGGCAAACGGTTTACTTGTAAACTATAATAGACCGAAAGCGGGCGAACGTCAATCGCTCAAATGTGAACATTCTGAAAATTCAGACATTCGCAATTCTCCATCCGAAACCTAAAAAGACGCCGAGAACCCTCTCAGCGTCTTTCTGCAGTTTACTTCATGGTACCGCGGGTGCCCCAGTTGGAGAACTCGGTGTACGTCAGGTAAATGCTGTCATCGTGCAGACCGGTGTGCAGCTCGACAGCATCAAACAGTGCCTCGGTCAGCGCCTTCTTGTTCTCAAACTCGGTCGAACCGTAGCAGCGAACATCAACGTACGCCAGCTTGCGCTTCTCGCCTGCAAAGTACATGGTGTGGTTATCGGAGATGTCAACCATCAGAGCAGCCTCGGTCTTGCCTGGAATCAGGGAAATCTTCTGGCCGATGGTCTTCTTCAGCTCGTCCTTCTGCTCGTCGGACAGGGCCTTGGAAGTGGTAACAGCAATATACGGCATGGGTATATCCTTCTTTCTTTTGGATTGGGCAGTACTGATTGCCCGTGGTTTATTTTATTGTAGCATATCGGCCGCTGTTTGCAATATCGTAATCCTGCATAATTTGCAGTTGGGAAAGGCGTTTTAAAATCAGCAGTTTTTGACAGTGTATTTTTAAATGAACTGTGAACTTTATCAAAAACAGGTGCACAATAAGTGGATTTGTGGTATAGTATTAACAGTGAAGAAGTACAGTCCATGATCGGGTGTTGCATATGAATATCAAGTGTACGCAAAATATTTACAAAAGTGCCAATGGTGTTTCCAATGTCACCTATTATATTCTTGTTCCCGAAGGAGTAGAGGTGCGCGGTATCGTACAGCTGTCTCACGGCATGTGCGAGTATTTTTCGCGCTATACCGCATTTGCAAAATATCTCTGCGGACTGGGCTTCATTGTCTGCGGAAACGATCATATCGGACACGGAGCATCGGTCTCACGCACGGCGGATCTCGGTTTTTTTGCCGCCCGCGACGGTTGGAAGTATCTTGTTGAGGATGTCAAGCACCTGACCGACCTGATGCAGCGCCGCTATCCCGACCTGCCGTATTTCCTGCTCGGGCACTCGATGGGTTCGCTGATCGCACGGCTGTACCTGCTCGATTACGGAGAGAAGCTGTCCGGCTGCATTCTTATCGGAACAGTCGGCCCGATCGCTGCCTCCGGCAGCATCGTACATCTTGCGGATTCGGTAGCGCGCTCGCGCGGCATCACCTATCGCAGCGGACTGCTGTCCAATCTGGTGTTCAAGGGCTTCAACAGGAAAATCAAGCAGCCGAAAACTGTGTTTGACTGGCTCAGCCGTGATGAGGCGGTCGTGTCGCTCTATCAGTCGGATGAAAAGTGCAATTTCGTGTTTACCGCGACCGGATTCCGCGACCTGTTTACACTCATCACCAAGGCGAACAATCCGGTGACCTTCCGAAAAACACCAAAGGACCTGCCGCTGCTGTTCATCTCGGGTGATAAGGACCCGGTCGGGCGGTACGGTGAGGGTGTGCGCCGTACGGTCAATCTGTATCGCGGCAACGGTGTGAAGAATATCGAGGTCATCTTTTATAAGGATGCGCGCCACGAGGTGCTCAACGAGCTTGACAGACTTGAAACCTTCGGAGATATTTCCCGTTGGCTGGAGACACACCTTGCCGCAAGAACTGCAAGGCAGGCTGTCGAGCAGGAGCCGGAAACGGCAGCGGAATAAAAATAAAACCTCTCTCAAAACGCTTGAGAGAGGTTTTTTTGTGCTTTTTAGGCGCGGGAAACCGCCTTGCTATGCTGTCTGCCCTTGAAATACCGTGCATTGAGCACTGCCGAGACAACGAGCAGCACGCCTGCGATCAGCAGGGTAGCAAAACCCCAGCGGATACCCGTGCGGTTGGCAGCGATGCCGATCGCAGCCGGAGCCATAGCCGCGCCGAAGCCGTTAAGCGTAACATAAATGCCCATGGATGCCGGATAGCGCGAGAACAAATCTCCGGCATTGGCCACCGTTGTGCCGTACATGCCGGACATGCACAGCCCCAGACCAATCGTCGCAACGGCGAGAATCGGCAGCGTGGTTCCGGTGACGAGCAGCACGAGGAACGCCGCCACGCCGAAGCACATGACCGTGATCATCTGCCACGGACGGAACTTCGCAGCGATCACGCTGCACGAGAAGCGGCCGATCAGCAGCGAAACCCACAGCAGGGAAGTGATGATCTGCGCAGCGTCTGCGGCGAGCACGCCGGAATCAATGTAAAAGCTGGTCAGCCAGCCCATCATGGAAGCCTCAACAGCCTCGTAGAAAAAGCAGAGCGCTGTGCACAGCCAGAACAGCTTTTCGCGGAAAAAGCCGTAATCGGTTGCGGATTTCTGCTCGGTTTTCGTGGATTTATCGTCATCCATCTTCATAAACAGGCCGAAGATAAACGAAGCCGTCAGCAGCACAATGGAAATCTCGAGCGCAAGACGCCAGCCGTTGTCACCGCCCAGCTTATGGCAGGCGAGTACGGCCAGCGGCGCCACACACGCACCAAATGCATACGCCGCGTGCATCATGTTGAGCGGGGTCGCGCTGCCGTTCGCGTATTCACTCATTACGCGGTTGTTGTAATCCGTGATAGCGCCCTTGGAAATGCCGGTCAGGAACATGGCCGCCAGCAGCCAGACCGGTGAGCCGTTGGTCAGCAGCATGACAAAGCCGACCGCGAATACATAATACAGGATGAGGTATGCGCGTTTGAGTCCCCATTTGATGGCAGCCAGACCGGACAGCAGGCCGATGCCGAGATAGCCGATTGACTGTGCGGACAGCAGCGTGCCGCCGATCTGGTAATCCAGCGCGTAGGCCGCGCGTAAATCCGGCAGCACGGAGCCGAGCATGATGGAACTCAGTCCCTGTGCGAAATAAACAAGAAACAGTTCCGCGACAACATAGCGTTTGCTGCGGCTCAGGGAAGATAAAAATGCTTTCATTGATGTGTCCCTTCAATTTGTGTGGAATATGCGGTTTTCTTTTTTTGACCGCGATTATTAGTGATTATTAGTATAATCTCCTGCGGTGCGATGTGCTACTAAATTCTTGCGATTTGTGTTTGTGAAAAGATAGCGTATCTCTGCGAAAAACTGCTGAAACAGGCTGGAGTAGTGAAATTCTGTGCAGGGGTGCTGCACAGCTTTTATACAATCTTGCGATGATGGCGCAAAGAAACAGCGAACCGTTGCGGTTCGCTGTCTGCAAATTTGCTTGTTAGATGCGGCAGGCTTCAAGAAGCTCGTTCTTGCAGCTCCACAGCTTTTTGGAGAGATCCACGAAGTAGGTCTGCGGATTCTCGAAACGCTTGATCTGATCCCACAGAGTATCAACCTCACGGATGCAGTACTTGCGGATGTCCTCAACATCCGGGCTGTTGTAAACGCATTTGCCGTGCTTGAACAGCTGTACGCGCAGCGGACGAACCGTATAATCGGTAACGATACGCTGTTTCCAGGTGTAGACCGGATGGAACAGCACATACGGCAGGGAAGCGTCGATCTGCTCGTCGTGTACGGTGAGCACGTCGCCAAGTGCCTTGCCGGTCTTGTTGTCGAACAGGCGGTACACCTGCTTGAAGTGCGGCGTGGTGATCTTCTCGACGTTCTCGGAAACTTTGATCTTCGGGATGATCTCGCCGTTTTCGTCCTCAACGGCAGCCAGCTTGTATACGCCGCCGAATACCGGCTCGGACTTGGAGGTGATGAGCCGCTCGCCGATGCCGAACGAGTCTACGCGGGCACCCTGCACGAGCAGGTCGCGTACCAGATACTCATCGAGCGAGTTGGACGCCATGATCTGCATGTCCTCAAAGCCGGCGGCATCGAGCATTTTGCGGGCCTCGATAGAAAGGTAAGCGATATCGCCGGAATCCAGACGGATGCCGCGTGCGCGGATGCCCTTTTCCGCTTCCAGTTCCTTGGCAACGCGGATTGCGTTCGGCACACCGGACTTGAGTACATTATAAGTGTCAACCAGAAATACGCAGTTATCCGGATAAATATCCGCATAAGCCTTGAAGGCTTCGTACTCGCTGTCAAACATCTGCACCCAGGAGTGCGCCATCGTGCCGCCGGCCGGAATCTTGTAGTCACGGTCGGACAGAACGCAGGCGGTACCCTGACAGCCGCCGATGTAGGCAGCGCGGGCACCGAGGATAGCGCCGTCGTAGCCCTGTGCACGGCGGGAGCCGAACTCGAGCACAGTACGGCCCTCTGCCGCACGCGTGATGCGGTTCGCCTTGGTGGCGATCAGGGTCTGGTGGTTGATGGTCAGCAGGATCATGGTTTCGACAAATTGTGCCTGGATCATCGGACCGGCCACCGTTACGAGAGGCTCGCCGGGAAATACCGGCGTACCCTCGGGTACGGCCCATACGTCGCATTCAAACTCAAAATCGCGCAGATAATTGAGGAAGGACTCCGAGAAGCACTTGCGGCTGCGAAGATATGCAATATCCTCCTCGGAAAAATGCAGGTTGTTGAAGTATTCAATCAGCTGTTCCACGCCTGCCATGATGGCATATCCGCCGCCGTCCGGTACGCGGCGGAAGAACATATCGAAGTATGCGCGGCGGTTGCCGATACCCTTTTCGAAGTATCCGTTCGCCATCGTAAACTCGTAAAAGTCAGTGAGCATGGTTAAATTTCTTTCGGTCATTGCGAAAAACGCCCCTTTGCGCACCATTTTTTGTGCGCTTTTATTCATTCCGTGCAATCTGTCTTGACACAGTGCATTTATAATATAATAGTACGTTTTTACAGAAAGTGCAAGCATTATTTATCAAATCTAAATTCATAGTATGCATAAATATACAATCGAGAAAATAATTATAAATTTTGCTTGCCAAATGAGTATGGCGGTAGTATAATAAGACCATCGAAAAAAACGCAGAATGCGAGGTCGAAAAACATGGAAAAGAAATATAACAAAGTTGTTCTGGCATATTCCGGCGGTCTGGATACTTCGGTACTCATCCCGTGGCTGAAGGAGCATTATGGCTGCGAAGTCATCGCGGTTTCCGGCAATGTCGGTCAGGGCACCGAGTTGGACGGCCTGGAGGAGAAGGCGCTTAAGACCGGCGCGTCCAAGCTGTACATCGAGGACTTGACCAAGGACTTCGTTGATGACTACATCATCCCGACCATGAAGGCGGGCGCAACCTACGAGCAGTATCTGCTGGGTACCTCGTTCGCTCGTCCGATCATCGCAAAGCGTATTGTTGATATCGCGCTGAAGGAAGGCGCTGACGCAATCTGCCACGGCTGCACCGGCAAGGGCAACGATCAGGTTCGTTTCGAGCTGGCTATTCACGCATTTGCACCGCAGATGGATATTATCGCTCCGTGGCGTTTCTGGGAGCTGAACAGCCGTGAGAAGGAGATCGAGTATGCGGAAGCACACAACATTCCGCTGAAGATCAACAAGGAGACCAACTACTCCAAGGATAAGAACCTGTGGCACCTCAGCCATGAGGGCCTGGACCTCGAGCTGCCGTCCAACGAAGCACCGATCAACAAGCCGGGTTTCCTCGAGCTGGGCGTTTCCCCGGAAATGGCTCCGGACAAGCCGACCTATGTTACCATCCACTTCGAGAAGGGCGTTCCGACCGCAGTTGACGGCGAGAAGCTCGAGTCCGTTGCCCTGATCGAGAAGCTGAACAAGCTGGGCGGCGAGAATGGCATCGGTATCCTCGATATCGTTGAGAACCGTCTGGTCGGCATGAAGAGCCGCGGTGTTTATGAGACTCCGGGCGGTGCGGTCCTGTATGCAGCACATGCAAAGCTGGAGGAGATCACCCTCGACAAGGAAACCTCGCACTACAAGAATCAGGTTGCTCTCAAGTTCGGCGAGCTGGTTTACAATGGCCAGTGGTACACGCCGCTTCGCAAGGCGCTCTCTGCATTTGTTGACTCCACCCAGGAAACCGTTACCGGCGATGTTAAGCTGAAGCTGTACAAGGGCAACATCATCCCGGCTTCCGTAACCTCTCCGTACAGCCTGTACTCCGAGGATATGGCAACCTTCAACGAGGATGACTGCTACGATCAGGCAGATTCCGCAGGCTTCATCAACCTGTTCGGCCTGCCGCTCAAGGTTCGTGCCCTGAACGATCAGATCCTGTACAAGAAGACCGGTGAGCATTTCCCGTCTGTTGAAAAGTAAGTAAAAGAAATCGTAGGGCGGCACGCCCGTTGTGTGCCGCCCTATGAGTGTTTTGTGAGGTAACATAAATATGGCAAAATTATGGGCAGGACGTTTCCAGAAGGAAACCGATCTGGTGGTAAACGATTTCAACTCTTCCATCCTGTTTGACTGCCGTTTATATAAGGAAGATATCACCGGATCTATCGCGCACGCTACCATGCTGGGCAAGCAGGGCATCATCGAGGAGCATGAGGCCGAAAAGATCGTCGAAGGTTTGAAGGGCATTCTCAAGGATATTGAGGACGGCAAGGTTGAGTTCTCACTCGATTACGAGGACATTCATATGAATGTCGAGCAGCTGCTGACCGAGCGCATCGGTGACACCGGCAAGCGTCTGCACACCGGCCGTTCGAGAAACGATCAGGTTGCACTCGATATGCGTCTGTACGTCAAGAAGGAGATCAAGGAGATCATCAAGCTGATCCTTGGCTTTATGAAGGCGCTGACTGTAAAGAGCCGTGAGAATCTCGATGCGGTTATGCCGGGCTACACCCATCTGCAGCGTGCACAGCCGACGACCTTTGCACATTATATGATGGCGTATGCCAACATGCTCAAGCGCGACGTATCCCGCCTGCAGGACTGCTACGAGCGCATGGACGAAATGCCGCTCGGCTCGGGCGCACTGGCTTCGACTACATATCCTATCGACCGTGACTTCGTTCGTGAGCAGCTTGGCTTTGCCCGCCTGACCGACAACTCGCTCGACGGCGTATCCGACCGTGACTACTGCGTGGAGCTGCTCTCCGCGCTGTCCATCCTGATGATGCACCTGTCCCGCCTGTCCGAGGAAATTATTTCGTGGTGCTCCTGGGAGTTCAAGTTCGTTGAGCTGGACGACGCATACTCCACCGGCTCGTCCATCATGCCGCAGAAGAAGAACCCGGATGTCTGCGAGCTCATCCGCGGCAAGACCGGCCGCGTTTACGGCGCGCTAACGACCATGCTGACCGTACTCAAGGGTCTGCCGCTGGCCTACAACAAGGATATGCAGGAGGACAAGGAGGCTGTATTCGGCGCTATCGACACCGTAAAGCAGTGCCTCGAGGTATTCACGCCGATGTTCTCCACCATGACGCTGCGCCGCGACAATATGCGAAAGGCAGCTTCGCGCGGCTTCATCAACGCGACCGACTGCGCCGATTACCTGACCAAGAAGGGCGTTCCGTTCCGCGATGCGTACAAGACGGTGGGCCGTCTGGTCAACCAGTGCATCAAGGCCGATGAGACCCTTGAGACCATGACCATGCGTGACTTTGCAGCAATTTCCAACAAGTTCGGCGACGATGTATACGATGCACTCGACCTGCGTACCTGTGTTGCCGAGCGTAAGGTCATCGGCGGCCCGGCTCCGCAGGAGGTAACCCGCCAGATCGACAAGATCGATAAGTTCATCGCGGAGGTTGAGGACGATGAAGCCTAAAATTTACATCGACGGCAAGGAAGGCACGACCGGTCTGCAGATTTATGAGCGTCTCGGCGGCCGCGACGATATCGAGCTGCTGCTCATCGACGAGGACAAGCGCAAGGACATCGAGGAGCGCCGCAAGTTCCTCAATGCAGCCGACATTGCGTTTCTGTGCCTGCCGGATGCGGCGGCACGCGAGGCCGTTTCGCTCATCGAGAACGACACGACCCGTGTTATTGACGCATCGACCGCGCACCGCACCGACCCGGATTGGGACTACGGCTTTGCCGAGCTTTCCAAGGCGCACCGCGAAGCCATCAAGAACTCTAAGCGTGTGGCTAATCCGGGCTGCCACGCGAGCGGATTTATTTCCTCGGTTTACCCGCTGGTAGCAAACGGTATCATTGCCGAGGACACCGCGCTTACCTGTGCTTCACTGACCGGTTACTCCGGCGGCGGCAAGAAGATGATCGCGGAGTATCAGGACGAGAACCGCGATCCGCGGCACGATTCTGAGCGCATTTACGGCCTGAACCTGCATCATAAGCACCTGCCGGAGATGGGCTACATCTGCGGTCTGACGCAGGCGCCGGTGTTCGTTCCGATTGTCGGCGACTTCTACAAGGGCATGGCGACTACCGTTATGCTCCCGGGCGTAGACGCACACCTTGTGCATGGAACGCTTGCCAAGCACTATGAGGGTCAGCAGCTTGTCACTGTGGCGCCGTTCGGCGGGGAAGAGCCGATGATCTACGCCAACACGCTGGCCGGTCACGACAGCTTAAAGCTCATTGTCTGCGGCCACGAGGAGCAAACGATCGTCACCGCGCTGTTTGACAATCTCGGCAAGGGCGCTTCGGGCGCTGCCGTGCAGAATATGAATATCATGCTCGGTCTGGATGAAACGACCGGCTTAAACCTCTGATTTCAGCAGGAGGAAACAGTTATGAAGATTATCGAAGGCGGCGTTTGTGCCGCAAAGGGCTTCAAGGCGGGCAGCGTGCGCTGCGGCGTCAAGGAAAGCCGAACCAATGATGATACCGCGATCATTTTCAGCGAATGCGAATGCACCGCGGCTGCCACTTACACGATGAATCGCGTTAAGGCGGCTCCGCTGTACGTTACCATGGAGCACCTCGAGGACGGCGTAGCACGCGCTATCGTTGCTAATGCAGGCAACGCGAACGCCTGCGCACCGGACGGCATGGAGAACGCCCGCCGCATGGCAAAGGCAGCTGCTCAACTGCTCGGCGTTGCGGAAACCGACGTTGCCGTTGCATCCACCGGTGTTATCGGCCAGCGCCTGAACATCGAGTGCATCGAGGAGCACCTTCCGGAGCTTAAACTGGAGGACAATGCCTCCGAAAAGGCCAACCGTGCCATCATGACCACCGACACCAAGCCCAAGACGGCGGCTGTCGAGTTTACCATCGGCGGCAAGACCTGCCGCATCGGCGGCATCTGCAAGGGCAGCGGCATGATTCATCCGAACATGGGCACCATGCTGTCCTTCATCACGACCGACTGCGCTATCACGCACGAAATGCTGACCGACGCCCTGCAGGAGAACGTCAAGAAGACCTACAACCGCGTAACGGTTGACGGCGACACCTCCACCAACGATATGTGCATCGTGCTCGCAAACGGCATGGCCGGCAACACGCTCATCGAGTGGCAGGACGAGGAATATCAGGCGTTCTGCAAGGCGCTGAACGAGGTGAACACCCGTCTGGCACGCCAGATTGCTGCAGACGGCGAAGGCGCAACCAAGCTGGTTACCTGCACCGTTAAGAACTCCCGCTCCGAGGAGGCAGCTGAGCGACTGGCCAAGGCCGTTGTCGGCTCCAACCTTGTCAAGGCGGCGATGTTCGGTGCAGATGCAAACTGGGGTCGTGTACTGTGTGCAATGGGCTACTCCAAGGCACCGTTCCGTCCGGAGTACGTTTCTGTGGCGTTCGAGTCCGCAGCAGGCAGCGTAGCAGTCTGCGACAAGGGTGCGGCTTTGGATTTTGATGAAGAACTGGCGAAGAAGGTGCTCTCCGAGAGCGAGGTTACCATTGCAGTTGACGTAAATGAGGGCGAGGACAGCGCTACTGCATGGGGTTGCGATCTTACTTACGACTACGTTAAAATCAACGGTGATTACAGAACTTGATTCTTAAAAACGAAGAAAACTCCCGATAAAGGAACGAATTAGTATGGATACTCAACTTGATGCGGAGCTGCGCGCCAATATTCTGGTCGAAGCGCTTCCGTACATTCAGGAATATTACGGTCAGACTGTTGTCGTAAAATACGGCGGCAACGCGATGATCAACGAAGAACTCAAGGATGCCGTTATCCACGATCTGGTGCTGCTCAATCTGGTCGGTGTCAAGGTCGTTATCGTACACGGCGGCGGCCCGGAGATCAACGAAATGCTGGGAAAGATCGGCAAGGAGAGCAAGTTCGTCAACGGTCTGCGCTACACCGACCGTGAAACCATGGATATTGTCCAGATGGTGCTGTGCGGCAAGGTCAACAAGGATCTTGTAACCCTGCTCGAGAAGGCAGGCGGACGCGGCATCGGCCTTGGCGGCATGGACGGCGGTCTGTTTCAGGCAAAGCGCCTGACCGACCGTGCCGGCACGGATTACGGCTACGTCGGTGATATCATGGACGTTGACCCGGCTCCGGTCATCGATGTGCTGCAGCAGGGATACATCCCGGTCGTTTCGACCGTTGCACAGGGCATCGACGATGAAACCAACTACAATATCAACGCCGACACCGCAGCCAGCAAGCTGGCAGTCGCACTCGGCGCAAAGAAGCTGATCCTGCTGACCGACGTGCGCGGCCTGATGCTGGATGTCGACGACCCGGACAGTGTCATTCACCGCCTGAAGGTGTCCGAGGTGCCCAAGCTGGTGCGTGACGGCGTGATCAAGGGCGGCATGATCCCGAAGGTAGACTGCTGCGTTGAGGCAGTCCGAAAGGGCGTTGAGCGTGCTACCATTCTGGACGGTCGTGTAAAGCATTCGATCCTGATCGAGCTGCTCTCCAAGGTCGGCGCAGGCACTATGTTTCAGTAATTGAGAATTGAAAATGGAGAATGGAGAATGATTCGCTCCGTATCTCCGGTAAAAGGTGATACCCTATGACTTACAATGAATTAAAAAGCGAAGAAAACAAATATGTAATGAATACCTACGGCCGGTTTCCGATTGCGCTGGACCACGGCGAGGGTGCGACTCTGTGGGACGTTGAGGGCAAGAAGTACATCGATCTTGCTTCCGGCATCGGTGTAAACTGTCTGGGTTATGCCAATCCGGCGATCATTGACGCAATCGACAAGCAGGCGCACAAGCTGATGCATGTTTCCAACCTGTTCACCACCGAACCGATGGTTCAGGTTGCCAAGAAGCTGGTAGAAAAGACGCATCTGGGCGGCAAGGTATTCTTTGCCAACTCGGGCGCTGAGGCAAACGAGGGTGCCATCAAGCTGGCTCGTAAGTATTCGTTCGACAAGTACGGCGAGGGCCGCTACAAGGTGCTGACGCTCATCAACTCCTTCCATGGTCGTACCGTAACCACGCTGAAGGCCACCGGTCAGGAGCGTTTCCACAACTATTTCTTCCCGTTTACCGAGGGCTTTGATTACGCGGTTGCCAACGACATCAAGTCGGTACGCGCAAAGGCGGACGATATGACTTGTGCCATCATGATGGAGCTGATCCAGGGTGAGGGCGGTGTCCTGCCGCTTGACCGCGAGTTCGTCAAGGAGGTAGAGAAGCTCTGCCGCGAGAAGGATATGCTGCTCATCATCGACGAGGTGCAGACTGGTATCGGCCGTACCGGCAGCCTGTTTGCCTTCCAGCAGTACGACATCAAGCCGGACGTTGTCACTATGGCAAAGGGTCTTGGCGGCGGCATGCCGATCGGCGCTGTCATGGCGGCGGATACCTGCTGCAACGTCCTGACGCCGGGCACGCACGCGACCACCTTCGGCGGTACGCCGATTGTCTGCTCCGCAGCAAACGTCGTGCTCGATACGGTCGGTGACGGCCAGTTTCTGATGAAAGTACGCGAAAAGGGCGAGTACCTGCGCAACGGCATCCTGTCTCTTGGCTCGCCGAATATCAAGGGCGTGCGCGGCATGGGTCTCATGCTCGGCATCATCGTTGAGGAAGGAAAGCACTCCGTGTTTGCCAATAAGCTGATCGAAAACGGCGTTCTGGCGATCACCGCCGGCAAAAATGCCGTTCGTCTGCTTCCGCCGCTCACCATTTCCAAGGAAGAAATGGATGAAGCGCTTTCCATCATGGCAAAAGTCTTTTAAGAGAGAGTGAAGAGTGGAGAGTTAAGAGTGAAGAGAAGGTTCACTCCGCAGAAAATCTCCACTCTCCACTCCTCAATCTTCACTCTATTAAAAGGGGTTTTTTACAATGAAGCATTTACTGAAGCTGCTTGACTGCTCCACTGAAGAGATCATCGGTCTGCTCGATCTGGCGGATCAGCTCAAGTATGAGAAAAAGCACAACATTTCCCATCGTCATCTGGAAGGTAAGAGCCTTGGCATGATCTTCCAGAAGTCCTCCACCCGTACCCGTGTTTCTTTCGAGACCGGCATGTATCAGCTGGGCGGTCAGGCACTGTTCCTGTCCAATCGCGACCTTCAGATCGGCCGCGGCGAGCCGGTACAGGACACGGCCCGTGTGCTGAGCCGTTATCTGGACGGCATTATGATCCGCACCTACGAGCAGAAGGAAGTAGAGGATCTGGCAAACTACGGCTCTATTCCGATCATCAACGGTCTGACTGACTTCTGCCATCCGTGTCAGGTTCTGGCAGACCTCATGACCATCCGTGAGAAGTTTGCCGTTCTTGAGGGGCTCAAGATGTGCTACATTGGCGACGGCAACAACATGGCAAACTCGCTGATCGTCGGCGGCCTCAAGACCGGCATGAAGGTTTCCATCGCAACGCCGGCGGACTACCGTCCGGACGCTGAGGTTATGGCATTCGCAGAGCCGAACCCGAACTTCTTCATCACTGATGACCCGATGAAGGCTGCTGAGAACGCAGACGTTGTTATCACTGATACATGGGCGTCCATGGGTCAGGAAGCCGAGAAGGAAGTCCGCATGAAGGCATTCCAGGGCTATCAGGTCAATGATGAGCTGCTGGCTGCTGCAAAGCCGGGCTGCATGGTGCAGCACTGCCTGCCTGCCTACCGTGAGCAGGAGATCACCACCAAGGTGTTCGAGGAGCACGCAAACGAAATTTTCGATGAAGCAGAAAACCGCCTGCACGCACAGAAGGCCGTTATGGTTACTCTGATGGGCAGCAAGGAAGACTGATTTCTGATAAAAAGCCGCTTTTCGCAAGGAAAGGCGGCTTTATGTTTTTCTTGCTGAAGTGTTGACAAATCCCTTACCGGAGACTATAATAGCAGTATAATAAATCAGTTCTGTTTCAGGGCGGAGTGAAAGTCTCCACCGGCAGTATACAGGCTTCGAGTCTGATAGTCTGCGAGCCGCAAGGCATGATGGGTTAGAATCCCAACCGACGGTTATAGTCCGGATGAGAGAAACAGATGTACCTATCGCTACGTCTGTATGCCTCTGGAGCAATCCGGGGGCTTGTTTTATTTATGGAACAGGACTCCTGAAAGGGAGAAAAAACAGCAATGACAAAAACCAGCAAAATCACCTACACCGCAATTTTTGCGGCTATCGCAACCGTACTGATGTACTTTGAGTTTCCGATTCCGTTCATGCCGCCGTTTCTCAAGGTGGATCTGTCCGGCGCGGTCGTGCTCATCGGCGCGTTTATCTTCGGCATCGCTCCGGCGATTACAATGATCGGCATCAAGGACATTATTCATCTGACCCAGACCCAGACCGGCGGCTCCGGTGAGGTCGCAGATTTCCTGATGCTTTCCACGCTCGTTGTTATCGCCGTGTTGCTGTACCGCGGACACAAGAGCCGCAAGATGGCTGTCCTCGGCTGTGCAGCCGGATCGGTCGCTATGGCCTGTGTCGGCATGCTGACCAACTATTTCCTTATCATTCCGTTTTATTCGCAGGTTATGCCGTTGCAGGCTATCTTTGATGCGTGCAATGCTATCAACCCGTATGTGACCGGCATGCAGGGCTATCTGCTGCTTGGCGTTCTGCCGTTCAATCTCATCAAAGGCGCAATCCTGACTGCGATTACCATGCTCGCCTACAAGAAGCTGAGCGTGTTCATCAAGTCCAAGCAGATCGAACTGCACCACTCCAGACAGCGTGTCGGATAAGTGAAAAGCGAAGGTGCTCTCCATCAAACGGAGAGCACTTTTTTGTTCAATAATCGGAAACAGTGCGGTAGCATCTATGATTTCGACAAAGATCTGTATATGAATTGACAAAATGCGTGGCCAAGATTATATCACATGCGTGCATCTAATAGATTCGGTCCCGTCAAGATTTATGCGCAAAATTATTTGCAGGCTCCGGCTGAATGAAGTCAACCGGCAATAAAGGCGTCGTCCAGCGCCGTCTCCAAGTGCTTCATGTTCATATATTTTTTGCTGCCCCACTGCGTGCCCGCCACATGGCGAAGCCGGGCACAGACCAGTATCAGAGCAGAGTTGCCGTCAGGAAATGTTCCCACCACACGGGTACGCCGGCGGATTTCACGATTCAGCTGCTCAATCACGTTGTTGGTATGGATGCGAGTCCAATGCTCGCTGGGAAAATCGCAGTAGATCAGAGTTTCCTCAATGCCGTCCTCGACCTTCTTGGCAGCCTCCTTTAGCTTCATGGCGCGCAGTCCGGCAACGACCGCTTTAGCCTTGTCGCGGGGCGTCTTTTGGCTGGATCGCCTTGAGCATTTTTGCTACAATTTTGACCTTGGATTTAGGTACAACAGAGAAAACATTGCGATAGAAATGCACCGTGCAGCGCTGGTATTTGGCGTCCGGGAACACCTCGCCCACGGCCTCCACCATCCCCATGCACTTGTCGCCGACGATGAGCTTCACGCCGTCCAGACCGCGGCCGCGGAGCCATTGGAAGAAGCTGACCCAGCTGGCCTTGGCCTCCTTCATTTCCTCGACAGCTCCCAAAACCTCACGGAAACCATCCTCATTCACGGCGATTGCCACCAGAATAGCTACATTTTCGTACTCTCCGCCTCAGTGGTAGCGCAGGTAGATACCGTCCACGTAGACGTATGGATGGCGTCCGCCCTGTAACGGACGGTTCCGCCAGGCCTCGATGTGGACATAGGATTTCTTGTTCAGCTCGCTGATGGTAGCGGGCGAAACCTTGCTGCCCCACAACGCCTCGGTGATGTCCTCCACACGGCGCACGGAAACGCCTGCCAGATACATCTCGATGAGCGCTTCCTCCACGCTGCTCTCCCGGCAGCGATACCGTTCGATGATGGCTGTCTCGAAGGACACGCCCTTGAGCCGCGTCATGTGGAGCGTGACATTACCGGAGGTCGTGGTGAGGTTTTCAATTTGCGCAACTTATTGTACCTTATCATATGAATCAGGAAGAATAGCATGGATTTATGGAGAAACTAAACTGTCGGGTAAAATTAATATACAGCGCTCGTGTTTTTCGTCTTATTATTACTCATCAACGGCGTAGCCCTGTGGAAAGCTTCACGGAGCTTTTTGCACTTATAGAATATTTATGCGAAACACAGATAAATGAACGTATAGTTATTAAACGAAAAACATCAGACAATATATATATGGAAATGCCATAATAGAGAATTAGTAGTCGCTTTTAAGATAATAACATAAATATGCAAATATGAATATTCTGCCGATGAAAGGCTCACTGTATAAGCGGAGTAGACACAAAGAAACAGACTAACGACTGGCTGTGCCTTTATGGAAAATGATGAATATTATATGTCGAATTTTGTCGATTAAAACATTGACGCATATGAAACCTCATGGTAAGCTGAATAAAAATATATGTGTTCTCTGCGAAAAATTGTGCAGAGTGCAGTGAACAAAGCGCACGCAATCGTCAAATACCAGCTTGCGGGTCAGGAGGAAAACGTGAAACGTCTTAAAACGGCATTTTCGGTGGTCTTGGCGCTCTCGATGGCGCTCGGCATGGTAGTCGTTCCTGCGGGAGCGGCCGACGGCACTTATCAGAATGCGGTTTATCCGGAACGGATATGTAGAAAGGCTCAACCAACTACATCAATCCGAATCAATCGAAATGGTACACCTGTAGTTGAAAAGTCGATTACTGTTTCGATTCCAACTAATGATGAGCCATGTCGGGATACTTATACGGCAGATGCGCTTTTTGAGGATAAAACGGTCAATTCAGAGGCGTCTTGTGATATTGAACTGAATACTGCGGATGGAACTGCGGTTTCGTCTGACGGACTGGATGGAGTTTCTTTCAGGACAGAAGGCGGTCAATGGTTTATGTACGTCACAAGATTTGCAAAATCAGGAGCTGTCTATCACTTGACGGCTTCATGTATGAAGATTACACCTGAGAAACTTGACATCGTTTTGTGCTCAGCCGAAGAAAACACAGAGAAAACCCCGGTTATTAACTGGTCTGCAGTGGCCACCGGCACATACGGCCAGACCTGGAATGAAATGGTTGATGTTTCCGGTTGCAGTGCAACGCTGAACGGCACCGAACTTTCCGGCACATTCGAGGTCGTAAACGGTGAAACCGTCCCGAATGTCGGGGACAAATATCGGCTCAAATTTATGTCGGAAGACAGCAAGTACACTGTGGAAAGCGAGGAGTTTTCTGCAGAAATTCAGCCGAAACCGCTGACAATTACGGCGGAAAGTGCAGAGAAAGTGTACGATGGCGAACCTCTGGTGAAAGATGGATACACAGCAGGCAAACTGGTGCCCGGCGACAAAATCATCGAGGTGAAGGTTTCCGGCACGCAGACGAATGCAGGAAATGCAGAAAATGTACCACATAATGCAAAAATATGCGGAAACGGTACAGATAAGACGAAAAATTACGCAATCAGCTATGCCAATGGCACGCTGAAAGTTACTCCGCGGGATATTGCAGACGCGCAGATTGATATGAAGCAGACCGAGTATGTGTATGACGGAGTCGAGCATAATCCCAAGCCAATCATCGCAATAGACAATAAAACGTTGAAAATCAACGTAGATTACGAACTTTCTTACACCAATAACAGAGACTGCGGTGCAGGAACGGTGACAATTACCGGCAAGGAAAATTATACCGGAAAAGTTGAGAAAACATTCCAAATCACACCGAAAACACCCGAAAAGGACACCGATTACAAGATTGCATTGCCTGTTGATTCGACCTACGACGGCAAGCCGTGTGAGGCGTCGGTGTGGACGAGAACAGGCGTTGGCGAGGTCACAGTTTGGTACAACGACAGCACAGCTTTGCCGGTTCGTGCCGGAACTTACAACGTGGCGGTCGGGATTGCATCGAGTGATAACTTTTCTGCGGTCGAACGGGTGAATGTCGGCAGTTTTACAATCAATAAGCGCACGATTTCCTTGGATACAACAGCGCTGAAAGTCGCGGACAAGACATGCAACGGACGCGATGATGATGCACGGATTAGCGGTTTGGCGTTCAGCAATCTTCCGGAAGGCGCGGCACTGAGCGAGGGCACGGATTACACGCTCTCAACACGGTACGCATCTGCCGAAGCTGGCGAGTGGGACGTGACGGTTACAGTTACACTTACGAATAAAAATTACACGTTAGAGGACGAAAACTGCACTGTAAAGGGTAAAATCCTGCCGAAAGCGGTCGAACTTATTGTAAGCGCGAAGGATGCAGTCTATACCGGTCTGCCGTACAGCGAGAGCAATCTGACCTGCTCGGGCACGTCCGCGCCGACATATCGCTACTACGCCGACAGCAACGGTGCAAAGAGCAATCAGCTGGATGGTGCGCCGATCAACGCTGGAACTTACTGGGTGGAAGCGTATGCATCGGAAACGAGCAGCACGGCTTCCGCAACCTCGCAAGCGGTTCGGTTTCATATTGAAAAAGCGCCGCTGTGTATTCGTGCCAAGGATAAAACCATAACCTATGGGGAAACGTTAAGTGATAATGGTGTGGAAATCAACGGATTCGTGAATAATGAGAACGAAACTGTGCTTTCGGGTCTGCACTATGCGTTTGACTATGCGCAGTTTAGCGATATTGGAACTTACACGATTATCCCGATGAATGCACAAGCTGAAAATTACAAAATTACATACGAAAACGGCGTGTTGACCGTACAGCCGAAGCCTGTTGAGATAAAATGGAACAGCGAGAGTATTTTCTATTATGATAGTACGCCGAAATCGGTCACGGCAGAAGCGATTGGCGCGGTGAACGGAGATGCGCTTACTGTCATAATCGAGGACGGCAGCCGGACCGAAATCGGGGAGTACACCGCACGTGCGGTCGCTCTGGCAGGCGGAAAGGCGGGCAACTATGTGCTGCCCGAGGCACAAACCTTCTCGTTTCAGATCAAGAAGGCGCTCGAGACGGCAACTGTCACGCCGAGTACCGTTACTGCCGTAATCGACGGCCTGACGATTCGACTGACCGGCTTTGCGACCGAGCCGATCACGGTTTCTGCGCCGGATGCCGTGGCCGCGGGCGATACGCTGACCATCCATGGCGTGACGTACACGATCGACCGTTCCGCAGTGGATATGCGCCGCGCGGAGATCACGTTCGTGTTTGCGGACAGCAGTGCGCAGACCAACGTTTACGGCGCGGGAGATATCGGAACGGCGTTTCCGACCGATAGTAAGCGCGGATACACGTTTGACGGGTGGAAAATCGGTGATAAAACGTACACGACGCTGACGGAGGAAGCACTTACTAAACTGAACGGCACGCAGACTGCAGCACCGGTGTTCACTGCTCAGCAGAGTGGCGGAACGAGCGGCAGTGGCGGCGGCGGTCCGGTCCGCACGCCGACCGGTGCGGTGACTGCGGCTAAGAGCGAGCACGGCGAGGTCTCAATCACACCGAAAAACGCAGCCAAAGGCAGCACAGTGATGATTAAAGCTGTGCCAAAGGAAGGCTATGCGCTCAAAACAATCGCGGTTACCGACCAGAGCGGCAAGCCGGTCGCAGTGACGGAGAAGGACGGTCGGTTTACATTCGTCATGCCTGCGTGCAATGTCACGCTTACACCTATTTTCGAGAGACAGCCTGCTCAAAATGTGAGCTTCGATGACGTCAAGCCAACCGAGTGGTACGCCGATGCCGTACGCTGTGTTGTGGAAAAGGGTCTGATGAGCGGCACAGGTACGGATGCGTTCTCGCCGGATGGCACGACCACGCGCGGTATGCTGATGACGATTCTCGCACGGTACGCGGGTGCGGATACGACCGGCGGTGCAAACTGGTACGAGAAGGGCATGGCGTGGGCGCAGTCGGCAGGCATTTCGGATGGCCGCGCGCCGGAGGCCGGCATTACACGAGAGCAGCTCGTCACCATGCTGTACCGCTATGCGGATGTCCCTGAAGCCAGCGGCACACTGGATGCCTTTGCAGACGCAGATACCGTCAGCGCCTACGCGGTCGATGCTATGCGATGGGCGGCAGCGAACGGAATCGTCAACGGTTCACACGGCAGACTGAATCCACATGGGAATGCCACCCGCGCACAGGTCGCGGCAATGCTGATGAGGTTCTGTGAAAAGATGGAACGATAATACATTACGCCGCGCATGTCGGAGAACGCTGTGCGCGGCGTAAATTTTCGGGTCTAAAAATTTTTTGGAATTTTTTCAGAAAATGTGTTGACAGATTCGTAATTCTGTTATATACTAAACAAGTCGTCAGGGATGAGACGACAACGACCCGATGGAAGTTTAGCTCAGCTGGGAGAGCATCTGCCTTACAAGCAGAGGGTCACAGGTTCGAGCCCTGTAACTTCCACCAAACGAAAAGCTCCTAAACATTGTGGTTTGGGAGCTTTTTCTCTGTTTATTTGAATTTTTTACAGTGTCGCAAGGGAAGCGGCGCTTTTTTTGTTTTTGTGTGAATGCGGTTTTTTTGGGGTTTTTACGGGTGCAGGATGTGGGACTAAGTGTGGGAGCAAAAATCAATGGATAGAGACGACTTTTTTCTGCGTTTTCTTCCTGCTCTCGGTCGCAAAACTGAGCACCTTTAACGAGGCGTTCGTGAACGCTTCATCGGAGAGGTGCGTATAAATATGCGACGTCATGGCAATCGACTTGTGCCCAGAAAGTCCTTTGCAACGTTGATCGGCACGTCGGCGGACTGCAAATCAGTCGCGTATGTATGCCGCAGGCAGTACGGCGTGAGATCATCAGCCACAACGACGTTTCCGGGTCGATTGCGCCGCTGGCCATCTGTGCGCCCATATCGAGATCAAGTGCCTGCTTGAACGAGCGCCACATCTGCTTCATGGACGTTTCGGTGTGCGGTCTGCCGGTAGTCGGCTGCGTAAAAAGATAGCCGCTACTCTTTTCCTCGACCTTGTGCCAGAGATCGCGCGCGGTCTTTACCCGGACGGAGTACCGCTTGCCATTATAGGTAAACGTTTTGCGGAAACATCCGTCTGATGTGTTTGTTTTTATTGTAAAACATCTTTGGTTGTAAAATAAGAGGGTAGAATGCACTCGCTAACGCTCATCGGTTGCAGCCGGTGGGCGTAATTTTTATATTTAGAACTCGCGTATCAGTACGCGCGGGATACCGATAATACGGCATCTTTCCGGGTCGGTGCCCTCGATCCGTCTGGGCGGGTGAGACGGGTTTCAGGGGCACAAGCTCTAGCCAATCCTAGCTCTGAACATAGTTGATGCGTTTGATGGTCATTTCGTCATCGCCATAGCTGATGACTCCGATCTCGCCGCTGTGGTTCCCTGGTGTTCTGCTTGAGCACCAGCACGATATCACCATTACGGAAATCAGGATACATACTGCCACCGCGGACATGCATAGCGCAGAAATCCTCCGGCTTGCGGCCCTTGAGATAGGTGTCGGGAACTTCGACCATTTTCTCTTTTGATTCTTTCTCCTAATGTCAGAACAAACACCCTTACTTTACATCAAACATTCGATTGGTTGTAATTAGTGTACCACCTGCGTGATTATAAATCACACAAGGAGGTGTAAAACATAAACGCCTGAACCTATCAGGAACTCCGTCAGGGGGGCAAGAACGACCTGATGCGGATGTATTCGAACATGGTATTGCTGACACTGGAGCAAGTCGCAAAAATCTACGGTTTTACTGACAAGCACAAAGCCAAGCGCATAATCGGCGCACCGAGAGTGTCCGGCGAGCATCGCGTGATGTACTATCTTGGCGACGTTGCGACCGACATCGTCAAGCGGCGTATTGGCATTGTACGATAAAATACACAAGAAAGAAGATTCAATGTAAAACAACAATTTCGCAGCCAATCTGGCTGCAGTCGGGAAGCACAGCTGCGGCATCAAGCCGAGCAAGCGTCTTTACTTCTGCTGGACGGAGGAGTAGCTCGAGCAGCTGACCGCTCTGTGGGATACGACGTCAAGGAGCTGTGGAAGGGAAAACGTCTGCAGATACGCTATCTGGTTATCTGCGGCGGCGACGGCACCCGTCCGTCCGGTGAGCCGTTCGTCCTGGGAGTGCAAGGGGCACTGGGTCACAAGCAGAAGCCGCAGTGCGTGCATATTTCCAACGTCCATGCCGACCTGTTGCCGACCGATGTTTACTCCGGTATGTATGCTCGCGTGACCGTCAACTTCTTCCCGTATGACGCTTCCGGCAACCGCGGCGTAGGCTTCGGTCTGGGCGCGGTATCAGTACGGTGAGGACCTTGTGAAGAAGCCTGCCGAGGCTATGCAGGAGTAAAGCGAAACCCCTCCGAGAACTGGTTTTATGCTGGCTCCTGGAGGGGCTGTTTTTATTCAGTTGCCTTCGGCGTATCTCCGTCAAAGATTACATGAGTAAAGCGGAAACGCTGCGTAACATCAGGGTACTTCTTGTGATCCACCTCGGAGGCGAACATATCATACGGCCGCGCATAAATTTTGAAGTCGCCGTAGAGCGCCTGATAGATCACCAGCGGTTCGCCGGTTTCTGTGTGCGTGGCGATAGCGAGTACCTGATACAGCTTGTTCTTAAAGTGCAAGTATTTTTCACCGACAAAAATTTTTCTTGAAACCATTCATATTTCCTCCAATCCTATATTTTTATTATAACAGAGAGGAGGGCAAAGAAAAAGAGCACACCCGCAATCAGGTGTGCTCTATTCTGATGGTTAATGCGAAAACATTCCGAACTATGAAAAAAAGTTTGTATCTTCGCATTATGGTGGACTTGAAGGGGATCGAACCCTCGACCTCTCGGATGCGAACCGAACGCTCTCCCAAACTGAGCTACAAGCCCGAATATATGTGTCAAGAAAAGCGTTTTGAGCAAACTCAACTGAACAGGGAAGAACGGGGACTGCTTTCTGTACCGCTTCCGCTCCCAACTGAGCGAATCGCCTTAATGTCAGCTTCTCGCAAGCAATTTACTGATCAAACCGAATTCTATTCGTTTAACTCGTTAAACTACTCTTGACAATGATTAATTATAACGGTAGAATAATTTCATGTCAAGCACTTTTTCCGGTGCAAAGCAAAAACAGCGTGCAGCAGCCAGCTGTGCCAAAAGGAGAATTTAACATGAAAAACAGCGAAAAAACAATGGAAAAGATCGTAGCGCTCTGCAAGGGCCGCGGCTTTGTATACTCCGGCTCGGAGATTTACGGCGGTCTTGCAAACACCTGGGACTACGGTCCGCTCGGCGTTGAGTTCAAGAACAACGTCAAGGCAGCATGGCGCAAGAAATTTGTGCAGGAGAGCCAGTACAATGTAGGTCTTGACTCCGCGATCCTGATGAACCCGATGACCTGGGTTGCTTCCGGTCATGTTGGCGGCTTCTCTGACCCGCTGATGGACTGCAAGGAGTGCAAGGAGCGTTTCCGTGCCGACAAGGTAATTGAGGACTGGTGTGCTGAGAACAACTACGATCTCGGCAAGAGTGTTGACGCACTCAGCCAGGCTGAGATGAAGGCATTCATCGACGAACATGAGATCGCATGCCCGACCTGCGGCAAGCACAACTGGACCGACATCCGTCAGTTCAATCTGATGTTCAAGACCTTCCAGGGCGTTACCGAGAACGCGAAGAACGAGCTGTATCTGCGTCCGGAGACCGCACAGGGCATCTTCGTAAACTTCCAGAATATCCAGCGCACCACCCGTAAGAAGATTCCGTTCGGCGTTGGTCAGGTAGGCAAGTCCTTCCGCAACGAGATTACTCCGGGCAACTTCACCTTCCGTACCCGCGAGTTTGAGCAGATGGAACTGGAGTTCTTCTGCAAGCCGGGCACCGACCTTGAGTGGTTCAAGTACTGGAAGGATTACTGCCACAACTTCCTGCTGTCTCTCGGCATGAAGGACGAGAACCTGCGTCTGCGCGACCACGATCCGGAGGAGCTGTCTCATTACTCCAACGCTACCACCGATATCGAGTTTATGTTCCCGTTTGGCTGGGGCGAACTGTGGGGCATTGCCGACCGCACCAATTTCGACCTGACCCAGCATCAGAACACCTCGGGTGTTTCGATGGAATACTTCGATCAGGAAGCAAATGAGAAGTATATTCCGTATGTTATCGAGCCTTCGCTTGGTGCTGACCGTGTTGCACTGGCTTTCCTGTGCGACGCTTACGACGAGGAAGTCGTAGGTCAGGACAAGAACGGCAAGGACGATGTTCGTACTGTTCTGCGTCTGCATCCGGCTCTGGCACCGTTCAAGGCTGCTGTACTGCCGCTGTCCAAGAAGCTGACCGACAAGGCTATGCCGATCTGGCAGGAGCTGGCTAAGCAGTTCTCTGTTGATTTTGACGATGCAGGCTCTATCGGTAAGCGCTACCGCCGTGAGGACGAGATCGGTACGCCGTACTGCGTAACCGTCGATTTCGAGACCGAGCAGGATGGCTGCGTAACCGTTCGTGACCGTGACACTATGGAGCAGGAGCGCATCAAGATTGAGGAAGTTGCTGCTTATATCGCAAAGAAGATCGAGTTCTGATTTTTCGCTGCTGAACATTGATCATCAAAACCGCTGCACAATCCCTGTGCGGCGGTTTTCTTTTATTTGGATGGCGAACAGGAAACACCACCCCAAAACCTATCGAAAAAATAGGGATTGGACCATCGGAAATTGGGCAATCTGCCGGAACGAAAAAAGTTTGTCGGAAAGGGTTGACAGAAGAGGGGGAGTTTAGTATAATCATAGCAATCCCAGTGAAATAATATGAATTTAGGAGACGCGGTTATGCGATACTACTTTGAAAAGCTGCTCCGCTCGAATTTCCGATTTGGGCGAATGTGAACCTTCTTTTTAGTACACGAAACGAATCAATCACTTCAAACATGTATATAAAAAGGAGATTATTATCATGGCAACTATCAAGAATACCGAAAACTGGTCCTTTGAAACCAAGCAGCTGCACATCGGTCAGGAGACCGCTGATCCGGTTACCGATTCCCGTGCAGTTCCGATCTACCAGACCACTTCTTACGTTTTCCATGACAGCCAGCATGCGGCTGACCGTTTCGGTCTGGCTGACGCAGGCAATATCTACGGTCGTCTGACCAATTCCACGCAGGATGTGTTCGAGAAGCGCATTGCAGCACTCGAGGGCGGTGTTGCCGCTCTGGCTACCGCTTCCGGCGCCGCAGCGATTACCTACACCATTCAGGCACTTGCTCAGGCCGGCGACCACATCGTAGCACAGAAGACCATCTACGGCGGCAGCTACAACCTGCTGGCACATACTCTGCCGCAGTTCGGCGTTGAGACCACCTTCGTTGATGCACACAATCTGGAAGAACTGGAAGGCGCTATCAAGGACAATACTAAGGCGGTTTACATCGAGACTCTCGGCAACCCGAATTCCGATATTCCGGATATCGAGGCTATCGCAAAGGTTGCGCACAAGCACGGTCTGCCGCTCGTAATCGACAACACTTTCGGTACCCCGTACCTCATCCGTCCAATTGAGTACGGCGCTGATATCGTTGTTCACTCTGCTACCAAGTTCATCGGCGGCCACGGCACGACCCTCGGCGGCATCATTGTTGATTCCGGCAAGTTCGACTGGAAGGCATCCGGCAAGTATGCACCGATCGCTGAGCCGAACCCGAGTTATCACGGCATCTCTTTCGCAGATGCAGTTGGTCCTGCTGCTTTCGTAACCTACATCCGCGCTATCCTGCTGCGTGATACCGGTGCTACCATTTCTCCGTTCAACGCATTTTTGCTGCTGCAGGGCACTGAGACTCTGTCTCTGCGTATCGAGCGTCACGTTGAGAACACCAAGAAGGTTGTTGAGTTCCTGACCAATCACCCGCAGGTTGAGCATGTGAACCATCCGTCTCTGCCGAATCACCCGGATCATGCTCTGTACGAGAAGTACTTCCCGAACGGCGGCGCATCCATCTTCACCTTCGATATCAAGGGCGGAAAGGAAGCAGCATTTAAGTTCATTGACAAGCTGCAGATCTTTTCTCTGTTGGCAAATGTTGCTGACGTTAAGAGCCTGGTCATCCATCCGGCAACCACCACTCACTCGCAGCTGACCGCAGAGGAGCTGGAGGATCAGGGTATCCATCAGGGCACCATCCGTCTGTCCATCGGCACCGAGAATATCAATGATATTCTGGCTGACCTCGAGCAGGCATTCAACTAAGCTGAATATCGCGTATTCCTATTTTACCTCTTACCATTTGACGAGAAAAGACCCGCTGAAAGCGGGTCTTTTCCTATCTGTACAGCAGTTTCATCCCTCGATGATGGCAAAAATGAGTGCAATTCTATCAATCGGCATAATACCACCTTTTTCGGTTTGCAGTTTATATAACCGGAAAAGGGAGCTTTATTTTTACAGCTGCGAGAAAACCTCGCCGATTGGCGCGTGAATGACCAGATCAGCACGGCGATCCGCAGGAGTAGGGGACTTATTGACCAAAACCAGCTTATTGCCGCGGTAATAGTCGATCAGACCAGCGGCCGGATACACAGCCAGCGATGTGCCGCCGATAATCAGAATATCAGCCTTGGAGATGTAGTCTACGCTCTTGTTGATCGTGTAGCTGTCGAGTCCCTCCTCGTACAGCACGACATCCGGCTTGATAATGCCGCCGCAGGAGCATCGCGGAATGCCGGTGCCCTTGGCGATATCCTCAACCGGATATGGCTTGCGGCAGCGCATGCAATAGTTGCGCAGCACCGAACCGTGCAGCTCAAGCACTTCCTTCGAGCCTGCCTTCTGGTGCAGACCGTCGATGTTCTGCGTTACAACGGCACGGCACTTGCCCTCGCGTTCCCACTCGGCCAGCTTGAGGTGAGCCGCATTCGGCTTTGCATCAAGAGCCAGCATTTTCGCCCGATAGAAGCGATAAAACTCCTCAGTTTCGCTCAAAAAGAACGTGTGGCTGAGAATGGTCTCCGGCGGGTACTTGTACTGCTGGTTGTATAGACCATCCACCGAGCGGAAATCCGGAATGCCGCTCTCGGTCGATACGCCCGCACCGCCGAAAAAGACAATGTTGTCGCTGCCGTCGATCCACTCTTTTAATTTAGCAATCTTCTCATCCATGATATTAGCTCCTTTCGTCGCTAATGAATTGAAAATTAAGGTATTTGGCACAGCCGAATAATTTAATGCACGCAAGAATAGCGGCATTTTCCATTCTCAATTCTCAATTTTCCATTATTTCGATTATTCGGTAATCGAAACTAAGCCCTCATGGCGCGGCTTTGCCGGCGTTTCCTTCTCGATGTAGCCAATTGCAGCGGAGCAGACAACGATGTGGTCCTCCGGTACGCCGTACTCAGTCAGCAGTGCACGAACCTCGGGCACGTCGCAGGTCTCGCGCAGCTGGTTGATCCAGCAGGAGCCGAGGCCAAGCTCGGTAGCCATCAGCAGCAGATTCTCCATTGCAGCAGCGCCGTCTACCAGAGCGTGGTGCTCATCCCGTTTGTAGGAAATGATAATGTTGACCGGCGCACCGTAGAAATTGTACTGCGGACCGCGATTGTCTGCCTCAGCGACGGCACGAGCCAGCTTGAGCGACTTCTCGGCGCTGTAAACAACGGTAAAGTGCCACAGATACTTGCCCATGCCGGAGGGAGCCCACTCGGCAGCTTCAACAATCTGCATGATCTGATCCTTCGGCGGCAGCTCGGACTTGAACGCGCGCGTAGAGCGGCGAGACTTGATAACTTTCATCAGGTTAGACATAGGGAAAAACCTCCTGAAACAAATAGGGATTGATATTTATAAATATAGTATATAGCATTCTGGGTGTCGTTTCAAGACAACATGAACAAAAATACGGCTGCATCTGTAAATTATCTGTGAAAACAGCGGTTTATGTGGTATACTGATTCTAATTGAAAAATAATGCGGGAGGAATCTCTTACATGATCACTATCAGCGATCTTAGCTTAAACTTCAGCGGCGAGCCGCTGTTCAAAGATGTAAACCTGAAATTTACCCAGGGCAACTGCTACGGTGTTATCGGTGCAAACGGTGCAGGCAAGTCTACATTTCTGCGCATTCTGTCCGGCGATTTGGACCCATCCACCGGCACGGTTTCGATTGCGCCCAAGACCCGTATGAGCGTACTCAAGCAGGACCACTTTGCCTTCAACGAGGAGACTGTTCTCAACACGGTTCTCGGCGGCAACGAGCGTCTGCTTGAGGTCATGCACGAAAAGGATGCGCTCTACATGAAGGATCCGTTCACCGAGGAGGACGGCAACAGGGCTGCCGAGCTGGAGTCCGAGTTTGCTGAAATGGGCGGTTGGGACGCCGAGACCGAGGCCAGCCAGCTGCTGAACGGTCTGGGTCTGGATGCAGATGCCATCCTGTACACCGAGATGAAGAACCTCGGTGACGTCGAGAAGGTCAAGGTGCTGCTGGCGCGTGCACTGTTCGGCAAGCCGGATATCCTGCTGCTGGACGAGCCTACCAACCATCTGGATATTCAGGCAGTCCGCTGGCTGGAGGACTTCCTTGCCGATTTTGAGGGCACCGTCCTCGTTGTATCGCATGACCGTCATTTCCTGAACAATGTATGTACCCATATTGTTGATATCGACTACGGCAAGATCAAGCTGTATGTCGGCAACTACGAGTTCTGGTATGAGTCCTCTCAGCTGGTTCAGCGCATGATCAAGGATCAGAACCGCAAGAACGAGGAAAAGATCAAGGAACTGCAGAACTTCATTCAGCGTTTTGCGGCAAACAAGTCCAAGTCCCGTCAGGCGACCAGCCGCCGCAAGCTGATCGACAAGCTGTCCGTCGAGGAAATGCCGGCTTCGTCCCGCCGTTACCCGTGGGTAGCGTTTGACGCGGACCGTGAGGCAGGCAAGGACATTCTCGAGGTGCGCGGCATCTCCAAGACCATCGACGGCGAGAAGGTGCTCGACAACGTATCTTTCATCGTGCGCCGCGGTGACAAGATTGCGTTCATCTCGGATAACGAGCTGGCAATGACTACGCTGTTCCAGATTCTTATGGGTGAGATGAAACCGGATGAGGGCAGCTTCAAGTGGGGTGTCACCACCTCGCAGAGCTATTTCCCCAAGGACAACAACGAGTTCTTCGAGGGCCACGAGGAGAATATGCTCGACTGGATCGCGCCGTATTCCCGCACGGATACACTGGAATCCACACTGCGCGGCTTCCTCGGCCGTATGCTGTTCTCCGGCGACGATGTTTACAAGCCGGTTCGCGTACTGTCCGGCGGTGAGAAGGTTCGCCTGATGCTGGCGCGCATGATGCTGTTCGGCTCGAACGTGCTCGTCATCGACCAGCCGACCAACCACCTTGATCTGGAATCCATCACCGCAGTCAACAACGGCGTTCGTGATTTCAAGGGCACCGTGCTGTTTGCTTCCCACGACCACGAGTTCGTGCAGACCATTGCGACCCGTATTATCGAAATTCGTGAAAAGGGCGTTCTGGACAAGGAATGCACCTATGACGAGTTCCTCGAGTTCCGCGAGACCTACAAGGGCTGATGCCGGAGCGCTTTCGGCGCGGTCTGAACGGCCTGCTCGTGCTGCTGATACTGGGTGCGTTGGCATATGCCTCGGCGCTGCTGTTCGGCTGGAACTGTCCGATCAAATACTTGACCGGTGTGCCGTGTCCCGGCTGCGGACTGAGCCGCGCACTTGCCGCTCTGCTCCGACTGGACTTTCGTACGGCACTGCGGTTTCACCCGATGGTTTTCGTGCTGCCGCCGGTCGTTTTGTACGCGCTGTTTGGCAAAAAGCCGCTTTTCGGCTCCAAAAACCTCGAGCGCGTGCTGCTGTGGAGCGTTATCGTGCTGGATATCGCAATTTGGCTGATACGTCTCGCGCTGCATGACCCGCTGATTTTTTGAAGATTTCCCGCTCGAACTGTACTGCACGGTTCGAGCGGATTTTGTTTTATTCGACATTTTGTGCAATATGCAAAGATTAGCCGGAAATTTGATCGGGTTTTGCTGTACTTTTTCGTATGCACATGCTATACTGTTGCCAAAGGAGGGGATAGTTTATGATGTTTGGAATTGACAGCCTGTATGTCTGGCTGGCTGTCATTATCATCAGTGTAGCGGTAGAGGCGTTTACACTCACATTGTGCGGCATCTGGTTCGCTGCCGGCGGTGTCGCGGCACTCATTGCAGCCAGCCTTTCGGTCGGACTGATGGGGCAGTGGATTGTGTTCATCGTGTTCTCCGCGCTGCTGCTTGTACTGGTGCGTCCGCTCTGCCG
Organism: Agathobaculum butyriciproducens; assembly: GCA_003096535.1. Taxonomy (GTDB): domain Bacteria; phylum Bacillota; class Clostridia; order Oscillospirales; family Butyricicoccaceae; genus Agathobaculum; species Agathobaculum butyriciproducens. Next base: position 8,617 of record QEKJ01000019.1, on the reverse strand, counting down.
CCGTTTTCTCGGCAGTCGGCAGCAGGCAACCAACGCAGATCGTATCATCGGACAGGCTGCCGTTGTTACCGAACCGATTGACAATGTTCTGGAGACCGGTGCGGTGAAAATCAACGGAAAGATCTGGACAGCCCGCAGTACGACTGACGCGCAAATTGCAATCGGGACAAGAGTCACGGTTGTGGAGATCCGCGGCGTCAAGGCGATTGTAAAACCGAACCAACTGTAAAGGAGCGTTATCATGGATTATATTATTGTACCCATCATCTGGATTGTGCTGATTGTTCTGCTCATCGCGTTCATTGCAAGCAATATCGTGATCGTGCCGCAGGCGAAGGCGTATGTTATCGAGCGTCTCGGTACCTACCGTGACACATGGAGCACCGGCCTGCATTTCAAGGTGCCGCTGTTTGAGCGCATTGCCCGCAAGGTAACCCTCAAGGAGCAGGTAGTCGATTTCCCGCCGCAGCCGGTTATCACCAAGGATAATGTAACCATGCAGATCGACACGGTCGTGTACTTCCAGATTACCGACCCGAAGCTGTTTGCATACGGTATCGAAAGCCCGATGGCGGCAATCGAAAATCTGACTGCAACCACACTGCGAAACATCATCGGTGATCTTGAGCTTGACCAGACGCTGACCAGCCGCGATATCATCAACACCAAAATGCGCTCCATCCTCGATGAAGCGACCGATGACTGGGGCATTAAAGTAAATCGCGTGGAGCTGAAAAACATCATTCCGCCGGCTGCCATTCAGGAATCTATGGAGAAGCAGATGAAGGCCGAGCGCGAACGCCGTGAGTCCATTCTGGTAGCGGAAGGTAAAAAGCAGTCCGCGATTCTGGTGGCTGAAGGCGAAAAGGAAGCAACTGTTCTTGCTGCAGAGGCAAATCGCCTTGCCAAGATCAAGGAGGCCGAAGGTGAAGCGGAAGCGCTGCTTACCGTGCAGAAGGCACTGGCAGACTCCATCACTCTGCTGAATGAAGCGGCACCGACCGAGCAGGTTATCAAGCTGAAATCTCTCGAGGCATTCAGCAGCGCCGCCGACGGCAAGGCAACCAAGATCATCATCCCGAGCGAGATTCAGAGCCTTGCGGGTCTGGCAACTTCATTCAAGGAAGTTATGACCGATCCGAAGCGTGAACAGCCCGAAAAGTAAAAATTGCGTTCAAGTCCTGCAGACCGTATCCGGCCTGCAGGACTTTTTTGCACGCAAAATTGTCATTTGTGTCCGACTCGATTCTTGACAGAAGTGGACTGGAATGTTATCATAAGTTGAATAGATATGCACATATTGCGGGAGGGATCAAATTGTCGGCAAAGCATACAGACGCAGAACTGGAGTGCTGCGAGGAGCATATCGTCCATACAGATGCAGTTATGGCAGCGCGCAGCGCAATGCCGGCAGAGGAGATCACTACAGCCGCATCAGATTTTTTCAAAGCGTTTTCCGACAAGACCCGCTTGCGGATACTGGCGGCGCTCGTTTCCGCGGAGCTGTGTGTCTGCGATATTGCATCGCTGCTGAACATGAGCCAGTCCGCGATATCGCATCAGCTTCGTTTTTTGAAGCAGGCGCGGCTGGTCAAGAGTCGAAAAAACGGAAAAACAGTATACTATGCGCTGTGCGATGATCATATTCAGACCATTTTGGCACAGGGAATCGCGCACGTGCAGGAGGGATAAACGGAATGAGCGAAAATAACCGCCCTGATTCGGAACAGAAGAAGGACCAGACAACGGCGGAAGATATTTTAGCACAGGTCGATTCGATTTTAGCGGATCTGGAAAATTCGGCAGTAGCGCAGCTGTTTGCCGCTCCGGAAAAACCTAAACCCGAAGAGAATAAAAAACTGCCTGAAAAAGAAGAATCAGCGCCGCCCGGCGAGCCTGAGCCGCCGGACAAGAATGCAGAACAGCCGGAAGCCGATACATCGCACCAAAGTGAAAGCGAATCTCCGGAGGCGGAAACGCCGCCCGAGGAAGCGGCGGCAGCTGAGCCTGCAAAGCCCTCGGAGGAATCAGACGCAGCTGAGGAATCGCCGGAAAATTCGGAAGACGAATTTGACGAAGAAGAAGATTCGTCGGATGAGACCGAAGACGAGGGCGACTGGGACGAACCGGAATTTGACGACGAAGGTATAGAGGACGAGCTTCCTGAGGAAGAACAATCAGAGGAAGCGGAATTCGAGCCTATCATAGAGGAAAAGCCGGACAGGCTGCAGAAGCTAAAAGAAAAACTGAAAAACCATGAAAAGGACAAGGCGGAGAAAAAGGAACAGGCAAAATCCGCACCTAAGGAGAAGCCTAAACCAAAGGATGAAAAAAAGCCGGAGGAAAAGAAGCCGGAACCGTCAGTAATCGAAGCTCCGGAGGACGCGGACGATACCACCGGTATGAATTTCGTGCAGAAGGCACAGTACCGGGCGAAAATGCGTCGGCGTGAGCAGACCCGTCTGCGGCGAGAAAATGCACGCCGTATACAGGAAGGTGCTGAAGTGACCTATCAGCCGATGACACGGCTGGATATGCAGAGTGTAGGTGCACGGCTGGCTGCCGCGGCAATCGTTCTTGTGGCCGGAATCGCAATGGGAGATTCGAGCGCGGCATTGCCGCTCTGCCTGCTGGCGTTTTTGATCACAGCGCTGCCGATTGCAGCGCGTGTGCTGACCAATCTGACACACGGCTCGTTTTTCGATGAATATCTGCTCGTGCTAATAGCGTCTATCGGCGCATTCGCGCTCGGCAGCCGTGCAGAAGCAACGGTTGTGCTCATCCTGTTCGAGATTGGCAAAATCGCAGGTGATATCGTTCTGGCATCCACCTATCAGGCGTTGCCGCAGCAGCATGATTTCATGCCGGAAAAGGCAACGGTCGTCAACATGAAGGGCGAACAGCGTCAGGTTCCGCTGGCAGATATCCGTCTGGGCGAGCTGGTTCTGGTGCACTCGGGTGAGCGCGTACCGATTGACGGTGTTGTGCTTCGCGGAGACGGCACGGTGGATGACAGCGTGCTTACCGGCGAAAACGTGCCGATGGCAGTTGATAAGAATACGCGTGTGCTGGCAGGCAGCCGGTATAACGGCTCTCTGATGCTGATTCGTGTGATCTCGCGCTACGAGGACTGCGCGGTTCGTCAGATTCGCCGCGTACAGAATGCAGCTGCCGAACACAAGGCAGCGTTGGAAAACAGTGCGCAGCGTAATGCCAAGCGCCTGGTTCCGGTTGTGATCGTCATTGCCGTACTGGCAGCCGCACTTCCGCCGCTGTTCATGCCCGGTTCGGATATGACCGGCTGGGTATATCGCGGACTGACGCTTCTCATCGCCTGCTGTCCGACCGCACTGGCGTTGGCTGTACCGCTTGCTTTTGTATGCGGCGGCGGCCGACTTGAGAGCGAAGGCGTTCACATGAAGGGCAGCGAAGCGATGGAACGGACTGCAGATCTGCGTCTGGTCGTATTCAACAAGACCGGCACAGTGACCACCGGCAATCTGCAGGTTAAAAAGATTTATCCCACGCAGGAGTTCTCCGAAAAGAACTGTCTGGCACTTGCCGCAGCAGCCGAGCAGCTTTCGCAGCATCCGGTTGCACGCGCAATCGTAAGTGCATGCCGGGAAAAGCTGCCGAAGATCGAGGAATTCGAGGAATTCCCGGGCCGCGGCGTGCGCGCCCGTATCGGTGATCACGTTCTGCTGGTAGGCAACCGAAAGCTGATGGTCTCCCGCGGTGTCAAGGGCTTGCCGGATATCGACGGCACGGTTGTTTACATCGCCTGTGAAGGGGAGCACATCGGCGTGATTGAATTGGAGGATACGGTTCGTCCGTCCGCTGCTGACGCGATCAAGAAGATCAAGGATCAGGGCGTTGAGCGTACTGTACTTATCACCGGTGACGCTGAGACACCAACCCAGCGAATTGCAAATGCCGCCGGTATCGATACCGTTCACTGCAGCTTGATGCCCGAGGAAAAGCAAGCGAAGCTGGACTTTATGATGCGCACGATTCCGACAGACGGTACGACCGCCTATGTCGGCGACGGCGTAAGCGATATCGAGCAGCTCAAGATGGCTGATGTCGGTGTGGCAATGGGCACGCGCGGCTCCCGCTATTCAGCGGATGCGGCGAATGTACTGATTACCGCAAATGATCTGAGCGGTCTCGGCGAAGCTGTTCAGGTCTGCAAGAGTACACACGGAGTGGCAATGCAGAATCTGACACTGCTGGCCGCCATCAAGCTGGTACTTGCTGTACTGGCGCTGATCGGTCTGGCGCAGATGTGGATGGCAGTTGTCGTTGATGCCGTACTCACGGCGCTGACTGTGTTCAATACGTCCCGACTGCTCGGCAGTAAGCCGGAAATTTCAGAGGAATAAGCAAAACGCGAAGAAAGTGTAAAGGCTTTCTTCGCGTTTCTTTTTTGTTTTGTGTACTTTCTGCGCGAAAACAGTCAAAAACAGTATGGTTTTTTTCGGAAGGATATGATACAATAATCTGTATGAATGAAAATGGAGGAATACGTCTTGCATAAAAAGATGGAAGCCATTTTGTCCCGTGTACAGAAGCCGGCACGCTACGTCGGCGGTGAATGGGGCTCGGTGATGAAAGATAAAAAGAACATCGATCTGAGATTTGCGTTCTGTTTTCCGGATACCTATGAGGTTGCCATGTCTCACCTCGGTTCGCGTATCCTTTACGGCCTGCTCAATGATCAGAAGGGCATCTGGTGCGAACGCGTCTGCGCGCCATGGATCGACATGGAGGCTGAAATGCGCGAGGCCGGTCTGCCGCTGTATGGTCTGGAGAGCGGTGATCCGCTTTATGACTTTGATATTATCGCGTTTACGCTGCAGTATGAGCTGTCGTTTTCCAACATTCTGAATATGCTGGATCTCGGCGGTATTCCGGTGCTGGCAAAGGACCGTACCGAACTCAAGCATATTGTAGCCTGCGGCGGTCCGTGTGCCTACAATCCGGAGCCGCTGGCTGACTTCGTTGACCTGTTCATGATCGGCGACGGCGAGGAGATCATGCTGGAATTTACCGATCTGTACCGCAAGGCCAAGCGCGAAGGCTGGTCTAAGCAGGAATTCCTGATTGCGGCAGCACAGATCGAGGGCATGTATGTACCTTCGCTGTACGAGGTCAAGTACCACGAGAACGGCACAATTGAGAGCGTTACGCCGACACACGGCGCACCCGCACTCGTGCAGAAGCGCATCGTCAAGGATCTGGATACCATGTACTATCCGGAGTCCTTCGTCGTGCCCTCGACGGATATTGTGTTCGACCGTGCGATGATCGAGTTGTTCCGCGGCTGTCCGCGCGGCTGCCGATTCTGTCAGGCCGGCCACACGTATCGTCCGCTGCGCACCAAGTCCAAGGAAGTGCTGCTCAAGCAGGCGCAGGCGGTGCTCAAGAACTCCGGTTACGAGGAAATCTCTCTGTCCTCGCTGTCTACCAGTGACTACGGTGAGCTGTCCGGTCTGACCGAGTGCATGCTCGACTATTGTGAGCCGCGGCATATCAGCCTGTCGCTGCCTTCTCTTCGTGCGGACAGCTTTTCCGCCGAACTGATGGAGCGCGTACAGAAAACCCGCAAAAGCGGCCTGACGTTCGCATGTGAGGCCGGTACGCAGCGCCTGCGTGATGTTATCAACAAGAACATCCGCGAGGAGGATGTACTACATGCCTGCGAGATTGCCTTTCAAGGCGGCTGGAATAACGTCAAGCTCTATTTCATGATGGGTCTGCCGACCGAGACATACGAGGATCTGGACGGCATTTCCGACATTTGCAAAAAGGTCGCCTATTGCTGGCGTGAGAACACGCCCAACCGTGCGCGCGGCGTGCGTATCACAGCGTCGGCTTCGTGCTTTGTGCCCAAGCCCCAGACCCCGTTCCAGTGGGACGCGCAGGACACGCTCGAGCAGTTCCGCGAGAAGCAGGCGCACCTCAAGGTGGTCATGAAAACCAAGAATGTCACCTACAACTGGCATGATGCCGAGACCTCGGTGCTCGAGGGCGTTATTGCACGCGGCGACCGCCGTCAGGGCAAGGCGATTCTGCTGGCGTGGCAGCGCGGCTGCAAGATGGACGGCTGGGATCAGTGCTTCGACTTTGACAAGTGGATGCAGGCGTTTCGCGACTGCGGACTCGATCCAGAGTTCTACGCATCTCGTCAGCGTCCGATGGACGAGGTGTTCCCGTGGGATCACATCGGCTGCGGCACGCGCAAGGAGCATCTCAAGCGTGAGTGGGAGCGTTCCCGCGAAGCGGCTATCACGCCGGACTGTATGCACCAGTGTGCCGGCTGCGGCGCAAGCGCTCTGCTGAAGGGAGGCAAGTGCCATGTTTAAGGCTCGAATGAAATTTGCCAAAGAAGGAAGAGCCAAGTATATCTCTCACCTTGATCTGATGCACGCTATGCAGCGTTCGATGGCACGCTGCCAGATGCCGCTGTGGTTCACCGAGGGTTTCAATCAGCACGCCTACGTTTCGGTGGCGCTGCCGCTCTCGACCGGCTACTCCGGCGAGTGCGAATTTCTGGATTTCAATATCACGGCAGAAGCCGTGCCGGAAAATGCGGTGGAAGCGCTCAATGATGTATTTCCCGAGGGCCTGCGTGCAATCGAGATTTACCCGCTTGCCGACGGCGGCATGAAGGTCGGTTCAATTGAATGGTCGCAGTACCGCATCACATGGGGTTTTGAGGATGGTACGCCCAAGGGCTTTGCCGACGATGTGCGCAATCTGTTCCGCCGCCCCATGGTCGAGATCGTCAAGCGTTCCAAGCGCGGCGAAAAGACGGTCAATATGCGTGAGCTGATGCGCGATCTGACCGTTACTGACGGCCCTGATGAGGTGACCGCTGTTGTCACCACCGCTGCCGGCAATAACAACATGAGTCCGGAATATCTGACCCGTGCCATTCGGCAGTATCTGCCGCAGTACGAGATTCCGTTCAGCGCGTACCACCGCATGAACGTGTTTACTTCTGACGGCACTCCATTTCGATAAAAGGAGAGTTTCATGGCAACCCAGAATGTTTCCGAAGAACAGCTGCAATCGCAGTTTACCTATATTGACGCAGTAGCCCGCCTATTGGGGGACAAGCGCCCCAAAGCCTATACGCATACGTTCGGCTGCCAGCAGAACGAGGCGGATACCGAGCGTATCCGCGGCATGCTGTCCGAAATGGGCTACGAAATGACCGATACGCCCGACGAGGCAGATTTTATTCTGTTCAACACCTGTGCTGTGCGTGAGCATGCCGAGGATCGTGCGTTCGGCAACGTCGGCGCACTCCGCCATCTGAAAAAGGAGCGCCCGGGCATTGTTATTGCAATGTGCGGCTGCATGGCCCAGCAGGAGAAAAACGTCGAGAAGATTAAGAAAAGCTATCCGCAGGTCAATCTTCTGTTCGGCACGCATGCGCTCTGGCGATTTCCGTCGCTGCTGTACCGCGTGCTGACCGAGAAAAAGCGCGTGTTCGACATCGGCGGCGAGGATGATATCGCCGAAGGTCTGCCGGTGCTGCGTGCCAAGGGCGCAAAGGCGTGGCTGTCCATCATGTACGGCTGCAACAATTTCTGCACCTACTGCATCGTGCCGTATGTGCGCGGCAGAGAGCGTAGCCGCCGACCGGAGGAGATCGAGAAAGAACTGCGTGAGCTGGTCGCGGCGGGTTACAAGGAGATTACGTTGCTCGGCCAGAATGTCAACTCCTATGGCAAGGATCTCGGCATTGACGTGAATTTTGCCGATCTTCTGCGCCGTCTCAACGCCGTGCCCGGCGATTTCTGGCTGCGGTTTATGACAAGCCACCCGAAGGACGCGTCTCCCAAGCTGTTTTCCACCATGGCGGAGTGCGGCAAGGTCGCAAAGCAGCTGCATCTGCCGTTCCAGTCGGGCAGCGACGAGATTCTGCACCGCATGAACCGCCGCTATACGGCAGAACACTACAAATCGCTGATTGCGGATGCACGGTCGAAAATGCCGGATATTACGCTGTCAAGCGATATTATCGTCGGTTTCCCGGGCGAAACGGACGAGGATTTCGAGCAGACCCTGAAGCTGGTGCAGGATACCCGGTTTGATCTGCTGTTTACCTTCCTGTATTCGCCTCGCACGGGCACGCCCGCAGCCTCCTATGAGGATAACGCTACGCCGCAGGATAAGCAGCGCCGCTTCGAGCGCCTGCTCAAGGCGCAGGATGAAATCGTTGCTGAAAAGCAGACGGCGTATCAGGGTAAAAAATTGCGTCTGCTTGTAGACGGCAATGCCAAAGGACCGGAATATCCGTTTACCGCCCGTACCGAGGGCAACCTGCTCGTGTGCGTGCGCGGTGACGATATCAAAATCGGTGAATTTATCGAGGCAGAGATCGAGAAAACCTCGCTTCGCTGTCTGTTTGCACACAAATTATAAGAAAGAGGTAAGAACATGGCTGAACTGACGCCCATGATGCAGCAGTATTTTGAGATCAAAAACAAAAATAAAGATTACATTCTGTTTGAACTGCACCCCATTTGTTAGACAGTATGGTATACTATCTAACAAGTGGGGTGTTTTGCTATGCCAAAAGGAGTACCAAACAAACGATATACGC
>QEKJ01000018.1 GCA_003096535.1 Agathobaculum butyriciproducens | reverse complement strand
GTAAAAAACTCTCGAAATTTCAGGTTCGCACTACAACCTTGTTCATATCGAACAAAAGTTTAAGCACATCGTTGTTTAATTTACAAGGTACAATCCGCTGTTTTCAAAGAGTTTTCACAACTTTTCGTTGTTCTTAACTGCTCATCAACAGCTTATTTAGTATACCTCTCCCGATACGCTTTGTCAACACTTTTTTTCATTTTTCCCAAAAGTTTTTGCGTATAGCTTGCTCTCCCCTTGTCCATACTGAGTCCCGAGGTGAATTTCCATGAAGTATTTCTGCAATCTTACAGCACTGCTATCCATTGATCAAACGGCTAACGCCTGTTTTTGTGCACTTTCTCCGGAAATCCGGCAGCGCATTCTTCCGCACAGCGCACAGCTGCATACGCGCGAGGAACTGCTGCTCTGCGCCTTCCGTCTGCTGCAGCAATAGTAAGATCCCGAAGCCTATCGCCTCGGGATTTCTTTTTATTTCGCCGCCAGCAAGTACGCATACCGCAGTTTAAGGCGCATTTTCCAGCTTTTCTTCACATTTCTTCCCCAAAGCCGCTGCACGAACAGATCGAGCGCACGCTCCTCGAACGGCTCAAGCACGATGCCGCCGTATATGGTTTTCTCAAGCAGACCGTTCACACGCTCGTACTCTCCGGGCTTAACCGACGGCAGCGTGTCCGCAAGCGCCTTATCGGTCGCCGATGTCTCCCAGCCGAGCGCCGCGTCAATTCCCAGAGGGAAATCAGCTTGAATATCAGCTTCTGCGACTGCCGCACACGCTCCTCGATCGACATTCTGCGCCCGCATAACGTGCGGGAATGCCGTGCGCCCGCAGCGCCTGCACGGTCGCCGAGGCATAAAGCACTGCATTGCCCTTCCGCGAGTTTGTCAGGAAATATGCAATTGGGTCCGCATTATCCGGTGCGGCTTCGGCAGTCTCGCTGTAGCGCACCTGCGCTTTCAGCACCTCGCGGATGCGGCTGAGCGCACTGTAAACACCGTCATTTTCATCATCATAATCCTGCCAGAACAGACGGTTGAGCACAGGCAGCAGTTTCTCGTCCGCTGCGGTATATGCATCATACACAAAGCTGCGATAGACCGACTCTGCTTCCGCATAGGCTGTCTGCTCCTCGGTCTGCGGGCTGCTGACCCAGCTCTCCGCGACCATGAGCTCCGACGGCCGCGTACCCGAAACCTCGGTCACCATATAATTGCGGGTACCGAACAGACCGCGCCCCTTGAGCAGTGCGTCTCTGCGTTCGTGCACGTCACCGTCCGTTACCTTTTCCATCGAAGCCGGTGCGTACACCGCGTCGCGCGAAGCGTTCTGCACCGATATCTCGACCGTGTTGGCCTCCGGTGCATCGCCGGTCAGCCGGTAATATGCCGCCGGCTGTGTTAACGAGTTAAGACCCTGTGTCTGCACCCACTCGCCGTTCTTTGTCCGAAGGACGGTCTCGAACGGCTGCGCTCCGTCCCACGCACAGTATTTCTTCCAGACGGAAACGTCTTTCTGCCCGCCGGAGTGCGCTCCGTTTTTATCCGCGCACTGCCTGCGGTTCCGCAGCGCAGCACACAGGAGCACAACCGCCAGCAGTGCCTCAGCACAGCCGATCACCACCAGCGGAAAGTGCTCACCCAGCATTTCCAGCCAATCCGTTATGTGCATTCCTTCACCTGTCAAATTCCATTTTTACTCTTTTCTGTATTCTTCATCCAGTCGATACCTACATATCCATTTATACATAATAGCTTCTCTATCTGTCGATTTATAATATTTTCCAATGCAGCCGCTCTCTCCGACAAATTTCTCACCCCAAAAAACACAAAAAGGATACAGAACAGTACCGTTCTGTATCCTCTTGTATCAATTCGGTTTTAAGCTGAATTACAGCTTTGCCAGCTCGGATGCGATCAGCTTGTTGATGATCTGCGGGTTGCCCTGACCCTTGGAAGCCTTCATGCACTGGCCTACGAGGAAGCCGGTAACATTCTTGCCTGCCTTGAAGTCGGCAACAGCCTTTTCGTTCTTGGCAATAACGTCCTGTACGATGGCCAGAATTGCGCCCTCGTCGGATACCTGCTTGAGACCCATGCGGTCAACGATAGCCTCAACGGTCTCGTCGGTCTCGAACATGCTCGGCAGAACCTTCTTGCCTGCGTTGCCGGAGATGGTGCCGGCCTCGATCAACTTAACCAGAGCAACCAGCTTGTCTGCGGTCATCTTGGTCTCGCGGAGGCTTACGCCCTTGTCGTTCAGGTACTTGGAGATATCGGACAGGATCCAGTTTGCGGCAGCCTTGGGCTTAACCTGCTTTGCAGCAGCGTCGAGCAGCTCGGCCTTCTCAAAGCTGTCGGACAGCAGACGCGCCTCCATGGCGGTCATGCCGTACTCGTTCAGATAACGCTCGTAACGGGTGATCGGCAGCTCCGGAACCTCGCTTTCGATCTGGTGCAGCCATTCGTCGGAGATCTCGACGGCGATCAGGTCCGGGTCCGGGAAGTAACGGTAATCCTGTGCGTCTTCCTTGGTACGCATTACCGTGTTCTTCAGCTTAACGTCATCCCAGCGGCGGGTCTCCTGCTGGATTTCGCCGCCGTTCTCTACAACCTCGATCTGGCGTGCAATTTCGTAATCGATCGCACGAACCGCACCGGAGAAGGTGTTGATGTTCTTCATCTCGACACGGGTGCCCAGCTCGGTGGAGCCTTCCGGACGGATGGAAACGTTTACGTCGCAGCGGATGGAGCCTTCCTCCATCTTGCAGTCGCAGATGTCGAGGTAGGACAGCGTAGTCTTGATCATTTCAAGGAATTCCTTTGCCTCGGCAGAGGAATGCAGGTCGGGACGGGTTACCATCTCGATCAGCGGTACGCCGCAGCGGTTGAAGTCAACGATGGTGCCGTCGATCTCGTCATGCAGCAGCTTGCCCGCATCCTCCTCGAAGTGGATGCGCTCCAGACGGCAGGAATGCTTCACGCCGTCCACATAGAAGAATACCTCGCCGTTCTCGCAGATCGGCACATCAAACTGAGAGATCTGATATGCCTTCGGCAGATCGGGGTAAAAATAGTTCTTACGGTCAGCCTTGCACAGCTGATTGATGGTGCAGCCGGTAGCCTTGCCCATCTTTGCGGCGTAGTGTACAACCTGCTTGTTGAGTACCGGCAGTGCGCCCGGCATACCGGTGCAAACCGGGCAGGTGTGGGTGTTGATCGGTGCGCCGAAGCCAGTGGAGCACGAGCAGTAAATCTTGCTCTTGGTGGACAGCTCCGCATGCACTTCCAGACCGATGACAGCTTCGTATTTCATGTTTGTCTTCCTCCCTTACAGTGCAGCGATGATGTTCTTGAGACCGGACGCCTGCTCAAAGGCCAGACCGGCGTTCAGCAGCGTCTGCTCGCCGAAGCGCGGACCGATGAGCTGCATGCCGACCGGCATGTGGTTCTCATCAAAACCGCACGGCTGAACCAGACCCGGCAGACCGGCGATATTGACGGAAACCGTGCAGATATCGCCTGCGTACATCTCGAGCGGATTGGTGGTCTTGGAGCCGATCTCGTAAGCGGTGGTCGGCGCAACCGGCGTCAGGATGACGTCGCACTTCTCGAATGCGTTTGCAAACTCCTCGCGGATCTTGCGCTGTGCCGCACGAGCCTTCTTGTAGTACGCATCGTAGTAGCCGGAGGACAGAACGTAGGTGCCCAGCATGATGCGGCGCTGAACCTCGGCGCCGAAGCCCTCGGAACGGCTCTTGGTGTACAGCTCGATGATGTCATCGCCTGCATTCGGGGTACGGTAGCCGTACTTTACGCCGTCGAAACGGGCAAGGTTGGAGGAAGCCTCTGCGGAGGAGAGGATGTAGTAGATCGGCAGTGCATACTCAACGAGCGGCAGAGAGATCTCGAATACCTCCGCGCCGAGTGCCTTGTACGCCTCTGCAGCCGCCATAACGTTCTTGCGAACGGCATCCGAGATGCCCTCACCGAAATACTCCTTCGGCAGACCGATCTTGAGACCCTTGACGTCAGCGTTCAGGTTGGCGCGCAGCGAACCCTCAAACGGGGTCTTGACAGAGGTGGAATCGTGCAGCGGATCGTGGCCGGTAACCGCATCGAGCAGCATGGCTGCGTCCTCGATGGAGCGGCCGAACGGGCCGATCTGGTCGAGAGAAGATGCGAATGCGATCAGGCCGTAACGGGAAACCGCACCGTAGGTCGGCTTGAGACCGACAACGCCGCAGAAGGACGCCGGCTGACGGATAGAGCCGCCGGTATCCGAGCCGAGCGCCAGCGGAGCCTCGCCTGCTGCAACAACAGCAGCGGAGCCGCCGGAGGAGCCGCCCGGTACGCGGTCGAGACCATGCGGGTTGTGGGTCGGGTGCATAGCCGAATTCTCGCAGGAGGAGCCCATTGCGAACTCGTCCATGTTGGCCTTGCCGGTGATGACCGCATCGGAAGCAATCAGCTTCTCCATAACGGTTGCGTTGTACGGCGGCTTGAAATTGCCCAGCATCTTGGACGCACAGGTGGTCAGCGTGCCCTTGGTGCAGATGTTGTCCTTAATAGCGATCGGGATACCGGCCAGCGCGGACAGCGTATCGCCGCTCGCGCGCTTCTTGTCAACCGCTTCTGCCTGTGCCAGCGCGGACTCCTCGGCTACGGTAACGTAGCCCTGAACCTTATCCTCTACCGCCTTGGTGCGGGCAAAAACGTCCTTTGCCAGCTCTACTGCGGAAATTTTCTTTTTGCCGAGCAGCTCGGACAGCTCGGACGCAGTTTTTTCGTAAAGTGCCATGATTCTGTCCCCTCCTTACTCGACAACACGCGGAACTGCTACGCCGCCGCACTGGAAGTCCGGTGCATTCGGCTCGATCAGCTCATCCGGCGTGAATTCCTGGATCACTTCGTCCTCGTGGAACGCATTCTTGCGCTCGGTGTTGATAACATCGGTGATATCGCCCAGATCAAGCTCAGCCAGCTTGTCCACCATTGCGACGATACCCTGCATGTCATCGGCCAGACGGTCGAAAATACCGCCGGTCGAATCCAGACGTGCCAGGGACGCGATGTGCTCAATTTCTTTTCTGGAAATTGCCATATCAATTCTCCTCCATTTATATTTATTCTGAAATCGCTTTGTAATTGAAAATTGAGAATGGATAATGGAGAATTAAGGTATCGCGCCTTGCGCGATTATTTAATATCGGCGCTATGCGCCGTACATTCATTTTCCATTTTCAATTATCCATTTTCAATTATGCCTACTCTGCATTGGTTATCATCGTGCGGAATTCTTCTTCCGTCAAGACCGGGATTCCCAGCTCTGCCGCCTTCTGCAGCTTACTGCCGGCATTCTCGCCTGCGACGACATAGCTGGTCTTTTTCGAGACCGAACCGGCCGCTTTGCCGCCGAGAGACTCGATCAGATCATTGATCTCCTTGCGGGTATAGAGCGTCAGGCTGCCGGTTGCCACAATGGTCTTTCCGGCGAGCAGGTCGCTCTTTGCGGTCTTTTCACCGATGAAGTTGACGCCGTGTGCGCGCAGCTTCTCGATGAGCGTATGCGACTGCGGCAGCTCACGCCATGCGGCGATGCTCTCCGCCGTGGTCTGTCCGATGTCGCGGATCTCGGTCATCTCCTCGACCGGCGCAATCAGCAGCGCATCAAGCGAGCCGAAGTGGTCGCTTAGGATGCGGCCCGCCTTCTGGCCGACATGCCGAATGCCGAACGCGAACAGCAGCCGCGACAGGTCGCGGGTCTTGCTCGCTTCAATCGAGCGGACAAGATTGTTCGCCCAGACGTCCACCTTTTTGCCGAGCGGCAGCAGCTGCTCGACCGTCAGGTCGTATAGGTCAGCCGCCGACTTGACCAGTCCGGCGTCGATCAGCTTCTGCAGGTTGCCCTCACCGCAGCCGTCAATGTCCATCGCGTCACGCGACGCAAAGTGCATCAGGTTGCGCAGCAGCTGCGCCGGACACGAGGCACTCGTGCAGCGGATAGCCGCCTCGTCCTCATCGTCGTACACCGGCGCACCGCAGACCGGACAGAATTTCGGGAACTCATACGGCACGGAATCCAGCGGGCGCCGGTCCTTTTCCACGCCGATGATCTCCGGAATGATTTCTCCGGCTTTTCGGACGGAAACAATGTCGCCCACGCGGGCATCGAGCTGACGGATAAAATCGCGGTTGTGCAGCGTTGCGCGGGACACCGAGGTGCCCGCAAGCCGTACCGGCTCGAGCACGGCATTCGGTGTCAGCACGCCGGTGCGTCCCACCGTGATGACGATATCCTTGAGAAGCGTCTGCTTGACCTCGGGCGGGTATTTGTACGCCGCCGCCCACCGAGGGAATTTCGCGGTCGAGCCGAGCGTTTCACGCTGTGCGAAGGAGTTGACCTTGACAACAGCACCGTCAATGTCGAAATCCAGCTCACCGCGGGTCTCACCCATGTTCTCAATCTCGCGCTGCACGTCCTGCGGGTCGGTGTAGACCGGATAGCGCGGGCTTGTCGGGAAGCCGAGGCTCTTGAGGTAATCGAGCGCCTGCACATGGCTTTCCATCGGCAGCTCGTCGCTGTTCTGAATGTTGAAGCAGAAGATGGACAGCCTGCGCTCGCGCGTTATCCTGCTGTCCTTCTGCCGCAGAGAGCCGGCAGCCGCGTTGCGCGGATTGGCAAGCAGCGGCTTGTCATGCAGCTCCAGCTCGGCGTTGAGTGCGTCGAACACGGACTTTTTCATGTAGACCTCACCGCGCACAATGAGATGCGGCGGTGCGTTCTCCAGCTTTTTCGGGATGTCCTTGATGGTTTTGAGGTTCTTGGTTACGTCCTCGCCCACCTGACCGTCACCGCGTGTCGCACCGCGGACGAACTCGCCGTCTACATACTCCAGTGCGACCGAAAGGCCGTCGATCTTGTACTCGACAACGTACTCCGCCTGTCCGACGGCATTCTCCACACGGGAATAGAACTCGCCCAGCTCGTCAAACGAGAAAACATCCTGCAGGCTTTCGAGTGGGTAGGCGTGCGTCACCTTGGCAAACCGGCTGCTCGCCGTGCCGCCGACCCGCTGGGTCGGAGAGTTCGCGTCTGCCATCTCCGGATGCTCGGCCTCGAGCGCGCGAAGCTGACGCTGCAGCATGTCGTACTCATAGTCGGTGATCTCGGGCGCGTCCTCGTTATAGTATTTTTCGTTGTGATACCGCAGCTGCTCCCGCAGAGCGGTAATCTGCTCACGCACGTCCATAATAAAACTCCTTTGGTGTGAGCAAATACTCACACAGATTAAGTATACCAAATAATCTGATATTTTTGAAGTATTATTTTCCGGTTTCGTGAGAAATATCCGAATTTTCCTCGTAATCGCGGATTTCGCCGAGCAGATCAGAGCCGGAGCCGCCGATATAGGCGTACCGTTCGGGCACCGTGCCGACGATAACCGTGTCCGTGACCGGGTACGTCGAGACGATTTCCCTGTCTTCCCCGCCAAACGGCGTGAGAATGCGGAAGCCGGCGTGCACCTCGATGAGAATCCGGTGGCGCGTCTGGTTGATGCCCGCCGAGGTAAACGCGCTGACGAACCGCGCGTCCATCTGAGCAAGCCCCGCAAGACCGACCTTCACCCTCGGGCCCATTCCGGTAAACAAACTGGGCGCGAATACCGTGCCGAGCGGCACCTCGGTCTGCGTTTCCTCCAGATAATCCAGCCGGTCAAACAGACCGTTGACGATACGCGCCTTCACCTTTCCGACTGCGATAATATCCGTACGCAAGGCCGTGATGCGGTTGTCGCTGTCGCGCTCAAGCACCACAAGGTCGGCAAATTCGTCCGGATGGGAGAAAACCTCGTCCTCCATCAGCGTGTTGATCTCCTTGATGGCGCTGTCCTCGCAGACGTTGACGGCGTACTCCATGAAAATGCGCTGAAAGCGTATAGTCAGCAGACCAAGACCAGCCGCTAATAGCAGTATCAGCATGGCAAGCGCCAGTCTCCTGCCGTTTTTCCGTCTGCGCCGCATAATACCACCCCAGACAGTATATGCAGTCGAGGGAGGAGATAGGAGTGAATGGTGGTTTACGTTTCATGCAGGGCGGGGCACCCCAGGGTGGCTTCTCTTGCGGCTTTGCCGTAATTCACCTTCTGCCCTACGGTATGGGTAAATCAATAAATTTCACTCCTGCCTTGCAAAACGCTGTCCAAAGCAAAAAAGAAGCACCTGAAACAGGTGCTTCTTTGCGCTTGTTATGAAACCGGAGAGGGATTAGTCCTCTTCGTCCTCGAGCAGAGCACGGATGGACAGAGATACCTTCTTCTTCTCGTCGTTGATGTCGATGATCTTAGCCTCGACAACCTGGCCAACCTCCAGCTCGTCCTCCGGCTTTGCGATGCGGTGATCAGCGATCTGAGAAATGTGGATCAGGCCGTCAACGCCCGGTACGATCTCAGCGAATGCGCCGAACGGCATGAACTTGAGGATCTTAACCTCAGCAACAGAGCCGATGTCGTACTTGGACTTGAATACGTTCCACGGATTGTCCTCCTCGCGCTTGTAGCCGAGGGAGATCTTCTTGTTTTCCTTATCCAGACCGATAACGAATACCTTTACCTTGTCGCCAACAGAAACGACCTCGGACGGGTGCTTGATGCGGCCCCAGGACAGCTCGGAGATGTGAACCATGCCGTCTACGCCGCCGATGTCTACGAATGCGCCGTAGGAAGTCAGGGACTTAACGGTGCCGTCGTACTCGTTGCCGATCTCGATGGTGTTCCAGATCTGCTCAGCAGCAGCCTTGCGAGCCTCCTGCTGGATCTGACGGATAGAACCAACAACGCGCTTGCGCTGACGGTTGATCTCGGTGATATAGAAGGACTGCTTGGTCTTAACCAGCTGGCTCATCGGCTGATCCTTCGGTACGCCGGTCTGGGATGCCGGGATGAATACGCGAACGCCGTGTGCAGTTGCAACAACACCGCCGCGGTTCTCCTCAACGATAACACCCTCAACAACGGTGTGCTCCTCGTAAGCCTTCTCAACGGTCTCCCAGCCCTTCAGCTGATCAACGCGCTTCTTAGACAGAGTGATGGTACCCTCGCCGTCGTTTACGCGAACAACAACAGCCTCGATCTCGTCGCCAACGTGGATGTTGGCAGCTACGTCATAGTTCGGGTCGTCAGACAGCTCACCCAGCGGGATATACGCAGTGTGCTTAACGCCCAGATCTACCTGTACGTCGTTATTGGAAATACCTACAACGGTGCCGGTTACCTTTTCTCCATTATTTAAAGTCTTGAAGGACTCCTCCAGCATTGCTGCAAAGTCCTCACCAGTTTCAATCTTGGTTTCTTCGCTCATCATGTTACTGACCTCCTTAATTATCCATGCCGGTGTGGATGCTCCCGCCGTGATCCCGATGTGCTGGTGCTGCCCGAGCTCCTGCGTAGTAAGCTCTGCCGCGTCTTCGATGTAGCGCACATCCGAGCACAGCGACCGGCTGATCTCATACAGCCGTTTGGTGTTGGAGCTTTTCTTATCTCCGATCACGATCATTTGATCCGATACACCGGCAAGCAGACGAGCCTCCGACTGGCGCTCATCCGTCGCTTTACATATTGTATCAAAAATTTTGAGGTTTGTACACCTTTTTTTTATAAGTCCTACGGAAATATTCCAAATTGACCGGTTAACAGTGGTCTGTGCGACCAGAGAAATGGGTTTGTTTTCCATTTCAGGCCGTTTCGAGAAGGCTCTCGCCTGCTCCTCGCCCTCGAGCACGACCGACTCGCCGCACCAGCCCTGAATGCCTACAACCTCCGGATGTCCGGCGCTGCCGAGAATGACGATCAGCCGTCCGTCCGCGCTCTCTTTATCCGCAATTTTGTGTATTTTCCGCACAAAAGGGCAGGTTGCATCAAAGATTTCGCACTTTTTTGCTTGAAGCAGCGTGTATACATTCCGCGGTACACCGTGCGCCCGAATGAGCACGCCGGCACCGTCCGGAATGTCCTCAAGCGCATACGCGGTGTACACACCGAGTTTCTCCAGCCGCTCGATTTCGTGCATGTTGTGAATGATTTCACCATAGGCATAAATTTTTCCGTTTTTTTTCGCCTGCTGCTCGGCGAGGTCCACGGCACGGCGTACGCCGAAGCAGAATCCGGCGGTTTTGGCTACCGTTACGCTCATACCTGCTCCTTCAGCGCGTAGATGCGGCGCAGGATATCATCCGCGATCAGACCGTAGTCCTTCTGCTTCGGATCCGGCGTGAACGGCTTGCCGATCACGACCGTGGCTCTGCAGCGGAAACGCTTGCCCTCGGTGATATACATCGGCAGGATCGGCGCCCGGGTCTTGACCGCCAGCATGGCCGCACCTTTCTTGGTTTCGCCCTCGGCGGCGTGGCGTGTGCCCTGCGGGAAGATGATGAGCTTCTGACCGGCACGAACCGAGCCGAGCGCGGTCTTGATGGCGGTGATATCCGCGCCCTCGCGGTCAATTGGAAAGGCGCCGAGCGCCGCGATCAGCCACGCGAATATCTTCTTCCGGAACAGCTCTTTTTTCGCCATCAGCCGTATCGGTGTCTTGCCGCCGAGTGCGACCGCCGCAAACGGCGGGTCGGACAGCTGCACATGGTTCGGACAGACAACGCAGCCGCCCTCCGGGATGTTTTCGCGTCCGATCACGCGGTAGCCAAAGAAAATATGGAACGCCAGCGCTACCAGCGGCACAACCAGAGCCTGGAACCAGCGGTGGTACTTGAATTTCATGCCTTTTCCTCCGTTTTTTCACGAATAATACGCAGAACGGCCGCTATGCTCTCCTCGAGCGTCAGGCTGCTCGTATCCAGCAGAACCGCATCGTCCGCCTGTTTGAGCGGCGCAACGGCTCGCGTCATGTCCTGCCTGTCGCGCTCGTTGATATCATGCAGGATGCCATCCATCGTCACCTGCTGACCCTTCTCAATCAGCTCTTTATAGCGGCGCTCCGCGCGGGACTGCGCAGACGCAGTCAGGAAAATCTTGACCGGTGCATCCGGCAGGATGACCGTGCCGATGTCGCGGCCGTCCATCAGGATATTGCCGTTTTTCGCCATATTGCGCTGGGTTTCCAGCAGAAACCGGCGTACTTCCGGCACCGCGGATACCTTGGACGCGTAGTACGAAATCTCCGGTGTGCGGATGGCTTCGGAGACATCCTCGCCGTTCAGGAGAACGTGCTGTGCGCCGTCCTGATAGGTCAGCTGAATGGCAATCTCCGGCAGGGTTGCGATAATGCCTGTCGTATCCTCTCCGGCAATGCCCCTGCGGCACACCGCCAGACCGATGGAACGGTACATCGCACCCGTATCCACATATACATAGCCGAGTTTTGCCGCGGCAGCACGCGCCACGGTGGATTTTCCTGCCCCGGACGGGCCGTCAATGGCAACCGAAATGTACTTCATCATGATTCCTCCTCAGCAGCCGACAGACCCGCCAGACGGCCCGTGGACCACGCAATCTGCAGGTTGAAGCCGCCCGTGTAGGCGTCCACATCGAGCACCTCACCTGCGAAATACAGGTGCGGCAGCTTTTTGGACTCCATGGTTTTCGGGCTGACCTCGCGGACGGACACGCCGCCCGTAGTGATAATCGCCTCGGCGATCGGACGCTTGCCGGAAATCTCGACTGGGAACGCCTTGAGTACGCGCAGCAGCGCCGCTCTCTGTGCCTTGGTGATGGAATTGACCTTCTCGCGCGGGTCGATGCCGCTCTTTTCAATCACCACCGGGATTATCTTCTTAGGCAGCAGCTCACCGAGCGCGTTGATAAAATCGCTGTTCTTGTGCTTGTCAAAGTCCGCGAGCAGACGCTTGTCAAGCGTCTTTTCGTCCAGCGCAGGCTTGAGGTCAATCTCCACACGGTACTTTTTGCTGCCGAAATGGCGCATATGCGCGCTCGCGGACAGCACCAGCGGACCGGACAGACCGAAGTGCGTGAACAGCATTTCACCGAAGTCCGAGTAGAGCTTTTTCTCGTTTTCATACACGGTCAGCTGCACGTTGCGCAGGCTGAGACCCATTAGCTTTTGACAGGTGTCACCGTCCTCGACCAACGGCACGAGCGACGGATTTGCGGGCACAACCGTGTGTCCCGCCTGCCTGGCGAAACGGTAGCCGTCACCGGTCGAGCCGGTCTGCGGATAGGACGCGCCGCCGGTCGCCACGATAATGCGATCCGCCTTGTACGTCTTGTGACCGGCACGAACGCCTGTGAGCACACCGTCCTCGATGAGCAGCTCGTCTGCGGTCGTATGTACGATGGTCACACCCGCCTTTTTCACCCACAGGAACAGCGCGTCAATGATGTCGGCTGCCTTGTCCGACTGCGGGAACACGCGGTTGCCGCGCTCAGTCTTGAGGGCAACGCCATGGTTCTCGAAAAAGTCCATCACGTCCGCCGGACCGAATCCGCCGAGCGCGGAATACAGAAAGCGCGGATTGACCGGCACGTTGCGCAGAACCTCCTGCACATCGCAGTTATTGCACACGTTGCAGCGGCCCTTGCCCGTGATAAACAGTTTGCGGCCAACTTTTTCGTTGGTTTCTAGCAGCGTCACCTGCGCGCCCTGCTCCGCGGCAGTGCCTGCCGCCATCAGACCGGCTGCGCCGCCGCCGATTACGATAATGTTCAATTTATATCGTCCTCCGGTTTTTCATATACGTCGTATTCTTCCCAGATGCGCTCCAGCTTATTGAAGGTCTGCTCAATCTCATCGCGGCGGCTCATACCGACGGCCACGATCAGTGCGTTGATGACCGACAAGGGCGCCACGAGCGAATCGACAAAGCTCGCCATATCGCTGCGTGCGAGCAGCACATGATCGGCCACACGCGCCAGCGGCGACAGCTGCGAGTCGGTCAGTGCGATAACGCGGGCGCCGCGGTCGCGCGCGTACTTCATCGCACTCAGCGTGCGCTTGGAGTAGCGCGGGAAGCTGATGCCGAACAGCACGTCACCCGGTCCGACACGGAGCACCTGCTCGAAAATCTCGCTGACGCTGTTCGTATGTACAAGCGTCACATTTTCAAACAAAAGGTTGAAGTAAAAGCCTAAAAAGCTGGCTAAAGCGCTCGAGGAGCGCACACCGAGGATATAGATTCGCTTGGCGCCCATGAGCGCATCCACCGCACCCTGAAAGGCATCGCGGTCGATCTCGTCGAGCGTTACGCGGATCATATCCGTGTCCGCATGCAGCACGGTCTGCAGCACATCGCGGCCGCCCATGCGGTCGCCCGCGACCTCCATGCGCTGCACCGAAGTCAGCTTGTTGCGGATCATCTCCTGCAGGGCACGCTGCAGGTGCGGATAGCCGTCATAGCCAAGCTCGGTCGCAAAGCGCACGACCGTGCTTTCGCTCACGCCGACAGTCACACCCAGTCGGCTCGCGGTCATGAACGCAGCCTTGTCGTAGTGCTCTAAGATAAAACGCGCGATCTGCTTCTGACCCTTGGAAAAGCCGGGCAGCTCGCTTTGAATTTTTGTGATCAGGTCATTCATTATATTCTCTCCTGCATTGCATTCTCTGCATACATTCCTGCATTTGCACGATACTATTGTAAGTGAACCTGCAAAAAAATGCAAGAGCATATGGGTGCAAATTGCAAAAAGGCAGGGATTTCCTTAAAAATCAGAGGTTCTCCTGCACGTCGGCAGCGATGTCCTGCAGATACGCAATCTCGTCATTCGTCAGCTCGCGCCATGCGCCGCTCTTGAGGTGCGGATCGAGCGGCATCGTGCCCATTGCCACACGCTTGAGGCGGCGAACCTCCAGACCGCACTTCTCGCACATTTTGCGAATCTGGCGGTTGCGGCCCTCGTGGATGGTCAGGCGCAGCTTGGCGCTCAGCTCATCGCGGTCGATGGTAACGACCGTTGCCGGACGGATGCTGTAGCCGTCAATCTCCATCGGCTCTGCGAGCTTCGGGATGTTTTCCAGATTGCCGCGCACGCGCACCTCATAGTGCTTTTCCACCTCGTGGCGCGGATGGGTCAGCGCGTTGAGCAGATCGCCGTCGTTGGTCAGCAGCAGCAGACCCTCGGAGTTATAGTCCAGACGGCCGACCGGCACGACACGCGCACCGCAGCCGCGCACGAGGTCGGCAACCGTCTTGCGGCCGCGCTCGTCCCTCATCGTCGTGACATAGCCGCGCGGCTTGTACAGCATTAAGTATACCTTTTCCTCGGCACCGCCGATGGGCTTGCCGTCCACGAAAATTTTGTCACGGCGCGGATCGGCCTTGTCACCGACCGAAGCCTTTTTGCCGTTTACCGTTACGCGGCCGTCATCAATCCAGCGCTCCGCCTCACGGCGGGAGCACAGGCCTGCCTGAGCCAGTAATTTCTGCAGTCTTTCTTCCATTTATGTTACCTCTTTCGTGTTGTTCTATTGTTTTAATGGAAAATGGAGAATTGAGAATAGAAAATGAATGTGTTGCCTTACAGGCGGAATATAATTACGCCGCTCTGCGGCGATTCCGACGCAGCGCGGATGGAACTCGCGCAAGGATAGCGTCATTCTCCATTTTCAATTCTCAATTTCTAAACCGTTCCATAATGCGTTCTACGAAGGATTTTTCTTCCGCCGGAAGCAGCGATTCCCCGCCGTAAACCAGCGTATCGCGTCCTAAGACGCAATCCCCGAGCCGATATTCGACCGAACCCGCCTGTGCCGTCTTCACGACCGGTGCATAGCAGATTTTTTCGCCGTAGCGCACGCGCTGCAGCTTCTCTTTCTCGCCGGGCAGCAGATACGCCGTCACGGTATTCTTCGCCGCGAGCGGCACGGACGCAGTATCGCCGCCGAACACGCGTGCGTTTGCAATCGTGTCTCCTGCCTTATGCAGCGTGACCTCGCTGTACTGTGCGAAGCCGGCGTCAAGCATCTCCATGTGGTCGTTCCAGTCGTTCGGGTCATTGAGCGTCACCGCGATGATGGTGCGCCCGTTGCGATCCGCCGCCGAGACCAGACACCGCCCTGCCGCCCGCGTAAAGCCGGTTTTCACGCCGATCGCACCGTCGTACATGCTCAGCAGACGGTTGTGATTGCTCAGCGCATGCCCGCTGACCGTGCAGCTTTTTGTCGAGACGATCTGCCGGAACACCGGGTCCTTGAGGGCCGCCGCGGTGATCTTGGCCAGCTCATGCGCGGTGGTGTAGTGCGTGTCGGACGGCAGGCCGTTCGGATTGTCGAAATGCGTGTCCGTCAGACCGAGTTCCGCCGCTTTGGCGTTCATTTTGCCCACAAAGGCGGTCATGCCGCCGCATTCTCCCGCGATGGCGACCGCCGCGTCGTTGCCGGACGCGAGCATCAGCCCGTACAGCGTATCCTGCAGAGAGAGCCTTTCGCCCGCCTGCAAGTACATAGACGAGCCCTCGACCGCCGCGTACTCCGGCTTTACGGTATACACGCGGTCAAGGTCACCCTCGCCGAGCGCGACGAGCGCGGTCATGATCTTGGTGGTGGACGCCATCGGCAGGCGGCTGTCCGCGTTCTGCTCGAACAGCGTTTCACCTGTGTCTGCATCGATCACGACGGCCGCCCGTGCGCTCACCGCGCCCGCCCTCGGCAGCACGAGCAAAAGCGCGAGCACGCAAAACAGCTTTTTCACATTGCACCACTCCCCGCATAACAAAACCTACTCAGCATTCACGCGAGTAGGTTTTGCGGGAAAACGCGGTTTTATTCGTCGCCGGACAGGGTTTCCGCCACTTCGGCTGCGTCCTCGGTCTTGCCCTTGAAGCCGCTGACGAAATTGGACACCTTGTTGATCGCACCCGGGATCATCTCGACCAGACGATCGACCGTGTCGGACGCCTGTGCGTTGATGCCGAGGATGTTGGCACTGCCGTCCTTGCCGATGACAAGGAAGCACACCGGCGAAACCGTCACACCGGCGCCGCTGCCGCCGCCGAACGCGAGCGGAGACCCGCTTGCCGCGTGCTTGGATGCGAACTCGCTGCCGCCTGCGCCGAAGCCGAACGACACCTTGGAGACCGGGATAACGGTCGTGCCGTCCGCCGCCACGATCGGGCTGCCGATAATGGTATTAACATCCACCATTTCCTTGATTTTGGACATGGTTTCGGTCATCAAATCGCTGATAGGATGATGTTCACTCATAATTTTCGCCTTCCTTTATACGTTTTAACTGATTATTTGAAATATTTCTTGTACAGCTTATACATTGGCTTGCCATGCCGCAGCAGCACTCTGACGAGCGATATCGGCCGTATCGAGCAGTTTACGGTAAATGCCCACTCGGTATGGTCAGCGTTGAAGTCCGCGTCCGCGCTGACATGGTAATCCTGCATATCGAAAGTATTCTCTAGGAACGGAACAATGATTCCGCAGAGCGCCGCAGTCTGCCCGAGCAGAATGCCGGTCTGCGCCGCATCGTCTGTGCCGATAACTACGCGCGCCCGCAGTCTGCTGATGCGCAGGCGGTCGGTCAGGTCGCTGAGGAAATCGCGCACCGTGCCTGCGATCTCACCGACATCCAGTCCGTCCTTCGGCAGCGAGAGACCGGACTTGCCGCTCTTTTTCTTCTCACTTTCCTCGGATTTCTTCTGCTCCGCTTCCGTTTCCTCTTTTTTCTTTTTCAGGTGGCGCGGTCTCGGGTACAGCGGAATGCGAACCGGCCCATACCGTGCCTCCACGCTCACCTCGCCGGTCACGCCGACGGCTTCAATGCCTGCCCGAATGTTCAGCAGCACCAGCACAATCACCAATGCCAGCAGTACAATTCCAAGCAGAATGCCTAAAATCCAGAGTAAAACCGTTCTCATAGGCGGTCACTCCGTTTCCGGCGGCACAGGCTCGCCGTTCAAGAAGCGCAGCTGCTCGCCGGGCGGTGTCTCGTGCAGCGTGCCATCCATGTTCAGCTCCATCTGCTCGTTTTCTTCAAGCGCGGGCAGCGCCGGAAGGTCCTCGATGCTTGCCAGTGAAAAGCTGCGCAGGAACTGGTCGGTCGTGCGGAACAGCATGGGCTTTCCGGGCACGTCCAGCCGTCCGGCCTCCTCGATGAGCCCCTTTTCCGCCAGACTGCTCACCGTGTTCGATGAATCGACACCTCTCAGCTGGTCGATGAACGCGCGCGTTACCGGCTGGCGGTATGCGATGATGGTCAGCACCTCAAGCGCCGCAAGCGACAGCGCAGGCGGTCTGCGCGATTCGGTCACACGGCGCACATACGGCCCGTACATCGGCCGGGACGCCAGCTGCAGCTTGTCCTCGATACGCAGCAGCATGATGCCGCGGTTCTCGAAGTCGTAGCGGTTCTCAAGTGCAGCCGCCGCGTCCAGCAGCTCCGCCGGTGCGACCTCGAGCGCCGCGGACAGCCGTTCAATGGTAACCGCATCGCCTGCCGCGAACAGCACAGCCTCCAGTCCGGCCTCGAGCGCCGTCATGCTGCCGTTATTTTGTGTTGTCATTTGTCAGCATCAGCTCCATCTCCTCGCCGTCCCCTTCCAAACGGATTCGGCGGGTCTTGGATAATTCCAGCACAGCCAGAAAGGTAGCCACAATCTCCGAACGGTTTCTCGCATCGTCGAACAGCCGCATAAACGGCACGCGCATCCGGTACAGAAAGCGCTTGAGGATTGCGGTGACGCGTCCCTCTACCGGTGCAGGCTCCCGCCCGACAATGCCCTGAAACGAGGTCACCGGCGGCGGCAGTCTCCGCTTGGTGCGGCGCAGCATTTTGTTTGCCGCGCGGATGAGATCGTTTACCGTGTGGTGATACTCCACCGGCGCATCATCCTGCCGTTCGGGCGGTTTGACGTAGATATCACGACCGGTTTCGTTCTTTTCCGCAAAAAACGCAGTCGCGCTCTTGAGTCTCTGGTACTCGAGCAGCATCTCGACCAAACCCGCTCGCGGGTCCTCCCCGTCCTCGTTCTCCTCGTGCTTCGGCAGCAGCATCCTGGACTTGATGTACACCAGCTGCGCCGCCATTGCGATGAAGTCACCGGCAACGTCCAGATCCATGTGCTCGGCCTCGTGCAGAACCGCCATGTACTGCTCAAGGATTTCCGCGATGGGGATATCGTAAATGCTCACCTTGTTTTTGGAAATCAGGTGCAGCAGCAGGTCAAGCGGCCCGTCAAAGTTGTCTAAATGAAAATCCATAGCTTACAGAAACAGGCTGACGAAGTTTACCGCCAGCATGAGAACGCCGTTGCCGACCCAGTCCATAATGCCGTCCAGCCAGCCGAACCAGAGCGCCGCGATAAACACGAAAAAGATGATATTCTGGTACTTCTGCAGCTTGAGTGACCACGAAAACGGCATAAATGCGTCAACGACGCGCGAGCCGTCCAGCGGGTGCACCGGAACGAGATTAAACACACCCAGACCGACCGACATGCTCGCAACGATGAGCAGGAACTGCGACAGCGACCACAGGAACGTATTCGTCATGTTCATGCGCACCACAAAATACAGGCAGTACGCGATAAAGGCGGTGATAAAGTTGGATACCGGACCGGCAAGCGCAGTCAGCGCCATGCCCCAGCGTCTGTTCCTGAAATTGGCGATATTGACCGGCACCGGACGCGCCCAGCCGAAGCCGAACAGCAGCAGGCACAGGAAACCGATCGGGTCGATATGCGCCATCGGCGACAGCGTTACGCGGCCGGAATCACGCGCGGTACGGTCGCCGAGCAGATAGGCAGCACCGCCGTGCGCAGTCTCGTGGATGGACAGGCACAGCACGATCGCGGGCAGCGAAAGCGCCAGTGTGATAAATGCGGAGCGGATATCGCCGCTCATCAAAGCTCTCCAAAGCAAGCTGTTTCCTCCATTATTGCAGTGATTCTGATTCTATATTACCCTATAATGGATTATTATAACACGGATAGAGGTTGTTGTCACCCGAATATTTGTTCTGTACAACATTCGGCGGGATTTTGTCGTTTCATTGCGGGGCGGGGCCCCGCCTTGCATGATAACTTACCGAATGGATAATATCTTTGCTGCATAATTATCTACTCGGTAAGTTTTAGCAGCACATTAACGGATTATCTGCTATAATTAACTTGTACATTTATGCACTTGGAGGATTCGACATGAAACAACAGGACGGGAAACCGCGTTTATTCTCGTTTACGCTGCGGGATTTCCTTATTTTCGCGGCGATATTTATCTGTGCACTGGTACTCTGCACCTTGCTGCGCCGCTCGGACATCAGCGACGGCTTCGCCTCTCCGGTATTTGTTCTCGCAGTGCTGCTCACCTCGCGCTTCACAAACGGATACCTGTTCGGCACGCTTGCCGCATTCCTGAGCGTTATCGGCATCAACTACATCTTCACCTTTCCCTACTGGGAATTCAACTTCACGATGACCGGCTATCCGCTGACGTTTTTCGTCATGCTGTGCGTATCGCTCGTCACCTGCACGATGACCACCAAGATCAAGCAGCAGGAGCAGTTCCGCATGGAGAGCGAGCGCGAGAAAATGCGTGCCAACCTGCTCCGCTCGGTCTCGCACGACATCCGCACGCCGCTGACCTCCATCATCGGTTCAACCTCGGCCATTCTGGAAACGCCCGACCTGTCTCTCGAACAGCAGCATCAGCTGCTCGAGGACGTGCGCGATGACGCGCAGTGGCTGGTCCGCGTGGTGGAAAACCTGCTGTCCATCACCCGCATGGGCGAGGACACCCGGATCACCAAGCAGCCTGAGGCCGCCGAGGAGGTGCTCGGCGAGGTCGCCCGCAAATTCCGCAAGCACTATCCCGACGTCAAGATATCGGTGGCTGTGCCGGATGAGCTGCTCATCGTGCCGATGGATGCGATCCTCATTGAGCAGGTCATGACCAATCTGCTTGAAAACGCCGTTCGGCACGGCAAAAACACCACCCATATTGCGCTCTCTGTGCATCAGGAGGGCGAAAACGCCGTCTTTGCCGTGCAGGACAACGGCGGCGGCATCCCGCCCAAGCTGCTGCCCGTGCTGTTCAGCGGAACGCTGCGCCACAGCGACACGCCCACCGGAGACGGCAAGCGCAATATGGGGCTGGGACTTTCTGTATGCAACGCCATTGTCCGCGCACACGGCGGCACAATGCACGCACAAAATAGGGACGGCGGTGCGGAATTCATCTTCTGCCTGCCGATGATAGAAAAGGAGCCGGAACTGCAATGAACATTCGAGAAAAAATACTCATCGTGGAGGACGAAAAGAGCATTGCGCACTTTATCTCCACTATTTTGAACTCCAACGACTACGAAACGCTGCTGGCCCGCTCGGGCAGCGAGGCGAAGACCATGATCTCCTCGCACTGTCCGGATCTGGTCATCCTCGATCTCGGTCTGCCGGACATGGACGGCATTGACGTCCTGCGCGAGCTGCGCTCGTGGTCGAACCTGCCGGTGGTGGTGGTTTCCGCCCGCTCGCATGAGCACGACAAGGTGCAGGCACTTGATCTCGGCGCGGACGACTACCTGACCAAGCCGTTCGGCACCGCCGAGCTGCTCGCACGCGTGCGCACCGCCATCCGCCACACGAGAACCACCTCCGCGAACAGCGAAATCGCCCGCGAGGGCACCTACACGGTCGGTGAAATGACCATCGACTATAACAAGCATCAGGTGCTCGTCCGCGGCGAGAATGTCCATCTCACGCTCAGCGAGTTCCGTATCGTTGCGCTGCTCGGCAAGTTTGCCGGCAAGGTGCTTACCTACGATTACATCATCAAGGAGCTTTGGGGACCGCGAGCCGGCGGTGACAACCAGATCCTGCGCGTCAATATGGCAAATATCCGCCGCAAGATCGAAAAAAATCCTGCCGAACCGGAGTACCTGTTTACCGAGGTCGGCGTGGGATATCGTATGGCAGAGAATACGGATAATTGAGAATGGAGAATGGAAAATGGAGAATGTCGCTATCCTTGCGCGAGTTCCGTCCGCGCTGCGACGTGGTACCGCGCTACGCGCGATGATTAAATAACGGCGCTATGCGCCGAACCATAATTCTCAATCCTACATTATCAATTCTCCATTCCTAAACAAAAAATCCCGAACCGTTTGGTTCGGGATTTCTTTGTTTAGGTAAACTCCGTCGGCGAATAGCTGCCGTCCGCGATCTGCTGCGCGACTTCGTCGCTCAGTGCGTTATACACAACGCCCGGCTCCAGCGTGATGCCGTGAATTGCGGCAAGCTGAGAGACCGTTACAAACGCGTAGGTCTTATCCGTGCGGCTCTGCAGCTCGTCGATCGCTGCCAGCGCACCCCGAACCGAGGTCTCATACAGGTCGTGCATCAGGACAACATCGCCGTCCTGCGCCTGCTCCACGATGACCTTCTTCACATGATCGGCATCGCGGTACTTCCAGTCCTCGGTGTCCACGCTCCAGTTGATGATCGGATAGCCAAGCTCTGCGGCTACCGCCTTGACATCCGAGTTGACGCCGCCGCCTACCGGACGCAGCACCTGCGGTGCCTGCCCCGCAATATCCTTGATCGCATTGGTCGCATCGTCAATCTGGCTGCGGATGTCATCCGTGCCGAGGCCGGTCAGGTGGCACATCGGATGATTCATGGTGTGGTTGCCCAGCTCATGGCCTTCGTTTACCATGCGCGGCAGCACATCCGATACCTCGGAGACACGCTCGCCGACCATCAAAAACGTAGCAACTGCGCCGCGCTGCTTGAGGCCGTCCAGCAGATAGTTGGTCAGACCGTTCGGATAGCCGTCCTTTTTGCCGGTCGGACCGTCGTCAAACGTCAGCGCGATATAAACATCGGCCTCCGGAATATCGCCGTCCACGGCATCGCCCAGCTTATCCTTCATGTTCTTGAGGTATGCCTTCTGGCTGTCAAAGCCGTCAAGCGTTACGCCGGTGAACGAGAATACGCCGTCACCGAGATCGGTATACGTCTTGCCAAGGATCGCCGCAAGCACCTGCGGAGAAACGTAAAAACGGTTCTTGTCCTGATCCGTGTAGGTGGAGAAGCCATTGCCGGAGGCACGCTTGCCGTCCACCTTGGTCTTGCCGTCGTCCGCATCCACGGTCGCGGTGGATTCACCGCAGGTGACATTCCATGCGCCCTTGCCATCGTCCTCCGCCTTGCCGCCGAGCGCGGTCATCGCGGCCTTGAGCGGGATATACGCCGTGCCGTCCTGATCGAGCACGCCTGCACCCAGCTTTTTGCCTTCTTCCACCATGTGCTTGGTGCTGCCTTCATAGAGCAGCTGATCCGAGCCGGTTCGCATAACGATGCTGCCGCTCATCACCTGTCCCTCGGCCGGGCCGAGCACCTCGAGCGCCTTATCCGTAATTTCACCGATTTTCTTGTCGGTCAGCGCTTTTTTTGCCTGACTGATGATGATCAGATCGCCGTTTTCGGCGGCAACCTCACCGGTCTGCCACGAAAGCGCCTGACAGATATCCTTGACCGGCGCATAAACCACGCCGTTCTTCTCCACCGGTGCGGAGGCGAAGGTTTCGGTCGCGTCACCGACCTGCAGGTTTGTATCACTGAGCTTAATTGTCAGCACGGTCTTTTTGAGCGTGATCGTGCCGGATTTAGCGTTCTCGTCCCAGCTTAGTTCCAATCCGAGGTTATCGCACAGCGAGCTGATGGACGCCATGCCGTTGCCCTGACTGTCACGGTAGGGCGCAGTGTCAACCTGTATCGCCTTGCCGTTCTTATATGCATTCGTGTTGCCCACCTGATACACCAGCACGTTGTTGCTGCTGACTACGTTTCCGACAATCGAACGGATCGCCCGCACACCGAAGAAAATGACCGCAATGATCAGAATGATCAGGGCAAACAGTACACCGTAGTGACTGTTGCGCCGTCTGCGTCTGCGCCTTCTTCTATGCGGGCTGCGCGGCGCCTGCCGCGCCGATTCATATGCCATTTTTGTCATCCTTCCTATCCTTTTTTATAACATATGCTGCTAAGATATAAGTATACCACCTTTCGACATAAAGCGAGGTTACAGTTCTGTTACTTTTTACAGCTTCCGCCCGCACTTTTTCTGTCCTTTTCTGACGACAGACTTACGGCAACACCGCACAATTAAAGCAGCGGTTCCTTGCGCGAGTTCCGTCCGCGCTGCCGCGGCTCCTTGCGCGAGTTCCGTCCGCGCTGCCGCGGCTCCTTGCGCGAGTTCCGTCCGCGCTGCCGAGGTTTCACGCAAAATTTGCTCGCAAATCGCTCTTGTTCAATTATGCGGTATTGCCTTACAAATCCTCGCCTGCACTCCAGTTGACAAGATGAGGCGACTTTTTCGGCTGCACAGATGCCGGGTCGGGCACCTTTACACCGAAGAAATCATACCACTGACCGCACTGCTCGCACTGCCAAGCCGTTGCTTCGGTTTCGTCCATGATGAAAATCTCGTTTCCGCATTCACAATTCAGAATTGTCATTATACTTCCTGCTTTCCTGCTGTTGTATTTCTGCTATCAGTATAGCATAAGCCGCGCATAAAGTCGAATGCCGGCGCAAAGAAAAAAGGGAGTGTTTCCACTCCCTTTCTATGCGGTTACGGCAGCCTGAGCAGTCCCGCCTCGCGCAGACTGTTGAGCAGCTCGTTGAACCGTGCAACGATGTCGTCCGCACCGGTTGCGTCTGCTACCGATGCCGCTGCTTCCGGACTTGCACCGGCGGGACCGATCGGGCCGGTCGGGCCGGTTGGACCAACTGCGCCTGCTTCACCTGCCGGGCCGGTCGGGCCGGTAGCACCAACTGCGCCCGCTTCACCTGCGGGGCCGGTCGGGCCGGTAGCGCCGACTGCGCCTGCTTCTCCTGCCGGGCCGGTCGGGCCGGTTGGGCCAACTGCGCCTGCTTCTCCTGCCGGGCCGGTCGGGCCAACTGCGCCTGCTTCACCCACGGGGCCTGTCGGGCCGACTGCGCCTGCTTCACCTGCGGGGCCGGTCGGGCCGGTTGGACCAACTGCGCCTGCTTCACCTGCGGGGCCGGTCGGGCCGGTTGGGCCAACTGCACCTGCTTCTCCTGCCGGGCCGGTCGGGCCGGTAGCACCAACTGCGCCCGCTTCACCTGCGGGGCCGGTCGGGCCGGTTGGGCCAACTGCGCCCGCATCACCTGCGGGGCCGGTCGGGCCGGTTGGGCCGACTGCGCCTGCTTCACCTGCGGGGCCGGTCGGGCCGGTAGCACCGACTGTGCCCGCTTCACCTGCGGGGCCGGTCGGGCCGGTTGGGCCGATGGGTCCCGGGAAGCCCGGCGGTCCCGGAGGACCCGGAATGCCTCTCGGCCCCATTGGCCCCATCGGTCCCCTTTCTCCTCGCGGTCCGCGCGGACCCGGAGGACCGGGAGGTCCGGGAGGTCCGGGAGGTCCCATCGCATCCGGTCGGCCGTTGCCCATCACCGCATCGCACACGCGCTCCTGCCAGCGTTCGCTCGGGCGTTCCCAGTTGCCGCAGCAGTCCTGTCGATCGTTCATGTCGTTCTTCCCTTCCTTCCGATTTGCCGGAAATCTCCGGCAGTTCAATCTATGCCGAAGGCGGCTTTGCGGTGAGACCCTGCGCGGCAAAATACCGTCGGTTGTACGCCACCGCCGCCGACTGCGGACGCACAAGTGCTGCCCTTTCGTTCCAGGCACAGGCTTGCTTTGGGTCTCCCAATTTGTCCCAGCAGACGCACAGGCCGAGTGCCGGCACATAAGCACAAGCGTTCACATCAACAAAGCCGCGCGGCGCTGTGCTTGCGGCTCGAATGGCGGTTTCGTACCAGAACACCGCCTGTCTTGCGCGGTTATCCGCGTATTCGAGGGCTGCAAGCGCACAGCACACGGCACTGCGCGGCACCTCCAGTGCAAATGAGCGGGTCAGTGCCCGCTTTGCCTGCTCGCGCTCTCCGAGGGCGGTCAGCGCCTGCGACAGACCAAGGCACGCATCTATTTTGTTCTCTGCCCAGCCGTCCGGCATCGCAAGGAAGGCTTCAAACGCTTCGACCGCCTGTGCGTACCGTTTATGCGCCAGCAGCTCTCGCGCGTAATAATAGCTGCCGCGTGCATCCAGCTTTTCCCCCTTAGCGAGCAGGTTTTCGTAGATTTTCAGGTTGCGGTCGGAGTACGCGCACGGCGGCTTGCGGTGTGTCACCGCCGCGTCTCCGTACCGGATATTCCCGCGCGGCGCGATGCACTCGTGCACCGCACCCTGCCATCGAAAATGCGCAGACGTTTTCAGCAGCCGCTCACGGTAACAGAAAAACGTCGGTCTGCCCTGTTCATCAAAGCCGGTGTGGTACGGCAGCATGACGACATCGGCTGTGCCGTCCAGCTCCGCTTTGAGCGCAAGCAATTTCTGACGATCGGACGGCAGAAGCACATCATCCGCATCCAGCCACAGCGTATAGTCCATGCGCGCCTGCGCAAACGAAAAATTGCGTGCAGCGGAGAAATCATCGCACCACGGAAACGCCTGCACAGTGCCGTATTTTTGGGCAATTTCCCGCGTTTTGTCGGTCGATCCGGTGTCCGTGATGCAAATTTCATCCGCAATGCCGCGCACGCTGTCCAGACACCGCGCGAGCACCTTCTCCTCATTGCGTACGATCATGCAAAGGCTGACGGTCGTCATAGCATCCCTCCCAACCAGTCTATGCAAGGCGAATGAAGGTTGCTAATCTGCACGGATTTTGGTACAATAAGAAGAGTAAATCATGGAAACGGAGAGATTTTTCGATGGAGACCGAAGTAAAGCTGACCAAACTTGCAGGCTGCGCCGGCTGCGGCGCAAAAGTCGGCGCCGGAACGCTCGTACACCTGCTTGAAGGCTTTCGCACGCATACCGACCCGCGTTTGATCGTCGGCTATGACAAGAGCGATGACGCAAGCGTGTATGTGCTCGACGAGAACACCGCGCTCGTGCAGACAACCGACTTCTTCCCGCCCATCGTGGACGATCCGTTCCTGTACGGGCAGATCGCTGCTGCCAACGCGCTCAGCGACGTGTACGCCATGGGTGGTGAGCCCAAGCTCGCGCTCAACATCATGTGTCTGGCGCAGAGCATGGACGATCATGCGGTGCAGGAAATCCTGCGCGGCGGCTACGACAAGGCCTACGAGGCCGGCGCGATCATCACGGGCGGCCACACCATTCAGGGTGCCGAGCCGATTTACGGACTGGCGGTTTCGGGCTTCGTGCATCCGAAAAAGGTGCTCACCAACAGCGGTGCAAAGCCGGGTGATGTGCTGATCCTGACTAAACCGCTCGGCGTTGGCGTGCTGACCACAGCAGCAAAAGCGGATCTGGTTGAAAAGTCCGTGCTTGACCGCATCTACCGCCAGATGGCTGCGCTCAACAAGTCCGCGCGTGACGTGATGGTGAAATATCCGGTGCACAGCTGCACGGATGTCACCGGTTTTTCGCTGCTCGGCCACAGCTTTGAGATGGCACAGGGCAGCGGCGTTTCCGTGCACCTTCGCGCGGACGACGTACCCTATCATGCAGAAGCATACCCGCTGGCAGAGATGGGGCTGATTCCGGCAGGCGCGTACCGCAACCGGCAGTATGCGGAAGCCGGCGTATGTGTCAAGGGTAAGGTTTCGCGCACCCTGCAGGATTTGTTTTACGACCCGCAGACCAGCGGCGGCCTGCTGTTTGCCCTGCCGGAGCAGGACGCGCAAGGCTGTCTGGATGAACTGCAGCAGAGCGTGCCGGAGGCGAAGATCGTCGGGTATGTTACCGAGAAACAGGAGTTTTCGATTTATTTGGAGTAAATATAAATTGAGGATGGAGAATTGAGAATGGAAAATTAACGCGGTGGTTGACCGGTTTCTTTTGAAATTGAACCCAATCAAAAAACACCCCGAACCACAGGTTCGGGGTCAGTCTGTCGAAAAAGTCGTATAGTCAGCAGTTTTCAGTATTTCGCGCGGCAGCGCGCATAAAATAGCATTTGCTCTGCAAATGCTCAAAAAGGGGGAGCATGTATCACCATTTTTGAACTTCTGGAGGGAGAAAGTTTCTGTATAGGAACTTTCGGACGACTTTGGAACGGCCCACGGTCCGTTCCTGCTTGTCGGCGAAACTGTAGTTTCGCGACAGCCTCACCCCGAACCACAGGTTCGGGGTGTTTTCTATTCGGAGCAGAAACTGAAATCTGACATTTCATTCTCCATCCTCCATTTTCAATTCTCCATTATTCTTTCCCGCCCTGCAGGATATAAATCCCATGCTCAACGGGTTCGAGCACGGCCTGCAGATTTTCGCACGCACCCTTGGGACTGCCCGGCAGATTGATGATCAGGCTCGTGCCGCGAATGCCCGCTGCCGCGCGCGACAGACACGCCTTCGGCGTAATCTGCATGGACGCTGCCCGCATGGTCTCCGGGATACCCGGCGCGAGCTTTTCGCAGACCTTGATGGTCGCCTCCGGCGTTACATCGCGCGGTGCAAAGCCGGTGCCGCCGGTGGTGACGATGAGTGCGAGCTTCTCCTCGTCGGCGGCATGGATGAGCGCGGACTCGATACGCGGCTGCTCGTCCGGCAGCACCTCGACCGCACCGACCGCGTAGCCTGCCCGCTCGAGCAGATTCTTGACGGCAGGGCCGCTCAAATCCTCCCGCTCACCGCGGAACGACCGGTCGCTGACTGTAATAACTTTAGCAGTCAGTGGGCGAACACTGTTCGCCCCTACGGAACACGACATATCACACACCTCCGAAGCCGCAGTGCGGGTAGGTGCAGACCTCACAGCCGAGACACAGACCGCCTTCTCCGAGCGCAACAAAGTCGCGCCTAGTCAGCCGCACGCCCGCCGCGATGCGCGGCAGAACCAGATCAAAAATGGTGGCCTTGGCGTACATGACGCATCCAGGCAGACCCATCACCGGACGGCCGTCCGCGTAGTAGCCCAGAAGGAACATGGCGCCCGGGAGCACCGGCGCGCCGTAGGTGACGATATCCGCGCCGCTCTGTTTGATCGCACCCGGCGTGGAATCGTCCGGATCGACGCTCATGCCGCCCGTGCACAGGATCATATCGACCGGCTTGTTTTTCATCTGCTCGATGGCCGCCGCAACGTTCTCTATGCCGTCCTCGACCAGAACGTGCTCGGTCATTCTGATGCCGAGTGCAGCCAGCTTTCGTTCTACAACCGGCGTAAAGCTGTCCGGAATACGGCCCTTTGCGACCTCGCTGCCGGTAGTGACAACGGCTGCTGTTTTCAGCGTAAACGGACGGACTTCCAGAATCGGCATGCCGCCCGCTGCCTGCTCAGCCTGCCGCAGCTTCTCCTCCCTGATTATAAGTGGAATCACGCGCGTGCCGCACAGCTTATCACCCGGATGGACGATGCCGTTGCCGCGTCTGGTGGCGATCATGATTTCGTCAATGCTGTTGACCGCGTTCAGTCGTTCGGTATCGACCAGAAAAACGCCGTCAATGTCCGAAGAAAGCTCGATTTTGCCCTCTTTTGTCTCGCTTTTACGCATATTGGTATTCTGACAGAGCGCACACAGCCGCTCTGCCGCGTCATTCTCGTGCAGAAAACCCGGCTGCAGCTCCCAGACGTAAAGCTGCTCCTTACCCATCGAAAGCAGCACCGGAATGTCCTCCGCGGTGACGATGTGGCCCTTGCAGAAGCGCGGCCCCTTGCTCACGCCCGGGATGATCTGCGTCATGTCGTGGCACAGAACATGGCCGACCGCGTCCTCGGTTTTGATACATTTCATGGCTTTTCCTCCTCGATCTCGTCACCGGCGGTGATCGTACCGCCCGTCAGCACAATGGTAAAAATGCCGTCGGTCGGCATGACGCATTTGCCCGTCAGACGGCGGATTTCACAGTCATTATGGCATTTCTTGCCGATCTGGGTCACCTGCAGACGCGTTTTTCCCACGCGGAGCACCGTACCGACCGGTAAATGCTTGAGGTCAATCCCTTCGGTGAGGATGTTCTCCGCAAAGTCGCCCGCATGAAGCGTCAGACCGGTTCGGCGCATTTCGTCCACGCTCTCCTGCGCCAAAAGGCTGATCTGGCGGTGCCAGCTGCCCGCGTGCGCGTCACCGATGATGCCGTGGTTTTCTTTCACTGTGATACGCTCCACCGGGTGCTTTTTTGTTCCTTTATGTTCACTAATACAAACTGCTGTTACTTTTGCCATATTATCCTTTCTTATCTGTTGCAATAATTGAGAATTGAAAATGGATAATTGAGAATTAAGGTATCGCGCAAAGCGCGATTATTTAATAGCGGCACTATGTGCCGAACCTTCATTTTCCATTCTCCATTCCGACTCGCTAAGAGCCGCTCTACGAGCGGTTGCTCGCTGGACGCCCACTGCGGTGGGTGTCTCAATTTTCCATTCATCCTCCGATCTGGCTCATGCCTCTCCGGCTTTCACTCGGCTGCCCGGATTGCATATGGTGGCTGACCGGTTTCCCGAACATACCCTCGCGCAGTGCGCGTTCAAGGTTTTCGCCGTGCAGACCGCGCAGCGGAATCTCCTGCGCCGAGTGCAGGCACGGTTTCAGCCTGCCGTCTGCGGTAACGCGGATGCGGTCGCAGTCGGCGCAGAAACGGTGGCTCATCGGGCGAATCAAACCGATTTTCCCCTTCCAGCCGGGCATTCGATACCGTTCCGCAACGCCTTCATTCGGCAGACGCTGCAGCTCCGGCAGGGCGTGCAGCACCGCGTCCGCAGAGAGAAACCGCTCACGCGGCCAGTCCGCGCACTCACCGATCGGCATGAGTTCAATGAAGCGTACCTCATATTTCCCGTCCTGCGCCAGCTGCGCCAGTGCCGGAATCTCATCCGCGTTTACGCCGCCGAGCAGCACGGCATTCAGCTTTGTACCGCGGAATCCGGCGTTCCACGCCGCGTCCAGACCGGCCAGCGTATCCGCGAGCGAGCCGCCGCGCGTCAGCGACGCAAATTTATCCTCATTTAAGGTATCCAGACTGATATTCAGCCGGTCAACCCCTGCTTGTTTCAGCTCTGCGGCGTACTGCGGCAGGAGTGCGCCGTTAGTCGTCATGGTGAGCTCCCGCACACCATTGATGGCACGCAGACTGCGGCACAAGTCCACGATGCCGCGCCGTACAAGCGGCTCTCCGCCGGTCAGCCGCACCTTACTGACACCGAGCGAAACTGCCGTCCGCACGATCTCGGTCAGCTCCTCGAACGACAGCATTTCGCTGTGCTCCCGCTTGCACACGCCTTCGGCGGGCATACAGTACCGGCACCGGAAATTGCACCGGTCGGTCACCGACAGCCGCAGATAGCGAATATTTCTTCCTTGATTATCCAGCATTTTGCTCACTCCGTCAGCGGCATAACGTCCTCTGGGCGGACGTACAGCGTCAGCTTTTCCGTGCCGGAAAGCGTCTCCCAGACCGCCTTATCCAGCTCCCACCGCAGCCTGCCTGCGCCTGTCGTCTGCAGCATGACCACGGTCGAAAACGGGTTTTCGACTACGCGCTCGACCGTGCACGGAATGGCGTTCTCCGTACCCTCTGTGGTAAAGTAATGCGCCCGAACGCCAACGTAAGCGATGTTTTCCGGCACATGCAGCGCGGTTTTGAGCGTTACGTTCCAGTCCTTGCAGAACAGGGTCTCACCTTGCTTTACCTCGGCGGCAGAAACATTCTTGCAGCCGGAAATCAGTGCAGCACCCATGGTTGCCGGTGCGCGGAACAGTTCCTTGACTGTCTCCTTCGGATCGGACTTTCCCCTGTTCAGCACGCACACCGTATCGCACAGGCGGTACACCTCATCGCGGTTGTGCGTGACGAACAGCGTACCGCACGAAAGATTTTTCAGGATGTCCGAAAGC
Organism: Agathobaculum butyriciproducens; assembly: GCA_003096535.1. Lineage (GTDB taxonomy): Bacteria > Bacillota > Clostridia > Oscillospirales > Butyricicoccaceae > Agathobaculum > Agathobaculum butyriciproducens. The sequence continues at coordinate 20,447 of QEKJ01000018.1, read as the reverse complement.
TCCAGTTCCACCTGCCATTTCAAGTACGCATCGAGCGCGGAAAACGGCTCATCGAGCAGCACAAGCTCAGGCTGCCCGACCAGAATGCGCGCCATCGCGCACCGCTGCTGCTGACCACCGGAAAGCTGACTCGGACGGTTGTTCTCCAGTCCCTCCAGGCGGAACGCGTGCAGAACCTCCCGCACCGCCTGCTCCCGCTCGGCTTTCGGGCGGGCGTGCGCGCCTGCGCGGATGTTCTGCTCGACCGTCATGTGTGGAAACAGCGCGTACTGCTGAAACAGGTAGCCGACCTTTCTCTTTTGCGGCGGCAGGTCGATTTTCTTTTCGCTGTCGAACAGGACGCGCCCGTTCAGTTCAATATGACCCTTATCCGGCCTCACGATGCCTGCGATGCATCCCAGCGTCATGCTCTTGCCGCAGCCGGAGACACCGAGCAGCGCCATCACTTCCCGCTCAGCGGTGAAGTTCACTTTCAGGTGAAAATCTCCGAGCGTTTTCTCGATATCCACGATCAGTGCCATGCCTTACGCACTCCTCTCTCCCGCTTTTCGAGCAGATTGACCGCCAGCAGCACCACCGCCGAGATGGCAAGGTTGACCACGACCCACTTGAACGCCAGCGCATCGTCGTTCGTGCGCCAGAGCTGATACACGGTGGTGGAGATCGTCGCGGTGCGGCCGGGCGTGTAGCCCGCCACCATCGAGGTCGCACCGTACTCGCCGAGCGCCCGCGCGAACGCCAGCACCGTGCCCGCAAGGATGCCCTGTTTGCAGCACGGCATCCGCACCCGCCAGAAGATCCATGTGTTCGAGCGGCCGAGCGTGCGGCCCGCATCTGCGAGGGTTTCGTCAAAGCTCTCGAACGCGCCGCGCGCTGTGCGGTACATGAGCGGGAAAATAACAACGGTCGTTGCGAAAATCGCTGACCACCAGACCATGGTCAGCTTGAGATTAAAATGCGTGAGCGCCCATGCGCCGACGGCTCTTTTCGGTCCGAGCACGCGCAGCAGCAGATAGCCGACCACCGTAGGCGGCAGCACGAGCGGCAGCGTGAACAGCACATCCAGCACACCTTTGAGCACGCGCGGCAGACGCGCAACGTAATAGGCCGCCGCAATCCCCGCGAAGAAGATGATAACCGTGGAAATGAGCGCGATACGCAGTGAGTTATATAATGGATACCAGTCCATAATCGTCTCCTTTTGCAAATAAAGGCGAGAGATTGCTCCCTCGCCTTTCTATTGTATCAGATTATGCCAACGTGGTAAAGCCTACGCTCTCGAATACCTTGCCCGCTTCATCGGTGGTCAGATAGTCAAGGAACGCCTTCGCCTCGTCTGCGTGTGCGCTGTTCTTCAGCACAGCCGCCGGATAGATGACCTGACCGCACATATCAGCAGTTGCCTCGTCAACCGTGACGAGACCTGCCGAGAATGCGTCGGTTGCGTAGATAATGCCGCAGTCAACCGCGCCTTCGCTTACCTGCGTGGTAACTTCCTTAACGTTCGAGCCGTAGGTCAGCACGCCGGAGGAAGCCAGCGCAGCCTCATCCAGACCGTAGTGCGCGAAGATCTTCTGGGTGTACTGACCGACCGGTACGTCGCTGTTGCCGATGGCAAGCAGCACATCACCGCTCTTCAGCTTGTCCGCAAGATCGTCAAAGCTCTTGATGTCCTTCGGGTTGCCCTCCGGTACAGCCAGCGTTACCTTGTTCTCGAGCAGATCGATACGGGTGCCGCCCAGCAGCTCGTCCAGACCGTCCGGGTTCTTGTCGGTGTCATCCTTGAGAGAGCCGTCGAGTGCGTTCATCTGCTTGGGCGCTGCGGAGATGAATACGTCGCAGTCCGCGCCTTCCTTGATCTGGGTGAGCAGGTCGCCGGAGGAGGCAAAGTTGAACGTCAGGGTGACGTTCGGGTCAACCGCCTTGTAGTCCTCTGCGATCCGGTTCAGGGTCTCGGTCATGGAGGCCGCCGCAAAGACGGTCAGCTCTGCGGAATCTGCAGAACCCGTGTCCTCAGCTGCGCTGTCGCTGCTCTGGGATGCACCGCAGCCTGCTAGCATTGCCAATGACAGAGCCGCTGCTGCAAATCTTGCAAAACAGTTCTTTTTCATTGGGTTTTCTCCTCTATTTTATGATTTTTTAATGAAAGACGTTGGAAAAGTGAAGCAGCGCTTCCAGCACACCGCCGCCGACCGCAAGCGCCTTATCGGATGCGGTATCGCAGTTTTCACGCTTGCCGCGCGGATCAACGTCACCGGATTTCATACCCTCATGTACGGATACGCCAGCCTGCAGCAGACCGCGCAGACAGCCGGCGATGGTGGTTTTCATGGGTTTTCCCGCAACATATGCGATGGTGTCTCCCGTCTCGACCAGATCGCCGATCTCACGGCACGGCTCGAACAAGCCGTCTGCCGGGGCACGCAGAACGCGCTCTGCCGCGTGGCCGCCGATCACACCGGGAACGCCCGTATTCGGCAGCGGCGAACCCGTATACAGCACCCGCCCGAGTGTATGCCCGCGCATGGTCTCAACCGCCGCGTGACAGTCCACGCCGGCCGTAAAGCCCGGACCGACCGCAATGACGATCGGCGCATCCGTGATATGCGTACCGAGGTTTTTCTTCGCCAGAATCGCGTCCACCAAGGCATCAGGGTGCAGTTCCTGCACACAGCCTGCCGCCGGATCGGCCAGCACAGTAATGATGCCCTGTTCGGTCAGTGCTGCCGCTTCGGCTGCGCTATCGGCTCGGCGTGCATGCACGCCCTCAACGACTGTTTCGCCCAATCGAATCGCTTCCGAAAAGCATACCGTGCGGCGGATCGACGTTGGCTGCGGCAGGTCTGTCAGCACCAGACGAATGCCTGCGCGGTACAGCCGCAAGGCAATCCCCGTGGCAATGTCTCCCGCACCGCGTATCACGACTAACATGGCGTTTTCCTCCGTTTACCTCCGTTGTATTTTACAAACTATAACGATTGCCACCGTTGATTATAGCGTATCGGTCGAGTGAAGTCAATATTTTTTCTATGTGGCAGACATGATATAATACTATTATAAAAGCATAGTTGCAGGGCGGGGTGACCTCAGGAGGTGAATGGCGGCATAGCCGCAAGAGAGACCACTCTGGAGTGTCCCGCCCTACGGTAAACATGGCTGTATTAGGTGGATTTATGAAAATATGTGAACAATTACACATGATAAAAGGCATAACCGCCGTGATCGGCAGCGGCGGAAAAACAACTTTACTGCGTATACTGGCCGAAGAATTATCCGGAACGGTGATTTTGACGACTTCCACGCACATTTTGCCGTTTGCGGGCATTCCCCTGTTGGTGACGGATGACATCGAACAGGTCCGCCGCGCACTTGCGCTTCACCGCGTGATCTGCATGGGCACGCCTGCCGCTGAGGGCAAGCTGACCGCGCCGGCACTTCCCTTTTCCGTGCTCGCGGACGCCGCTGACTATGTGATTGTGGAGGCCGACGGCTCCAAGCGGCTGCCGCTCAAGGCACACGCCTCGCATGAGCCGGTCATACCTGAGAATACATGCAAAACCGTGTGCGTCGTGGGCGCATCCGGGTTCGGAAAGCCGGTCAAACAAGCCGTACACCGGCCGGAACTGTTCTGTGCACGCACTGGTGCACACATGAGCGATATTGTCACGCCGGAGCTGGCCGCGCAAGGCATTATTGCAGAACACTTAGCGGATATCGTTGTGCTCAATCAGGCGGAGACTATATCCCCAGAAATAGCGAAAAGATTCACAGAAGCACTGAAATCCAGCGGATTTACGGTCGTTTGCACAACATTAAATCACACTTTAGAGTAAATCACCGTATTCATTTTCCATTCTCAATTTTCCATTAAAAAGAACCGCACAATGTGCGGTTCTTTCTTATTCCATTCCCACAGGTTTATCGCTGTTAAACTTGGTTTTGATTGCAATATCCGTATAAAGCAGTTCTTTTTCCGGTGCTTTTTTGTTCTGCAGGTAATCAAACAGCAGGAACGGCGGCCGGTAGCCCTGCTCGAATGCCTTCTGATCGAGCACGAAACTCAAGCTGTCCGACTGGAGCAGCTCCATATTCATCGGGTTGAGGTCGAATGCAACGACCTTGACCTTGCCCTTTCGGCCTTCTTCCTCTACGGCTGCGCACGCACCGACCTGTCCGTTGGACGCAACGTAAATCCCGGTCAGGTCAGGATTTGCACGCAATGCGTGCTGCGTAATCTCGTGGGCATAGTCGTCCCGGTCGAAACACGGCTGAAACGCTAACAGTTCAATTTCGTTTCCTGTTTCACCGTTAATCGTATCCATAAATCCGTTTAAACGGTTATTATGTGCGGTATTATTCAAGTGTCCCGCCAGCGGAAGCACCTTGCCGCCCTCGGGCAGCATCAGCCGAAGCAAGCCTGCGGCGGTCTGTCCGGCGCGGTAGTTGTCCATACCGATGAACGCAAGACGCCTGCTGCCCGGTGCATCCGAGTTGAGTGTGATGACCGGAATGCCCTGTTCGTACAGTTCATCAATGCACTGGCGAATCTCCGGCGAGTTGTTCGGCGCGATAGCCAGTCCCTGCACGCCCTGTGAAACCAGCTCTTCAATGTGTTCGAGCACCATTTCGGTATCCAGACCGCGGTTTTCGCGCATGATCAGTTCCACGCCCGAGGCGGCAAGCTCCTCTGCGGCGCGCTGCACGCCTGCACGCACGATCTGCATCGTCGGCGTCTCGGTGGACTGCAGAATCGCACCCAGCTTGAACTCCCGACGGGATTTGACCAGTGCCTGTCCGATCAGATTCGGTTTATACCCTAATTCTGCTGCAATTTTGTGAATCTTAGCCGCTACTTCGGGATTTACACGCCCTCGATTGTGCAGCGCACGATCTACCGTACCGCGGGATACACCTGCCAGCTCCGCAATCTGCTGTGCGGTTACAGCCATGCTTTTTCCTCCTTACTATATAGTGAGTATTGCCCACTCGTTTTTTCTGTGTATAGTATAACACAATGCACGCAACTTGCAACTGTTTTTTTGCGTGTTTTTTCCTATGAATTTGCTTTTTTCTTGACCGTCACGGCAATTGCCCAATATCCCCCTCTGTTTTTATGCAAAATGCCCATTAGATTGCACGCTTTGCACGCACATGCGAATGATTCAGTGGCTATTCATACAAAAAGGCAATCTTAATTTTGTACTGTTTGCCAAATCAAAATAAATCTCACATTTAAGGCTTGAAATATCCCAAATAACATGATAATCTATGGACAACGAAATAAATCCCCTTGCAAAACATTCACAGCATTTCTCAAAATATGCTATGTTTTATCGGGGAATTATTTTTGAAGATGCGCGTTCACGAGAACGCCAGAAGCCTGCTGAAAAAGGCTTCTTGCCAACCACAGCTCGCGTGCATCCCTTTGGGAGTGTTACGGATGCACACGACAAGAGAACGATATGGGGGTATATCAATGACATTCTTCTCATCACTCGCATGGACAGGAATCTCGTTCCTGTTGTTCACAGTCCTCGTTGCAGTCATTTCCGCATGGAAGACCCGCGACGAGCAGCTCGACACCGCTGAGGGTTATTTCCTCGCAGGCCGCGGCCTGCCGGGCGTAGTCATCGCCGGTTCTCTGCTGCTGACCAACCTTTCCGCTGAACAGCTCGTCGGTCTGAACGGCCAGAGCTGGAAGACCAACATGGGCCCGATCGCATGGGAGGTCGGCTCGATGTTCACCCTGCTGGTTCTGGCGTACTACTTCCTGCCGAAGTACCTGAAAATGGGCGCCATGACCATCCCGTCCCTGATGGAGGAGCGCTACGGCAAGGGCACCAAGACAATGTTCTCGCTGGTAATCGTTGTTATGTACTCCATCCTCAACCTGCCGGTCATCCTGTACTCCGGTGCAGTCGTTTTCGAGCAGATCTTCGACATCTCCGGCATCCTCGGCACCAGCAAGTTCATGGCTGTTGCCATCCTGTGCCTCATCATCGGCATCATCGGCGGCTGCTACGCCATCTTCGGCGGCCTGAAGGCAGTTGCGGTTTCTGATACCATCAACGGCATCGGCCTTATCATCGGCGGTCTGATGATCCCATTCCTCGGCTTCGCAGCTCTGTCCGCTGCAACCGGCGGCCACGGCATCATGGACGGCATCAAGTACATGGTAGAGGCTGATCCGGCCAAAATGAACGCCATCAACGCATGGAATGCACCGGAACCGGAAGTTCCGTGGCCGCTGATCATCACCGGTATGTTCTTCAACAACCTGTACTGGTGGTGCACCAACCAGTCCTTTGTACAGCGTTCCCTCGCAGCAAAGAGCCTGAAGGAAGGCCAGAAGGGCGCTATCTTCTGCGGCTTCCTCAAGTGCCTTGGCCCTCTGTACCTCGTAATCCCGGGCGTCATCGCATTCTACCTGCCGTCCATTCAGGACAAGCTGGCTGCTGCCGGTTCCTCCGCTATCGACTTTGCTTACCCGGCTCTGATCGCTGAGATCGTACCGAAGCCGGTAATGGGCTTCTTCGCCGCTGTCATGTTCGGCGCGATCCTGTCCTCCTTTAACTCGGTACTGAACTCCGCATCCACCATGTTCACCTTGGACCTGTACCGTTCGTCCATCAACCCGAAAGCTTCCGACACCAAGTGTGTTAAGGTCGGCAAGATCTACGGCACCATCGCAGGCTGCATCGCAATTGTTATCTCTCCGTTCGTTATGTACGCTGGCGGCATCACCACGTTCCTGAACTCCATGAGCCAGTTCGTTTCCCTGCCGGTACTGTGCACCATCCTCGGCATCTTTATGTTCAAGCGCATCCCGAAGTACATGCCGAAGGTAATCACCGTGTTCCATGTTGTATGCTACGGTGCGTTCCTGCTCATCAAGCCGTGCTATCCCGGCTCTTCCAACCCGATCCACTATCTGTACGCAATGGCTGTTCTGTTCCCGATCGAGCTGCTCATCATGTGGTATCTGAACAAGTATCATCCGGCTGAGGAGTACGAGATCCGCGACGTAGGCGCAGTAGACCTGACCCCGTGGAAGTACCGCCATATTGTATCCATCATCGGCCTGCTTCTGGCACTCGGCATTTACATCCTGTTCTCTCCCCTCGGCATCGCAGCCTGATTTTAAGACAACACACACCTTTTCTTTCCCCTTTCGCACCGTTTTCGGTGCAGATCCCTCGCTGTCCGGCGGTGAATTTGATCCTCGCCGCCGGGTAGTAAAATATTTTTGAAAATTTTAAAATTCCCTATTGCGTTCTCGTGAACGCAGATGTATAATCAACCTGACCTCAAAAATGAGGAATGCACACACCGAGTACCGACTGATGCGTGCATCAGTAAACACGAAAGTAAACGCAGAACAATCTGCGCTGACCTCTCTCAAAAACCACCTTTTCACCCATTTTACACAACATTTTAGGAGGAATTCATCATGGAAAACCTGAACATTGCACTGATCGGCTGCGGCATGATCGGCCGTGAACACATCGAGCGTATCCAGAACCGCATTCGCAACGCAAAGGTCGTTGCAGTCTGCGACGTATTCGAAGAAGGCGCAAAGAAGGGCGCTGAGATCGCCGGTGCCGGCACCAAGGTTTACACCGACTTCAACGAAGCAATCAACGATCCGGATGTAAACGCTGTTGTTGTTACCACCCCGGGTCAGTTCCACAAGGGTCCGGTTCTGGCAGCTATCAAGGCCGGCAAGCCGGTATTCTCCGAGAAGCCGCTGGCAAACACCGCTGCTGACGGCAAGGAGATCGTTGAGGCCGAGATGGCCGGCGGCAAGCACCTGGTTCAGGTTGGCTTCATGCGCCGTTACGACCGCGGCTACCGTCAGGTTAAGGAGCTGATCGACTCCGGCAAGTTCGGTGCCCCGATGGTAATCAAGTGCACCCACCGTGCAGACGGCGTTGCCGACGACTACACCACCGCAATGGCTGTTACCGATACCGCAATCCACGAGATCGACGTTCTGCCGTGGCTGGTAAACGACGAGTGGGACGAGGTGCAGTGCATCATGCCGAAGACCAACAGCAAGGTTAAGAACGCGCTGAAGGACCCGCAGATCATGATCATGAAGACCAAGGGCGGCATCATCAACATGCTCGAGGTTAACGTAAACTGCGGCTTCGGCTACGACATCAACTGCGAGGTCGTTTGTGAGAACGGCGTTGTAAACCTGCCGTGCCCGTCCTTCCCGACCGTTCGCTACGCTAACGAGGTTTCCACCAAGATCGAGGATAACTGGATCCTGCGCTTCATCGACTCCTACGACGTTGAGATTCAGGACTGGGTTGACCACGCACTCAAGGGTGAGACCGGCGGCTCCTCCGCATGGGACGGCTACGTTGCTTCCATCACCGCTGACGCTCTGGTTAAGTCCCAGACCTCCGGTGTGCCGGAGAAGGTTGTTACCGGCGGCACCCCGGACTTCTACAAGAAGTAATCCATCTCACATTTTCTATTCATTGCTACTCACTCGCAAGGGTAGCAGAGCTTCCTGCTTTACTGCCCTTGCATATCACCTTAACCACTATACCGCGTTTTACAACGCGAAATTGATACGTTAAAAGGAGTTACTGCTATGAAAATCGGTTTTAACGAAGGCTGCAACCGTTTCTGCGAAAACCACTCCGTACTCGAAGACCTCGACCTGTGCGAGAAGTACGGCTTTGACTACATCGACATCCAGTCCGAGTGCCTCGACCGCGAGATCGCTGCCGGCAAGTACACCATCGATGATCTCGGCGCATGGTTCGCTGACCCGAAGCATCACCTGAAGATGCTGTCCTACAACGCCCTGATCTTCTTCAACATGAAGCAGACCCAGGAGGAGAAGGACGCCGTTATGGCAAAGCTGGATCAGATCATCGCAGACTGCAACAAGCTGGGCTGCAAGATGATCGTTGTCGTTCCGTCCATGGATCTGACCGTTCCGGCTACCGTTGACGAGATCCGCGAGGACGCTGTTGCTGTTCTCAAGGAGATGGTAAAGAAGGTTGAGCCGCACGGCATCAAGCTGTCCATCGAGTTCTGCGGTTGCCCGACCATGTCCATCAACCGTTTCGAGTACGCTTACGACATCGTTACCGAGGTAGATCATCCGCTCGTCGGCATCACCCTCGATCAGTACCACTTCCATGCAATGGCTTCTTCTTTCGAGGCTCTCGAGAAGGCTGACGGCAAGAAGATTTTCGTATGGCACCTGAACGGCATGGAGAATATGCCGTGCGGCGCTGCTTACAACAACGACGAGAAGCGCCTGTGGCCGGGCGAGCCGGGTGACTGCCTGGATCACAAGCGTTACGCAGATACCCTCAAGAAGATCGGCTTTGAAGGCGACGTTTGCACCATGGAGGTGTTCCGTCCGGACTACTACAAGCTGTCTAACGAGGAGAATATCAAGAAGGCCGCTGAGGTTACCAAGGCACATGTTGCGAAGTACTGGGCGGAATAATCAGTAGTTAGTAATTAAAGATTAGCGATAACCTTCCGAAAGGGCAGACCATTGGTCTGCCCTTTCGTTTTATCTCTGCATGTCGTTTGATACAGGCGTGCAGTGCACTGCTCTATAAAAAACTTACCGTATGTTAGTGTATGTTGATATACAGATTATTACATATATACAACCTGTTACCCACACTAACATACGCTAACATACACTAATCTATTTGTTATATCTTTACCGTAGGGGCGAACATTGTTCGCCCGCAGCGCGACCGGAGCACCCCAGGGTAAACAATTCATCCTCACAATAATTTCTCATTCCTAATTCCTCATTTTTCTGCTATACTATATAGTTAGGAACAAGAAGAAGGAAGGATACCATGACACTCTACATCAACGCCTGTCCGCGGGAAGAGTCGCGGACGGAACGGCTGGCGCGCGCCTATCTCGCACACATAAGCGACGTCACCGAGCTGAACGTATACGATCAGCCGCTCGTCCCGCTCGACCGTAAACGGCTTGCTCACCGCGAATCGCTCATTGCCGGCGGCAAATGGCACGACCCGATGTTCGATTATGCCCACCAGTTCGCCGATGCCGACGATATCATCATTGCCGCTCCCTACTGGGATCTGGGCTTTCCGGCACAGCTGAAAACCTACATCGAGAACATTTATGTCCCCGGCATTGTCAGCGCCTACAACGACCACGGACAGTCGTGCGGCCTGTGCCGCGCCCGCAGTCTGACCTACATCACCACCGCAGGCGGCGCGTACGACCCGCGGTTCAGCTTCGATTATCTGACCGCTATGGCCAAAGAATACTTCGGTATCCGCGAGACCCGCCTTATCTATGCGGAGTGTCTCGACATCTGCGGCAACGACCCCGAGGCTATTCTGCAGTCCGCAATTGACCAAATGGAAAGGAGCGCTGACCGATGACCGGAACCTGTGACGACTGCGCCTACAACGTCTACGATGATGAAATGGATGAATATGTATGCGAAGCCTATCTGGATGAGGACGAATTTTACCGCCTGATGCAGACCGGCAAAAGCTGTCCGTACTACCGCTCCGGCGATGATTATGAACTGGTACGCCACCAGAATTAAGGAGGAACCCTGACGATGACCGAACTTGAAAAAGCCGCTTCCGGCCTGCTGTACGACGCCAACAGCGACCCCGCACTGCTTGAAGCGCGTGCGCAGACCAGCGATCTGTGCATGGATTACAACGCACTCCGTTCCTCCCAGAAGGAGGAGAAAAACGCCCTTCTGCATACCATTTTAGGTGCCTGTGTGCCCGATATCGTCATTGAGCCGCCGTTTTTTGTCGATTACGGCAGCCATACGCGTGTCGGCCGTGCATTTTATGCCAACCATAACCTTGTGATTCTGGACGCGGCGCCGGTCACCATCGGCGACCATGTGTTCATCGGCCCGAACTGCTGTATCTCGACCGCAGGCCATCCGTTCGATGTTGCACAGCGCAACGCCGGACTGGAATATGCCAAGCCGGTCACCATCGGCAATAACGTCTGGATTGGCATGGGCGTGCAGATTTGCCCGGGCGTCACCATCGGTGATAACGCCGTCATCGGCGCAGGCAGCGTTGTGACGGAGGATATACCGGCAGGTATGCTTGCCATCGGCGTGCCGTGCAAGGCCGTGAAGCAGGTAGCGAATAAACCGCAGCGACGCATTCTCTGATGAATCAGTAATTGGGAATTTTATCTCCCATAGGGCAGACCACCGGTCTGCCCTTTTATTTTACCTCTGCAGAACGCGAAAAAGGGAGGCCACTGGCCTCCCCTGTGAAACATAAAACCGTATCGTCGATTACTAACTGCTAATTTATTGAACCGCTTCGACAGTCTCCGAACCGCCCTCTTTATAGGTATAAACGGTAAACCCGTCATACGTCCAGATGCCGTCCTCACCTTCGCCCATGCAGCTCGGCGAATAGCTCTTGGATGTCGGTGCGCCGAGTGCGCTCTCGAGTGCGGATGCGGACGAGCCGACGTACCCGCTCGCCTGAGAGGCAGTCGGCTTCGCCGGTTCTGCAGGTTTGGTCTCAGCCGGAGCGCTTGCCGCAGGCTTGCTCTGTGCCGGCTTGCCTGCCGGAGCGGATGCCGCCGGTTTGCTCGTCGAGGCAGACGGCTTGCTCGTGCTCGCCGGGGCAGACGGCTTTGCGGTCGTGGTGTTCGTGCTGCTCGTCACCGGCTTGGTTTCGTTGGTTTTATCCTCGGTTTTGCTGTCGGTCGAGGTCTTATCGTCAGTCTTAGTCTCGGTCTTTGCGTCCTCGGTCTTGGTCTCGTCGGATTTCTCCTCGGTCTTCGCTTCGTCCTTCTTATCCTCGGTTTTGCCGGTCTGGACGGTCTGGCTCTCGTCCTTGGTATCGTCCTGTGCGGTGTTGCCGCCGCACGCAGCAAGACCAAAGCAGAGCGTTAGTGCCAGCAGCATGGCTGTCAGCTTTTTCATAAAATTTCCTCCATATTGTTTATTTCTCCTGCGGATACTGATTAGACGGATTACGGTTCGGTTTTGTTCCCCAAATCCGGTGAATATTTTAGTATATTCGGCAGATTTCGCTCGACAATCTCGATGATGACCGTATCGCCCTCCTGCACCTGCTCCAGCGGATACGGCATCTGCCGGGTGATGATCGCCTCACGGAAATCCTCCGCAAGAAACGGATGCAGCGCATTGCCGAACGAATCGCGGCACAGCAGCAGGCGGCCGTTCGGCGCATTCTCCTGTGTGGTCTGCATGAGGATATCCTCGTCCGAGCGCGGCGGGTTTACATACGAAAACGAGGTCTGATACACCTGCGTTTCCTCCTTTTGCGTGCCTTTTGGGTACAGCATTTGGTAAAGATCGCCGCTGTGGCTCCGCTCGGTCGTATATTCCTCATCCGTGAACGATGTATGCGGCAGACCGAGCGTGTTCATCAGATAATCGTGTGCGAGCGCCGCGCCGCGGTTCGTCCAGTGCGAGTCGGTCTTATAATACAGCACGTTTGCGTGTGCGCGGAACACGGAGAACAGGTCGGCATAGTTCACGCCCTCCTGCTCGAGATACGGCAGCACGCGCTCGTAGTTGCCGTCCGCATCCTCGGTCAGGTAGCGCGCAGGCATGTGCTCCGGGTAAAGCGAGCTTTTATTCGGCGCAATCGTGAACAGAAAGCGCGCGCCGCGGCTTTCGCAGTAGTCCTGCATGGATTTTACCGTCTGCGCCAGCTGCTGCGCCTCACTCTCGGTCAGCGTTGCGTGATTCTGATAATCATCGAGCGTTTTCGCGTAGTACAGCCAGCCGTCCGTACCGTAAATGACGTCCTCAGCAGGCGAGGTGCACAGCAGCCCGGTCTGCAACGCGGCATTCGCGGTGACAAGCTCCTGCCGGAAGCCGAAATGGTCGGCAACATAATCAGTCAGGTCGCCGAGAAAGTCTGCGTTCCAGCCGGTCTGCGCGTTCCACAGGCTCGGCTTGGGCGTGAGATGCTCATTGCCTGCCGCCTGCTGCTCGGGCAGCACGAGCATACCCGCCGCCGGAATCAGGCACAGCGACAAAAACGCCGCTGTAAACCATTTATATTTCATATTTCACCTCAAAATCGGAAGTAAATGAACGGATTAAACGAGCCTGCCGCAAGGTACATCATGCACAGCAGCAGCAAACCCAGAGAGCCGATGAACGTCACACTCTCACGTTTCGGTGTATGCTCACGGGCCACAGACGTACACAGGAGCAGTGCAAGGCACAGGGTCAGTGCAAACGCAGGCGTAAATTTTGCCCAGACAGCCGCCGTGCCCAGCCAGTGCAGACCCACGCCGGAGAACATCGCGGCATACATGGCACCCGCCTGCGCCAGCGTGTCCGCGCGGAACAGCGTAAAGCCGAGCACGACCACGAGCAGCGTATACAGCTGTCCGATGCGCTTGCCCTTGAGCTTGTCTACCGGAATCGCGCCGCAGTCCTCAAGCACGGAAAACAAGCCGTGCCACAGTCCCCAGAGGACGAACGTCCAGCTCGCGCCGTGCCACAGACCGGTTGCGAAAAATACGAGAAACCGGTTGAGCCACGTCCGCGCATTCCCCTTTCGGTTGCCGCCGAGCGGAATATACAGATAGTCGCGGAACCAGCCGGACAGCGAAATGTGCCAGCGGCGCCAGAACTCCTTGATGGTGGTCGCGGTGTACGGATAATTGAAGTTTTCGCGGAAATGGAAGCCAAACATGCGTCCGAGACCGATGGCCATATCGCTGTAGCCGGAAAAATCGAAGTAGATCTGCAGCGTGTAGCAAATGGCGCCCGTCCATCCTGCCAGCATGCCGATCTCTCCGGCAGGCAGCGCGAACACCGTATCCGCCATCTGACCGAGCGCGTTCGACAGCAGCAGCTTTTTGCTCAGACCGCAGATAAACCGGCGGATGCCGAGTGCGGTCTCCTGCGGAGTGGTGCGGCGGCTGTCGATCTCCTGCTCGATATCGTGGTATTTGACGATCGGTCCGGCGATCAGCTGCGGGAAAAACGCGATGTACAGCAGCACCTTCTTGAACGAGTGAGAGACCGTTTGTGGCTCACGGTACACGTCAATAACGTAGCTTAACCCTTGGAAGGTGAAGAACGAGATACCGATGGGCAGCGCAATGCCGGTCAGCGGCAGGTGCAGCCCGCACAGTGCGTTCACTGTGCGGATAGCGAAATCCGCGTACTTGAACACGGCGAGCAGCCCTATCCCGCCGATGACCGCGAGTGTGACACCGAGTTTGGCGTACTTTCCTGCGGCCAGCCGTCCGCAAACGTAGTTAAGCGCCACTGAGAGCAGCAGCAGCGGCAGGTAATACACCTGTCCGAACGAGTAGAACACCAGACTTGCGAGGAGCAGCCAGGTGTTTTTCGCATCGACGTTCGACAGCCTGCGATCGAGCAGAAACACGATCGGCACAAAGAAAAACAACGAAATTGCAGAACTAAATACCATAGATTAACCCTTTATGCACCGCAATTCCGTCTGCGGTGTTATTTTTTCGTACTTGCAGAGTTTGCGACCGCAATACCTCCGCTGACCAGCACGAGCGCCGCCAGATTGCGTGCGGTGAAGATATTCTCGCCGAGTACGAGCGCGGAGAACAGCGTGCCGAACACCGGAATCAGGAAGCCGAACAGACTGACCTTTCCGACCGGAAATTTACCCAAAAGCGCCGTCCAGATGGTAAACGCTGCCGCAGACAGCACGATCATGTAGCCAAGCAGCAGCACGCCGCCGAGCGTCACCCGACCGAGTGCGCCTCCTCCCATCGTGCCGACACCCAGCAGGAAGCAGCCGCCGATGAGCAGCTGCCAGCCGGTCAGCAGCATGGGATCACGGTCGGGCGTGTAAATGCGCGAAACAAGCGCGCCCGCGCCCGCCGAGACCGCGCTCAGCAGCACCAGACCGTCACCGGTGAGGTTGAAGCCGTTCAGTCCGCCCAGTCCGAGCGCGAGTACGCCTGCAAAGCCGCAGATGCAGCCAAGCGTTTTCCGTCGGTTGAGCTTGTCATTCGGCAGCAGGCAATGCGCCAGCAGCAGCGCAAAAAACGTCTGCGTACCGGAGAGCACCGAGCCTTTGGTGCCGGTCGTACCGCTCAGACCGATGTAGTAGCACACATACTGCAGCATGCTCTGAAACAGGCTGATCGCCAGAATCGGCTTGATTTCGTCCCGTTTGGGCACGATTCGGTGCCCTTTCAGCCGGGTCACGAACAGCACAAGAATTCCCGCCAGCGCAAACCGCCAGCCGGCAAACACCAGCTGCGAAAACGGCGCGTCAGCCGAAACAGCGAACAGCTCGTACCCGCGCTTGACACACGGCGCCGCACTACCCCAGAGAGCGGTGCATAAAATCGCCGGTAAATATAATTGACGTAACAGACTGCGTTTTTGTTCCCCCATTTTGATACTCCCAGACAAAAATTTTTATGATTGCTGCTATCAGTATACCATACTTCCCTGCTCTCCTGCAAGAAAGGGAGTTTTATCGGACTTTCTCTGTGGTACACTGTCCTCAGTAAAAAGGAGAGGTGAAGCCATGATCTACACTTGCGACACCAAATGCTGCCACTTTATCTTCTTCGGCAGCGCTGAAACCCGCGTCTGTCCGGATTGCGGCAAACACAGCATCCGGCCGTCCACGCTCGAGGAACGCGCCGCGTTCTTCCGCCGCCAGACCGAGTTCGCGCAGGAGCATCCGACCGGATAAGGCAATACCGCATAATTGAACAAGAGCGATTTACGAGCAAATTTTGCGTACTGATTAGGCGCGGTTTTGCGGTAATACTTTGTGTATTACCGTAAAGCCGGAACGACATCAGGACACAAAATTTCCGTAAAGCGCCGCATCTTTAATTGTGCGGTGTTGCCTTCATCAAAAGAAAAACCCTTCCGAATGTTATCCTCGGAAGGGTTTCACTTACTGTCTTCAGTTGTCATGTGCGGTTACGGCTCCTCGTGTGATGTTTTTTTAATCAGACGATTACTTGCCGCGACGATTGGTACGGTTCATGCTCTTAGCGTTGATGTGTTCGCCTTCCAGTTCTACCATGCGAGCGTTTACCAGTCCATTAAAGAAACTTCTCATACCCATAATCTTTGCACTCCTTTTCAGTGATTCCGGTGATTGTATTTTTGAGATCCTTTCCTGATCTCTGGTATTATAATACACTTTCCCTGAAAAGAATACAAGAGCAAATTTTTATGAATATCTCACAGCTCAACCTCCGTTGTTTTGTGTAGTTTGTACAGTGCAACTTGACACCTTATACATAATTAACCGAAACCACTTGTGAACTTTACATAATAAATCAGCGATACTCCTTCGCCAGTCGTTCAAACAGCGGCAACGCACGCTCGATGGTCTCGGTTTTCACACAGTAAGAAATTCGCATATGACCGGGGGCACCGAAATCCGCACCCGGAACGACCAGCAGGTCATATTTCTTTGCGCGTTCACTGAAGGCGCGGTCGTCCGCCTCGAGCGTCTGCGGGAACAGATAAAACGCGCCGTCCGGCTTGACACAGTGATACCCCATCGAGGTCAGACCGTTAAAGAGCAGGTCGCGGTTGGTCTGGTAGACCGCAATATCGCTGGTCTGGTCGGCACAGCGTGCCGCTACGCGCTGGAACATACTCGGTGCACAAACATAACCGAGTGCGCGGCCGGCACCGCAGACCGCAGCGTACAGCGCCTTGCTGTCGGCGGCTGCCGGCGGCACGAGCACATAGCCGATACGCTCACCCGGCAGCGACAGCGACTTGGAGTACGAGTAGCAGATAATGGTATCGTCGTAGAAATGCGGCACGAACGGCACCTGCACGCCATCATATACGATCTCACGATACGGCTCGTCCGAAATGAGGTAAATCGGGTGACCGTATTCCTTCTCCTTATCGCGCAGTATGTCGGCAAGGCGCTTGATGGTCTGCTCGGAGTACACTGCACCGGACGGATTGTTCGGCGAGTTAACAACGACCGCCTTGGTGTGCTCATTCAGGCACTGTTCGAGAGCACCGAAGTCAATCTGAAAATCCGCGATAGACGGCGGCACAATGACGCACTTGGCACCGGCACCGCTTTCGATGAACATTTTATATTCCGGGAAATACGGCGCAAACACAATAATCTCGTCACCCTCGCAGACGATCGCCTTGAACGCACAAGAGAGCGCGGCTGCCGCGCCTGCAGTCAGGTACAGGCTGTCGCCGGTGTAGTCCGTGCCGAAACGCTTGTTGAGGCTGTCCGCCAGTGCGCCTCGCACGTCTGCGGCGCCCTGTGCCGAGGTATAACCGTGCAGTGCAACCGGATCACCTGCCGCTTCGGCGTAAATCGCCTGACGAACGGCCTCCGGGGCGGGTACGTTCGGGTTGCCGATCGAGAAATCGAATACGTTCTCGCGGCCAACGATCGCCGCACGGCTGTTCCCGTACTCGAACAGCTCGCGGATCGTCGAACGGCGGCTGCCTAAATCCATCATGTGCTCATTTATCATGGTTATCTACTCCTGTCAGGGGTTCTCCCTGCGAAAATTACTGCCCTCATTATATCATACTATTTTATCAGAGTGAAGATGAAAATTGGAAATTGAAGGGTGCGTTCCTCTCTTTTGTGTTACGGGAGAGCACGCTGTGCTCCCCTGCGGGATAAATTGTGCAGAGCGGGATGGTGTCCCGCCGTTTCCCGCCAAATAACACAATAAAAAACGGAGAACAGAAAGCAAACGTCAGACGCTTATTTTCCATTCTCCATTTTCCATTATCAATCCGCCAGTCCGATGGCTGCCGAAAGCGGCATTGACAGCACAATGCCATGACTGCGGGTCTTCATTCCGACCGCCTGCATCAGCGCCGTCATAATCTGCTGTTTCTCATCGCTTCGCACCACGAGGAACACGATTTCCTTTTCAGCCTGAATTTCAATACCGAAAAACCGCTTGACCTCATTTTCCGCAATGCCGCGCGCGGAAATGACCGTGCCGCCGCGTGCACCGGCCTTGCGCGCCGCATCCATCGCCACGTTGGTATAGCCGCGCTCCATCACAACTGCTACAACGTCAAAACCGTCGTTCTTCTCTGTCTCGTGCATCCGGCTGACCTCCTTTTGCTCCTCGTCTGCAGCGGTCAGCAGCTTGTGCCACCGCAGACCAATGCCTGTAATCGGAATGGCAAACGCGATTCCGCGTCCGGGATATCGCATCTCCAGCTCGCGTCCGAGCCTTTTGAGCAGGCGAACGCCGGTCTGACGGCTGACCATACACATCACAATGGCCTTTGCCGTTTCACCGATGCCGAGCAGGTCGAGCATTTCCGTGCGCGCCGTGCCGTGTGCCATGCACACAAAGTCCACCGGCGCCTGTTCCTCACGATAGATACGCAGCACCTTTTCGCCCTGCTCCACGTCAACAACGGCCGCCACGACCTCTACCGCGCTCTGAACCGTCATCTGCGGTCGGTTTTCACTCATGCTCTGCTCCCTCCAAAACGATGATGCTGTCCTCATCCTCTGCGGAAACATCGGACGCATCCTCGCTGTTCTGTTTCTTTTTATAGATGAGACCCAGCACCTGAATGGTAAGCAGCGGAGTCATGGCTACCATAGCTACAATACCGAAGGCATCAGTCATCACGTTACCGCCGAGCGCTTCACACGCGCCCATGGCAAACGGCAGCAGGAATGTGGTCGTCATCGGACCGGACGCAACGCCACCCGAGTCAAATGCAATGCCGGTGAAAATTTTCGGCACGCAGAAAGTCAGTCCCAGTGCGGCAAGATAGCCCGGCACCAGTATATAATAGATTGAAATGCCTGTCAATACGCGAAGCATAGCCATGCCGACCGAGCAGGCCACGCCGATGGACAGGCTGAGCATCATCGCTCTCTGCGAGATGCCGCCGTTTGTGATGGACTCGACCTGCCGGTTGAGCACATGCACAGCCGGCTCCGCAGTTACCAGAAAATAGCCGATGAGCATGCCAAGCGGCACCAGCACCCATTCCTGTCCGCTCAGCGCCAGCTGCTGTCCGAGATAATGGCCCACGGGCATAAATCCGACGTTTACACCGGTCAAAAACAGCGACAGACCGGTAAATGTGTACACAAAACCCACGCCGATTTTTCTAAGCTGCATGGCATGGAATCTGCGGAAAATCAGCTGAAACACCGCGCAGAACAGGATGATTGGCACCAGTGCGGACAAAACCTCGTGTATGTACGCGGGCAGCTCCACCACAAATGTGTGCGCTGCCTGACGAGTGTCCTCCACGTCCGGCACGGTCACTGCCGTGTAGCCTGCACCATTTGTCGGATAGAAAATGCCAAGCAGCAGCACCGCCAGCACCGGCCCGATGCTGCACAGCGCAACCAGACCAAAGCTGTCCTCCTGTGCGCCGCTATCACCTCGGATGGAAGCTAAACCGACACCGAGCGCCATGATGAACGGTACGGTGACCGGTCCGGTGGTCACGCCACCCGAGTCAAACGCCACCGAAACGAACTCGTTCGGCACGAAAGCCGACAGGATAAACACCACCGCGTAAAACACAATGAGCAGCAGCGACAGACGAATTTTAAACAGCGTACGCAGCATAGCCAACACGAAAAACAGACCGACACCGACCGCGACCGTCCAAATCAGCACATTGTTCGGAATGGACGGCACCTGACCGGCCAGCACCTGCAGATCCGGCTCCGCGATTGTGATGAGCACACCGATGATGAACGTAATGAGTATCACGATGAACAGATTTTTCGTACGCGGCAACTGTGCGCCGATGCCCTCGCCCATAGGTGTCATAGATACGTCCGTGCCGAGTGAAAACAATGCCATGCCGACGATGAGCAGCGCCGCACCGGTTAAAAACAGCACCATCGTGCCGACCGGCATCGGTGTGATCGTCACGCTGAGCAGCAGTACAATGATCGTGATCGGCAGGACAGACGACACCGACTCGCTGATTTTTTCTTTCAAAATTTTGTTCATTCTCGACCCCCTGCTTCGCGATAAAATACAATTTGGACCATTATATCATATAAGGAGAGGTGAATTCCAGTGAACAAGGACTTCTTAACGAAAACAAAACACCGACTCTTTCGAGTCGGTGTTCGGTGTGCGCGATGAGTTATCTTCCCAGGCCGTCACCAGCCAAGTATTGTCACCGTAAACGAGCTTAACTACTGTGTTCGGAATGGGAACAGGTGTACCCTCGTCACAATAATCACGCACTTACTTTCTTGTGAACAAGAAAGTAAGCAAAGAAAACTTTACCTGCGCGCTACGCACGCTCTTGTTCAAAAGAAACCTTATATATATGAGAAACGCTTTCGCGCTAACTCACTTTGTAATACCATCAGCCTGCTGTCAACATCTTTCTTGAAGAAATTTGGTGACCCGTGGGAGAATCGAACTCCCGTTTGCGGCGTGAGAGGCCGCCGTCTTAGCCGCTTGAC
>QEKJ01000017.1 GCA_003096535.1 Agathobaculum butyriciproducens | reverse complement strand
GACACATTTCTATCGAAATTCATTTTAATCTCAAACCCATCCCGGAGGTGGAACAGGTCACTGCCTGACCTGTCCCGCCGGGACGGTTCTCTTAAAAACACCATATAGATTTTTTGTACGCCGCCGCCCGCCATCGAGCAGAGTTTTACACCTAATTGGGGATAAAACAGCTCATGGCGGGCGGCGGTGTCGTCCTGATCGGTATGCAGCTTATCCCTCTGCTGTCCGGCCTGTTCAGCTAACCCTTACCCGTTGTCCCTTTTTCCAGAAAAGGAGCTGATGTATGGACTTTATCATCGACGCAATCGTTGAATGGCTCAAAGGTTTGCTTGTCGATGGTATCATGGGAAATCTGGATGGCCTTTTCAATAACGTCAATCAGAGCGTTGGCGAGATCGCCACACAGGTAGGCACGACCCCGGCGGACTGGAACGCCGGGGTCTTTTCCATGATACGGCAAATCTCTGAAACCGCCATTCTGCCAATCGCCGGGGTCATCCTCACTTTTGTAATGACCTATGAGCTGATACAAATGCTCATTGACCGCAACAACCTCCATGACGTTGACACATGGATGTTTTTCAAGTGGGTGTTCAAAACCTTTGTGGCGGTAATGATCCTGACGAATACCTTCAATATCGTGCTGGCCGTCTTTGACGTGAGCCAGCACGTCATCCAGCAATCGGCGGGCATTATCCAGAACGGGACAGAGATCACAACGGATGTAATGGACAGTCTGCGGACCGAGCTGGAGGCAATGGAGTTAGGCCCCCTGTTTGGCCTCTGGCTCCAGTCATTCCTGATTCAACTTACCATGATTGCCTTAAACATCGTGATCTTCGTTATCGTATATGGCCGTATGATTGAAATTTACTTACTCACAAGTTTGGCACCCATCCCGTTTGCCACCGTCCCCAACCGGGAAACCGGACACATGGGGCAGAACTATTTCCGTTCCCTCTTTGCGGTAGGCTTTCAAGGCTTGCTGATTTTGGTCTGTGTCGCCATTTATGCGGTGCTTATCCAGAGTATCGCCACCGACGGCGACCCCATCGGGGCGATCTGGGGCTGTGTGGGCTATACGGTGCTGCTGTGTTTTACCCTGTTCAAAACGGGCAGCCTTGCAAAATCCATCTTCGGCTGCCACTAAGAGACTTCGGGCCATGTTGGCCCGAAGCGGAAAGGAGGCGGTATGCCCCGGCGCTACAAACAGGGCGCGGACGGACAGCCGCACCCGGCTTTCTACGGAAAGCTCCCCGAGGAATTTTCTAAAACAGACACCATGCGCTTTATGGTGGAAACCGATCTGAAACTGTCCGGCTGCGTATCGGCGGACACGCTGGCGGCACTCCGGGCGGAAGGCTATGACTACAAGGACGGGAACCTTGTTCCCGCCGGAAAGGAGGAAACCATGCAGGAAAAGGTTGCGGACGCCACCCCCGCCGCACCGTTGAAGCTGGATGTAAGCGTGCGGGTCATCGAACCTGTGAAAAACCTGATGGGCTTTGCCAGCGTGAAATTCAACGACTGCTTTGTAGTGGAAAATCTGAAAATCGTGCAGGGCAGCAAGGGCCTTTTCGTGGGGATGCCCAGCCAGCCGGACGGCAAGGGCGGCTATCGGGATATGGCCTATCCCGTCACGAAGGAGTTCCGGGAACAGCTCAACACCGCTGTTCTGCAAGCCTATGAAGTAAAGCTGGAACAGATGGCGGAGCGCGGCTCTGCCGGGCGTGCGTCCATCAGCGAACAGCTCAAGGCCGGGAAAGCGGCTGCCGAACAGGCAAAAGCGGAACGGCCCCCGAAGGAAAAGCCCAGCCGTGGTGCGGAGCGTTGACCTCGGGCCATGCTGGCCCGAAGCGGAAAGGAGGCGAAACCCATGCCACGCAAACGAACGGGCTATGACGCGGCCTGCTACTATGACGGCAAGCTGCTGGGCCGCTGTACCAAAGCGGACAGCGACGCCTATACCCTGTTGATGAACGCCTGCGGCGGGGACGCCGCCCGTGTCCTGCGGGAATACGCCTACTTTTCCCCGGAGCTGAAGGCCATCTTGGAAAAGGCGGCGCTCATGCAGGCGGACCGAGGCCGGACGAGCGGGATGTTCCATGCGCCCCGGAGCTCCCCGTGGGGAGAGGTGCAGAGCTGTGAAGCTCTCTGTCCGGGCGTGTTTTTGGTATCCACCGCCAGCCACGGCGGAACGATGGTTGCAAACGAGGTGGCCGCCATCCTCTCTCCGGCGGCGAAAAAATGCGGTTTCAAGGACAAGGGCTATATCTGCTATGAGGAGGACGCACAGGAAAGTGTGGTGCTCCGGGAGCTGCTGGACAAAAAGCTCTGGAAGATCCCCGACCGTATCAAGGACAAAGAGCGGTTTGAAGAAAACCTCAATCAGTCCATCCGGCAATACAATCCCGAATACTGGCGGGCAAGGCAGAGCGGACGGGAGGCCGCCGAAGCCGCCCGCAGCACAGCCCCGGCCAAAGAGGCCGCAAGGTAGCTTCGGGCCATGTTGGCCCGAAGCGGCAAAGGAGGTGTAACGAAATGGCCTATGTGCCAGTACCCAAAGACCTGTCCAAAATCAAGACAAAGCTGGCCTTCAATCTCACGAAGCGCCAGCTTATTTGTTTTTCCGGCGCGGCGGCGGTGGGCCTTCCGGCCTACCTGTTTTCCCGTGGCAGTATCGGAAACAGCGCCGCCATGTTCCTGATGATCGGCCTCATGCTCCCGTTCTTCTTTTTCGCCATGTATGAGCGGGACGGCCTGCCGCTGGAAAAGGTGCTGAAAAACATCATCCGCACCCGGTTCCTCTATCCCCGGGTGCGGCCTTACAAAACCGAAAACTTCTATGCGCTGCTTGGTGCCAGAAAGGAGGCGCAGCCGATTGCAAAACAACAGAAGGGCCGGAAAGCCCGCAGGCAAAAAGCCTGACAAGACGGGCCTTCTCGGCCTGTTCACAAAGGGAAAGGACATTCCCACCACCGCCCAGCAGACACTCCCTTACCGGGAAATGTACCGGGATGGGGTGTGCCGGGTGGAGGACCGCTATTACACCAAAACCATTGAATATGAGGACATCAACTACCAGCTCGCCCAGACCGAAGATCAGGCGGCCATCTTTGACGGGTGGAGCGCCTGTCTGAACTACTTTGACAGCTCCTTGCCGTTTCAGCTTTCTTTCCTCAACCACCGGAGCCGCCCGGGCAGCCGGTACAGCGTCAACATCCCCATGCAGGAGGACGACTACAACAGCGTCCGGCGTGAGTATGTGGAAATGCTGGAGAACCAGATCGCCAAAAGCAACAACGGCATTGTCCGCACAAAGCTCCTGACCTTCGGTGTGAATGTGGACGACCTCTCCACCGCAAGGGCGAGGCTGGAGCGTGTGGAGGCGGACATTTGCGGCAACTTCAAAAAGCTGGGTGTCAAGTGCCGCTCCCTCTCGGGGCTGGAACGGCTGGAGCTTCTTCACGGGCAGCTCCACCCCGGCGGCACCGACCCTTTCCGGTTTTCGTGGGATATGATACCCCAGACCGGCCTTTCCACAAAGGACTTTATCGCCCCGGACAGCTTCGACTTCCGTTTCAGCCGCCTGTTCCGGGTGGGGACGACCTGGGGCGCTGCCTCCTATTTGCAGATTTTGGCCTCGGAGCTCTCGGACAAGCTGCTGGCGGAGCTTTTGGAAATGGATGCGGAAATGACGATCACGCTCCATATCCAGACCGTCGATCAGGCCGCCGCCGTGAAATCCATCAAGGCCAAAGTCTCCGATATTGACAAGATGAAGGTGGAGGAACAGAAGAAGGCCGCCCGGGCCGGGTACGACATGGACATACTCCCGCCCGACCTTGTGACGTACAGCAACGACGCAAAGACCCTCTTGGAAGATTTGCAGAGCAGGAACGAGCGAATGTTCCTGCTGACCTTCCTTGTGGTGAACATGGCTCCGACCCGTCGGGAGCTGGACAATGACCTGTTCACGGTGTCGGGTATCGTTCAGAAATACAACTGCACCTTGAAGCGGCTGGACTTCCAGCAGGAGGACGGTTTTCTTTCCAGCCTGCCGCTGGGCCATAACGGCATTGAGATCAAGCGCGGCATGACCACCAGCTCCACGGCTATTTTTGTTCCCTTTATGACGCAGGAGCTCCGCATGGACGGCGAGGCTGTCTATTACGGGCTCAACGCCCTTTCCCATAACGTCATCATGGCGAACCGGAAGAAGCTCAAAAACCCCAACGGCCTGTTCCTCGGCGTACCGGGCTCCGGCAAATCCTTTGCCGCAAAGCGGGAGCTTGTGAACGTGTTCCTTGCCACCCGTGACCGGATTATCGTGGTGGACCCGATGGGCGAATACTCGCCCCTTATCAAGCGGCTGGGCGGGCAGGTCATCGAGATCGCCCCGGACAGCCCGCACCACATTAACCCGATGGACATTGATTTGAGCTTCGACGAGGAAAACCCGATGGCGCTGAAAGCCGACTTTATCCTGTCGCTGATGGAACTGATCGTCGGCGGAAAGGACGGCTTGCAGCCGGTGGAGCGGACCGTCATTGACCGCTGTGTGCGCCAGATGTACCGGGAGCATTTACAGAACCCGGAGACGGCGAAAATGCCGACCCTCCAAACCCTCTATGACCTGCTCTGTTCCCAGCCCGAGGGCGAGGCGGTACGGCTGGCAACGGCCCTTGAAATCTATGTGTCGGGCTCTCTCAACGTGTTCAACCATGAAACCAATGTGGACCTGAACCGCCGCCTTGTGTGCCTCGACCTGAAAAAGCTGGGGGCCGGGCTTCGGACGATTGCCATGCTCATTATGCAGGACCTTGTCAATTCGCAGGTGTCCATGAATTTCCTGCGCGGTATCGCTACATGGTGTTACTTCGACGAGTTCCATGTGCTGCTCCGTGACCGGCTGACGGCAAGCTACTGTGTGGCGATCTGGAAAATGCTCCGTAAGAAGGGCTGCGTACCCAGCGCCTTAACGCAAAATGTGAAGGACTTCCTTGCCAGCCCGGAGATCGAGAACATCTTTGAAAATTCGGACTTCCTTGTGCTGCTCTCGCAGGCGCAGGGCGACAGGCAGATTTTAGCCAAACAGCTTGGTATCAGCCCCCACCAGCTTTCCTATGTGACCCACACCAATTCCGGCGAAGGGCTGTTGTTCTTCGGGAACACCACCATCCCGTTTGTTGACCGCTTCCCGCAGAATACCGAGCTGTACGCCATTATGACAACCCGCCCGGAGGACAAGAAACAGGAAATGAAGCGGGCGTAACATACTTCGGGCCATGCTGGCCCGAGGTTTGGAAAGGAGGGATACCTCATCGGAAAGAAACCGGATAAACGGAATTTTCAAAGGCCGGGGCCGCTGGAGGATACCGGGAGCACTCGCCCCGGACCGGCTGACCGGGAAGGGCCTTCCCCCGCACCGTCCCGACGCCTGCGGTTTGAGGACGAGGATACCGGGCAGACCGGCGCTTCGGGCCATGATGGCCCGAAGTCCAAAAGCGGCAAGTTTCAAGAGGACAGCCGGAAAGCCCGCCCTTCTGACCGCATGAGGCAGGAGGATGACAGGGGCGATCCGCAGGATACCGGCAAGGCGCAGGAGCCGGAGGGCTCCGCCGAGAAAGCCGGGAGTAAAAAGGACAAGTACCAGAAGGCGCAGGCCAAAGCGGAGCGCGCCGGGGAAAAACTGGGAAAGGCCCGGGAGAAGCTGGATAAGGTCGAGGCGAAACGGGCGGCGCAGAAGCCGCCGGGGCTTGCAAAGAAAGCCGTCCGGGGAGCCCGCACCGAGGCATGGTTTTATCTCCACAACAAAATCCACGAAGTCGAGCATGAAAATGTGGGCGTGGAAGGAGCGCATAAATCCGAGCTGACCGCCGAGGCCGGGACCCGGAAACTGACCCGGTATGCCAAACGGCGCTGGCGGGAACACCCGGCCCGGAAGGTGGCAAAGTGGGAACGGAAGGACATAAAAGCCCGGGCCAATGTGGATTTTCAGAAGATGGCCGCCGAACACCCGGAGCTTGCCAGCAATCCGCTGTCCCGGATACAGCAGAAGTGGAAACTGAAACGCCGGTATTCCAAAGAGGCAAAGGCGGCGGCAAAACAGAGCGCAAAGGCCGCAAAGAAAGCCGCTGCCGCTTCGGGGAATGTGACCCGGCGGGCGGCGCAGTTTGTGACCCGTCACCCTGTGGCGGTTTTGGTTTTGGTGCTGTTGCTGCTGGTCTGCTATCTCCTGTCGGCGGTAAGCTCCATCTTTCCCACGCTTGGCAGCGGCCTTGCCAATGCGGTGTCCGGCACTTCCTATGCTTCGGAGGACGCCGACCTGCTTGGCGTGGACGAGGACTACACGGCGCTGGAAAATGAGCTGGCGCAGACGGTGGCGAACATCGAAAGCACCCATCCCGGCTATGACGAGTACCGCTATTCCGTGGACGAGATCGGCCACAACCCCTATGAGTTGGCGTCCTATCTCTCGGCAAAGTACCATGTTTATTTCCGGGAGCAGGTGCAGGACGAGCTGCGGGAGATCTTCGAGGCGCAGTATGAGCTGACCTTGACGGAGGAAATCGAGATACGATACCGTACCGAAACCAGCACCGACCCGGAAACCGGAGAAACCACCACCGAGGAAGTCCCCTATGAGTATTACATCCTCAATGTGACCCTCACCAATAAAACGCTGCCTGCCGTGATCCTGCCGAGGCTGGATGAACAGCAGCGGGAAATCTACACCGTTATGCAGCAGCTCAAAGGCAACAAGCCTTATTTGTGAAGGGATTTATACCGGCGGCGAGGACACCGGCCCCAGCTATGAGATACCCGGCGAGGCGCTGGATGACCCGGCCTTTGCGGCGCTCATGGCGGAGGCGACAAAGTACATCGGCTGGCCTTATGTGTGGGGCGGCTCCAGCCCGTCCACCTCTTTTGACTGTTCGGGCTTTGTCTGCTGGGTGTACACGGCCAGCGGCGTCCACAACCTTCCCCGTACCACGGCGCAGGGCATTTACAACCAGTGCGCCATCATTTCCCCCTCCGAGGCAAAGCCGGGCGACATTATCTTTTTCACGGGAACCTATGACAGCCCCGGCCCTGTGTCCCATGTGGGGATTTATGTGGGCGACGGGATGATGCTCCATTGTGGTTCTCCCATCCAATACGCAAATATCAATTCAAGCTACTGGCAGACACATTTCTACGCCTTCGGGCGCTTGTGAGCCAGAAGAAAGGAGCCCTTGCATGAACAAGATCGACAAGCTCGATAAGGAGCTGGAAAAGGCCCGGGAGAAGGCCGCCGAGTGGCAGGCCAAAATCCGGGAACTGGAAAAGCAGAAACAGGAGGAAGAAAACAGCCAGATCGTGCAGGCGGTGCGCTCTCTCAAACTGACCCCCGCCGAGCTGATGGCATTTCTGAACGACCCCAAAAACAGCCTTGCCGCTTCGGGCCACAATGGCCCGAAGCCGGAGGCACCCGAAAAGGAGGACACGGCCCATGAAGAAAACTAAATTTCGCAGGCTGGCGGTGATGACTGCCAGCCTTTTGTGTTGCCTGATCTTTACGGTCCCGGCTTACGCCCAGAGCAATGAGCCGCAGCCCGAGGCCACTCCCGCCCCGGTGGAAACCGAGGCGGAGCCGGAAACCCAGAACCCCTTTACCCCGGATGGAACGGGAACGGTGGTGGACAACGCCACCGACGAGGACGGCAAAGAGTTCTACACCATTACCACCGCAGACGAGAGTGTTTTCTATCTGGTGATCGACAAGCAGAAAACCAGCGAAAACGTCTATTTCCTCAACGCTGTAACCGTGGATGACCTTCTGCCTCTTGCCGAACAGGGCGAGGAACCAGCCGAGGAAGTGACCCCCGAACCGGAGCCGGAGCCCACCGAACCCGTGGAGGAAGTGACCGAGCCGGAACCCGAACCCGAGGCCGCAAAAACAGACAGCCCACTTCTTTCGCTGCTCCTGATCGGGGCGGTGGTGCTGATCGGCGGCGGTGCCGGTTATTACTTCAAGATTTACAAGCCGAAGCACGAAGCGCCGGACTTGGAGGACGACTACTGCGAATATGAGGACGAAGGGCCGGAGGAAATCGCAGAGGAACCCGAGGACGAGGATACCCCTCCGTGGGACGAGGACACGGAAGAACAGGAGGCCCGCCAGTGAATTTTACCAACAGCCCCTTTGAGCGAATGATGAAGGAAGTGCCGTGGCCGGGCCGGGGCAGCGATGACCCTTGTACCGGATGCCGCTACTACAAGGAGTGCAAAGGCAGGAAAAAACAGTGCCGGAAGAAATTCCGGACGCTGATCGTGGAGCCCCGACCTTCGGGCCATCGTGGCCCGAAGTCCTGAATGGACGCCCGGGAGCTGACCCGTGACGAGAAGAAGAAAATCCGTTCCCTTGTCACGGGGATGTGCGCCAACTATGACCGGGAAACGGGCCTGTGCCTGCCGCTGGACTGTGGCTGCTATATGCTGCACAAATGCTGGACGGGCGCTTACTGCCGGTATTTCCGGGAGGCCGTCTTGCCCCTCGACCCGGAGCTTCTTGCGGCGCTGACCGTGGAAGGCGGCTCCCCGGAGCTTCGGGCCTGTGCGGTCTGCGGGCGGGCATTTTTACCCGAAGGCCGTCAAGCCTACTGTTCCGACGCCTGCAAGGCCGAAGGAAACCGCCGGAAAAGTCGGGAACGCATGAGGAAAATGCGGGAGAAAAGGCCGGGCGGCGGTTACGATTTGCCGCCCCGAAAGGCTTGATATTCCGGGCTTTTTTGAGGGCGTTTCCGGGGCGGGAATACTGCAACCCATCCCGCCCCGGTTTACTCCCTCATTTCGTAACATACCACACTTCGGGCCATGTTGGCCCGAGGTTCAGAAAGGAGGTATCTCTTGGAGATCGTACAAGGCTATGCCATTTTGAAAGCCACCACCTTTGACAGCGGACACGGTTTTGCGCTGGGGCATAACCCGGGCGCGCCGAGCCCCTTTGTGACCTGGCAGTTTACCGAAGGCGAAAAGGGCCAGCGGGATTACTACTGGGGTCGCTATGGAAACAGTCTGGAATGGGCGCAGAAGGATTTTGACCGCCGGGTGGACGATTATCAGCACCTTTACCATGCAGCAGTCAAAAATACGGAGCTGGGCCCGGATGGCGTTTACCGCTACTATTCCACCCAGCGCCCTGTGGACATAGGCACCTACCCGAAGCCCCCGGATAACCTTCCGCTTTCCATCGTCAACTACGATGACGACAGGCGGCGTCCTGTGGCAAATGGCAGGCTGATGGCATGGGGTGAACTAACCTATGCAAAGCCGCTGACCGAAAAACAGATGGAGGACTATGAGCTGAAACCCGCACCGGGCAATCCTGACCGGGCGCGCCCATCCATTACCGCCCGGCTCAAGGATGGAGCCAGAGGGCAGGAACCTCCGAAGGAACCCAGCCAGAAGCGGGACCATAAAAACCATGAGGAACGATAAAGGAGGATTGCCATGCACGAAAAAGACAACTATCTGAAAACCGCCGAGCTCTCCACGGAGCAGAACTGCAACATGATCGACGGCGTACCCAACAACACACCCATCCCGCCTGCACCCCCGGAGCTGGACGTAAAACCGCTGGATAAAGTGAAGGAGCCCAAAGAGCGCAGAAAGGGCCGGGAGCTGGAACGCTGATGGAGAACCGCAAGCGGAATGTCCATCTGCACGTCATGGTAACGCCGGACGAGCTGGCAGCCATCCATGAACGGATGGCCGAAGCGGGCATTTCCAATGCCGGGGCTTATGTGCGGAAGATGGCTCTGAACGGGTATATCCTGCACGTTGACCTTGCGCCCATAAAAGAATTGATCTCTCTGCAAAGGCGCTGTTCCAACAATCTCAATCAGGTCGCCGTACACGCGCATACCTACGGCGTGTACCCGGAGGAAATCGACGGATTGAAGCGGGACTATGAAAAACTGTGGGGCGAGGTGTCAAAGGTGCTGCGGGAGCTCTCCGAGCTGGTGGCAAAGTAAGACGAGGGCGGCAGGCTTCCGTTGTGTGGGGCTTGCCGCCCTGTTCTTTTTTTACCACTTCGGGCCATGTTGACCCGAAGCTCCGGGACAGGATTCACTAATCTTTCGCAACATTTATGTCCCCGGGCTGGCATGATAAAATAGAGATAGAAAGAATAAAGGAGGTTTTGATGATGAAGATACTGCTGAAAATATTAGTCGCGCCCTTCGCTCTGGCGCTGTCCCTTCTGGCGGCTCTGCTGGTGTTTTTGTTTGATATTTGCGCCTTCCTGCTGACGATTGCCTCCGTGATCCTGGCGGTGCTGGGTATCGCCCTCTTTTTCACGCCGACCCCCATCGGCGGGATTGTATTTCTGTTCCTCGCCTTCCTCCTTTCGCCGTATGGGCTGCAAGCGGCGGCTGGTTCTCTGCTTTGGGCGCTGGACGGAGGCAAATCCGCTCTGTATCGGTTTCTGGCAAGTTAAACAGCCTCGGGCCATGTTGGCCCGAAGTCGGGGCGGTCTGGACGGGCCGCCCTTTTTTCATAGAAGGGAGGGATGATTTCTGGCTACCACAACTTTGTTGCAGCGCCATGCGGGCGAAGGCGAAACGATTGCCGAGGCCATCCGGGATTGTCTGGACTATGGTAAAAACCCGGAAAAAACAGAAAGCGGAAAGTATATCTCCGCTTATGAGTGCGACCCTGCCACCGTGGCGGACGAGTTTCTTTTGGCGAAAGCCAGCTATGCCGCCATGACAGGCCGGGAACAGAAAAAGGCCAATGATGTGCTGTGCTATCAAATACGACAGTCCTTTTATCCGGGAGAGATCACCCCGAAGGAGGCGAACCGTATCGGCTATGAGCTGGCTATGCGCTGGACGAAGGGGCGGCACGCTTTTATCGTTACCACGCATACCGACAAGCAGCACATCCATTGTCATATATATTACAACTCCACCACCCTTGACTGTACTCGGAAATTCCGAAACTTCTGGGGCTCCAGCTTCGCCCTCCGTCGGCTCTCCGACAGACTGTGCCTTGAAAACGGGCTGTCTATTGTAGAGAACCCGAAGCCCCGGAGCAAGGGAAAATACCGGAACTATGGGGAGTGGCAGAAAGAACGGAAAGGGCCGCTTTCGTATCAGGACCGGCTGCGCTTTGCCATTGATACTGCGCTGGCGGAGCGCCCCGCCGATCTGGACGAATTTCTCGGCCTGATGAAGCGGGCCGGATATGAAGTCAAGAAGGTTCGGGGCGGTGGTATCAGCTTCCGGCTGACCGGCCAGGGACAGGAACGCTTTACCCGTCTGCGGGCCTCTACGCTGGGGGACGGCTACGATCTGAAAGATGTTCTTGCCGCCATTGAGGGCAAAGAAAAACGCCCCGGACGCCCGGAGCGAAAAATCAGTCTGGCGGTGGATATTCAAGCAAAGCTGGCTGCCGGTAAGGGACCGGGCTACGAGCGGTGGGCGAAGGTGTTCAACATCAAGCAGATGGCCGCCGCCCTCGCCTATATACAGGACAACAGCCTGACTGATTATGAGCAGTTGGCGCAGAAAGCCACCGAGGCAACCGACCATTTCCATGCGCTTTCCGAGCAGATCAAGCAGACAGAGCAGGCCATGAAAACCAATGCCGGGCTAAAGGCCGCAACGGTTCAGTATGCCAAAACACGCCCGGTCTTTGAGCAGTACAAGGCTGCCAAGTACAGCCGGAAATTCCTTGCGGAGCATGAGGCCGATATTGAACTGTACCGGGCGGCACAGGCGGAAATGCGCCGTCTGCTGGGCGGGGCGAAGCTCCCGAAAATGGATGCGCTGAAGGAGGAAGGCCGTAAGCTCACGGCAAAGAAAAAGCGCCTTTATGGAGAGTATCAGAAAGCGCGCCGGGATATGCAGGAAATCGTCACCATCAAGGCAAATATTGATACTCTGCTGGGCTACACCGAGCCGGGCAGAAAGCAGGAAAAGGAGCGTTGAGGTTATGAAAACAAGGAGCAAAGCGACGCAAATACTTCGGGCCATGTTGGCCCGAAGATACGGGTTTGGGGCGAGCCCCAACAAGCAGCGTCCGGGCCTTTGTGGCCACGGAGGCATTGCTTGCCATTTAGCGACACCCCCGAAAATGGCGCAAAAAAACAGAGGCTCTTACTTGCGAACCTCCGTTTCTCTGGCTTTCTTGAGCCCTTCGGCTGTAGCCTCCATGACAACAAGCTCTTTTTCGTTCATGGAGTCTAAAAGTACATCAATGTGTTTCCGGCAACTGTCTCCGCCACGGTTGCCCTCCGTATAGAAAAACTGGTCTACGGATATATCGAACAGCGTGACGAGCTTAAAAAACAGGTTGAAGCTGGGGTGCTGGCCTTTGTTCTCAATGTTCATAATGGTTTTGTCAGTCTTGCCGACCAATTCCGCAACATAGGCTTGCGTCCAGCCCTTTGCCTCTCTGGCCTGTTTCAGTGCCAGACCGAGCCCATGAAAGTCAAACCTTCTTTCATCTTGGTACATTTTCATATCACCCTATATCATTGTACATTTCGGGTTGAATTATGAAAATGAAGTGAAATTTGATATGAGGTGATATTTTATTTCCCGTCAGAGGGGAGGTTCGCCCTTGTCCTATTTCAGACCAGGAATTATAATAGAGACATCTGATAATTGATTTATAGATTATGTCGGAAAGGAAAACCGATTGGCAAGGAGCATAGACATGGAAAAAATTTTTAGTATTTTAATCATCGAAGATGACGTGCCACTCAACGACATGACAAAGCGACTTCTCACCCAACACGGCTATTATGTAACTTCTGCCTACTCGGGGAGCGAGGCGCTTCTGTTGATGGAGAAAGGCACTTTTGACTTAATTTTACTTGATCTGATGCTGCCCGGCATACCGGGAGAAACAGTATTGGAGAAGATAAAAAGTGCGATGGATATTCCGATTATCGGTGTGTCCGCTAAAACGGATATAGACAGCAAAGTGAACCTCATACGAAACGGCGCAGATGATTACATCACAAAGCCATTCGACAATCAAGAGCTGCTGGTTCGGATTGAAGCGGTGCTGCGGCGCTTTCAAAAATCCACCGGCCCCAATAATGGCAAGATGCTTCATTTTAAGGATTTGTCCCTTGATACAGAAGCTATGGAGGCTAAAATCGGGAATACCCCCATTGCTTTGACACGGTATGAATATCTGATTTTACAGCTTTTGATGTCCGCACCCTCAAAGGTATTCACAAAGAACAATATTTTTGAAAGCGTGTGGAATGAAAACTTTATCGGGGACGATAACGCAATCAATGTCCATATTGGAAATCTCCGCAAGAAGTTTGCCAAAGTCAATCCAGAGGAAAAGTATATTCAGACGGTTTGGGGCCTCGGTTTCAAAATGCAGGGCTAATCCTTAGAGAAATCTTATAAAGTTTGCACGCCGATCTGCTACAATAAGACGATATGGAAAGGGGATGATTATTTGGAGGCTGCTTTGGAAACAGCCGGGTTGACCTATGTTTTCCCGGACGGAAACGGGATTAAAAATATCACATTTCAGGTAATGCGTGGAGAAATCTATGCACTGTATGGCGGTCATAACGCAGGAAAATCTGTACTGTTGCAGGCCATTATTGGCACACTCCGACCTCAATCTGGTACGCTCAAATTATTTGGCAATATAGACTATCAGCAGGAGCGCCGCCGGATTGGATTTGTACCCCAAAAGCCTGTGACAATCGGCTCTCTGTCACCGGCTGATATGCTGCACTATTTTTCTTCTGCTTTCGGAAGCACAGAAAGCCGTTTTTTAGATATATTGCATCTGAACCCGAAAGAAAAAAAGGCTGTACGGCGATTACCCTTATCGATCCAGCGTTTAGTGAATTTAGCGGTTGCCCTTTTGGGAAATCCAGATATGATAATTCTGGACGACCCTTTTTCCGGGCTGGATAAGGGAGAATGTGAACACCTGCTTTCTGTTCTGACCTATCTGCATGAAATGAACCATACCACGCTTCTAATCTCTGGACAAGATTATACGCTGCTTTCCCGGCTTGCATCCCAATATGGCGTGATGGCAGATGGCAAGCTGCTTTGTGAGCTTACGGCTGGGGAATTGAAAGAGAGCTGCCAGCGGTGCATAAAGATAAGAACCCCGCAATTAGAACGGGCTATTACGATTTTAAGCCAGCGGTTCCCGGATTTTGAAGTGTTGGGCCATGACCTGATTAGAATTTTTCATTGCAATGAGCAATCCGGGGAAATCAATACGCTGCTGGTTCATTCCGGGATAGAGGTATCGGAAATCTGGCTTGCCGGTATGGAGCCGACCGACTATCTTTTGAAAATGACAGGAGGTGCAAAGAGTGATCCAGACGATACAAAGTGAGTTATTCCGTATCCGCAAAAATCGCCTGTTTTGGGCCTGCCTCGCACTGGCTGCTTTTTTTGTCTTTGCGCTTGCCCTGACATTTTATCATAATTCGGTAAACGGTATGCTTCCGGCTATATCACTGGTTTCGTTCACGGAGTTTCTATTTTCAGATTACAGCCTGATCTTTCCGTTGACGCTTTTTTTGTGCCTGTACTTTACAGAAGATTTTCATACCGGCACATACAGTATCGCACTTTCTAAAGGAACAAGCAGAGTACATCTATTTTTTGGAAAACTACTGGCCTCATGGATTGGCGTTTTGTTTTTTCTGTTTGTATGTTTTGGTGTTGCATATTTGTCCATTTTGATAATGGGAGCATCCCGGTATGACATAGACTATTCGTTTTCTGCAATCGGAGCCTTTTTTCTGCTTCAATGTCTGTGCTTTTTAGGGTACACCGCATTTCTCAATCTGCTAAGTTACCTGCTCCGGCATCGGATAATTGTCACGATTGCCGCATTTTTTCTGCTGGGGGTTTTGTATCTATACCTCACAAAGATAAGCACAGCATTGGATATGGATTATTCGCTCTACAAGTATTGGGTGGTAGGGCTTTCCCATAGCTTGCAGATCAATACCTTTGGGGAGAATTTAATGCCCATTTTGATTACGCTGGTAGTATATTTGTTTTTACCGACAGCCGTTTCGTTCTCCTTGTTTCAAAGGCTGGATTTGCGCGGTTTGGAAAGGCGGTGATGGCCGCATGATTGTGTTATGTATCTTGCTGGCAATGCTTTCCCTGTTTTTGTTCCTGAAACTGATTTATCAGCGGAGGCTGGTTCGGAAAATCAAAAAGCAGATTGATTTTTTGACAGACCGGGATACGCAAACAGAAATCATGGTGGAAAAAACGGATAGGCCAATACAGGATCTGGCTACAAGTATCAATCATCTTCTGAAAAAATATCGCAGCATGGGTCAGGAAATCGAAAGGAGCGATACCCTGTTCCGGGATACTATCACCAGTCTGTCCCACGACTTGCGAACGCCGCTGGCAACAGCAAACGGCTATATCCAGCTCTTACAGGAACAGGATTTAACCGGGGAGCAAAAAGAATATGTAACGATTGCGGGAGAACGAATTTCCGCTGTAAAACTGCTTCTCGACCAACTGTTTGAATTTGCAAGGATTGAGGCCGACGAGCTGAAATTGAATTGCAGGAATACAGATATACACAGTGTACTTCGGGATGTTGTCGCCTCATACTATGGCGATTTTGAACAGAAAAAATGCGTCCCCCATATCGTCATCCCAAATTCACCGGCTATCATTTGGGGCGATCCAGATGCCTTAGCCCGGATCTTCTCAAATGTGGTTTATAATGCGCTTGTTCACGGGGAGGGAAATTATCAGATCACCGCAGCGTTAGAAGAAGCTCAAACGGTCATAACCGTTAAAAATGCGTCGAGCAGTATTCAGCAGGAAGATATTCCCCATTTGTTTGACCGTTTTTACACCACCGACCAGTCACGGACAAAAAAGACAACCGGGCTGGGGCTGGCAATCGCTCAAAGACTTGTGACCCGTATGGGCGGGCAAATCTCGGCTTCTCTGCAAAACGGTATCTTTGCAATTCAAATCGTGTTTCCCATTGTCAATTTCTAAAGGGCTGCTTCGGCAGCTCTTTTTTCATCCTTAGACTTTCCTTAGACTTTTCTCAAACAAATCCTAAACCTCTTTGGTAAAGTATGAGCCATAGGAGGTACAAACAATGGTTAAGGTAGCTTTAGTAATTTCACTCATCGCTTTGGCAGTGTGCCTGCTCATGGCCTTGAATGGCATATTGAGCGATGGCCTAAAAGGGCTAAAACAGAGATCAAAGCCCATCGGGATTTCATTTTTGATTTATGCTGTGGCCTTTTTGTTTTTCATCTTTTTTCAATAACGGAGGAATTTCATGCTGGAAATCAAAAATGTAAATCTGAATGTTGGAAATACTGCCTTGCTGTCCAACATCAACCTGACTTTAGAGCAAGGAAAAATCTATGGTGTTCTGGGGCCGAACGGGGCCGGTAAAACAACACTGTTTAAGTCCATGCTGGGCCTGACCGCCTTTTCGGGAGAAATCCTCTCGGATGGACAACCCGTTTCCAGTAGATGTTTTGGAAGTTTGATTGAATACCCAGCTTTTTACCCCCGGCTCACCGTAGAGGAAAATTTGAAGCTCCACGCGCAGTATTTAGGTCTGAAACAGCCAAACATTGAAGCGGCGCTCAAACAAGTAAACCTGCTGGACGCCCGGAAAAAGCTGTTCTCTCAACTTTCTTTGGGGATGCGCCAACGGCTGGGAATTGCCCGCGCCTTTTTAGGCAATGTTCAATATTTGCTGCTGGACGAACCTACCAATGGCCTTGATCCGATGGGGATAAAGGAAATCCGGCTGCTTCTGAAAGAACGCCTGAAATCGCCCCAACACTGTATTTTGGTATCAAGCCATAATCTGACGGAGATTGCCGCCGTCACGGATGTTCTTATTTTCATTCGTGGCGGAAAAATCATCAAGATTGTAGAAAACGATTATAACGAAAAGGAACTGGAAGCACTGTATGAGGATATTATGACTTCCGGCCAGAGGGAGGAAGCATAATGGGAATGTTGATTAAAAACGAGTTTTACAAGTTGAAGCGGGAATGGTTTATGGTATTTCTTCTGCTGTTGTCGCTTCTTCCCATCATTACCGGCGGAGCAGGAGCAGTTTTTAACGACAGCACAAAATCGCTTGCTGACCTGTTCTTCTTTATGAATAACCAGTTTTCCATGTTCTTCCCAATGGTGATCTTCATTTTGATTGGTTCGCTGTTTTATCAGGAATACAAGAACAAAACTTACATCAACTGGATTACCTACGGTTTTTCAAAGAAGAAGCTCTTTCTATCGAAAGTCGCTGTCAGCATCGTTATCGGTATCGGCTTCGCGGCTGTCTTATTTATCGCATTTGGCCTGCTTGTGATGGTACTCAATGGAGCTGGCAGGTTGCCCGGAGGTATTTCCTTGTTCCTCAATCTGGCAATCGGGTTTGGAATTGAAGCTGGTGTTGTCGTTTTGATAACTACCTGTTTAGGGGCAATCGTTATCAACTTGAGCCGCAATATCATTGTAACAAGCGTTGTAGGGGTTATATATGGCTTTGCATCCTGCCTGTTTATCGGTTCAGAAAGTGGCTTTATCATTCCGGGCAGCTTCGCATATCGTGTGTCCATGTTCTTCTCGGATAAATCTACTTACTATGAAGCCCCTGTACCGGCTACCATCGGCGGATGTATCAGCGTTGTACTTTGCCTTATTGTGATGTTTCTGGTTGGATTGATTGTCTTTTCCCATAAGAAAAAAATCGAAAACTAACTGCTGCCGGACGACGGCAAAAGAAAAAAAGCCGTCGTTCAGCATAAAATTTTCATGCCTATTTACATTTACGGCGGCTTTTGAAAGCCGCCGTTTCTTTAGCCCCTTGGAAGGAGATGACGACTAAGGTGTAAGAAATTACGGCGGCCTGTGTGGAGGTGCCGCCGTGGTTTTTATTTGTAAGCGACGATTTTTGACAGGGTATGACCTGTCAAAAAAACCCCTACTTTTGAACAGGGATGTTACGGCACTGTATGCGAAATTTGTCTTGACCTGACAGATAATGTGATTTCATGTACCTGTACGGCTATGTGCCGTCCGGGTACTTTTTGTTTTCCTGGCTATGACTTCGGGCCATGTTGGCCCGAGGTCATACCTCGGTGTCGCTCTCCACCACCTTCGTTTCGGCTACCCGTCAACCCGAACACCCGAAACGGAGGTATTTATGAAAATTATCAATCTGCGGGATATTTACCCTCATTATACACAGGATTGTTTTGTTGAAGTGACTGACGAAGTGGCCGATTTGTTTTCCGAGTTCGACCACAAAGAAGCGGCTTACCGTCTACGTACATTCCGGCACAAGGCATATTACTCTCTTGACCGGAACGACGGTATTGAGCATGAGGCTCTTTTCGTTGCCCTTTCTCCGCATGAGCTGTACGAGCGCAAAGTGACTATGCAGGAACTCCATGCCGCCATTTCCCGGTTGCCGGATAAACAGGCAAAACGGATTTACGCCCACTTTATTCTTGGCATGACGAAACAGGATATTGCCCGGGCAGAAGGGGTGCATGAGAAAGTAGTCCGTGTAGCAATCGAGCGAGGGCTGCGGCACTTGGAAAAAATTTTGAAAAAATCTCTGTGAGGTGTACCGATTTAGGCCAAAAAATGAAATGGCTTATGAGAGGCAAAACACTTCGGGTCAAGGTGGCCCGAGGTTCGGACAAGCCCTCATGCAAATCGAAAACTGAATAAAAAGGCACCCGGATACGAAGGGAAATGCGCTGTGTGACAGGCCCGCCATAACCTCTGCTTTTGGAGAATACAGTCTCTATAAAACAGAGCGAGCGATCAGGCTCATGCCATAGGTGGGGCAAGGCTGGCTCCACCGGAACAGGCACATGACCCGGATACTTGCGTTTAGTCACAGTCCGAGCGTTGAAGCGGCCTTGCAAGCCGTGAGCCGTCGCAGGCAATGAGAACGCCTTGCCATCAGAATGGGGAGAGTTGAAATACTATGGGGCAGAAAGCCTATGCCCGTCCGGTGTGTCTGTAATGTAGTAAAAACCTGTGGGGAGCCCGCCGGCAATGCTGTCTGATGATAGGCCAACCAATCCGGCGGGCTCCCCATCTTTTTCTCAAAGGAGTTTCTTATGGAAAATGCGTTTGGGATGTTTCCCGGTTTTGAGCCGGATGAATGGAGCAACGACGCCTGCCGCGGCTATGTCATCATGGCAATGGAGGACTGCGGCTTTTCAAAGAAGGATATTCGTCGTGTTGTGGGACAGCTTTATGAAGTCTTTGATCTCAACAGCGTGGAGGACGCCAAACAGAAGTTCCACTCCAGTCCGTACTGACCTCGGGCCACATCGGCCCGAAGTGGAGAAAGCTCAAAGGGCGGCACCTGCGGGTGCCGTCTTTTGACATTTCCCCACAGGACAAGAGGGAAACGCTGGCAAGTACACCCATTCTGAAAAGGAGGTTTCCAATGACACAGGCCGTCACATATCAACGAGAAACAAAGTCTGTACCCTTTCAAGGGAAAACTATTGTGCTGGAAAGCCTCACGCCGGTACTTTCCCCGAAGGAGAAGGAACAGCGCAAAAAAGAAATTGAACGCCGTCTTTATGAGGTGTTCAGTAAGTACGGGGACAGGTTTCACTAACCATTCGCAACATTGTTGTCCGGGGCTGCTGATAGTATAATATAGTTGTAAGGTTGGTAGCTCCATTCCAACAAGGAAAGGAGCCCAATATGGAATTTATCAGAGAAGATTGCATTTATGCGAGACAGTCAGTAGACCGCAAGGACAGTATCAGCATTGAAAGTCAGATTGACTTCTGCAAGTACGAATTGAAAGGTGGGAGCTGCCGGGTATTTAAGGACAAAGGCTATTCCGGCAAGAATACCGACAGGCCGGAGTTTCAAAAGCTGCTGGGCGAGATCCGCAAGGGAAAGGTTCGGCGGGTCATCGTGTACAAGCTGGACCGGATAAGCCGCTCTATTCTGGACTTTGCAAATATGATGGAGCTGTTTCAAGAGTACGATGTAGAGTTTGTATCATCTACGGAAAAGTTTGATACCTCGACCCCGATGGGACGGGCCATGCTGAATATCTGCATTGTATTCGCCCAGCTTGAACGTGAGACAATCCAGAAGCGCGTCACGGACGCCTACTATTCCCGGTGCCTGAAAGGCTTTCACATGAGCGGGCAGGCTCCATACGGCTATCAGTTGGAGCCCACCGTGGTAGAGGGTATCCGTACAAAAAAGATGGTTGCTGACCCCGTAGCCGCCGACCATGTACGGCTGATGTTTGAGATGTACGCCGAGCCGGAAACCTCTTTCGGAGACATTACCCGCTACTTTGAGGAACAGGGTATCAAGATTTACGAAAAGTCAATGGTTCGGAGTTTCCTTTCCCAGCTTTTACGGAACCCTGTTTACGCACAGGCCGACTTGGAACTGTACGAGTTTTTCAAGAGCCAGGGCGCAGCGATTGTCAATGACGCTTCCGATTTTGCCGGAACAAACGGCTGTTATCTCTATCAGGGGCGGGATGTGAAGGAGGACAAGGACAGGTGCCTAAAAGACCAGATACTTGTTATCGCTCCCCATGAAGCATTGATCCCCTCGGACACATGGCTGAAATGCCGGAAAAAGCTCATGGCAAATACCACCTTCCAGCAGGGGCGGAAACCGAAAAACACCTGGCTGGCCGGAAAAATCAAATGCGGGCATTGTGGGTATGCGCTGAAAGCCACCCATGTACCAAACAGCACAGGCTATTTCCGCTGCACCAAACGGACGGAAAACAAAGGTTGTCCGGGCTGCGGGAAAATCCGCAAAGAAGAATTTGAGCAATTTATTTTCTCGGCCATGCAAGAGAAGTTCAAAGATTTTCAGATACTCCACGGCAAAGAGGAAAAGGTCAATCCGAAGCTGACAGCCTATCAAGTAGAGCTGGCACAGGTGGAGGCAGAAATTGAAAAACTGCTGGACACGCTGACCGGAGCCAATGCGACCTTGCTTGCTTACGCCAACAAGAAAATCGAAGAACTGGACACCCGCCGTCAGACCATTTCAAAAGCAATAGCCGATTTGAGCGTCGAAACCATATCGCCCCAGCAGATAAAGAAACTGTCCTATTATCTCGACAACTGGGAGAGCATAGATTTTGATGACAAAAGAAAAGCCGCCGATGGCTTGATTTCTACAATCAAGGCCACCAGCGACCGTGTTCAGATAGAGTGGAAAATCTGACATTTCCGCTCTATCGCCCCTCATTTCTATTTTATCTCGTTTGTACCCCTTGTACACCGATGCTTACCATCAACGAAACTGCTATACATGTAGCTCTTACAGAACACAATCAGCCAACAAATATGAAGGTTCCAGCTATTGTTTTCAGCATTCCGCTTGCAATACTTTTGGCCGTTGGCGCATATTTCGGCCATTCATGGCAAACCGAACGGGCCGAAGCTGAACGGCTGCAAGCACTGGCGGATGAGCGAAAACAGGAGTGGGAAGAAAGTCATGCCGCAGAAGAGTCGGAGAACACAGTTTCCGATACACCAGTTAAAGCGCCAGTAAACATCAACGATTATTACGGTAAATGGACAGTTGATCTTGATAACAGCGATTCGGACCTTTCCATCAATTTTACTCTTGAAGACATAAACAGTGTTTTAAGTTTTTCTGCAAATGCAATCTGGGGTCAAGGAGACCGCGTGATTACTATTGATCCGGTTTCTATTACCATGAATGAAGCAGAGACACAGGCTGATGGTTATTATCGAGATAGCCGAGATGATACAGGAGCAATCATTCTCGACTTTGAGAACAATGAAATGTATATCACTATTACCAGCAGCAATACCCATGCATGGGATATCTCTGTACAGCATGCACACTGTA
Organism: Agathobaculum butyriciproducens; assembly: GCA_003096535.1. Taxonomy (GTDB): domain Bacteria; phylum Bacillota; class Clostridia; order Oscillospirales; family Butyricicoccaceae; genus Agathobaculum; species Agathobaculum butyriciproducens. The sequence goes on along the minus strand of QEKJ01000017.1, from coordinate 30,895 downwards.
CGCGAGCAGTCGATTCTCCGCTTTCCGATGCAATGAGCACCTTGTCCGAAGCACAGATCAACGCAATTACCTATCGTATCTACGAGGAAAACGAGTTTGGCGCATCCATAGCCATGCAGGGTCAGATCATGAACCGCCAGAATTGGAGAAATTACGAGCAGGCATTGCTGGACACGCTTGTAGATCGTATTGGCAATTATGACATGAGCGGAATAGACCCCAATTACACAGCAGAGCAAAAACTGGCAGCATGGATGACTGTACTGCCGAACGACCCGAATACCGGCGTTATCACATGTCAAATTTCCCGCGCTTCGTTTGAGCAATGGATGGCGGCAAATTATGATGTTGATACTTCGATTTCTCCTCAAGCGGGCATTTATGACAGTAATGATCAGTGTATCATTCGCGGATCGCAAGGTTATATAGATGATGACATCAATGTTTATAATATCCATTCTATTGATGACAGTACATTTTATGTTCAGTTTGAGAAGACATACCCTACGGATAGCACCTCTGACGGATACGGCTATGCTGTTGTACACATGGATAATCTGGATGATCAGCATTTCACCATCTGGGAGCTTGGCTGGGATACAGAGTCGATTTCCGAGCAATCTCTTGCAGCCTATAAAAATTAAAGGAGTGTAAAATGATGAAAAAGAAACTAATCGCCGCATTACTGGCCGCAACGGTCGCTGTGGGTGCCATGCCCTCTGCAGGTGCCCTGCTGGATGGTTTTACTGCCTCTCGTACGTACAGCAACCAGTTTACCGATGTGCCGACGAATGCCTGGTACTACAATTCGGTCAAGTCAGCTTATAACCTTGGCTTGGTAAATGGTTCGAGTGCAACCACATATTCTCCTAATAAAGAAGTTACCATTGCGGAGTTGTACGCTATGGCTTCTCGTATTCATGCGGCATACTACGGCAATGAAATTCAGCCGGTAGACGGCGCCTGGTTTGCGCCGTATGTGGAATACAGTCAGGAATATCTGGACACCGGTTCTCATGATAACGCATACTCGTACAGCGATGGCGTTCTTGTTGCAAACCTTCCCGCAGCGCGATGGTACTTTGCGTGCATCCTGTATGCTGCAGTCGATCCCGGTGAATTCAATCAGTTGAATCATGTTTTATCCGGTTCTATCGAAGATATTGACGCGATAGAAAACGAAGAGGTTCGCGATTGCATTTACACGCTGTACAATGCCGGTATTCTGACCGGAAGCGATGCATACGGCACTTTCCATCCGGATGACGGCATTACCCGTGCAGAAGTAGCTACAATCATGGCGCGTATCATCGACCCGTCTCAGCGTAAAACCTTTACATTAAAGGATAAGCCAGTAACTGTCAGCCTTGCCAACTATGTCGGTGAATGGTATTTTAATGACTGGCCAAACAGTGGTCTGGGAATTGAGAAAATCGGCAATGACTATTATCTGTCTTTGACCATTGTACAAGGCAAGGGATACCGCTTTAACGGAACATTGGAACCTGTTAAACTGATTAACAAAGGAACATACTACGAATCAGTTCGCTTTGATACTATGAGAGCTACTACCGCCGTAGCACGAATCCGTCCGGAGGGCAATCAGCTGGTAGTATCCTGCACAGAATACGGCACCAGCAGCTTGCCACTGAATATGTCCGGTAAATACTGCAGCAGAAGATAATTACAGATTCATCTCAAAAAATTCCATAATTCCCGCTTTGAGCACTCTCCACTCCCGGCCGACCTTTACGGCCGGGAGTTCTTCGTTTGCGATCATCTTGCGGACCTGCTGGCGCGTTGTCTTGAGCAGGACGGCCGTTTCCTTGACGGTCAGAATTTCGTCATTTTTCATGCCCACGGGTCCTTCCTCGAATCGGGCTGCGACGAAGTGCGAGGCTGATTATACTGCTCCTTGTAGATAAAATTGTGCAGCTTTCGCACCAGAACCTTGCGGAATCCCCAGTTGCCGTACTGATCCTCCTGCGGCTGAATGCTGTACTTGTCCGCGTAGTGTTTGAGCTCCTGCTTGCTGATTTCGAACAGTCGGCAGACCTCGTCGATTGTGTAAAACTCTTTCATCCCGCGATAATCCAGATACTTCATAAAAATCATCCTTTTATATATAAGATTTGACGGCACAGATCACAGTTCACCGCAATTCATGCCATCTTATATTTATGTTAGTGATTTCGTTTCAAAAATGATAATCGAAACCCATGCCAATTCTATTGAAAAGGCATGGATTTCGTGATTTATAGAACGAATTTCAATTCTTCGATCTCTGATTTATCCTTCAATGTAATCGGCTGAATGCCAAGCTTTTCAAACTGCTTGCGCACAGTGCGGAGCTGGCTTTCGGACAGCTCGCTGTTTTTCACAGCCTGTGCATAACATTTGCAGTCGGACAGCTTTTTGACAAGCAGACACATATTTTTGCGAGTTGAAGCATGTTTCACGGTCTCAACCTTTGCCATGCAGTCCGAATACCGCACAAACGGCAGGTCTGCGTGCAGCATTTCCATATAAGAGTGGATGGTGTCCTCAGACTCGTCCATGACAGTTTTCAGGATTTTCTTGTTGCTGCCCTTAACCTGCTCAGACAGTCCGCGCTTGAACTTCGCGCCCGAGCGGGAGACCTCGAATCGCAGCATTGGTGCATCGTAGTCCTCGAGCAACTCCTCCTCCATCAGCTGAAATGTTTTGTCATAGACCGTCAACGTGGTCGTTTTACAGCAAATCCGCCACGAATGTGCATTCTTTTTCTTATGATTGGAGAAAGTTTTATCGAATGTACATAGCTCGTATTTCTTCATATATGGACTGCGGCGAACGACACGCAGCGCCTCGTCAACCCAGTCCTGCGAGTTGGGGAAGTAGTCCAGACAGCAGTCAATGCGCGAAAGCGTCAGCTGCTCAAACTCGCAGTTCAGACCGATTTTATGCAGCAGCTTGGTCATTTCCTTGTCGAGCGATTTCAACTGTTCATCTTCCGCGTGGAATACCTTCTTGGGCGAATATTCTCCGTGCAGCAAAGTGTGCGGATTGAGACGGAAATGTATAAAGGGGGCGTGATTTTTCTTTATTTTGTTCTTGCTGCGCACCTGCTGATACAAATAAAGCACTACGCCCTGACCGCAGTAAGAAGTGCAGATATACTTCGTCAGACCTTTCTCGGAATGATATGTCGTGTCCGGATAAAAACTGCCGGAATTCAAACTTTTCAGACTATGAAACACCTTGTTAAAGTCCTTCTTAGACACTCTGTGGAATAATTCGATTGTGTGGATGCCATAGCGAAAATCCATTTCACTCGCCGCCTTTCGCAAAACAGCCGATTACGGCATCATGCAGATCATCCGATGACTCGCAGATTGCATACAGCTCATTGACAGCTTCAACCGCACGATCATCTGTGTGCGAGATAATGTCGAGGTTCATCTGAAAATCAACGTCATTCCAGAGCAATAGCGCCTTTGCGCGTTTGCCGTCGCGCCCGGCTCTGCCTGCCATCTGATAGAACGACGCTGCGCTGAATGGAAGCTGAGAGACGATAATCAGACGAATATCCGGGATATTCACGCCCATACCGAACGCAGAAGTTGCAATCATAATACGCGCCTTGCCGGAACGAAAGCGCTGTTCTTGCTTCGCTCGGCTGGATAATTTGCTGTGGCAGATGGCAATCTCATCAGCCTCGATATCACAATCTTCAATTAAGTAATCGCGCATCTCTTCCACATCACAGACACGGGTGCAGTAGATAACGATTTTGCCCTTGTCAGCATATTTTAGAATTGCTTTCTTGACTTTCCCATAACGAATTGCCTCCGTTTTCACGAACACTTTCCCCAGAGAAAGACTAGATCGCTTGAGCTTGCCGATATGTACCGTCGGATTTTTCATACGCAGACTTTTTATGATATACGGAATATCCTCCTGCATAACGGTTGCGCTGAACGCAGCAACAACAGGTGAGGAGGGCAAATCCTTGATAAATTTACCGATATTGCGATACATTGGACGAAATTCGCTGCCCCATTCGGTCAGACAATGCACTTCGTCCACAACAACCGTGTGTACTTTATTTCTCTGAATTGCCTTCCAAAGATGCGGATCATTCAAACGTTCCGGTGCAACAAAGAGCGCCTGGAGTTTACCATGCTTTAATCTTTCAATAATATTGGTATTCTCTGCATTGCCGCTGTACAGGCAGCCCGCTCGGATTTTGCTGTCCTCGCAACGCTGCACTAAGTCCCGCATCAATGCAACCGTCGGGAGAATACCAATCAGCAGATCGTTTGGGTACATAGCAATCATCGAGAGAAAGCAGATTGACTTGCCTTCAGAGGTTCGAGCTAAGCCAAGTACATCTTTACCATTGAGTAAGTCTGTAATTACATCCTTTTGAAACGCTTTCAGCTTTGCGATACCAAAGCTATTGCATATCATCTTTTCCTGTTTGTTTGTCATAATTTTCACTCCTGAACATAGAATTCTCGTTCAAAACTGAAATTTAGAAATTTCATCTGAACTGCCTTTATTCCATTGTTGAGAGCGTAATCAAATTATAATTTCACAGGAATAACATGATATATAATAATAGCGAAAGGCTTATCCCGGTACATGAGACAAGCCTTGGCTAATATTATAATTGCGATTTAGCGAACAACCTGCATTTTGCGGTCCTCAAGCAGCGAGCAGCGGTCTGCGATGCCGTCCGTCACATACACCGTCCCGTTTTCGTCCATCAAAATCGCATCAAACTCGTCCGAATGCGCGCGCCAGTAATCCAGCGCATCGTCCACACCCATGATGAACAGCGAGGTCGAGAGACCGTCCGCGAGTGTGCCGTCATGGCTGATGATGGTCGAGGAGATGACGCCGCTGTCGGCCGGATAGCCGGTGCGTGGATCGATGATGTGGTGATAGGTCGCGCCGTCCTCCTCAAAATAACGCTGATAGCCGCCCGAGGTGATGACGGCCTCGTCCTTAATCTCAATGACGGCGAAGTTTTCCTCGCTGTTCTCTGGGTCTTGCACCGCGACGCGCCAGCGGCTGCCGTCTGACTTGAGGCCGAGCGCCTGCACGTTGCCGCCGAGCGAGATGATGCCGCTCGTGACGCCGTTTTCACTGAATATCTGCATCATCCGGTCGGATGTGTAGCCCTTTGCGATACCGCCGAGGTCGACCTGCACATCATCTGGAATGGCCGCAGTGCTGCCGTCGAGTTGCACCTGCGTGTAATCGACGTGCGCGAGCAGGGTGGACAGCTCCGCTGGGTCGGGCACGCGGTACTGCTGCGTCGTGAAGCCCCACGCCTGCATGACCGGCTCGATGGTGCAGTCGAAAATGCCGCCAGTCGAGGCCGAGACCTCGAGCGCACGGGAAAGCAGCGCGCGGGTGTCCTCGTGCAGCGCGACGGTGTGGTCGTGGTTGAGCGCGTAAATGTCGCCGCTCTCACTGCTGATCGAGAACAGCGCGTCCAGACGTTCGATCTCGCTCTTCGCCGCCTCCAGCGCCTCTCCAGCATGGTCTCCGTAGGCGGTCAGCGTCATGGCCGTGTCCATCGCGAACAGGTCGATCGACTGGGAGTCTGTGCCAGCGGACGAGACCGAGGGGGCGGAAGCCTGTCCGCAGCCGCCCAGAAAAACAAGCCCGAGCAGCAGCAGCGCCTTGATTTTTTTCTTCATAAACAAATATCCTCCGAAAGTTAGCGTTTGCTTACTATAAAATAGCATATCACGGCAAAAAAGACTTGTCAAGCTGCGAAATCTTGATAAACCGTGGTTCATCTCGCGAAAAAGTGCGGTTGACAAATAAAAAGCGCTGGTGTAGACTAAGGTCAGCTTATAATGTTAGCAAAAGCTAACCATAGCATTTTTCCTCGGGTTGCAAAAACGCGCGAGGAAAAATGCTATTTTTCGACGTGATGGTTAGCTTTGTCTAACAAAAGGAGGAACCGAAAAGTGAAGTGTAAAAACACCATTGCAATGGTGCTGGCAGGCGCGATGCTCCTGCCGAGCAATGCCTTTGCTGCCGACCTGAGCCAGTACAGGGATTTCCCGAACGACTGGTCCGCGAAGTCGCTCGAGCAGGCGATCGACGATGGCCTGCTGAACGGCTCGAACGGTATGATCGACGCGAAGGGTCTGCTGACCCGCGCACAGATGGCGGCGATCGTCTCCCGTGCCTTCGGCGCGGCTAAGACGGCGTCTTTGGACGACTACAGAGACGTACTGCCGAGCGCATGGTATTACAGCGATATGGGCAAGGCAGTCAAGATGGGCGCGTTCCAGGGCGCGAATGGCCTGCTGAACCCGGATGCACCGATCACCCGCGAGGAGGCGTTCACCGTTCTGGCGCGCGCCTTTGCGCTCGAGGGCGGCGGCAGCGCTACGCTGAAGGACTTTGTTGACGGCGGCACGGTATCCTCGTGGGCGTCCGAGAGCGTTGCGGCGCTGGTCGCAGGCGGATATGTCAACGGCGCGAACGGAATGCTGAACCTGAAGAACAACATCACTCGCGCGGAATTCGCCAAGGTCATCACCGGCATGGCGGCATCCTATGTCGGCGCAGAGGGCGTCTCCGGCAAGACAGTCGAGGGCAACATGGTCGTCCGCGAGAGTGGCGCGTCGCTCTCCGGCATGACCATCAACGGCGACCTCATCATCGCGGACAGCGCGGACAAGGTGTCGCTGGATAACGTCAAAGTTACCGGCCGCATCGTCATCCGCGGCGGTGCGGACGCGGTCAGCATCAAGAATACCACGGCCGGAAAGGGCGTGCTGGTCAGCAGCCCGAACGGCGCGGCGGCAATCTCGGTATCGGGCGGCAGCGTCGGCACTGTGACCGCGAAGTCCGATCTGTCCCTGTCCGGCTCGGTAAGCAATGTTGCTGTTACCGATAAGGCTACCCTGACCGTCGAAAAGAACGCATCCGTCGGCACTGTCACCGTATCTGCGGCAGGCTCCAAGGTAACGGGCGACGGCAAGGTAACGAACGTACAGGCCAACGCGAACAATGTTACCGTCACCAGCAAGGGTGCCAAGGTAACAGCCGGCAGCGGCGTTTCCGGCGTCAAGGCAGGCGATAAGGCCGTAGAATCCGGCAAGAGTGAAACCGTTGGTACAGCTTCTTCGAGCGGCGGCTCGTCCTCCGGCGGCGGCAGCAGCTCGTCCCGCAGCGATTACAGCTATGTGCTGATGAATATCCCGTATGGCGAGTTCTATAAGGCCGAGCTCAACGAGAACGCCGCAGCCGTTGACGCGGTTTCGTCGGCGACCAAGAATAAGACCCGCATCGGTACTCTGGCAGGCGGTTCGTATCATGTCAATCCCGACGGCTCGGATATTACCGGCGTTACCTATCCGGTTCGCGTAAAGACGAGCGACCTTTCCGGCCTCAAGAAGGTAACAGACAGCGACTCCGTAAGCATCACGGTAAACAAAAAAGGCAAGGATGAAACCTCCACCTATACCGGCAAGGAGGCGCTGTTTGAAAGCGCAAGCTACTCCTACTACGCTCTGAGCTCCACCCCGTCTTACTACAAGGAAGCGACTCTGACCGACGGCAAGTGGTCGTTCGGCAAGGCGACCGGCGCGGCGTCCGAGGATACCGCAACCATTGCCAAATTCAAGACCTCCGGCCATCACGCCGACTACGAAATGAAGGTCGAAAGCGACAAAATCACGAAGGGCCAGAAGGTTTACGCCGTTGTCCTGACCGACACGGACGGCAATACCTACGGCCTGCACCACGTAACCGAAATCTGGCGCGCAACCGAGCTTGGCTTCGAGTCTGACTCCGCCCTCGTAGGCAAGACCATCAGCGCAGTCACCTACTACACCGACGACGGCGTAATCAAGCTCAAGCTGGCGGAAAAGCTGTATGTTCCGCACATCGCAAAGGACGCAAAGGCCGAAGTTGCAAAGTTCGATGCAGACGCAAAGGAAACTACGCTTACCCTCTCCGGTTTCCCCGAGGATTTCGCACAGAACGTCAAGGTTCCCGATGGCATGAGCTATGCGGACGGCAAAATTAAATTCGGTTCCGCTCTGCCGGGTTCCTACACGGTAACGGTTTCCGACGCGAAGGGCAAGTATGCAGACGTAACGGCAAGCTTCACCGTTTCCACGAGCAAGGCCGCTGCGAAGTATGACGCAAGCTCTGTTGCCCTGAAAAAGGCAGACAGCGCGGAAGATGCTGACTTTACGAACTTTCTGAAAAATATCACCTCGGTCAAGGTTGGCGACAAGAAATACGCCGCAACCGACAAGGACGCGGTGACGATTATCAAGAAGGACGGCGCGATTGACGAGGATGCCAAGTCGAACAACGAAGCGCTGTTCGCGGACGGCAAGGAGAAAACGCTTACCGTTTCCGCAGCCGGCTACCCCGACCTTACGTTCAGCTACACGCCGACCTATACTTACGCTTACGCCGCTGTTCCGTATGACGAATACTGGCAGAGCGAGGGCGTTTACCTGAACAAGGGCAGCGAGTGGGATGCTGGGTTCGATGCACGTGACGGCCACAACGAATACGATAAGGGCGCGTTCGATGCGGTTTCCCGCGCAACGACCAACCACGGTCTGCATCGCGGCAGCTTCCAGCAGAGTGTTGTTATCCACACCGCGGATAAGGATTATTATCCGGTTGCGTGGACGGACGGCGACAACTTTGTCGATGCAGACGGCAAGACCTACAACAAGAAAGAGATTGGCATTACCTCCTACAATATTACCGGCATCAAGTACGTTCCGGTTAAGGTAAGTTCCTCTGATTTTGCAGACTTCTGCAAGCAGTACACCGTTACCAAGAACGGCGAAACGCTTCAGGGCGGTTACAGCGAATTCAATCTGAACGCCTACACGGCAGTTGCCGCAGTAGACAAGGACACCAACGGCCTTAAGGAAGTCACCTTGGGTTCCAACGGCTATACCTTTGGTGCACGCCAGACGGGCGAAGGCTCCGGCATCAAGGGCGAGGCACTCAAAACCGCAGACAAGGCAATCACTGCGGCAGCCAAGGAATACTCCGGTAACTTCGGCGAAATGCTGCGTGTTGACCTGAATAACAATTATGGCGACCTCGGCGGTCATATGCAGACCGTTGTCTGGAAGTATTACGGCACTGATGAAAAAAATACCACCCCGCTCGCCACCTACGGTACGAAATTCGCAGCTGACAACTGGATGCACAAGACCATGGGCATTCAGCTCGGCCTGACCGACTCGCTCCGCGCGAAGCTCCCCGACGGCAAGGACGGCACCGGCAAGTGGACGATTACGGTTTACGCGCTCGGTTACAGCGATACCACCTATACTGTCAACGTCGCCGCCGAAAACCTGCCTAAAAAGGTTGAGCTGATGACGGAGAAGCAGAAAGAGCAGCTGGAAAGCCTGCGCGATCAGGCTAAGAAACTGCTCGATGCCGCGGCAGACCAGAATAACCTGACTCCAAAAGAAGCGGAACTGAAAAAACATTATGACGAAATCGTTGCCCTGCTCGCAAAGTCTGGCGCAAACAGCGTAGAAGCACAGGAACTGATTGACGAAGTTCCGAAACTGATTAAGGACGTAGAGGATGCACGCAAGCAGCCGACCAAACCCGACAAGCCGACTACGGAAACCAAGACCATCACCGGTAAGATTACGCCGAAAGATGACGATGATGGAAACATCGATGAAGGCTACAATTTCTCGTTTGATGTAACCTTGCAGGACGGCACGATTATCAATATCAGCAATGATACTACAGACGCAGGCGGAAATAAGAAATATTGGAAATGGGCAACCACCGAAGGTCATAAAGGCATTACCGGCTTGTTCACCAGCCTTCTGAACAAGACAGCGTCCGAAATCGGCAACGTAGATGCAGTTACCGGCGCTACCGTTTCCTCCAACGCCATCAAGACTGCTGTCAAAAACGCCCTCTCCAACGACTAGGAAGGCGAGCAGGCTCCCTCCGCGCCGGCCCTGAAAGCGGCGGACGCGCGGACTCAGCTTCTGTATGCAGCAAACTCCCCGGCAGAACTGACGGTTTCTGCCGAGGACGGCTGCACGGTGTATTACACCACAGACGGCTCTGAACCGCGCGTAAACGGGGAAACTGCAAAAAAACTGACCGGTTCGGCGCTGACGATTCAGCCGGAATCCAACACCGACCACAGCATTACGGTCAAAGCGATTGCGGCAAAGGACGGTCAGACCTCGAAAATTGCCGAAAAGACCGTGCAGTTTGTCGCGATCCCCAGTCTGACCTCTGGCACGCGCGTCTATCTCGGAAAAGTGACGGACGGCGGTGTGTCCGGCGGCCCGTATCAGATCAGTGTCCGCGTAACAACTACCAACGGCAAGATCACCCGTGTGCAGGACAACGGCACCGAGGGCAGCATTGACGATGATTCCGACTATGCGTACTGGCTCGGTTACGGCGTAATGGAATCCGACGGTATGCCCGCCAAACTGCTCGGCAAGTCGCTGTCCGATGTACTGAATATGAAGACCGTACCGGATGACGATGACCACAACAAAGACGCCGTTTCCGGCGCTACTGTCTGGTCGGATGCCATCCGTCATGCCACCATCGCGGCACTGCGCTCCGCGCCGGTCAGCGAAAGCGAATCTACTGTGCTCGCCCCGACCCTCACAGAGCAGACCTGCGTACCGAATGCTTCTTATAAGTATATCGACGTTGCCATGTCCGCCGACGAGGATACCTCGATTCGCTACACACTCGACGGTACCGACCCGACTGCCGACAGCACCGAAGCGGCTTCCATCGGCTGGTCTGGTGATATCGGTGTCCGCCTGTCCGCTGACCCAACAAACCATCCGAGCGGCCAGGTCATCGAAGTCCGCGCCGCCGCCTTTGACAAGGACGGCACTCGCTCGGATGTGGTTCGGCAGTTCTATGTGTTTGCAAATCCGCTCGGCAACGCGGCCTATACCGCGCAGTACAGCGGCATTTCCGCAACTGTTGACGGCATTACTGCAATCGCTGTAACACAAAGTCCCAACTACGATGATAAGTATTATATCACTTCGCTGACGCTCGATAAGGAACACAGCGAAACGTACGCAGACTTTCTCCCCGAGCTGTTCAGCCGCATTTATCTCGCGCAGACCACCGAAGGCGTTGAGCCGATCGAGGGGCACGAGCAAGAGAGCCAAGCTGTCCTCTCAGCCGTGCAGGCGGCACTGAATCAGGCGCTGACGGCTTCCAAGCCGACGCTCTCCGTATCGCCGGAGAAAACCACCTACGCGAATGCGGATGAGGTAACGGTAACGCTTGCCTGCCCGACCGACGGCGCGGAGATCTACTATACCGTGGATAACAGCAATACCCTGACCGGTTCGACGCTCTCCGACCCGACCAAAACCGGCACAAAGTACGAAAATCCGCTCTCGGTGTCCATCGGGGACATTGCAGGCGGAACGTTGTACATCCGCGCGGCGGCGAAAAAGGACGGCAAATGGTCCGGTATCGTTCGCAAGGACCTGACGTTCCTCAAGGGTGTCAAGGAAAACGCCTTTGCCGTGAACGGGCAGAACTATCAAAGCTGGGCTGACGCTGTTGCCGCGGTGAACGCGGCAAACGGCGGCACGATCGAACTCAACGATGACGTGGAACTGTCCTCGGCCAGCACTATGCCGTCCGTACCGTGCACCATCCGCTCGGCCGGTGAGACCAAGTATAAACTGTCCGGTTCCCCGCTGACGCTGAATGGTGATCTCACACTGGAGAACATCACCTATTCCGTCAGCCGGATATATGCCAACGGGCATGATCTCACGATCGCGAACGATGTGGAGACCGCGCGGAGCTGGACAGCTTACAATCTGTATGCAGGCAGTACCGTGGACAGCACCGCAGCGGGCACGCAGCGCATCAGCGTGCAGGCCGGTAATTTTGCTGTTATCGCCAGCGGCAGAGGCAGCACGACGCATAAGGCTGACGTGGACGTTGCCGTCGGCGGCAGCGCGGAGGTCGAGCTTGCGGGCGCGTACATGGGCGCGAAACTGGACGGCAATGTAACGTTCCATGTTGCAGACGGCGTCAAGCTGAATCAGTTCCTCGGCGAACAGAGCGGCGACTCCATCACCGGAAACCTGACCCTCCAAATCAATGGCACACCAACGCTGAAAAGCTACAATCCCACATATAAGGCCAGCGTCAACAAGGATTCGTTCGGCACGCTCGACCTGACCTACGCAGACGCAAATTTCATCACCGCAAACCGTGATAAATTCACCGGTTTTGCGACGGTTAAGCCAACTGCATAATTTCTCACAAGTCCAAGGGTGCTCCAGCAGGAGCGCCCTTTACTTTTGCGCATTGTTCGCACGACGAGCAAGTCTGATAACAATTTATGTGCCCGCTATAAAGAAGCATACTGAGCAGGATTGCCGTATTAAACATTGAAACCTCTTTTCAACCGCGGGCACCTTGCACAACAGCAGCAGATTGGATATAACAAAAGCAGCTATCCGGCACCCTGACGTCGGAAGATGTTCACGCGCGCATGACGGCACTGCTGGACGAATATAATGCCGCAGACAAGCATGATCTGCACGGATTGGCAAAGTTTCATGCAGATTATGAGGCCATTCACCCGTTCCAGGACGGAAATGGACGAACCGGACGGCTGATTCTGTTTAAGGAATGTCTGAAAAACGATATTATCCCCTTTGTGGTAAATGACAGCCGCAAGGCAGAATATTATCATGCACTGAATACCGCGCAGACCAAGCAGGATTACAGTCTGCTGGAACGTTTCTTCCGCGAGGAGCAGTCCGAATACCGTCAGCAGGTCGAAGGTTTCCTGCCACCGGTCAAAGAATAGCCAACGCCACTGCGGCTACTACGAGGCTACTGCCACCGAATATCGGCAGTCCCAACAAGTGCAGAAAACATACAAAAATCGCACAAAATGTTGGTGAACTGCGTCTTTTTAGTAGTCGCTGCGATGCAAACACCTCACATAGCACCGCTCCGACTCCAAAGGCCATGCGTTCGAATCGCACCGGGCGTACCAAAATGAATGACCCTACCCAATTCGAACAAGTCGATGAGACTTAAGGATTAGGTAGGGTCATTTTATGTCCTGAAAGCCTTGGTATGACAGGGATTTCAGCGAGTGGCGCGCTGAAGCAAATATGAGACACGAAAATACAAACCGTCTCAAAACGTAGTAGAAAACGAGTAAATTAGGCGATTCGAACACGGATGTCTCATTTAACAGTTGCACAGCAGCTCTCTTCCATTTGGCATGGTGTCAGATTTTTCAATGTGCGATGAGGTCGTTTGGTATTGTAAAACTCAATATAGGAAGCTACACTGGCTTGAAATGCTCTATCGGAAGGATGATCTTTCCGGTAGAGTTCTTCTTTTTTCAACGATGCGAAGAATGATTCTGCGACCGCGTTATCATGCGGCTTGCCGGGCTGAGAAAAGGATTGCTTCGTATTGTATTTATGCAAAAGCTGTTGAAACCGGTGAGAGATATATTGCGCTCCACGGTCGCTATGAAAAATAAGACCAGCTGGAGGATGCCGCTCTTCATGCGCCATTTTGAATGTTGCGGTGATAAGTTGCGTACTGTTCTTTTTTGAAATCTTATGTGCGATTACTTTGCGCGAGAAAAGGTCAATGATCACGCAAATATAAAAGTAGTGATCCCCAAGTTTAAAACAGGTGACATCGCTGACCCATCGTTGATTTGGCTGCTGAGCGTTAAATTGCTGCCGCAGGATATTCTTCTTTCGTTCCGGTTCACGCAGTTTCAGATATTCCTGCTTTGCTGTTGTACGAATACTGCTCAAGCCCATCTCACACATAAGTCGTGAAATATATTCAGCACTGACCTGATGCCCGCGCTGAACGAGAATCGTCCGAATTTTCTCTGCACCCAACACCTGCCTATATTCGTCAAACACATCACGGATGAGCTGACAGTATTCTTGATGACGTTTATCAAACCAAGCGTTGCCGCGCTTGCTGCGTAACATATGGTTGTAAAATGTACCGCGGTCAACATCCAGCGCCTCGCATATTGTGTGAACTTCATATTTTCCATAAAACGGCTCTAAAGCATGAAGCCGTTCCTTTAATGGTGCGGATACCAGACAATCAACAGATTTCAAAATTGTGATGATATTCTGCAATTTTTCAACTTTGCGCTGGAGTAATACGTATTCTTGATAGGAAAATTTCAATGGCTTGCCCGAGCTGTCTGTCGGAAAGGAGTTGAACCAACGATATAAGGTGCTTCGAGGGATACTGAGTTCACTGGAAAGAGCGATAGCACTTTCACCCTGCTGATAGCGCGTGATGATGGATAGCTTTTCTTCGTTTGAATATTTCATAGTAATATCCTCCTCTTTATATGTTAGGATATCACGGAAAATAAAGCGTGGAAATTTGCAAGACATTAGTGCTAATGCAGTATGCGATATTAGCACCAATGTAAAAGATTACTATAAGCAAGGATATGCTTCTATCTCCTATGTACAGTATTAATCAAAAGCTCATGCAGTGCCGATATAGACAAAAGGTAAAGCGTGTGTTACAATTTTATTGAATATATCGCCGAGAAAGCGAGGATACAGAATATAAAGAATAATGTATTATTAGCTTGGCTGGAATATGATTGGTTGAATCCATAACAACAGAATTGATGCGATTGAATCAAGAATAATTTGCTATGCGTTGTTCGCCGTACGATTGGAACACTTCGCAGGTCGCACCCTTTCCGTTTTGTACTTACAAAGTTTTTAGGAGGTAAAAATGAGTATTATTAAATCTTTTTCTGTTTGCGATGATAATGGCGAAGCTGGCGATATGTTCTATATAAAGCACAACTCAAGTAACTTTACAATTATTGATTGTTGTTTAAATTGTGAAGATAGAGAAAGTATCGTTTCAGAGATTATTGATGAAAAACGAAATAAAAATATTATACGAGTAATTTCTACCCATCCTGATGAAGATCATATTTGTGGATTGGATTTTTTAGATGATAGAATTGGCATTGTAAATTTTTATTGTGTAGAGAATAAAGCGTCAAAAGAAAGTGAAAGTGAAAGTTTTAAGCATTACTGCACTTTGCGTGACGGAAAGCATCATTATTATGTGGAAAAGGGATGCTCTCGTTGTTGGATGAATGAAAATGATGGTCCCAACGGAAAAAACTATGGTTCATCCGGGATAAATTTTTTGTGGCCTATTTTATCAAACGGCGATTATCAAGATGCGTTGCAGAAGGCAAAAGAAGGCAAAGCCTTTAATAACATTTCTCCAATATTCACATATTCACTAAAACATGGAGTCGTAGTCATGTGGATGGGCGATATAGAAAAGGATTTTGTCGAGAAAATTAAAGATCAAGTAGAGTGGAAGAAAGTTGACATTTTATTTGCGCCTCATCATGGACGAGATTCTGGAAAAGTACCTGATGACATTTTGAAGCAGCTAAATCCTGGGGTAATCGTTGTCGGAGCAGCACCGTCAGAGCATTTAAATTACTACCAAGGATACAATACCATAACACAAAATTCTGCTCAAAATATAATTTTCGAATGTATAGCCGGAAAAGTACATGTATATTCGACAAATCAGAATTATACTATAGATTTTTTGAACGATGAAGGTTGCAGTGATAGAGCCGATGGGTATTATAAGGGATCTTTTTGTACCCATGAGCAATGAAAGCATTATGACATACTGTTTAATATTGAGGCGGTTTTAATCATGAATAAAGTAAAAAACTTTTTTGATGATTTTACATTTCATGCCCGTGTGATGCCTATAATGGTAGTTACGATGCCTATCGTTATAGCAGCTATATCGAAAGGTATACTGCAGGGAGGATGGTCTGAAAACATCGGCCTTATTTTATTGAGTCTAGTGTATTTTACTATGACCAGTAAAATAGCAAGAAATCTCGGAAAGTCTTATGAGAAGAAGATGTATCAGCAGTTAGGAGGAATGCCCTCTACAATCGTGTTGCGCTTTTCGAATGACACATTTGATGAGGTTACAAAGAAGCGGTATCACAAAAAATTAAACCAATTTGATGGGTTAGTACTTCCATTAGATGCATCTGATGAAACATCCGATACTGATCTACAATATATTTCAGCTTCAAATATTCTTAGAAACTACGCAAATTCTAACCGTAATAAGGAACAGCGGGTATATCAGGAATTGAAAGAATATAACTTCTGGAGAAATCTTTATGGAACTAAAGGAATTGCTCTAGTTGTTTATCTTTTAATAATTGTAAGAGAAATTACCCTTCATGGAACTATTGATATAAAAAATATTTTTTTAAATCCATATCCAGATTATGTAGTTCTAATATTAATGACTCTATACGCTGTGACCTTTGTACTATTCGTCAACAAGCAAACGGTTATAATAAAGGCGTTTGACTATGCAAAAAGTTTGATTGAGGTGTGTGAGAGGATATGAGTGCCATTACTTAATTTGAAAAACAGCAGATTTTTCACCTTTAGCGCTTTGAACGCATCTTTTCTGTCAACACAAGGCATGTTAAACCGCTTGTTTCTTTAAAATGGGCGGTTTTTCTTTGCTTTTGAGTGATAATTTGACAAAATTTCCATAAAAAATCACCGGAATCATTTGATTCCGGTGATTTTTATGGAACTTGCAGATTTTATTAGCCAATGCCGCCGAACACAATACCCAAAATGAAGCAAGCTGCGCACAAAGGTACAAATACATACTTGCCGAAGGAGAGGAACCAGTGCATGACGGGCTTCGGATCGCCCTCCTGCACGGCCGCCAAAGCGGTGTCCTTCTTCATGATCCAGAAGAACATAATACCGGCGGTAAGTGCGCCCAGAGGGCAAAGGTAAATGGATACCATATCCATCCACTGAGAGGTCCAGGGCTGGATCGTCAAAGCTATCGCCACGCCTATAATGTGGATCACGGCGGTGGCCGTTACGCGATTGAAATGCAATTTCTCCTGAAGGAAAGCGACAGGGGTCTCAAACAGGTTGATAATAGAGGAAAGACCTGCAAAGAGGACGGCCACATAGAAGAAGATGAACATGATCCGAGCAATTCCGCCCATATTGTTAAACACGGGGATCAGATAAATGAACATCAGGCCGGGGCCGCCGTTGCCAAGGTCGGCACCGGTGGTGGCCATTGCGGGAATAACGATGAACATGGCCAGTAATGCCGCAGAGGTATCGAACAGTGCACAGAGGATCGCGGACTGGCGGATCTTAACGTCCTTACCGAGATAGGAGCCATAAATAACAGAACCGGAACCGGCCACAGACAGAGAGAAGAAGCACTGACCAAAGGCAAACACCCATACGTTCACATCCAGCAGACCTCTGAGATCCAAAGAGAAAATGTACTTGTAGCCCTCGCTGCTGCCAGGCACAAAGGGCATCATAATCGCCAGTATGATGAAAAGTACATACAGGGCGGGAATCATGACCTTGCAGGATTTTTCAATGCCGCCCGCAATACCCAGAATCATAATAAGAAAGGACACTGCAATCGCGAGAATAATCCAGAAATTATTGGCGCCGCCTGTTGTAAAGGTCATCTTAATGGCTTCCGGCAGGCTGGCTGCCTCCGGTGCGACAGCGCCAAAAGTCCCGCCGATGACATTCATATCGTTTCCCATAGCGACCAGTTCACCGGTCAGCGCCATTTTGGCATAGTAGAATACCCAGCCCATGATGACGGAGTAGCCGATACCGAGACAAAGGGACGCAAACACAGGGACGCCGCCAATGAGTTCTCCAGCCTTCTTGGACTTACCGCCATTTTCCATGGCTTTGCCGAAAGAGCCTACCGGTCCATAGCCTGCCCAACGGCCCAGAGAGAATTCCTCCATCATACCGGACTGGCTGATGACGATCGCGAAAATGAAATAAGGAATCAGGAACGTCAGGCCGCCGTACCGGGAGACCAGCATGGGAAACCGCCAAACGTTTGCCATGCCGACGCAGGAGCCGACTGCAGCCATGATAAAACCCCATTGAGATTTGAATCCATCCTGCTTTGCAGGTGTAGTAGTATTTTTCCCTGACATAAAATAACCTCCTACAATAATAATTATGGTTTAAGGCGCGGCAGCCAGCCTCCTCTCTTATTCACAGTATGCGATTTTGTGGGATTTCCGCTTTGCAGTGATGATTTTGAGTGCCGCAAAATCATCTCTCTCACTTGAGATAAGTTTATTAGTTTAGTAGAAAAATGTCAATTTGATTTATACACTTTTAACACGAGAAGCGCAGTTCTTAACGCATAAATTAGTTCTTGTGCACATTTTTGCCGTTGCGTATCCGATGAATCTTCAATGAATTCATATTTTCAACAAGCTCCTTCTCCTTTAAAATTATATGTTTCAGAATGAAGTGCAGCACATGCCGATTGTATCGAATCCGCTGCTCCGGCAATATATAACGCTGATGGAATTCCTGATTACTATATGCAATGTTAAAAGGGCGCGATTTATTATAAATCGCGCCCCTTAATTCAGCATTGCTCTAAGCGGTTGTTGATGTTATCTTTGCGCGTGGATCGCATTAAGCCGCAACCGGTTTTTTGCAGTGCGTTCGATATGGGCAGCAACAAAGAAGCCGAGGGTCAGCAAAAAAATGACGGGCAAACTCCCGAATCGACGAACAGAAATCATATAGCAGGCCGTATTGACGCTCAACACAAAGTCCAGTGCTGCTCGACCTGCTTGCGGATAAAAACTAACAACTTGTGAATGGTTTTTTGGAAAGGTTCACCGTATCCTATAGGTACGGTGAACCTTTCATTTTGTGTAAGCGAGAGGAGGTACGCATTTGGACCGGAAATACATTCAGTCAGTCAAGCCGCTGACCGACCACGTTCTGCAGGTCGATTTTATCTCCGGCAGCCGCCTGCTGCTGGATATGAAGCCTTATCTGGATAAATTCCGATTCCGGTCACTTTCCGACCCGCAGGTGTGGAACAGCGCGGTGACGAACGGCATTTTTGTCCGCTTTGGCGATGTTGAGATGAGCCATAACGAGCTGTTTTCCATGGCCGAGCAGGAACACTGACGCAGAAAAGGAGGAAAATGGTATGAGTAAAAAGCAGATGATACGACGGCGAGGGCTGAGCGCATTTCTGGCGATGGCGATGTGCTTCGGACTGCTGCCTGCGACGGCTTGGGCAGCGGAAGAAGGAGTTGCCATTGATGCAAGTAATTTTCCCAATAAAACCTTCCGGAACTATATACAGAAAGTGTTTGATAAGGACAATAACGACTTTTTCAGCGCGGATGAGATTGCTGCCGTGACAGAACTTACGTTTCAGTACCCGGATGACCCGAATACAGGTGTAGCGGGAATTACGTCTTTGAAAGGTATCGAGTACTTCACTGCCTTGACGAGTTTGGATTGTTCCTATCAAGACCTGACGGAATTAGACCTTAGCCGAAATACCGGGTTGACAAGTGTACTATGCTACGGCAATCAACTTACCGAACTGGATTTGAGTGCGAATACCCAGTTAATAGAATTGGACTGCAGCAGCAATGAGATTACCCATTTGGATGTCAGCAGCAATCATAATCTCGAAAAGCTGTCCTGCTATCATAATCGGCTTACCAGTCTGGATCTCAGCCGGAATAATAAGCTGACTTATACCTACTGTGATAGCTGGTGTCCTATTGAACCGGATGAGAACAACACGATCAATCTTGCTGAACTGGATGTTGACAAAACCAGTGACTGGGTTGGCGGCAAGGTTGAAAACGGCATTCTGACGATTGATGAAGGAGCAAAGAAGGTCACCTATAACTATCAGTGCGGTAATAACATCGAGATGCATGTCATACTGCATATTCATATATATGATGATTCCTGGGAATATAACGCCAATGAACATTGGAAGAAATGCACCAATTTTTGCACGGATGCGAACCAGGGGATGATAAAGAGCCCTCATGATTACAAGGGCGGCAATACCTGCTCCATCTGCGGCTATGTGAATGCTGCCGACACTTATGCTGTCACTGTTGAGGTTGATGGACACGGCACCGCCGGTGCGTCTCCGGCCTTCGCCAAGACAGATGAAACGGTCACGCTCACCGCGATTCCCGATACGGGTTATGCTTTTAAGACATGGGAGGTTATCCGTGGCGGCGTTGCCATTACCAATGATACTTTTATCATGCCTGACAAGCCTGTGACCGTCAAGGCTGTTTTTCAGGAAAAAACTGCGGCTCCAGTGATCAGCCCTAACGGCGGCAGCTTCAATGATACGGAGACCGTTACACTTACTTGTGACACGGAGGGTGCATGGATATATTACACCATAAATGGTGTAAAGTCTCATTACAGGGATCCGTTCACGCTGACGGAATCGGCGAATATCACAGCCTGGGCTGAAAAGATGGGCAAAGCCGATAGTGATATCGTCACAGCTGCTTTTATTAAGATTGTCGATGGCGTTGCCGTTGATACGTTCAATTTCCCCGACAAGAACTTCCGCGATGTCGTGAAAACGTTTGATACTGACGATAACAATATCCTCAGCGATACTGAGATTGCCGCAGTAAAGGAAATCGACTGCAAAGGCAGAGCCATTACCAACTTGAAGGGCATCGAGTATTTTACTGCGCTTGAGGATCTGTACTGTTACGATAACGAGTTAACCGAGCTCGATCTTAGCCAGAATATCAAGCTGGAAGAGCTGAATTGCAGTACAAATCGCTTGACGGTATTGGATCTCAGCCAAAATCCGAAGCTGAAAATGGTGATCTGCTCCGATAACGCGCTGACCGCGCTCAATCTCAGCAGCAACTCCAAGCTGACGAATCTGAATGCATCGGGTAATATTCGTGAGATTACACTGACAGGCAATACCTTTGATCTGTCGAGCCTGCCCGGCTTTGATGCGAGCCGCATGTCCGGCCTGACCGGCGGCAAAGTCAGCGGAAGCACTCTTACAGTAGATGGCAATGCCGCTGTCGTGACCTATTCCTATGACCTCGGTTATACCGGTACGGAACTGGATGACGCGGAAAAGGACGTTATTTTCACACTGGCGATTGCAGGACGCGGCACGGATATTGATATCAACAAGACCAACTTCCCGGATAAGGACTTCCGAGAGCTTCTTCTTGATAAAGAAGCCAATATTGATCGGAATCAGGATGGTAAACTCAGCACATGGGAAATTGCGCTGGTGCAGGATATTGATGTCTACGATATGGAAATCGCTGATCTTACGGGTATTGAATATTTTACGGAGTTGAAATATCTGGATTGTGCCGGTAATCACCTCACAAGTCTGGACCTCAGCCGGAATACCAAGCTGGCCGAGCTGGATGCAGAGAACAACACATATACGATTACTCCGGTCAACGACAGATTTTATCTTGCCTCTCTGCCTGCGGGTTTTGATGTAGCAAAGACCAGCCACTGGCAGGGCGGCACGGTCAGCGGCAATATCCTGACGATAAACAGCGATGTCGATGAGGTTACTTACGACTATGACTGCGGAAAGGATTTTACGACAACATTTACACTGGAAATCCCGACGCAGTACACTGTCACGGCTCATGGGCTGTACGGCGGAGTCATGGGGATTACCCCGGGCGAGGATTATACCGCACGATACACGGTCGGCGCTCAGGTCGGTCTTCAGATCGGCAAACGCGACGGCTTCACCCTGCAGGGTCTGACGCTCGAGGGAATCAGCGAAGAGCAGCTGCAATGGCAGGCAAAGGACGCAGAAAGCACAACTCGAGGTATTTCCTTTGAGATGCCCGCGCATAATGTGACGGTGACGGTCAACTGGAAGGCGAACGGCTCGTCCGGCGGCGGTGGAGGAGGCGGCGGCGGAAACGTCTCCATTCCCGACACCAAGATCCCGACCGGCATCTATGAGCACGGCACCGTCACCGTATCTCCCGAGTCTGCCTCCAAGGGCGACACTGTGACCATCACGGCAACCCCCGACAAGGGCTACACCCTCGAAAGCCTGACCGTGCTGGACAAGGACGGCAAGGCGCTCGCGCTGACCGACAAGGGCGGCGGCAAGTACACCTTCGTCATGCCGGCGGGCAAGATTACGGTGAAGGCAGCCTTTATGGATGACAACACCATGCTCAACTTCTTCACCGATGTGCACGCGGAGGATTATTATTATGACGCAGTCCTCTGGGCGGCGCAGAAGGGCATTACCGGCGGTATGAGCGACACGCTGTTCGCTCCGAACGCTGCCTGCACCAGAGCGCAGATTGTAACCTTCCTGTGGCGCGCGGCGGGTTCGCCTGAACCGAAGGCGCTGAGCAGCTTCGCGGATGTTACGGCAGATGCATACTACGCCAAGGCAGTTGCATGGGCAGTTGAGAACGGCATCACAAACGGTACGACCGATACCACCTTCGGCCCGGATGAGACCTGCACGCGCGCACATGGCGTAACGATCCTGTCTCGCGCAGCCGGGACAAATACCGCTTCGGGCAACAGCAATTTCGCTGACGTAGACGTGAACGCATATTACGCAAGTGCGGTCAAGTGGGCGGTTGACAATGGCATTACCAACGGTATCAGCAGCAGCCTGTTTGGCCCGGACAGCAGCTGTACCCGAGCACAGATCGTCACGTTCCTGTACCGTATGTATCAGGGCAAGTAAGCAGTACAACACAGATATCAGGCTATAACTGAAAAAACAGGACTCCTCGGAGTCCTGTTTTTTTGACAATCTCAGTATTTTTCCGGTTTCTATCCCGAAACCGACTGCGGTCTCATCATTTATTGAGATAGTGCAGACGGCGAAGAAATTCTTCATTATCCGTTTTTTCACAGATGGCATCGATGCCTGAGGAAATGATCCATACAGCCATGCCGCGCTGAGCACACAGTACGAGCAGATCAATGATCATCTTGTGATGTGTGGACTCCTGTCCGGCGAACGGGAAAAAACAGATAAGCAGGCGCGGATTAAGCAGATACCACCGATAATACGAAAATCGAAGCCGTTCGGGGTAGGACCAGCTGCTCAGTGGCTGCAGCAGCATTTCCTTCGGAAACCAGCGCAAAGCCTCGGATAAAATGCTGGATACAATCTTTTTGCGGATGATATGCTGTCCGGCCTTGGGGATAAGGCTGGTGCACAGATTGTCGAGCGCGGTCATATTGTCGAACAGCACGCCGCCGGGGCGGTCGGGTCGCTCAATCTGAATGCCGATCTCGCTGCCGATGACGCGGCCGAGATCGCCGGGCTGGTACAGGCGGCCGTTGAGCCGGAAAAAGCCGCTCGTCCAGCCGCGATCGCCCAGAAAGCATTCATGCAGGCGGCGGCCAGTGTTGTAGTTTTCATCGCGCAGAAAAGCAATCTCGCCGCGCCTGATATCAAACGTCATCGGCGGCAATGCGGGAAAGTGCAGATCCCGAACAGAAAGCACGGGGGCGCCTTCTGTCATAGCAGTATGCTCAAAGCGTTTAACGCCTCTGCCTCCCTCCCAGCCGAGCAGCTCAAACAGACGAGGGCCATATTCCTCCGGATACAATCTAAAAAATGTACGCCGGTCGCGGATTACATCGATGCGGCTCGCATATCGGAACATGAATGTTTCATCCATGTCAAACAGGAACACCGCTGTACCGTGGCGAAGCAGCAGCTGCACGCAGTCCATTAGCTTTGCAAGATCCTGGCGACGCAGCGTCTCGGTCAGCCGGTCGAGCACAAGCAGCTTGTAGCCGTTGAACCATGCACGAAAAATTGACAGACGGTAGTAGTCAAGCATGGAAAGGTCGATAAGCCGCGTACTCCATGGCAGATTAAGTCCCATCCGGTGGAGCATGTCAGTCGCTGCGAGTGATGTCAGCCGTTCGGTGCTTGGGAAGCGCTGCCGAAGATGATTCGTACGAACAAGTGCGAGAACAAAATCGCGCATGGTCAGTTCCTTGCTCGCGAAACGAGATTTGTCCACCACAATGGCATTCTGACGAATCCAGCGCTCCAGACCGGTTGCGCCAATGCGTTGTCCGCAGCAGAATGCCCGACCGTCGGTAAACACCGTTTTACCCTTGAAAATATCGAGATATGCAGTACCGGAGGTAAGGTGTTCATCAACATAAACACCGATACACTCGCCGTGTGCGATGGAAACATCAAACTGGTACTGCCCGCTCTCGCTGTGAAAATAGCCATGCTCGATGCGAATAAGCTCTTCTTTCATGTCAGTCTCCCTGCATCAGCAGCGGCATCGTGACGCAGCACTCCGTACCGATGCCCGTTGCACTGAAAACGCGAAGACCGTAATCTTCGCCGAACATCAGCCGAATACGGCTGTTAACATTGCGCAGCGCGATTCCGCCGCGTTTTTTATCGCCGGAGGCTGGGCTGCCATGGACAAATTCTTCGTTGAGCAGCATGACCTGCTCCTCGGGCATGCCGACTCCGTTGTCCTTTACGCGCAGGAACAATGTATTGGCACTGTTTTCAATGGAGATATATACGATGCCATGTCCGATTTTGCCTTCCAGACCATGTACGACAGCGTTTTCTACGAGCGGCTGGAGAATGAGCTTCGGCATTCTCGCCTCAAGCAGATCTTCATTTTCCATTTCAAGCTCCATTTCGAGTTTGTCGCCGAAGCGGCAGCGCTGGATGGTGAAATAGTTTTCTGCATTGTCCAGTTCATCCGAAAATGTGACATATTCCTGTACATTTGATATGGTATAGCGAAAAAACGTAGCTAACGCTTCGGTGGTTTCCGCAATATCCGCACAATCCGCCAGCAGAGCGTCCGAACGGATAGCCTCGAGTGCATTATACAGAAAATGCGGGTTGATCTGGTTTTGCAATGCCAGATATTCGGCCTGCTTCTGCCGCAGGCGAGTGATCTCCTCACCGTGCAGACGATCTACGATTTCCCGGAAGAACGCAAAAATCTCGCGGGAGCGGCTCCAGCCTGCGCCGAGGACGGCATCCACATCGCCGTCTCTGCCATAGCGGCGGAGTGCCCGGTGCAGTTTCCATTGTGTTGTCAGCCACATAAACGACACCTACCTGTAAAGCTTTTTGTATTCGGAAGGACTGATGCCCGTCGTTTTCTTGAACAGTCGCGAAAAATATTTCAAATCACGGTAGCCGATCTGATCAGCGACGTCCTGCACAGAGTTTTCATCACTGCATAGCAGCTCCTTGGCCTTGTTCATGCGCAGTTCAGTTAAATAATCCATAAAATTCTGGCCGGTCTCCTTTTTGAACATGGCGGAAAAATATGTTGCATTAAAGCCGACCGCATTGCTTACATCCTCAAGGCGCAGCGCCTCCTGATAGTGCTGCTGAATAAAGCGTTTGGCATCCGTAATCGGACGCGCCTCGCGCAGCATGCGCTCGTTGCGCAGACGATCTATTTCGCCACACATATCATCGTGCAGCAAGCGGAACAGCTCCTGTGCGTTGATGGCCTGCCACAAGCCGTCTATCATGCGCTGATAGAAGCTGTTGTCGGTCTCGCCGTTCCGCTGCATTCCGTAACGCATCGCCGTGAGGATCTCAAGAAACCAGTCCTCCAGCATCTTTCCCCAAAGCGGCTGCCTGGACATAACATCGCGGTAGCTGTCCTCGAGTTCACCGATGTACTGCTCCTTGTTCAGATATTCGGCGGCTTCCTGAAAACGGCGCTTACAGCTGCTGTCCATCGTGTAATATGCGTGAAAATCAGGGATATCAGTCTCCGCATCGCGCCAGACCGGAGTATGACACAGACGATCGATACACAGCCAGAGCGCCTCGCGCATAGAAGCGCCAAGCGCATCGGCAGCAGAGCATCGGCTGCCAAGGCAGATTGTCGCACGGATGCCCCAGAACAGATCGCGCTGCTTTTCTATTTCCTTACGTATTTTGGTGAAGCATTGCTTGACCTCAACCGGCTGGTACTCCGGCAGATAGGCCGCAACAGCGACACCTTCTCTTCGAATGGCTGCGGCAAAGCCGCATTTGAGCTGTCCAAGCTCCTGCCGGACGATTTCAAGTGCGTGCTTCATCATGGCGTGCACGCCATCCGGGTTCTTCCATGCTGATGGAATATCCGGCTTGACAATAGCGGCGAAATAACAGCCGTTGGATGGCAGACCGTATTCCAGATTGAACGACCGCACCGCACTGGAGGTACGGACATCGCCGTGTATCTCGCCTATCAGCGTGTCAATGATGCGCTCCTGTTCACGCTCATCGCTTTTCTTCAAACGGTACTCAATCGTAGCCTGCTCGCTGAGCTTGCCCTTAAGTCCGGTGAGAAGATCGGTCATCTCCTGCACCTTGAGCGGCTTCAGCAGATAACCCTCTACACCGTATTTCAGTGCGTTCTGCGCATATTCAAACTGGGCATAACCGCTGACAACGATAAAATGCAGCCCCGGCTGTATCTGCTTTGCCTGACGGATGAGATCAATGCCGTCAAAGCCCGGCATCCGGATATCGGTTACGAGCAAATGCGGCTGTTTGTCGCGTATCATCTCAAGCGCATGCATACCGTCGCTTGCCATGCCGACAATCTCAAAGCCAAGACTTTCCCAGTCAATCAGCTTGCACATCAGCAGCAGGACCTTTTTTTCATCATCTGCCAGTACGACCCTTAACATACATATTCCCCTTTGAAGGTAATTTTAGGAAAACAGATTTTACTTGTTGATAGGAAAAAGGGAAAACGTAACCGTTTTCCCTTTTTCTTATTCATAATAACACTGTTTGCAAGGATTTGCAAAGTATTTTCAAGAAATTACTCGTAATCCTTAACGTTGCTGGAGTCGATCCAGGTGTTGTCGGTTACGATCTCAGTGGTATCGAGGGTTTCGCCCTTGAGCAGTTTAACAGCAGCCTCGATGCCGTTTGCAGCCATAGCGCCGCCGTTCTGAGAAACTGTACCGGAGATACGGCCATCCTGAATAGCTTCGAAGCCGTCCGGCGTGCCGTCAACGCCTGCGATAACGATACCGGAGTTTGCACCTGCTGCGTTGCCGGCGCCTACTGCCATGCCGTCGTTCTCACAAACGATTGCGTCCAGATCGTAAGCGGACAGCCAGCTCTCAACGGTAGACTGAGCGCTTGCGGTGTCCCACTGGCAGTCAGCCGGTGCAACGACCTGCTTGATCTCGGGATAGTTCTTCAGAATGTTCTCATAGCCTTCCATGCGCTGCAGACCGCCTGCATCGCCGGACGGGCCGGTCAGGATAGCGATGTTGCCCTTGCCGTTGAGGAGCTTTGCAACCTGCTCCATCTCGGTTTCGCCGGCCTTTACGTTGTTGCCGTAGGAAACAGCGGAGATGCCGTTGTTCTGCCAGTCGGTGCAGGCAGAGATGATGTTGATCATAACAACGCCGGAATCAGCTGCGGACTTTGCAGCATCAGCAAGGCCGTCCGGATCAACAGGCTCGAACAGGATGGCATCATAGCCCTCGGATACACACTGCTCAATCTGGCTGATCTGGGTAGCTGCGTCCTGATCGGCACTCAGGATGGTCAGGTCAACGCCCAGCTCGTCAGCCTTGGCCTCAGCAGCCTCGGATACGGCAATCTGGAATGCGTTGGTCTGGTGCTGCTGGATGAGGGCGATCTTGTAGGAATCGCTGCCGGAATCAGCACCGGAATCGGTGCCTGCATCAGAACCGGTGGAAGTACCGCCGCAGGCAGCCAGACTCAGAGTCATGGCACCGGTAAGCAGCATAGCGAGAAATCTCTTCTTTGTCATTTTCTTTTTCCTCCTTAGAGACGTTGTGAATATGATGAAGAGGAGAGGGGAGCGCTAAGCACTCCCGCTGCCTCTTTATCAGCAAAAATCAGTTTTTCTTAGTCTTTCCCTTTACGTCGATCAGGACAGCTACCACGATGATAACGCCCTTGACGATCTTCTGCCAGTGGGACGATACGCCCATAATGTCCAGACCGTTTGCAATAACGGTGATGAGCAGACAGCCGATGACAACGCCCCACGGCTTGCCCACACCGCCGGTCATGGATACGCCGCCGACAACGCACGCCGTGATGGCATCCATCTCATAGCTCTCAGCTGCGGTCGGCTGGCCGATGGTAACGCGGGAGGTCATCAGGAAGCCGCACAGACCAGCCAGCAGGCCGGCAATGGCGAACGTGGAAATGCGGATGGCAGTGGTGTTGATGCCGGAAACGCGGGCCGCCTGAAGATTGCCGCCGCAGGCATAAACACGCCGTCCGTAAACCGTTTTGGACAGAACGAATGCACAGATGATGATAACGATCACAAGAAAGACGGACAGCATCGGGATGCCTGCGATAGAGGAGGCAGCGACCGCCTTGTATTCCTTGCTGATGCCGGTGATCGGCTTGCCGTTGGAGGTAAGCAGAGCCAGACCGCGAACTGCCGTCATCGAGCCGAGTGTCATAATAAACGGGGGCAAATCGCCGATGGCAACGCCGATACCGTTTACCATGCCGACAGCCAGACCGGCCAGCATCGCAACAACGAGCGGAACGATGAGCGGCAGGTCGCCCTTGCCGAGCAGCGCGGCCAGAATGCCGGTGAATGCAACGGTGGAGCCGACCGACATATCAAAGCCGCCTGCGATGATGACGAACATCATGCCGAACGCCAGAATGCCGTTGATGGAAGCCTGTTTGAGAATGTTCACGAGGTTGGTCGGTGCGATGAAGCTGGGCTTCAGGCAGGTAAGCACAACGACCAGTGCAATGAAGATCAGGAAAATGAAGTATTCGCTGATCAATCCCTTGATATTTTTCTGTTTCATTTCTCTTTTCTCCTTATACTTCAATCGCGGAGGCCAGTGTCATGATACGTTCCTGCGAGAACGCATCGCGCTGTACCTCACCGGAGAGATTACCCTCGCACATTACCATGATGCGGTCACAGACCCCCATCAGCTCGGGAATCTCGGACGAGATCATGATAACGGCCTTGCCCTGCTGTACCAGCTTGCCGAGCAGCAGGTAAATATCGCGCTTGGCGCCGACATCGATGCCGCGGGTCGGCTCATCGAGGATGATGACATCCGGGTCGTTCAGCAGCCACTTGGCGATAACGATCTTTTGCTGGTTGCCGCCGGACAGGTTGCCCGTAATCTGGTCGCCGGAAGGAGTTTTGATGTTCAGCTTTTTGATGTACTCCATGGAAGCGGCGCGTGCCTTGTTCTTGTTGTAAAGGCCGTGGCTGAGCAGCTTTTTGATGGCTACCATGGCGATATTGTCGTTTACCGAGCCGCTGAGGTTCAGACCGGTGACTTTTCGGTCCTCGGTGATGAGGGCCACGCCCTCCTTGATGATGTCCTTCGGAGAATGGACCTTGACCTGCTTGCCCTTGACGAAGATCTCGCCGGAGGCCAGCTCGTGCATACCGAAGATGCCCTCGACCAGCTCACTGCGGCCCGCGCCTACCAGACCGCCGATGCCGAGGATCTCGCCGCGGCGGACGGAAAGGCTGACGCCCTTTACCTTGTTGTCGGCACGGACGATGTTCTTTGCTTCAAAGATCACATCGCCAATCTTCGCCTCCAGCTTGGGGAATACATCGGTAATCTCGCGGCCGACCATCATTTTGATGAGTTGAGCCTCGTCGAGGTCCTTGGTGTCGCCCGAACCGATGTACTGACCGTCGCGGTAAACGCTGACACGGTCGCAGATGGAGAAGATCTCGTCCATACGGTGCGAAATATAGATAATGGCAACGCCCTTAGCGGTCAGGCTGCGGATATGCTCGAACAGCAGCTCGACCTCGCGGTCGGTGATGGCGGCTGTCGGCTCGTCCATGACGATGACCTTTGCGTTAATGGAAATTGCCTTGATGATCTCGATCAGCTGGCACTGTGCAACGGTTAGGTTGCGCAGCTTTTCTTTCGGAGAAACGTGCAGGCCGCACTCCTTGATGAGTTTTTCAGCCTCTGCGATCTCAGCCTTTGCATCGACCAGACCGTTTTTGCGGATCTCACGGCCGACGAAGATGTTTTCATACACGGACATATCCAGAATCGGATTGAGCTCCTGATGAATCATCGCAACACCGTGATCCATGGCTTCTTTCGGATTGGATACATGGTACGGCTGACCGTTAAAGATGATCTCACCGCCGTTGTCCTTTGTGTAAATACCCATCAGAATTTTCATCAGAGTGGATTTACCGGCACCATTCTCGCCCATTAAAGCGTGTACCTCGCCGGGCTTAACCTGAAGCTGCACATGATCCAACGCCTTCACGCCGGGGAAGGTCTTGCTGATATCTTTCATTTCCAGTACATACTCCATGCTGTTCTTCCCTCCTCATGTGTCATTTTATTGTCATTATTTTATCAAACTGCTGCACATAGGAAAACACACAATCTTCACATATGGGGGGACGATTTTTGGATTTTTCACAAATATAGCATTTTACTTAATTTGCACAGAAATATTTTGTGCTATATGCATAAAACGCTGCCGTCCAAATCTCCGGAAGCAAGCCTTTAGCGAAACGTTTTTCACTTTCGGTACGTTAACTCGAGCCGCTTTCTTGGCTTTCTCATAATATAATTTCCCGGAAATGATATGGTATATAAATGGCAGATGAACGTTTGCGTTGAACCACTGTCTATAGTTTCAAACTATGAACAATGACGAGTTTATCGTATTTTACAAAGGGGGCATCAGCCTCTATACTAATATCATAAAATAAACGAGCCACTGCTCATTGCATAGATCAGAAAGGACAACATCCTATGAAAAATCCCGCTCCTTATCGTTATGATATTGTCGGTAGCTTCCTGCGCACAAAGGCTATCCATGAAGCTCGCAGCAAGTTTGAAGCCGGCGAAATTTCCGCTGAAGAACTGACCAAGGTCGAAGATGCCGAGATCACCGGTCTGGTAAAGAAGGAAGA
>QEKJ01000016.1 GCA_003096535.1 Agathobaculum butyriciproducens | reverse complement strand
ATATACATAGTTGATAAAAATATAGATGGTGTCTACTTTTGAAAATTAAATTTTAAAAATAATA
Organism: Agathobaculum butyriciproducens; assembly: GCA_003096535.1. GTDB lineage: Bacteria > Bacillota > Clostridia > Oscillospirales > Butyricicoccaceae > Agathobaculum > Agathobaculum butyriciproducens. Next base: position 53,358 of record QEKJ01000016.1, on the reverse strand, counting down.
TTTTTCGTGTCCACTTTTGTTGACTGGTACATACTGTGGGGCGGTGCCCCCTGTGAGTTACTTCCATTATACGCTATAAGTTTATATATTTCCACCCTAAAAGTTCATTTTTCATTACAACTGTACGGGGTACACTAAATAGAAAGAATGAACGGAGGAACAGCATGGACTGGGTGGCTATCGGAGGACGTATCCGCAAGCAACGCGAATATTTAGGACTGACACGCGAGCAATTTGCTGAAAAACTGGATATTACCCCCAAGTTTTGTGCAGATATTGAACTGGGAACCAAGGGTATGTCCGTGCCGACACTATGCCGTATTGCAACTACGCTCAGTCTATCCACTGACTATATTCTGTTCGGAAAACAGGAGAAAAACGATAAGCTAGGGATGCTCAAAGCACTTTCTCCGATGGTGGAGAGTGTAACACCCGGGCAGCTTCCGTATCTGGAATCCATACTGAAAACGGTTATCAGTGCCATGAATCATAAAGATACAAAGTGAAAGAAAAGCCGTATGCTGAAAGCATACGGCTTTCAATTACTTGTTCAATAGCTTTGCTCTTTCATAAAATCGCGTTTTGCTTATACCGAGCTGCTTCATCGCTTGCACCGCAGTGATTTCTCCATTACGCCAGCGAGCAACTACGCACTCAAAATTGGGATAATCCTTTGCCGGTCTGCCTCGATATTTCCCTTGAGCCCTAGCGATGGCGATACCTTCTCGCTGGCGCTGTAAGATATACTCACGTTCCAGCTCTGCGACTGCTGCAAATACGGTCAGCATAAATTTGCCGGTCGGCGTAGTGGTGTCGATCGCTTCTTTGCGGCTGACAAACTCTACCTGCTTTTCGGTCAGACGCTCTACCAGATCGAGCAGATCACGAGTGTTGCGGGCAAAGCGGCTGATGGACTCGACGATAACAGTATCACCGCGCCTCACATATTCCATCATACGACACAGTTCGGGACGGTCAGCGTTCTTGCCGCTGGCCTTTTCGATGAACAGTTCATCGACACCGAGTTCGCGGAGCATAATTTCCTGTCTTGCGGTATTTTGTTCTTCTGTGCTGACACGCACATAACCAATTTTCATAGTATGTTCTCCTGTCAAAAAAGAATTTCCCGTTTAAGTCGGTTGAAATTTCGGGACGTTCCAAAACTCCAAAACCGACTTAAACGGGACGATTTCCAAGCGTTCCGTATAGGTATACCCAAACGGAACTGTTCGTTACGGTTGTTTTCAGTATTCGTCACGCTCGATGAATTCGAGCATTGCCTTGCGCTGAATACGCCAGCGATTCCCGACACGGAACGCCGGAATTTCGTTTTCGTGCAGAAGCCGCAGCATGGTGCCGCGGCTGACCTGCAAAATCTGCTGACACTCATGCAGTGTCAAAACATCGGGATATTGGTCCAGATTCATGTCTATCAGCCTTTCTGTGCAGTTTATTGTACTGTTTTGCACAGAAAAGGCTGATTTGTTATTTAGATACATCTTTATCGCGCAGCACATGGATTGCTGCCGCCACCGCCGCGACAACCTTAATGCCGAACAGCAATGTGTTCTTGATTACCTTCATTGGGTCACCACCTTTCTTAATATGCGTAGAGCAGCTCGCCGGTCATTTCGTGGAGCAGGGTCGGATCGTAGAGCATTTCCTCAATCTCCTCCTCCGAGCAGCCGTAGTCGAGTAAAGCCTGTATCTCATCAGCCGAAACGCCAAATGCCTTGGCAACGCTGAAAAGATCGTCATAATTTATGGGCGTATCCTCGTAGTAGCTGCGATAGTACGGATACTTACGCCACCAACGCTCGAAAGTCGTGTGCGGTGTGAAACTTCCGGTCGTGAGTTGTCCCGCTCGGTCGATTTTCAAAATCTCGCCCTCCTTCGGTTCGAGAATATCGGTGGGCGCTTTTAATTTCAGCTTTTTGATTGCCTTGCACAGGATTTTCTGCGTGGAGGCATAGATAAGATAGCCATCGTAGAACATCACGCATAGCGGGTTATCACCGACAACAAACCAGATAGAGTTATCTTTGTCCAGAACGGTAAAGACGAAAGAACCCTCGACTTTTTCAGCCATATGCTGCAGGCTGTCAAAGTCGAGGGCCTTGTTTTTCTCTAAAAGCTGCACCGCAACGTAGCTGTCCGTTTCAACGCTCGTCAGCGGCAGGTTTTCCGCTATACGAAGTTCTTTGTCGTTCCAGAGTACACCGTTATGTGCAAGAGCAAATGAATTGCCGTCAACTTTACCGAGAAACGGATGATTGTTCTGGTTAAACTGCGCGTTGCCCTGTGTCGTCATACGGGTATGTCCCATCACGACATTTATACCGTGCGGAATATGAATCTTCATCTTCCGAGCGGGAATCGGACGCTTGTAAATCCGCAGACGGTCGTTGAAATTGTAGGCGATGCCCGTCGCGTCCGTGCCGCGCACTTGACACTCTCTGGCGAGCGTGTTCAAGATTTTGTTCTTCGTGTGGGTGCTCAGGCACTCCTTAAAATCGATTAAACCGAATAAACTGCACATATTATTCCTCCTCTGCGCCAGCAGTAACGGGTTCATTGACATATAAACGGCGTTCCTTGAGATACTGGATAAGTTCCGGCTCGGTGATTTCGTCAAGGAAATCAAACCAACTCATGTCCTGAACCTGACAGTCGGACATAGAAACAGCCACCTCGACGAGATGATTGACCATCTGCAGGGTGGCTTTGAGAGTGTTCAGCTTGAGCGTACCGCGGAACATGCGAATTTCCACAGTATCCGAGTTGGTAAGGTTGACCGCTGTGTAACGTCCGGCGCAGGAATTCTTTGCGTGGCTCATTTGCTCGGATGGCGTAAGGCGGATTCCATACCGTGCCGCCCAGCGATTCATCTGGGACTGGGTGCGGCGGCTGAAGCGAAGCAGTTCCGCCCAGAACTTTTCGACGAAGTAAAGCAGGCGTGCAATCGCAGCCTCCTGCTGCTCATAGGTACAGCCGAACGCCAGACGGGAGATATGAACATGCAGGCCGCAGGTGCCGGCGGCATGGCTCAAATAGCCCATGCTCTGCGCTTTGCGAAGCACCTCTTCCCAAGGCATTTCGCTCAAATGGTATTCCAGCGTCATAGGGTGTGTGACAAGTTCCATACCATCATCAAGACTGCCGTCAGTCTTGATGTACAGATTTTCGGCGCTAGCGTTAGCGATGTCGAGCAACTTTTGAGCGTTATTGTTTACCGTGCCGCCGTTATCAATCTCCAGCTCAACGCCGAAGTGCCGCAGGCCCTTGCCGTGAAACACGAGATCGGGGGTGTAGTTGTATTCATGGATAATGTCGTTATGCTCGTCCCAGCAGGAGGAGCAGTAGACGTTGTCATCGTTATCCCAATAGGCACGGTCGCGGCTGATAATGCGGCCGCAGTCCTCACAGCGGATGTAATACTCATCAAAACAGTGATCGCAGAGCGTATGGTTATCGTCCTCAATGGCATTTTCCTCATAGATTCGATCGTTACAGTGGTCGCAGACTACGGTCAGACGGTCAGCACAGCTTTCACAAAGCCAGTCACCTTCTACTTGGTACATGGTATCGAGCGGGTGCTCGATACCACAATTAGAACAAATTCGAGTTTCTTTCATTGGTAATTCCTCCATTTCAGTTGGTTAATACTCCGAAGCTAACAGCATGGTGCTGTGCGTTTTGTCATCAATGACATACACTTTAGCATCTATCGCGCACTTACAATGCACATCAAGTTCATACCGATACGGCGGCTGTTCCTGTGTATGGACGATGTGCTGTCCCGTCGGCGTTTTCGTCAATATGAACACTTGCAGATAATCTTTTTGTGAAGACTGCATAGCAGCAATCATTTGCCACATGAGAAGCATCAAAGCGTCTGGTATTTCGCTCTGCACGCCGCGTGTGATATACTTGGGATTTTCAAACATAATTTCCTCCTCAAAACGCGAAAATCCCACTGAAAGCATTTGCTCTCAATGGGATTAGTGATGGATTTGTCCATAGCATTGTGGACAAACTGTGCGGTTATCGACTTGTCGTACGTCTTTGCGGTATACCCGCTCGCCGCAGCGATCACAGAGCGTGGTATACTCCTCGGCGCAGGCGTAGCACAACGCATCTTTGCCGAGAAGGATGCGTTGCGTGCTCGGTTTGCTTTTTCCACAGCAGGGGCAAATAAAGCACTTTCCCGCCACGATTCTCCCTCCTTTCCGTTATATATAGATAATATATCAACGAAAAGTCGGTTGTTGCGGTACTGCGCTACTGCAGTCTGCTGCCCTGCATATTCTCCAGATACTTCCTGCGATACCGAATCGGCGGCAGACCGACCAGCTTCGCAAAAATGGCGTTGAAGTGATTGACATTGGTATATCCGACAATAGCGGCAATCTGCGTTGCGCTGTAATCGGTCGAAATGAGCAGGTTCTGCGCCTCACCGACACGGCAGCGTATCATATAATGGATGGGCGACATACCCGTGATCTCCTTGAAAATATGCGCCAGATGATACGGCGACATGGACATCGCCTCTCCAATATCCTCGAGCGTCAGCTGCTCGGTGAAATGCGTGCCGATGTACTGCCGAATGCGGTTCGCCAGCACCAGATTATGCGGCTGATCGGCGGCGCGCGCATCCGGCGGCAGATTGGCCGACAGCAGCACCAGCGCCGGCAGCAGCTGTGCGACGATTTCATCCGAGTAAGACGTTCTCCGTTCCGCATGCTCGTAAATCAATTCGCTGAGTGCTTGCATGTGGTCGATCTCGTCCATCGCCGGACGCACAAACCCGTTTTCCGCCTTGGTGAAATGCCCTTCCGGCAGTCCGCGCAGCTGCAGACCGGAAATGCCAAAGCAGAATGTGCCGATCTCGTGCTGCAGGGACGAGGTGACCTCATGCAGATCACCTTGATTATATAGTAAGATATCACCCGTGCGGATCGGATAGCTGTAGCCGCCTGCGATGTACTGTCCGGCCCCCTGATAAACATACAGCATTTCCGTAAAGCGCTCGTGCCGATGAATGGCGCGCGTGATAGCCGATGCCGCTACGATCTGCTTGGTGGCGTACAGCAGACTCGGCATCTGACCGGATACAAAACGTATTTCTTCCGCCATGCTCTTTCCCCCTGTGTAAATATGAGTATAGTATAGCGTATTTTTGCACAGACCGCAAGAATCCGTATAAACCAAATTGCTCCCCCTGCTTTTTGTGCAATATTTCAATATTTTCCGCAAAACAAAACGCAAGAAGAAAGAAACATATTATCGTCCGAAATAGTATAATGAAATCATCAAAAAGAACAAAAACTTCGATTAAACCTCGAAAGGAGTTTTCAATTATGAGCATTCAAATCTGTGGTGCACCCTGCTGCTGGGGTGTAGACGACCCCAAGAATCCGTATTTACCTCCCTGGACGCGCGTACTGGAGGAAGCCGGCAAAGCCGGTTACAGCGCCATCGAGCTTGGCCCCTACGGCTACCTGCCCATCGATGCCGAGCTGGTCGCAAATGAGCTGAAAAAGAACGGTCTCGCCATCGTAGCAGGCACCATTTTCCACGATCTGCTCGATGCGGACAATCAGGAGAGCGTGCTGCACGCGGTTGACGACATCTGCCGCCTGATCACCGACCCCAAGCTGCCGGTACTCAAGACCCACGACGGCCAGAAGTTCCCCACGCCGTACATGACCGTTATGGACTGGGGACACGACGAGCGCGACTACGCCGCAGGCCATCCGGACACGGCACCGCGTCTGTCGGACGAGGAATGGGCGCGCTTCATGGGCAACGTCCGCGCTGTATGTGAACGCGCGAACAAATGGGGTGTGCGCCCGGTCATCCATCCGCACGCGGGCGGCTACATTGAATTTTCCGACGAGATTGCAAAGGTCGTGCGCGATATTCCGTATGAGGTCGCCGGTCTGTGTCTGGATACCGGCCATCTGTATTACTCGCACATGGACCCGGTGGAGTACCTCAAAAAATATGCTGACAAGCTGGATTACGTCCACTTCAAGGACGTAAACGAAACCGTTTACCGTCAAGTACTCGGCGAGCGCATCCGCTTCTTCGACGGCTGCGGCAAGGGCGCGATGTGCCCCATCGGCACGGGTTCGCTCGACTATCCGGCCATCAAGCAGGCGCTTGCAGATATCGGTTATTCCGGTTACATCACCATTGAGCAGGAGCGCGATCCGCGCAACTCGGACACCAGCCTGCGTGATGTCAAGGCCAGCGTGGACTACCTGAAATCGGTCGGCTACGAAATCTGATCACACCCGAGCGAGGAGCACGGCCCTTCTCTCCCGTGCTCCCGCTCCACTCTCTCAATAGTTCAAACACAATAATTTAATATTCATGTAGTTTTTAAGGAGGATTCTTTATGTATTACGGTGAAAAACGAGTAGAAAATCCCATTCGCTGGGGCATGGTCGGCGGCGGCCGCGGCAGCCAGATTGGCTACATCCATCGCTCGGCGGCACTGCGCGACTTCAACTTCGAACTGGTTGCCGGTGCGTTCGACATCGATCCCGAGCGCGGCAAGGACTTCGGCAAGCAGCTGCATGTTGATCCGGACCGCTGCTATCCGGATTACAAGACCATGTTCGCTGAGGAGGCCAAGCGTCCGGACGGCGTGCAGGCGGTTTCCATCGCAACGCCGAACGGCATGCACTACGAGGTTTGCAAGGCTGCTCTCGAAGCCGGTCTGCACGTTGTCTGCGAGAAGCCGCTGTGCTTCACTTCCGAGCAGGCGGACGAGCTGGTCAAGCTGGCCGAGGAGAAACACCGCGTTGTCGGCGTGACCTACGGCTACTCCGGTCATCAGCTCATCCAGCAGGCACGCCAGATGATCAAAAACGGCGATCTCGGTGAGATCCGCGTTATCAACATGAGTTTCGCGTTTGGCGGCTACAACTTCAAGATTGAGGACAAGGTTCCGTCCGCAAAGTGGCGCTTTGACCCGTCCAAGGCAGGCCCGTCCTTCGCACTCGGTGATGTCGGCACGCATCCGCTGTTCATCATCGAGGCGATGATCCCGGACATGAAGATCGACAACCTGATGTGCACCAAGCGTTCCTTCGTTGAGGGCCGCGAGCTGGAGGACAACGCCTTCGTTATCATGAACCTCAAGGGCAGCGAAAACGTACAGGCAGGCGCTCAGGTATACTGCTGGGCAAGCTCGATCAACAGCGGCGCACGCCACTACCACAAGATCCGCGTGGTCGGCTCCAAGGCATCCCTCGAGTGGGATGATGAGCGTCCGAACCAGATGCTGTACGAGATCGAGGGTGAGCCGTCCCGCGTGCTCGAGCGCGGCGCGGGCTACCTGACCGACGAGGCGCGTGTCGAGGATCGCATCGGCGGCGGCCATGCCGAGGGTCTGTTCGAGGCGTGGAGCAACCTGTATGCCCGCTTCGCAGTTGCTATGGCTGACGCGGACAAGGGCGCTTACGGCGACTTCTGGTATCCGGATGTCAAGGCCGGCGCACAGGGCATCAAGTGGATCGAAAAGTGCGTGGAATCCGCAGACAAGGGTTCCGCGTGGGTGGATTACGAATAATTCCATCAACAGCATATCCCCAAGAATCTTCTGATAGCATTTCTTTTCTATTTTAATATCTGTTATTACCTGATTTCGGAGGAACGATTATGAAAAAGAGATTACTCGCTGCATTGGTATCCGGCGCGTTGATGATGAGCGCTCTCGCAGGCTGCGGCGGCAGCACCGCACAGACAAATAACGGCGGTGACACTGCCGACCAGACCACACAGCAGGATTACCATATCAAGGTCATTCTGAAAACGCTCGCATCCGAATACTGGCAGTATGTCGGCAACGGCTGCAAGCAGGCCGGTGAAGATCTGGGCGTTACGGTCGATGTTCTGGGCGCGAGCTCGGAGACCGCATATGACGAGCAGCTTTCCATGATCGAAACCACGCTCAGCGCGAACGACTGCGACGCCATGGTCGTTTCTCCGCTGCAGGCCGAAACCGTAGCGACCCAGATTGCAAATACCGACCTGCCAATCGTGGCGATCGACACTGCGATTCCGTCGGACAAGGTGCTCAGCTTTGTCGGCTTCAACAACGAGGAGCTGGCCGCAATGGGCGGCAAGGCTGCTGTTGAGGCGGCAAAGGATAAGGGCTGGGATAAGATTACCGCCATCGGCATCATGGGTGTGCAAGGCGACTCCACCTCGGAGGCACGCATTGCAGGCTTTAAGCAGGGCATTGCAGAAGCTGGCGGCGAATATCTCTCTGCGGAAACCCAGTACGCAGACGGCGTAGCCGACAAGGCTGTTACCAGCATGGAGGCCATCATTCAGGCACATCCGGAAGGCGTTGCTATCATCGTAGCTAATAACGATGATATGGCAGCCGGTGCCGCCCGTGCCGCAGCCGCATTTCCGGCATACAAGGACACCATCTTTGTCGGCGTCGGCGGCAATCTGGCGGGCATTGATGCTATTCTTGCCGGACAGGAGACCATGACCGTCGCCGTTGACGGCTACGATGTTGGTTATCTCGGCGTGCAGGCCGCAGTCGATGCGCTCAACGGCAAAAAGCTGGACGAGTTCATTGCAACTGATGCTACCGTTGTAACGGCTGACAACGCCGCAGAACGCCGCGCTGAGGTAGAAAAGCGCCTGGGCCAGTGACCGAATCTCTGTATTCCAACGAAATAAAAATGCGGAAAACCGCCTCTTCAAAGGGGGAGGCGGTTTTCTGCGCCCAAAAATCAGCCCACACAGTTAAAAAACAAGGGGGAAACAACAAAATGGCATTTACTGTCGCAACCTTTATCGCGTTCACCGTGCTTGTCGCGGTGCTCTCGTGGTGGAAAACACGCGATGACGACCTGTCCACCAAGGAAGGCTACTTTCTCGCAGGCCGCGGACTGCCCGGCATCGTTATCGCCGGTTCTCTGATGATGACCAACCTTTCCGCAGAACAGCTTGTCGGCACGAACGGACAGGCATTTGCGGGCAACATGAGTACGATGGCCTGGGAGGCCACCTCGGCGTTCGCGCTGATCGTGCTGGCGTTCGTGTTCCTGCCCAAGCTGCTGCGCGGCGGCATCGCAACCATCCCGGAATTCTTCGAGATGCGCTACGATACCTTCACCATGCGCCTGTTCTCGCTTCTGTTCCTGATCGCATATGTCGTTACCATGCTGCCGACCATTCTGTACTCCGGTGCGGTCGCACTGGTTAAGATTTTCGACCTCGAGAGTATGTTCGGCATCAGCTATTTCAGCGCCATCACCATTATCTGTATCGGCACCGGCATTATCGGCATGTGCTATGCCGTATTCGGCGGCCTGAAAGCTGTTGCCTACTCGGATACCATCAATGGCGTCGGTCTGATCATCGGCGGCTTCGCTATCCCGATCCTCGGCATTCTTGCCCTCGGCAAGCTGGACGGCGGCGGCTTCATGGCCGGTCTGGATCACCTCATCTCCGCAACGCCGGAAAAGATGAACGCATGGTCCGCGCCGAACGCACTTCCGCCGGAAGTACCGTGGCCGCTGCTGCTGACCGGTATGTTCGTCAACAACCTGTTCTACTGGGCGACCAACCAGTCCATCATCCAGCGTTCGCTCGGCGGCAAAAACCTCGCTGAGAGCCAGAAGGGCGCGATCTGGGCCGGCTTCTTCAAGTGCCTTGACGTATTTGTCATCGTTCTGCCGGGCATCATCGCGTTCCAGCTGCTGGCTGCAAACGGCCAGATGGACACCTCGGTCGGCATGGCGGCTGACCAGGCCTACCCGCTTCTCGTTATGGAAGTGCTGCCCAAGCCGCTGATGGGCTTCTTCGCAGCCGTTATGTTCGGCGCGATCCTGTCCTCGTTCAACTCGGTGCTGAATTCCGCATCCACCATCTTCACGCTGAACGTTTGGCAGCCCATCTGGGGCAAGCAGGCCTCCAACAACAAGGTTGTTAAGGTCGGCCAGATCTTCGGTACGATTGTCGGCGTGGTTTCCATCGCCATTGCACCGTTCGTTATGTTCTTCGGCACCGGCATTATGAACTTCATCAATGAGTGCTGGGGCTTCTTCTCCATGCCGCTGCTGACCGCTGTCCTGTTCGGTCTGCTGAGCAAAAAAGCGCCTGCTATCGCCCCGAAGATCGTTATTCCGGTCCACATCGTGCTGTACGGTCTGACCAAGGTCATCCCGTTCTTCAGCCGGTTCCACTATCTGTATGTTGTATTCGCACTGTTCGTTCTCGAGTGTATCATCTATGCAATCTGCATCAAGGTAAGTCCGCGTCAGCTGGCGTGGGAGATGCCGGATGCCAAGGTCATGGATATGACCCCCTGGAAGAGCGGCAAGGTCTGGGCGATTGCCGGTGCGGCAGTTGTTGCGATCATGTACCTTATCTTTTCGCCTCTCGGCATCGGCGCATAACGTCCGACTCCCCGTGCGCTGCTGCCGTTAGACAGCGCCGCTGTGTCCCTCCGCAGTGGTGCAAAAGGCTCCTGTGTCTTGTGACACAGGAGCCTTTTGTTATTGCTCACACCAGCTGATCAAACCGCTCAAAGAACCGGAACAGCGTATCGCCGCTCATGGCCAGCGCACGGATGCACACGCCCTGCACCGCGCGGCTTGCACCGGACATGCCGCCCGAATAGTCCGAACGGTATTTCTTGTCCAGTTCGTCTACTGCGGTGTAATCCTCGCCTGCCAGAACGTTCGCCTTGCTGCCGTTCATGCAGATGAAGTGTCCGGTGCCGCCGTTTGCATAACGGTCGCCCGCGAAAGAAGCGCCGTCCGAGCCGCCGGTATTGCGTACCGAAGTACGCATAGCAGTTTCCGGACCGTAGTCCACGATGTTTTGTGCAGCGGTGATCAGCGTATCCAGATGACCGAGCAGATCATGAATCTCGTAGTCATCATGGCCGCTCCAGACGACCAGTTTGTCGAGGTCGATCTCGCCCGCTTCCGCCAGTGCAGTTACCTTATCGCGGAAGATGCGCAGGCTTGAAAACAGTACGCGAACGTCATTATTTACCAGAGTCAGCGAATCTGCAACGCTGCGGCGGTTACAGCCCAGCTGATCGGACGAATAAAGAATGTTGTGTGCCTTGTCGCGCAGCATCATGCAGCCCGGCGTATGTCCCGGAATGTCGTAGTTATCCAGTACAACACCGCCGAGATCAAACTGATAGCCTTCGCTGATGCAGGTAAAATCGTCTGCTGTTACGGTTTTATCGTTCACATACTTCAGCGCCATCGGGATATCCTTTTCGTTGATGTAGACCTTGCGGCTTGCCTGAACGAAATCGCCCAGTTGTGTGGTATGATCCGGATGACCATGCGAAATGTAAACATCAATGTTATCCGTACCTGCCAGCTGCTTACAGTATTCATACAGGTTATTTGCGCCTGCCGATGCCATGCCTGCGTCGATCAGCAGTGCACCCTTGGAGCCCTTGATCAGATACATCTTATCGCTGTCGTAATCAATGACGCTCCAAACCTTCATGCTGTCCATATCGTACATCAGACGGCTCTTGTGCTCCAGTTTGGACATACGATCGATCGTGTAGGTAAAGGTTACAACATCGCTATCCTCCATGCCTTCCTTAGAGGCATAGGCTTTCAGTTCTACCTTGGTCTGCTTTGCAGTACCGTCCCAGTTATCCGTATCTGCACCGATGGTGATCAGTTCTTTCACTTCTGCACCGCCGAAACCAGAATCAGCCTTGAACTTGGTCTGATCAAAAACCTTCGCCGTATCCGAAGTCTTGGGGTCAGAACCATCTACTGTGTACTTGATCTCAGCACCCTCGGTATCCGAGAACAGCGCTATGTACTGCGTTACCGTGAAGGTACCCGGCGTATCCGGATAGTACGGGTCGGTATAGCTGTCATAATCCGTGTAGGTGTACGGTGCTGCGACCTGATTGCTGTTCTTCTTGCTGACGTTCAGTGTATAGTTCTTGCTGTCCGAACCGTTCTTCGCCGTTACCTTGATAACGAAGCGCGTAGTACCGCCGGTGAGTGTGCCCTGATAAGCCTTGCCGGACTCTACTGCATTGCCGTTCACGGTGATCTTCGCACCGGAGGAAGCTGCGGTCGGAACGATCTCGATCGAGGTCGTATTCTCGTCCACCTCAGCGACAAAGCTGGTCGTGGTCTTGCGGGTCGGCTTGGTGCCATTCGTCGGGTACTGCCAGTTTACATTAATGCCGAAATTCGGATCATCCCACAGCAGGTTGCCCTTCTCGCCCTGCTTGTGTACGGACAGATTGGACAGGTCTGCAATCTTATCTTCGTTGCCGTTGCGATAGCCGTCGGACAGGTAATTCTGCAGGTTGACATTGATGCCGACCCAGTTGATGTCCTTCAGGCGGTCGCCGACGACCACGGTCTTGGTGTTCTCGAAGTAGCCGTTAATGCTGTCCAGCGTGCGCAGAGTAGGCGTCATAGCATCTGTGCCCTCGTCAACAACCTTCTGTACAGCCGTCTGCAGGATATCCAGATAGCTTGCTGTGCCGTCCAGTACAACATCGTTATGACCGGTGAGAATGCGCTTTACCGTGCCGAGGCTGTCAACGCGCTCCAGTGCGATCTGCAGAGAGGACAGATACACGTCCATCGAGTCCGCGAAGAACGTCGAAGACAGGTTTGCGAACTGCATCCAGAACGAATCCGTGATGTGTGCACGGTTGTTGCCGACCTGATCGGTCGTGAACAGATTGCCGGTCGCGGTATCAAACAGCATAATGCCTGCTACCTGATGGCCCGGCAGCTCGATTACGTTGAACTTGGTGCCGCCCATGTCGTAAACGTCGCCGTTTTTCAGCGTTGCCAACTGTGCATCATAGGCTGCGCTTGCAGCGGCCTCATCTGTGAACATGCCGGAGGCTACGCCAAACTGCTTGACATAATCACGCAGCACCTCAATACCGCGCTCGTTGACATAAACCTTAGCGCCCAATGCCTCGTTTTCTGTACACAGGAACTGATGCGTCATCTGCACGTGGTCCGGGTGCGGGTGACCGATGATAAGGTCGATCGGCTTGCCTGCGCCGACGATCTTTCGTGCGGTCTCGTACAGGTTTGCCGCGTCCTTTGCATCAAAGTAGCCGGCATCCAGAACCATTGCGCGGTTGGTGCCTTCTACCAGATACATCTTATCGCTGTCGTAATCTTGAATGAGCGTTACATCCGGAACATCATTGCCGTTCCAGTCCTTGGGTGCGCCTACCTTCAGCTCGTGGTGCGGAATGCTGGTAACATCGTAGTTTCAGTTTGCAACACTGCTGGTTCTGCCGTTCTTCACCGCGATCGCCTTGACGTTATAGGTCTTGGTGACCGGACCATCCGCACTTGCGGTCGGCTGGGTGATCTCGATCTGTCCATACTGATAGGTTTCAAACTTTTTGCTCTTGGTCGTCGGTACAGGCGCCTTGTCCTTGCCTTCCGCGATTTCGTAGTAGATGTCCGCACCGTCCTGTGCGGTCAGCGTAACGGCATACGTCATATCGTAGTTGAATACGCCCAGGCTCTTGGACGTTTCCTGTCCCTTGGGGAGCGGGTATGCACTCGGTGCCGCCGGTGCAGACGAGCCGCCGCCAGAGGAACCGCCGGAAGAACCACCGGTCGAGCCGCCCGTACTCGTGCTGCCGCTGGTCACCAGAGCAGAGTTGTGGATCTTGACAACCTTGCCGGTAATCTCACAGTCGGTCACCTTCACTTCGCCTGCCTTGCCGCCGAGAACGACCGTGCTGCTCAGCTTGGCCTTGTTCAGCGTAACGCCGGATGCCTTGACGATGACAATACCGGTACCCTTGGGCGTTGCCGTGCCGGATTCGGTGATGTAATCCGAAATCATGTTATCGAGCAGTTTGACGACCTCTGCGCGGGTGATATTCGCCTTCGGGCGAACATTTTTGCCGTCACCCTGCATAACGCCCGCCTGCGCTACACGCAGGATCGGGTCGGTGTAGTACGCCGTACCCAGATCAGCGAAGTTGTTCTCCGCCTTAGTCTGGTAGTCCATTACGCGGTCTATTATAACCGCCATATCTGCTCTTGTTATCGGGCTGTTCGGCTCAAAATCGCCGTCGTGGCCCTGAATGACACCGCGGTCGCTCCAGCGGTTGATCTCGTCTTCCGCCCAGTGTCCGCGGGTGTCCGCAAATGATACGGCAAAAGCTGACGGCAGCATCGTCAGCAGCATTGCCACAGTGATAAACCATGCATATATCCGTTTGCGTTTCATTTTCATTCTCCCTTCTTTACTCGTGTCGGCCGAATTTCATCGGTTTCCCTACTGGCATTATTGTACCGTGTTCGTACCAAAGTGAAAATGAAGAAAAGCCAGAATTGTTGCACGATACGCAGGAGTTTCGCCTGCCTGCGTTCTGTGTTGTACGATTCCTATGGGATTCGTTGTCCGATTGTTAGATACCCCGGTTATTCGGCAAAGCCGAACACACTCTGCAGACTCGGCAGTGCCCGCTGTTTCCACTTGCGGCCGATTGTTACCGGATTGATCCCGCTTGCGCGCTGATATTTCATCAGCGCATCATACTGCGAGCCGGAAAGTTCCGCGCAAAGCGCACGGCGTGCCTTGCAGGCGCTGCCCATGCGTGAGGTCTGCGCAATCCATGTGCCCAGCCGCTCCCTCTGCACGGATTTTCCCGCTTGGGCAAGCTGCTCCTGCACCGCCGCAAGCGAGTAATATGTTCCCGCCGGAAAGCAGTCCTGCATAGCTTTGCACAGGATACACGATGATTCCTGCAGGAACCGGTACAGCAATTCCGGTGAATACGACAGATCGGTTATGCCAAAGTGCTTTTGCAGCATGGCGGCGCCGTATTTCGCCTCAAACCGGAGCATGCCCTGCGCATCCTGATAGTCGGTGAATTGCGCATTGTAATCGTCCCGCAGTTGGTCTGCCTTGGAGTACAGAGAAACGGCATAATCCTCTGTGCTGTGTTTTAAATCGTAAGAATAGGCGTAATGAATCGGTTTATTCCGCTTTTTGTTGTCAAACCGCGGATAGGTCTGCTTGAAGCCGTTCGGCACACCGCCTCTGTGCGCTAGCGCAATATATGCGAGCGGGTCCGGCGTTTGGGCGTTCACACTGAAATCCACCCGCGCAAACATGAAGGTCTCCGGTGCGCCGAGCTGTGCATCCCGCAGTATATCGCGCAGATTGCAGTCCAGTGTTCTCATATAATCTCGGCACGGGCTGAATAATGCTACTCTCTGTATCTCCATATAGAGCAGCGAATTGAGATTGATTGTTAATTTGATAAAACCGCAGTTTCGTGCGGCCCGCAGGCTTATTATCACGCCCTGCGGTGTGTACATGTAAAAATAGTATTCATTTTCTGATTTTCGATAGCTGCCTGTTCCATATCTGTCAGACAAGCCATACAGCAGACTTCGATAGCTGCTTACTTTCTCCAGCAAGATCTTCCGCTGTAACGTCATTGTATGTATAGAATGATAAATGTTCATCTCCATATCCCTTCTTCGATTTACTTTTATCAGACTGTTGTGCACAGATAAAAAGTTATATCGTCCAAACAATACAGTAATGAACAGTAATCATTCAAGAACGATATTTGTTATATAAGATAGAAATATATAGCAATTACTATCCTGTCAGTTTATACTATAACTGAGAATTGAAAATATCCTATGGATAGATCATTTATACTCTATAGGATTGGAATAACTATACTTTATATATAGAGATAAGGAGTGAACCTGTCTTATGTCTGATAACAAAACTACAGATACCATTTCTATGCACTTTCGGCATAGCACAACCGTTGACGAGCTTGTCAACAAACTGCGTGCCCATTATGTATGGAACGAAAAAGACGATCTGCCGGAATGGATTGCAGAGCCGTTAAAAGACTTTCCCCTTCTTGCCTCCTATGCACAAACGCTGCTGCAAACACTTCGTTCGATTCCAACGTCATTTGGCGATCAAGAAGCTACTGAATATGATTTGCTGGTCAACTGCATGATTACCGATCAAATCATGACCTCCCTGCGGGAATTTGAACTGCACTACCGTGCAGCTCACCCTGTACCCGATAGTGAGTATAAATCCGCCAATACCATTTCGTCCTATATGCACTGGCTGTTTCCTGCAGCAAGGAAAAAGCCGCCTAACTCCTCTAATCTAAAGCGTTCCCCTCTATATCGCTATTTGAGCGATACCTATTTTATTCCTTGCGAATTGGACAAGGAATTGATGCAGGTCATCTCTTTGCTTTATCACCAGCACAAGCGTAACGACGCCGGAAAACCCGTATTGCGCAGGGCTTATTATGTGCCTCTCATGTACGAGCACCCGTATTTCATGTATGCGATCGAACAAAACTGGGGACTGTATTACAACCGCATGATTGATCAGCATGCCACGATGCAGTCTGTTCTCTACTGCCTGTTTGATTCCTACGCTGATTCAAAAGACTTTATGGAATTTCAAAAGGAATGGTTTCCTTTTTCCCATTCTCGATTCAAGCAAACCACCGCAGATATGCACAAGCTGGATCTTGACTGCTCCGAACTTTTCGATATTGTTAAATCCAAGAAATCCTACGATACCTCACCACAAAGCATTGATGAGGTTTTGCGGTCAGATCAGAAAGATTATTGGATTTATTTCATGAAAACTAAGCGCTATTCTATCTTATTCTCCGCTATGCAGTTTTTCTTTGGATATAAGTCCGAGAAAAATTCAGAGCTTCCACTTCAGCAGCTTCGCAGCAGTATCTGCGCCGATCAGATTGACCACCATTTGCAAGCCATCTTAAAAAAGAGCACAGAAACCATCTTAGAGCAGTATGCTGCTGACTTTGGCAAATTACTGAAAGAAGTGAAAACCAGCCGTAATTACGATTCCGTATACAACTATGTAAACCGGCTGTTTGCTAATACGAAACAAACATTGCTGGAAGATGATGATGCACCAGCAGACCGCGAACCGGTTTCTATAGACCAATTAGTACAGCAGCAAAAACGAATGGAACGAAACCGCAGCAACAGCCATTATCCCGGTGACTGTCAATTTCTGTCTGCTATTTACGCGTCAATGATCCATGCTGCGCATTGCTTGAATCCTTTGAAAAAATCGATATCTGCATGCACAGTATCCGCCGATTCTCTTGAACCATTAGCGTTCACCGAATCCTTTGAATCCTGTACCGATTATTCTATCAGCACCCTTTCTCCGATAGAGAAATACCGTTTCTTTATTCCTTCCGACTATGTCTCTGCCCCCTGCACAAAAATGATATTTTCTCATATCTATCATATCGCAAAGAAAAACATCAGCAATCCCGCTGCATCGCTCGATGCCCCCCAATGTCTGGGTTCTTACATTCTCGCATTTATCGCCGAAAATGAACTGCAGCCTGTATATGCGCCGGACGATAAGCAGATTAACAATAACCATCTCTGGCGTTGGGCACATAAGCTGCTGCATACCTCTGCAGTAGATCAGCGTGAAAGCAAAACGCCGATCGCATTTCCCATCGATTTTTCCGCCAACGACTTTCCCCTTCTCAGAGACACGATGAGATGGTTTTGGCCTTTGGAGCAACTAGCTGCTTTAATCCACGCCAGCGATATAGATTTCCAATCTCGCTTAAAATATCAAACCACAGTTCGCTGTAATCTTTCTTCCCAAGAGGAGCGTGAAGAAATCGCCAAAAAAGGTATCGCTTACTGGGAGCAGCTCCAGCAGGGCACTTCCGATGGTTACCAACAATTTTTGAAGGATAATCTCCACCTCCCCAAGCACAACACGTAACGCACCTCCCACTAATATAGAATGTCGCCGCAGACGGAAAGCATCTTCCGCCTACGGCGTTTTTTTTGCCATAAAAAATATTTTTGCGTAATTTTTCGTTCCACCTGTGTTTTTTCGAAACGCATTATCCAGAAAAGGTTCTTATTTCATTCATTTTAAGCAAATATATCGTATTTATATTCTAATAATATTTCGTTTTTCTTTTGAATCACGTTTATCGACGTATTACATTTTGTTTGCTAAACTCTTCTCGAAGTCAAACGAAAAGTACTTTTCGCACCCATCTTTACACGCAAAAGGAGCAAAATTATGAACAAAGAAGAGCTTATCCGTACCCTTGCCGCGCATGCGGCTGACGCTGTCGTCCTGCTTGAAAAAATTTGGCCCGACAACGACGCATTTCCTGCAAAGCTCTGCGATCGTGTCGACGCGAGCGATTACTTCATCACGAACCGCGGTGCTGTGATCGCCAGCGACCTGCGCGTACCCTTCCTTGCCGAGCAGGTCGGCGCGGTCGGCATTTCGTCCGCCGATGTACATACACGCTGGAAAATCGTAGCGATTTATCAGTCAGACATTCGCTTCACCTATGCCGTCCGCACGACCGCTTGGGACAAGAAACCGCGCTTTCCCGGCCTTGACCTCAGCGACCGTGAGGTTGACATTGTGTACGAAATGTGCGACACCTTATCCCGCAATCGTGCGTACATTGAGAAAGATTTTTCGACGGAAAAGACACTTTTTGCCGATATTCTCAGCAACACGCACGCTGCCAAGTTGCTCGGTGCTTTCGACGAATCCCGATTCATCGAGCTGCTGCAGAACGACCCGCTTGCCCTGCCGGTTCTCGAGGCTGTACTGCTCGCAGGTGTGTGGAGCGAATCGACACTGGAAAGCGTCCCGAATTTCCTTATGGTTTTCGCGCTACCGAACGCGCAAGCGCTTTCGGTTCGTGAAAACCTCGAAGATCACTTTCACACTGTTGATCTGTTGCGTTCGCCTTCTGCGCCGTTCGAGCGCCCACTTACGCTGCGCCTCGAAAACAGCCAGCCGCCGGTGTACAGCCCCGCTGCAAGCGGGCGTCTTGTCCTGCTCGAGCCGATCGGAGACGCACCGCGCAAGCTGCTGATCGACACGATCGAACAGCATTCGCGCATTCAGCTGCTTACCAGCAACGCCGAGGCACGCCCGTTTGCCGCGTTCCCCATCGTCATCTCCACGCGTACCTTTCCGGCGGCGTATGCGTACACCGTCACTGTGCCCAAACAGGTAAACGCTCTGCGCGAGTCCGACGCAGACTGCCTTCGCCTGGCGGCTGCCAAGCTGCTGTGCTGCATTTCTGGAGCAGCAGGCACGCTCAACGAGGCCATTGATGATCTTGCCGGCAATCCACACGCCTACCGGCTGAATCTTCCGAAGCGCTGGATTACCATTGCACGGCAGTTTATCCGCCACGCTCTGCTGACCAATGAAAACAGCCGTGCTGCATTCGACCGCATCTCCGGCGAGGCTGAGCGCGTCGCAAAAGAGGCACAGCTTTCCCGCGCAGAAACAATCGATAAGGGTGTTGCCTTCCTGCTCGAGCCGGAGCATTACAAGGACGCGATCCATCCGCGGCCGCAGTCACTCGAGGAACTTGCTGAGACAACGGCGTTCGAATACACGTATCAGAACGAGCCGCTGCTAGTCTATCATCCCGACCGCTTCGCTGGTCTGCTGCAGCGTGCCGGAGTCGGTCCCGAGCTTGTCGAAGATGTTGTACAGGCATTGAAGGACCGTTCGCTCTGCACGTCTGAAAAGGTCAAAATCAACACTGAGGGGGCTGGCAGACGCTATCTTGCAATCCCAACGAAAAAGTTCATAAATTCCAGCATTCCATCCATTCCGGCGGGAAACGAGGAGGACAATAATGTATAATAAAGATATATATCCTGCACTGCAGACATTCGGTATCGAACATCTGCGCGATGAACAGGAACGTGCACTGACGCCGATTCTTGCCGGACGTGATGTCCTCGTTCGGCTGCGAACCGGCGGCGGAAAGTCATTACTGTACCAGCTGCCTGCACTGCTCGATGAGCCGGGTTCGCTCACGCTTGTTTTCTCGCCCTTGCGCGCGCTGCAGCGCGATCAGGTGCAGGCGCTCGAGCGCAGAGGCGTGCGCTCCGCTCTGCTCAACTCCGATCTCAGCACGTTCGCTCACGCCGCCATTCTGCGCGACTTTACCGCGAACGGCGGTCTCCTCTACCTTGCGCCGGAGCAGCTCCGCCGCGAGGATGTGTGCACCACACTTGCCGCCGCGCATGTGCGCCGCGTGGTCGTTGACGAGGCGCATATTCTGCCGCAGGTCGAGCACGCCTTTCGCAAGGATTACCGCCGTATCGGGCCGTTCATCGAGTCGCTGCCCAAGCACCCGCAGGTGCTGGCGTTCACCGCGACCGCCACGTGCTCCGACCTCAACTACATCGCCGAGCGGCTGTGCATGCACGATCCCAAGCGCCTGCCGTTTCCGATTCGTCGGAAAAATATCAAAATCTATGTCAAGAAGATTACCATCCGCGATAAGACCGAAAAGACCCGCAAACTGCAGAACGCGCGGCTCATCATGCTGGACAATGTACTGCGTAAGTACCGCAAGCACGGTGCCACGATCATCTACTGCCCACGCGTCAAGGATGTCAAGCGCACCACCAAATGGCTGCGTTCTCGTGACTATCCAGTGAAGGCTTATTACGGCAAAATGAAACGCTGCAAACGCGCCCACGTGCAGGACTACTTTCTGACGAAAAAGCACCCGATCATCGTAGCTACGAACGCCTTCGGTCTGGGCATTGACCGTCCCGACGTGCGTCTGGTCGTGCACGCCGGACTGCCCATCGGCATTGACGCGTACACGCAGGAAATCGGCCGCGCCGGACGCGACGGAAAGAAAGCTCGCGCCGTACTGCTCTACGCGCCGTCGGACGAGTATGTGGTGAAAAACCTTATCCACAGCAGCCGCGACCCTGAAACCATTTCCCGCGGTAAAAAACGTCTGAAAGCACTGAAAAAGGTTCTGCGCGAGCCGAACAAGGTGTGGAAGGGTATCACGAAGTACTTTCGATAAGCGTATCAACCACGCCTGTCATTGATATAATATTTATCTGTATGAATGATTAAACCGCCCGCATCACGGCAATCCTAACTACCAGAAGGAGGAATTTCCATGACCAACAACTTTCAGTGTGCACAGATCTACCAGATTCTTGCGCTCAACGACGAAATGCTGAAGAGCGGCTGCATCACCCGCGACGAGCACGATTTTGTCCGCCATGTGCAGACGGACAAGCTGACCCGGCTGCACAGCACGCCGTAAGGAGGCCGCCCGATGGACGTCCGCAGACTGGACGAAATGCAGGCGCAGGGCCGCAGCATCTTCGATACCGAGCTTGCTGTGGCGTACTATGCCCGCGTTTCGACCGACAAAGACGAGCAGATCAACAGTCTCGGCAACCAGAAACGCTATTTTGAGGACTACATCGCCGCAAATCCGCACTGGACGTTCGCCGGCGGCTACGTCGATGAGGGTATCAGCGGCACGTCGGTCGAAGGACGCGAGCAGTTTCTCCAGATGATCGAGGACGCGAAATGCGGCCGCTTTGACCTCATCGTCACCAAGGAGATCAGCCGTTTCGCCAGAAATACACTCGACAGCCTGCGCTACACGCGCGAGCTGCTGCGCTGCGGTGTCGGTGTGTACTTTCAAAACGACAACATCAACACCTTTGACAAGGATGCCGAACTGCGGCTCACCATCATGTCCTCCATCGCACAGGATGAGGTGCGCAAGCTGTCCGAGCGCACGCGCTTTGGCTTTAAGCGTGCACAGGAGAACAGCGTGCTACTCGGTCAGAACAATCTGTTCGGGTACAACAAGGTTGACGGGCGATTGGAGATTGTCGAGCCGGAAGCCGCCGTCGTCCGTGAGGTGTTCGAGCGCTACGCTGCCGGAGACCTCGGTCTCCGCGCCATTGCCAACGATCTGGAAAGCCGCGGTGTACGCGGACGGCAGGGCAAGCCGCTCACCTACTCCACGCTGTACGGCATGATCCGCAACCCGAAATACAAGGGCTGCTATGCCGGTCGGCGGTACGCCTCACGCGACTACCGCGACAAACGCAGCTACCGCCTGAGTGCAGACAAATGGCTCGTGCATAAGGACGACCGTGTGCCTGCCATCGTGCCCGAAGCGCTGTGGGAGCAGGCTAACCGTCTGCTCGCCTCGCGCGGCAAGACCATGAAGGCGCACGCGCAGGCATCCCAGAACCGCTACGCCTACAGCGGCAAGCTGATCTGTGCCAGGCACGGCACAACTTTCCACAGGCATGTGTATAAAAGCAAAAGCCGTGGCGAGTCGGAATGCTGGAACTGCAAACTGTACCGCGAAAAGGGAAAACAGGGCGGCTGCGACTCCCCCACAGTTTACAGCCACGAGCTGGACCGCATTTTGGAGCGTGTGTTCGAGCAGATAACGGACGAGCGCTCAGCCGCCGTGCAGGAGTACATCGACAATCTGCGCGCCTTTGCCGCACAGCAGGATAACGCCCCTGCGCTTGCTCAAGTCGAGCAGGAAATCGAAACGGTCACCCGCCGCAAGGACAAGCTGCTCGATCTCGCGCTTGCCGGGGCGCTCTCCAACGCCGAGTTCAAACAGCGCAACGAGACCTGCAACGAGCAGCTTGCCGCCCTCGAGCAGCAGCGAACAGAACTACAGAACGCAGACAAGACACTGGAAGAACGTATCCGACGGGTGGAAAATCTGCGCCGCATCATCGAGGAACGGTGGCAGATGAGCTGCGGGTTCTCGCGCGAGATGTCCAAGGCGCTCGTTGACCATATCGTCGTGGACTCGGACGAGAGCAAAACCCGTATCTCGCTCGATATTTTCCTCACCACCGGTGCAGAGCCGATCGTATCTGAAACGCAAACCTCTAACTCACAGCTGCAAATGAGCTTTCAGCGGGCGCGGTCGGGGTATCAGGGCACGTATGAGGTGCGGTACTGTGTGCGGTGGCACCTTGGGTAGCAGACGAAAAAACAGCAAACCTGCAAGGTTTGCTGTTTTCTTTTTTCAAAACTTTTCTTTTATTATTTCCCGCTTATCTTGACAGAACCGCCATTTTGCAGTACGATAAGGCCAGAAATCAAAATCACCCTAAGTATTACATCCTTTCGTTTGATGAGATACACATCTCACAGGCGCAGGTATCCCGTTTGGAGAAGGGCGCACTGGAGCATATCCGCAAGCAAATTTAACAAATTGAGAATGGATCATGGAGGATGGAGAATGAAAGAAGCCGCCCGAAGGGCGGTTATTGAATAAACGCGCTTTGCGCGTTACCGAAATTCTCAATTTTCAATTCTCCATTCTCAATGAAAGAAAAACAGCAAGTCCAACTGAACTTGCTGTTTTTCTTTACGCTGCCTGACTTTCGCCGGAGGCATAATCAATTTCCACGCCCGGCTGGACGTTATAGCAGTACACGTTAAAGCAAATGCCTTCGCCGTCATCCTCGACCGACCACGCCTCCATCTGCACGCCCGAGGCGACAAGATTGCTGCCCTCAAACACCGGCGTGACCCGATAGAGCACATGGTTGCCGGTTTCCTTCACATAGTCAGCGACCATATTCTCAAACGGAAGCATACCCTCGATATTGAGGTATCGCGTGCCAGTGATCAGGTTCTGCTTGTTGGCATTCTCGGCGGTAAGCTGCCAGCCGATCAGGTGACAGCGGTTATACAGATATTTGCCGTCCACGCAGTCATACTTGACGGTATGCCATCCGGTTGGCTTGACCTGACCGATCGAACCGCGTTTTTCTCCATCTGCGGGCATCAGCTCCTGTCCGACATTGGCGTATGCCGTGCCGCACCGTCCGAGATAATCCAAATCCGAATATTCCTCAAACGCTTCGGTCTCCTGCTTGTCTGCGTCGGTGAAGGACGGCTGGTTGCCGTCGATCTCGACATAAGCAGAATCCGAGTAGGCGGGCAGCTCGTCCATCGAAACCATACTGCTCGACGGCATGGGCAGTGCACAGCCGGAAAACAGCAGGCTGAGCACGAATACAATCGGCGCAAACGCGCGGGTCAATTTTCGCATTTAACAAATACTTCCTCTGTTATTTTTTCATGCGAGGAACCGGCAAATTCGGTCTCGCTCTGCTTTGTCCATCCGGTTTCCGGCAGGGTGAAATACCGGTCGGCGGGATAGACACGATTCCAGTGATATAATATCACCTGCTGCACCCTGTTTAAGTATGGTGCAGGATTGTGCACCTCAGCGAAGCAGTAATCGTCCTCTTCCGCCCGCTCGAGGCAATCCTCAGCGATGCAAAGCCGTACTGCCGTATCCTCTCCGAACAGCTTTGCGGTATACGGACTTATCCACAGCCTGTGCATACCGCAGTGCATAAGAATGCGCTCATTCAGCACACGATCGCGGCTCTGTCGGCGATGGTTGAAGGCCAGGCCGCCTTTATCATCCACACATAAGATCAGCTTCATAGAGTTCTCCCTTCATCGGGTATCGGATGCACTGTTGACCGGCGCAACGCTGTATGTAATGCGTCCTGCCGAAATACCCTGCCGTCCGATATACGAGCACAGCGCTTCG
This sequence comes from Agathobaculum butyriciproducens, assembly GCA_003096535.1. Classification (GTDB taxonomy): domain Bacteria; phylum Bacillota; class Clostridia; order Oscillospirales; family Butyricicoccaceae; genus Agathobaculum; species Agathobaculum butyriciproducens. The sequence continues at coordinate 28,886 of QEKJ01000016.1, read as the reverse complement.
GTCAGTCTCGGGGTTGCCTTGCTGTGATGCAGCCGCACGACTACCACGCCGGACGTGGAGGCGAAATACTGTACGGTCTGCGTATACGCTTCCGCCGCATTTTTCTCGGCATCGCCGCTGTCCAGACCGGCATCCCACAGGCGGTAGCCTGCACCGATGAGCACGCTGCGCTGTGCTTCGGTGAGCGCGTCGCTGCCGCTCTGGTTGGCGGCTATGCGGGCTGCAACACCGGTCAGCAGCGTCAGGCGTTCGTTCGCAGCAGCAAGATCCGCCAGCATGTCGGCTCCGTCGGTTTTGCTGTCCGCCTGCAGCAGAAAAGCTGCCGTATGTCCCTCCGCTGCGATTCGACGAACCAGATCATCGTCCCATTTGGAGGTATCCGTCGGCAGGAAGAATGCCGCCTGCCTGCCTGCGTCATGCAGATTGTCCAGAACAGCCGCCGTGTTTTCGTTCGGCGCGCCGTAATAGGCAAGATACACGCGAACCGGCTTTTTCGCCGGCTTTTCCTCTACCTTTGGTATTTCGATGGTATCATTGTCCACCGGCTTTGCCGGTGCGGGATTGGTATTCGTGTTATTGCTGCGGTCCGACCCGGAGGTATTGTCCTTGTAGTTGTCGATCGTGTTCTCAATCACCTTGGTATGCGCCGCAATAAACGCCGAGTCGCTCTGTGCCGAGCCGTCTGCGACACGCAGCACATTTTCCCCCTGCAGGGTCAGTGAAGAATAGGTAAAGCCGAACTTCGCACAGCACAGCTTGACCGGCACATAAACCGTTCCGTTCATCTCATACGCGGGTGTGGAATAGCTGTTCAGATTCTGGTCGTACACATAGCCTTCCGCAGTCGAAAAGCTGAGCGTTTCGCCGTTTGCGGAAAGATCGAGCACGCCGTCATTCTCCGAGGCTGACACGCCGAGCGTGGTAAACACACTGTACGGCACATAGGTTTCGCCGCCGAGACGTGCAGGCATGGTGCTCTCGTCGAGCGGCAGGATGGAGTCATTTATCGCTGTCAGCGTCACCGCATGCGCCGGTGCAGGCAGAAACGTCAGCAGCAGCGCGGCACACAGCACACAGCTGATGATTTTTTTGATACGCACTCACTCCTTTCAGCAATTCGTACGAACATATTATACCAAAGCGCAGCGGGTTTGTCACCCTTTCTGCCGAAAAACACCTTGCGTTGTGAGAATCGAGTGCTATAATAAAAGAGTACAAATTCTTATACAGAAAGAGTGAAGCAACCATGCTGCAGATCACAACACAGCGCACTACTACTCCTAAAGCAAAGCCGGACGAAAGCAACCTCGGCTTTGGCGTTCATTATACCGATCACATGCTGATCATTGATCACGATGAAGAACAGGGCTGGCACGACGCCCGCATCGTACCGTATCAGCCGCTTGAGCTTGATCCGGCAGCGATGGTTTTCCATTATGCAATGGAGTCCTTTGAGGGTCTGAAGGCTTACCGCACCCCGGACGGCTCCATTCAGCTGTTCCGCCCGGACAAGAATGCACAGCGTATGATCAACACCAACCATCGTATGTGCCTGCCGAGCCTGCCGGTAGAGGATTTCGTTCAGGCTGTCAAGGCCATTGTTTCCTTCGATCAGGACTGGGTTCCGCACGCTGAGGGCACCAGCCTGTACATCCGTCCGTTTGTCATCGCTACCGAGCCGCATCTGGGCGTTCGCACCTCCCGCACCCACAAGTTCATCATTGTATGCTCTCCGGTCGGCGCTTATTACTCCACCGGCATCAATCCGGTTAAGATCTTCGTCGAGGATGAGTATACCCGTGCCTGCCCGGGCGGCACCGGCTTCACCAAGTGCGGCGGCAACTACGCTGCATCCCTGATTTCTCAGGTAAAGGCACACGAGCTGGGCTACGAGCAGACCCTGTGGCTGGACGGCGTTGAGCACAAGTACGTTGAGGAAGTCGGCTCCATGAACTGCTTCTTCAAGATCGACGGCACCGTTTACACCGCTCCGACTGTTGGCACCGTTCTGCCGGGCGTTACCCGTATGAGCTGCATCGAGCTGCTCAAGCACTGGGGCATTCCGGTATCCGAGGAGCGCCTGCCGATCGCTGACGTTATGAAGGCTTCCCACGACGGCAAGCTGGAAGAGGTATTCGGCACCGGTACCGCTGCAGTTATCTCTCCGGTTGGCGAGCTGCGCTACGAGGGCGATGTTGCTCACATCAACAATGGTGAGATCGGTGAAGTTACCCACAAGCTGTACAACACCCTGACCGGCATCCAGTGGGGCAAGCTGCCGGATGAGCTGGGCTGGACTGTAAAAATCGACTGATTTCGATAAAAAGGCAAAGCCTTTTCATCGAAAGGGACGTACCGAGCCACAGGCTCGGATACGTCCTTACGGGATTCTGTACGAAATCCCGCCATGCGGACGCGGTTTGCAAGCAAACCGACATTCAATAAAAAAGAGGCTGACAGCTGTGAACTGTCAGCCTCTTTTTTTACAATGCAAGCGTGTGATATGGTTCACCGCTCAGCGTTTTCCATGTAAAAACGCCGTTTTCGAGTGTCATATAGCCATGTGCGGTATCATTTTTCGGGATGGACACTGAACCCGGGTTCAGATACAGGTTTTCCCTGCCAAACGACTCCCATGCCGGAATATGCGTATGTCCGTGCAGCAGCACATCGCACTTACGCAGTGGCGGCGGTGTCTGGGTATTAAAGGTATGCCCGTGCGTGACATACACCAGCCGCTCCCCTGCCGACAGGACGGCATAGTCCGCGAGGATTGGAAACTCGAGCACCATCTGGTCCACCTCGGTGTCGCAGTTGCCGCGCACACATAGGATTATATCCGCCATGCCGTTCAGCATGGCAATCACCTTCTTCGGCGCATAATCACGCGGCAGATCGTTTCTCGGGCCGTGGTAAAGAATATCGCCGAGCAGCAGCAGACGCGCAGCCTGCTCGCGCTCGAACGCCTGCAGCAGCTGTTCGCAGTAGTATGCCGAGCCGTGAATATCGGATGCGATCAGAAATTTCATGCCGCGTCTCACCTGCCTGCCTGCTTTGGCACATCCACGATGGTGCCGCCGCCGACAACTACATCGCCGTCATACAGCACCGCCGCCTGACCGATTGCTGCGGCTCTCTGCGGCTCGTCAAACACCAGCTTGACGCGGCCGTCCTCCATCGGAGAAACCGTCACCGGCTGCTCCGGATGGCGGTAGCGAATCTTCGCCTTGATGTGGATTGGCTCGGTCAGCTCCGGAATCGAAATCCAGTTCATGTCATCTACGATCACAGTGTCCGAGAACAGCGCCGCCTCCGGTCCGACCGAAACTGTGTTCTTCTCCATATCCTTGCCGCAGACGTACACCGGCTCACCCATCGCAAGACCAAGGCCGCGTCTCTGGCCGACGGTATAGCGGACAGCACCCTTGTGTTTTCCCACCGGCTTGCCGTCCAGATCGAGGAAATCGCCTGCCGGATAGTGCTTGCCCGTGTACTGCTCCATGAACTTGACGTAATCGCCGTCCGGCACAAAGCAAATATCCTGGCTGTCGTGCTTGCGTGCGTTGCAGAAGCTGAGCTGCTCCGCCAGCTCGCGGATCTCCGGCTTGTTGCGGTCGCCCAGAGGAAATTTGGTGTGCGCAAGCTGCCGCTGCGTCATTGTGTACAGCACATAGCTCTGGTCCTTGCCCGCGTCCACGCCCTTTTTGAGCAGCCAGCGGCCGGTCTGTTCGTCCTGCTCAATGCGGGCGTAGTGACCCGTGACAACGTAATACAGGCCGTGCTGCTCGGCAAAATCCAGCAGCTTGTCGAACTTCATAAAGCGGTTGCAGTCAATACAGGGATTGGGCGTGCCGCCTGCCTCATAGGTGCGGACAAATTTACCGATGATCTTCTCCTGAAAATCCAGCGTAAAATCCAGCACCTCATACGGAATATCCAGCTGAAATGCAACCTCACTTGCGTCCTCGATATCCTTTTCCGAACAGCAGGTGCGGAAATTACATGCGCCGAGATCCTCGTTGCGGTACAGCCGCATGGTCGTGCCCATGCAGCGGAAGTCCGCCTGCCGCATCAGGTAAGCCGCGATCGAGCTGTCTACGCCGCCGCTCATCGCAATGAGTGCGGTCTTCTGTTCTGCGTTCTGCATCAATGCCGTCCTCTCTTTCGATATATTAAGTGGTAAGTATAATTTTCATCAGATAGCAAAAAACTCCGAAAACCATGTGGTTTCCAGAGTTTTTGTGGTCGAGGTGACAGGATTTGAACCTGCGGCCTCTTCGTCCCGAACGAAGCGCTCTACCAAGCTGAGCCACACCTCGAAATGTTGTTATTTGATTTGAAAAAAGTGGTCGAGGTGACAGGATTTGAACCTGCGGCCTCTTCGTCCCGAACGAAGCGCTCTACCAAGCTGAGCCACACCTCGAAATCAAGCTGCCAACTCTTTTCCGTGACAGCTTTATTAGTATATCGCAGAAATCGCTTTCTGTCAACACTTTTCTAAAAATATTCGCTAATTTTTTTGAGGTAATGCCGCATAATTGAACAAGAGCGATTTGCGAGTAAATTTTGCATGCTGATCAGGCGCGGTTTTGCAGCAATACTGTCATATTGCAAGAAATCGCAACGACATCAGGACTCAAAATTTCCGCAAAGCGCCGCAGCTTTAATTGTGCGGTATTATCTCAAGGAGTCTTGCTACCAGACGGCGCAGCTCTGCGCCGCGGCGCTCGGCAGTCTCGTTGACCTCAGCGCCCGAGAGCGGCTGCATAAGCACGCCTGCCGCCATATTGGTGATCATGGCAATACCGACGAGCGGCAGACCGCAGTGCGCGGCCGCAATGACCTCGAACACGGTGGACATGCCGACCGCATCCGCGCCGAGCGTGCGGAACATGCGGATCTCCGCCGGTGTCTCAAACTGCGGGCCGTTTACACCGCAGTATACACCCTGATGCAGCTTAAGACCGCAGTCCGCAGCGGCCTGCAGAGCTTTTTCTCCCAGTTCGTGGCTGTACGCGAACGTCATATCCGGAAAACGAGTACCGAGTTCGGGATCATTTTTGCCGGTCAGCGGACTTTTGCCTGTCATGTTGATGTGGTCGGTGATCAGCATAAAATCACCCGCATGATAGCCGGTGTTGATGCCGCCGGAGGCATTCGTCACGACAAGCGCCTTCACGCCCAGCGCCTTCATCACATAAACCGGATACGCCACCTCGTCCGGCGCGTAGCCCTCGTAGCCGTGCAGACGGCCCTGCATGCAGATAACACGGCGTCCGGCCAGCGTGCCGCATACCATGCGTCCTGCGTGGTCAGGCGCGGTGGATACCTTGAAGTGCGGAATCTCGCCGTAAGGTACATACGTCGGGTTCTCCACCTCATCCGCCAGCGGGCCGATGCCCGAGCCGAGCACCAGTGCGATTTCGGGCATAAACGGCAGCTTTTCTTTAAGATATGCTGCAGATTCCGCTACATTTGCTTTTGTCAGCATAGGTCTCCCTCCTTACAGCCGGCGCAGGATAGCGTCCGTACGCTTCTGCGTTTCCGCCTTTACCTTTTCAATGTCGATGGTCTTGAATTCACCACCGCGGTACAGCACCTCGCCGTCCACCATAGTCAGGCGAACGTCCGCGCCCTGAGCCGCATAGACCACGTTGCAGGCGGCGTCGGTCATTGGTGTGAACTGCGGTGTATCGGTGTCGATGACGCACAGGTCAGCCTTATATCCAACCGCCAGCTTGCCGCAGTCCGTGCGTCCCTGCGAGAGCGCACCGGCGCGCGTTGCCGTGTGCAGCACCTGTGCAGGCGTCAGCAGCGTAGAATCGTGATAGAAACCCTTGTAAACCACACCGAACAGGTAAATATCCTGCAGAATATTCAGGTTGTTGTTGGAGGCAGCGCCGTCTGTGCCGAGCGCGATATTGATGCCCTTCTCCAGCATTTTCGGAATGTTCGCGTAGCCGGATGCCAGCTTGAGATTACTTGCCGGACAGCAGGCGACCGAAACATTGTGCTTCTTGAGGATATCGAAATCCTCGTCCTCCAGCCAGACGCAGTGCGCCGCCGTGGTCGGGGAATCAAAAATGCCGTGCGCCTCCATGTACGCCGCCGGCGTCAGGCCATGACGCTGCTTGCACTCCTCGTGCTCGGTCTGCGTCTCGGACAGGTGGATGTGGATACGCGCACCCGCGTCCTTCGCGTGAGCGGCTACCGCCTCGACCACCTTGGGTGTCGAGGTATACTCGCCGTGGATACACAGATCACCGATCAGACGGCCGTCCAGCTCGCCGTTCCACTCGTTCAGCAGACGCAGATTGTCCTTATAGGCGGCAAGGCTCTCGTAGTCGCTGTCGTCAAATACGGTCAGGCCGCGGCTGAGGTTGCACTTGATGCCGCTCTCGCGGATCGCGGGCATCATGCCGTCGAAGAAGAAATACATATCCGAGAACGAAACCGTACCGCTCGCCAGCATTTCCGCGATGGAAAGCTGCGTGCCGTAGTACGCCGCTTCGTCATCGATCTTGTCCTCAAACGGAAATACCTTCTCGCCCAGCCAGCGCTGCAGCGGCAGATTCTCCGCGTAACCGCGCAGCAGCGTCATCGGCGCGTGGCTGTGGACGTTGTAGAAGCCGCTCATCAGCAGACGGTGTCTGCCATCGTAGCGTTCGCCGTAGTCCTCCTGCGGCTCGGTGTCACCGATGTAGGCAATCTTGCCGTTCTTCACGCCGACGTACTGCCCGCGCTTGCACTCAAAATTCTCATCCAACAGATCAATATTGCAAAAAAGCATGGTGTTCTCCTTTTCTCTTTATAGAACATGGTAATGCGGGATAATATCCTCGTATTCGCCGTCCTTGTTCAAAAATCCGCCCGGAATCACGCCAAGCTGTGTGAATCCCAGCTTTTTGTACAGCGCCAGCGCACCCGTGTTGCTCTTGACGACTGCGTTGAACTGCAGCACGCGAAATCCGCACGTTTTTCCCTGTGCAATGCAGTGCTTTACCAGTTTTTCACCGATATGCTGTCCGCGCACGGTCTTTTTGACGGCGTAGCTTGCGTTGCAGATGTGTCCGCAGCGTCCCACATTATTCGGGTGCAGAATATACAGACCGACCAGTTCACCGGTTGCCGCGTCGTACGCTACGCCGGTATAGGTCTGCTCAGTGAAAAAGGCATGACCGGTCACCTCGTCCAGCTTTTCCATCTGCGGAAAGGCTTTGCCGTCCTCAACGACCTCGTTCCAAATTTCTGCTGCCTGTGCAGCGTCACGCTGCTCGTACTGTCGAATTTCGATCTGCATGGTTTCTCATCCCCTTGTTTTTTATTATAGCATAGTGCAGGAGAAAAGAAAACTGCTGCATCAGTTGCAAACCTGAGGAACGCGCTGACGCCGCGCGGGCGCACAAGAGGGTAGACAACCTGCGGTTTTCCACCCTCTTGTGAATCTCCCCTTTTCCCTTGGATAGCCTGACGCAGACCAGAGACCGGCGACCGCTCCGAAAAGGAGAACGGCAGTCGGGTTACTCTTGCGTGTCTTTCGCAACCTATTCGCAGTTCACAGATACCTTACTGCTACACATACGGGTTACTCTCCACAGGCGCGACACACCCCATGTCGCGCAACTCTTTTACGCGTTACTACAGACAGTTCCTGCGGGTTACACCTATCGACAAACTTTACTGTAGGGTGCGGCAAGGTGAATTGCCCGTCAGGGCAAGAGAAGGTGCCCTGGGGTGCGACTCGGCGCACCGTATCTAAACCATCTGCTCATTGCTAAAACGCAGGGGCGGCCATTGGCCGCCCACAGAATGATAACCCATTGCGTTCTCTTCACTCTTCACTCTTCACTCTTTCTTAAAACGCCGAATACTTCAAAATATCTTTTCGCATTCGCGTGATAATCCGCTTTTCCAGCCTTGAAATATAGCTTTGCGAGATACCCAGCAAATCCGCGACCTCCTTCTGCGTCAGCGCCTTCGGCGTGCCGATGCCGAACCGCAGCGAGATGATCTGCCGCTCTCTCGGCGGCAGATGGCCCAGTGCCCGATGCAGCAGCATTTTGTCCACATCGTCCTCGAGCGGCCGCATGACGCTGTCCGGCTCGGTGCCGAGAATATCACTCAGCAGCAGCTCGTTGCCATCCCAATCTGAGGACAGCGGCTCGTCGATGGAAACCTCGCTCCGCCGTCCGGCAATCTTGCGCAGATGCATGAGGATCTCATTTTCGATACACCGCGATGCATATGTCGCCAGCTTGACGTTTTTGTCGCTCCGGTAGGTGCTCACCGCCTTGATGAGTCCGATCGTTCCAATAGAAATTAAATCTTCTGTTCCCACACCGCTCGACTCAAACTTGCGCGCCAGAAACACCACCAGCCGCAGATTGTGCTCGATAAGACAGTTGCGCGCCGCAATATCGCCCCCGCTGTTCGCCTCCACGGCAGCGGCCTCCTCCTCCGGAGACAACGGCGGCGGCAGAACATCGCTGCCGCCGATATAATGTACACCTTGCGCTCGAAACCGCCGTAAAATCGTCTTTAACCACTGCAGAAGCTTCATTTTACTCTCCCTTTCACACCCCGATAAGTCCCTCGTACGCGCCCTGACCGATGGAGACTGCACCGACTGCACACATACAGTCGAGTGCCGTGCCGTCCGCTCTCAGCACGCTGTCCGGCCGGAAATACAGCAGCAGACCGCCATCCGTGCCGACCGCGTGAAACGGCAGCAGACCGCAGCGTGCAGCCAGATTTTCCGGCAGAGCCGCCAGCTGCGCGGACGCACTGCCGAACGGCAGTTTCGTGTCCAGCAAGCACTCGGCGGCCTTGCGCTCGAGCACCACGACCGGCTTTCCGGATACCGGTTCGATCAGGTCGTTGCCCGTGTCGTGCAGCACACGCACGGCGGTCTGCCGATTGCCGAACCGGATGGTCAGCGTTTCCGTTTCGCGGTGCAGCGCGCCGTGCTTCGCGTCTCCGCACAGGAGTATCCCGCTTGCCGCGTAGCCGACAGCTGCCGCCAGCACGAGCACCTGTATCGGCACCGCAAAGTAGTACCCGCACGAGAGCAGCAGCCTCCTGTCGCTTGCGGCACTCAGCGCCGCCGCCAGTCCGGCGAACGAGGCCGCGACCACGCCGTACAGTGCACACAGCCGCGCAAGGTGCCGCTCTCTGCCGAAAGCGATCATGCACAGGCCCAATCCTGCAAGAAGGCGCAGCGGTGCAAGTGTCAGCACCGGCCAGACCGCACCCAGCACGGCATAGCCGCCGCCGAGTGCTGCTGAGAAAATCAGTCGCATTTTCCGCACCTGCACGCCGCCTAAGCGAGCCGCCGCAAGCAGCGTTGCACCATCCATCAGCGCGTTGACGGCAAACAGCACATCCAGATAGACGACCATACCTCACCTCCCGAACAAGATTCAGTATAGCACGGACAACGTGCGCGTTTTGCCGAATAAAGAGCGTAAAATACCTGAAACCGCTCTACCATAAGATAGAACGGCTTCAGGCAAAGAGTAGTATGTAAGTACGACGTGGTCGAAATGAGAAAGGATATAAAAAAACAGCAAGAGTCCTGCACCTTTTATCGGTATCAGCCCCCTTGCTGTGTCTTTATCATACTGCAAAATCGAAGATTTGTCACCTGTCGATTTTTACAAAATTCCCAGTAATTCTATCGGTTATTTTCGGAGTGCGTACTGTGTCAGCAGCTTTGCCGCGTCCTCTACATCGGAAACCGCACACAGCTCGCTCGGAGAATGGATATAGCGAGTCGGGATGGAGACCGCGCCTGCCTGCACGCCCGCGCGTGCCTTCTGCAGCGCCGACGTATCCGTGCCGCCGCACAGCAGGATTTCGCGCTGCGCGGATACACCGCAGTCTTTCGCCGCCTGCTCGAGCGCATCTACAACCGCCGGTGTGCAGATAACCGAACGGTCCATCACCTTGACTGCCGGTCCCTTGCCCAGCTCGACCGCCATCGCGGACTTCATCTCCGGCAGGTCGCCGGTGTCGGTCACGTCCACTGCGATAGCCGCATCCGGCTCAACTGCGAACGCTGCCGCGCCTGCGCCGCGCAGGCCAACCTCCTCCTGTGCCGTGAACACGAAGTACAGGTCGTTCTCGATTTCCTTGTCCGCCAGCTGCTCCATCATCAGCAGGAGTGTCACACAGCCGATACGGTTGTCCAGATACGGGCCGCACAGCACGCCGTTCTGCTCGAACCGCGGTGCCTCGTACACAGCGAAATCACCGATCTGCACCAGCTTGCGCGCTTCCTCGGCATCCTTTGCACCGATGTCGATGAACAGATTATCCAGCGTCAAATCCTTAAGCGGCGTCTTTTCTTCGTAGGAGATCACGCCGCGCGTGCCGTTGGCAAACTTCACCTGAATATTCAGCAGGTCACCGACATACAGGCCGCCGATCTGCGAAAAACGGATAAAGCCCTTGTCCTCAATATAAGTGGCAACCACGCCGATAGAGTCCATATGCGCGGCAAACAGCAGCTTTTTGCCGTTCTTTGCGCCTTTTTTACGGCAGATAAGGTTGCCGAGCGCGTCCGTCGTCACGTCATCGATATACGCGCCTGCAATCTCCGCGATGGTTTCGCGAACCGCATCCTCACGGCCGGAAGGGCCGAATGCACCCGCGACCGTGTTCCATAAATCAAAAATCTTGCTCATTCGTCGTCCCCTCCGAGTTCTTCCAGAAATGCGCGTGCGGCGGAAAGCACCGCTTCGCAGTCAGCTACTGCCGCCACCGAGGACGGCGAGTGAATATAGCGTACCGGAGCCGCAGCCGCGCACACGCGCACGCCTGCACGGCTCTTGTGGATACGGCCTGCGTCCGTGCCGCCGGCTACGCGCGTTTTCGTCTGCCAGCGGATGCCACGCTTGTCGCAGGCATTGCGCAGAAGTTCAAACAGCTCCGCATCGTAGATCGTCGCGCCATCCATGAACGGCAGAACGACACCGCCGCGTACACGGCAAACAGCTTTGCCGCCTTCCACCTCTGCGAGATCAGCGGCTGTTGTGCCCTCGAGCACCATTGCGAATCCCGGGTCAAGCGCATATGCCATGCTTGCCGCACCGCGCAGACCGACTTCCTCCTGCACAGTGAAGCAGAACCAGGTGTCGATCGGCGGCTCATCCTCGATGAGCTTGAGGAGCGTGGCACAGCCGACACGATCGTCGATCGCCTTGGCCTTGATAAGACCGTCGCCGAACTCGACAACCGCCGAGTCAAACACGCCGTAATCGCCAAGCGAAACCTTGTCCTCAGCGGCAGCTTTGCTCGCTGCACCGATGTCGATATACAAATCCTTGGTCTTTGGCATGGTGCGGCGTTCTGCGGCAGTTGTCAGATGAACCGCCTTGATGCCGATCACGCCCTGCACATTACCGAAGCGAACCGGCCGGCCGATGACCACGCGCGGGTCCACGCCGCCGACAAATCCAAATTTCAGCATGCCGTCGTCCGTAATCTTCTTGATGATAACGCCGACCTCATCCATGTGCGCGCACAGCACAACCGGACGCTCGAGCGCCTTTTTGCCCTTTCGGAACACCATAATATTGCCGATGGCATCGGTTTTCATTTCATCCGCGAACGGTTTTACCTTCTCGAGCACAAACTCGCGCACCGCATCCTCACAGCCGGACGGCCCCGGCAGTGCGCACAGCTGCTTCATCAGTTCGATCATGCGCCCACCTCCTCGTCAAATTCGCGCAGGAATTCTGCCATCAGGTCAGCGACTGCCTGCACATCAGACAGCTCCACGACCTCGACCGGCGTATGCATGTATTTTTCCGGAATGGACAGCAAACCCATTGCGATGCCGCGGCCGACGATCTGCATCGTCCACGCATTCGTGCCGGTGTTGCCCTCCATGATTTCAAGCGTATAGTCGATGTCGTTCGCCTTGGCGGTCTTGATGAGCACCTTGGTGAAGCCGCGGTGCAGGTTCGGACCCATGCCGACTGCCACGCCGCTGCCAAGGTCGAACACACCGTCCGACGGACCGTCCGGCGTTCTGCCGTGGGTCACATCCACCGCGATGGCGTACTCCGGCTGAACCGTAAACGCGCCGGTCTGCGCACCCAGTTCAGTAACTTCCTCCTGCGTGCTGATGAGCACCGCAACATTGCACTTCAGCTTGTCCTTCGCCGCGTGCAGCTGCTCCATTGCCAGCAGGATGGCGGCAACGCCCGCTCGGTCGTCAAGGCACTTGCTGCAAAGCTGACCGCCCGCCAGCTTGATCGGCTGCTGCGCAAACACGATCGGCGTGCCGACACGAATGCGGCTTTTGGCATCGAGCAGACCGGTGTCAATCGCCATCTGGTCGATCGGAACGGCCTTGTTCTGCTCACCTGCTTTGAGCAGGTGCGGCGGCATGCAGGATACCACGCCGTACAGCGGCTCGTCCGCGAGAATGGTCACCTCACCGCCGAGCAGCATGCGCGGGTCCACACCGCCGACCGGCGCGAACCGCAGAAAGCCGCCGTCCAGCACCTCGGTGACAAGAAAGCCGATCTGGTCGAGATGCGCGTCCAGCAGGACGGTTTTCGCGCCCTCTTTACCGCAGGACAGGCTGCCGATCACGTTGCCGTTCTTGTCCGCATCCACGGTGTCGCAGTACGGGCGGAACAGCTCCGCGACGGCCTTTGCCGCCTGCATTTCAAAGCCGCTGACCGCCGGCAGTGCGCACAGCGTCCGCAGCGTTTGTTCTAACTGCAAGGAAATTCCTCCTTTTTTGTCATTTATCGTACAAGGTTTATTATAACCGTTTCTTTCCATGGTTACAAGATAAAAGGCGCTCCTGAGAGCGCCTTTTGCTTTATGAAATCTGTTCTCCGGTCGGCAGATACAGCGCGTTCACCGCGTCCGTTTTGCCGTTCGGATAGGAATCTACCACGCGGAGACAACCGTTTTCAAAGCTGAGCCGATAATAAATGTCGATCGTGTCCTCGATTTTGATCGTACCCAGCGTTGCGCCGAAGCGGTCAAAGCAGGTAATCGTGTGCTCATCGGTCGGGAGCGCGTACACGCCTGCGCCGTCGGTCGCCAGCAGACCCGGACGTCCGCCGTTCAGAATCGGCTTTACGCGGAACAGCACCTTGGTCGTGCCGTCCGCGTCACAGCGGATGTACTCGTATTCCTTGTCGTTAATCCAGTGGCTGTAAATGTTCTGACCGACCTCATCGAACGCATTCTGATAGGTCTTTGTCAGCTTTTTGCCCTTAAAGTTGTACAGCGCATAGTAGCCGGTCGATTCTGCGGCGATGTAGGTATCGCTGTACTGATTCAGCTTCAGCGCACGCGAACTGGACGCGATGCGCTTGCCGCCTGCGATAATCGTATACGAGGTATCATCATCCGTTGTTGCAACAAAGCGATCACCTATGTTATCCGAAAGATACATTTTCTTGTGATCGAGCGCAAAATTCATACTCCACACAGTTTTGCCCGCAGTATCAATAGCACGAATGGTCTTGCTGTCCACGCGAACAACTGCTTTACCGTCCTTGAAGTTGGTCAGGTGGTCATACGTTTGGGTAGCCTTGGTACCGTCCGTGAAAATCATATAATCCTTGCCGTACGTTATACTGTCAATATTCATCGGAATCGCCCAGCCTGCCTGCTCACCGTCCACCGTAGCAAGTGCATAATTTTCCAGAATTTCACCGGTTTTCATATTGTATACAGTGTATTCCCGACTGTCCTCTCGATATAGATAGACCCACTCGCCAAATACCGTAATAGCGGTGAATTCACCATTGTATTTCTTGTAATTGGTTAATAGCTTGTTACCCTTGGCATCCTCAAGGTGCATCTGTACATTAAAACCGTCATCACTGTCAACAACAACAGTATACTTAGCCGCGGTCTTGCTCGGCACCTCGGCATACTTGGTATCATACAGCCGCAGCATGGTCGCGATGGACTGCTCGTGTGTATAGCTGTTATTCGGTGCAAAACGATTGCCGCTGACACCATTCATCACGCCGCTGTTGTACGCCCAGTACACATCGCTGCGTGCCCACGCCTGAATGTCCGCGCCGTCCGCGAAAACGTGCGGCATACGGTCCTTCACGCTGTCCTTGGCATTCTTGCGCAGATTGCCCAGACGGTGCAGCATGCTTGCCGCCTGCTGACGGGTCAGCTGCTGCTGCGGTGCAAATTTGCCATTGCCAACGCCGTTTACCACGCCCAGAGACGCACAGAGCAGCACATCCTCGTCCTCGGTATCCGAGAAGGAAACCGTGGCTTTATCGACGGATTTTACGTTTCCGCTCTTCTCCCAGGTGCGATAAACCGCTGCCGCCAGTGCGCAGAAATCCGCTCGGGTGATGCTCTGCGTATACGCCTGATCGACCTGCTCCGGCACAATGCCCGCGTTCCGCGCGGTATCCACCGCCGACTTCGCCCAGCTGCTCGGCGCTTCCGCTGCCGCAGCTGCCGTTACCAGCATAGCCGCAGATAAAATCGCTGCAATCGTTCGTTTCATAGAAAATCCTCCTTTTAATTCAGCGGTCAGTGATTTTTTCTTTGTTTTGGATATTGCGCGCGCTGTTTTCTGATCGCTGCATTGTATTTGACGTTTGGTATCTGCAAAAGGTTCCCAGATTTATCGGGTAATGTCAAAAAAATCATTGACGGTGCAGGTCTGCAGAATACCGTCCGGCGTGTAGTATTCATCCCGCAGGACGCGCTGCTGCTCGTCATACCATATTTTCTCGGTTACGCCATCCTCGCTGACGCAGACTGCGGTGCGCTCGGTGTCGTCGTATGTCCACTCGTTGTCCTGCATCATTTCATAATTCGGATCATGCACATTGTTTTCCATGCGCAGTATGGAACCGCGTGCATCCTTCACCGTGATCCATGTGCCGGTCAGCACGCCCTCGAAAATCGTGCTGGTTCTGGTCGTTTCTCCGGTCTTGGGATTGTATTCCGACACTGTCTGTGACTGCATGTTGCCTGCCGTGTCGCAGCTCTGCTCCAGATACGGTTCTTCCTCGTCTCCGCGATAGGTGTAAGTCTCTATTCCGTCCGCATTCGCTGTGCGAATGATACGCCCCTGCTCGTCATACTCTGTGTAAGAAACCGTCTTTACACCGCAGGTTGTGGAATACCATGTCATTTTGCTGCCGCTGTAAACCTTGCGTTCGCTGGAACTCACGCCGAACGGACGCTTGCAATTCAGCGACCAGATCTCGCGGTTCTGCGCATCGTAGCCGGTGATTCTGAGATAGGACCATTCCTTCTCATCCGGTATCACGCGCGTTGTCTTTTGCTGTTCAATCCGAGCAGCAGGCTGCATATACGCCAGAAGTGTCCAGTTTTCCGCTGTCGGACGGACATACCGTAGTCCGTTCATCGATAAGCCGCCGAAAACAACGCCGCAGCAGACCGCAGTGCTTGCCGCCAGCATTCCGGCTCGTTTAAGAATGTTCAGCTTCACCCAAACACCTCCTCAGCGGGTGACATCGGTGTAAGTTGTTGTAATCTCACGTGAAAAACCATCCTCCGAAAAGCTATATGCATTTTTTATTGATTTGATAGCCGGAAATCTTCTTATAAGCCCGCGCAAGTGTTTATAAAACCTTGCGAAAATGGCTTAAAATCAAGGTTTTCCGCGTATCGTCATTTATCTTGCCGTATCTCCGTATAAGATGATTTTGTAAGACCGGGCACCATTTTGGCACCACAGATTATAGGAGGACGACATGAAAAACGTACTTTTAGACAAGGGTATTATACTCCCGTCCGGCGAAATCAGCAAGGATAAGGTAAACCTTGTAACCGGAGCAATCACGCAGCCATTCGCAGAAATGGTATGGGTAACGACAGGCGGCGACATGGAAACCGTAAACCGCTTGACCGACGTACTTGTTACCATGAACACCCCCGCCGACCGGGGAAAGCTGTTCAAAATCATAAAAATGCTCTATGGGCTTATGGGCTTGCCCTTTTCCGAGGAAGCCGAGCCTATGGACGCAGACCCCGCCGTTTTGGAATACTTCATTTTTTCCTTTACGGCAGACTTTGGCGAAGTCATACAAGACCTCATAGCCGAAGAAGCAGAATAACGCACCGCACAAGCGGCGTTTCTCACTTCCCACAAGGAAGAACAGGAACGCCGCTTTTTTCATGCCCTTTGTTACGCAGTAGGCATGAAAAAGCCCTTGATTTACGCGGCTTTGTGGGCGCGGTTTTCAGCGGATAAGGGATTGATACCTAAACCCTCAAAATCGCGTTTCTATTGCGTAACAGGTATGCAGCAAAGGAGTGATGAAGCTATGGCAGTTTTCAGAGTGGAGCGCAACAAGGGCTATACGGTTATGAGCAACCACCACCTACGGAACAAAGAGCTATCCCTAAAGGCAAAGGGGCTGCTATCGCAAATGCTGTCCTTGCCGGAGGATTGGGACTATACCCTTGCGGGGCTGTCCTTTATCAACCGGGAGAAAATCGACGCTATCCGGGAAGCCGTTAAGGAACTGGAACGCGCCGGATATATCGTGCGTTCAAGGGAGCGCGACGAGAAAGGACGCTTGCGCGGCACAGACTATGTAATCTTTGAGCAGCCGCAGACCCCGCCTGTATCGGATTTACCTACATTGGAAAATCCAACATTGGATAATCCAACGTTGGAAAAACCTACGCAGGAAAAACCTACGTTGGAAAATCCAATGCAATTAAATAAAGATATACAAAAGACTGACTTACCCAAAAAAGAAAAATCAAATACGGATTTATCAAGTACCGATTCCATTCCTATCCATTCCCTAAATCCCTTGCCTTACGACGGGGAAGCGGCTACGCCGCCGGAACGGAAACGAAAGGAAGCGACAGACGCATACAGCGTTTATGAGGAAATCATCAAGGACAATATCGAGTACGACCATTTTGTACGCTACGGGCAGGTAGACAAAGACCGCTTAGACGAAATTGTTTCGATTATCCTTGAAACGGTATGCAGCAAGAGAAAGACAATCCGTATCGCCGGGGACGATTACCCGGCAGAGCTTGTCAAGGCAAAGTTTATGAAGCTGAACAGCAGCCACATTGAATTTGTCTTTGACTGCATGAAAGAGAATACCACCAAAATCCGCAATATCAAACAGTACCTTAAAGCGGTGCTGTTCAATGCGCCGAATACCATTGACAGCTACTATACCGCCCTTGTCGCTCACGATATAGCGACAGGCAAAATCTAAAGGAGGATTACCACATGGCACAGAAAACAGGAGCTTTGATTTTTGACGAACAGACCGACCGCTACGACATTCGTTTTGACATTGCCGACTATTACGGCGGTTTGCATTGCGGGGAGTGTTTCGACGTATTCACAGGCGGCAAATGGAAGCCGACCCGCATTGAAATGAGCGCGGCGCAGGAATGGTACCTTGTGGGTATCCGCGCCGAGGATTTGAACGGCTTGCGCGTCCGTATCTAAAGCCTATGGGCGGCTACCGCAGCGGCGTACCACCCTAACACTATCAGACTACCGCGAAAGGAGGACGGTAAATGCAAGATGAAATCAACGAAAAGACCATAGCCCTTTACATCAAGACCGGGAAGCTGACCGCGCAGACGCTTCAAAAGGCTATGAAAACGCTGCTTGCACAGATGAAGAAGCAGAAAGACAAAACGCCGCAGGGCAAGCAGACCTTAAAGCAGCTTATGAAGCAGAACGCGGGCGTTTCCAACATTGAGATTACCGAGGGCAATATCAAAGCCTTTGAGAGTACGGCGAAAAAGTACGGTATCGACTTTGCGCTGAAAAAGGACACGACAGAAAGTCCGCCCCGCTACCTTGTATTTTTCAAAGGGCGCGACGCTGACGTGCTGACCGCAGCCTTTAAGGAATTTTCCGCAAAGAAGCTGACACAGGAGAAAAAGCCCTCTATCCGCAAGCTGCTTTCCTCTCTGAAAGAAAAGGCGGCGGGCTTAAACGCACAGCGGGACAAAGTAAAGAACAAGGACAGGGAGGTATCGCTATGAAGCAGGAAGTTAAAAAGCTGCTTATCCTCAATCTGCCTTATCTGCTCTTTGTCTATCTCTTTGACAAGATAGGCGCAGCAATACGCCTTACCCCCGGCGCAGACGCAAGCGAAAAACTCTTGCAGCTTGGTACAGGCTTTGCCGCTGCCTTTTCCAGTATCGCGCCGAGCCTGCACCCCGCCGATCTGCTTATCGGCGTTGCGGGGGCGGTCATTATCCGGCTTGCCGTTTACATGAAAGGCAAAAACGCGAAGAAATACCGAAAAGGCATGGAATACGGTTCCGCGCGTTGGGGCGGTGCGGAGGATATAAAGCCGTATATCGACCCCGTTTTTGAAAATAACGTGTTGCTGACGCAGACCGAAAGGCTGATGATGAGCAGCCGCCCGAAGCAGCCGAAGTACGCAAGAAACAAAAACATTCTTGTTATCGGCGGTTCCGGCAGCGGCAAGACCCGCTTTTTCGTAAAGCCGAATTTAATGCAAATGCACAGCAGCTATGTAGTAACCGACCCGAAAGGCACCGTCTTAATCGAGTGTGGGAAGCTCTTGCAGCGGGGCGGGTACAAAATCAAAGTGCTGAATACGATTAACTTCAAAAAATCCATGAAATACAATCCCTTTGCCTATCTGCGGAGCGAAAAGGACATTTTGAAGTTAGTCAATACCATTATCGCCAACACCAAAGGCGACGGGGAGAAATCCGGCGAGGATTTTTGGGTAAAAGCCGAAAAGCTCTACTATACCGCGCTTATCGGCTATATCTGGTACGAAGCCCCCGACGAGGAAAAGAACTTTACGACGCTGCTTGAAATGATAAATGCGTCGGAAGCCCGCGAGGACGACGAGGACTTTAAGAACCCGGTTGACCTCATGTTTGAACGTCTGGAAGAAAAAGACCCGGAGCATTTTGCAGTCAAGCAGTACAAGAAGTACAAACTTGCGGCGGGTGTTGTATGCTCTAAAAGACTTCTTAATCAAGCGGTTGGGAAGTCTCTTAGAACACACAACCTAAAACCGAAGAAAGGAGCGCAAGTTATGAGAAAAAACGAGAAAATCACTGCTCTGTACGAACGACTGAGCCGTGATGACTTTGGCAAAGATGATGACCAACAGCGTGAGAGCAATTCCATTTCCAATCAAAAAGCTATGTTGGAGGAGTTCGCCGCACGGCAGGGCTTTACAAACATTGTCCATTTCACAGACGATGGCATTAGCGGCACCTGCTTTGATCGCCCCGGATTTTTGGCAATGATGAAAGAGGTTGAAGCCGGGAATGTGGAGTACCTGTGTATCAAGGACATGAGCCGCATGGGTCGTGACTATCTGAAAGTCGGTCAGATTATGGAAATTCTGCGTCAGCGTGGCGTTCGCCTTATCGCCATCAATGACGGCGTGGACAGTGCCAGAGGGGACGATGATTTTACCCCGTTCCGCAACATTATGAACGAGTATTACGCCAGAGACACCAGCCGTAAAATCCGTTCCACTTTCCAGTCCAAAGGCAAGTCCGGCAAGCACCTCACAGGCACAGTCATTTACGGCTATCTCTGGAACGAAGCCAGAGACCAATGGTTGGTTGACCCCGAAGCCGCAGAGGTGGTCAAGCGTATCTTTGCCATGACGATTGAGGGCTACGGTCCGTATCAGATCGCCAGCAAGCTGAAAGAAGAAAAAATTCTCATTCCGTCCGCTTACCTTGCCCAGCACGGCGAGGGCGTGAACAAGAATAAGACTTTCAAAGATGTGTACGGCTGGGGTTCTTCCACCATCTGCAACCTTCTTGAAAAGCGTGAATATCTGGGACACACCATCAATTTCAAGACCCGAAAGCACTTCAAGGACAAGAAAAGCCATTATGTCCCGGAGGACGAATGGACGATTTTTGAGAATACGCACGAAGCCATTATTGACCAGCAGACCTTTGACCTTGTGCAGAAAATCCGTGGGAATGTCAGACGCTACCCGGACGGCTGGGGCGAAGCAGCTCCCCTCACAGGCTTGCTTTATTGTGCCGATTGCGGCGGCAAGATGTATGTCCACCGTACCAACAACGGCAAGCGTATTTCTCAATATACCTGTTCCCAATACAGCAAAGTCCCAGTTGGAAAGCTCTGCACGACACAGCACCGTATCAATGAAGATGTGGTACTGTCCCTTGTTTCCGAAATGCTCAAAGCTATTGCCGAATATGCCAAGCATGACAGAGCCGAGTTTGTCCGTGTGGTGCAGGAAGCACAGTCCAGCCAGCAGACGGCAGAGGTCAGGAAACAGCGGACACGCCTTGCCACAGCAAAGCAGAGAGTTTCCGAGCTGGAAGTCCTGCTCTGCAAAATCTATGAGGACAACATTTTAGGCAAGCTGTCCGACAGCAGATACGCCACTCTGGACGCTCAATACGAAAAGGAACAGTCCGAGCTTACCGCTGAAATCTCTGTTCTGGAAAAGGCTGTCAAGAGCTATGAGAAGCACGAAAAGGACGCTGACCGTTTTATCGCTCTGATTGGTAAGTATGAGAACTTCGACAAGCTGACCATTGCCATGCTCAACGAGTTTATCGAGAAAATTCTTGTGCATGAGCGTGACCGCAAAGGAAGTATACAGACCACACAGGAGGTTGAGATTTACTTCAATTTTGTTGGGCGTTTCGTTCCCCCGGCGTTTGGAGAAGTGGAGCTGACCCCGGAGGAATTAGAAGAAATCCGCAAGCGAGAGGAACGCAAGGACAGACTTCATCAGAACTACTTGAAGCGTAAAGCCAGCGGAGCGCAGAAGCGATACGAGGATAAAATCAAGGAGCGGAAAAAGGCAGAAATCGAAGCCAAGAAAGCCGCCATTCGTGCAGAGGACATTGCAAAGGGCGTGTTCGTCCCTGTCAGCAGCTTACCGCAGAGAGAGCCAATGAAAGGAGTACAATCAGCATGAATATCACTTACACACAGAACGGCGATTATCTTATCCCGAACATCGTTATCCGCAAGACCAAGCCCATCGGACACTACGGCAGACTTCGCAAGGCGTATCTGGAAATGCACCGCCCGATACTGTTCAATGAACTGGTGCTATCCGACAAGCTCTTTGAACATTGTGCCGAGATTGACGAAGCGGCACGAAACCGCATGGAGCTGATCGTGCGGTCACTGGCAGAGCAAAACGGTGTGACTGAGCAACTGAAAGCCGATAATCAAATGGAATGGGTGCGGCAGATGAACGCTTGCAAGGCACAGGCAGAGGAGATTGTGAAAGCAGAATTGATTTATGATTGAGTGAGGAAGTCCGGGCAGAAAACTGTTCGGACTTTTCTCATATATTCCAAAGTTGCGATAGAATTGTTCACGAGTTTTATGGTATAATTTGAATGCGAAAAATCGTAGAATTGGAAGTTGGTAGGAGGTTGCTTTATGAGCCTTGATAGGAAAATAAATCGCATTCAATTTCTCTCAGGAAATTCGCTAAAGGTTATTGCTGTACTGACAATGCTTATTGACCATCTATGTAAAATTGTGCTGCAATGGCTGCTATCAAACTACTGGGGGGCTATGGCAGATAACGGGCAAATGTCGTGGGAGAGATTCCGAGAGATAGATTATTTCATACGGTTTGATTTGCAAAGCATTGGGACGATTGCTTTTCCGCTATTCTGTTTTTTGCTGGCAGAAGGATTCCAACACACAAGAAGTAAAAAACGCTATATTGGGTTGATGCTTGCATTTGCCCTTATTTCGGAAGTTCCATTTGACATAGGTTTCTTTAGTGCGTATTCACGAATGGAAGATACATTTCCGTTTTACTTGAAGTATCAAAATGTATTTTTCACCTTGTTTTTAGGCTTATTGACATTGGTATGCCTTGAAAGATTTTCGTGTAAATCAGACCTACCGGTGGATAGAATAAAATCAGCAGTCCTGCAAGTTCTCAGTGTAGTGCTTTTTTCCGGCATTGCGGAAGGAATCCATTGTGACTACGGTATGCAGGGGATCTTATTCATATCAGCATTTTATATTTGCCGTAATCACCGAATCTATCAAGTGTTGCTGTTCCTTTTGGCTTACATGGGGACAACGGGGAATCAACCGCCTTTATGTACGCTTCTTGCCTGCTTGCTTATTCTGCTATACAACGGAAAGCGTGGTAAACTGAAGCTAAAATACTTCTTCTATGTTTTTTATCCAGCACATATCCTTGTCCTATATTTGATTCAGATAGGACTCGGAAAATACTTACTGAAATGACTAATTGCAGTTTGTCGAGAAATTAAGCCGGAGCAAACCCCTTTAGGAACTAAAGGGCGCACTTCTATACTCTCTGTCGAGAGTAGTGCGCCCTGCGGAGCTTCATTCTCCGTCAGCAGAAGAAAACTGCATGACCGAGAATGTTGCGTCACTTCGTTCCGTCAAGGTGGCTACACCCCCTTGCGCCGCTAAAGCGGCTATCCCCTGTGGACTTGCCGTCCGCAAACGGTTTTGACAAACCGTTCGCCGCCAGCAAGTTTGAAAATCAAGAATCTTAATTTGATAAAGGAGTGTGATTCTATGAAAAAGAAATTACCCATAATCCTCTTGGGTGTTATTTTGGCTTGTGTGTTGGTTTTCGGTTTCCTTTATGCAAACAATGACATTGGTAAAACCGCAAACAGTTTAGAAGCAGACATTCGCCAATCTCAAAAAATTTTGGATGATTGGATTGTTGATGGAAGCATTTCCGACACAATGGCTGCATTTATTTCTTACCCACAGGACAAGACAGACCACACTTTTTCTGTCTATGTAAATCGCCCTGGCTTGTCTTTTGGATATTTCTTCCGTGGTGGTGGAGATATAGTTGAGGTTGATGATTACATTGCAGAGTTTGTTGTTGAGGGAAATAACGAAAGGGCATTTATCTCAATGAATACCCAAAATATTGTTCGACTTGAAGTAGATGATGGCAACGGCATTCAGGTGATTGATATTGATAGTGGCAAGCCTTTCGCCATTGTCCTGCCCCTCAATGTAGGAAACATCTGTTTCTATGATACGAATGGAAATGTTGTGGAATATCTTCGCCAACAACTTTGACCAACTTCAATTTACCGAACTGAACACAACAACTGAATACCGAAAAACTGACCGTTGACTGGTCGCAATCTGCGAAAAGTTGACGGTCTTTTTTTATCCCCATTTTCAAAAAAGGAGGTCACGAAAAATGGCAAAACCGAAAAACCTTGAACAGCTCCGAGCCGAAAAGGAACAGGTCGAGACACAGCTTGCACAGGAACAGCACAAGCTGGAGCGTCTGGAGAACAGAAAGAAGTATCTGGAGAAAGGCGAGAGACAAAAGCGCACCCACCGTCTTTGCAATCTGGGCGGCACGATTGAGAGCCTTGCCCCGGAGTTCAAAGATCTCACACGCACCGAAATGACGGAGCTGATGGAGTACATCTTTTCTCTGCCCGAAGTCCAGCGAGCCGTCCGTCACATGGCGATTACCCACATCAACCAAGCGAGCAGAGGAAAGGAGCAGAAAGCCGATGGCACTATTTCATCTGAGCGTCACGCAGACTAAGCGAAGCGCAGGACAGTCCGCTATTGCTTCTGCCGCCTACCGTGCCGGGGAGCGATTGTATAGCGAGTATTATGGCGAATACAGCGACTACACCCGCAAGGGCGGCGTGATATGCTCCGACATTCTCCTGCCGTCCCATGCACCGAAAGAATACGCAGACCGTCAGACCCTATGGAACGCCGTGGAAAAAGCCGAGCGTGGAAAGACGGCACAGCTTGCATACAGCTTTGACATTGCTTTGCAGAATGAATTTTCCCTTGAGGAAAACATCGCTCTTGCAAGGCAATTTTTATTGGAGCAGTTTGTGAGCCGTGGCATGGTGGTTGACTTCGCTGTACACCAGCCAGACAGAGAGGACGGCGGCATACCCAATCCCCATTTTCATGTGCTTTGCCCCATCCGTCCCATCGAGCAGAACGGCAAATGGGGCTGTAAGCAGCACCGAGTTTACGAGCTGGACGAGGACGGCAACCGTATCCGGGACGCAGATGGAAACTTTGTGTTTAACGCCGTTCCCACTACCGACTGGGGCAGTCCCGAAACGCTGGAATACTGGCGGCAGACATGGGCGGAGCTATGCAACGCCAAGTTTGCTGAAAAGGGGCTTGACGTTAGTATCGACCACCGAAGCTATGAGCGTCAGGGCGTGGAGCTTCTTCCCACCGTCCATGAGGGCGCAACCGTCCGGGCAATGGAGAAGAAGGGCATACGCACCGAGAAAGGCGAGTTCAACCGCTGGATCAAAGCCACCAATGCCGTTATCCGGGACATTAAGAAGAAAATCGCTCTCCTGTTTGATTGGATTGCCGAAGCAAAGGTGGAGCTTGCCAAGCCGCAGGCACCCGACCTTGTTTCTCTGCTGAACGCCTATTACACCCAGCGCAGAGCCGGGGCGTATTCCCAGAAAGGTAAAATCAGCAATCTAAAGGAGATGAACGAGACTTTCAATTATCTTCGGAGGAATGGCATTTACTCCCTTGAAGATTTGGAAAGCCGTGTCAGCGAACACAGTGCTGCCACAGAGAGCTTGAAGAAAACGCTGGATGAGCAGACGGCACGAATGAAAGCGATTAAGCGGCTCTATGACAGCTCCGCCGCTTTCCAGAACTTGAAGCCTGTCTATGACGGCTTGCAGAAAATCAAGCTTGAGAAGCCCAGAGCCAAGTACAAGGCAGAGCATGAAGCGGAACTGATACAGTTCTACGCCGCCAGACGAAAGCTGACCGGGGAGTTCCCAGACGGCAAGGTGGATATGAAAAAGCTGTCCGACGAGTATGACGAGCTGGAACAGGCGCACAACACCACCTATGGCGAGTTTAAGACCGTCAGAGACGATTTACACCGCCTTTGGAAGGTCAAGTCATGTGTAGATACTGCCGCCCGATTTAACGAGCGTACAGAGGAACAAAAGCTCCAAAATCGACCCCAAACACGACAGAAAAAGGAGGATATGACACGATGAAAAAATACGACTGGAAGAACGAGTACAACCCCATCCGCAGAACGGCAAAACGCCTTTTGAGCGGAGAAGCTTTGACCGATGGCAGACCGCTTTCCGACCTGATCGAGCTGGACGAACACACCCGGAAATGCCTTGCCTTTGAAGCCACCCTCACCGACCGCCAGATTGATATGTTGCAGGAGCTGGGCTATCTGCCTGTTATCATGAGACAGTACGGCGAGGAATGTGCGAACTGCCCCTACACGCTGGACGAGCGTGAGCATGGCATTTGCAGACGATGCGCTGTTTTCAAGAAGTAAGGAGGACGCCCATGCAGTACACCCAAGCACAGATCGACCGGGCAAACGCCGTCAGTCTGGAAGATTTTCTCCGCACACAGGGAGAGACACTTATCAAAAGCGGACGGGAATACCGCTGGAAAGAACATGACAGCCTGACCGTCCGGGGAAACAAATGGTTTCGCCACAGCCAGAGCAAGGGCGGCTATCCTATTGATTTTGTCATGGAGTTTTACGGCAAGTCCTTTCCCGAAGCAGTCCAGCTCTTAACCGGCGAAAGCGCCGAGGGACAGAGCGAAGCCAGCACAGCACTGCCCACAGCGTTTCACTTGCCCTTGCACAACAGAACAGCCGACAGAGCAATTCAATATCTTTGCGAAAGCCGAGGTCTCAACAAAACGCTTGTTGAGGCTTTTCTTCTTTCCGGGGATATTTACGAGGACGCAAAGCGGCACAATGTTGTGTTTGTCGGCAGAGACCGAAGCGGTACGCCGAGATACGCCCATGTGCGAGGAACGGCAGACCCATTCAGACAGGACATTGCCGGGTCTGACAAGTCCTATCCGTTCCGCTATGAGGGCAACGGCAACCAGCTCTTTGTCTTTGAAGCGCCGATTGACCTTTTGTCCTTTATCTGCCTTTATCCGCAGGACTGGCAGACAAGGAGCTATCTTGCCCTGGGCGGTGTTTCGGGCAAAGCCCTTGACCGTTTTCTTTCTGAACGCAAGGACACCCGAAAAGTATTCCTCTGCCTTGACAGCGACACCGCAGGAGGTGAAGCCTGCTTCCGACTGGCGCAGGACATTCCCAGCGAGATCGCCGTCATTCGCCTTGTCCCGGCAAGGAAAGACTGGAACGATGTTCTCCGTCAGCAAGGGGACATTCCCAGCCGCAAATTCATAGCCGAGACAATCACGCTGCGAGAGCTGCCCACCGCCCAGCCTGTCCCCATGCTCCGCATGGCAGATGTGGAGCTGACGAGCGTGGATTGGCTATGGTTTCCGTATATCCCCTTTGGAAAGCTGACAATTATCCAGGGCAATCCCGGCGAGGGCAAGACCTACTTTGCTATGCGCCTTGCGGCGGCTTGCACCAATCGAAAGCCTTTACCCGGTATGGAGACACTTGAGCCTTTCAATATCATCTATCAGACCGCCGAGGACGGTCTGGGCGATACCGTTAAGCCCCGGCTGATGGAAGCTGACGCAGACCTTGAACGAGTGCTTGTCATTGACGATAGAGACACGCCGCTGACCCTTGCCGATGAGCGCATAGCAAGGGCAATCCGGGAGAACAACGCAAGGCTTGTTATCATTGACCCGGTACAGGCGTTTCTGGGCGCAGATGTGGACATGAACAGAGCAAACGAGGTGCGCCCGATATTCCGCAGTCTGGGAGACATTGCACAGGCTACCGGGTGCGCTATCGTGCTGATTGGACACCTGAACAAAGCCGCAGGAACGCAAAGCACCTACCGGGGATTGGGGTCTATCGACATTACGGCGGCAGTCCGCAGTCTGCTTTTTATCGGCAAGCTGAAGGACAGCCCCACAACGAGGGTGCTTATCCATGAGAAAAGCTCCCTTGCGCCGCCCGGACAGTCCCTTGCATTTTCTCTGGGAGACGAGAAAGGCTTTGAGTGGATAGGGGCTTATGACATTACCGCTGACGAGCTTCTTGCCGGGACAGACACCGCAAAGACCGAGAGCAAGACCGCACAGGCGCAAATGCTCATTCTGGAACTGCTTGCGGACGGAAAGCGTATGCCGAGTGCAGAGTTGGAAAAGGCAGTCAATGAGCGTGGGATTTCCTCACGCACCATGAGAACGGCAAAGAGCCGTATCGGAGACAGGCTTGTGACCGAGAAAGACAGCACAGCATGGGTCTGCTATCTCCGAGACTGACAACAGGAACACGGCAAGCGTGGCAAAGACGGCAAGGTTTTTATAGATACCTTAATGTTGCCGTCTTGCCTTGTTCCCTCATACCGACACCGCCCGATGATGAATAGTTACCGGGCACTTTTTCATTTACAGGAGGATTTTGAATGAACAATACCGCAACCAACACCGCCACTTGCCCGACTGTCAGAAAGCAGATTGGCAAGACCACCTATATCGTCCGTATCCATTTCAGCGAGACCGCCAAGGAGACGATGGAGGACAAAATCAAGCGTATGCTCCGTGAAGAAGTCCGCAAAATGTGACTTCTTTTTGAATTTGATGAAAAAGTCCTTGACTTTTCGTCTCTGGCAAGACCGCTAAATCAATCCTTATTTCCTGTGGCGCAAGGTTAGCCCCCTTTGACATACGGGAACTGCGCGAACTCATGGAAACCGACGAAATGGAGCTTGACACTTTGGGAGATAGAAAAACGGCATTGTTCGTTATCATCTCCGACACCGACGACACTTTCAATTTTGTTGTTTCCATTCTCTACACGCAGCTTTTCAACCTGTTATGCGATAAAGCCGACGACGTTTACGGCGGGCGGCTGCCTGTTCATGTACGCTGCCTGTTAGATGAATTTGCAAATATCGGTCAAATCCCGAAGTTTGAAAAGCTCATAGCGACCATACGAAGCCGCGAAATATCGGCTTCTATTATTTTGCAATCACAGTCGCAGCTAAAGGCAATCTACAAGGACAACGCCGACACGATTGTAGGCAACTGCGACACGACCCTTTTCTTGGGCGGCAAGGAAAAAACGACGCTCAAAGAAATATCGGAAATCTTAGGCAAAGAAACGATTGACAGCTTCAACACTTCCGAAACCAGAGGGCGGGAGCTTTCGCATGGGCTGAACTATCAGAAGTTAGGCAAAGAGCTTATGACGCAGGACGAAATCGCGGTCATGGACGGCGGGAAATGTATCTTGCAGCTTAGAGGTGTGCGCCCGTTCTTCTCTGATAAATTCGACATCACGAAGCACCCGAAATACAAGTACCTGTCCGACGCAGACCCGAAAAACGCCTTTGATATGGAAAAGCACATCAAACGCCGCCCCGCTATCGTAAAGCCGGACGAAGTATTTGACTACTATGAAATCGACGTACAGGAGGACGCAGCACCGTAAAGGAGGTGGTAATCTATCCGAACTGTAAACATTGGCTATATGGTACGCGCCCCTACTTGGGGCGCGGCAGGAAGCCGCAGCGTATCAACCCTTACAAAAATGACAACTGAATACCGCCGCGCCGCAGCAGTTTAAGCAGCGCGGGGACAGCCGCCAAACATAGGCGGCTTTTTTCATACCCAAAACCAAAAACAAACAATTTTTATCGCCGCAAAGCGGCAGAAAGTGAGGAAATTATATGGCATTTTTCAACAGCGCAGTAGGCGTATTGCAGACCCTTGTTATCGCTCTTGGAGCAGGCTTAGGTATTTGGGGCGTTATCAATCTTCTGGAGGGATATGGTAACGACAATCCGGGTGCGAAATCCCAGGGCATGAAGCAGTTCATGGCTAATTAAAGGGAACAAAAAGAAAGGAAAAGCCAATCCAGACGGTATCAGCGGCAGGCTACAAGAATAAATTGTGATTTCACAAGATTGGTGCTATAATAAGAGAAAAGTTCCTGCCGGGGCAGCCG
>QEKJ01000015.1 GCA_003096535.1 Agathobaculum butyriciproducens | reverse complement strand
GACACATTTCTATCGAAATTCATTTTAATCTCAAACCCATCCCGGAGGTGGAACAGGTCACTGCCTGACCTGTCCCGCCGGGACGGTTCTCTTAACAACACCATATAGATTTTTTGTACGCCGCCGCCCGCCATCGAGCAGAGTTTTACACCTAATTGGGGATAAAACAGCTGATGGCGGGCGGCGGCGTGGCGCTGATTGGCATTACCCTCGTGCCGCTGCTGTCCGGTCTGTTCGGCTAATCGGCAGCTCGTTTGCTTCCCATAAATCCACGGAGGGTGCCGCTTTCGGGCGGCATCCTCCCGAAAGGAGGGCAACCCTATGGATTTCTTATGGGATAAGATCACGGAATGGCTGAAAGAAATGCTCATCGGCGGTATCGTGAGCAATCTGTCCGGGATGTTCGATGCGACCAATCAAAAGGTTGCCGAGATCTCCGGTCAGGTGGGCTTATCGCCGCAGGCATGGAACGGCAGCATTTTCAGCATGATACAAAACCTGTCGGAAACCGTGATCGTCCCCATCGCAGGCGCAATTCTCGCCTTTGTGATGACGCTGGAACTGATCCAGCTCATTACCGACAAAAATAACCTCAACGACATGGACACATGGATATTCTTCAAGTGGGCGTTCAAGTCCGCTGCCGCTGTCCTGATTGTAACAAACACATGGACGATTGTGACGGGCGTGTTTGACGCTGCCCAAAGCGTCGTTGCCAGCGCCTCCGGGCTGATTATCGGCGACACCAGCATCAACATTTCAAGTGTCATGGTGGGCATCGAGGATCGGCTGATGGAAATGGAGCTGGGGCCACTGTTCGGCCTGTGGTTCCAATCGCTGTTCGTTGGCATTACCATGTGGGCGCTGACCATCTGCATTTTCATTATCACATTCGGAAGAATGATTGAAATATATCTCGTCACCTCTGTCGCGCCCATTCCGATGGCGACCATGATGGGCAAGGAATGGGGCGGCATGGGGCAGAACTACATCCGTTCCCTGCTGGCACTGGGCTTCCAAGCGTTTTTGATTATTGTCTGCGTTGCCATTTACGCGGTTTTGGTGCAGAACATCGCGCTTGTGGATGACATCATCTACGCCATCTGGACTTGCATGGGTTACACGGTGCTGCTGTGCTTCTGCCTGTTCAAAACGAGCAGCCTTGCCAAGTCCGTGTTCAACGCACATTAACGGGGGTGATGAATTGAAAAAGTATCAAATCATCCTTGCTGATCCACCTTGGGCATATCGCGTATGGTCAAAGAAAGGTTCTGGACGTTCCGCCGAATCTCACTACCCGACCATGAGCATAGATGACATCAGAAATCTCCCGGTCAGAGAACTGGCAGATAAAAACTGCATCCTGTTTATGTGGGTAACATTCCCGACTTTGCGCGAAGCATTTTCCGTCATTGATGCTTGGGGCTTCACCTATAAAACAGTCGCTTTCGCATGGGTAAAGCAAAACAAAAAGACATCTTCTCTGTTTTGGGGCATGGGCTACTGGACACGCGCAAATGTAGAGCTTTGCTTGCTTGCAACGAAAGGCTCGCCGAAGCGCCACTCTGCAAATGTTCATCAGGTGGTCTTTGCACCCATAGCGGAACACAGCAAAAAGCCCGATATTATCCGGGAGAAAATTGTGGAGCTGGCAGGCGATCTGCCTCGTATCGAGCTATTTGCCCGACAGTCTCCCACTGGCTGGGATGTATGGGGCAACGAAGTAGACTGCTCCATTCAGTTCCCATAACGGAGGTAAAACACAATGGCCTATGTCAACGTCCCGAAGGACTTAACCAAAGTAAAAACCAAGGTGTTGTTCAACCTCACGAAACGACAGCTCATCTGCTTCGGAAGCGGCGCGCTCATCGGCGTACCGCTTTTCTTCTTGCTCAAGGGCAGCATCGGCACCAGCCCCGCCGCCATGGTGATGATGGTGGTGATGATCCCGGCTATGCTGTTCGCCATGTATGAAAAAAACGGTCAGCCGTTGGAGGTCGTCATCCGCAACATCTACCGCGTGTGCTTCCAGAGGCCGAAGCAGCGCCCGTATAAGACCAACAATTTTTATGCCGTTCTGGAGCGGCAAAACCAGTTAGACCGGGAGGTGTATCAAATTGTCCGAAAAGAAAAAGCTGACCCGCGCCGAACGAAAACAGATCGAAGCCGCCATCGCAAGAGCGAACCGAACGGATAAGAAAGAAAAATCGGCGCAGGACAGCATCCCGTATCAGCGTATGTGGCCGGACGGCATCTGTCGTGTGACCGACACGCGCTACACCAAAACGATCCAATATCAGGACATCAACTACCAGCTTTCGCAGAACGAGGACAAGACCGCCATCTTTGAGGCGTGGTGCGATTTCCTGAACTACTTTGACAGCTCCGTGCAGTTTCAGCTTTCCTTTGTGAACCTCTCGGCTTCGCAGGAAACCTTTGCACGGAGCATTTCCATTCCGCCCTGCGGGGACGAGTTTGACGGCATCCGCGCCGAGTACGCCGGTATGCTGCAAAATCAGCTTGCCCGCGGCAACAACGGCCTGATTAAGACCAAGTATCTCACGTTTGGCATTGAGGCGGACAACCTCCGCGCCGCCAAGCCCCGTTTGGAGCGCATCGAAACCGACCTTCTGAACAACTTCAAGCGGTTGGGCGTTGTGACTGCGCCGCTGAACGGCTTTGAGCGCTTGCACGTCATGCACGACATTCTGCGGATGGACGAGCAGGAGCCGTTCCGCTTTTCGTGGGACTGGCTGGCTCCCTCCGGGCTGTCCACCAAGGACTTTATCGCGCCCAGCTCCTTTGAGTTCAAGACCGGCAGGATGTTCCGCATGGGCAAAAAGCTGGGTGCGATCAGCTTCGTGCAGATTCTGGCACCGGAGCTGAATGACCGGATGCTGGCGGATTTTCTGGATATGGAGAGCAGCGTCCTCGTCAATCTCCATGTGCAGTCTGTGGATCAGGTCAACGCCATCAAGACCGTCAAGCGCAAGATCACCGATCTCGACAAGTCCAAAATCGAGGAACAGAAGAAGGCCGTCCGTGCAGGGTACGACATGGACATCATTCCAAGCGACCTTGCCACCTACGGCGCGGAGGCCAAGAAGCTGTTGCAGGATTTGCAGTCCCGCAATGAGCGAATGTTCCTGCTGACCTTCCTCATTCTCAACACGGCGGACACACCCCGGCAGCTCGACAACAACATCTTCCAGACCTCCAGCATTGCGCAGAAGTATAACTGTGCGCTGACCCGGCTGGACTTTCAGCAGGAGGAAGGACTGATGAGCAGCCTCCCTCTGGGGCTGAATCAGATCGAGATTCAGCGGGGCTTAACCACCTCCAGCGTAGCGATCTTCGTTCCCTTCACCACGCAGGAGCTATTTCAGAACGGTTCGGAGGCGCTGTACTACGGCATCAACGCTCTTTCCAACAACCTCATCATGGTAGACCGGAAACTGCTGAAAAATCCCAACGGCCTGATTTTAGGCACTCCCGGCAGCGGTAAGTCGTTTTCGGCAAAACGTGAGATCACCAATGCGTTTCTCATCTGCCCCAAGGATGACATCATCATCTGTGACCCGGAGGGTGAATATACACCGCTGGTGGAGCGCCTGCACGGTCAGGTCATTAAGCTGTCGCCCACCGGCAAGGGCTACGACGGTTCGCCCTGCTACATCAATCCGATGGACTTGAATCTGGATTACAGCGACGATGATAACCCGCTGAGCCTGAAATCCGACTTCATTCTGTCGCTGTGCGAGTTGATCGTCGGCGGCAAGGATGGGCTTGCCCCTGTGGAAAAGACCATCATCGACCGCTGTGTGCGCATCGTCTACCGGGATTACCTCAACGACCCGAAACCGGAGAATATGCCGCTGCTGGAGGACTTGTATAACGCCCTCCGTGCGCAGGATGAAAAGGAAGCGCAGTACATCGCCACCGCTTTGGAAATCTACGTCACCGGTTCTCTGAATGTGTTCAACCATCACACGAACGTGGATGTGAACAGCCGCATTGTCTGCTACGACATCAAGGAGCTGGGCAAGCAGCTTAAGAAAATTGGGATGCTCGTTGTCCAAGACCAAGTGTGGAACCGCGTGACCATCAACCGCGCCGCCCATAAAACGACCCGCTACTATCTTGACGAGTTCCATCTTCTTTTGAAGGAGGAACAGACGGCTTCGTACAGTGTCGAAATCTGGAAACGCTATCGCAAATGGGGCGGCATCCCCACCGGGATCACGCAAAATGTCAAAGACCTGTTATCCAGCCGCGAGGTTGAGAACATTTTTGAGAACAGCGATTTCATCTATATGCTCAATCAGGCCGCTGGCGACCGGCAGATTCTCGCAAAGCAGCTCAACATTTCGCCGCATCAGCTTTCTTATGTGACCCACTCCGGCGAGGGCGAGGGGCTGCTGTTCTACGGCAACACGATCCTGCCCTTCATTGACCACTTCCCGAAGGACACCGAGCTGTACCGCGTCATGACCACCAAACCGCAAGAGGTGGCGTCGGCATGAAAAGAGAACCGCGTTTGCAGTTTTCCGACGCCGATCTTGCCGAGCCGAAGCTGGAAAAGCCCATCAAGCGGGTGAAAAAAGCAGAGGCCAAGGCGGATAAGGCGCAGGCCAAAATCCCCAAGAAAACCGTGGTCAAAAAGGAGCGCGGCTTTGATCCGGCCACCGGCAAGGTCAAAACGCAGCTCCGTTTTGAGGAAGTGGATAAGAAAAAGCCGCCCTCAAAGCTGACCCATGCCGTGCAGGATACCCCCGCCAACCTCATTCTCTCTCAGGTTCATCGGGAGGTGCGGCAGAGCGAGGATGACAATGTAGGCGTAGAGGCCGCGCACAAGGTAGAGCAAGCCGTGGAGAGCGGCGGGCGGCTGGTGCAGTCTGCCCACCGCGCCCATCAGCTCAAGCCTTATCGTGCTGCCATCCGTGCAGAGAAAAAGCTGGAACGAGCCAATCTTGACGCGCTCCAGAAGAAAGCAGAGATCGACAGCCCCACCAGCAATCCCGTTTCCAAATGGCAGCAGAAGCAGGCAATTAAGAAGCAGTATGCCGCTGCCAAGCACAATCAGGCGGCGCAGACTACGGCAAAGGCGGCAGAGAATACCGCCAAGGCCGCGAAAAAAGCCGCTGAAAAGGCTGAGAAAGCGGGCAAATATGTGTGGGAACACCGGCGCGGCTTTGCCATTGCCGCCGCAATTCTGCTGATGCTGGCATTTCTGCTCAACGGCCTGTCCTCCTGCTCGGTGATAATGGATGGTGTCGGCTCCGGGATCGCGGCCAGCACTTATCCGTCGCAGGATGCCGATATGTTGGGCGCAGAGGCGCAGTATTGCGAAATGGAGGCAGAGCTTCAGCGCTACCTCGACACCTATGAAAGTACCCATGACTACGATGAGTACCACTTTGATCTGGACACCATCGAGCATGACCCCTATGTACTCATTTCCATGATTACGGCGCTGCATCAAGGGGAATGGACGCTGGATGAGGTGCAGGGTACGCTCCAAATGCTCTTTGACCGCCAGTACATTTTGACCGAGGATGTGGTGGTGGAAACCCGCTACCGCACAGAAACCGACACATGGACGGACGCGGACGGCAACACCCATACGGACACCTATCAGGTGCCGTATGACTACTACATCTGCACGGTCACGCTGGAAAACTTCAATCTCTCCCATGTTCCCGTTTACATTATGAGCGAAGAACAGCTCGGAATGTACGCCACCTATATGGCCACCCTCGGCAACCGTCCCGACCTGTTCCCCGGTTCAGGCTACATCGGCAAGTATGTGGAGGGCAGCTATACCGACTACGACATTCCCCCGGAGGCACTGGACGATGAGGTATTTGCCGCCATCATCAAGGAAGCGGAAAAATATCTCGGCTACCCCTACGTTTGGGGCGGCAGCAGCCCCTCCACCTCGTTTGACTGTTCGGGCTTCGTCAGTTGGGTCATCAATCATTCCGGTTGGGATGTGGGCAGGCTGGGCGCGCAGGGGCTTTGCAACATCTGTACGCCCGTATCCTCTGCCAACGTCAAACCGGGCGATCTGGTGTTTTTCACCGGAACCTATGATACCCCCGGTGTCAGCCATGTGGGTATCTACGTCGGCAACAATATAATGATCCACTGCGGAGATCCGATCTCTTATGCAAACTTAAATTCAAACTATTGGCAGTCCCATTTCTACCGTTATGGGCGCTTGCCGTAAAGGAGAGTGAACGATATGAACCCGAAAATTATGAAGCTCCGTGGGGAGCTGGAGAAGAACAAAGGCAAAATCTCTGATCTGCAAGGCCGCAACCGCGAGCTGGAAAAGCAGATTCGTGAGCTGGAGGACACCGACATCAT
Source organism: Agathobaculum butyriciproducens (assembly GCA_003096535.1). Lineage (GTDB taxonomy): Bacteria > Bacillota > Clostridia > Oscillospirales > Butyricicoccaceae > Agathobaculum > Agathobaculum butyriciproducens. Next base: position 56,662 of record QEKJ01000015.1, on the reverse strand, counting down.
CGGCATGGTGCGTGAGAACGGCATAACGATGGAGCAGCTTGCCGAGCTGTTCCGCCGTATGCAGGCCGCGCCTGCACCGGCCACTTCGGAAAAGGAGGCGTTGAACCATGACTAAAAACACACCGCGCATTTTTATCAGCCTGCTGCTGATGCTCCTGTGTATCGGGATTCTCCCCGTTTCCGCCTTTGCCAGCGGCGGCGACTATCCCGATAATGCGCTGCCCACCGCCGAAAGCAGCGCCGCAGACGCACAGGAAACAAAACAGATCGGCACGGTCACGACCAACGGCGGCAACCTGAACGTCCGCACCGGCGCGGGACTGGACAACACCGCGTTTACACAGCTACCCAACGGCACGGTGGTCGATGTGATCGGCAGGGACGGCGATTGGGTGAAGATCCTGCTGCCCGCAAGAGTTGGCTATGTGTACGGCAGCTATCTCACCGTTACCGATGCCGTTGACAGTACCGCGAGCATCGGCGGCATGACGGGCGGCAGCGACGCGCTGACACCGGACGGCAACCTGACGCTGATCGATGATATTGGCACCAGCACCAAGGCAGGGAAACAGTTCATTACGCTGGAAAGCAAGAACGGCAATGTGTTTTACATGATTATTGACCGCGACGATGAGGGCGAAGAAACCGTCCATTTCTTGAATCAGGTGGATGAGGCTGACCTGATGGCGCTGACCGGCGAGGAAGAAACGCCTTCCGTCTGCTCCTGCACCACCAAATGCGTGGCCGGTACGGTCAATACATCCTGCCCCGTCTGCGCGGTCAACATGACCGAGTGCGTGGGCAAGGAGGCAAAGCCCGAAGTCCCCGCTGAGCCGACAGAACCCGCCGCCGAGGAACCGGAGAAAAAGAGCGGCGTGGGCGGCATCCTCGTCGTCCTGCTGATTGTCGCGCTGGGCGGCGGTGCAGCGTTCTACATCTTCAAGCAGAAAAAGGCCAAGCCGCAGACCAAGGGCAGCGCCGATCTGGACGATTATGACTACGGTGAGGATGAGGACGAATACGAGTTTGAGCCGTATGAGGACGAACCGGAACAGGATACTACGGAGGATACAGACGTATGAGATATTTCACCAACAATCCGCTGGAACGCCTGATGATGCAGAAGCCGAAAGCAGCGCGGGAGGACAGCCCTCCCGCCGCTGCCAAGGAACACTTCTGCTATGGCTGCAAGCGCTTCGGACAGAGCTGCGTTCACCCCTGCTACCGTGACGTAAAGAGAATGGAGGCTGCACCATGCGCCTTGTGATTGCCGAAAAACCCTCCGTGGCGCAGAGCATCGCCGCCGTGCTGGGCGCAAAGTCACGGCATGACGGGTATCTGGAGGGCGGCGGGTACATCGTGTCGTGGTGCTTTGGGCATCTGGCAGAGCTGGCCGACGCCGCCGTTTACAATGCCGATGATGCCAAATGGACGCTGGCGGCGCTGCCCATCATTCCTACCTCGTTCCGCTTCATCGTCCGCTCTGAAAAGCAGAAGCAGTTTGACATTCTGCGGGAGCTGATGCGCCGGGGGGATATGACCGAGGTGGTCAACGCCTGCGACGCTGGGCGCGAGGGTGAGCTGATCTTCCGCACGGTTTACTGCCTTGCGGGATGCTCCAAGCCGATTCTGCGGCTTTGGATTTCTTCAATGGAGGATGATGCCATCCGCAGCGGCTTCCAGCAGCTTAGGTCTGGGCGCGACTATGATGGCCTGCATCAATCTGCCCTGTGCCGTGCCAAGGCCGATTGGCTGGTGGGCATCAACGCCACGCGGTATTTCTCCCTGACGTATGGACGCACATTGAACATCGGGCGCGTCATGTCGCCCACGCTGGCGCTGCTGGTACAGCGTGAGGCGGAGATCTCCGCATTTGTGGCAGAGCCGTTCTACACCGTCCAGCTTGATTGCGGCTTTCCCGCCGCGACAGACCGAATGAAAGACAGAAAGGATGCCGATGCCATCGCTAACGCCTGCAAGGGCAAGACAGTAACCGTCAAAAGCGTGGAGCGCAAGGAAAAGTCCGAGAAAGCGCCCGCGCTCTACGATTTGACCTCCCTCCAGCGCGACGCCAACCGCGTTCTCGGCTACACCTCTCAGCAGACCCTCGACTATCTCCAAGCGCTCTATGAAAAGAAGCTCTGTACCTACCCGCGCACCGACAGCCGCTTCCTGACCGACGATATGGAGGGCAGCGTCCCCGGCCTTGTTGCCGCTGCTGCCGCTGTCTGCGGCACGGAGAAGCCGCCGACCATCTGCGCCAAGCAGGTATGCAGCAGCCAAAAAGTCACCGATCACCACGCCATTGTTCCCACCATCAGCGCGGAAAAGGTAGATATGGCCTCTCTGCCGCTGGGCGAATGCGAGGTGCTGAAGCTGGCGGCAAGGGGCTTGCTTCGTGCCGTGGATGAACCCCACCGCTATGCAGAAACGGTCATTACGGTGGAATGTGCCGGTCAGAGCTTCACCGCCAAGGGAAAAACCGTTCTTGCTCCCGGCTGGAAGCGCTATGAGCAGGAGCAGACGGAGGCAGCGCCCGCGCTGCCGGTGGTAACGGAGAATCAGACGCTTTCCGTATCTGCCGCGTCGGTCAAGACCGGAAAAACCACGCCGCCCAAGCACTTCACCGAGGATACGCTGCTGGCTGCGATGGAGAACGCGGGCAAGGAGGATATGCCAGATGATGCCGAGCGCAAGGGCATTGGCACCCCGGCGACCCGTTCCGGTATCATTGAAAAGCTGGTGTCCTCCGGTTTTGTGGAGCGCAGGAAGTCTAAGAAGATCACAAATCTGCTGCCCACCTCCACCGGCACGGCGCTTATCACCGTTCTGCCCGAACAGCTCCAGTCTCCGCAGCTCACCGCTGAATGGGAGCACCGCCTGAAAGAGATCGAGCGCGGTGAAATTCTCCCGGACAGCTTCATGGATGGGATCGCCGCCATGCTACATGAGCTGGTGCAGACTTACAAGCCCATCCCCGGTGCGGAAGTCCTGTTCCCCTCCGGGCGCGAGGTGGTCGGCAAGTGTCCCCGCTGCGGGGCCGAGGTAACGGAATTGCAGAAGGGCTTTTTCTGCGAGAACCGTGCCTGTTCCTTTGTTCTCTGGAAAAATAGCCGCTTTTTCACCGCCAAGAAAAAAGCGCTGACAAAATCCCTTGCCGCCGCACTTTTGAAAAATGGCCGCGCCCCGCTGAAAGGCTGCTACTCGGAAAAAACCGGGAAAACCTATGATGCCGTCGTTCTTCTGGAGGATGATGGGCAGCACACGGGCTATAAGCTGGTGTTCGACAATGGCTGATGCGCCGCGTATGGATCACAAGCAGCTCCGCCGCTCCAAGAAGCTCATTCGGAAGCTCTGCTGTAATTACGATCACGGCAACTGCCTCGCGCTGGATGATGGAGAGCCTTGCGTCTGCGTACAGGGTATTTCCTACTCGCTGCTGTGCAACTGGTTCCGAAACGCGGTACTTCCCGCCGACCATGAGCTGCTGGCCGACGTGATGCGGGAAAGGCCGGGAAAGCGCTGCGCCGTCTGCGGTAAGCCGGTCTATTCTTCCTCCAATCGCACCAAATATTGCCCCGCCTGCGCCAAGCAGGAGCGTCGAAAGCAGGACGCCAAACGGAAGCGTAAACAATACTGGAACCTCCGCAAATAGAGACTGGGAAAGCCCCGTGCCGCAAGGCTTTTTCCATGCCGGATTGCAAGTGGCTGCGTCATTCTATCCGCAAGCGCAAAAACGGCCTCTATCTGCGGAGAATTGCCCCTGTGCAGGATGTGTTTTCTTCTGCGCAGGGGCGCTATTTTTTCTGAAAGGAGATCATCATGGCTGAAAAACAAACCAGCAAAGACCGGATGCGGGAGATCGTTGACAGTATCGAAAATGGCATCAAGGAGCTGTTCGAGAGCGATAAGTACCGGAAGTACCTTGCCACCATGAGCCGCTTTCACCGCTACTCGGTCAATAATACCATGCTCATCTATATGCAGCGCCCCGACGCAACCCATGTGGCGGGCTTCAACAAGTGGCGCGATCAGTTCGGCAGGAACGTCCTGAAAGGCGAAAAAGGTATCCGCATCATCGCTCCCACTCCCTATAAGAAAAAGGTCGAGGAAATCAAGACCGACCCGGAAACCAACGCGCCGATACTGGATGCAGACGGCAAGGCCATCATTGAGGAAAAGGAAATCCGTATCCCTATGTTCAAGGTGGTGTCCGTCTTTGATGTGTCACAGACTGCGGGAAAGCCCTTGCCCCAGCTTGCCGCCGATCTGAGCGGCAATGTGCAGCAGTATGAGGTTTTCATAGAGGCGCTGCGCCGTGCTTCTCCCGTTCCGATGGAGATAAAGCCCGTTGCGCGGGATACGGACGGCTTTTTCAGCATTAAGGCGCAGAGCATCACCATCCGCGCCGGTATGAGTGAGGTGCAGACGGTATGCGCCGCCGTCCATGAGATTGCCCACGCCAAGCTCCACGACTACGAACACATGACGGAGCTTGCGGACGATGGTGAGACGATCCTTGTCCCCGGCGAAAAGAGCCGCAACACCGAGGAGGTCGAGGCCGAAAGCATCTCCTATGCGGTCTGCCAGTATTACGGCATTGAAACGGGCGAAAACAGCTTCGGCTATATCGCCACATGGTCAAAGGGCAAGGAGTTGAAAGAGCTTCGCGCCAGTCTGGAAACCATCAACAAGACTGCCTCCGAGCTGATTACGGACATTGACCGGCATTTTGCGGAGATTTGCAAGGAGCGCGGCATCAATCGTGAAGAAGTGAGCGCCACACAAACAGACGAAGCGCTTTATCTTGTGGATGGCTCGGTATATCTCCATGTGCAGCATACAGACGGCGGTTGGGACTATTCGCTCTACGACAAGGAAAGCAAAAAGCTGCTGGATGGCGGTGTTATTGACAGCAGCGCCATTGAAGATTCGCCGGTTGCATCTGTTGCCGGGGCTGTCCGAACGGAGGTATTTGCCATTCAGGGCATGACACCAACCAAGGTGACCTTTGCAGATATGAAAATTCTGGAGGACTTGCAGGAGGCGCAGATTACGCCGCCCTTGGACAGCGAACAGATCACCGGCGCAGTCGTTGTTCCCACCGATGATACAGATACCATGCTCCCGGAGCTGGAACAGGCCACCCCGATGCCTGACCCCACGCTGACGGTGGACGATATGCGCAGCTATGGGTATCTGGATAGTGATATGCTCCCGCTTTCCAAGGATCGGGCACTGGAGCTGCTGGAACATGACATCACGGTTTATATGCTCTATCCCGACAACGCCGAGGAAATGGTCTTTGAAGCCGAGGACATCATCAAGCACGACGGAATGTTCGGCGTCACAAGACCGGATTGGGATGCGGTCAAAGGCCATATCCCGCCCCGCGATGTGGAGCAGCGTTTTTTGAACAGCCCCACCGATGCTATGGCGATCTACCAACTGCGCCGGGATGCGCCGGTCGAGCTGCGTTTTGCCAGTCTTGACCGTCTGAGCGCCCCGCCTGATCCGGCCAACTATGAAGCTGTCTATACCCGTGAAGTGTACCCGGACGATGATACCGGCAGAATTCTTGAAAACTTCTTCTACATTTTCAACGACGAGCGCCCCGGTGATTTTGTGGGACACAGCCTCTCCGTCAGTGACATCGTTGCGCTGAAACAGGACGGCAAGGTATCCTATCACTACTGTGACAGCATGGGATTTCAGGAGCTGCCCGCCTTTCAGAAACCGGAGAATTACCTGAAAGCCGCCGAAATGTCGATGGAGGACGATTACGGCATGATCGACGGCATTATCAACAACGGCCCCAAACAGCCCACCGTCGCCGACCTTGAAGCACAGGTCAAGGCCGGTATGTCCATCTCCTTGATGGATTTGGCAGAGGCGGCACACCGGGAAAAGAAGAAATCTGTGCTGGAGCAGCTCAAAAGCCAACCGGCCCAAGAACGTCCACACAAAACAGCGCCCAAAAAGAGCGCGGAAAAGGAGCTTTGATATGAACATCACCTTTGAAGAACAGCAGCTTATGAGCCTCTACAACACCGGCACCCGCACGGGCTTGATCGCGGCGCTGGAGGAAATGCGCGGCTACCTCGCTGCGGATGAAACGGAGCTGCGGGAGCTGACGGACAGCGCCATCGCAAAGCTGCGCAGGATGAGCGACGCGGAATATGACGCGCTCGACCTGTTCCCCGATTTTGAAAAGGAGGATATGGATGCCGAGTAAAGCACAGCTCTATGCGCAGATGGCAGACCGCACGGCGGAGCAGATCACGGGAAGCTACCAGAAGTGGACGGCATTTCTGACCACCGCCGCAAGGCTGTATAAGTACCCCTACAACGAGCAGCTCATGATTTTCGCCCAGCGCCCGGAAGCCACGGCCTGCGCGGGATACGACCTTTGGAATAAGCAGATGCGCCGCTATGTGCGGCGAGGCAGCAAGGGCATCGCCCTTGTGGATACCAGCAGCGACCAACCCAAACTTCGATATGTATTCGATGTTTCCGATACCAGCGGCGGCGAGAACTCTCGCCGCCCTTATCTTTGGGAATACCGGCAGGAGCATCGTGAGGTGGTATCTGCGGCGCTGGAGCAGCGCTTCGACGTTTCCGGTGAAAACGGACTTGCCGATCAGATGGAGCGTGTGGCGGCGCAGCTTGTAGATGAATACTGGCACGATAACTGGCGCGATATTGTCGGCATCGTTGACGGTTCCTTTCTGGAAGGTTATGATGATTTCAACATCGGAGCCGCTTTTCGGAACGCCGCCGTTGTCAGCACCACCTATGCGCTGCTGTCCCGCTGCGGGATGCAGCCGGGAGATTACTTCGAGCATGAGGATTTTCTGAACATCTTTGATTTCAACACCCCTCAGACCGTCGCCGCTCTTGGAACGGCCATCAGCCAGTCCAGCGAGCTGGTGTTGCGGCAGATCGAAGTCACCATCAAGAATTATGAGCGCGAGAAAATCGCGGAAAGGAGCGAAAGCCATGAGCGAACTGACCTACACCCGCAGCGGGGATTATCTGATTCCCGACCTGAGCCTGACAGAGCAGCCGCAAGCCCCGCTGGGCAAGTACGGCAGGATGCGGAAGGATTACCTGAAGGAGCATCGTCCGGTGCTGTGGAACAGCCTGCTGCTGTCCGAGAGGCTGTACCCCCATCTGCGGGAGATCGACGAGGCGGCGGACAACCGGCTGGAACAGATGATGCCGGAGCTGATGAAGTCGGCGGGCGTGACGGAATCGCTGAAAGCCAGCGACCCGATGAAGTGGGTAGGGCTGATGAACATGCTGAAAGCGCAGGCCGAGGAAACGATCCTCACGGAACTGGTGTTCAGCTAAATATGTTCGATGCCCCTGCTGGGGCGCAGATGTCCTTCTTCCCCTCAGAGGCAGAACAAATTCAATCCATCGCAGAAGCGGAGAGTGTAACACCCTCCGCTTTTTCTATGTTCATTTCTCAGGATGATATTGACCACATCCTGCGCGCGGGCGGTAATGCGGATGCAGCGCGGATGAAAATTGCTGCGGAATTCTCCAAGCAAAAACCTTTAGAGGATCGCGCGGCATTTCTGAAAGCTCTTTACCACGGCGGCAACGGCCTGATTACGGATAACGGCAGGTTTTCCGCATGGTACGGGGACGATGGTATCCATATTGCAACCGGAGATACCTCTCGCTATCTTCGTTCTGCCCAAGTGATAGGCTGGGCAGATGCGGCGGAGCATATTGAGGAACTTCTGGACGGCGGCGCATTTGCCACCAATCTTGAGGTCACGGAAGCCCCGCGCTATGAGCGGCTGGGTATTGCTGTGGATGTCTGGAACCTTTATCACGATTTCTCGGATGAAGCAAAGTCGCTGGGGTATCTGTCCTGCTTGGGTAATATCCATAGCACCAGCTTTCCAGAGGAAACGGAGCGTCTGACGGACGATCTGCTGAATCCGGCGTTCCGGGATAGGCTCCTGTCAGAATACAAGGTATTCATGGACGCCTACCGCGAAAACCGTGCGCTGCTGCGCTTCCATTACCACCGGCCGCAGGCACTTCTCACACGTTTGGAAGATCTGTCATTGCCGCGCAAAGAATATCACTCCGATATGGCGGCTGTTCCGAAGACGGGCCGGTTTATCACCGAAGATGAAATTGCGGCTTCTCTTGCAAACGGGAGCAGCTTTGAGGGTGGAAAGACCCGCATCTATGAGTTTTTCCAGACTCCGCACACGACAAAAGAGAGCGCTGATTTTTTGAAAAAAGAGTATGGCATCGGAGGACGCACCCATGCTGTATCCAGAGAAAGCGGCAGCTATGAAGATCACGGCAGCAAAGGCATCACGCTGAAAAAAGCGGGCTGTGCAGATGTTCAGATGAATTGGAACAAGGTCGCTTCGCGTATCTCTGAGCTGATTCGGATGAACCGCTATTTTACACCAGACGAACAGGCGCTTTATGATAAGGCGCAGGCACAGGATGTGGTGCGAAACACCGCCTACGACAGCTATAACGCCATCAAGGAAGCCCACCCGGACAACATCGTGCTGTTTCAGGTGGGCGATTTCTTTGAGATGTATGGCGGGGACGCAAAACAGGCGGTGGAGCTACTGGATATGAACCTGACCACCCGCAATATCCCCGGCGCTGGCCGTGTGGAAATGTGCGGCGTTCCGGCGCACAATTTAGAGATGTATGTAGAGAAATTGCGCGATAAGTATGATGTGACGATTGCCGAAGCGCCAGACTTTAGAAGTGAGCGCCACATTTACACGCTGCGCTCTATCGACCATGAAGCAGAAGCCGCCATCAATGCTTATGAAGCAGAGTTCGGCGCGGACGGCACGAGGGTGTTCCGCGACCCCGCCGCAGAGCAAGTTCAGCCCACGGTGCAGGAGCTGTTTGACGGGTACAAGCTGACCGTTGGCAACGCGCTTTCCAAAGATACGGCTTTTGTCAATGCCTGCCGCAATTCAGACCGCCAGAACGCTTATCTGGAGGGTGCGGACGCTATCCGTCGTATTGTCACGGTATCTGATGATCTCCAGCTTGTCCGCCTGTACTTTGATATGCCCGCGTTCCATAACCGGCTGCATCAGGAGCTTTTGGAGGAACTGTATCCCACGCTGGCAGCGACGGTCGCACCCTCTCCCTATCAGATCACACAGGAGGACATTGACAACGCGCTTCTGGATTGGCACAACAACCTAAAGGGCAAGCAGGAAGTCGCACTATATATGCAGGCGCATGGGCGAGAACGCAGCACCGCCGCATGGCTGGCTGCAAAATATGGCTGGGAAGATAGCAAAACTCCCATGTATATCCATGTAGGAAACGCCGAGCCGGTGACGCTCACATGGGCGCAGGTACAGCGGCGGTTGGCACAGCTCATCCGAGAGAATAAATTTTACGACGAGAATGAGCGACTGCGGTTATTTTCACCTGACCGATACTCCATTCGTCTGCATCCCGGCGAGGGTGGAATTACCGGCATTTGGGATGAGGTGTTGGAACGGTTCTGCGGAGATGGGGAACAAACGCTCCGCTTTGCAGAACAGAATAACGCCATTGCTTACTTGGATGGCATCAAACGGGATATGGGAATTGAGCTATCCCCTCCGGCGTTTACAACACCGCTTGGCTATACCTATCATATTGGAGATCGCATTTCATCCATAGAGTTAGACCACATAGCAGCAGTCGGCGTTATCGCGCGTGTAGATGAAGATCACGTCTGGCACACGTTACCGAACGTACCCGGACAGGAACCTGTCAGCATCGACCGCAATTCCTTTGAACGCTACCTCGACACCAGATATTTCGAGGTTTCTGAACCAGAGCCGCAGCGCGTCATTGCGGCGCAGCACACAGAACAGCCAATCCCGGAGACGCCGCAAGCGGTTCAAAACCTTATGGGGCAGCGCGTGGAAATTGATGGTAAGCTCTATAATGTTGATTCCGCAGATGAAACTGTCGCGCATCTCAGCGGCGTTTCATCCTCCAGCGAGAGCAATCACGATCCAGAACACAGAACCGAACCGGTTTCTGCTGTCCTCACACGAATTGCAGATCAGGGTCGTGAGCTTGCGCCGAATATTTCGGCATATCAGGCGCTTCGTGCAGAGCATCCCGAAAAGCTCATCGGTGTCCGTGTCGGAGAACGGCTGCTTTTTTATGGCGCGGATGCAAAACGAGCCGCCAGCGCTTTGAATCGCCGCCTGCTGCAACGCGATATTCCCGGTATGGGCGAAACCGCTGTGACCGGCTATGATTTTGGACAATGGGCAAGCGCCGCAAAGCGGCTGCTGGAGCATGGACACAGCTTCGTGTTTGCGCAGCCAAATGAAACCGACGGCTATGATGTTATCAACGAGGCCGATGCCAAGGAGTATATCCCCATTGGCATGGAGCTGGAGATTGACGGACGGAAGTTTGTCATTGACAGCGTAAATTTCGGCACGGATGAAGTATCTCTGCGCGATGTGACTTTTCAAAACAGGCAGGGCTTTCCCATCTTCCGCGCTGAACACATTGCGTTTATACGCTCGTTTGTTGAAGAGCAGGAATGGGAGCAGCCGCAGCCTGTCACCAAACCCGTCGCGTTCTATCCTGCCGAGAAAACGCACTTGCCCTACGACATAGAAATCCAAACGCTGCACATCCCGGAACCGGAGCATGACCCGCCCTCTGCGGAACCCGCCAAGCCTGAACCGCCTGCCATGAGCGAGGAAGAAGCTCTGATTCTGGAGCAGGAAGGGCGCGCGGCACTTTCGGAAATGGGAGAGTTTGTGCCTGATTTTGATGATGCCATCTCTCAGGCCGAGATCGACGAGCCTCCCGCACACCGTCCTGCGGTATCTATCCCCGTTGACGGCGAGTGGCAGGGCTTTCCCAGCGTTGCCGCTGCGGAGCAGGCCGCTTACGCTGACTTCAAGGCGGCAAGCCACCGCGACGCGCAGAATTTCCACATCACCGATGATGCCCTCGGCGTCGGCGGCGCAAAAGTAAAGTTTCGGGCAAATATGGCGGCTATCCAACTCCTGCAAGAGCTGGAGCTTGAGGGCATACAGGCCAGCCCGGAGCAGCAGGAAATTCTCTCCCGCTATGTGGGCTGGGGCGGTTTGGCAGATGCGTTCGATGAAAATAAGCCAAACTGGTCGGACGAGTTTGCAGAGCTGTATGCCACACTCTCCCCGGAGGAATACGCTGCGGCCAGAGCGTCCACGCTGAACGCCCACTACACCAGCCCCACCGTCATCAAGGCAATCTATGAAGCGGTCGGCAACATGGGCTTCCAGACCGGCAATATTTTAGAGCCGTCTATGGGCGTCGGCAACTTCTTTGGCCTGCTGCCGGAGCCGATGCAGGGCAGCAAGCTCTACGGCGTGGAGCTGGACAGCATCACCGGACGTATTGCCAAGCAGCTTTATCCCAAGGCGGACATTACCATCGCAGGCTTTGAGACAACGGACAGAAAAGACTTCTATGACCTCGCCGTGGGCAACGTCCCGTTCGGACAATATCAGGTAGATGACCGGGCTTATAACAAGCTCGGTTTTTCCATTCACGACTACTTCTTTGCCAAAACCCTCGACCAAGTGCGTCCTGGCGGCGTGATCGCGTTTGTGACCTCCCGCTACACGATGGACAAGCAATCACCCGAAGTCCGCAGGTACATCGCGCAGCGGGCGGAGCTGCTGGGTGCCATTCGTCTGCCCAACAATGCGTTCCGCGCCAACGCTGGTACGGATGTGGTTTCGGACATTCTCTTTCTCCAAAAGCGTGACCGTCCCATTGAGATCGAACCGGATTGGGTACACCTCGGCCAGAACGAGGACGGCTTTGCCATCAACCGCTATTTTGTTGACCACCCGGAGATGATTTTAGGCAGGCAGACCTCCGAAAGCACCCAATACGGCAAACAGGATTTCACCGTTGTCCCCATTGAGGGGCTGGCGCTTGCAGATCAGCTCCATGATGCCGTGAAAAATATTCGCGGCACCTATCAGGAGGCGGAACTGCCAGAGCTGGGCGAGGGCGAACAGATCGACACGTCCATCCCCGCAGACCCCAATGTGAAAAACTACTCCTACACCGTGGTGGGCGGCGAGGTGTACTACCGGGAAAACAGCCGCATGGTCAAGCCGGAGCTGAACGCCACCGCCGCCGAGCGTGTCAAGGGCATGGTCGCGTTGCGGGATTGCGTGAATGAGCTGATTGCCCTGCAAATGGACGAGTACAGCGCAGAAAGCCGGATTCAGGAAGCGCAGGCCGAGCTAAACCGCCTCTATGATGCGTTCTCCGCAAAACATGGCCTAATCAATGACCGTGCGAACCGTCTTGCGTTCTCTGACGATTCCTCTTACTACCTCCTGTGTTCACTGGAAGTGCTGGACGACGACGGAAAGCTGGAGCGCAAGGCGGATATGTTCCACAAGCGCACTATCAAGCAGCAGCGCAGCGTAGATTCTGTGGATACCGCCAGCGAAGCCCTTGCTGTCTGCATCGGAGAAAAAGCCTGCGTCGATCTCGACTTTATGGCCTCCCTCATGGGCGGCAGCGAGAAAATCCCGCAGATCGTTGAGGATTTGAAGGGTGTCATTTACAAGGAACCCAACAGCGGCCCGTTTGACTTGCAGGACGGCGGCGAGCATTGGGCGAAGGGCTGGCAGACGGCGGACGAATATCTCTCCGGCAACGTCCGGCAGAAGCTCCGCACCGCGCAGCGTGTAGCAGCGCGCGACCCATTCTTCGCCGGGAATGTGGATGCCCTGATTGCTGCCCAGCCGAAGGACTTGGAGGCCAGTGAAATTGAGGTGCGGCTGGGTGCGACATGGCTTGATAAGAAGTACATCGAGCAATTCATGTACGAAACCTTTGATACGCCCCGCTATCTGCGCGGACAGATCGAGATTAGCTATGTCCCATACACCGCAGAATGGCAGGTTTCCCGCAAGAGCATGGTGCGCTACAACGATGTGGCGGCATTCACCACCTACGGCACAGACCGCGCCAGCGCCTACCGGCTGCTGGAGGATGCGCTGAACCTCCGCGACATTCGTATCTACGATACCATTGAGGATGCAGACGGACGGGAGCGCCGTGTCCTCAACGCCAAGGAAACCACCCTTGCCGCGCAGAAGCAGCAGCTTATCCGGGATGCGTTCAAGGACTGGATTTGGAAAGACCCGGATCGGCGCGAAACGCTGGTACGGCAATACAACGAGGAAATGAACAGCACTCGTCCCCGCGAGTATGACGGCAGCCACATCGTTTTCTCTGGGATGAACCCGGAAATCTCCCTCCGGGAGCATCAGAAAAACGCCATCGCCCATGTGCTGTACGGCGGGAATACGCTGCTGGCACACGAAGTTGGCGCGGGAAAAACCTTTGAAATGGTAGCCTCTGCGATGGAATCCAAGAGGTTGGGACTGTGCCAGAAATCCATTTTTGTCGTGCCGAACCATCTGACGGAACAGTGGGCATCCGAGTTTCTGCGGCTCTACCCTTCGGCCAACATCCTTGTCACTACCAAGAAGGACTTTGAAACCCACAACCGCAAGAAATTCTGCGCCCGTATCGCCACCGGCGACTATGACGCCGTTATCATCGGCCACAGCCAGTTTGAGCGTATCCCCATCAGCCCGGAGCGGCAGGAACGGCTCCTTCACCAACAGATTGAGGAAATCACCGATGGCATTCAGGATACCAAGCTCGCAGGCGGCAACAGCTTTACCATCAAGAGCTTGGAGCGCACGAAAAAGGGGCTGGAGGCGCGGCTGAAAAAGCTGCAAGCCAGCGACCGCAAGGATGATGTGATTTACTTTGAACAGCTCGGCGTAGACAGGATGTTCGTGGACGAGTCGGACAATTACAAAAACCTTTTCCTCTATACGAAGATGCGCAACGTGGCAGGGCTTTCCACCACCGATGCGCAGAAATCCTCGGATATGTTCTCAAAGTGCCGCTACATGGATGAGCTGACCGGCGGGCGCGGCGTGGTGTTTGCCACCGGCACCCCGGTTTCCAACTCCATGACAGAGCTTTACACCATTCAGCGCTATTTGCAGCATGACCGGCTGCAAGAGATGGGTATGGGCCACTTCGATTGCTGGGCAAGCCGCTTTGGTGAAACCACCACCGCGCTGGAGCTTGCCCCGGAGGGAACCGGCTACCGGGCAAGGACGCGCTTTGCAAAGTTTTTCAACTTGCCCGAATTGATGAATCTGTTCAAAGAGGTCGCCGACATCAAAACGGCGGATCAGCTCCACTTGCCCACGCCGGAGGTTGCGTATCACACCATCGCCACCAAACCCACACAGATCCAGCAGGACATGGTGAAAGCCCTCTCGGAACGAGCGTCCAAGGTACACAGCGGTGCGGTCAGCCCAGATGTGGACAATATGCTCAAAATCACCTCGGACGGACGCAAGCTGGGGCTTGACCAGCGCATCATCAATCCCATGCTCCCCGACGAGGAAACCACCAAGGTCAATCAGTGCGTGGCGAACATTCTCCAATACTGGCGTGACGGCGAGGAGGAAAAACTGACACAGCTTGTGTTCTGCGACATTTCTACGCCAAAGACCACGCCCTCACAGCGGGCGGCAAAGGCTTCCCCCGGTACGCTGGACAGCCCGGAAATCCATGCGCTGGAGAGCGCGATTTCATTGGAGGAAAGCTCTGACACACCGTTCACGGTCTATGAGGATGTGCGTCAAAAGCTCATTGACGCCGGTATGCCCCCGGAACAGATCGCGTTCATCCACGATGCCAATACGGAGGTCAAAAAGCGGGAACTGTTCGCAAAGGTACGCAGCGGTCAAGTGCGCGTCCTGATGGGCAGCACGGCCAAGATGGGCGCGGGCACCAACGTGCAGGATCGTTTGGTCGCACTTCACGATTTGGATTGCCCGTGGCGTCCCCGTGATCTCACGCAGAGAAAAGGCCGCATCGAGCGTCAGGGCAATCAGAACAAGCTCGTTCATGTCTGCCGCTATGTGACCGAAGGGACGTTTGACGCCTACCTCTGGCAGACCGTTGAGAACAAGCAGAAATTCATCTCTCAGATCATGACCTCAAAATCCCCGGTTCGCTCCTGTGAGGACGTGGACGCCACAGCGCTGTCCTTTGCGGAGATCAAGGCGCTATGCGCCGGTGATCCCCGCATTAAGGAGCGTATGGATTTGGACATTGAGGTGTCTAAGCTCAAAATTATGAAGGCAGACCACAACAGCAAGCAATTCCGCTTGGAGGACAGTCTGCTGAAATACTTCCCGGAAAAGATAGAAGAACACAAGGGCTTTGTTCGTGGGCTGGAGGCGGATATGCAGACCCTCGCGGCGCATCCGCTCCCGGCAGAGGGCTTTGTCGGCATGGAGATTCGCGGCGACCGGCTCACCGATAAGGAAAACGCCGGTGCCGCGCTGCTGGACACCTGCAAGGAGGTCAAGGGCAAAGACCCGGTACAGATCGGCAGCTATCGCGGCTTTACCATGTCCGTTGCTTTTGATTCCATGTGGAAAACGTACATGCTGACGCTGAAAGGCCAGATGACCCATCGCGTTGAACTCGGTTCGGATGCCAGAGGCAACCTTGTCCGCATCGAGAATGCGCTGGATAAAATGCCGGAGCGTTTGCGCAGCGTTCAGGAGCAGCTTGAAAACCTCTATAACCAGCAGGCAGCGGCAAAGGCCGAGGTCGGTAAGCCGTTCCCGCAGGAGCAGGAGCTGGCCGCGAAAACGGCGCGGCTCATTGAGTTGGATATGGAGCTGAATCTGGACGGCAAGGGACAGCCACAGCCTGAGCAGGCGATTGCAAAATCGGCGCGGCCTTCCGTTCTGGACAGGTTGAAAGCGCCGCCTGTTCATGGCACACCGGAAAAGCCCCACAAGAAAGAAATGGAGGCACGATGATGAAAAATATTCCTGTTTACAAGCACACGGCGGCCTACGCCAGAGAGCATGACGAGCTTGCGGCCTACCGCGCTTCCAATCAGGCGAACACGGCCTGCAAGGAAGCTATCGAAGCCACCATCCGCGACCACTACCGGGATAACCGGCTGGATACAGTGGCAGTCAATCAGGTGGTGCAGCAGTTCGGCTATGACCGCACGTTCCATGTCCTTGCCATTACCGTCTGTCAAGCAGATTGGGACAGACGGTATTCTCCCGACAACAGGGCTTGGGCCAACGCCATGTCCATCCCCGCCAATCCTGACGCATGGGGTACTGACCGCAACTGCTATCTGGCCGTCAACAGTCATCCCGGCCTTGTCAATCTGTTTCTCAGCCAGACCCGCAAAGCCTACGCGCAGGAGCGGCAGAAAACCTCTGTCCGGGATAAGCTGAAAAAGCCGCCCGAAACAACTTCGCCGAAAATTTCGGCGAAGTCCAAAGCCCCGGAGCGCTGAGCGATGGCAAAGCGCAAACGGGACATTCAGCTCAAATTCCGCGTCACGCCGCAGGAACGGGAAATGATTGAAACGAAGATGGCTCAGTTCGGCACCACCAACATGGCCGCGTATCTCCGCAAGATGGCGATTGACGGATATGTGGTAAAGCTCGATCTTCCGGAGCTGCGGGAGCTGGTGTCCCTGCTTCGGTATTCCAGCAACAACCTCAACCAGCTTACCCGCCGCGCTCACGAAACAGGCCGCATCTATGAGGCCGATTTAGAGGACATTCAGCAAAGTCAGGAACGGATATGGACGGCGGCAGAGAAAATTGTTTCCTCGCTGGCGGCGCTGAAATAAGTCGCAGGGGCGGCGGCCACTCCGCCGCCCCTTGCCCACATAAAAGCAAAAGCCCCGACGCAAAACAGCATCGGAGCTTCTACGGTTCCAGATTATTTTCATCGAACAGCGGCGAGGTGAAAAAGCTGCTCAGGTCGATCTCCAATCCCTGACAAAGCTCGTGGATGATCCGCAGCTTCATAGACGGGTATGCGCAGTTCACAAGATTACCGATGGTGGACTTCGGTACGCCGCTTCTCATATAAAGCTGATACTGCGTCATGCCACGCTCCTGCATCAGCTCAACCAAACGCCTGCTGACGGCTTCATTCAACTGCAAGTACCACACCTCCCGTCCCTGTAACTGTACCAACATTATATTTCCCATCTGGAGAAAATTAGTTCAGGTAGCTGTACTAAAGAAGGATTATGTGATATGGTTAGATGTCGGGTAGACAGCAAAAGCTATTCGTGGGACTTTGCCGCATCCTTGCAAAACACCAATAGGCAAAGTATTCTAATATCAGAAAAGAAATTTGACCGCTTGGAAAGGAGCTGCGGAACGTATGCTGACAAACGAAATTGTGCTGAAGGTATTTTCTGACTACCTCAACCGCGATACGGATTTTGAAGTTGTCCTGACCAGCAGAGGCTACACGGTCATGGGTTTTGACAACCACCGTCAGGACTGGAACACCGTGGACTATTGCCCTACGCCCGAAGCGCTGCGGGATTCTTTGTTAAACGCCTATGAGAGCTTCCGCGAGCTGGAGATCACGGGCGGTGATCGTGATTTGACCGAAAAGGAAGAAGCAAAGCTTGCCAAAGAGCGTGATGCGCTGACCGCACTTTGTGAAAAGGAGGCCGCAAAATGTTCATCCTGAAAATTCTCTTTGCGCCGCTGTCGCTTATCCTGTCCCTGTTCGTTTGGCTGTGCGCGGGGCTGCTGTCCTGTTCCGGCTTCGTGTTCAAGCTGGCAAGCGGACTGCTCTCCCTGCTGGCTTTCGCCGTGCTGATTACCTACTCCGTAAAGAACGGCATCATCCTCCTTGTGCTGGCGTTTCTGATCAGCCCGATGGGACTTCCGATGCTGGCTGTGCAGGGACTTGGCAAGCTGCAAGACGTGAACTCTGCCATGAAAAACTTCATTCATAGTTAAAGTGCAAGCCGGGGCGAACGCCTCGGCTTGCTTTTCTAAAATCCCTGTTTACTTTCTTGCTAATCTCGGATATAATATTAGCAAGAAGGAAGTGATAACATGACCGCCTACGACCGGCTTGATCTGCTTTTTCAGCAAAACAATGGGATCGTCAAAACCGCGCAGGTTTTGGAAATCGGTATTGCCAAGTCCACGTTTTACGCCTACGCTAAGCAGCGCGGCGTGGAGCAGGCAGCGCACGGCGTTTATGTTTCGCCCGACGCATGGACGGACGCCATGTACCTGCTGCACCTTCGCTGTGCGCAGGCCGTATTCTCCCATGAAAGCGCATTGTTTTTCCATGACCTGACCGACCGGGAGCCGAGTCCGTATTCCATCACGGTCAAGACTGGCTACAATCCCGCCAGTCTGCAAGCGGATGGCATCAAGGTCTACACCATCAAGAAAGAATTGCATGACGTGGGGATCGTCACGATGAACACGCCGTTCGGGAATCCCGTTCCTGTCTATGATATGGAGCGTACCATCTGCGATCTGATCCGCAGCCGCAGCGGGATCGAGACGCAGACCTTTCAGGATGCACTCAAGCAATACGCAAAACGAAAAGACAAGAACTTACGGAAACTGATGCGCTATGCGCAGATGTTCCGTGTTGAAAAACTGCTTCGGCAGTATTTGGAGGTACTCTTATGATTAAGACTGCACGGCAGCTCAAAGACCTGATCCGCAATCTCTCCAAGGACAAAGCCGCAGATGCACAGATTCTGATGCGCAATTACATGATGGAGCGCTTTCTGGAGCGCATTTCTCTTTCGGAGTACCGGGACAAGTTCATTCTCAAGGGCGGGATGCTGGTGGCTGCCATGGTCGGCCTTGACGCCCGCTCCACAATGGACATTGACGCAACCGTAAAGGGTGCGACGGTCGGCATCGAGGAAGTAGAGAATATGATCGCCTCCATCATCTCCGTTCCGGTGGACGATGGCGTGGAGTTCCGTGTGAAGCGCATTTCCGAGATCATGGACGAAGCCGAGTATCCGGGCATCCGCATCAGCATGGAAACGGAGTTTGACGGCGTAATAACGCCGCTCAAAACCGACATTTCCACCGGTGACGCTATCACGCCCCGCGAAGTGCGGTACAGCTTCAAGCTGATGCTGGAGGATCGCTCCATTGAGATTTGGGCGTACAATCTGGAAACCGTTCTGGCCGAAAAGCTGGAAACCGTCGTGTCCCGCGCCACCACCAACACCCGCATGAGAGATTTCTATGATCTGCACATTCTGAGCCGGCTCCACGGACAGAGTATCGTTCCTGCTGATCTCCGGGCGGCGCTCATTGCAACGGCCAAGAAACGCGGTACAGAGAAGTATCTTGCCGACGCGCCTGCGGCCTTTGATGAAGTCGAGGCCGACTCAAATATGGAAAAGCTGTGGCGGGCTTATCAGAAGAAGTTCTCCTATGCTGCCGACCTGTCGTGGCATACGGTCGTGGAATCCATCCGCAGTCTATATAGATTAGCGCGGGCTGAATAATATGGGAAACAGTAATAAGGTCTGCCCGAACTGCGGCAGAAAAATGAAGCAGCAGTTCATTGGCTTGCAGCATTGCAAATGCGGCATAAGCTGGAAAAAGGACGAGGGCTTTTTTGAGCGCACACCTGATATGATCTTTGCTCTGGAGCGGCGAACCATTGGAGGAAAGGTGAAACAGGTTCCGGTTATCCGCTATCAATCCAACCAATAAAGAACAGAACGGTCTGCTGCGGCAGGCCGTTTTCCCATTTTGGAGGTGAACACCCATGGCAACCACGCGCCTGATGCCTCTCCACACCGGCAAAGGCCGCACGGTGGGACAGGCCATCAGCGCCATCATCGACTACACCGAAAATCCGCAAAAGACGGACGGCGGCAGGCTGATTACGAGCTGGCAATGCGACAGCCGGATCGCCGACGCCGAGTTTCTTTTCACCAAGAATCAGTACATCCAAAAGACCGGCAGAGTGCGCGGCGAGGATGATGTGATTGCCTACCATCTGCGGCAGTCCTTTGTCCCCGGAGAGATCACACCGGAGGACGCGAACCGTTTGGGCTGTGAGCTGGCCAAGCGCTTCACCAAGGGCAATCACGCCTATATCGTCTGCACCCATATCGACAAAGCCCATATTCACAATCATGTGATCTGGAACTCCACCGCACTCAGCCAGACCCGGAAATTCAGAAACTTTTGGGGTAGCAGCCGCGCCGTGCGGCGGCTCAACGATACCATCTGCATCGAGAACGGCTACTCCATCGTGGAGAATCCGAAGCGCCACGGCAAGAGCTACAACAAGTGGCTGGGTGACAAAAAGAAGCCCTCCCACCGGGAGCGAATCTGCGCGGCCATTGACGATGCGTTGGCGCAAAAGCCCGACAGCTTTGAAGCGCTACTGGAGCTGCTGCGGCAGGCCGGGTATGAGGTCAAGGACAAAAAAGTCCCATCCCTGCTGGGCGGCGAACAGAAAAAGTCCATTCGCATGGATACCCTCGGTGACGGCTATACTCCCGCAGATCTCCGCACGGTGATTGCAGGTGAAAAGGCGCATACGCCGAGAAAGAACGCCGCCGTGCCGGTCAAACCGGAAAAGCGCAGCGGGAATCTGCTGGTGGACATTCAGGCCAAATTACGTGCGGGCAAGGGTGCCGGTTATGCGCGTTGGGCGACGTTATTTAACCTGAAACAGATGGCGCAGACGGTGGCCTATCTGCAAGACCATGAGCTGTTAGATTACGCCATTCTCTCGGAGAAAGCGGCGGCAGCATCCGCTCACTTTAACGAGCTTTCCGCAAGAATCAAGGCTGCGGAAACACGCATGGCTGAGATCGCTGTGCTGCGGGAGCATATCGTGGGTTATGCCAAGACCCGCGACACCTACGTTGCCTATCGCAAGGCCGGGTACTCCAAGAAATTTCTTGCGGAGCATGAAAGTGAGGTCACGATCCACAAGGCCGCAAAGAACTATTTTGATGGGCTTGGCCTCAAGAAGCTGCCCACCATTAAGGCGCTGAATACCGAGTACGCCGAGCTGCTGGCGGAAAAGAAAGCCGCCTATGCCGACTACCGAAAAGCCCGCGAGAAAATGAAAGAGCTGTTGACGGCCAAGGCCAATATCGACCGTATTCTGGAGCTGGACAAGGAGCAGGAGGAATCGAATGAACGACGGGAACAAGAGGCGGAGCAGCGCTGAGCTGATCCCTCTCTTTTTCAGCGCTGTTCTGCTGGATATAATTCCTATCCACTACTGCCACAACTTATACAGTGTCATGTACAGTGTGAAGTCCGTGTTACATTTTCCACGCAGCAGTCTGCGGAGGCTCCGCGATGAAGCGGCGGTAAATGCCGTCCTGTTCCGCAGCCCTTCATGCTACCCCCCGCGAGGAGCTTACCACGCAGGACGGCCTTGATAAGCGCTTTACCGAGATTCACTGTCAAGTTGAAGGCTAGAAGCTGTAAACACTCGCATAATAAAGGCTCGTATCAACCAAATCGCTGATACGAGCCTTTTTCATGTTAACACGCTTTTTCGTCAATGATTACTTCTTGCAATCCTTCGATATTCGATGGGCAAAATGCCCGTACTTTTCTTGAACAGCTCCGCAAACCGGCTGGAGGTGGTATAGCCGATCATCTGTGCAATCTGCCCCATGGTGAAATCTGTATCAATGAGCAGATGCTCTGCCTGACTCATTCTTCGCCCTTGAATATACTGCGTGACGCTGCATCCGAACTGCCGCTTGAAGCAGCTTTTCAGCTTGCTTTCGCTCATGCAGGCGATATTTGCAAGCCGTTCTAACGGAATGTCAAACGCATAGTGATCCGCAATATAGCTGGTCACATTCTGTAAGCCTTCTGCGTCCTCCGCCGATAGGGGTCTTTCTCGTTTCTGACTCTGTTTTTTCCACGCATCCACCACCAGAGAAATGGCTTCCGTCACCTTGGCGTCAAAAAACAGCGATGCCGCCATCCCGCTGCCGCGATAATTCTCCACTTCAAAGAGAAGTTTGGACATGGCCGGAAAGTCTGTTGCCTGATCTACGCTCTGAAACGCAGCGGGCAGATTAAAATAATCGTCCGGATACTGCTTTTTCAGAAAGTCCTCATAATAGGCCGGAAGAATTTCAATTCCCACGGAATGAACAGGGATACGTTTATGAATCAGCGCACGGTAGCGATAGTTCCCGCCTACAATGGTCTGAATGTCGCCTGCCGAAAGTCTTCGGTATGGACTCAGTTCTTCGCCGGAAATAGAATCATAGCGCAAAATGCTGATGCACTCCGGGATCTCCATATCCAGCTCAAAGTCCTCGTGGAAAAAGAAATCATGAATTTTGATGTCATACAGGTCTTGCTTTCCGTAGACCCAGTAATAACCTCCGCCTACTTCTGGTTCAATTTTCCAGCATTGTCCCGCAGGACTGAATTTCTCCGGACATGGAATCGGGAGAAAGTTATTCCGTTCCAGAAGCGGTCGGTAGTATTCTGACAAAATATCGTTTTTCATATTGCTCCTTGCAACGAACAGGCAATTCTTTGCAACGATTAGCCAGAAGCGCCTGCCGGTGATTGAAAGAATTGCTGTGGTATGATAGCCTATACTTCGGTTAGCGTGCTCTAACCGAAGTATAGCAAACGGCGGCGCATCCGTCAAGCAGACTATCATTGCAAAGGAGTTTTTAATCATGCAAACCATTCAGAAAAAAGGTCTTACGGTAAAGGATCTTGTCACCATTGGTATCTTTTCCGCACTCTTTCTCGTGTTCGCTCTGGTCGGCGGCATATTCTTCGCCCCCAACCCTGTCCTGACCTTTTATATGCCGGTGGGCAGCGCATTGCTGTGCGGCCCTGTCTATCTCCTCATGCTGGCCAAGGTTCAGAAGCGCTGGGCAGCGACGATTCTGGGTGCAATTATGTGCATCATCTGGTTCGTGACCGGGATGCACTGGGCCATGGCGCTGGGTTATCTGATCATGGGCATCGTTGCCGACCTCGTTGCAGGAGCGGGTCGGTATAGGAGCAAGAAGATCAACTCGCTTTCCTACATTCTCCTTTCCCTCGGCGGCACGGCCTCCTATCTTGTGTTCTTCGCTGACCCGGATGGCTGGGCAAAAACCATGCTCGGCAACGGCACGGAGCAGTCGTATATCGACACCATGCGCAATACCGGCACAACGTGGATTCTCGTTATCATGCTGGCAGGAACGATTCTGGCCGCCGCAGTCAGCGCTTTTATCGGCTGCAAAATGATGAAAAAGCAATTTGAAAAAGCCGGTATCACCAAATGAAGCTGCATCTTGACCCACGCACAAAACTGTTTCTTATCCTGCTCTGCGTCCTGAGCGCCATGTTTGCGCCGAATCTGTATTTTCAGTTTGCACTGGTGACGCTCATCGGTCTGCTGGCGGCATTCAGCGGAAAATGGCAGTATGCACTGCGCGGCATGATTGCCTATGCGCTCATCTGCGTATTTACCGTTTGGTGCATGGGTGTGCTGACAGGCACCTGGCGGACGATGCTCATAGCGTTTCTCGGTTTGGTACATAAGGTCTATGCCTGCGGGATGCTGGCGGGACTTGTGATCTCCACCACCAAGGTGGGGGAATTTCTCTCCGCGATGGCGCACCTGCACATTCCGAAAAAGCTGACCATTCCCATCGCTGTCATGCTGCGGTATCTACCGACCATCCGGGAGGACTGGCATTATATCAAGGACGCCATGCGCCTTCGGGATGCATCGCCGACACCTTGGGGCTTTCTGAAGGCCCCGGCTATGACAATAAACTGTATCTATGTGCCGCTGCTAACAGCGGCCAGCAAGACGGCGGACGAGCTGTCCATCGCCTCTGTGACCCGAGGCATCGAAAATCCGAAGCCGAGAACCTGCCTTGTAAAAATTCAAATGAGGTCAGCGGACTTTCTGACAATGGTGTTTTTTGCGGCGTTTCTTGCCGCTGAGATCGTGTGGAAGGCGGTGGGCATATGATCGAAATGCAGAATGTGTCGTTTTCCTACCCTGACAGCGCAGATGGCGGACTCAAAAATATAAACCTCACCATCCCGGATGAGCAGTGCGTGCTGCTCTGCGGACGGAGCGGCTGCGGGAAAACCACATTAACGCGGCTCATCAACGGCCTGATCCCGCAGTTTTTCGCAGGAGAGTTGACGGGCAAGGTACTGTTGGACGGTGAGAATCTGTTTGATCTTCCTATGTACCGCATCGCGGAAAAGGTCGGCAGCGTATTTCAGAACCCTCGGACACAGTTCTTCAATGTGGACACCGACAGTGAAATCGCATTCGGCATGGAAAACGAGGCTGTGCCGCAGGAACAGATGGGACAACGTGTGGTGGAAACAGCCAAGGCACTCCGTATCGAAAACCTGTTGGGCCGCAATATCTTTGCTCTCTCCGGCGGGGAGAAGCAGAAAATTGCCTTTGCTTCCGTCTATGCGATGAATCCGCAGATCTATCTGTTGGACGAACCGTCCTCCAATCTGGACATGGCAGCGATTCATGATCTGCGGGCGCATCTGCGTCTTATCAAGTCACAGGGAAAAACGATTGTTGTTGCGGAACATCGGCTCTACTATCTGATGGATGTAGCTGACCGCATCGTTTATCTTGATAACGGACATATTGCCGGGGATTGGACACCGGAACAGTTCCGTTTGCTGTCTACTGAAAAGCGGCAGAGTATGGGGCTACGGGCGCTCGACCTGCAAGACGAAAAGCCAATATGTGCAGCCGTGCCAAAACAGCCGCCGGTGTTGGAACTTCAAAATGTGTCGCTGGCTTATAAAAAGCAGCCCGTGCTGCGCAATCTCTCCTTACAGGCTGCGCCCGGAGATATCATTGCCATTGTCGGACACAACGGCGCGGGGAAAACCACCTTTTCCCGTGCGCTCTGCGGTCTGCACAAGGAAACGTCCGGCTCATATCTGTGGAATGGAAATCCGCAGAAGCCGAAGGAGCGCATGAAGAGTTCCTATATGGTCATGCAGGATGTGAACTATCAACTCTTTGCTGAAAGCGTGGAAGCAGAGTGTACTTTTGGCATTAAGCATCCAGACGCAACGCTTGCGGAAACCACATTGAAAGAATTAGGACTTGCTCCATTTCGGGCGCGCCATCCGAATACGCTTTCAGGTGGGCAGAAGCAGCGGCTCGCGGCGGCGACGTCAATGGTCTGCGGGAAGGATCTGCTGGTATTTGATGAGCCAACCAGCGGCTTGGATTTCGACAGCATGGTGCGGCTGGCGGCACTGATTCAGAGACTCTCCAAACTTGGGAAGATTATTTTTATCGTGACCCACGATTATGAGTTCGTTTGTCGTACCTGCAAAAGAGTGCTGCATTTGGACGATGGCCGGATACAGGATAATCTACCTGTGACGGAAGAATCGATTCCAATGATAAAGGAAATTTTCGATGTGAGGCGAACGAAGTGAAAGAGAAAAAAAGCACATTCGGCTGGATTTTCAGCTTCGCCGGACAGAAGAAGTCCGGCTATATTGCTAGTGTGATCTTGGCTGTCATCGGTGCTGCGTTTCAGATTCTGCCGTTCTTTGTGATGGCGCAGGTCATCGGCAAGCTGCTGGCCGGAAACAAAGACCTTGCAGGCTATTTGATCGATTGTGCGTTGATGGCGGCGTTCTGGCTTTTGCGTGTACTGTTCCACTCGCTGTCTACGGCGCAGTCCCACAAGGCAACTTTCGCCGTGCTGGGAAATATCCGAAAGCAGGGGCTTGCGAAGCTGGCCAAAATGCCGCTGGGGGATGTGCAGGCCAAAGGCTCCGGCGAACTGAAAAACATCCTCGTCGAGCGGGTGGACAGCATCGAACCGACGCTGGCGCACGCCATTCCGGAGATGAGCAGCAATGCCGCAGTCGCCTTGGCAACCTTGATTTATCTCTTTGTCATCGACTGGCGTATGGCGCTTGCTTCACTCATTACTTTTCCGCTCGGTATGGTGTTCTTTATGCTGATGATGGCCGGATACGAGAAGAATTACGCCCGAACCGTTGCGGCCACCAACACCCTGAACGATACAGCGGTGGAATACATCGGCGGCATCGAGGTCATCAAGGCGTTCGGAAAAGCAAAAAACAGCTATGAAAAGTTCGTCATTGCTGCAAAAGAGTGTGCCCAAAGCTACATCGATTGGATGAACAAGAGCAACTTCTACTTCACCTTTGCCATGAACATCATGCCCGCGACACTCCTGAGCGTGCTGCCCATCGGCGGGCTGCTGCTGAAAAACGGGACGCTGACGCCGGAGAAATTCGTTCTCATTGTGATTCTCTCCATGGGGCTTATCACGCCCATCATCGGCTGCATGAAGTTCACCGATGATCTGGCCAAGGTTGGCACGATCATCTCTCAGGTGACGGACATTCTAACCGCCCCGGAGCTGTCTCGCCCCGAAACGGACACAGAATCGCCGCAGGGCAGCACCGTGGAGCTGCGTGACGTTCACTTTGGCTACAATGACGCCGAGGTGCTGCACGGCATTGACCTGGTCTTCCCCGAAGGAACGGTCAACGCGCTGGTCGGTCCCTCCGGCAGCGGCAAATCCACCATTGCCAAGCTCATCGCCTCCTTCTGGGATGTGGGCAGCGGCAGCATCACCGTGGGCGGCGCGGACATCCGCAGCATTTCCGCAGAGCATTACAACAAGCTCGTTGCTTATGTGTCGCAGGATAACTTCCTGTTTGACAACACCGTGCGAGAAAATATCCGCATGGGCAGACCCGATGCGACGGACGCCGAGGTGGAACAGGCGGCACGCGATTGCGGCTGCTATGATTTCATCATGAGTTTGGAAAACGGATTTAACACGCAGGTCGGCAGCGGCGGCGGACACCTCTCCGGCGGCGAAAAGCAGCGAATCTCCATTGCCCGCGCCATGCTAAAAAACGCACCTATCGTCATTCTGGACGAAGCGACCGCCTACACCGACCCGGAGAACGAAGCCATCATTCAGGAGAGCGTGGCACGACTCGTGCGAGGCAAGACGCTGATTGTCATTGCCCACCGGCTTTCCACCATCGTGGATGCCGACCAGATCGTCGTGGTGAATGACGGCTGCATTGAGGCTACAGGGACACAGGCAGAATTGCTGCAAGCCTGTCCGTTATATGAAACTCTTTGGAACGCGCATATTGCATCCCGTGACAGCGCAGAAGGAGGTGCGGACCGTGCTTGAGATTTTGAGAAAGTTCTTCCGCTTCTGTGATGAACGGGAGCGCAGCGAGTTTTACCGCTCCATCGTTCTTGGCGTATTGGCGGCGCTGTTTTCAGCGCTGAAAATTCCGGCCATCGGCGTAATGCTGCAAGCAATTTTGGTGGAAGGCGTGACCGCAAAAACGATTTTGCTTTCGTTGGCTGTCATGCTGATATCCGTCATCGGCTCATCGATCCTCAAATACCGCGCCACCGCCTTGCAGACGGACGGCGGCTATTCCACCACAGCAAACAAGCGCGTACAGATTGCCGAGCATCTGCGCTATCTGCCCATGGGCTATTTCAACGAGAACAGTCTCGGCGCTATCACCTCCGTCACCACCAACACCATGGATAACCTCTCCGGCGTGTCCACCCGCGTGGTCATGCTCGTCACGGAAGGCATCTTCTCCACGGCAGTGATGACGCTGGCGGTGTTCCTGTTCGACTGGCGTGTCGGACTGTTCATTATTGCCGGTCTTGCCGTCTACTACGCCGTGAATCACGCATTGCAGATCAGATCCGAGCAAACGACCCGCCGCAAATTTGCCGGAGACACGGCAGTGGTGGAGCAGGTGCTGGAGTTTATCAAGGGAATTGCCGAAGTGAAGTCTTACTCCCTGATCGGCCGGTACAACCGCAGGCTGGAAGACACCATCGAGGAAAATGTGAATGCCAACACAGACATGGAGCTGAAGCTTCTGCCGCTGATGCTGACACAGAATGTCGTTGCCAAGCTCATTGATATGGGTGTCGTGGTGCTGTCGCTTATTCTCTATACCGGCGGCAGAATGGAACTATTAAACTGCGTCATGCTCTGCATCTGCTCCTTCCTGCTCACGGAAGGGCTGGAACAAGCCGGCACACAGTCCAGCCTTTTGCGGGTGGTGGATACCTGCGTGGATCAGGCAGCGGACATTCTGGATCTGCCCGCCATGGATATTTCCGGCGCGGAACTTACGCCGGAGCACCATGATCTTCATGCAGATCACATTACGTTTTCCTATGGCGAAAAGCAGATCATCCACGGAGTCACGCTGGACATTCCGGAGCGGACAACAACGGCCATCGTCGGGCCTTCCGGCGGCGGCAAGACCACGCTCTGCCATTTGCTCTCCCGCTTCTGGGATGTGGATGCCGGACAGGTCACGCTGGGCGGCCACGATGTGCGCGAGTACGACATGGACAGCTTGATGCGGAATTTCAGCTTCGTGTTTCAGAATGTGTATCTATTCCACGACACGATCGCCAACAACATCTGCTTCGGCCAGCCGGATGCGCCGATAGAGCAGGTCATCGCAGCGGCGAAAAAAGCCCGCTGCCATGACTTCATTATGAAACTGCCGCAAGGGTATGATACGGTGATCGGCGAAGCAGGCGGCTCCCTTTCCGGGGGCGAACGCCAGCGGCTCTCCATCGCCCGCGCTATGATGAAGGACGCCCCGATTGTTATTCTGGACGAAGCCACAGCCAATGTGGACCCGGAGAACGAGCAGGAGCTGATGGAGGCTATTCAAAAACTGACGCAGGAGAAAACCGTCATCATGATCGCCCATCGCTTGAAAACCGTCCGCCACGCAGATCAGATCCTTGTGGTGGACAAGGGAAGAATCGTTCAGCGCGGCACACACGATGAACTGATGAAACAGGACGGCATCTACCGCCGCTTTATCAGCGGGCGTGAGCAGGCGGTGGGATGGAAACTGTCTCATATATAGCGATTTACAAAATCGCGTAGCCGATGGATTTATCCGTCGTTTCAGAACACAATTTTGTGTTCTGCGGGGATTGGGGCAGCGCCCCAACAAGCATGAAACAGGCGGATTCCGTGTGAACGGAATCCGCCTGTTTTCGCAAAGTGGGTACCGCTTTGCATTGCTTGCCGGTTTCTATCTCCCGTTCGTAGCTCCAACTGAAATCACGGTGCATCACTTCAGCTTATCTGCGCTCATGCACAGGTCTATGTACCGTTGCGACTCTTCTTCACCCTTTCCTGCAAAGTAATCAAGAACGCACTTGGCAACGGTCTGCGGCGCTCTATCGTGGAACACGATTCCATCCAGACTGATGTCCATTTCTTCTGAGATCAGCGCAACCGTTTCAAATTTCGGATTGCTCTTGCACTTTTCAATCTCAATGACAGTTCGGGTACACATATTAAGCCGTTCCGCTAATTCGCGCTGCGTGATCTTTTTCTGCTCCCGCTTTTCGCGAAGCTTTTGGGCGAACAGGTCAAGAAAGTTCATTGTAAATCACCTCTACTACATTGTAGAGTGAGCCTCAATTCACTTAAATACACATGAAGCTCACATTGAATGAGCCGCAAATCACATTCAGCGAGTTGGAGGTAATTTTATGATGTCACGGATGAACAGGAGATACTGCTAAGGCCGCTCGCGGTCATGTAAAAAAGCATAAGCACCGATTAGCCGTCCACTTCAAAAAGCACGCGGCTATCCCCCAGACGAGCTGCACTCACGAAAGCGAGTTGCAGCTCTCTTTTTATGCGGTTTGGTTCATCTGTGATTTAGCCCCTCCCGGTACAGTATTCGTTACTCATGTTTTCACTCGCACGCAAGGCGCTCGTTCAGGTCATCATGCCTGTTCGAGCGCCTTTTTACGTTTTCCTGTCGGCTGTCGTTCTCCGCCGGTGTTGGTCTAGTTCACCACCCACCCAACACCGAAACGGAGGACATATTATGTTTAACAGAAAGAGCAGCTATGCGCTGAACAAGAAAGACCCCAACGCTATCGTTTACATGGATGCCAACGAAGCCATCATCCGCCTGACCCGCGAGGACTTTGCCAGCGAGGAAGAATTTCTGAAATGGAAGTCCCTGTCGGATGCAGACTATCATGCTTCCGAGAAAGAGGATCATGTCTACGCTAATCATACCCTTGCACTGGATGAGCTTTCCGAGGAAGCAGCATCTATTCCCGCTGCGGATGTCTGCATGGAGCAGGCGCATGACCGGGTGGCGGAAATCCGCCGTAGCACCCAAAAGGTTACGCAAATCAGGAAGCACCTGACGGACACTCAGTTCCGCAGGATGTGGATGTATTTCGTGGATGGAATGACGATTGACGAGATTGGAAAAGTCGAAGGCGTGTCGCATCAGGCTATTTCTCTCAACATTACAGCAGCAATCAGAAAAATCAAAAAATATTTCTGAGGTTTTTCCAAAACACCTTGCAAAAGTGGCCCAAAATCGGCGATAGGTGAAGGGACATTCTCCACGAAGCCTTTCGTTGAACGTTGAAAACTGAATAGACCATGATGCAGGCACAAAACCCGCGTGATAGCGGCATAAGGCGCGCCGCCAAGACGGTGGCTTGTTCGGAATACTTCCGGACAAGCCATCCGAGCGATCTACGCAGCCTTAGACCCGATTCGGCAAATCGGGCGCGATGACAGCGCGGTGGATAATGAAACTTGCTCACGCCCTCCCACAGACTTGAGGGGGAACCCTGCGGTATGCGCCAGCCCTTTGAGGCAGCGGTATCGTGGAGTTATGACAGCCCTGCCAAGGGCGGCCTGCATCATGCCCACTATCCGGGGCGCGTGGCAAATAAGATAGTTCTTCTCAAATGGACAAGCAGAGCGGCTGCGCCGGTATTCGCCATTATGTTATGTGGCTTCAATTCTGCCCGCGCAGCCGCCTCTCAAAGTCAGATACCATGCACTGACGGTTCCCTGTCAGTGCATTCATGTGACCTTGAGAAAACCCACCAAACTGAGAAAGGAGATTGCCATGATGCAGCCGACACCGAACGAATCCCACGTCCCCACGGATGAGCTGGTGGACATCCGGGAAGTATCTGTTGACAAAAATCTTCCCAAGGAAGAACGCATTGCCGCCTTTATCCGCCAGATCAAAAACCCCTACCGCTTCCGCTGCGGCGATTTCGTGGTAAACGCCTGCTTTGCCGGGAACGGTGTTACGTTAGAGGAATGTCTGCAAGGCATTTTGCGCTGAGCGACATCCTCGCTTTTTTCCGCAGGGAGTGCTATGATCGGTGTGGAAAAGGATGAAAACCTAATAGCCAGATAACCACTCTTTTCATGCGGGAGCAGTCCGGGAGAAAGGAGTGCTTTTTCATGCCTAAATACAAAGCTACCGCTTACATCCGCCTGTCCTATACCGACGATCATTCCAGCGAAAGCGACAGCGTTTCCAATCAGCGCAAGCTCATTGAAAACTTTGTAGAGCGCAACCCGGATATTGAGGTTGTTTCCGAAAAGATCGACGATGGATACAGCGGCATCATCTTTGACCGTCCCGCATTCAAGGAAATGATGCAGGATGTCACCGACGGCAACATCAACTGCGTCATTGTAAAAGACCTCTCCCGGCTGGGACGTGAGTACATTGAAACCGGCCGGTATCTGCGCCGGGTATTCCCGGCCTACGGGGTGCGTTTCATCGCTATCACCGACAGCATCGACACCGCCCACGACAGCGGCGATGATCTGACCGTATCGGTCAAGAACATTATGAACGAAGCCTACTGCCGGGACATTTCCATCAAGACCCGTTCCTCTCTGGACGTGAAGCGGCGCAACGGTGATTTCGTCGGCGCGTTCCCGGTGTACGGCTACATGAAAGCCGAGGACAACAAGAATTTGCTCGTCCCTGACCCCTACGCCTCCCGCGTTGTCTGCGACATCTTCCGTATGCGGCTGGAGGGCGCAAGCGCCTCCAAGATCGCATCGGAGCTGAACCGGCTTGGCATTCTCTCTCCGCTGGCATACAAGAAGAACAACGGCCTGCCCTATGCGAAAAAGGGCTATGCGGACAAGGCCGACTGCAAGTGGTCGGCAACCACCATCATCCGCATCTTGCAGGACGAAACCTATACCGGAACACTGGTGCAGGGCAAACAGGGTACGCCACACTATAAGATCAAGCAGATGGAGCAGCGCCCTGCCTCCGAGTGGGTGCGTGTCCCGGATGCCCACGAAGCATTGATCGCCCGTCAGGATTTTGAGCTGGTGCAGCGCATCAAGGGGCTGGATACCCGGACTTCTCCCAACGAGGACACGGTGTACCTGTTCTCCGGTATTCTGATCTGCGGGTGCTGCGGAAGCCGCATGACCCGCAAGACCAACCGTGCAAACGGCAAGGAGTACCACTACTATTATTGTCCCACCGGCAAGAAAAAGGGCTGCGCCCATCCGGTCATGCTGAAAGAAAGCAGCCTGATCGACTGTGTGCGGGACAGCCTGAAAGCCTATATCGGCAATATTGCTTCGCTGGAGGCGCTGCTGACCGGCATTGACCAGTCCAGCATCAATCAGGCGCTTGCCAAGGAATACAGCGACTACATTACCGACAACGAGCGCCGGTTGGAGCAGGTGCTGGAGTTCAAGGCACGGCTTTATGAGAGCCTTGTGGGAGGTATGCTTACCAAGGAAGAATACGCTTCCTATAAGGCAAAGTACACCAAGCAGGCCGAGGACATTCGCGAGAGTGTCCGCGTTCTCAAGGAAAAACTCACGGAGATTTTGGAAAACCGGAGTGAGCGCAACCGCTGGATTTCACAGTTTACGCAGTTCTCCACGCTGGAAACCTTAGACCGCAGGGCGCTCATTCACATGGTACAGAGCATCCGCGTCCGTGGCAAAAAGGAGCTGGATATTACCTTTACCCATGAGGACGAATACAAAAAGGCGTTGCGGCTTCTGGCGCTGGCAGCGCAGCAGAAAGATTACGAACAGAGAAAGGTGGGCTGAGCATGGCGAGAAAAAGCAGGAAAGAAACGGCTGCGGTAGCCGTGCAAGAGGCCGACGCCGCTTGCCGCGCCGCGATCTACGTCCGCCTTTCGGTGGAGGATACCCACACGCACAGCGTATCCATTGAAACCCAGCAGATGATTATTGCCCGCTATCTGGAGCAGTACCCGGAGATCAGCGTGTACGATACCTACATCGACAACGGTGCGACCGGGACAAACTTCCACCGTCCAGGCTTTCAGCAGATGCTATCAGATATTGAGGCCGGTCACGTCAACTGCGTCATTGTGAAAGACCTCTCGCGTTTGGGGCGGAACACCATCGACACCGGCTACTACATTGAGCAGTATTTCCGTATCCGCAGCGTCCGCTTCATTGCGGTCAATGAAAACTTCGACACCGCCAACCCGGAAGATGCCCATTCCGGTATCATCATCCCACTGCGGAACATGATAAACGAAGCCTACGCTTTGGACATTGGGCGCAAGATCAGGGCGCAGCAGCGGCAGGCCATGAAGGACGGCAAGTTCATCGGCGCGCGTACTCCCTACGGCTACCTGAAAGCCAAGGACGATTGCCACCAGCTTATCATCGACCCCGTTGCCGCCGTCGTGGTGCAGCGGATGTTCCGTTGGGCTTCTGAGGGCGCTGGCCTCAATACCATCGCCGTGCGGCTGAACGAGGCTGGCATCCTCACCCCCAGCCACTACAAGAAGATGCAGGGCAAGATCACCCATGAAAATTTGCTTGGCAGCGGCAAGTGGCAGACCCGAACGGTCGGCGTTATTCTCCGCTCCGAGGTCTACACCGGAGATCTCGTTCAAGGACAGACCAAAACCGTGGATCACCGGCAGGTCAAGTCCGATGCCGAGGAATGGACGGCGGTACGGGACACCCACGAGGCCATCATCAGCCGGGAACAGTTCGCGGCGGTGCAGGAAATTCTCAATCAGACCGCCAGCCGCGCCAAGGCGCGGGAGGTCAAAGCCTTCACGCCGAATCTTCTCAAAGGCAAGGTGTTCTGCGCCCATTGCGGCGGCAGCCTGCATCGGCAGAGAAACATCCGCAAGAAGTCTGACGATGTGTACTTCTACCATTGTCTGAGCAGGAGCCGAATCCGCAAGGATGCCTGCCCCGGCGTGACCATCCGCGAGGATATGCTGCTGGATATGCTGGCAGATATGCTTCAGGACGCGCTTGATACGGCGCTGGGGCAATACACCCTCTCCCTTGCGGAGCTGCCCCAGCAGGCCGCTGACCGCGCTGAGCTGCGGGAGAAGATCACCAGCCGCAAGCAGGAAATCCAGCGGCTTCGCGGTATCGTGCGGAGCTTATATGAAAACCTCGTCCAAGGTGTTCTCACCAAGGATGAATACTTCGACTACAAGGAGAAGTACGAAAGCCGCATTGCCGACCTCGCCGTGGAAATGGAGCAGTTGGAGGACGGCCTGCGAACGATGGATACGCAGATTGAGCAGCACCGGGCGCTGGAGCAGGATGCCGCACAAATTAAGACCGACCGGACGCTGACCGGCGTACTCATTGACCGTCTGATTGACCGCATCGAGGTATCCCACGACAAGCAGATCACGGTGCGCTATCGCTTCCAGAGCGAGTTTGAAACCTATGCGGAGGTGCTGGAACAATGCAGAAATATGTGATCGCCCTCTACATCCGCCTCTCCATCGAGGACTACAAGTACGACAGCCTGAGCATTGAAAATCAGAGCCTTGTTCTCCATGAATATGCGGCATCCATGCCCGAAACCATGAACGCGGAGATCACGGAGTTCATCGACAACGGGTACAGCGGTACGAACTTCGAGCGTCCGCAGGTACAGAGGCTCATTGAGCTGGTGCGGGCCAATCAGATCGACTGCATCATCGTCAAGGACTTTTCCCGCTTTGGGCGCAACAGCATTGAAACCGGCTACTTCATCGAGCGTGTGTTCCCGCTGTTCCATACCCGCTTCATTTCCATCAGCGACGATTTTGACAGCAGCAAATTCAAGGGCGACACCGGCGGCATGGACGTGGCGTTCAAGTATCTCATCAGCGAGTATTACAGCCGCGATATGTCCATCAAAACCAAGAGTGCCAAGTACGCCAAGATGCAGCGCGGTGAGTATCAGAGCAAGATTTGTCCCTACGGCTACCGCAAAAGTGCCGATGGCAGAATGGAGCCTGACCCGGAGGCCGCTACCGTTGTGCAGCTCATTTTCAGCCTCTCCGCAGGTGGCATGAACGCCGCTGCCATCACGCGGGAGCTTTTCCGGCGCGGTATTCCGACACCCGGAGAATACAAGGCGGCGCACGGCAATCACACCCATGATATTTCCCGCTGCCACGGGATTTGGAGTACATCTACCATTCTCCGCATTTTGGCTGACGAACGCTACACCGGCGTATATGTAATCGGCAAGCGGGCGGTTCTCGAAGTAGGCGGCACCAGAAGCCGCCTGAAGGACAGAGAATCGTGGTACATCATCCCCGACCACCACCCGGCCATCGTTGAGAAAGCCGTGTTTGATACCGCGCAGGCCAGTCAGCTCCGCTTTTCCCAGCCCAACAAGAAGAAGCGGGACTACCCGCTGAAAGGCAAAGCCTTCTGTGGCTGCTGCGGTCATGCGCTGTCCCGCACCATGCAGAAAACCTCATATTATCACTGCCGCCATTCCGAGGCGGACGTAGAAAGCCGCTGCCACAAGATGCGTCTGAACGCCGCAGAGCTGGAACAAGCGGTATTCCTGACGCTGAAAAAGCAGATGGAAGCCGCCACACCGCTTGCCCCGGACGGTTCGCTCCGGGTGGATACCTCCGTACCGGAACGCGCCGAATATGAGCAGCAGATCGAGGCGTTGCAAGACGGTAAGCGCGCCTTGTATGAACGCTATCTCATGGGTGAGATTGACCTGAACACCTACAAGGCGGAAAAGGCCGCGTGTGACGAGCTGCTTTTGAAAACGAAAAATGCCTATGCCGCAGTATTGGCACAGGCGAAGCAAAAGCAGGACGAACAGGCGCGGCAGGACAGCCGCAAGGAAGCGTCCAAGGCGATTTTCGATGCGGACACGCTGACCACCGAGCTGGCCGAGCTGCTGATCGACAGGGTGCTGGTGTACCCCGACAAGCGCATTGAGATCGCATACAAAATCCAGGACATTTTTGATTGAGGTGGCAGTCATGAAAATCGCTTTCTATTGCAGAGTGGGCGGACAGAGCTTCGGTTTTGTCCTCCCCGATGAAGCTGACAAGCTCCGCGAGTTTTTCGCCGAGCATCAGGATAAGCCTGCGCTTGAGAATCCATCAAGCGCAAGCTAAAAATTTTTGTCATGTGCTTGACATACGGGTGGCGCAAATCGTGAAAGCGGATATGCGGCATATCCAAATCTTCAAGCAGCTTTCCAAACTGGGAAGATACCCACGACGCGGAGATAGGGGAACCGTCCGGCTTCGCTACAACAAGGTCATTGTCATAGTAAGGCTTTCCGTCCTTTTCTGCCTGTTCGCGCTGCGCTTCCTGCATAGCAAACTGTTTGAGAAAGAACGGGCGGGCAAGCTCTGTGATAGGCAGCTTTCGCCCGTTGGATTTCGGCGGTGCCATTTCCTCAATGACTTTTGTTTTTGGCGGTACCTTAAAGGGTAGCTGCTCGGAAACGTCAAAGGTGTTGTTTTCCAAATCCACATTGCGCCAACGCAAGCCCAGGATTTCAGAACGGCGCATACCGTAAAGCCCGCCTAAGATAACGGGCATTTCCCAAACGGTACCCTCGACGCGCTGCATAAGGGCTTTTACCTGTTCCGGCGTGTACGGGTCGGGGGTCTTGTCGCTCTTTCCAAACTTCGTAAGCGTGTCCTTTGCTGCGTTTGTTTCGATATAGCGGTATTTCCGGGCATGGCTCAACGCCACGCTCAAAACACGCTTTGCCCCGGCTGCGGTGGACGGTTTCAAGCCTTTGCCAATAATCTGCTGAAACATTTTGTCTACCATAGCGGGGGTAAGCTGATTAAGGGCAACGCCGCCGATATATGGCGTGATGTAGTTTGCAATCGTTCTTTTGTACCCGTCGTAAGTAGAGGGGCGCAAGTTCACTCTTGCATAGCTTTCTACCCATTCATTCAGATAGCTTGCAACGGTCTGTTTCCGCTGTGAAGCGATAGACGCAATCTGTCCCGGATTATGGAGCTTTGCTTTCATCTCTGCTTCATGCTGCGTTGCTTCCTTTTTTGTTGGAAAGCCCTTTTTTGAATAGGTTTTCTTTTCCCCATTCGGGGCGGTGTACTTTATATTCACGTCGTAAACTGTACCCGGCCGCCCGGTCAGTACGCCGTTGCTGTCGCGTTTATTCTTAACCTGCCTTGTTGATATAGCCATAGCTTAACCTCCCTGTCGTGCCGGGGGCTTCGCTGTCGTCTTTGCCCTGTGGTACCAGTCCCAGATTGCAGCGTCAGCTATCAAACGACGGTTTCCATTTTGTATATATTCAAGCTCGCCACTATCCATAAGCTCGCGCAGTTTATTTTCCCCGATACCGCTAATCTTGCTCATTTGCTCAACGGTCTTTAACATAGGGAATACAGGGATAGCGGGGCTTGCTGTTTCCTTTTTTGCCATAGGAAAATACCCCCTTTCATAAATGGCTAAAAAGTCAAGTTACAAAAAGTGGGCTTTAACCGGGCGGCTGTTAGCACAACCTCGCGGGAATTGCACCCCTGCTCATTTAAGGCAGCTTTACCCATTGCCTGCGACGCTCTGAACGCTCGGACTGTGGCTGTAAAGGCTTATCTCCCCTCAATGCGTGTTGTCGCCCGCAAGCTGCTAACTTGCTTCCCGTCGCGGTGTTTCTCGCTCGGCTTTTCCCGATAGAGGAATAGCGTCATGGCGCACCCTCCGTATGGCTCGGCGCAAAAAGGACGTACCCGGTTTGCCCTATACTGCGTCGCCGTTATCTTGCGTCGCTTTCTTTGTCAAGGAACATACGGGGCTGCTGCGGATTGATACGAAACGGAAAAGGGGTTAAGACGTTTCGGTATCGGTGCAGTTATTCAACCCTAAATGTGAGGATTGCCCTCATTAGTCTTGCTTGCAGCCGTTGGCGAATATCCTCGTCAACGCCAAAATAGACGTTTCCGCGCTCGTCGCAGAGCTTCCGCATGGAAAGGCTCGCTATGTAACCACTAAAATGCTGCAAGACAATTTTCATAGCGTCCGGGTCGCCCTTTGTCGCTGCCACAATGACAGGATAGGGAACAAGGGCAACGTCCGGGAAGTCAGATTGTTTACCATTCGTCCCATTCATCAGCGTGTTCCTCCAAATATTTCTTCAAGATTTCAAAAGAGCTTGTCCGTCTGTACTGTATCGTGCTGCGCGACGTATTGAATAACTTTCCAATCTCCACGTCGGTCATGCCCTCGAAATAGTACAGCATGATAGCTTTCCTTTTTTCTTCCGGCAAAGTGCGGATTGCTTCAAGCAGCAGCTTCGGCGTGATTTTCTTTCCTGCCTGCTGATAGCTCGGCTCGGCTTCTTCGTCTTGAAAATACTTATCAAGCGTATAAAGCTGTCGTTCCTCATGCAAGGCAAGGTCGGAAAACGACACTTCCTTTGCTCTGCGACGCCGGATTTCCTCGTGGGCGTTGCAGGCTTCGTTGTGCAGCACCCGTTTACAGAAACTTTGAAAGATACATTGCTTCTGAAATTCCACGCGATTAGGTTCCATGTTCTCACCTCCTTTCGTGTTGAAAGGTGGCGGTACCTCCCCTTTTCGCGGGATAATACAGGCGATTTTTTCAAACGCCGAATGAAAGCGAAACTTTTTTGAAAAAACCTCCCGAAAATGCAAAATGCGCCTGTCTGCAAGATGCAGACAAGCGCAAAGGAATTGTAAGCGGTATTTAGATGATTTGACAGTTCATATATGAGGGTAGAAGTGTTCCCGGCGGTGGTCGGGCTTTTTTTGATATGTCAATGACCGTCGGATTTTGTCGATAGGGTATGTGCTTCATGGCGGCTACCTCCTTTAGCCGCCGCTTTTAACAGTGATACCGCGTCATTTCATTAGAAGATAAAAAGAAACGGCGGCTTTGATTTTTCAAAGCTGCTGCGGAAATCAAAGAACGACAAGCAACAGTTCTGATTTTGCTCCAATATGGTTATTAGGGGCACAAATTAAAATCAAAAAAGAGCCGATAACAGCAGTATTTCAAACTGCATATTATCGGCTCTGCGTCTGTGCGTCTGGCTCTTTTAATTAAATTATTTCTGTTGTTTTTTGGCTTTATTATATGTATTAGCTAACTGTCCACAAGCTGCTTTAATCTCTCTACCATGAGAAACTCTCATGGTAACTTCAAGTCCTGTTTGCTCTAATTGATGTTTGAACGCAACCATTTCTTGTTTTTGTGGTGCTCTAATTTTTGAATTACTCGTCGGGTTGTATTGCAGCACGTTAATCATAACATTTTTGCCCTTAAACCATTTTGCAAGTTGCCTTATATCTGAGGAACGGTCATTTATACCTGGTAAAAGCAAATACGCAAATACCACTTTTCGATTATGCCTTTGAGAATAGGACAATGCTTGCTTAACAACATCTTCAATAGCGTACATGTGCATATGAGGAATGATACAGTTTCTCGCAGCCTGTGTTGCTGCATGTAAAGATATTGTCAACTGAATTTTTAGATGTTCTTCGCGCAATTTTTTTAATTGATTAACTGGACCAACTGTTGATACGGTAATGCCGTCGGTTGGAAAGTTAAGTCCATTTCTATCTCGAAGAATATGGATTGCTGCAATCAAGTTGTCGTAATTGAATAAAGGTTCTCCCATTCCCATAAAAACGATACGATTTACTTTTTGACGTATCAATACAACCTGCTGCACAATTTCAGACGGTGTTAGATTACGAACAAAACCATTGCGTCCGGACTCGCAAAAAATACAGCCAACAGAACAACCAACTTGCGTACTTACGCAAACAGTCCCACCATCTCGCCGTTTAATAAAAACCGTTTCAATATACCTGTTATCTTTCAATTCATAAACATACTTTTCAGTATCGCTACTTTTATAGACTTTTTTTGTTGATATTGATAGATTTTCTTTGTGAAATGGCTGTTTATACAATTCCGTATATAAGGCTCTTGCTTTATCCTCTCCAATTACTTCCGACATTTCTTTGTAAGTAAATCCGTATGGGTCATTCAATATTTCCGTAGGTGTACTTTTAGGTAAGTGTTTCATTTAAATATCCTTCCTTTTCAAAATTAAAAAGTTTGTTTTTCAGAGTTTTTGATTATGATTTCTAGTTTTTCAACATCAACGATATGCGTTAATTTACATTTAGGGCAGAAAAGAGGAAAATTTCTTAATACCGTATTATAAAATACTTGAACCCTCGTCTTTCCGTTACAAATTGGACATTTTATCCAATATTTTTCAAGCATAATATTTCTCCTTTTGCGCAAAAAAATGCAGGTCAATTCTCAACATGAGCATTGACCTGCATTTATACATATAATACTACAACAAAATTAAGGCATAGTTTTTATACTATGTCTATACGTCGTTAGTTTTGTTGTATAGCATACGCAAAATAAGCATGACAAAAAAGCCCATATTGAAAATGGGAAAAATCTTTTTTGATTTCAATGCTTATCGAATACGCATGCTATGTAACATAAACATTCCCCCCCTTTTATATAATATTATATACAAAAGCAGCTTGTTGTCAACATATATATATATGAATTATTTTGGCTAACTGATAGAACTACGTAGACATATCCAAGAAGAAAGGGGAACAGTAAAATGTAATAGGGTGAATAACTATGGCAAAAAGACCAGTACCACGATACGACTTTAAGGCTTTTGGGGCAGCGATAAAGGCAGCGCGTGAGGGATGCAAGGAGAGCCGCAAGAAAGTAGGCGACGAAATGTTTATCTCGCCGCGCTACCTTGCGAACATTGAGAACAAGGGGCAGCACCCAAGTTTACAGATATTCTTTGAGCTGATACAGCGTTACCATATATCCGTAGACCAATTCCTTTTAGAAACGCCGCCGGAGAAGAACACGCAGCGGCGGCAGCTTGACGCGCTTCTTGACGGTATGAGCGATACAGGCATACGGATTGTAACCGCAACGGCAAAGGAGATTTCCGAAGTCGAAAAAGAGGGCGAATAGGAATGTCCGACTTAAAACTGAACAGGATTTAGAAAGCGTTGTAATCTTTTTTGAGGTTGCAGCGTTTTTCTTTTGCGTAAGTTTGGCAAAACGGGGCTTTCCGTTGTAGTAGGGAATAAGGAAAAACTTTCATAGCAAGCATAGGAAGCGGGTACCCACTTCCGTATTTTCGCCCTCCTGCGCTGCGGCGCGTCGGTTGAAAATGGCTTGTTGGGAAGTGTCCCAAACCCTCGGAATGGAAAGGAGCGAAAGCATGGACGGACGAAAAAGAACGGTACAAATCAAGTTTAGAGTAACAGAAGCGGAACGGGATTTAATTCTTGAAAAAATGAAGCTCGTCCCTACCCGGAACATGGAAGCCTATTTGCGGAAAATGGCAATCGACGGGTACATTATCCAAGTAGACCACACCGACATAAAAGCTATGACAGCGGAGATACAGAAAATCGGTGTCAACGTCAACCAGATTGCAAAGCGCGTGAACAGTACGGGCAGCGTTTATCAAGAGGACATAGAGGAAATTAAGGGGGTGCTTAATGAGATATGGCGGTTACAAAGATTAAGTCTATTAAAAGCACGTTGAACAAAGCCCTTGACTATATCCAAAATCCCGATAAGACGGACGGAAAAATGCTTGTGTCCTCCTTTGGGTGCAGTTATGAAACGGCAGACATTGAGTTTGAATATACCTTGTCGCAAGCTCTCCAAAAGGGGAACAATTTAGCCTTTCATCTGATACAGTCCTTTGAGCCGGGGGAAGTGGATTACGAAACCGCCCATAAAATCGGAAAGCAGCTTGCCGACGCGGTAACAAAAGGGCAGCATGAGTATGTATTGACGACGCATATTGACAAAGGGCACGTCCATAATCACATTATTTTCTGCGCGGTCAATTTTGTGGACCACCACAAATACAATTCCAATAAGCGCAGCTATTACGGCATACGGAACATGAGCGACAGGCTATGCCGGGAAAACGGCTTATCCGTCGTTATCCCGAAAAAGGGAAACAAGGGAAAGAGCTATGCAGAGTATCAAGCAGAAAAAACGGGAACCAGTTGGAAAGGCAAGCTGAAAATCGCCGTTGACGCACTCATTCCCCAAGTGTCCAGTTTTGAGGAATTGTTACAACGGCTGCAAGCTGCGGGCTATGAGATAAAGCCGGGAAAATA
The DNA here is from genome assembly GCA_003096535.1 of Agathobaculum butyriciproducens. Taxonomy (GTDB): domain Bacteria; phylum Bacillota; class Clostridia; order Oscillospirales; family Butyricicoccaceae; genus Agathobaculum; species Agathobaculum butyriciproducens. The sequence goes on along the minus strand of QEKJ01000015.1, from coordinate 14,419 downwards.
TGTGTCCTGCCGCGCTCCCGGACAGGAACGCTTTACCCGTCTTAAAACCCTCGGCGCAGACTATACAGAGGAAGCCATAAGGGAACGCATAGAGGGCAAACGCGCCCGCGCTGCGAAAGCTCCCCGCGCAGATCGCGGCAGCGTTAGCCTGCTGATTGACATTGAAAACAGTATCAAGGCGGCGCAGAGCAAAGGCTATGAACACTGGGCGAAAATCCACAATCTGAAACAGGCGGCTAAGACCATGAATTTCTTGACGGAAAATAAAATTGAACAGTACGCGGATTTAGTCAGCCGGATTGAGGAAGTAACAGCGGAAAGCGAACAGACCGCCGACGCATTAAAGAGCGTTGAAAAGCGGCTTGCGGATATGGCGGTGCTGATGAAGCACGTCGCCACCTACCAAAAGACAAAGCCTGTCTATGACGCATACCGCAAGGCAAAGAGCAAAGAGCGATACCGCGCCGGACATGAGCGCGATATTATCCTCCATGAAGCTGCGGCAAAGGCACTCAAAGCGGCGGGCATTACAAAGCTCCCCAATCCCGCCGCGCTGCAAAAAGAATATGAAGCACTCCAAGCGCAGAAAGAAGTCCTTTACGCCGATTATGGCAAACTGAAGAAGAAAGTCCGGGAATATGACGTTATCAAACAGAACATAGATAGCATTTTGCAGACAGGAAAGCAGCCGGAACGGGGCAAGGAAGCAGAGCGCGGATAAACAGACGCAAAAAAAGAACAGGACGCGGAAAGCCAGTAATGACCTCCCGCGCCCTGTCTTTTTGTGGGTGCTGATTTTGGTATGTTACGCAGTAGAACGCTGTTTTTGAGGGAAAAGGTGTTCTGTATCGCCTAAGTGATTTTCACGCGCTGCAAGCCCTGTAAATCAAGGCTATTTTCGCCTTATCGCGTAACAAGGGCGCGCCGTTTCCTCATGCGCTCCGCTGCCTGCCTGTTCGTGATACGCTTGCGGCAGTCCGGGCAGTATTTGACGCTGTTTGACCTTGACGCAAAGAACGCGCCGCATACGGTACAACGCTTTTTATCCTCGGTCTTAAAAAGCTCGGCATACAGGAGCTTATCAAGGGGAAGTACGGCAATCCGAAACCATTTGCAAAGCAGCGAATAAGAGATAAGCTGCGGGCATACGCACTCGTCCCCGTCGTCAAGTAAGATACAATGTCCGTTATCGCAGTTGCAGCACTCCCGGCGCACAAGGGAATTGACTTTCCGGCTTTGGGGCGGCGAAAGCCGCTTTATGCTGCTCATACTTCCTCTGCGGCGTAAATGGCAAGCTCCGCAAATTCTTCCTCGGTCAGCGCGTCCACTTTGGAAAGGGCGCGCTTTGCCAGTTCCCGCATATCCGCGTCCATGTAGGGCAGCGTGGCGTTGATGTTCTCCGTAAGCTGCGCCTTGCTTCCCTCATGGTAAATGCTCAAAAGGTTTGTTTCCTCAACGGTAAATCTGTTCATGCTCATACCTCCAAATCGTGATTTTTTGTTTTCGCTGCGGCTTTCTTCTGTGCCTTTTCCTTATCCGCTTTAAGCTGCGCCCGGATAGAGGGCTTCTTTTCCTGCTTGCCCTTGCCGCGCTCCTTATCGGCTTTGACCGCGTTAGCCAAATCAACAAGGGAAATCGTTTCTCCTGCCTTAACCTTTGCTTCCAGTTCGTCAACGCTCGGCGTATTGTTGATAATCCCGTCAATCATGTTTTCGTTTTGCTCAGTGGTCTGCTCGGCTGCTTTCAAGGGATTTTCCCGCTGTGCCTGTTCTGCGGCTATGGCAAACGCCCGCGTCCCGTTTCCCATGACTAAATATTTTCCGTCGTCGGATTGATGATGAAAGCCATATCCGGCGGCTTCCATTTGTTCGCGGCTCATATCGGTTACATAGAAAGTACCGCGCGGCGTTTTAATTGTTTCGCCTGTTTCCAACTCGTCGGGCGTAAGCTGCTTTTGTTCCTGTAAAAACTCCGGCACACTCTTATAGCCGAAGCTGTCTACATAGTGGGCGGTGTCCTGCCCGTCCTGATGAAGCACAACCACGTCGGAAACGGAAAGGCTGTGTCCCTTAAAGTCTTTGGGGTGGTCGATATTGAAACGGGTATAAATATCTTCAAGGGAAGTCCCCGGCGTAAGCTCTGCGGAATAGATAAGCTCATAATTCGCCTTATCAACCACATTTCCCGTCACCTGCAGGCGGTCGTATGGCTCAAAGCGCAAGTCCCGCGTTTCGTCGCCATGCTTTAGCTGATAAATGGAATAGGTGTCTTTGTCCTGTTCGGCGGTCTTTGCTGTTTCCTGTGCCTTTGCGTAAAGCTCCTTGACCTGTCCCTCGGTCAGTTCGCCGCTTTTGAGTTGCCCCATAAGCTCGCGGCATTTCTGGGGCGTTCCCGTGAAAAGTACCGCGCTCATTTTTGCCCGTCCGTTTTCCTGCGTTACATAGGCTTGCAGCAGATAGGTGTTATCTTTGCTGTCGCTGTAAGGATTGCGGCGCACCCGGTAAATTGTTTCCGGGGTAAAGGCTGCTTTCTCCTGTGCGGGGGCTTCCTGTTTCGGCTGCTCCGGCGCGGCGGTTTCCTCTTTGTCCGGCTGCTCCTGTCCGGCGGTCTGCTCCATATCCTGCGCCTTTGAAAGCTCTGCTAATGTTTCGTCAATGGAATTGATAATCTCGGCGGCTGCGCTGCGGATTGTTTCAAGGGAGCTTTTCAGTTCGGAAAGCTCGCGGCCGCGTAGGCGGGTATCGTGATTTCCTTTTCCTCCGTAACCGGCTTTCCGTCTTTCCCAATAATCGGCTGCTGCGTGTGGGGGTCGATTTTCTTCATTTCTTGTTTGACTTTGTAAGGCGACGGGGCAATGATTTTAATTCCCTTTTGCCCTTTCATCACGTTTCGTCCAAAATTGTTTTTCCATGCGGAAAAGCCCGCCACAAGGGAAGCGTCCGGCTTCTGCATGGCGATAAGCAGCGTATTGTTAAAGCTGTAATTATGGAATTTTGACATGACGCGCAGATATTCCCGGTAACGCTCGCTTTCAAACAGTTCCGTTATGCCCTGTTCCAGACGGTCGGTAATCTCTTTCAATTTCTCTGCGGGCTTCTCGCTCGTCAGCACGATAGGGATAACCGGGCGCGGCTCCTGCGGCTGCTCTGCGGTCTGTGCTGTTTTCTGTCCCGGCGCGGCTGCGTCCATTTCTACCTTTGACGGGTCGGGGCGTTCCGGCTGCGGGAAGCTCATAACCTTATATTCCCTCGGTATGTCGCTTTCCTTGCCGTTGTACCACTCCGTAAAGGTGTTCTTGTTGTTGTAGATATAGCCCTGTTCGGTAAAGCGTCCTCCGTCATTGATAGCAGCGTCCCGCCCGTAATCCTCATACATGAAATACTTTTTTGCTTCTTCGGGCAGTTCTAATTCGTCCAGTTCGTCGATAAGGTAATAGCCGTAATCTTCCTCGTTCTGTACGGTGGGATAAAGCCAGTAACAGTCAAGGTTTTGTGCAAGGTTGATAAGGTCTTTGATATTTCCGGCGCGTTCCCCAAGAGTTACCGCCGCCGTAAACTTGTTCCTGTCCTCGTCGCGCTGCATGGAAAGCAGATTGCCTAAGTAGTTCAGTTCGTCAAGCCCCGCGCTCTGGATAACGGGAAGCGGCACGTCAAAGGGCTGCTGCTCGGTGTTCATAAAACCGTTGATAAGAAAGTCCTGCGGGTTATCCGCAGTAATACCGACACGCTGCATAGCTTCGTGAAGCTGCTCCTTTGTGGTCGGCATGGAAAGCCACACGCCGCCCGGTTCGCTTGTTTCAAAGCGGGTGCGGCTGTCGATAAGAATGGAAAATTGTTCGCTCATGTATTCGCTCCTTTCTGAAATGGCAGCGTAAACGCTGCGCGTTGGTGGTTACACTCCTAAATACAACGCACCGCCTGTTCTGCCAAAGATTTTGAAAAAATGTAGAGGGTTTGGGAAACTTCCCAACAAGAAAAATCCCCCGCAATCGTCGTCAGACGAAAACGGAGGATTTACGGAAGTGGGTACCCGCTTCCTATGCTTGCTATTCAAGTTATTTCTTCTTCGGTAGCTCAATCTTATAGTTGACGTACTTCCCGCCCGTATCGGCTAAAACAACCGTTCCGTCGTAGGTTTTGCCTGTTTTGGGAGAGTACAGCCCTTTGACTTTCACTTTGCCGGATTTCAGAAGTGCGGCGGCAATCTTCGGGGAAAAGGTTACTTTCCTGTCCTCAAAAAAGCGGTCATTCTTCCACATGACAAAAGCGCAGTCCCGGTCAGAGCAGTAATAGTTTTTCTTGCCCTCATGGACGGGGGAACCGCAGCGGGGGCATTTGCCGATTTCCGGCTTTTCCGTTTTGAAACGCTCCTTGTCGCTGTCGGAAAGGAACGGATAGGATTTCACAAGCTCCCGCGCCATAGCTTCAATGCCGGATAAAAATTCGTCGGGGTCGGCTGCTCCCTTTGCTATCTGCGTCAGATTGTTTTCCCATTCTGCGGTCAGCTTCGGGGAAGTGAGATTGTCCGGCAAAATGCACACAAGGTTATTCCCGTCTTTTGTGGGGGTAAGCTGCTTTCCCTTGCGCTCCACAAAACCGCTGCTCACTAACTTTTCAATGACAGCGGCGCGGGTGGCGGGCGTTCCAAGCCCTTTCCGTTCTGCGTCCGGGTCGGTGTCCTCATTTCCGGCGCGTTCCATAGCCGAAAGCAAAGACGCTTCATTGTGGGGCTTCGGGGGCGTTGTGTCGTGTTCCGTTACCTTTGCTGCGGGATTAGAAAAGCTCTGTCCCTCGGTAAGCTCCGGCAGCGTTCCGTCTGCGCTGTCCTCGTCGTCTGCTTCGGGCTTATCTTTCAGCGTTGCCCGGTAGCGGCGTTCAAGGTCTTTCCAACCGCCCGCAAGCACCGTCTTTCCCCTCGCGGTAAAGTCGGCTCCGGCGCAGGAGAAAACCGCCGTAACCGTTTCAAAACTGTGCGGCGCGGCAGTAGCGAACAAAAGACGCGCCCCCGCAAGGGTAAGGATATTCTTTTCGCTTTCCGGCAACGCGGCAAGGTCAGTCTTTGCAAGCTCCATAGTGGGAATGATTGCATGGTGGTCTGATACCTTTTTGCTGTTCAGCACCCTTGCAATCTCCGGCGAAAATCCCACACCCGCCATAAAGGGTAGCTTTCCGCATAACAGAGCGATAACCTTTGCCGCCGTTTCCTCCATGTCGTCGGTCAGATAGCTGCTGTCCGTCCTCGGATAAGTAAGCAGCTTCTTTTCATACAGGGCTTGCGCCAGGTCAAGGGTCTGTTTCGCGGTATACCCGAAAATACGGTTTGCTTCCCGCTGCAAAGAGGTAAGGTCAAAGAGCTTCGGCGGGGCTGCGGTTTTCTTTTCCCTCACAAGGGAAGTGCAGACAGCCCGCGACGCTTCGCAGGCTGCTTTCAGTTCCTTTGCTTCCTCTGCGGCGCAGATCTTCCCGCTTGCGGCTTCTGCGCCGGATAAATTAAGCCGCACATGGTAGTATTTTTCTTTCTTGAAAGTGCTGATAGCAGCGTCCCGGTCTACAAGCATTTTTAAGGTCGGTGTCTGGACGCGCCCCACGTTCAAGGTGCGGTTATACAGGCAGGAGAAAAGGCGGGTGGCGTTAATGCCGATAATCCAGTCAGCCTTTGCGCGGCAGAGGGCAGACGCAAAGAGCGCGTCATAGTCCCGCCCGTCCTTTAAGTTCTCAAAGCCCGCCTTGATTGCGCTTTCTTCCATTGAGGAAATCCACAAGCGGCGCATAGGCTTCTTGCACCCGGCGACTTCATAGACAAAACGGAAAATGAGTTCTCCCTCGCGCCCCGCGTCGCAGGCGTTGACGACTTCGGAAATGTCGGTGCGGTGCATGAGGTTTTTTAAGGTCGCAAATTGCTTTCCCTTATCTGCGGAAACGGTATACTGCCATTCCTGCGGCAAAATCGGTAAGCTGTCATAGCTCCATTTTTTGTACTGCTCCCCATAGGCGGCAGCGTCGGCAAGCTGTACCAAATGCCCGACGCACCACGAAATAAGATATTTGTCGCCCTCGATATATCCGTCCTGTTTCTTCTTTGCCCCAAGCGCGGCGGCGATAGTCTGCGCCACGCTCGGCTTTTCAGCGATAACTAAAATCAACTAAAGTTCCTCCTTTCCGCGTTCCGGCTGTGCGCCCTGTTTCTCCTGTACCTGTTTCAGACAGTAGCCCACACAAGGGGTCTGCTCTTTATAGGGGCAGGAAGCGCAGGCCGGGGATTTGAAAACAGGCGGCGCATTGTCGCGCCGCCCGCATGGTCGTTGTATCATCATCTTTTCAAAGGGATTGTCGGTAAACAGGGTCATGCGTCCTCGTCCTCCGTTTCATCTTCGGAAACGTCCCCGTCTGCGTCGTCCGGCTCCGGCTCGTCCTCGTCGTAGTCCTCAAAATCAAAGTCGTCAAGGTCGGTGCCGCCTTTCACACTCGGCTTGTTCTTCACAAACTTAAAGTAATAGAACGCGCCCCCGCCGCCAAGAAGTGCCACGACAAGGAAAAGCACAAGCCCGCCCGTATTGCTTTTTTCCTGCGGCTGCTCGGTTACTTCCTCCGGCTCCGGCTCGGCTTCTTTGCCGCTGCAAGCGGTCATGTTCGTAGAGCATACCGGGCAGGACGTATTGATTTTCCCGGTTTCGCATTTCTCCGTACAGGTGCAGACAGCGGGTGTCTGCGCCTCGGTGCTTTCCCCGTCCTCCAAGAGCGCGAAAAGGTCTGCGTCGTCTACTTGATTTAAGAAATGTACGGTGTTTTCGCCCTCGTCGTCCCGGTCAATGAGGATATAAAAATAGTTCCCGGCTTTGGTAGTAACAGTGATAAGCTGCTTATTGCCGCCGAAATCGTCAACAAGGGTCGCGTTCCCCTCCGGCGTAAGGGGTGCGGTTTCTTCGGGTTCCTCATAGATAACGCCGCTGTCGTTGGTCGCGTCAGCGGCGGGCTGCTCCGGCGTTTGTGCAAAAGCGGTAACGGAAAAGCCGCCCATGAGCATAAGGGCGGCGCAAAATGCGGTCAGCGTTCTAAGGATTTTCTTATTCATTCTCGGTGTCCTCCTGTTCTTCGTCATAGTCTGCGGTTTCTTCGGGAACGGCGGCAGCCATGCCGGGAATACCGCCGCCGGATAACATAGCGTTAAGCTCTGCGGGGGTTAAGCGCATGGAGCGCACAAGCTGTACGATTTCAAGGTTTTCCGCTTCGGTTTTCTGCGCTTCCAGTCCTTTCAGCTTGTTCTGATACTCTGTGATTTTCTCGCGGGTTTTCTGGATTTCCCGGTCGATACGTTCAATCTTACTCATTGCCATAATGTCAATACTCCTTTCATTTTTGCGGTTAGTTCCAGTTCATCAGCCCGTACCCTTTGATACAGGCATAGTCTAAGGGATAGCTTTTGATTTTGCAGGCGTCGCCGGAATTGCCCTCAACGGTATAAACGCGGCTTCCGTCTGTGCCGATAACAAGCCCTACATGGTCTGCGCTTCCGTCTAAGTCCCAGTCGAAAAAGATAGCGTCGCCGGGGGCGATATTCTCATAGCCCCGCGCTCCCCATTGCCCGCGTGAGGTAAACCACGGAATACCCTGTGATTGACAGGCGGCAAAACGTGGCTCGGATAAGCCCATTTGCCCGTAGCACCATGACACAAAGCAGGCGCACCACTCCACGCGGCTATTAAAGCCGTACCAGCTCCAATAGGGCTGCCCGCCCACGTTGCCGACTTGCCGCTTTGCAAGGTCTACAATCGCGGTATTGCCGGGGCGCGTTCCGTTTACAAACTGTACGCCGCTTAAATCCTCGGACGCGGAAACGTCGGGAGAACCGCCGCCGAAAATCAAGGGCTTGTTGCCGCTTGTTTCTAAGTACACCCGGTACATTTCAAGCTGTTCTACGGTCAAAAGCTCCGATACAAAGCTGTTAATCGGTTTGTTTGTCAGCTTGACATTGAGAATGTAATAGTTATAGGGTACTTCAACAGTATAGGTATCGCTGTGGCTGTTCCCGTCCTCGTCCGTCCATGTGTCGGTGCGGGTTTCGGTGCGGTAGCGCACTTCGATTTCTTCCGTCAGTGTCAAGGTGTACTGCTTATCAAAGACGCGGTTTAGCTCTGCCTGTGCGCTTTGGGGCGTGTAGCTCTGTAAAAGGGCGGTAAGGTAAGAAGCCAGTTCATGCGGGTTATGCCCGATATTGTCAAGGTCGTAGCGGTATTCATCATAGCCGGGATTGTCGCGCTCGATATTGTCAATCCGCTGCTGAAGCTCGGTTTCCTTTGCGGCGTAGTTGTTTTCCGTCGCCACAAGGTCGCTATCCTCCGACGTGTAGGACGTTCCAAGAACGCCGTTCATCATGCCAGAAAACATAGCCCCGCAGGAAGAAAGCCCCGCCGATACCATAATGAATAAGAGCAGCGCGGCAACGGCGATACAAACGCCCGCCGGGTGCCTTGCCACAAACGCCGCCGCTTGCCTTGTTTCCTCGGCGGTTTTCTTCGCTGCCTTGCGGGTATTCTCGGCGGCTTTCTTCGCGGTAGCTGTGCCGCCCGTCTTTGCTGCCTTAACATACTGCCGCTTGATTTGCCGCTTCTGCATGAAACGGGATAGGGGGTTACTTGTAAGCTGCGGGTTCTCATGCAGCGTCTTGTGGTACAGGTAATTGACGTTTGCTTTCTCCGCTGCTTTTTCAGCCTTTGCCGCCGCCCGGTAGGGTTTCAGCTTGTGGCTGCGGTAGCCCTCCCGAATTTTCCGCGTCCCGTACTTTGCGCCTTTCTCCGCTAATTCCTCGGATTTATGCGCTCCCTCCACGCCGGAATTATCCTTTTCCACGGAATGTATCTTGTTGTGGACGAAAATACCCGCTTCCTGCGCGGGGCGGGATAGCGGGTTACTGTGGGCTTTGCCGCCGTTTATCGGCTTTTCCTGTTCGGTAAAGCGTAAGCGGGTCTTTGCCTTTCCTGTGGCTTCGTCAAAGGTGCGTTCCTTGACAAGTTTCTTTTCTTTGGGGATAGCTGCCTTTGCTGCGTCCAGACGGTCGGCGGCTTCGTTGGATTTTCTGATGTACTTTTCAAGCTCCGGGGTAGATAGTTCTTCCTCGGTAAACTGCAAGCGGGAAGATTTCTCTTTTACCGTAGCGTCGCGCTGTGCTTTGTGCGCTGCCTTTTTACTCGCTTTCCGGGTCTGGGCTGCGTCGATACGTTCTATGACGCGCTCGGCGGTGGCGGTGTCCTGCCTGTGGGGAAGCTCCGGCGTAAGGGGAAGCGGGGAAGCGTCGGGAGAAACAGGGGGTAGCTCTGCCGCGTTCTGCGCCGCTATTTCCTGTGCGGCCTGCGGCTCCGGCTGCTCCTGCGGTCTTGAAAAATCCGCTTCCCGTTCCCGGCGGCTCACACGCTCGGCGGTTTCTTTGGTTTCGTTGACCTCGATAAGCCCGTCGCGGGTCATTTTCTGCGTGATTTTATCACGCGGCTTATATTGTCTTATGGCTGCACACCTCCAATCCGCGCCCTTGCAAGGGCGCAATACTCAATATTCAGTTCGATACCGATATAGTGTCGGTCAAGGCTTTTTGCGACTGCCGCCGTTGTGCCGCTGCCTAAAAAGGGGTCTATGACAACGCCGCCTTTCGGACAGCCCGCCAGTATGCACGTTTCCGCTAACTTCGGGGGATAGGCGGCGAAATGCCCGCCGCTGTACGGTACAGTATTGATAAGCCACACGTCCCGCTTGTTCCTCATGGTCGGTATGAGGGCTTCGTCATAGTAGCCGCCGCTTCTTGTGCGGTTGATACCCTGTACTTTCCCTTGTCCGGGTACTTCATCAGCGTACTTATGTCCCGCGCCCCGCCCGGTGCGGTAACGCGCCGCTGTTGTGGCAGCGATAGGCTCCGCAATGGCGGCAGCGTCATAAAAGTATTTCTTTGACTTCGTAAGCAAAAAGATATGTTCATAGCAGCGGCTCGGTCGGTCTTTGCAGCTTTCCGGCATAGGGTTTTCTTTCTGCCAGATAATATCACTCCGTAAATACCACCCGTCAGCGCGTAGGGCAAAGGCAAGCAGCCACGGAATACCGATTAAATCCTTTTGCTTGCAGCCGGGAACGCGGGCATTTTTCGCGGTCTGCTGTCCGTTTCTGCCTTTCGGGTTCTTCGGGTCGGCATAGTAGCCCTTATGCCCTGTTCCGCAATAGGTGTCTGCGATATTCAGCCAAAAGGTACCGTCGGAACGCAAGACGCGCTTTAGCTCATGGAATACGGCAACAAGCCTTTCGATATATTCCTCCGGCGTGTCCTCCCGCCCAATCTGCGCGTCAAGCCCGTAGTCCCTAAGTGCATAATAGGGCGGGCTTGTAACGCAGCAATTCACGCTTTCGTCGGGCAGTTCCCTAAGAGCAAAGAGCGCGTCGCGGTTGATGATAATGTCCGTCTTTAATCCCTCTGTCATGCTTCGCTCACTTCCTCCGGCTTCGTCGTCATTACCCGGTAAAGCTCGGTGTCTTTCGGGAAGCGGTCTACAAAGGGCAGCACCACGTTTCCGTAGAAGATAAGTCCCTCGCCCGCTTCGGTGTGGGTAACGTACTTCATCTGCTGCGGGGAAATGTTAAGCTGCTTTGCAAGGATAGCCCTATCTCCGGCAGCTTGATTGAGCATGAGGACAAAATCAGAGTTTTCAAAGATATTTTCCACTTCGCGGCTGCTAAGTAAGTCTTTGACGTTCTGCGTAATGGCTGTGGGTATGCCGCCCCACTTTCTGAAACGCTTCCAAATCTCAACAGAGTAAGCGGCGGTCTGTTCCTCTTTCAGAAGCAAGTGAAATTCGTCCATATAGTAGCGTGTGGATTTCTTTTCTGCCCGGTTGACCGTTACCCTGTTCCATACCTGGTCCTGCACAATGAGCATACCTAACTTTTTAAGCTGCTTTCCAAGCTGTTTAATATCAAAGCAGACAAGGCGGTTTGAAAGCTCTACATTCGTCCTGTGGTTGAATACGTTAAGGCTTCCCGATACATAAAGCTCCAACGCCGACGCGATCCGCGCCGCTTCCGGCTCCGGCTGCCGTAAAAGCTCGTCGTAGAGGTCGCCCAAAATCGGCATATTTGCCGGGTCGGGGTCTGCCAAAAACGGGCGGTACACATTTCTTACAGCGCGGTCAATGACCGTCTTATCAATCGGCTGCAAGCCCTCCTTGCCGCCAATGACAAGCTCACACAAGGACAGGATAAAATCGGATTTCAGCGCAAGGGGGCTGTCGTCCTCGCTGTAATTTAAGTTAATGTCCATAGGGTTGACGTACTGGGGCTTTCCGTCAATGCCTTTGCCCGTAGGCGACAAACGGATAACTTGACCGTTAAGCCGTTGCACAAGGGAGAAATACTCGGCTTCCGGGTCGCAGATGATAATATCGTCGTCGGTAATGAGGAAAGCGTTTGTCATTTCCCGTTTCGCCGCAAAGGATTTTCCGCTTCCCGGCGTTCCCAAGATAAGCCCATTCGGATTTTTAAGCTGCTTGCGGTCGCAGAGTATCATGTTGTTTGAAAGAGCGTTCAGCCCGTAATAGAGGGCTGCGCCCGTCTGGAAAAGCTCCTGCGTGATAAAGGGGATAAAAATAGCGGTGCTGCTTGTCGTCAGTCCTCTTTGAATAGGGATAAGGTTTTCCCCAAGAGGGATAGAGGACATAAGCCCCGCTTCCTGCTGATAGTCAAGGCGCGTCAAAGCGCAGTTATATTTCTGTGCAATGCCCGCCGCTGCGAAAATGTCATTTTCCAGTTTCCGCTTCGTGTCTGCCATGTTGACGACAAGGAACGTGAGTAAGAACATTCTTTCATTCCTGCTCTGTAAATCCTGCAAGAGATTTTTCGCTTCGCTGCCGAAAGTGGCAAGGTCGGACGGGATTATATCCATGTCGTAGCCGCTGCGTACTGCTTTTTTCTGTTCCTCAATCTTCATCTTGTCAAGGTCAGTGATTTTCCGCTTGATAGTCTTGATAGCTTCGGTCTGGTCGATACTGCGGATATGCAGATTGACGATAACGCCCGTTTCCAAGTCCAGAATGTCGGCAAGCATACGGTCATTCAGTTCCGGCGCAAGGATTTCAAGGAATGATACCGCGCCTATTTTTCTCCCCATGCGGAAGTAACGTCCCTCGCCAAACTGAAAAGAGGACGGGGCGATAAAATCCTTTGTGGAAAGCCCAGACGGGGCAAGCCATGAAAAATCAAAGCGGAACGGCTCGCCCTCCGGGTGGAATACGCCATGCAGCACGTTCAGCCGTTCATAGCCCGTCATAGGACGCGCCGCCGCGCCCAGTACCTTAAAATTGTTAAGCACGTCGGTTTCAATACGGGCAAGCCGCGCCTTTGCCGCTGCCGGATTGTCTGCTTCGATACTGAATGTGATGTACTTGTGCTTGACAAGCCCGTTGTTGCCTTTGGAAAGCTGATTTTTCAGCATATCCGAATACTCGGTGCGGATAGAGTTGAAAGCGTCGTCCTGCGCCGGGATATTGATAGCTTTCTCTGCCTGTTCCCGCTGCGTCCCTTGATTGATGAAAGAAAGCTGCACCGAAACGGAAGCGTCAAAGTAGTTTAGAAAATCGCACCAGTTTTCAAAAATGGCGGTCTTATCGTCTGCCTGTGCAAGCTGATAGTTAATATCTTCAAAGGCAATGGATTTACTGTATTTCTTTTCCGATACCTTGCATATCCCGTCCGGGTACATTTGAATGTAGGGGATTGTCTGCTGCGCGGTGTGGGCTTTCCCGTCGCCCTTTGCCTGCCGGATAACCTCGGCAATCTGCTTTTTTTCGGCGCGGGAGAGCTTGCGGGGCGGGTTAGCCCCGGCGTTTCTTTTTCCCGCTGCCTTTTTTGTAGGTTCCTTTTGCAATCGCTGATACCTCCTTTTCCAATTTTCTCTGCCGTTCCAATACGGCGTATAAATTCTGTGTCTGATAGGGTCGCTCTTTGGGGGCAATGAATTTTGTCTGTATGATGTGCTTTGCCACCACTTCAAGGGGCTGCCCGTGTTTCTCATACATGGCGAACAGGAAACAGGGCAGCATAACCGCAATCATTACCACCGACGCAAGGCTTGTGCCTGCGCTGTCTTTGAGCAAAAAGAAAAGCGGAAGTCCTAAGATAAGGGCAACCGCAAAACAAATGATTTGCCGTTTTGTAAGGTTGAAAGCAACCTTTGTCTTGACTTTGGATAAGTCTTTCGGTACGGGTACATACGCCAAGCGAAAACCTCCTTTCTGCGGGGAAAAGCCCCGCGTGTCTTTTAATGTGCGTTGAATATGGATTTTGCCAGTGCGCCGGATTTGAACAGAGAGAAGCAGAGAATAACGGTGTAAGCTGCAAGGGAGAAAATCGCGCTGTGCAGGTTATCCGCTATAATCATGCTGTTTACCAAAACCGCATAAATGCCGACGCATACCATAATCAGAAAGCCTTGAAAACCGATAGCGAACAGGGCTTTTAGGTAGTTGTTTCCTATCTGTCCCCACTCTCGATTTGTCATTGTTGCAAACGGGATAGGCGATACCGAACAATAAAGGTAAATTTCTATCATTCTGCCGTAGAGGATAACGGTTATCAGTACGGACATGATTTTCATGCACAAGCTCACAAGGCTTGTTTCCATGACAAGTAAGAGCAGTTCGGGGATTTCCATTGCTTCAAGCCCGTCTTGCATGGAGCCGAGGGCGGCGGCAACATCTATATTTGTGCTGCCGCCGATTACCCCCGACGCGCCGGAAACAACGTGCTGCGCCATATCGAACACCGCCATAGTAATATCAAAGGTGTGTGTAACAAGATAGACCGCTACAAACGCCTTAAATACCCACTTAAAAAACATGAACGTGTCAATATCGTGCATATTGTTCTTTTCCGTTACCATGCTGATAAGCTCGTAGCATAGGACATAGGTAATGACAAGCCCCGCAATCGGGACAATCACGTTTTCACTAAGCGCGCGTATCATGGAAAATACGTTTGCGTTCCACGCTTGCGGGGTCCTGCCTACCTCTGCGGCGATAGTGCCGACTTTTTCGTTTACGTCCCCGAACATAGTTGACAGATTACCGTTAATGGCTCCGATAAGAATTTCCTTTATCCATTCGTTAATCGCGTCAAGTATGCTCTGCATAAGCCTTTACCCGCTTATCTTAACCGAACAGCCCGGAAAGCAGCGGTACAAGGGTCATGCCGATAAGGGCAACACCGCCCCCGGCCATTAACTGTTTCATCCCCAATTAGGTGTAAAAACTCTGCTCGATGGCGGGCGGCGGCGTACAAAAAATCTATATGGTGTTGTTAAGAGAACCGTCCCGGCGGGACAGGTCAGGCAGTGACCTGTTCCACCTCCGGGATGGGTTTGAGATTAAAATGAATTTCGATAGAAATGTGTC
>QEKJ01000014.1 GCA_003096535.1 Agathobaculum butyriciproducens | reverse complement strand
ATGGCTTCCGATGCTAACGACCTGCTGAACACCACCACCGTACTGACCAAGGACGGCGCTCACTCCGAGAAGCCGCTGTGGTTCTTCCTCGAGCGCTACAACCAGGCATTCATCAACCAGGTTATCTCCTTCGTTGATGCAATCAACAACGATACAGAGACTGCTGTCGGCGCTATCGACGGCCTGCGTCCGGTTCTCATGGCTAAGGCTGCTACCGAGTCCTGCCAGGCCGGCGGCGTGTTCGTCAAGGTCGGCGAATAACTCTTCTTAGCATTTCTTTCTTCTCTTTCCATATTTCAAATTAGAAAAGCAGCTCCAAATGCTTTTCATTCCCTCAAATACAACAGCAAGACAGTTTTTAAAGTGACCTCTAAAAGTCAGACAAAATTGTTCAAGCGACCGAAAGGGCTTGCTGCCTGTAAATTACAGGCGGCAGGCCCTTTCGCTTTTCCTTTACTCTACACCTTCATCCTATATACAATTCGTTATATTTCATCTATATATAACAAAAGAGTGCTGTTTCCTCAACAGCACTCTTTCCCTTAATACTGATACTTTTTCCGTCCCTTGACGAGAAAAAACACCGAAACCATCACGCCGAGCGCCTCTGCTACCGGAACAGCCAGCCAGATACCGGTTTCCTGCAAAATCAGCGGCAGGAGCAGCAGCATCGCCACGAGAAACACAAGCGTGCGCGAAAACGAGATGATCGCAGACACGAGACCATCCGAGAGCGCGGTAAACAGCGAGGACGCGAAAATACTCGTGCCCATGAGCAGGAAGCTGACCGCATAAATCGGAAAGCCGTGCATGGCAATCTCGTACACACTGCTGCCGCGCGGCGTAAACAGGGTCAGCGCCGGCTCGAGCGTCAGCCACGAGAGCACATATGTGCCGAGCGAGCACGCCAGCACGAACGTCATGCAGATGCGGAAGATATGCCTCAGCTGCGGGATATTTTTCTCGCCGAATTTGTAGCTGATAACCGGTGCAACGCCCATTGAGAAGCCGAAATACACCGCCGTAAACACGAACTGGAAGTACATTGCAATCGTGATGGCGGCTACACCGTCCTCGCCGCGGTAGCGCATGAACAGCGTATTGAACACGAACGTGGTGATGGC
Organism: Agathobaculum butyriciproducens; assembly: GCA_003096535.1. Lineage (GTDB taxonomy): Bacteria > Bacillota > Clostridia > Oscillospirales > Butyricicoccaceae > Agathobaculum > Agathobaculum butyriciproducens. The sequence goes on along the minus strand of QEKJ01000014.1, from coordinate 68,480 downwards.
GTTCGCAATGTTGCTGACCATCTCAGATGAGCCGTTGCCGCACGCGGCAGCCAGTGTTGCGCCGTCAAATTTGAAGGGCACAAAGTACAAACTTCCGGTACGGTTTTTGGTGAAATACACCAGACCAACGATGGACGGCACGCAGTAGCCGAGGCAGGTGGCAATCGCCGCACCGGCAACGCCCATGTTCATCGGGCCCATGAACAGCCAGTCAAGCACCACGTTTGTGATGCCGCCGCCCACCGAGGTCAGCAGACCCAAGCCCGGCTTGCCTGCGGTGACGAACAATGTCTGGAAGGCAGTCTGCAGAAACAGCATGGGTGCAAACACCAGCTGAATGCGTGTGTAAATACGGCAGTCTGCCCACTGCAGCTCACTCGTGCCAAGCAGACGCAGGATAGGGTTCAGAAACAGATTGCCAAACACGGCGAAAATCAAGCCGATGCCCAACGCAACCGCAATCAGCATGGTGAAGTTGCGGCGCGCCTCGTCTGTGCGTCCCTCTCCCTGCCGGCGGGCGATAATAGCGCTGCCGCCCGTGCCGAGCATAATGCCGGTAGCCATCTGCAGGCAGTTGAGCGGATACGACATATTGATTGCGGAAAGCGCGGTTGTGCCGGCAAACCGCGAAATAAACATACCGTCCACGATGGTGTACATCGAGAGCAGCATCATCATTGCAATGTTCGGCAGTGCGAATCGGAGCAGCGATGCGGCGTTGAATTCGCGCGCAAGTGCATTATTCTGCTCCATTGCGAATCTCCTTTTCAAAAGAATCGGTAAATTTTCGGGTCATTTCCACCATCATGGCGAACTGCTCCGCGCCCATGGCAGCGGCGGCGCGTTCCTCTGCGCGGTACAGACCGCCCAGCTTATCCGCTGTGTAACGCTTGCCGGATTCGGTCAGGCGCAGCGGCTTTTCCTTGCGGCCGGAGACGCTCACCTTTTCCAGATAACCGGCCTGTTCCAGCTCCTGCACCACCGTGTGAATTGTCTGCTTGGGCAGCAGGCACATCTGCGCAATTCCACCTTGTGTCATCTCCGAAAACTGATCTAACATATACAGCACCGTTACTGTACTGGGTTTCATGCCGCTGTGCTTCGCCCAGATGTCGTATAGCTCATCCTGTCGAAAAATATATGCGCACAAGTCGTTCATTTGTCTGCGAAAATCCATAATACACCTCAATAGTCCTAAATCGTATCACGCTATTATAGTATGATTTAGGACTATTGTCAAGTAAAAGAAAAGCAGACCCGTAAAAGAGTCCGCTTCAAATTTACCCCATCAACATAGTCCAGAGTGCGCTGAACGGCATAACGAGTATCAGCGCAGGCATGAGATCGACCAGCGGCACGGATTTGATCTTGGAGACACGAAAACCGGCCGACATAGTCAGCACGCCGCCGCACGCGGACAAATCCGCGAACATTTCCGGTGTGAGCGCACCGGACAGCAACCGTCCTGCGGTAAACACGCACAGGAGAATCACGCACTGCGGCAGCGGGATGGCGCAGATGGCCTTGCCGAGCGTAGACGCGAAGATCATCGCAGTGAAGAAGTCCAGCACGGACTTTGCAAACAGCAGATTCGGATCGCCCGCGATGCCCTCAGTCAGCGTGCTGTACCAGCCAAAGCCCGAGCAGCAGAACAGCGCGACCGCCGTGATGTAGAACTCCATATCAATATTATCCCCGCCGAGGTGCATGGTTTTGACCAGCCGATGAAAAAACCGGCTTGCCCAATCCTCAAGGTGCAGCAGGTGCCCGATGGTAAACCCCACCAGAATCGCCAGCACGACCGCTGTCATGCTGACCGCTTTGATAATGGAATTGATACCGATAGCGATCGAACACATGCCGAACAACGTCGGCAGATGCTCTTTCAGGCTGTTCGGCAGGACGTGCCCCAGTGCGGAACCGATCACGCCGCCGGCCAGCACCGAGATACAGTTGACAATTACTCCGATTGGCATAGGATTTCCTTCTTTCTCTTTCCCCTTCTCCTCTGTTTTCTATTTTACCGTAGAAAAGCGTCTTTGGCAAGCAAAAGAAAACCGCACAGCCGAAGCTGTGCGGTTTAGGAAGGTTTTGCTTACTTTACGTTCTCGCAGAAGCGCATGAGCATTGCCGCTACCTCAGCGCGGGTAGCATTGCCCTTCGGGTCGAGCTTGCTGCCGAACTTGCCGGTAACAACGCCTGCGCCGCACGCCCACTGGATTGCAGGAATCGCGTAGGTGCTTATGCTCTGTGCATCGTCGTAGGAGAGAATGTTGGTGTCCTCACCCACAGAAACGTCGTACTTCTTGTACTGCGCGTAGCGGTACAGGATAGCCGCAAGCTGCTCGCGGGTAACCTTGTCATTCGGGCCGAACTTGCCGCTGCCGTAGCCGGAAACGATGCCGTTAGCATTCGCCCAGGCAACCGCATTTGCGTAGTACGCGCCGGAAGCCACATCCGTGAAGGAAGCCGCCGAGGTGCTCGGCTGGTTCTCCAGGCGGTACAGCACGGTAACGACCATGCCGCGGGTGGTGTTCGCCTTCGGGGAGAAGGTGTTGTCGGCGGTGCCGTTCATCATGCCCTTGCCGGTTACATAATCAACCGCGGAAGCGAACCAGTCGTTCGCGGAAACGTCGTTAAACTTGGTCTTGGACGGGGTTTCGGTGGCCTTAACATAGCTTACGCCAACCTTCACTGCGGAAGCAGGCATGGTGAAGGTGTAAACCGTGTCGCTCTTCTTAACGGTGGAGACCGTCTTGCCGGAGCCGTCGGTAACGGTCAGCTTGTCCAGCTTGTAGCCCTTGTCCGGGGACAGGGTAATGGTGATGGTCGCGCCCTTTTCTGCGGAGGACGGAGAAGCGTTTACGCCGCCGTTGTTGACCGCCGAGGTGGTTACCTTGTAGGTCGTCTTGCCGGAGGAGGAAGAACCGCTGCTGGACTTGGTGTAAGAGAAGGTCTCCGTTGCATCCTTGGCAACATCCTTGTTCGTGCCATTGAACTTAACGGTAATCTTGTCGTTGGTCTTGTTCGTTACCTTAACAGACTTGGTGGTGGTAAAGGTCAGGTCAAGGTTTTTATTCTGAATAACGGTAATCTCATCGCCATCCTTGGCTGCGTTTGCAGCTTCCTGCAGAGTCTTGTACGCATTGCCATTTACCTCAGCAACAACATCCGGGTTAGTCAGTGCAAAAGTGAACGGGCTGAAACCGTTGGTGGTGAACTTAACCTTACCGGTGGTTTTATCAGCAGTTGCAACATACAGGTTTGCACCGTTATTGTGGTTGATATAAACCTTTTTGCCCTTGAAAGCCTCCGGCAGAGTTACCTCAACCTCAGTCGAACCAACCTTTGCATCCTGTGCAGATTTCAGAGTAACCTGTGCTGTCTGATTGTCACCAGTCTTTGCCACCGCAATCAGGTTGTACTTCGGAGCAATGTCCATGGAAACTGTGCTGTTCGCGGTATCATAACCAGTTACGGTAACATCCAGATAGGTTTCCTTTACAACGGTAACGGTAGTATTCTCCGGAATCTTGCCGTTCGTATCCAGAGTAACCTTGTTTTTCTTTACAAGTTCAGTCAGAGCCTGCGCCTTGTCGTCTGGCGTAATCGGAGTGGTGTCCGCCAGCTTGGTCGGAGTTACGCTTTCGCCGACTTCTCTTGCAGCATCCTGCTTATCTGCAGCGATTGCACTTACATCAGCCTGAGTATCACCCTCTTGGGTACCGGTCTTGATTTCGTTTTCGTCCTTGACTTCAACGGTGCCAACGGTGTACTTATAAATTTTATCATCGTTGTCAATGACAGTCAGACCAGTAGCACAGAAATCACCGGAGAACCTCTTATTGAAGTAACCGCCAGAAACATAGGCTGTGCCCTTATTATTTGCATCGTAAGCATCGCGGATCATATCCTGTGTATCGGTAGCGGTCTTGAAATAGCCGCCGCTGATAGTCAGCTCACCCTTTGTAGTAGCTGCGCCGCCGTAAGAAGAGGTGAACAGCACCGCTTCTGCCGTATCATTTACCGCAAAAGTAGCATCACCGGAAATCTCCGCCTTATGCCAGTTCATAACGACAAACTGCGTTGTATTGCTGAAGTCACCGCCGGAAATGTTCAGATAGCCGCTTTCATCGTTCTTCACGGTGTTGATACCGCCCGAGAAAGTACCGCCGTTGATATACAGCTTGGATTCTGCACCGGCCGTACCGCCGTTACGGATCATGCTGGAGAAATGACCTTTATTATAAACGGTAACGCCATCATAGATCGTCAGCGAGCCGCCATTATCGTTGAGGATAGTATAGTAGCTGTTGCCGCCGCCGTTATCCTTGTCCTTACCGGCTTCCTGGGAGCGCGTGTAAGTACCGCCGCGCAGAACCACCGTACCATCGTTCGTGATGGCAGTCTTGGCGTTCGTGATATTATCAACTACGCCCTTGCCCGTCTTATCAATGATCTCAATTTTACCGTGGTTGGTGATGGTATTGTCACGGATATTGGTCAGCTTCTTGCCATTCAGGTCGAGCGTAATGGTCTTGTCAGCCGGAATAACAACATCTTCTGTTACGTCTTTCAACAGCTTAACGGTTGCGCCGCCCTGTGCTGCTGCAACAGCGTCAGCCAGCGTCTTATAACCCTTATTATCGACCACTGCAACAATGCTGGAATCAAAAACAGCTGTGCCGTCAATAACCAGCTTACCAGTGGTACCCGGAACAAAGCGACCATACAGGTTAGACTGACCCGCCGGAGCCGTCTTGCCTGTCTGTGTTACTGTATTACCGCTTTCGGTAGTATTGTTCAAAGCAACTTCGCCTACGTTGGCTGTACCAACAACTACACCAACGCGCCAATCGCCATTATCGGTAGAATTCAGCGTGCAGTTTGTGATAGTATTGTTTTCAAACGTATGGAAGGTTGCCGGATTTGCACCAGCATGACCAATAATACCGCCAACCGAACCTTCTGCAGTAATATTAGTATTTTCTACCGAGCAATTTGTAACGGTGATATAAGTATCGACCGGACCATCATTTTTTTTATTATAGCCAGAAGTCCAGCCAATCAGACCACCAACACGAGCACCACCAGTACTGGTAATCGTGCTGTCGGTCAGATGGCAGTTATTCAGTTCGATTTTCGGCATAGAATCAACATTGTTGATGAATGCACCGATACCCTGCTCATTAGTAGTATCCTCAATAGAAACATTATCCAGAGTTAAATCTTTGATTACGATACCCGAAGTACCAGCAAAACCACCTGCAAACAGCGATGTATTCAGTCCGGTAATGGTATGATTATTACCCTCAACAGTAACAATACCCGCACCATTATAACCGTCAACTGTGAGTGCTGTCCAGTTGTAGCCAGTTAAATTATAATCCTTATCAATCGTAACGGTAACATTGCCCGAGCCAGACTCGCCGGCTTTTACATCAGTAAACAGTTTCTTCAATGTATCACCGTTCCCTGCCTCTTCCGCCGCAAATGCCACCGGCGCCATGGTCAGCACCATCATCACAGCGAGAAAAGCCGATAACAATCTTCTTTTCATGTTTATCCTCCTCAAAATTATTTTTCCGGCAAAAGCGGTGCCGTTTCGCCTTTCCTTCGCAAAATTTGTACTTAGGAAGGTTTTGTGTCTGAGGGCGAGTACCTCAGACACAAGGGTACCCTTGTGCCACTTTATTTGCCTACATCATATCACTGTTTTACATTTTTTGCAATGATATTTATCACAAAATTTTGTCGATTTGGTGTCTGTTTTGTGTATTTATAACTTTTTCATTACTTTTGCACAATTGAAATTGCCAGCATTTATACATATTTTCACCGCTTGTGTTTTGCGCCCGGTTATGCTATGGTAAAAGCAGTAATTTGGAAAATTTGTGTTCAACCGCTTCTGAGTCCGTTTTATCGGACACCCGATATGCGATACTCAAAGCATGAAAGGGAGGCATGGCATATGAAAAAAGACGATTACGGCTTCTACGGCAAGGGACTTGACGGCTATGTGCACTACCGGCAGGGCATGCAGGAAGCGGCGCGCAATGCACCGAATGCGTCCGGCGGCCGCCGGCCTGTCTCCGCAGAGAAGAAAACAACCGAGCCTGCACCGAAATCCGACGAATCCGGTCAGATCAGCAAGTGGATCCTGCAGCATCCGCTGCATACGGCGTGCATGATCAGCTGGTTTATTGCGCTGACCTGCGTGATTATTGAAAGCCTGGGCGAACCGTCCATCCAGTTTATGACGGCAGCGGCGGTCATCTGCGTGGTTGCCCTGATTTTCCTCGGCATAGAGGTTATCAACTTTATCATCTGGTTTTTCAAAAACTGCTGAGCACCAAAAACGAGCCGACAGCATGGCTTTCGGCTCGTTTTCTCTTTGTTGCTATACCTGCGGGAAACGCATATCAGTATCCCTCCGACCGGTTTACGACATTTTTCAGCGGGTTTCCGGTCAAATACCGCTCCAGATTGTCCATGCAGATATGCCAGATCGTGTTCTGCACGTCCGCGCTGCCGCCGAAGCTCGGGCCTGCGATATGCGGCGTGAGCAGCACGTTCTCCATGTCCCACAGTGGACAGTCCGCCGGAAGCGGTTCGGTCTCGAACACATCGAGTGCGGCGCCGCCGAGGTGGCCGTCCTGCAAAACCGACACCAGATCGTCCGTCCCCGCCAGACTGCCGCGTCCGACATTGACCAGCACCGCGCCTGCTTTCATCGCGTGCAGACGCTCCGCAGTCAGCAGACCCGCGGTCTCGCGCGTGTTCGGAAGGCAGCCAATGACGATGTCCGCCCACGGGAGCAGCGCGTCTAACGCATCGAGTGTATGCGCTTCGTCGAAGTCTGCCGGTACAGCCGAAACCGCTGTGCGCTTCACGCCAAGCACAGCTGCGCCGAAGACTTTCAATCGGCGGGCAACATTCGCGCCGATGTCGCCCATGCCGAGTACAAGTGCGGTCTTGCCGGAAATCGTCTCCGCATGGTCGTATTTTTGCCAGATATGCGCCTGTTTATTGCTCCAATACCGTCCAAACGAGCGGTACAGTGCCACCAGACTGCCAATCGCGTACTCCGCGATGATCGTGCCGAACGCACCGGACGCATTCGCCAGCACCACGCTCCGCGGCAGATTTTCCATGCGCGTGTACTTGTCCGCGCCCGCCCAGGTCAGCTGCAGCAGACGCAGGTTTTCGGTCTGCGCCAGCTGGGCTTCACTCGGCTCGCCGAAAATAACCGCAGCCGCGCGAAGCTGCTCTGCGGTCGGGTGTTCGCCGTTCTCCGCGAACGTGAACGCGCACTGCGTGCCGAATCGGGTATTTAACGTCTCACGCATGGTCCAATCGCACTGCGCGAGCACCAAAACGGATGTTTTTTCGTTCTGCATTGTGTTTTCTCCGTTATCTGTCAGAATATTTACAATTATATAGTACGGATTTTCGGTTTTCAACAATGGGATAATAAAAAGCATCTGCATGAGCAGACACCTTTCAAATTATTTTTATAATTTCATTTCGCGGTTCTTTCTACGCAGATAGGTCGCCAGCGCATACAGAACGGCGATATCCTCCTCGTCCAGACCTGTTAAATCCAACGTCTGCGTTTTTGCAACACACAGCAGATAGTCCGTCGAAACCTTGAAAATCTCAGATAATTCGATAATATACTGTGTACTCGGTACATTCAGGCCCAATTCCCACGCATTTACGCTCGACCGTGTGATGCCCAGCCGCTTTGCCAGCGCGGCCTGTGAGAGGTTGTGACTCTCCCGCAGCATTTTAATTCGTTCCCCTATAATCAGCATACTATCACCTTATTATAGGGTATGCCAATCACGATGATATTACGATATCATCGTGATATTTATAATTGACATACATATTTCTTCCAGCTATACTAAAGAAGATAACAGGAGGACGATACATGGTAATCTTACGAACGCTCTTAGTATGTCTGATCATAGCTCTCATACTCTGGGGAATCTATGCTACCCTTCGTTCCATACTATCCAATAAGTGGCTTCATGACGAGGCACGACAGGATGTTGTGCATCTGTTTAATCAAGACTTACCGAAATGGTTGGAAGCAGCTTATACCGCCTTAAACCAGCATTTGCAGACGCAAGGCAGCAAATGTGACTGGAGCATAGAAATCACATGCTCCTCCCATGCTGTTATTGATCGATGCCGTATCAACTTTTCCGGTTCGCAAGGTATTATTCTGGACAGTGCCAATCAGCAATTATTCTATTATAAAACAAAGAATTTGCCGGAATTACATGTCCTTCAATGCACAAATGCCCATCCGCTGGAAGCATTTGAGTGTTTTTCTCTTCCCTACTCCGATATTCTCCGGGCACAGCTTATTACTTCAAAGCACGCCTATACGCAAATGAAAACGAAAGGCGGCATTTCTCAAGACGCCGCCGAACAGCATGCCGCCGGGCAAACAGTCTATGACAAATTAGCAATTGTTATTCAAAGCAAGAATCCCTATCACCCATATATAGAATTAGACTTTTCTAATCATACCGCGGTATCTGAAATGTGGAAAAGCCTTCAGACCTCCAGTATATTAGGAAATATCTTTGAAACCGAGACTAAATTCAGCATTTCATATGCAGGCTGCGATACCGATATCAAGATTCGGAAGCGTTTCTCCGCTATTCCATCGCTTCCATTCGCTCTGACGTCGATCGGACCGGCACAGCTGAATATGTTAAATCAAACCCTGCTCCATCTGGAAGCGATTGCACAAGCTGATTCGTCCAATTCCGCACCTGTTTCATGATTCTCATAATAAAAAAGCGTCTGCTCACGCAGACGCTTTTTCCATATTCACTTACGCATCATTCGACAGATGGAACTTATCGAACGCATAGAACACAAGGCTCATGATCATGCCGACGATAGCGGCGAGTGTCATGCCGGAGAGTGATACATCGCCCAGCGCCAGCGTAACGCCGGACAGGCCGGTAACAAAGATAACCGAGGTCAGGATCATATTGCGGTTCTTGCTGTAATCCACATGGTTGTCAACCAGAATACGCAGACCGGAGGTGCCGATCATGCCGTACAGCAGGAACGAAATACCGCCGATGACCGGACCCGGAATCGTCTGGATAAGGGCTGCCAGCGGGCCGACAAACGAGCAGATGATGCTCAGCACAGCCGCGCCGCCGATAACGCGCACGGAGTACACCTTGGTGATAGCCATAACACCGATGTTCTCGCCGTAGGTGGTAGTCGGCACCGAGCCGATAAAGCCGGAGATCATGGTCGAGAAGTTATCCGCGAACAGCGAGCGATGCAGACCGGGGTCTTTCAGCAGATCGCGGCCGATGACCTTGCCGGTGACGAGCTGATGGCCGATATGCTCGTTCGCGATAACCAGAAGGACCGGAAGAATGATCAAAATCGCGTTGATGTCAAACTTCGGGGTCTGGAAATTCGGGATGGAGATAAAGCTGGTGTGCAGCGCATCCACAATAGTCTGGGGCTTGATGACTTTGGTAATGACACCCGCGATATAACCGCAGATGATCGCGATCAAGATCGGGATAGTCGAGAAGAAGCCGCGGAACAGCACGCTGCCGAATACCGCAACGGCCAGCGTTACGAGGAACGTGATGACCGTGCCTCTCGTTACGCCACTACCGATAATACAGCCGGTTTCAGCCGCCGAGCCTGCCAGCTCGAGGCCGATCAGCGCAACGACCGGGCCCATGGCTGCGGGCGGCAGAACGACGTTGATCCAGTCCGTGCCGCACTTATAGATAATGAACGCGAGCACACAGCCGCACGCACCTACAACAACAAAGCCGCCGAGCGCGTACTGGTATCCCCAGTTTTTGATAACGATGGTCGCCGGAGCGATAAACGCGAACGACGAGCCGAGGTATGCGGGCGCCTTGCCCTTGGTGATGAGGATAAACAGCAGCGTGCCGATACCGTTCATGAACAGCACGATCGCCGGGTTCATCTTGAAGATGAACGGCACGAGCACGGACGCGCCGAACATCGCAAACATATGCTGGATGGACAGCGGCACGAGCAGGCGCGGCGGCACCTTTTCCTCTACCTGAATGATTCTGTTGCTTTGCATCGTTTTTTCATTCCCCCTAAAATATTTCTCTTTTTCCAAAACCCGTCAGCGGAACAGATTTTTGATCTGCTCCATCCGGGCACACGTCATATTATACCCCATTTCATAGCCCCATTCCAGCTTTTTCACGTCTTTTTCAAAGCTGTTCAGCGATTTTTCCGGCTGAAGGAGCACGGTGTCCTGCGGTTTGTTCTCCGCAAGGCGGTGACAGAAGCAAACTGTCTCGTTGTAGTGCTTGGCACGCTCAAGCAGCACCTTAGGCATTGCCGGATATTTGCGTTTCAGCCACTTTGCGGTGAACTGCACGCCGCGTCCAAGCGTTTTGCGGTAGCTTTCCGGCTGCGTGAGCACGATCAGATTGCGCTCGTTGCCGTCGTGCAGGCTGCGCAGAATCGGGATTGGGTCGGCCAGACCGCCGTCGTAATAGGTCTCGCCGTCCATCTGCACCGGCGGAAAGTAGATTGGGATGGCGCAGGTCGCTCGCAGCATCGTGCACGGACGATCCATGCGCATGCCGTCGAGGTATTCGGCCTTGCCGGTCTTTGCATTGGTAACACCCACCAAATATTTACCCTGATATTTGTGAAATTCGTCCCAGTCAAACGGCACAAGCTGGTTCGGGATGGTATCGAACACGAAATCCGTACCGAAAATGGAGTGGTCGTGCAGCAGGTTGCGCGCGCCGAAATAGCGCTTGTCGCCACGATACTGCCGCAGTATGTTAATGTTGCGCTCGCGCTGCCGCGAGAGATACGACGCCGCATAGGTGATGCCGGCGGAAACGCCGATGACGTAATCGAACATGATGTCATTATCGAGCAGCGCATCCATCACGCCGCAGGAGAATACCGGGCGGAAGGTTCCGCCTTCTAAGACTAAACCGGGCATAATTAACCTGCCTTTCCTGCTATTTTTCTGAAATCGAGAGAGTTTTCGTATTTTTCGGCACACGCTGTCTGGTGCAGTGAAAATCCACGCTATTTTACAAAAAGACAGACCAACAATCGAAATCATCGGTCTGTCTTTCTGACTCTCAGCGGAAAACCGCCGAGTAAAATGCTATTGAATTAGCCGATCATCTTTGCGGTGCTTACCTTGATGCCGGGGCCCATGGTAGAAGCAATAACGCAGGAACGAACGTACTGACCCTTTGCAGCAGCCGGCTTAGCCTTGATGATAGCACCCATCAGAGCGTCGAAGTTGTCCTGCAGCTTCTCAGCGCCGAAGGAAGCCTTGCCGATCGGGCAGTGGATGATGTTGGTCTTGTCGAGACGGTACTCGATCTTACCAGCCTTGGACTCCTGAACAGCCTTGGTAACGTCCATAGATACGGTACCAGCCTTCGGGTTCGGCATCAGGCCCTTAGGACCAAGCACGCGGCCCAGACGGCCTACAACGCCCATCATGTCCGGGGTAGCGATAACTACGTCGAACTCAAAGAAGTTCTCCTTCTGGATGCGCTCCATCAGGTCCTCTGCACCAACGATGTCTGCGCCTGCAGCCAGAGCCTCGTCAGCCTTTGCGCCCTTAGCGAATACAGCAACGCGAACCTGCTTGCCGGTGCCGTGGGGCAGAACGATAGCGCCGCGAACCTGCTGGTCAGCGTGACGGGAGTCAACGCCCAGCTTTACGTGCAGCTCGATGGTCTCATCGAACTTAGCCTTCGCGGTGGAAACAACGGTGGAAAGCGCTTCAGCCGGATCGTACTGCTTGGTGCGGTCGATCGTCTTTGCGCTGTCTACATACTTTTTACCTTTATGCACAATAAATCCTCCTTAAGTGGTTAAGCGGGAACTTGAATAACCCTCCCACTGTATGCGGCAGATAGCCGCAGCTTCGTACAACAAATAAAAACCGGAGATTACTCCTCGACGGTGATACCCATCGAACGGGCGGTGCCCGCGATCATGCTCATAGCAGCCTCGAGAGAAGCGGCGTTCAGGTCGGGCATCTTGGTCTCTGCGATCTTCTGGCAGTCAGCCTTGGACAGCTTTGCAACCTTGGTCTTGTTCGGTACAGCAGAACCGGACTCGATGCCGCAAGCCTTCTTGATCAGAACCGGCGCCGGAGGCGTCTTGGTAACGAAGCTGAACGAACGGTCAGCATAAACCGTAATGATAACCGGAATAATCATGCCGGCATCGTTCTTGGTGCGCTCGTTGAATTCCTTGGTGAAAGCCATGATGTTTACACCGTGCTGGCCGAGAGCCGGACCTACCGGGGGAGCCGGGGTTGCCTTGCCTGCGGGAATCTGGAGCTTGATATAACCTACTACTTTCTGTGCCATGTTGAAAGGTTCCTCCTTCAAAAAATGTGGTGGCTGGCGAGTTCCTAATTGGCACGGAACTCTCCCACTTGCCGTAAATGCGGAAATCTATCTTCCGCTCATTGTCACTCGTCGAGAGTTTCAACCTGATCGAGCTCAAGCTCGACAGGGGTTTCGCGGCCGAACATGGAAACGGTTACGTTTACCTTGTTCTTATCCGGCTCAACCGACGATACAACGCCGATAAAGCCTGCCAGCGCGCCGTCGATAACGCGAACACTGTCGCCTGCGGCGTAGTTTACCTCGATCTCGCGCTTTTCCACGCCCATTGCGATGATCTCTTCCTCAGTCAGCGGAATCGGCTTGGAGCCGCCGGACTTGTCCTGACCCAGAAAACCGGTGCAGCCGCGCGTATTGCGGACCAGATACCAGGTTTCATCGGTCATGATCATCTTAACGAGCACGTAGCCCGGGTACAGCTTGCGCTCTACCTCGCGGCTTTTGCCGTCCTTTACCTCAACGACCTTCTCGGTCGGGATGTTGACGGCTTGGATCAGGTCATGCAGCTTGCGGTTTTCGACCGCTTTTTCGATCGAAGAGGCTACCTTGTTTTCGTAGCCGGAGTACGTATGAACAACGTACCATTTTGCAGCGTCTGACATTGTTGCCTCCTTTTAAGTTAGGCGGCGAAATGTTTAAGCAGCGTCTGGACACCAAGACCGAATACGATGTCAAGCACCCAGATGAAAATGCCGATGATGACTACGCAGGCGATAACGACCAGCGTATTATTCGTCGTCTGCTCACGGGTGGGCCAGACGATCTTACGGCATTCGCTCTTCAATTCGCGGAACCACTTGCCGATACGAGCAAAGAGACCGGGCTTTTTCGCTTTGGTTTCTTCAGCCATTAAGCTACTTCCTTTCCCTTACTTCGTTTCGCGGTGAAGCGTGTGCTTCCGGCAGAAACGGCAGTACTTGTTCATTTCCAGACGATCCGGATCATTCTTCTTGTTCTTCATTGTGTCATAGTTTCTCTGCTTGCACTCGGTGCAGGCCAGCGTGATCTTTACGCGCATAGATAACGGCACCTCCTTTTAATATCTCGCTTCGTTTCCGTATCCCTGTGACACGGCTTGAAGCTAATTGCCTCCCTCTGTCAGCGTTCCGACGTCAACTTTTCAGACACACGAAAAATAGGCGCAAAAAAAGAACCTGCATAGGTGTTTTTAGTATAGCATGTGAGCGATTTACGGTCAAGCATTTTTTCTGAAAAAGTGCTGATTATTTTCGTTTTTTATGGTATACTCAGGGTAATCACACGGGCAGAAAACACCGATTTGAAAAACTGCCCAAGAAACAGGAGTATGACTATGCGTATTTTGGGCATTGATTACGGAGACGCCCGCACCGGCCTTTCGATCTCCGATCCTTCCGGCTTTCTGGCCGGCTCGCCGAGCGTGATCCACGAGTGGAATTACGCCAAGCTGGTGGACAAGCTGGTGGCCTTCATCCAGGAAAACAAGATTGAGGAAATCGTCCTCGGCCACCCGAAGAACATGGACGGCACAGTTGGCCCTCGTGCCGAGAAGTGCGAGACTCTGGCAAAGGAGCTGGAGGAGCGCACCGGACTGCACGTTGTGCTGTGGGACGAGCGCCGCACGACGGTCGCCGCACACGAAATCCTGCACCGCAGCGGCAAAAAAGAGAAAAAGCACCGTCAGAACGTCGATGCAGTCGCGGCAACGCTTATCCTGCAGGGTTATCTGGATTTTAAGCGCCGCCAGTGATTTCCGGTATATCTATTTATATAGTATCCTTTTTCGGCACCTGTTTCCCACAGGTGCCGTTTGCTTTTCCAATAACTTCTTTCGATAAGAAACATTTCTTGACGGTTTGGCTTTTTTCTGCTACAATAAGAAAAACTTCAATACTTTACCGTGTGCAAGTCCCGCTGCATGCGGTTTTTGTTTCTAAGGAGAATGATACATGTCTATTCTTTTCAGCCTGCTCACAAACCCGGTCACGATATCCGTACTGGTGCTCTGTGTTCTGTGCCTGACCGGTTTGAATGTGCTGCTGTCCATGCTCATCGCGTGCATCATCGGCGGCGTGGCCGGCGGTATCCCGCTGCTGAACGCGCCCGAGGGCACGCAGACCGTTATGCAGCTGCTGACCGGCGGCTTTGCCAGCAACGCTACGACTGCGCTGGCGTACATCCTGCTCGGCACATTTGCCACCTGCATCGCCACGACCGGTCTGGCCGATATTCTGTCGAAAAAGCTGTCACGCCTGCTCGGCGGACACAAGCTGGCGCTCATCGGTGTGCTGACGCTCGTTGCCTGCCTGTCGCAGAACCTCATTCCGGTGCATATCGCGTATATCCCGATTCTCGTGCCGCCGCTGCTCGGCATGATGAACCGTATGCGGCTTGACCGGCGTGCCGTTGCGTGTGCGCTGGCGTTCGGCCATAAAGCGCCGTATATCACCATTCCGTTTGGTTTCGGATTGATTTTCCAGCGCGTTATCGCGGATAATCTGAGTGAAAACGGTCTTTCTGTAACGGTCAAGGACGTTACCGCCGCCAACTGGAGTATTGGCGTTGCCATGCTGATCGGTCTGTTCATCGCCGTATTTGTCCTGTACCGCAAGCCGCGGGACTACCACGACATTGAAGCAGACACCTCCGCTGCCGAGGTAATTTCGGAAAAGCTCGAGTATCGCCATTATGTCATGCTTGCCGCCGCGATTGTTGTTGCAGTCGTGCAGGTTATCAGTCAGGATCTGGCGCTTTCCGCGCTGTGCGGCCTGATCATCATCATCGTGTTCCGCGCTATCAAATGGAGTGACATTGACGAGCAGATCGAGGGCGGTATCCGTCTGATGGGTCAGATTGCTATCATTATGCTGGTGGCAGGCGGCTACGCCTCGGTCATCAAGGCCACCGGCGGCATTGACGCGCTCGTAAACGCCGGTATTTCCGCCGTAGGCGGCAGCAAGGTTGTCGCTGCGGTTGTCATTACGCTCATCGGTCTGCTGGTGACGATGGGCATCGGCACCTCGTTCGGCACTGTGCCCGTGCTCGCTGTGCTGTTCGTGCCGATGTGCAGCTCGCTTGGGTTCTCCACTCCGGCTACTATTCTGCTCATCTCAGCCGCCGCTGCCCTCGGTGATGCAGGCTCGCCCGCGTCCGATACTACGCTCGGCCCAACCTCCGGTCTCAACGCCGACGGTCAGCACGACCATATCCGTGATACCTGTATCCCAACGTTTATCGCGTTTAATATTCCGATTATGATCTGCGCGATTTTGATGTCGCAGGTGCTGTAAAATAACACCCCTGCAATAATATTAAGGTTTAAGGCGCGGCCTCCAGCTGCGCCTTTTCTCCGCCGTGACGATAAAAAACGCTCGAGATTACTCGAGCGTTTTATTTTTTATCCACAGCAATGTGGATAACTCGGTGGAAAGCTACTCCGTCTTTCCATCCAGAATTTCCGCAATATCGTCAACCAGCTGTTCCCAGTCATCCTCAGTGCCCTCGGTCTGCAGGAAACCGGTGCCCATATCGTTGACAAAGGCGTGTCCGATGTCGATATAACTGTCGTAATCCGGCTCATGGTAGCCGTATTCCGTGCCGAGCAGCACGATTTCGTCGCATTCATCGCCCTGCAGGTGCGCCATCGCTACATTGAGAAAGCCGTTTTCCGCCATGCTGTCATCATCGTCCGGCGCCGCCCATGCACGCTCCCAGTATTCGTCCTCATCCTCGTTGAACAGGCCGTCCTTGTAATAGTCCAGCTCACGCCGAATGCTCTGCTTGAGAAAATTTCGGTCCATGTTATTCGCTCCCCTTTTCTCTGTTCTGCGACTTTATTATAGCATGTGCAACTCGTTTTTCAAGTCGGTAAATTATCCACAAACTTGTGGACAAATTTGTGCGCAATTCCTTTTCATACACGCTCCGCTGTGCTATACTGCTGACAGAACCATCAGGCGAACCGAGGGACCCGGCATGAAAACATTAGGCATTGACATCGGCACCACAACAATCAGCGCGGCTGTACTCGAGGACGGGCAGTTTCTCGCCAGCGAAACGCGGGCAAACGGTGCCTTTATTCCGTCTGCGCTGACGTGCGCACGCGAGCAGGACGTGGAAAAGATCACACAAATCGCACTTTCTGTTATCGAAACGCTGTTTGAACGCTATCCGGATATTCATTCCATCGGCGTGACCGGGCAAATGCACGGCATTCTGTATGTGGACGCGGACGGCAATGCCGTCAGTCCGCTGTACACCTGGCAGGACGCGCGCGGCAGCCTGCCGCACAGCAAAACCGAAAGCTGGGTGCAGTATCTCACGCGCGAGACCGGATGCCTTGCCGCAGTCGGTTTCGGTCTGGCAACGCACGCGTACAACCTTGCCGCCGGACTTGTGCCGCCCGCCGCCGTCACCTGCTGCACCATCGGTGACTACCTTGCCATGCAGCTGTGCGGATTGGCTGCGCCGCGCATGGATGACAGCAATGCCGCAAGCATCGGCTTCTTCGACGCGGAACACTGTGCTTTCGACCAAAACGCTCTGCAAAAAGCCGGTATCGACCCGAACTTTGTCCCGCAGCTTGCCGCCGAGCCGGTAATCGGGCACTTCCGGAATGCGGCTGTCTGTGCCGCCATCGGTGACAATCAAGCCAGCTTTCTGCGCTCGGTGCGCGACAAAACCGCCGAAATGCTTGTGAATGTCGGCACCGGCAGTCAGTTTTCCGTGTTCACGCCGCACTATCTGCAGGCAGACGGCTTAGAGACCCGTCCCATGCCGGGCGGCGGCTATCTTCTGGCCGGTGCTTCGCTGTGCGGCGGACGCGCTTACGCACTGCTCGAGCAGTTTTCCGCTCCGCCGCGTCCATGCTCGGCACAGAAACGAACAGCTGCTACGACGCAATGGCGCGTCTGCTAAATGAAAATCCGCGTCCGGATGATGTGCCTGCCGTCTGCACCCTGTTTGAAGGCACGCGCGCAGACAGCAGCCTGACCGGCAGTATTTCCGGCCTTACAACGCATAATTTCACGCCTTTACACCTGATTTACGGCGTGATGGACGGCATGGCCGACGAGCTGCATCGAATGTACACCGCGTATCGGCAGGCCGGCGGCACGCCGAAAAGGCTGATCGGCTCGGGCAACGGTCTGCGGCAGAACCGGTATCTGCAGCAGCGCTTTGAGTCTGCCTTCGGCTGTCCGCTCACGCTGTCCGACGGCCGCGAGGAAGCTGCCGCAGGCGCGGCGCAGTTCGCCGCAGAGCAGCAGATTTGACAGCAAAAAAGCTATCGAAAAGTCATATCATCAATATTCTCAAATATTTCGCGCGTTAGCGCGTATCAAATAGCATTTGCTTTGCAAATGCAAAAAATCCGGGGACATGCGCCTCGGATTTTTGACTTCTGGAGGGAGAAAGTTTCGACCATCGGGAGGAACTTTCGTACGACTTTGGAACGGCCCACGGTCCGTTCCTGCTTGTCGGCGAAACTGTAGTTTCACGACAGCTTATGCAAAATGGAACAGATTGAGTCCAGTCACATCGTCATATTTACGGTCGATCTTGCCGTCGATCAGCCGGATTACCATCTCGCAGGTTGCGCTGACGACCGCGCGGTTGAGGTGTCCGCCGAACACCTGTCCCCGCTCATTGCCCGCGCTCAGGTGCAGATGGCAGTAAAATCCGTCGTTCATCGTGTCGATCGTGCCGGTCAGCGACACAATCTCAAAGCTGCCCTTGAAATCGTTCGCGTAATACTTCTTTTCCGCAACATTGTACACGCCGACCGTGAAATCATTGATCGCACCGAGCGCCTGCACGCTTGCGAGCGTAACGTGCTCCTTGAGAGCCACCGCCTTCACCTGCTCTAAAATCTCCTCGCCGCGATCCATACGGACGAGAATCGTATCGTTAAATCGTTTGTAATCCATATTGCGCCTCCTGTTCTCTCATGATTGTAGCATTTCTGCGTTTAAAATGCAATTTCCGTTCCCGCTCGGCGCGGTGCTGTGCTATAATCAGAGTAACCATCAGGGTTCGGAAAGGATGGAATGCTATGCAAGCCTTCAAAAAAGTCGATATGGAAAGCTGGCCTCGCCGTGAGCACTACCGCTACTATACCAAGGCTCTCAAGGTCGAATTCAACATGACGGCGCCGGTGGATGTGCAAAACCTGCTCCGTTTCTGTCATGCACACGGCTGTAAATTCTACGCAGCGGCGATTTACTGCGTCACCAAGGCACTCAACCGCATCGAGAACTTCCGCATGTTCAAAAACGCGGACGGCGAACTCTGTGTCTGGGATAAAATCGTGCCGAATTTCACATTCTTTCATCCGGATGACTGCACGTTTTCCGACTGCTGGACGGACTTTTCCGAGGATTTCCCCACGTTTTACAACGCCATTACCGCAGATATGCAGACCTACAAGGATGTCAAGGGCATCAAGACCAAGCCGAACCAGCCTGCGAATTTCTACTGCGTATCCTGTACGCCGTGGACGGCGTTTACCGGCTGCGGCAGCCGCGTCGCGGACGGACAGCCTGCATACTTCCCCATCGTTGTCATGGGCAGGTATGAAAAATGCGGCGGCAAGGTCAATATGCCGGTCAATATCACCATCGCACATGCGGTAGCAGATGGATACCACGCAGGCCTGTTCTTCCGGTATCTGCAGGAAGAACTCGATTTCTTGCGCTAACTATACAAAAATCCACGCTCTTCTTTGTGAAGAGCGTGGATTTTCTTATTCATTCGGTCCAAATATTGCCCCGTCCAGCATCAGCACATCCTCCATCGGAATCACCGTGCCGTCTGTCAGGGTCAGCCGCCGCGCGAATTCATCCGCCTTTTTGACCACACCGGAAACTGTGCGGTATGCACCGCCGGATTTGCGTTCATCCGGCACAAAATAGGTGATCTCCACCTCGGGTTCTGCATCAAGCACAGAAAGCAGCAGCTGATACCGCTCGTTGAGCGCGG
Organism: Agathobaculum butyriciproducens; assembly: GCA_003096535.1. Lineage (GTDB taxonomy): Bacteria > Bacillota > Clostridia > Oscillospirales > Butyricicoccaceae > Agathobaculum > Agathobaculum butyriciproducens. The sequence continues at coordinate 49,080 of QEKJ01000014.1, read as the reverse complement.
TCAGCATGGTCTCATCCAGCTCGATTTTACGGTCGGTCAGCCGCGCTGTCTCACGGATAACACCGGCATATCCGGTCAGCGCCGCAAACGGTGAAAACTGCGCCGCACGGTCGCTTATGGGCATCTGCGGACGGGTTGGGGAGACATGATGCGGCAGATTCATAATCCCGGCGTATTTTCGATTGTCTATTACGGACATGCTTCACCTGCTTTCTTCTACTGCGTTTCGTCCAGAAAAATCCACAGCAGTTCATGTGCGTCTGCGGAACTCCGGTCGGCCATGGTGATTTTGAGATGTACCCGGCTGCCGCCCCGTATCTGATAGGTCATCTTCAGCGAACCATGCGCCGCAATTTGCTTCTCTATATAGCTGTAATCCAGCAGCTTTGCAAATTCGTCATGATACTCCGGGTGGACCAGTTCGCGGCAGTACTCACGCACGGAAGACATAAACGCATGATGATTATTCTCCAGCATGGTCTTAAAATATGACGGAACATAGATATACCGACAGGTATCCTGCTTGGTATTGACCATGTACACTCCCCTGTAAAGCGGTGCGATCGCCTGCAGAAAACGGGTGACATCCTGCTTTTTGATGAGCAGCTGTTCCAGCTTGTCGTCGATGATACGCATTTGACGGATACCGCCGTTATTGCGGTAAAACTCCATCTTGTCATGCCGCATGGCCGTTTCAGCCTGATTGACCGTCTCGTTCAGCGTCTGTCTGTCCGTGCTCTCAGACACGCCGACCGAGACCTCATACCCCATCTCACGGATTGTGTCGCAGAACGCCGCAAGGCTTTCTGCAAGCTCCTCCGGCTGACGCGCCGGACACAGCAGGACAAACTCGTCACCGCCGATACGATACGCGCAGTCATCCGGGAAATACTTCCGAATCCCGTCCGCAATCGAGCACAGCATGTGGTCGCCGGCCTCATGTCCCAAATGGTTGTTGATCTCATGCAGGCCGACGGCATCCATATAGATGCAGGTCAGCCGCGCATAATTCGCCAGCTGAAAGACCTTGAGGTCGTGCTCGTACTTGCAGCGCGTGTACAAATGGGTCAGCACATCATGATTATAGTAGTCCTCGGAATGGTCGGCTGTATGGTGCGACAGCTGCAGTTCCTCTTCACCGAGCACGATGGGCTGACCGTTCTCACCGTTCTTGAGTGAAAGCGTGATTTCCATATTTTCATCCAGAATCATATCATCCGGATATCGTTTTTCCAAATATTCCGCTACCAGACGCAGGACATTTCCGGCGTGATAGCCTTTTTCGCAGATAATTTTCATTTGCCTTCTCCGTATGCAGCTGCCTTGCGGCTTCACAATCCTTCCAGAAAAGATATATTCTCCATATTATTGTGAATATATTATATTTCCTTTGATTGCCATATACAAGGGTAACTGCCTGAAATGTCGATTTCTCGACACAGAACGTCCGTGGAGAGGCAGAATCAGGCAATATATTTACATTGCCTTAGGGCAATACCGCATAATTGAACAAGAGCGATTTGCGAGCAAATTTTGCGTGCTGACAAGGCGCGGTTTTGCGGTAATACTTGATGTATTACCGTGAAATCGCAACAAAGTCAGGACATAAAATTTCCGCAAAGCGCCGCGGCAGTGCGACCGGAGCCTGCACAAGGAGCCGCAGCTTTAATTGTGCGGTGTTGCCTTAGCATGTTTTTCCGATTATGCGTTATGCCCGCCGATTTTTCCGTTTCGCTCGATGGCAGTCGCGCCTTTCTCGAGGTTCATGCCCTTGAGCAGTGCGTTTTTGCCGTATTTGCTCTTGATGGCGAGCGCCGCCTGCTGCAGCTTTCGCTCCCGCTCGAGTGCGGCCTGCTCTGCCCTCCTGCGTTCCTGCTCAGCGGCATAGTCGGTGAACAGGTCAAGCTGCTCACACCGAGCCGGCTGGGGCGCGTCAGATTCCGGAATGACGTGATTTGCCACCAGATACATGCGCCGGATGAGCAGATTCGGGTCGATAATGCGGTCGAACAGCACGGTCGCTGCGTCCATGAGCTTTTGTGTAGACGAGGTCAGTCCTCCGAGGCTCTGCGTACCGTGTGCAGATTTGGGCAGCGTGCGCCCGTAGCGATCGGTCTCGGTCCTGCCGTGGTAGTTAATCCGCCGTGCCGGATCGTTCAGGTTATCAATATCGTACCCGACGGTCAGCACAAGCCGGTCGGTGACCAGGCCCTTGCTCACCAGATCGAGTACCAGCTGATCCGCCATTTCGCGGACAACCAGACGTGCCTTGTCCGCTGTATACGGACACGCGAGCACCTGCCCGGTGCTGATGCTGTTGGTGCTCGGCTTGTAGGCTTTGATATCCGCGACCGTGCACGGCTCCCATCCCCACGCATGGTCGATGAGCAGCTCCGCATTTTTACCGAACAGCTTATACAGCAGATCCTCGTTTTTCTCCGAGCACAGCGCGATATCGCCCATGGTGCACATGCCGTACTGCTCGAGTTTTTTCGCGGTGCCTCGTCCCACGCGCCAGAAATCGGTGAGCGGCTGATATGACCACAGCTCGTGCCGGAATCTGCGCTCGTCCAGTTCGGCGATACGCACGCCGTCGCGGTCGGCGGGAACGTGCTTGGCGACAATATCCATCGCCACCTTGCACAGAAACAGGTTGGTGCCGATGCCCGCCGTGGCCGTGATGCCGGTGGTGTTCAGCACATCGAGAATGATTTTCCGCGCCAGCTCACGCGCGGTCAGGCCGTAGGTCTCAAGGTAGCCGGTCACGTCCATGAACACCTCGTCAATGGAGTACACAACCATGTCCTCCGGCGCGACATATTTCATGTAAATGGCATAAATCCGGCTGCTGTACGCCATATAATGCGCCATATGCGGTGGTGCGATGATGAAATCCATCGCAAGAGACGGGTTTTCCCGCAGTTCCGCAGCAGAGTAAGACGCGCCGATGAATGTATGCCCGGGCGCACGGCGCTGCCGCTCGGCATTGACCTGCTTAACGCGCTGACGCACCTCAAACAGCCGTCCGCGGCCGGAAATGCCGTAGCTTTTCAGCGACGGCGTGACTGCCAGACAGATGGTCTTGTCCGTGCGGGTCTCGTCCGCGACAACAAGGTGCGTGTCGAGCGGATCGAGGTCACGCTCCCGGCACTCCACGGAGGCATAAAAGGATTTCAGGTCGATGGCAAGATAGGTGCGGGATTGCATGGTTATGCCCCCTTTCTGCGTTACTCGTTTTCCGGATACCACCAGCCGGAATGGCAGATATAGCCGTTCTGCTCCATAAATGGCCGCAGCACATGGATTTGGGCGGTTTCAGGGATGCGGATTCCCTCTTTTATCAGTATAGCAAAAATTCTGCTTTGATACACATCCATTAGCGCAGCCCAGTCATCCGTAACCGCACAGGCAGTCCGGTATTCCGGGGTGTCCTCATCATAATCGTCTATATTATCTGCAGTCCACCAGAACATATTGCTGCTAACTGCATATGCGTCTGCCAGGTCCTTTTCGGTATTCCTGTCCGCAAAGCAGGACTGAATTTCTGCCGGACTTTTGTCCGTAAATGGGTTATTGATCATCATACTGTAATTTTACCCTTTTTAAGAGAACACCGTCAAGAAAAACCATCCTCTCTACCCAGTATTCCGCAAGCCTGTGGATAAATTATGGTCTTCCGTGCTCTATTGTGCTATACTATCCACAGAACATCCCCTAAAGGAGGAACTTTATTATGGTACAAGTGAATGCGATCGGTGACGCATGTCCGATTCCGGTCATCAAAACGCTGCATGCGCTGCAGGATTTAAACGGTGCGGGCACGGTGCAGACGCTGGTAGATAATGAAATTGCGGTGCAGAATCTGACCCGCCTTGCGGAGAGCAAAGGCTGCTCGATCACGACCGAAAAGCGCTCGGACAAGGAGTTCTGCGTGACAATCACGACTGAAAATTCCATCGGCAAGGCAGAAGCCGATGAACAGATTGCCTGCACGGTACCGGCGGCGCAGAAAAAGACAGTCGTTGTCATTTCCGCCGACCATATGGGCGAGGGCGATGAGGAACTGGGTCGTATTCTGATGAAAGGCTTTATTTTTGCGCTCACCCAGCAGGAGCACCTGCCGAGCGCGATTCTGTTCTACAACGGCGGCGCACGCCTGACCTGCGAAGACTCGGCATCGCTCGAGGATCTGAAAAACCTGGCATCGCTCGGTGTGGAGATTCTAACCTGCGGTACCTGTCTCAACCACTACGGCCTGACCGACAAGCTGGCAGTCGGTGACGTGACCAACATGTACGTCATCACCGAGAAGCAGATGCAGGCCGACCTCATTCTGCGCCCGTGATGCGGCGCAAACGGCCGTTTGCGGTCATCGCGTTCGCGTCCACCGAGCAGGCGCTCGCGGCAGAAGCCATGTTCACGCAGCGCGGTCTGCCTGGACGCATGATCCCGATTCCCTCTCAGATGAGCGCAGGCTGCGGACTGGCATGGAAGACCGAAACAAGCGAGGAACAGGCGCTCCTCGACGCTCTGCGTGAAACCGGCATCGGATTCGAGACACATGCTCTCGTCGAACTGTTCGACTGACGGAGGAAATCATGATTTATCTGGATAACGCAGCGACCACGCTGCACAAGCCGCCTGAAGTCGCGGAGGCGGTCAAAAACGCCATCCTTACCGCAGGAAATGCATCGCGCGGCGCACATGGTGTGTCGCTTTCCGCGTCGCGCATGGTGTTCGAGACGCGGAGTCGGCTGGCGAAGCTGTTCGACTGTCCGCGTGCGGACCATGTTGTGTTCACCGCAAACTCCACCGAGGCGCTGAATATTGCAATTTACGGTCTGTTTTCGTCCGGCGATCACGTCATTTCGACCGATCTGGAGCACAATTCCGTGCTCCGTCCGCTGTATGATCTGCAGACGCGCGGCGTATCGGTGGATTTTGTACCGGCAGACCGTCAGGGCAATATCCGCTATGAGGATATGGAAACGCTCTTTCGACCGGAAACCAAGGCCGTTGTCTGCACGCATGCATCCAATCTGACCGGAAACCTGCTCGATATCGCCAAAATCGGTGCAATGGCGCACGCACACGGTGCGCTTCTGGTCGCAGATGCATCGCAGACGGCAGGTGCGGTACCGATCGACATGCAGCGCATGAACATTGACGTGCTCTGCTTCACCGGCCACAAGGGCCTGATGGGTCCGCAGGGAACCGGCGGTCTGTGCATCCGGCCGGGCGTAGAGCTTCGGCCGCTGCTCCGCGGCGGCACCGGCATTCACTCCTACGACCGCGAACAGCCGCAGGCGTATCCTGCACGGCTCGAGGCGGGCACGCTCAATACGCACGGCATCGCCGGACTGCATGCCGCGCTGAAATTTATCGAAAAACAGACCGTGCAGGCCATCGGAGCACACGAACGTGCACTCATGCGGCGGTTTTACGACGGTGTGAAGGACCTTGACGGCGTGACCGTCTACGGCGATTTCTCCCGGTCGGAACGTGCGGCTGTTGTCGCGCTTAACATCCGCGACTATGACTCCGCCGAAGTCGCGGACGCGCTGTTTGCCGATTACGACATCGCCACACGCGCCGGTGCACACTGTGCGCCGCGCATGCACGAGGCGCTCGGCACCGTGCAGCAGGGCGCGGTGCGCTTCAGCTTTTCGTATTTCAACACGGAAAACGAGGTCGATACCGCGATTGCCGCCGTGCGGGAGCTGGCGGAGTAACCCTGTATTTCCCCAAAAGGAGCCTTACCTATGAGCAACCAGCTTGCCGTGCTGTTCCCCGGCATCGGCTACCATATCGACAAACCGCTGCTGTATTACAGCGCCAAACTTGCACGCGCACGCGGCTGCGACCTGCTCGCGGTGCAGTATCCCGCTCTGCCGACCGGTTTGAGAGGTCACCCCGAAAAAATCGAACAAGCTGTGCAGATCGCGCTTTCTGCCGCAGAGGAACAGCTTACCGCCATCGACTGGACCGCTTACGACCGTGTTTTCTTCCTCTCGAAGAGCATCGGCACTGCGATTGCCGCACGGTATGCTGTTCAGCACAACATTCATCCGCGGCAGGTATACTACACGCCGATTGAACAGGCCCTGCCCTATCTCGACCCGACCGGCATCGCCTTTCACGGCACCGCCGATCCGTGGGCGAACACCGAGATGATCACGAACGGCTGCCGGAAGATCGGCATTCCGCTCTATCTGACCGAAAACGCCAACCACTCAATGGAAACCGGCGATACCTTGCACGATATTTTTATTCTGCACGATATTATGGATGAAACCGCACGCTGGATGGATTCTCCGGCGTGACCGCCGTTTTCCGTTTACTTTTTCCGCCCTCTATGATAAAATAGACTATCATAATGAGGAAGTATGTCTATGAGAAAAAATGTACTCGAATATTTGGAATCCTCTGCCCGAATGCACGCGGACAAGCCTGCGTTCTGCGATGAGAACCGCGTGTTCACCTTCGGCGAGCTGCTGAAGGCCGCACAGGGTCTGGGCACGCACCTTGCCAAGACCGTCGATACGCTGCACAAGCCGGTCGCGGTTTTGATCGGCCGCACGGCCGAAAGCGTTGCCGCGATGCAGGGCGTGCTGTATGCGGGCGGCTGCTACGTTCCGATCGACGACCACATGCCGGAAGCGCGTATCCGCCGTATTTTCGAGCAGGTCCATCCTGTTGCCATCGTCTACGCCGAGGGCAACCGCAAGCAGGCCGAGCCGCTTGCCGACTGTGCCCCGCTCATCTCGATGGACGAGGGCTTTGCCGCACCAGCTGACGCAGACCTGCTGCAGTCCATCCGTGAGAGCGTACTGGATATTGACCCGGTTTACCTGCTGTTCACCTCGGGTTCGACCGGTGCGCCGAAGGGAATCGTCATTCCGCACCGTGCGGTCATCGACTTCACCGACTGGATGAGCGAGTTCTGCGGCTACACCGAGCATGATATTTTCGGCAATCAGGCGCCGTTTTACTTTGATCTTTCGTGCAAGGATCTGTACCAGACCCTTTCGCTCGGTGCAACCTGCCATATTTTCTCGAAAAAGCTGTTTACCTTCCCGATGCTGCTGCTCAAGGAGATGGAGCGTGTCGGCGTGACCGCCATCAACTGGGCGACCAGCGCGTTCCACTTTGTGGCAAGTTCGGGTGCACTGAGCAAGTGCGCGCCGCCCACGCTGCGCAAAGCCGCTCTCGGCGGTGAGGCGCTGCAGGCGCGCTATGTGAACGCGTGGAAGGCCGCGATTCCGGGTCTTGAGGTTGTCAACATGTACGGACCGACCGAGACCACCGTGGACTGTGCCGCATTCCATCTCACCCGCGACTACCGCGACGATGAAGCCATTCCGATTGGCAAAGCCTGCCGCAATATGCAGATTATACTGCTCGACAAGGACGGCAAGCCCGTTCCGGACGGCGAGGCCGGTGAAATCTGCGTGCGCGGCAGCGGACTGGCCAGCGGCTACTTCGGCAACTGGGAAAAGACGAACGAATGCTTTATCCAGAACCCGGCAAACCCGTATTTCCGCGATATTCTGTACCGCACGGGCGATATTGCCGTCAAGAAGGACGACGGTCTGCTGTATTTCCTGTCGCGGCAGGACGGCCAGATCAAGCACATGGGCTACCGCATCGAGCTTGGCGAAATCGAAACCGCGCTGCACAGCGTGGACGGCATCGCCGCAGCAGCCTGCCTGTTCGACCGCAACCGCGACCGCATTGTCTGCATCTACGAGGGCGAACCGGATGCCGCGGCACTCGCGCGTGCCATGCGCAGGCTGGTGCCCAAGTACATGCTGCCCAACATCTACGAAAAGCTGGACGCACTGCCGATGAACGCCAACGGCAAGATCGACCGCGTCAAGCTGAAGGAGCAATTTATCCATGCGGAAGATTGAGAATTTCGCACAGATTTCCGATCTGCTGAACGCACAGCTCAAGAAAGGTGTCATCACCAACAACTTTCTGCGCGGTGAGGACTACACACGCGAAATCGAAAACGGACTGTACATCCACGAGGCAGACGGCGCTCTGCTGCTGTTCCGCGAACGCGGCGACCACCTTGTGATGACGTTCTACCTGCATCCGGGCGCGGTGCTTTCCCTGCCGGAGACGGACAGGCCGGTTGTGACCGAGCTGTCCTGCCGCGCGAAAGACGCGGAGGTCATGGCTAATGCCGCCGAGCAGTTCTGTGCCCTCGGTTTTCGTCAGGTGCTGCGCCGCACGCGGCGCACCCGCAAACCGGAAGCATTTCCGGCGGAAACAACCGCAGTTCCGGCAAAGCCGGAGGATTTCGAGGACGTTTCCCACTTTTTAAGTGAGCACTTCTCCGCTCTCACCGGCTGTCTGCCGACTGCAGACAATCTGCGCGAAAACCTCGCAAACGGCCATACCGTTATCACCCGGGACGAAAAAGGTGTTTCCGGTGTGCTGCATTTTGCGGTTTCCCGCGCCTCTACCGAGATTCGGCATCTTGCCGTGCGTGCGGACTGCCGCGGACGCGGACTGGCAGGCGAACTGCTCACCGCCTACCTGCGTGTGACAGACGGCGCAAAAAGTCAGGTATGGGCACGGACCGGCAATGCTCCGGCCGAGCATTTTTACGAACAACACGGCTACCGGCCCGACGGATGGACTTCCGCCGTGCTGCAATATAATTAAAGGAGAAATCGACCATGAGAGAAAAAATTATCGAAATTCTGAATGAGATCTGCCCGGGCAACGACTTTGAGAACGAAACTGCCATCATCGACGACGGCATCATCGATTCCCTCGACATCGTAGCCGTTATTTCCGAGCTGATGGAGGAGTTTGACGTTCAGCTGGGTGTCAACGACCTGACGCCGGAGAACTTCAACTCGGTTGACGCCATCGTTGAACTGATCGAGAACGCACAGGACTAATGGCTTTTACTTCTGCTTCGTTTATCGTACTCACCATTGCGAGCGTGCTGCTTTACTATATTGTACCGAAAAAGGCACAGTGGTGCATCCTGCTGCTGGCGAGTGCGGCGTTTTACATGGCCGGCTCGGTCAAGGCGTTTGCGTGGGTGGTTCTGGTAGCCGGAATGACCTGGGTAACCGGACTTATTCTCGGACGCTATAACGCCATCAAGCCTGCCGACAAGGCGCAAAAGGCCCAAATACAGCACAAAAAGAAGCAGATCGCGATAATTTGCGCGGTCTGCTGTTTTGGCTTGCTCTACGCGATGAAATACTGGAATTTCACGCTCGAGCTGCTGCCGTCCGCGCTCGGCAATCACATTCCCCGATGGGATTTTGTCGTGCCGCTCGGTCTGTCGTTTTTCATTTTCCAGTCCATGAGCTATGTCATTGACGTGTACCGCGGCAAATATGCGCCCGAGCGCAATCCGCTGCGCTACAGTCTGTTCGTATCGTTCTTCCCGCAGATGGTGCAGGGACCGATCAGCCGTTTCGATCAGCTGGCGCCGCAGCTTACCGCAGAGCGCAAGCTGTGCTGGGACGACCTGCAGATCGGCATTCAGCTGGCGCTCTGGGGTTACTTCAAAAAAATCGTCATCGCCGACCGCGCGGCTGTTCTGGTAAACAACGTCATCATGGAGAACTGTCCCTACGGCGGTGCTGTCATTGCGCTCGGTATTCTGTTTTACTGCATTCAGCTGTACTGCGATTTTTCCGGCGGCATCGACATCACACGCGGCGTCGCGCGCATGTTCGGCATCGATATGACGCTCAACTTCCGCCAACCGCTGTTTTCCACCTCGCTCACCGACTACTGGCGCCGCTGGCACATCACACTCGGTGCGTGGATGCGCGACTATGTGTTCTATCCTCTGGCGTTTTCCAAGCCGTTCGGCAAGCTCGGCAAGTGGGCGCGCAAGCATTTCAAGGGCATGATGGGCAAGATCTGTGCCACCTCGACCGCTACGTTTATCGTGTATTTGATCATCGGCATCTGGCACGGCGCCAACTTCCGCTACATTGCGTTCGGCCTGTGGAACGGTATCCTCATTACCGCTTCCCTGCTGATGGAGCGCCGCTTCCTGTCGTGGAAGGAAAAGCTGCACATCAACGACAAATCGACCGGCTGGCGTATTTTTATGACCGTCCGCACGTTCGGACTGGTGTTTATCGGCCGTTATTTCACCCGCGCACCGCGTCTCAAGACTGTATTCACGCTGCTCGGAACGACCGTGCTGCACCCGCATTTCAGTGAGTTTACGTCGGTTGTGCCGACGCTTGGACTGGGTATTTCCGACTTTATCATCATTTTTGTCGGCATTCTCATCGTCCACGGCGTGGAGTTCTTTGAGGAACGCGGCACGGATGTGCAGGCGTGGCTCAACGAGCGCCCGGCGCTCATGCAGCTGACCGTGCTGACCGTTTCGCTCGTGGTCCTGCTGCTGTTCGGCATTTTCCGTGCCGGATACATCTCGTCCGAGTTCATCTACAAGCAATTTTAAGGAGGCAGAGCATGAACGCAAAAAAATGGGTGCTTTCTCTGCCCGTTATCGTGCTGATCCTGGCCGCACTGCTGGCCGGATTCAACTACGTCACCGACCCGTTCGGCGCGTTCGGCGACCGGTTTATGCAGTGGTTTTCGTATGACGAGACCAACAACCCGCGTGCGGCGAAAATCTCCTATCTCGAGCAGCACCATGACGAGTACGACTCGTATTTCCTCGGCTGCTCGTCCACCAGCTCGCTGCCGACCGAATCGTTTAACGAGATGCTGAACGCGAAGTTCTACAACCTCATCATGTACGGTGCGGATATGAAGGACTGCGAAAAGATCGCAAACTACCTGATTGACAACTACACAGTCAAAAATCTGGTGCTGAATGTGTATCTGGACAATGGCCTGACCTACGATGATGAGTCCAACAAGCTGACCCACAGCCTGCACTACAAAACCGATCCGGATATGTCCGCGCTGTCGTATTACTCGCGGTTTCTCCTCGCGGACCCGCGGTATGGCTATCAGAAGCTGGTGAACAAGAAGAAAGACACTCTCATGCCGCAGTCGTTCGACGTATTCGACGAGCAAACCGGCGCGTATGACAAGCGCGTGCGTGATGTGGAGCCGATCGGCTCTACCGCGGATTATCTGAACGCCTATCCGGTATTCACCAATTATCCCAATCACGAGCCGCTGCACCTGTACAAGACCGAAGCCTGCATGCAGTCGGTGGCTGCAATCCGCAAGGTTTGCGAGGAAAACGGCGTTAATCTCATTGTGCTGACCGCTCCGGTGTACACCGACTATTACAAGAACTTTTACGACGAGGATATCACGAATTTCTACGAATCTCTTGCCAAAGTGACCGATTACTGGGATTTTTCGTCCTCGTCTGTCAGCAGTGAGCCGCGCTTCTTCTACGACAGCACGCACTTCCGCAACAACATCGGCGAGATGATGGCAGCCCGCATTGCCGAGAAGGAGTATCCCGACTTTACGCCTGCCATCACCGCGATTCCGTCGGATTTCGGCACTTATGTAACGGCTGACACGCCGCATGACTATTTCACGCAGCGTCCTGCACCGCGCACGGACGACGACACCGCCGTTCAGGTTCCGGTGCTGACGTGGCACCAGCTGACCGAGGATGTGAGCGGCTCAGCTACCATTTCGCCGGAGACGTTCCGCAAGCAGATTCAGGCACTTTCCGATGCCGGCTGCAACACGATTTCGCTTGAGCAGCTGCGCGATTACGTCTACAACGGTACGCCGCTGCCCGAAAAGCCTATCGTCCTCACGTTTGACGACGGCTATCTGAGCAACTACGAGGACGCGTTCCCGGTGCTGGGGGAATACAACATGAAGGCGACCATTTTCGCCATCGGCGTTTCCATCGGCAAGGATACCTACAAGGACACCGACCACGCCATGACACCGCACTTCGGCGCGGCTGAAATGCAGGAAATGGTGGATTCCGGCCTGATTTCCATCCAGAGTCACACCTATGACATGCACCAGTGGCCGCCGTTTGAGGACGGAAACGACCGTGTTCGGGAAACACTCGCGCAGCTGCCCGGCGAAAGCGATGCGGACTACGAAGCCGCTGTCAAGGCTGATATCCAGCAGAGCCAGCAGGCTATCGAGCCGATCACCGGCGAGAAGGTCAACGCGCTGTCTTATCCGGAAGGCGCGTACGGCACACTGACGATGGATGCGCTGCGCAGCCAGGGCATCGAGCTGACGTTCACCACCCAGCCGGGCGTGAATGCGATCGTACAGGGTTTGCCGCAGACGCTGTACAGCATGCACCGCATTACCATGACGGAAGACACCAACATGGATGAATTTCTGGCGGAACTCGCAAAATAATATCTATGATATAGAAAACGCAGACTGAGAATATTCTCAGTCTGCGTTTTTTGTGAATGGAATTTTCCATTTTATAAACCGTAGCCGCGCATTGCACCATACATTTCCGGTCTCCGGTCACGGTAGACACCCCACGAACGGCGCATCTCACGAATTTCATCCAGATCGAACGTATGCGTCAGCACGCCTGCGTTTTCGCGGTCAGCCTGCTCGACAAGCGCGCCGGTTTCATCCGCGATGAAGGACGAGCCGTAGAACGTCAGCGAGGACGACTGGTGCTGGTTATCCTCGGTCGGCTTGACGGTTTCGGTGCCGATGCGGTTTGCCGCGATCAGCGGCATAATGTTCGCCGCCGCGTGACCCTGCATGCAGCGCCGCCAGTGCGGCATGGAATCGCAGTCGAGAATCGGCTCGGAACCGATGGCGGTCGGGTAGAACAGCAGTTCCGCGCCCTGCAGCGCCATGCAGCGCGCGGACTCCGGGAACCACTGGTCCCAGCAGATACCGACGCCGATTTTCGCATAAGCCGTATCCCAGACCTTGAAGCCGGTATTTCCGGGCGTAAAATAGAACTTTTCCTGATAAAAATGGTCATCCGGAATGTGGGTCTTGCGATACTGACCCATGATCGTGCCGTCCGCGTCAATGACAGCCACCGTGTTGAACGTGGTCTCGCCGACCCGCTCGTAGTAGCTGACCGGAATGACGACCTTGAAATCACGGGCAATGGTCTGCATCTCGCGGACCGCCGGATTTTCCTCGAGTGTTGTCGCTAAATGGTAGTTCTCGTAGCTTTTTTCCTGACAGAAATACCAGTTTTCAAACAGTTCGGGCAGCAGAATGATCTGCGCCCCCTGAGATGCCGCTTCGCGGACCTTTTCGCAGGCTTCTTCCAGACCGTAGGTCATCTGAATCGCAGCAACGGTTACTTTATTGGACATAAAAGATTCTCTCCTATACTTATGGCAACACCGCACAATTAAGACTGCGGTGCTTTGCGGAAATTATGCGGTATTGCCTTATCTTCTCTTGCGCGTGGGCGGCTTTTTGCCCTTGCCGGGCTTGCCGCCGCGTCCCTTGCCGCTGTGACGGCGGCGCTCCGCGCGATTGCCTCTCGGAGCACGGTCGGTGTCCTCACGGCGCGGACGATCCAGCTTTTCCGAAACCGGAAGCGAGCCGTCAGCCGGTGCAAAGTCGATCTGACCGGTGGTGTCGCTTGCGGCAAGCAGCTTGACACGCATCGGCGTGCCGATCGTAAACCGCTTGCCGGTGTGGCGGCCAACCATCGCCATGTGCTCCTCGTCGTACTGGTAGAAGTCGCCGGTCATCAGCTCTGCACGAATCAGACCCTCACAACCGTTTTCCAGCGCAACGAACACGCCGAACGACTGCACGCCGGAAACCTCCGCGTCAAATTCCTCACCGATAAACTGCTGCATGTAGGACGCGATATACAGCTTGTCGATGTCGCGTTCGCAGTTGTCGGCAGCCTGTTCGCGGTTTGTGGACTGGTCTGCGGCTTCCTCGCACATCGTTTCGTCTGCCGCGGTAAATTCTTCGCCGAGCAGCGCCTTCTGCAGCATGCGGTGCGCCACCAGATCGGGATAACGGCGGATTGGCGAGGTAAAGTGCAGGTAGAACTTCGCCTTCAGACCGTAATGGCCAATACACTCATCCGCGTAGCGGGCACGCGCCAGCGAGCGCAGCAGAAGCGTCGGCAGCACGCGCTGCTTCGGGTCGTTCTTTGCGCCGCGCAGCACGGTCTGGAACTGCGCCGTATCCTCCGGCTTGGACGGGTCGATGCGGTAGCCGAACGGACGCGCAAACGACGCAAACACGCGCAGCTTGTCCGGATCGGGATTCTCGTGCACACGGTAGACGGTCGGCAGCTCGCGCTTGCACATATACTCGGCAACCGCTTCGTTGGCCTGCAGCATGAATTCCTCAATCAGCTTTTCACTCTCGCCGCGTTCACGGAACCGGATTTCAACCGGCTTGCCGTTCTCGTCCACGCGGATTTCCGCCTCCGGAATGTCCAGCTCGAGTGCGCCGCGCTCAATGCGGCGCTTGTACAGCGCGTGCGCCAGATTGTTCATCGTCTCGGCAGTCTCGACCAGAAAAGCGTATTCCTCGCGCAGCCCCTTGTCCCCCGCGAGAATTTTGTTGACCTTGTTGTAGGTCATGCGGGCCTTGGAGCAGATGACCGACTTGGCAAATTTCGCACCATACCGGCGGCCGTCCTTATCGACCTCCATCAGCGCGGAGAACGCCAGACGGTCCACCTTCGGGTTGAGCGAGCAGATGCCGTTGGACAGCGCGAACGGCAGCATCGGCACAACGTGTCCCGGGAAATAAACCGACGTGCCGCGGCGGAACGCCTCGGCGTCAAGCGGCGAATCCGGCGTAACGTAATGGCTCACGTCCGCGATGTGGACGCCGAGCAGATAATGTCCGTTTTCCAGCTTTTCGAGCGATACCGCGTCGTCAAAGTCCTTCGCGTCATCGCCGTCGATGGTAAAGATCAGCTTGTCACGCAGGTCAAGCCGCTTGCCGGCGGTGCCCATATCGACCTCCTGCGGAATGGCAAGTGCCTGCTCGAGCACCTCGTTCGGAAATACGTCATACACGCCGTTTTCGTGCAGAACAGCCGCGATAGCGGCCTCCATCGTACCGCTTTCGCCCAAATCCACGCGAACAACGCCCTGCGGCATAAACTGCTCATCGCCGTAGTGCGAGATCGAAACAGCCACGCAGTCACCGACGGCGGCTTCGCCGAGGTCATGCTTGTCCACCGCAATCTCCGGATACTTTTTCGAGGTCGGCTGCACGAAAAATGCCTTGCCGCGCTGCACGAGTTCGCCGGTCAGCTCCTTGCCGGCGCGTCCCAGCACGCGGATAACGGTTGCTTCCTTGCGGCCGCGGTTGTTCTTGCGCTCACTCACCTTGACGAGCACGCGGTCGCCGTGCCACGCACCGCCGGACGCATTCGGCGGGATGAACAGATCATCCGGCTTGGCTTCGCCCTCCGGATAATCCGGCGCGACAAACGCGAATGCCCGCTCGGTAGCCAGATAGGTTCCGGCCGCACAGCCGTAGTGCGCGGAGACCGCAAAGCGGTTTTTCTTGTTTTTCATCACCCTGCCGTCCGCAACGAGCGCATCCAGCGCGTTTTTGAGATTGTTTTTGCCTGCATTCGGCAGCTCGCGCCGGATGTCCTCAATACGGCACGGGTGCACCAGAATTTCCAGCAGTCTGGATTCCAATTCGGTGTCTGCTTCTTTATTTTTCATATTCGCCCCTCCTATCTTCGGCTTCTGGCGAAAAATTATCCATTGTAAAAATAAGCTGTCATACTTCATCATTATTATACCATTCTCCCATCTTATTGAAAAGCGAAATCGGGGTAAACCCGTAACCGGCCGCAAATTTGTACAGAATGTGACGAACGGCATGAATTGACGCGGACAACGCATCATGATACTATATAGTATATGAATATCAGAGCAAAACGGAGGGAATTTGCATGAAAGCACTCATCACGGGTGCGTCCTCTGGACTGGGACGCGAAATGGCGCGCCTGCTGGCGGCACGCGGCTACGAGCTGATCCTGTGCGCCCGCAGAGAGGAACGCCTGCGCGAACTGGCGGCAGAGCTGCCGGTACCGTGCCGCATCATCGCGGCGGACGTGTCGGACGAGCAGGAATGCCGTCTGCTGTACGAGGCCGTACAGAGCGAGGAACTGGAGGTCGTGATCAACAACGCGGGTTTCGGCCTGTTCGGCGAGTTTGTCACCGCCGATCTGGATGAGGAACTGCGCATGATCGACACCAACGTGCGTGCCGTACACATTCTCACCAAGCTGGCTGTGCGGGATTTTGTGCAGCGCGGACGCGGCTACATTCTCAACGTGTCATCCTCGGCGGGATTTTTGCCGGGACCGCTGATGGCGACCTATTACGCCACCAAAAACTATGTTCTGCGCCTGACAGAAGCCTTGCGCGAGGAGCTGCGCCGCGCCGGCTCTCCGGTGCGTGTGTGCGCCCTCTGTCCGGGACCGGTGGACACCGAGTTCAACAAGGTCGCAGGCGTGCGGTTTTCGCTCTCCGGTCTGTCGGCAGAGCGTGTGGCGCGCGAAGCTGTTGACGGCCTGTTTGCAGGCAAGGCAGTTGTCGTTCCGGGTGCAGCCATGAAGGCCATGACACTGGCGCGGCATTTCGCGCCGGACAGCATTCTTGCCCGTATCACCTATCATTTTCAGCATAAGAAGGGCGCAAAATGACTGCAAAAGAGATAAAAAGAACGCTGCAAAGCGAATTTGTGCGTACACTGCGCAAGCCGTTCGTGGACGCGGTAAAAGCATATGGACTGGTAAAACCGAGCGATAAGGTTGCGGTCTGCATCTCCGGCGGCAAGGATTCCATGCTGCTGGCACTGCTGCTGCAGGATTTGCAGCACACGGTGGATTTTGACCTCGTGTTCCTTGCAATGGACCCGGGTTATGCGCCGGAGGGCCGCAAGCACCTCGAGGAAAACGCGAAACGGCTGGACATTCCGCTCGAAATTTTCGATACCGATGTGCTGCGCGTGGCAGGGGTGCATTCTGCCGAGCATCCGTGCTTCCTGTGCGCAAAGATGCGCCGCGGCTATCTGTACACCGAAGCACGCAAGCGCGGCTGCAACAAGATCGCGCTCGGTCATCACTATGATGATGCCATCGGCACCGTGCTGATGGGACTGATCTACGGCGGTCAGGTGCAGGCCATGCTGCCGCGCGTCAAGGCCAAGAATTACGAGGGCATGGAGCTGATCCGTCCGCTGTATTTCACGCGCGAGCAGGGTGTCCTCGACTGGGCGGAATATTGCGGTCTGACCTTTCTGCCGTGCGACTGTCCGGCAAAAAAGCTGGAAAGCGACACCAAACGCGCGGAAATCAAGCAGCTGATCGCGTCTCTCGCGGCAAACAACCCGCAGATCGAAGCGAATATCTTCAACGCGGTCAAGAACGTCGATACCGCCAAGCTGCTCGGCTGGCGCGATGCGAACGGTAAACATAATTTTCTGGATCAATTTGAGTGATTCGAGGAACTATCATGAACATAAAGAGAGCAAAAAACGAAATCAAAAACGCACTCAAGGCGTATCTCGCGACCGATGAATTCGGCGCGTATCGCATTCCGCCGATTCGGCAGCGGCCAATCCTGCTGATGGGACCTCCGGGCATCGGCAAAACGCAGATCATGCAGCAGATTGCCGAGGAGACCGGCGTCGGCCTTGTCTCCTACACGCTGACGCACCACACGCGCCAGTCCGCGCTCGGTCTGCCGTTCATCGACAAGGTGATGCTCGGCGGCGAGGAACGCACAGTCACCGCCTACACGATGAGCGAGATTATCGCTTCGGTGTACCGCGAAATGGAACGCACAGACGTAAAAGAAGGCATTCTGTTCCTCGATGAGATCAACTGCATTTCCGAGACGCTCACGCCGATGATGCTGCAGTTTCTGCAGTGCAAGACCTTCGGCAACCAGCAGCTGCCCGCTGGATGGGTGGTCGTAGCGGCCGGAAATCCGCCGGAATACAACAAATCCGTGCGGGAATTTGACGTGGTAACGCTCGACCGCGTTAAAAAAATCGACATTGAAGAGGATTTTGGCGTGTGGAAGGAGTACGCGTACCGACGCGGCATCCATGGTGCCATCCTGTCCTATCTTGAGATCCGGCGCGAGCATTTTTACCGCATAGAGGCCACCGCCGACGGACTGCAGTTTGTCACCGCACGCGGCTGGGAGGATTTGTCCGAGCTGATGCAGGTGTACGAGTCGCTGGGTATTCCGGTTGATCGTCAGGTTGTGGAGCAGTATTTGCAGCTGCCGCAGGTGGCAAGTGATTTTGCGAATTATCTGCAGCTTTATAACAAATACAAGCAGGTTTACCGCGTGGATGAGCTGCTTTCCGGCACCTGGGAGCCGGTTCGCGCTTCCGAACTGCGGGACGCGCCGTTTGACGAAAAGCTGGGCGTACTCGGTCTGCTGCTGAGCAGGCTGGCGGACGGTGCCCGTGACGCGTACCGTCTGGATGCGCTGACCGATGCGCTTCACGCCGACCTGCTCGCCATCCGAGAAGGCGAAAAAGCCATCTCTTCCCTGCCGGATGAAAAACGTGCCGCGCTTGCAGACAAGCGAAACGGCGGCTCGTCCGACAAGGACGCGCTCTATGTCGCCTCCCGCGAGGTGGAGCGTCTGGATGCCTACCGGCAGACGCTCATGCTTGAAAAAGTACCCGAGGATCAGCAGTTTGACCGTCTGAAGGCGCTTTTCTCCTCCGATGTGGACGCACGCGCAGCCGCCGCAGACAAGACCGATGCCGAACTGGCAAACGCATTTGCCTTCCTCGATGCCGCCATTCCGGACTCGCAGGAGTTGGTGCTGTTCGCTACCGAACTGACTGCGAACTGGTTTACCTCGTGGTTTATCCAGAACTTCGGGTGCGATGCGTATTTCGCGCATAACAAGCGCCTGCTGTTCGATGATACGCAGAAACAGCTTCTGCAGAATATTGAATCCGCAAGAAACGAAGAATCCTAAACATTCTGCCCAGAAACCCGGTTGTGCATTAGGCTGCAGCCGGGTTTCCGGCGTATGTAGAAAAGGTAAATTTTAAAGGCAATACCGTATAATTGAACAAGAGCGATTTGCGAATAAATTTTGCATACTGATAAGGCGCGGACGGAACTCGCGCAAGGAACCGAAGCCAAAATCAGAATACAAAATTTCTGCTTAAAGCCTGCAAAAAACAGACCGACATTCACTCTGTCGGTCTGTTTTTTGCGATTTACAAATAATACTTCAACAGCTTGAGCTGCGTCAGCGGACCTTCCGCTGCAATCACCATCGCCCAGATCACCACGAGGTGCAGCGGATACGCCGCATAAAAGGCTTTGTTCAGCTTCGGGTGCGGTTTCCGGCTGCGCTCGCCGTTGTACAGCAGCAGAAGGAGCGCTGCCGCCGCCGTGCCGCGGATCGAACCCCAATCCGGCATACCGAGCGAGGAATAAAACAGCGCACCCCAGAGTAAAACAACAAGCGCGCGGCTCCATCGGCTCTCGGCATACGACAGGCACAAAATCAGCAAAATTCCCCATACACCGTAATCGATGTTGCACCGGAGATGCGCAAGCGGATACCGCTCAAACAGCAGCACAGCAAACACGAGCACCGCAAACCGCGCGAGCCAATCCCGCAGGGCAAGGTGCTTTCGCCAAACGTGCAGCAGCGCGACCGCGATTGCCGAGGCAAGGAGCAGCACGGTGCACAGCCGACGGAAACGCGAGTCAAACTCCGGCTCCGCCGTATAGACCGCGAAGCCGCCGCAGGCGAGCAGGAACACCGCAAACCCTTTGGACTGAATCACCCGCGCCAGCGGCTTTTTATGGAAGAAAACCAGCAGAACCAGCCCGATAAACAGCGTAAACAGAATATTTAAGTTTCGGAACGCCCGACTCGGATCGGCGGGAAACACCTCTCCGAACGCGGGCTCGAGATACCCACGGTTGAGCGTAAACGCATACGGAAGCTGCGAGATGACCCCGAGCAGCAGCAGACGCCCGCCGTATCGGCGGAGATCATGGCTGTGGCGGAATCCTTCGACCAGACAGAAGGTATAAATCGGAAACGCCATGCGTCCGATTGCTCTGGAAATCACATACACCTTGCTAAACGCCGGAAAAAACACCCTGTCCAGACGGCACGCCGCCGCATGGTCAATCACCATCGCAAGGAACGCGGCAAGCTTCAGCATCAGTTCGGTCATAACAGTCCCTCCTTTCCGACTGTTGCGGAAAGCGGCATCCGGAGGAGTATTGACGCTGATCGAATACCGCTTTGTTTCCTATGCTTTTACAGTTCTATTATATCGGTTTCCGCAGATTGTCACAATGTGGGATTCCCACAAAGTCGGAGGTCGGTTGTCGTGCAGATTGGATAAGAAAAACGCCGCCTGCACACATCATTCCTTGATGTAGCGCAGACGGCGCAGAAACTCTTCGTTATCGGTTTTTTCACAGATAGCGTCAATGCCGGAGGAGATGATCCAGACCGCCATGCCGCGCCGCGCGCACAGCACCAGCATATCAATGATCATCTTGTGATGCGCCGATTCCTGTCCCGCGAACGGGAAAAAGCAGATCAGCAGCTTGGGATTGAGCAGATACCACCGATAATACGAAAACCGCAGACGCTCGGGCAGTGACCATGCGCTGAGCGGTGAGGAACTGACAGTGGCAGTACGGACAGCCTTCCGGAAATATCTGCGCTTTGACGGTACTGCCCATACAAAAAAGCCGTTCACCCTCCATTTCGGGGAGCGATGGGTACCGCTGCTGACCAAGCTGTTCACGACCGAAATGGTCCGCACCGACGATCTGGCCATTGACCGCTCTGCGGCGGCCGGAGAAAACGGCATGGTGCGGGCGTCCAATGCACTGCGCGCGCAGCTGGAATCCGGCGACCGCGAAAACGAGGACCGGGATTATGTGGAAGGCTGTTTCGGCCGCAGTCTGTATCCCCCGCGGGAGCTGGCGCTGATTGAACAGCGGCTCTGCACCGGAAACCATCTCGGCTGTCACCTCTGGTTTACCCGCGGTGAAACGGTGCAAGGCAAAACCATGCGTGCCGATGTGCAGCATCTTTTCGAGCAGGCGGCCGAACAGGCCGAACGGAACCGTGCAGATTTCCTCAAAAACAATGACCTGTATCAAAGCTCCATCCTGCGGCTGACCGAGCACATCCGCAACTGCATGCAGGTGCAGCAGCAGCCGGATGCCGTTTCCGCCCGACAGGGACATGTCGATAGTCAGCGCATCTGGCGGCTTCCGGTACTGAAGGACGGAAAGGTATTTCTCCGCAGCGAGGAGGAAAACAATCCCGGCTTTACGGTGGATTTACTGCTGGACGGTTCGGCCTCACGCCTGCACTGTCAGGAGACTATCGCAGCGCAAGGCTACATTCTGGCCCGCAGTCTGGCTACCTGCGGAATTCCGGTCCGCGTCAGCAGCTTCTGCAGTCTGCGCGGTTATACTGTCGTGCGGATTCTCAAGGATTTCAGTGAGAAAAACGCGGAAAGAAAAATTTTCAATTACTTTGCTGCCGGCTGGAATCGGGACGGACTGGCGCTGCGCATGGCAGGAAAGCTGCTGGATACCGCTCCGGCGGATCGGCATCTGCTGATCCTGCTGACCGATGCCAGCCCGGATGACAGCCGCAAAATTCTCCCCACCGGCAAGGTGCCGCTCAGCCGCAGCTACGATAGCGAAGCAGGCGTGCAGGACACTGCTGAGGAGGTCCGTGCTTTGCGGCAGCAGGGCGTCCGGGTCGCTGCCGTCTTTATGGGCGAGAACACCAGCGCCCCCGACGCACGGATGATCTATGGACAGGATCTGGTCCGTATCCAGCGGATGGACCAGCTTGCCACCGCTGCCGGAAAACTCATTCAGGAGGAGATTCGGGAGCTGTCCGGGTGAGCATGTGCAAGTATATTGTAAAAGTTATCATTTTCTCTGCCGCCGACATAAAAAGGAGAAACTGCAATCGCAGTTTCTCCTTTCAGCCTGTCGAAAAAGTCCAGCAAAATGAACTGCACCCTATTTGTTAGACAGTATGATATACTATCTAACAGATGGGGTGCACTTCAATTTCTGTCCTCACTGATTAAAATAATTTCTTATTTTTATTGTATCTGTTTTAGTTTTACCCTATCGCGAATAGAACTCACTTTCTACCACTCTGACCACAAAGTCATACTCCGTTGGGATTGCTTTAGAAGGAGCACCCTGAATAAAGGAAGAAAATAAAACAATCAGCATAACGTTTGATTTTATTTATCTTTTAGCGTAAACTGATAATAAACAGAAGAACTATACTTAAATCAGTAGGATACCCGCAATGATTTTGTAACATGGAAGCAATGTTATTGTGCCTGTAGTAAAACCGGTTTTACTACAATAGATTCAAACGGAAATCAAGAGGATGTGAAAATTATGCCGCTCCAAGTTGTGAGAAACGACATTACGAAAATGAAGGTTGACGCCATCGTCAACGCTGCCAACGAGTCGCTGCTTGGTGGCGGCGGTGTGGACGGCTGCATTCATCGTGCTGCAGGACCGGAGCTGCTGGCAGAATGTGAAACGCTCCGCGGCTGCGAAGCCGGGGACGCAAAAATCACAAAGGGCTACAAGCTGCCCTGCAAATATATTATCCACGCTGTCGGTCCGCGCTGGTACGATGGACAGCATGGTGAACGTGAACTGTTGATCTCCTGCTATCAGACTTCGCTCATGCTGGCGAAGGAATACGGCTGCGAATCGGTTGCATTCCCCTTGATCTCCTCCGGCATTTTCGGCTATCCGAAGGATCAGGCTCTCAAGGTTGCAATTGACACCATCAGCAGTTTCCTTCTTGAAAACGAAATGACAGTATACATTGTCATTTTTGACCGTAAAGCCTATCAGATCAGCGGCAAGTTGTTTGCTGATATTGCAGCGTACATAGATGACCGCTATGTGGACGAACATACCGATAGTCGTTCCGAGCGTCTGCGCAGAATGAACACCTTCCGGATGGAAGAGCCGATGCCTTGCGAGGCATCCGTTCATGAAATTGCAATCGAACAGCTCACACCTTCCTTCTCTGCGGCAGTTGCCCCTAAAAAGGCGGCAACCCTTGATGATGCACTGGGACAGATCGACGAGAGCTTTTCAGAGATGCTTCTGCGGAAGATTGATGAGCGCGACATGACGGACGCACAGTGCTATAAGAAGGCAAATATTGATCGGAAGCTCTTCTCGAAGATCCGTTCGGACAAGTCCTACAAACCTTCCAAGCCCACAGTCATTGCATTTGCCATTGCCCTTGAGCTGCCGCTTGCGGAAATGAAGGATATGCTCATGAAGGCGGGGTTCGCGCTCTCCCATTCCAACAAGTTTGACATTATCGTGGAGTATTTCGTGGAGCATGGAAACTACAACGTCTTTGAAATCAACGAGGCTCTGTTCGCCTTTGATCAGAGCTTGCTCGGCGCATAAAAATGTCGCTTGAAAAGCGACCACTGCTCTCCTGTGATTTGCTACCATAGAGATAACAAATCACAGGAGGTTTTTTTATGAAGCATACAACAGAATTGGTTTTTATCCTGGACCGCAGCGGCTCCATGTCGGGGCTGGAGACAGACACGATCGGTGGATTCAACTCCATGATCGC
The DNA here is from genome assembly GCA_003096535.1 of Agathobaculum butyriciproducens. Lineage (GTDB taxonomy): Bacteria > Bacillota > Clostridia > Oscillospirales > Butyricicoccaceae > Agathobaculum > Agathobaculum butyriciproducens. The sequence continues at coordinate 25,504 of QEKJ01000014.1, read as the reverse complement.
CAAGCAGAAAAAGGAAGCGGGCGAGGCGCTGGTCTCCACCGTACTCTTTGACAACGAAAGCGTGGTCATCCACGACCGCCTGCCGCTGGAGGATGTGCCGCCCATGACCGAGAAGGAGTATTTCACCCTCGGCTGCACGGCGCTGCTAGATGCCGTGGGCGGAGCCATCCACCACATCGGCAACATCCACAAGTACGCCCGCCGCGAAGATGTACCGGAAAAGACGATGTTCATTATCACCACCGATGGTTACGAAAACGCCAGCCGCCGTTATGACTATGAGACGGTGCGGCGCATGATTCAGCGGCAGAAGGAGAAGTACGGCTGGGAGTTTCTCTTTCTGGGTGCCAATATCGACGCGGCGAAGGAAGCGGCACGCTTTGGCATCGGTGCTGACCGTGCAGTGAACTACAAGTGCGACGAGGCCGGTACAGCCCTGAACTACGAGGTCATCAGCGAAGCGGTTTGCAGCGTTCGCGCCGCAAGACCTCTCGGCGCCGACTGGAAGCGCCGCATCGACGAAGATGTGCAGAAACGTGGGAGATAATGAATATGTACGGTGCGATTTTGGGCGACATTGTGGGCAGCCCCTACGAGTTTGACTGCAACAACTACAAAGGCAAGGACTTTCCGTTATTCAGCCAGCAATCCGAATTTACCGACGATACGGTAATGACGCTGGCCGTGGCACGGGCCCTGCTGGATACTCGCGGACAGGATGATATCACCATCAAAGCGGCGCTGGTGCGGGAGATGCAGCGGCTGGGACGTGCTTATCCCGACAAGGGCTACGGTGCGCGGTTCAATCAATGGCTGTATGAGGATAATCCGCAGCCGTACCGCAGCTATGGCAACGGCAGTGCCATGCGGGTTTCTCCCGCGGCGTGGCTGGCAGAGAGTATACAAGAGGCGCTGCATCTGGCGCAGCTCACCGCCGAGGTAACCCATGATCATCCAGAGGGAATCAAGGGCGCACAAGCGGTCGCTGCGGCGATTTTCCTCGCCCGCACCGGCCACAGCAAGGTGGTAATCAAAGCGTATGTGGAATGCAAGTTTGGTTATGATCTCAGCCGTACCTGCGACGAAATCCGCCCAACCTATCATCATGTGGAGAGCTGTCAGAAGACGGTGCCGCAGGCCATTGCTGCATTTTTGGAAAGCACAGATTTTGAGGATGCTCTCCGCACGGCGGTGTCCCTCGGCGGTGACAGCGATACGCTGACCGCCATCACCGGCAGCATCGCCGAAGCATTCTATGGTGTACCGGAAAATCTGAAACAGGAGTGCCGCAAACGGCTGACACCGGATCTGGAAGAGATACTGCAAGCGTGTGAAAATATGCTTTTACAGCGGTAAAAACATGATAAACTGTAGATGGAAAGAGAAAAAGGAGAGGCTGTCATGGCGATTTTAAACTTTTCCGATGTGCTGAAGAAAGTAGGACTTGACCCGAAAGAGGTCAAGCTGATACGCCACGCATTGTCTGATAAACGATTCAGAATTAGTTTGATGAAATACTTTTAATGCAATAGATTTTTTCTCATATGAATACACAAAAGGGCTCCTTTCGAGAGCCCTTTGGGAGTACGGATTTTTGTCCGCACCCCTCACTCGCAAAACTAAAGGGCCTGCCGTCTGCAATTCACAGACAGCAAGCCCTTTCGGTTGCTTGAACAATTTTTTCGTTGAATTTTTGTCTAACTTTTGGTGCAGTTCAGGTGGCTGTGCCTTCTTTTTATTCCTTGTGAACGGTATTGCAAACTGGGATTTTCAAATTAGTCTTTGCAAATAACCTTTGAACCTTCACCATCGATTACAATTCCCTGACGGTTGTTAATTGGGCATAGATTCAAATCCGAAAATTCAGTCATTATTTTCTCAGTAACTTTCTTAAATGGTGCTGTAAGATAATGCGGAAGAACATAGAAATCAATCAAATCAAGCCCTGCATCATCTTCTTGTGAGTAGTCCTCCGGCTTTTCATCCATTTGTTCGATATATTGGATAGTTGGAGCGCATATAATCGCACCCGCCGATTCACCGATCATCAGTTTTCCCTTTGCCAATTCCTTCTTCAATAGCTCATCCGTTCCCGTTTTACGGAGCTGATCCATAAGGAAGAAAGAATTTCCACCAGTAAAATAGATCACATCCGCATCTTCAAAAACGGACTGTATCGTTAAATAAGCCTCCGTTAAAATATCAATTTCCGTTACGGTTGCTCCCAGTTTATTGAATAGCTTTCGAGCCGAGCCGACATAACCGGTATAGCCTTCACGCAGCGAAGCTGTGGGAATAAATGCGACTTTCTTGTTATCAATTTCTTCTTTTATCAAACTTCCTACACTTGAAAAGTGCGAACATAAAAACAGTTTCATCCATATCCTCCTTAATAAATCCCGATTTACGCATCCCTCGTCAAATCCACATCCGGACGAGCATTTGTGCCATACACAATGCGCGGCACACCGCTGTAATCCTCGGTGATAGTGACATCCTTGTAGCCGTGCCGCTGCATGATGCCTGCCACGTCGTCGGCCTGATGCCAGCCGCACTCGAACAGCAGCCTGCCGTTCGGCACCAGCAGCTCCCCCCAGCTGTCGCAGATGGCATGATAGAAATCCAGACCGTCCTCGCCGCCGTAAAGCGCCTCATGCGGCTCAAAATCGGCTACACTGTGGTCGAGCATCTGCATTTCGTCCTCGGTAACGTACGGCGGATTGGAAACGATGATATCAAACTGCCCAAGTCCGCGCGGAGGCGCGTGCATGACATCGGCCTTCATGGTCAGCAAACGGCTGCTCACGCCCAGATCACGGGCGTTCTCGCGGGTAATGTGCAGCGCACCGTCCGACAGGTCGATCGCGGTCACGCGGGCATCCTCGACCGTGTGCGCCGCCGCAATGCCGATGCAGCCCGAGCCGCAGCACAAATCGAGAATACGAGGTGAAACCCGCTCTTTGGCCTGCTCAATGACCAGCTCGCACAGGCGCTCGGTATCCGAGCGCGGAATGAGCACCGAACGGTCCACCTTGAAGGTCAGGCCGTAAAAATCCCATTCGCCGATAATGTACGCCAGCGGCTCGCCGTCCAGACAGCGGTCGCACAGCAGACCGGCGTAGTCCACAGTCGTATCCTCAACGTAGAAATGGGACCAGCCGGCTGTCTGCTTTTTGTCTGCTTTGCAGGCGTAGGCGGTGATCTCCCGCGCGGTCAGCTGCGGCATCGGGTCACCGCCCTCTTTCAAGCGGCGGAAAAGCTGCATGTAAACATCGTTGATAGTCTTGGTCACACAGGGTCAACTCCTAAAATTTACGCGGGTTTGAACCACAGCGGCACGGCGTTCGCCCGCACCCTGCAATCGCGGAACACGGCTGCGGCTGCCGACTGAAATTCTGCGGCATTTTTTGCTTTTTTAATTGCTTTACCCGTTTTTTCGCTGTTTTCAAACAGATTCAGATGATAAAACCAGATTTCCTTCATGCGGAGCATGGCAATCCGGCTGTCACCGAAGGCTTCGCAGTAGCGCACGAACAATGTATCGTGGAAGGTCTCGAGCATTTTTGCGTCTGCGGCCTTGCCGCCGGTCATGCGCGCCACGAGAGACGGATCGGCGATCAGCGCACGGCCGATCATCACCGCCGGTAAATCGGGATAGCGTTCGCTGACGGTGCTCACATCCCGCTCGGTGATGAGATCGCCGTTGTAGCACACGGGCATGCTGCAGCGCGGCAGCGCCGCCGCAAAGTCTGCCTCCCGGACCCTGCCCTTGTAGAAATCCTGCCGTACGCGCGGATGGATGGTCAGCTCGGTGATGGGATAGCGGTTGTAAATCTCGAGCAGCTTGTCAAACTCGCTTGCCTCATGCACGCCGAGACGGGTTTTTACCGAAATCCCCTCGCATTTTGCGAAAACTTCGTCAAAAAACCGGTCCAGCTCGTCCGGATGTGCGAGAAATCCGGCTCCCTTTCCCTTGGCCGTCACCGTGCCGGACGGACAGCCAAGATTGAGATTGACCTCGGGATACCCGAGGTCATGCAGTGCATTCACCGCCCAGATGCAGTCCGCGGCAGACTTGGTGAGCAGCTGCGGAACCGCAGGCACGCCCTCGTTGTACTCCGGCAGGACATCGCGCTTTTGCCGCGGCGTCAGCTTTTCATTTGTGGTCGGTGTGATAAACGGCATGAAATACTTGTCCACACCTGAGAAAAATTCGTGGTGCGTCCGGCGATAGACCGCGCCGGTCACGCCTTCCATCGGCGCAAAATAATAGTGCATGGCGCTTACCACTCGTCCGAGCCGTCGCCCGGAATGACCGCCTTCATCGCGGTGATCGCAACCTCGATCATGGAATCGTCCGGCTCAAATACGGTCAGGTGCTGCACCATCAGTCCCGGCCAGCGCAGCGCACGCGAGAGCAGGCTCTCCGAGCGGCCGGCGTAGCGGTTAAACTCGTAGCTTATGCCGACAACAAGCGGCAGCAGGATCAAATGCGCGAGCATACGCAGGAACGGATTGGTAATGTCGATGATGGAAAAGACGATCGACGAAACGATAGTCGCAATGATAATCAGCACAAACATGAAGCTGGTGCCGCATCTCGGGTGGTATTTGCCCTGTTTGCGAACATTTTCAACGGTCAGTTCTTCGCCTGCTTCGTAGCAGAAAATGGTCTTGTGCTCTGCGCCGTGGTACTCGAACGTGCGGCGAATATCCTTCATATGCGACACCGACCACATGAACAGCAGGAACAGAATGACGCGCACGCAGCCCTCGAGCACATTGCGCGCGAGCACACCCCAGGTTTTCGGCACAAAACCGCCGAGAAAGCTCGGCAGCAGGATGAACAGGCCGATCGGCAGGGCAATGCCGATGACAGTTGAAATGCTCAGGATGATCTTGTTCAGACCCTCCGAGCCGAATTTCTTTTCCAGCCAGAGTTCAAACTTGGACGGCGGCACATCGGCTTCCTCGTCCTCAAAGAAGGACGCGGAATAGTTGATGGCCTGCATACCCTCCTTCATGGCGGTAAACAGCGTATACGCGCCGCGAAAGATTGGCTTTTCCCAAATCGGGGCACGGCTCGGCGTCGGTTCGGTCTTGCTGACAAGCTCGCCGTTCGCCCTGCGCACGACCGTGCAGGACTTCTTGGGTCCCTTCATTACAATACCCTCGATGATCGCCTGACCGCCGATGGTGGTTTTCTTTTGCGTTGTCATGAATGCTCTCCTTCGGTAAACGGGGTTTCAGGTGCCTTCGAAATGGCACCGGTAATGCCGAGCGCCTCCTCGGACTTGGCAGACGGCAGGGTGACGGTAACCGTCGTTCCCTTGCCGACCTCGGACGCAATATCCAGCGTGCCGCCGTGCATGGAAACGATTTCCTCTGTCACGGCAAGGCCGATGCCGCTGCCTCGCTGCTTGGATGACCCCTTGTAGAATTTCTCCTTGACGAACGGCAGCTCAGCTTCGGGAATACCCTGACCGTAGTCGCGCACAGACGCGACGATGTTGCCGCCGTCACGTTTAAGGTCAATATCAATCTGCTTGCCGTCGCCGCCGTATTTCGCGGCGTTGTCCAGAATATTCAAAAACACCTGCTTCATGCGGTGGCGATCGCCGTTGATGTAGTAGTTTGCATCCACATCTTCGTCGTACAGCAGGCGGATTCCGCTCTTTTTGAGCAGGTTTTCATACATATAAACCGCTTCATACAGCTCGATGGACATATCAAACGTCTCGATCTCCAGCTTCATGCGGCCGGATTCGATGCGCGCAAAGTCCAGCAGCTCCTCGACCATGCGGGTCAGACGGCCCGCCTCCTTCTGGATGATCGTCAGGCCCTGCATGACCTCCTCCGGGTCCTCGCCGCCGCCGGCCAGCAGTGTCTCACTCCAACCGCCGATAGCGGTCAGCGGTGTACGCAGTTCGTGTGAAACCGAAGAAATGAAATCGTTTTTCATGCGTTCGGCGCGACTGATCTCGTCCGACATATAATTGATGGTATCGCACAGCTCACCAATCTCGTCATCATAGGTCTTCTGCAGCCGCACGCCGTAACGTCCGGCCGCGATCTCCTTGGCGATGGTGTTGATCTTGAGCACCGGATCGACGATCGACCGGATAAAATAACTGTTCGACGCCACAACCAGCATGAGGAACAGCAGGCACGCCAGCAGAGAGAAGCCAACGATCATCCAGATCTGCCGTTCGACGATACGCAGCGAGGTGATATACCGCACGCCGCCGACCAGATCGCCGCGCGCACTCAGCAGCGGCGCTGTGACGCTCATCACGCGCTCGCCGGAAAGCGGGTCTCTGCCGGTGAAAACCGCGGTTTTCTGACCGGAAAGCGCCTGCGATGCATCCTCGGTCGAAGCAACGCCGCCACCGGATAATCCGGAGGTGGACAGCAGAATGCGGCCGTTTGCGTCCAGAAACTGCTGTTCAAACTTGTCCTGATCCTGAAATGTGGTGACGGTTGCCTCCGCCTGCGTGTAAAACTGATCGTAGGTATCGGTGAAGTATTTGCGGAATGTGTCCGACGTGGTCGCCGCGCGTGACGCGAGGTTGTCGCGCACAGTGGCATAGTAATACCCTGAAACGCCGACAGAGATCAAAATAACCACAACGGCCAGAATAACGAGCACGAAGGACAAAGAGTTCACCAGCCAGCGGCCCTTGATACCGCCCGGCGAGTGCTGCACCTTTGGTGCCTCCGGCTTCGGAGACGGTTCCGGTTTGCGTTTTTGCTTGCGATTTGTCATAGAAAATGACCTTTCTGATGCCGCTTACCAAGCGGCAGAATGTGCGCTGACGCCGCGCGGGAATTCGCCTACCCGGCGGGGCACAAGAAGGAAGCAACCTACGGTTTCCTCCTTCTTGTGAATCTTCCTCTTTCCCTTAGAGGGCACGGCGATAATTCATAACTGAGACTATAGGGGAACGGGCGTATTGTTCATCTTCCGCAGGTGCTATCTATAATAACGTGCTAACGAATTGCGCGACACTGTTATCCCCCAGGGGACCTTCTCTTGCCCTTCGGGCAATTCACCTTGTGTCGCGCCTGCGAAGATAAAACCGCCTGTGTAGCAGTATGCTGTCTGACACTGCGCATCGGTTAGGACATGGGAGCACTCCGTGCTCCCCTACGGCAGAAAAAATCCTCTGCCGTTCTCCTATTTCGGAGCGGTCGCCGGTCTCTGGTCTGCACCAGATTAGGAAACAAAGGGAAACGGGAGTTCCAAGAGGGTAGAAACCGCAGGTGTCTACCCTTTTGGTTTCCGCGGCGAAACCGCCGCCGTTCCCCCCGCCGCGGGCGCGGCGATTGGCTATATCAGCCCTCCCACATATAACCGTAGCCGCGGACCGTTACAATATGGGTCGGGTCCGCCGGCGAATCCTCAATTTTAATCCGCAGACGGCGGATATTCACATCCACAATCTTCAGCTCGCCCACATAGTGGTGTCCCCAGACCATTTCGAGCAGCTCATCGCGCGAAAGCGCCTTGCCGATGTTCTGCATGAACGCCTTGAGCAGACCGTATTCGATCTGCGTCAGCTCAATCTTCACACCGTTCTTGAGCACCTCACGGGCACGCAGATTGAGCTTGAACGGACCGGACTTGATCACGTCATCCTCGGAGAACGGCGAACCGGATACGCGGCGGTACAGCGCGTCCACACGAGCCGCCAGTTCAATAACCGAAAACGGCTTGGTGACATAATCGTCCGCACCGTTCATCAGACCGGTTACCTTATCCGCTTCCTGCGTGCGGGCAGTCAGCATGATAACACCCGCCTGATAGCCCGCGCCGCGCATGGCGCGGCAGACCTCGTATCCGTCGATACCGGGCAACATAACATCCAGCACCGCAACCGCGATATCCTGATTTTCATGGTACTTTTCCAGTGCTATTTCGCCGGTTTCGGCCTCTATTACCTCGTAACCGCTGCGTTTCAGGTTGAGAACCAGAAAGGAGCGGATATTCTCTTCATCTTCCAGAACCAGAATTTTGCGCTTCATTGTAATATCCTCCTGTACTTTTAGCGCTTATTGGTAACTGCCGCGTTTCTGCGGCGTTTGATGATTCTTAATTGTTCCACGCCTGGTTGACCAGCGAGAATCGGGCTTTGATCTCGTCTCCGGTCAGCGCCAGCTCGCTCTGCTCGCCTTCATTTGTCAGCTTGGCGAAGTAGATGGCCTGCGTGGTCTGTCCCAGCTGGATCAGATCGGTGCGCTCGGCGTAGTATTCACGGTTGGAGCCGGTCGCGCAGTAAATGTTAAACAGCGGGATGGACATTTTGTTCTTGCGGTACTCAAAAAATTCCACATAGCTGAGTCCGCCGTCGCTTACCTTGATTGCGGTGATGCGGTCATGCCATTTCTGGTCGATCAGCAGGCTCCACGCATCCGAAATGTTCTGATAAGTGGTGGCAACCTTGGTCGGAACCTTGCCGATGCCGTAGGCATACCAGTCGAGCATATACACCGCATCGGACGAGGATGTGTCCTTATAGCCCGCCATCAGCACGGCGCGCGGCAGCTCGGTGATGCCGTCGCCGTTGACGTCGCTCGCGTAGACCGCCACCGGACGGTAGGTGCTGTGGCTGGCGGTATCCTCGCCGTCCAGTGCCAGATTGCGCAGCGTGTCGTTCGAGTAGACGAAAATATCCGTCGTCAGACCGGCGCCATTCGCCACCTTTTCCTCAGCGAACACGGCGGTCTTGCTGTCCTGCACACGGCCGGACTGCATGCGCTCAACCGCAGCTGTCCCCTGACTGGTCGCCGTCTCACCGGCCGGCAGCATGGAGCCGTTGTCATACTGATACAGGCGTGCCACGCGCTTGCCGGAGGTATCGCTCGTAATCAGCAGCAGATCCTTTGCGCCGTTGCCGGTCAGATCGGTCAGCTCCATAGCGGTATATTCGGTTTCAAGAATGATACCCGGCGTGCAGTTTTCGTCAAAATCGCACATGGTAAGCGCACCTGTTCCGTCTCCCGGCAAGCGCCAGGTGAGGACCATGCCGCGCTTGCCGCTCGGCTCAAGCACCGGAAATTCGACCGAACGCAATGCCGTTCCGCGGCCGTCGATCGTGCCGGTGCAGACGTAGCTGTCATCCTGCTTGCGGTAAACAGCTACCGTAAATTTGTTACTCGTCGCCGAGGTGGCACCGCGGAAAAACGTAATGGCCTCCTCTACGCCGTCGTTGTCCAGATCGGCAAGCTGAATAGACGAACGGTTTTCGCCCTCGCTCGGCGAGGCGTAGGATACGCCCTGTGCCAGCTGCTTTTCCAGCTCAGTCTGCAGGCTTTGGTAATTGCTAGATGGTTTGGGCGCAGCTAGCAGCTCATCGCCCGAAGGAAACACACAGCCGCCCAGCAGCAAAAGGAGCAGCAGCGCCGGTAAAATTCGCAGTGATCTCATGGAGCTCTCCTACCTAAAATGATGCAAATATTGGTTGACAGGTGCAGGCACCTATACATATTAAGTATAGCACATTCTGACAGTGGGTGGTACTGAAATTTACGCAAATTTTGCAGGATTTCAAGCGGAAAGGGATAGAAAAAGGGCGGACCGTTGGTCCGCCCTCAGGCTGTCGCAAAACTGCAGTTTCGCCGACAAGAGGAACGGACCGCAGGCCGTTCCAAAGTCGTCCAAAAGTTCCTCCCGATAGTCGAAACTTTTTCCCTCTATAAGTCAAAAATCCAAACGCTATCCTTGCGCGGCACATGTCCCCGGATTTTTAGAATTTGCACAGCAAATTCTATTTGATATGCGCTATCGCGCGAATTAACTTTAAAAGGACGCACTATGTGCGTCCTTTTACGGGATTTCATCAGTATCTCAGCGGAATACCGTGCGGTTCAGCCTCACCGGCAGGCAGCAGCGCCGCCGTAATGTCCGGCCGGCGTGTTTCGATAAAGTTTACGCCTTTGCGTATGAGTTCCGCAAGCGTATTGGGATCGTCCGTGCATCGGCTCATGGTGAACAGCCCCGCCTGTCGGCACGCCGAAACCAGCCGCTCGGATAAATCCTTCGGCTCGGCCCTCAGACCGAACAAACCGGTTGTCTGCGCGGCATTGACCAGCGCGTCAATCTCGCTCGGCAGATTGGGCAGCTCACCCATGATATGTAAATCCGGATTGGCAGACGCAACACGAGCCGCTTCTACCAGTCCCAGACCGATGATGATCGTGTCATCCAGACAATCCGCATACCGTAGCGTCATACGCAGTTGCCGCAGCATGGTCTGATCGTGCACGGTAATGGCAATCTTGCCCTGACAGGTGCGTGCCAGCTCGATTGCCTGACTAACCGGCGTCAGCTGCGGCGCCGCCTGATGCAGCTCCGCGTAGCTGTAATCGCTGACGGGCAGCCTCGTGCCGTCGGGCGCGGCAGCACAGCCGTCCGACGAAAGCACGGCAATACCGTCTGCCGACATGGCAACCGAAAAACAGCAGCCTTTTGCGCCCTCGTCGTTGCCGGCCAGAATGGATTCCAGTCCGCCGCGTTCGGTATCCATGCAGCCGTCCGCAGACAGGACAAAAGTCTCCTTATTGGTATAGTACAATACCGATCCTCTCCCTCTGTTACAGGGTCTCCGGAGCCTCGTACTCTACGCCCTGCGTATCCACGGTAACGGACTTCATCTTCTGCTCCTCGCGCGGACGGTCGTGCCAGTCGCGCTTGGTGTTGACGATGGCGTCAACAATGTCCATGCCGTCGATAACCATGCCGAAGGAAGCGTACTGACCGTCCAGATGCGGTGCGTCCTCGGTCATGATGAAGAACTGGCTGCCTGCGGAGTCCGGTGCAGCGGTACGCGCCATAGACAGAACACCGCGGGTGTGGTTCAAGTCGTTCTGGAAGCCGTTTGCGGTAAACTCGCCGCGGATCTCATAACCCGGGCCTCCCATGCCGGTGCCTTCCGGGTCGCCGCCCTGGATCATAAAGCCCGGGATAACACGATGGAAGATCGTGCCGTCATAAAAGCCCTTCTGCACCAGAGAAACAAAGTTGCGAACCGTGTTCGGTGCAACTTCCGGGTACAGCTCTGCACGGATTACGCCGCCGTTTTCCATTTCAATCGTAACGATAGGATTGCTCATTGGTATCAACTCCATAATTTTTGTCATTTTGCAGCATATGCACAGCCAAGCTGTACATATATGTATTTCTATTGTAGCAAATTTAGAGTGGAACGGCAAGTGGTGTTTGTCGAACAGCGGTAGCTATCCATTATTTTGCGCTGATTGACTGGTGCGCTTGAACCGCGTAAGCGGTTCACCCTGTCCGGGCGGCACCTTTTCTGCACCGGGTGACCGGGGCACACGAGTCGCGTGAGCGATACGCTCTGTCTGGGCGGCAGTCTTTTCTGCACCGATTTTGCAGGGTACACGAACTGCGCAAGCGTGTTCGCCCCTAACGGGCGGGGAGTTGCGCTCTGCGGAGCGCGGGAGACTGCCGCGTCCGCGGCGGGGACAAAGAGGAAGGGACACCTACGATTTGCCCGTAGGCTGCTAAACCTTGTTTCCGCGCCGTGCGCGGATTAAATGAGTGCCCTTCCGCTTTGAACTCCTGCCTTTCCCTTGTTAGATAGTCTGGCGCAAACCAGAGACCGGCGACCGCTCCGAAAAAGGGGAACGGCAGTCGGGTTACCATTGCGTGACTTTCGTGAAATATTCGCAGTTCACAGATAGCGTACTGCTACACAGACCGGAGGGTCTCCGCAGGCGCAACACAAGGTGAATTGCCCGAAGGGCAAGAGAAGGTCCCCTGGGGGATAACAGTGTTGCGCAACTCTTTGGCACGTTATAACGGACGGCACCTGCGAGTCTATCGTTTGGTATAATTTATCTTGCGCAGGCCCTGTCTATCACAACTCGCTAACGAATCGTGCGGCACTGTTATGCCGCACCCTGCTGAGAGTAACCCGCCTATGTAGCAGAAATGTATCCGACCCTGCGAATATGCGGATACATGGCGCGCAACGCGCGTCCATGTGGAAGAAAAAATCCTCTGCCGTTCCCCTTTTCGGAGCAGTCGCCGCTCTCTGATTTTCGCCAGATTAGGAATAAAGGAAACGGGATTCACAAGGGTGGAAACCTTGGTGTCCACCCTTGTGCCCACCGTCGTGGGTACGGCGAACCACCGAGCCAAAGATTGGCTGCCACTCCCCCTCCGCAGGATACCGCTGTAAAAACCTGTCGCAAAAACTGGCTATCCACTTTATCCACAGGACTTTCCACAGGGTACCTGGGGATAACCTTGTGCATAAAGTGGATAACTTTTTGTATACACCCTCGCAGGCCGCCGTATATCTCGGTTTTTCGACTACGCATTGTAATATCGGCTGTGGAAAAACCACCGTTGCATAATCCACCGCACCTTGTGGAAAACTTGTGAGCAGGGCAAATTCACCACTTCAGGAGGGATCATCTATGTCCGAAGAAACCCCGTCTATTGCCGCACCGGAACAGAATGCCATCGCGGAAACCGGCTCGATTACGGCAAAAACATCGCGCGGAACGATACACTGCATCACCATTGTCGGCCAGATCGAGGGCCACATGGAACTTCCCGCACAGAACAAAACCACCAAGTACGAGCACCTCATCCCGCAGATTGCGGCAGTTGAGCAGACCGACGAAATCGACGGTCTGCTGGTTCTGCTCAACACAGTCGGCGGCGATGTGGAAGCCGGACTTGCCATCGCTGAGCTGATCGCGGGCATGAAAAAGCCGACCGTGTCGCTCGTGCTCGGCGGCGGGCATTCGATCGGCGTACCGCTGGCCGTTGCCGCTAAAAAGAGCTTTATCGCCGTTTCCGCCGCCATGACCATTCATCCGGTGCGGATGAACGGCACGATCATTGCTGTGCCGCAGGCATTCGAGTATCTGGCGAAAATTCAGGAGCGCATCGTGGATTTCATCACCTCGCACTCACATATCACCGCCGAGCGTCTGCAGCAGCTTATGCGCGAAACCGGTCAGCTGACCGCCGATGTCGGCACTGTGATCTCCGGCAATCAGGCCGCCGCACTCGGACTGATTGATGAGGTCGGCACGCTTTCGGATGCGCTGGAAGCGCTCTATACGATGATTGGCGAGCACAAAACGCAAAAAAGAGACGGTAAATAACCGTCTCTGAGGCTGTCGAAAAACTAACGTTTTCCGAGCAGCCTCTCGCTCGAAACCACGCTTTCGAGCGAATACTGAAGAAAAACCGCGCCCTACGGGCACATTTTTTCTTCCCTTGTATAAATTCCGAGATACATGCTCCCGGAATTTATGAATTTGCTTCGCAAATTCTATTTTATGCGTGCTGCCGCACGAAGCGTAAAAATTAAAATAATACTTTTTTGACAGACTGAGAGACGGTAAATAATCGTCTCTCAGTCTGTCTTTTGCATTATACGCTCTGTTTTTTCCGTTCCGGCAGCTGTGCCAGCACGATAGCGCCAAACATCAGCACACAGCCGAAAATCTCTCGGCCGGACAGCGCCTGACCGAGAATAAGCCAGCCTGCGATAACCGAGATAACCGACTCCAAACTCATGATAAGCGATGCTACCGCCGGGTTCATGCCCTTCTGACCGACAATCTGCAGGGTATAGCCCACGCCGGATGACATCGCGCCTGCATACAGGATGGGCTTCCATGCCGCGAGGATGTTCGCGAAGCTCGGCTGCTCGAAGATCAGCATACCAATACCCGATAAGATCGCACAGAAGAAAAACTGGATGCAGGACATCTTCACGCCGTCCACCATCGGTGAAAAATGGTCGATGACTGTGATATGGATGGAGAACAGCAGCGCACACGACAGGCCGATGAGGTCGCCCATCGCGAAGCCGAAGCTGCCGCCCGTCATGCACAGGAAGTACAGCCCGGCCATCGCCAGCGCAACGCCGCACCAGTGCTTCACACCGCATCTGCGGCCGAACAGCAGGCCGAGCAGCGGCACGATCAGGATGTAGCACGCGGTGAGGAATCCGGCCTTGCCGACCGGCGTATACAGCAGCGCGAACTGCTGGGTGATGCTGCCCGCGCACAGCGCCGTGCCACAGCACATACCGCCGATAACGAGCGTTTTGCGGGCTTTGCGGCGCTCCTCGGGCGCTTGCTTCGGATGCGGGCCGCCACTTTTGCCCAGCACCGCGATGACCGGCAGCAGGACCAGTCCGCCGATGACGTTGCGCGCGAACACAAAGGTGAACGGGCCGACATAATCCATGCCGACGCTCTGCGCCACGAACGCCACACCCCAAATCGTGGCCGTCAGCAGCAGAAGCAAAGAGTTTCGCAGCTTCATACCTGTTTTTCTCCCTTATTTTGCAGAATTTTTCATAAAAAAAGAACCGCTTACAAGCGGTTCTTCATGGAGCTGCTAACCAGATTTGAACTGGTGACCTCATCCTTACCAAGGATGCACTCTACCGACTGAGCTATAGCAGCATTGGCAGGGGCAGTAGGGATCGAACCCACGGCACTCGGTTTTGGAGACCGATGCTCTACCAGCTGAGCTATACCCCTATAAAGTGGCTCCTCAAGTTGGACTCGAACCAACGACCCTGCGGTTAACAGCCGCATGCTCTACCAACTGAGCTATTGAGGAATATAAAATGCTGGTACACGCTGTTTGGATGGTTTATCGCAATCAGCTTGTATATTATAGCGCGGATACAGCTTATTTGTCAATAGGTTTTGCAAATTTTTTTCGCAAGTTTTTTACTTCCGCGCAGAATGTCAAAAAGGGACCCTCTCGGGTCCCTTTTCAGGCTTTATTCGGTAACTTTTGCTCCGGTAACGATCGCCTTCGGCGAACCAGTGAGTTTTTTGCTGGTATACGGTGTGTTGATTCCCTTGGATTTATACGTTTCGTATACCTTCTCAGTATCCCAGTCCAGCAGCACCAGACGGGCGAAATTGCCTGCCTGCACAGCACGGTCGGTCAGGCCGTAGATTTCGGCAGGTGCTTTGCTCATGCGGTCCACGAGCTGCATCGGCGTGAGCTTTCCGGTCTGGACAAGGTAAGTATTGCACACCGAGAACGCGGTTTCCAGGCCGGTGATGCCGGACGGCGCCTTTGCGAACTCGCGAGCCTTCTCCTCCGCGGTGTGCGGTGCATGGTCGGTTGCCACCATGTCGATGGTGCCGTCCGCCAGAGCCGCAATCAGCGCCTGACGGTCAGCCTCCTTGCGGAGCGGCGGATTCATGCGCGCATAAGTGCCGTGTACCGGCACATCATCCTCGGTCAGCGACAGATGATGCGGCGTGACCTCGGCGTAAATCTTCGCGCCCATCGCCTTGCCCGCTCGAATGAGCGCGACAGACTGCGCGGACGAAACGTGCTGGAACAGCACGCGCGCACCGGTATCGAGCGCCAGCGCAATGTCACGGCCGATCATTGCAGATTCCGCGCTCGCCATTGCGCCCGGTACGCCGAAATGCTTGGCGGCCGCCGAGCCGTAGTTGACACCCGGAGACGGCACGAGCGACGGCTCCTCCTCGTGGAAGGAGAGCAGCGTGCCGCGCTTGGCGGCTTCCGCCATGGCGGTGCGGCACAGCGCCGCACTCGTCAGGTTGATGCCGTCATCGGTCAGGCACGGCGCGCCCGCTTCGAGCAGTGCGTCAAAGTCGGTCAGCTCCTGCCCTTTCAGGCCCTTGGTGACCGAGCCTGCCTGCAAAACCTGCACCGGACAGTCCTTCGCCTTGTCGGTAACGTAGCGGATAATCTCGGGTGTGTCACAGGTCGGCACGGTGTTCGCCATGCAGATTACCGTGGCGTAGCCGCCCGCGGCTGCTGCCGCCGCACCGGTCAGCACATCCTCTTTCTGGGTCTGACCCGGATCGCGGAAGTGCACATGGCCGTCCACAAAGCCGGGAGATACCGTCAGCCCGCTCGCGTCATACACCGTGCAGCCTGCGGGCGCGTCGATGTGCTCTGCCACCTGCGCGATAACGCCGTCGTCACCGATCAGCACATCACACAGCGCATCCATCTGCGTATACGGGTCGAGAACCCGTCCGTTTTGAATCAACAGCATGGTAAAACCTCCGTTTTATCTCGTTTAATCGCGGTAGAACGCACCAAAGCCCTTGTATGCCATATACAGATCCAGCTTGGCAATGCACTCGAACGGTGCGTGCATGGAGAGCACCGGAACGCCTGCGTCTACGGTGTCAATGTTGCGGTTTGCAAGGTACATGGCAACCGTGCCGCCGCCGCCCTGATCGACCTTGCCAAGCTGACCGGTCTGCCAGATAACGCCCGCCTTGTCAAAGATGCAGCGAATGCGCGCCATCAGCTCGGCGGTTGCATCCGAGGTGCCGGACTTGCCGCGTGCGCCCGTGTACTTGACGAGCGCGAAGCCGCAGTTTGCGCGCGCATCGTTGCGCTTCTCGGAGACATCCGGATAGTTAGGGTCAAAGGCATTGCAAACGTCGGCAGACAGGCAGACCGAGTTCTCAAAGCACTCGTCGAGCAGCACGTCCTGGGCGCGGCAGAGATCTGCCATAAAGGTGTCGAACGCGCGGGACTGCATGCCGGTTACGCCGTCCGAGCCGATCTCCTCCTTGTCCACCAGCAGGCAGACGCCGGTATGTGCCGGAGTCTCGGTCAGGTCGAACAGAGAGGTTGCTGCCGGATAGGAACAAACGCGGTCGTCGTGGCCGTACGCGCCAACAAACGAGCGGTCAAAGCCGATGTCGCAGGCATTGAACGCCGGAACACAGCACAGCTCTGCAGACAGGAAATCCGCTTCGGTCATGCCGTACTCGCGGTTAAGGTGCTCCATAATGGCGAGTTTGATCTTCTCGCTGCACTTTTCGTCCACGGTTTCGCTCGGAACCGAGCCGATGAGGATGTTCAGACCCTCGCCCTTGATCACCTCGGTCGCCTTGCGGGTCATCTGTTCGGTAGCAAGGTGCGGCAGCAGGTCGGTGATAACGAACTTCGGGTCGGTCGGCTTGTCGCCTACGCGCACCTGCACGCGCTTGACCTCGCCGTTCTCGCACACGCAGACAACGCCGCGCAGCTCGAGCGGAATGGCCGTCCACTGATACTTCTTGATGCCGCCGTAGTAGTGGGTCTTGAAGAACGCCATGCCGTTGTCCTCGTACAGCGGCACGGTGCGGATATCAACACGCGGCGCATCGAGGTGCGCGGCGGTCAGGCGCACGCCCTCGGCGAGGCTCTTTTCGCCAATAACAGCCAGCATGATGCCCTTGTGACGGTTGATGCGGTAGATCTTGTCGCCCGGACGAAGCGTGTCATCGCGCGTCCAGGCACGGAAGCCCTTGCTCTCAGCCATGCGGGCGATTTCCAGCACAGCGTCACGCTCGGTTTTGCTCTCGTCAAGGAATTTTTTGTAACCCTCGGCGTAGGTCTGAATGCCCTGCTTGTCCTCGTCGGTCAGACGGTCAAAGCCGGTCTTTTTGTCGTAAAAAAGCTGTTCGGAAGTCATGTTGCATTCTCCTTTTTTAATCCGAATCACTTAATGAGTTGACTGTATAAAGCATCGGTGTCCCGATACAGCATATCGAGATCGCCGTTGTTTTCGATGATAAAATCGCATTTTTCGCGGTAAAACATGTCGTTCGGCTGCGCATCGATGCGGGCGCGTGCGGCTTCATTGGACAGACCGTCCCGCTCGATGATGCGGGCAACGCGCGTGTCGTGCGGCGCGAGCACAGCGATGATTTTGTCGCAGAAGTCATCCGCACCGGCTTCAAACAGGGTCGGCGCATCGTACAGCACGATGGGACACGCGCTCTGCGCGTGAATCGCATCGAGAGACGCCTTGCGGATATACGGTGTGGTGATTTCGTTGAGCTGCTGCAGCTTTGCAGGGTCGGAAAACACGATTTTCGCGAGTTTCGGACGGTCAAGTACGCCGTTCGCGTCGGTTACGCCGCCGAAGGCGGTATCGAGCGCGGACAGCATTTCTCGGTTCTCCGCACAGAGCGTGCGATAGACGGCATCCGCGTCCACCCAGCCCGCGCCGAGCGAGCGCATCCGCGCCGCGACCGTGCCTTTGCCTGTGCCGCTGCCGCCGGTCAAGCCGATGATTTTCATTAGTTTCACTTCCATTGCTCTACATATGGTTTGAAAACATCATATAAAAGTATGGTATATTTGATAAACCAGTTAAACTGATCTACCTTTTTTGTTTCGTCAAATATCGGAATATTTCTTTGCAAGCGAACACGACTTGCCTTCTTATTCGGCAGCGCCATCCACTCGAGTTGCATATCTATTTGAGCTTGAATATTTTCTCTATGTTTTTCTAAGTATTCAAAAAACTCTTGATCGTCACTGATATACAATTCTACACGTTGTTCATTGGTCTGTGTATTGACATTCAATGAAAGCGAATATCTCGATGCCCCAATGCTAAAAGTGTACCATGTCCTGACCGGAGGTTTTTTCAGCTTAAAATACTCGATAAACTTTTTGTTGCTTTGCGCATATTCGTTAAAATCTGTCCAGTAATTTAGTAATCGAGATTGCAATTGTCCTTCGGTTGCAGATATATTCTTTACTTGTTTTGCCCAATTATTAGGCTGTTCTAAAATATTAAAATGAACTGCCGGAGCCGAATCCCCGATTCTCCACAATTCCACTTCCACCAAGAAAAACGCCGTTTCATCGTCTGTATGCTCATTCAGCCATTCCATCGCTCGACGGTGTTCTTCTCGTGCCTGTTTGACAATCCATACAATGATTTTTGCGCTTTTACCAGCCGCATAGGTCAGCAATTGACCCAAATGTGTATGGTTGGAACTTTCCAGTTGATTTTCGATCACAACGGTATTATCGGTTCCTTCTTCAGAAGCCAATATATCCAAGCTGAACTTGCCTACGGCCGATTCACGCTCACGAAAACACAAATCAACACCGATAGCTTCGCCCAGTAAATTCAGATTATTTTCCAGCCAAGGTGTAAAATCGTATGCTTCATTAGGCCAAACCGTTCGCAAATCATATTCCCGCTTCAAATCAGCCAGTTGTATATTCATTTTTACACCTCAATAATCGAGAATCCCGCCGCCTTCTTAATCCGGTTCGCCACTGCAAGACCGAGACCTTCATCTGAGGGGCACTGCGCCCAAATCTGCGTTACGCTGGTATCATCGAACGCCCGCAGGCGGTCGAATACCTCGCGCGCCTGTGCACCAAGATCGTCCCTCGAGCCGAAGCACTCCACGATGCAGTTCGGGAACATATTCTTGTACTCATCAAAGCACAGCACGCCGGTGGAGTCCCCGATATGCGCTGCAATGTACTTTGCCGTGTCCTGCGGGTTGCCGCGCACGACCGTTACGGGCGCTTTCGGCGCATAATGTCGGTATTTCATGCCGGGCGCCGACACCTTCACGTCATCTCCGATCTTCTCGTACAGGGCGCGGTCAACATCCACCTCACCGAGCACCGAGCGCAGCTGCTCGAGCGTGATGCCGCCCGGACGCAGCAGGCGCGGACGCTCGAGCGCGAGCGTGATTACCGTGCTTTCCACACCGACGCCGCACGCGCCGCCGTCCAATACGGCCGCGATCTTGCCGTCCATATCGTGCATAACGTGCGCCGCCGTGGTCGTGGACGGTCTGCCCGAAGTATTCGCGGACGGTGCTGCCAGCGGTACGCCGCTCTCGTGAATGAGCGCCCGCGCCATCGGGTGCGACGGCAGGCGGATGCCCACGGTGTCCAGTCCGCACGAAACCTCGTCCGGGATGCAGTCGCCCTTGGGCACAATCATGGTCAGCGGACCCGGCCAGAATGCGTCTGCAAGCAGCTTGGCCTGCGGCGGAACCGCCGGACACAGGTCGTAAATCTGGTCAAAGTCCGCGATGTGGACGATCAGCGGGTTATCCTGCGGACGGCCTTTCGCGAGGAAAATTTTCTTTACCGCCTCGCCGTTCAGCGCATTCGCCGCAAGGCCGTACACGGTTTCGGTCGGCATGCCGACGACCTCGCCCGCTCGAATGAGCTCTGCGGCGGTTTTTACCGCGTTTTCGTCGGTTTCCGGTGTCAAAAGAGTTGTTTTCATCAGTTTACACTTCCATTTATGGTATCAATGGTCTTTTTCTTCCACTTTGGTGACAATGCCGTTTCCCGCCAAAGAGATGTTTATCGGACATTCACCATGCTATACTCCAATCATAAAAGAAAGGAGTGCTTCGCATGGCAAAAAACAAGAACATTTTCGTCACGATAACAGGTTTTAAGCACTATTACGGCCTCGAACCGTTCAAGATCGGCAATCTTATCCGATGCATCAAGGAGCCGGGCAATCCGTATGACAGCGATGCCATCCGTGCATTCCTGCCGTACATCGGCAAGGTGGGCTACATCGCCAACAGCCCGCAGACCAAGGCCGGCGGCACGGAGAGCGCGTCGCGCATTTACGAGCGCATGCCCAAGCGGTTTTACGTCCGTGTGCTGTTCACCACCTGCACCAAGATCATCTGCCGCGTAGAATTCGGCGACATGTCCGATCTGAATGCTGAGTTGAAGAGCCAGACCGAGGACAAGTGGGGCGACTGGGACGATGAAGAAGACAAAATCCAGTTTTAAGGTTACATTTCGCTCTGCTCTTTCAGCTTTTCCGCTGTGTCAGCCGCGATGAGTGCGTCTAAAATCTCGTCCATATCGCCGTTCAGGAACTGATCCAGCTTGTAGATGGTCCGCTTGATGCGGTGATCGGACACGCGATTCTCCGGGAAATTGTAGGTGCGGATGCGCTCCGAGCGGTCGCCGGTGCCGACCTGACTTTTGCGGTCAGCGGCGATGGCAGCACGCTGCTTTTCCACCTCGGCCTCGTACAGCCGCGAACGCAGCACGGACAGCGCTTTCTCCTTGTTCTTGTGCTGGCTGCGCTCGTCCTGACACTCGACGACCGTGTTGGTCGGGATATGCGTCACGCGGATGGCGGACGAGGTCTTGTTAATGTGCTGACCGCCCGCGCCGGAGGCGCGGAACGTGTCGATGCGTAAATCCTTCGGGTCGATATAGAAGTCGAGTTCCTCCGCTTCGGGAAGGACAGCCACGGTGGTTGTCGAGGTGTGCACGCGGCCCTGACTTTCGGTCTCGGGCACACGCTGCACGCGGTGTACGCCGCTCTCGAACTTGAGCCGCGAGTACACCTTATCGCCTGCCACGCGGAACACGATCTCCTTGTAGCCGCCCAGCTCGGTCTCGGATTTGTTCATGACCTCGGTCTGCCAGCCGCGCTTATCGGCGTACATCGTGTACATTCGGTACAGGTCGGCCGCGAACAGCGCGCTTTCCTCGCCGCCTGCACCGCCGCGAATCTCAACGTAGATATTCTTCTCGTCGTTCGGGTCCTTGGGCAGCAGCAGGATTTTCAGTTCGTCCTCCAGACGGGCAATGTCGCTCTTGGCCTGTTGCAGCTCCTCCTGCGCCAGCTCCTTCATGTCCGGGTCGGACAGCATTTCGGTCGCGTCCGCGAGCGTGCGCTGTGCCTGCTCGTATTCGCGGAACGCGGTGACGATTGGCTCAAGTTCGTTGCGCTCACGCAGCAGCTTAGCCGCCCGGTCGGGGTCGTCGTATAAATCCGGCGCGGAAAGCCGTATTTCCAGCTCATCCAGCCGCGCCGCTAAGACTTTCAGTTTTTCAAACATACTCTATCTCCAAATCGTGTGAAGCACGGAAAATTCATTAAAATTGCGTTTACCAGCGTCCGGTGAACATCAATCCCATGATGGAGCAGTATTCGCGGCACCTTACCGCCATCCACTGCCCCGGATACGGCGTTTTCGCGGGAACGCCTGCGTCACCCAGACCAGCATGCGCCAGCAGGCGGCGTGCGCGGGCAAGATGATAATCATTTGTAATTACGGCAACAGCTGCGCCCTCGGGCAGCAGCTTTTTTGCGTTGGCGATATTCTGGATGGTCGTGCTCGACTTGTCCTCCAGGATCAGCCGTTCTGCGTCTGCACCGTGCGCGATCATGTAATCCTGCATGGCTGCAGCTTCGGTGCGCGGCTCATCGCCGCCCTGACCGCCGCACAGGATGGCCTGACTGCCCGGATTGACGTTCAGCACCGCGATTGCTGTATCGCATCGTGCCGCCAGAGCCGCCGACGGCTGTCCGTTCGGATTGACGAGCGCACCCAGCACCAGATAGCAATCCGCCTGCGGCGCAGCTGACGGGTCATCCTCGTCGAATGCTATGCCGATCACAAACACCTGCACCGCCGCAAACGACAGCACGAACAATGCAAACAGTACGCGTCCCACGCGCGACAAAATGCGGCACGCCTTATGCTTTTCGCGTCCGCAAAGCATCAGCCATTCCCCCATACAGCCGATAGCGAGCGCCAGCAGGAAAATACCGCCGAACCGCGACGGCTTCCAGAACAGCTGCGGCACGCCAATGACAGCAAACAGCACCGCAAGCCCTATCCATACCCTTTTTTCTTTCATTGCAGTTCCTCCAACTCAGCCGCAACGGCTTCCCATTCGTCCATTTTTGCGGCGAGTTTTTCGTCACAGTCTTCCTTTTCAGTCATCAGTTCGAGCAGCTTGCCGGAATCCGATGCCGCGTCCACCATCTGCTGTTCGAGGTCGGACGACTGGGTTTCCAGCTGCGAAATCTCGCGCTCGAGCGTGTTCAGCAGCTTCTGCAGATTCTTGGTGCCGCCGGTGCGCTTTGGCTTCTCAGGCGGCTTGGGCACATCGTCCAGCGTCGGCACAGCGGCCTTTTTCTTCTTGGGCGCCGGTGCAGGAGTCGCTTCCGGCAGTGCGCCGCCGCCCTTGGCTCGCCAGTCAAGGAACGCGCTGTACGAGCCGATAAAATCGGTCAGGTGACCGTTTTCGAGATACAGCACGCGGGTTGCAAAGCGCTCGACGAAGTAGCGGTCATGCGAAACAAACAGCAGCGTGCCGTCGAATGCCTCAACCGCCTCCTCAATCCACTCGCGGGATGCAAGGTCAAGGTGGTTGGTCGGCTCGTCGAGGATGAGCAGATTGAGCGGATCGTACATCAGCTCGCATAGGCGCAAACGGCTTTTCTCACCGCCGGACAGCATATCTACGGTTTTCAGCTGGGTTTCACCGGTAAACTGGAACGAACCGAGCCGGTTTCGCGCCACCTGCATGGATACATTCTTGTCGTAGATGAGCGTGTCGATGAGGTTGCGGTGCGGATTGGCAAAATACACCTGCTGCGGCAGATACGCCGGCTTGAGTCCAACGCCCTTGCGGATGACGCCGCCATCCGGCACTTCCTCGCCGAGCAGGATTTTCAGCATAGTGGTCTTTCCGGCACCGTTTGCGCCAAGCAGCGCAACGCGCTCGCGGTTGCGGATGTTGAACGATACATTGTGTAATATTTCTCGTCCGTCATAACTTTTTGTAATATCGCGAATCTTGAGCACTTCCTCGGTCTCGTAGTTCGGGTCACCAAACGTGACGGTCATCTTTTTGTCGGTCTTGGGTCGGTCAGTGACCTTCATACGCGCAATGCGCTTCTCGATAGACGCGGCACGCTTCGCCAGATGCTCGGTGCCGTGCTCGTGCATGGAACGCGCGGTCGCCTCCAGACGTTTTTTCTCGGCCAGCTCATGCTCGTGGTGCTTGAGCTGCTCCTCACGGCGGCGCTCGCGCTCAACTGCATAATACGAGTAGTTGCCGTTGTAGAAATCGCAGGTGCAATCGTGGATTTCAATCACGCGGTCGCAGCACTGATCGATAAACCAGCGGTCATGCGAGATAATGAGCACGGTGCCGCGGTAATTCTCGAGGTAATTGCCCAGCCAGTCCACAGCGTCCATATCGAGGTGGTTGGTCGGCTCATCGAGCAGCAGCACATCGGTCTGCTCAAGAATGATGCGGGCGAGGTTGATGCGCGTTTTTTCGCCGCCGGAGAGTAGGTCAAACTTCTGCGAACGCATTTCCTGCGCGATTTCAAGACCGTTGCATACGCGGTTGATCTCGTAATCGCGGTTATAGCCGCCGAGGATTTCCAGCCGCGTTTCCAGCTGCGCGTAGCGCTTGAGCAGCGATGCGTCATCCGGCTTGCGCGTCATTTCGTCGGTCAGCGCATCCATTGCTGCCGCAACTTCGTCGGACTCCTTGAACGCCAAACGGAGAATGTCCTCCACGGTGGATTCCGGCGGAAAATCCGGCATCTGGTCAATGACACCGGCGGTTCGTCCCTGTCCGAACGCAACGTGTCCGCCGTCATACGACAGCCGGCCGGTCAAAATATTAAGCAAAGTGGTCTTTCCGGCGCCGTTTGCGCCTAAAATAGCAACCTTTTCGCCCGGCTGAATGTCGAACGAGATGTCCTTGAGGATCAGGCGGTCACCATAATATTTGGTCAGGTTTTGTACGGTAATATCTGCCACGGAGAGAACTCCTTTCAATGCACTTTTATTCAGTTTATATTATAGCACAATGTGCCCCATAATAGGAGAGAAAACCTGCATAATTTGCAGATTTTTGCGCGGTTTTCTCTGCCCGAAAACACAAAAAAGCTGTCTCAAAAGACAGCTTTTTATGGGAATTCAGAGCAGCAGCGGCAGCAGCTCTTCCACACGGTCGACCACATGCTTCGCGCCTGCGTCCTCCAGCTCCTCGCGGTCGCCAAAGCCGAACGTCACGCCGATGCAGTCAATGCCGCATTGCTTCGCGCCTTCCACGTCGTGCAGGCGGTCACCGACCAGCACAGCCTGTGACAGATCCTGCACCCGCAGACGGTCGAGCGCCTGCTGCGTAACCTGTGCCTTCGTGCCGATCGTGCCATCCAGCGTTGCGCCGGAAACCACGGTAAAATACTGGTCAATATTAAAATATTTGACGATTTTATCAATGAAAAACGCTGGTTTGGACGATGCAGTAGACAGGGTCTTTCCGGCGTCCGTCAATGCCTTCAGCAGCTCCGGAATCCCGTTGTAGAGCATGTTCTCCTTCCAGCCTACCACACCGAACCGCTCGCGGTAAAACGCAATGGCCTGCTTGGCCTGCGCGTCGTCAAATCCATAGCTGCGGCGGAACTCATCGTACAGCGGAGGACCGATAAAGCGTTCCAGCGGTTTCAGCTCCGGCTCGTGGATGCCCATTTTATCCAGCGCATACTGCACCGATTTAGTAATGCCCTCGCGTGAATCGGTAAGTGTGCCATCCAAATCAAATAAAATATACTGATACATCGGCGCTTTTCCTCTCAGTAGTATAGAAAAAGCAGCAACTTTCGTTGCTGCTTAGATGTAGGCGTTGAGTTATCTTCCCGGGCCGTCGCCAGCCAAGTATTGTCACCGTAAACGAGCTTAACTACTGTGTTCGGAATGGGAACAGGTGTACCCTCGTCACCATTAACACCTACTTTTGAAGATTTACACCCTCAAAACTGAACAATCCTACTCGCAATGCTTTTTTCTTCGAGGTTACCTAACATTTAAGGTCAAGCCCTCGGCCTATTAGTATCAGTCCGCTCCATACATTACTGCACTTCCACTCCTGACCTATCAACCT
>QEKJ01000013.1 GCA_003096535.1 Agathobaculum butyriciproducens | reverse complement strand
TGAATATCTGGATTACTACAACAACCGCAGGATCAAGGCAAAGCTAAAGGGCTTGCCGCCTGCAATTCACAGACAGCAAGCCCTTTCGGCTGCTTAAACAATTTTTACTTCAAAATATTGTCTAACTTTTTGGGGTCACTTCAAAGGTGACTGCCTGCATTTCGTTTTTACTTTGCGATGCTCTTGAAGCGCTGGCGTGCCTTGCGGACCTCCTCCAGACCGAGAGCTACTGCCTCCTCGGTACGCTTGAGGGTATCCTCACAGTACTCATTGGCCACGCGGCGCAGCTCACGAGCCTGAATCTCGGCATTGCCCTGTACTTCCTTGGCCTTGCGGCGTGCCGCTACGACAATCTCGGTCTCGGAGACCATCTGGCGTGCATCCTCCTCAGCCTGACGGCGGATCGCCTCAGCCTCGCGCTTGCCGGATGCCAGCATCTCACTGCGCTTTGCAACAATTTCCTGTGCCTGCTGCAGATCGTTCGGCAGAGCCTCACGCAGCTCGTCCAGCATATCCAGCATGTGGTCGCGCTCTACGATGCACTTCTCGCCTGCCAGCGGAATGCCCTTTGCGTCCTGCACCATATCATACATGCGGTTAATGAGTTCCTCTAAAGTTGCCATTTTTACTCTCCCTTTCTAATTCGGCGCACAATGTCCTGCATAATCCCCTCGGGAACAAAATCGGCGACACCGCCGCCGTGTACCGCAATATCCTTCACGATCGAGGAAGAGAGGTACATATATTCCGCACTTGTCATCAAAAACACGGTATCCAGCTCAGGGTTGAGCTTGCGGTTGGCAAGTGCCATTTGGAATTCGTATTCAAAATCCGAAACCGCACGCAGACCCTTTACGATGGCGCATGCGTTTTTCTGCTTGGCGTAGTCCGCCAGCAGGCCGTCGAAGGATTCCACCTCGACGTTTGGCAGGTCAGCCGTTGTCCGCTTTAAGAATTCCACACGTTCCTCGGCGGTAAAAGCGGGTTTTTTGTTCTGGTTGTGCATTACCGCAACGATCAGCCGGTCAAACATGATCGACGCACGGCGGATGATATCCAGATGTCCCAGTGTGACAGGGTCAAAGCTGCCCGGATAAATCGCAATTTTCATTTATTTCATTCCGTTTCGCCACTCTGCCGCTGCAGAATGGTAATCATGGTAGCGCCGTAGCGGCGTTCCCGCACGACCGCGAAGCCGTGGGAGAATCTGTCCTCTACTGCACTTTCGCATATTATTATACCATTTACAGAGAGAATGTCAAACGTTTCTATCTGTTTCAGCGCATTTTCTAAGATCACGCCGCCGTACGGAGGATCGAGGAAGATCACGTCGTACCGTTCCCTGCCTGCTTTGGAAACAAATTCCGCTGCCTCCGTGCGGTGGAGCGCCGTCTTATCCTTCACACGCGCACTTTCGACGTTTTTGCTCACGATGCCGTAAGCTGTCTTGTTGTGCTCGACAAAATCGCAGTGAGCAGCGCCGCGCGAGAGCGCCTCAATGCCAAGCTGACCGGTGCCCGCAAACAGGTCGAGCACCTCGGCACCGCGCACATGATCCTGTATCAGATTGAATACGTTTTCTTTTACCCGATCGGTGGTCGGGCGGGTGTTCATGCCGGGCACGGGCTGCAATTTACAGCCCCGCGCAGTTCCGGATACAACTCTCATGGTAGCCTCCTGCTGAAATCTAACTGTTTGAAAATTAGGAATTAGGAATTAGTAATTACTCATTATGAAAAAATTCGTATACGCTCTGTGCCGCATTCCTCGGCAGAATCCTCGCCAGCTCCTGCTCGGACGCCTGCTTGATATTCTCAATGCTGCCGAAGTGCTTGAGCAGGTCGGTTCTGCGCTTATCGCCCACGCCCGGGATTTTATCCAGTGTGGAGCCGCGCACCTTTTTGCCGCCCAGCTTGCGGTTATACTCGATGGCGAACCGATGGACCTCCTCCTGCATGCGGCCGATGAGCGCAAACAGCGCCGGAGTCGCCGAGATGCCGAACTCACGGCCGTCCGGCGCAACGAGGGCGCGGGTACGGTGGCGGTCGTCCTTGACCATACCGAAGCACGGAACTGACAGCCCGAACGAGTCGAGCACCTCCTTGCAGACGTGCACATGACCCAGACCGCCGTCGATCATGAACGCGTTCGGCAGCGGCGCAAACTTCTCGTCGCCGTCCACATAGCGCTGCACGCGGCGCGTGAGCATTTCGCGCATGGAGGCGTAGTCGTCCTGTCCGTTGGCGGCACACGCAATCTTAAACTTGCGGTAATCGCTCTTTTTCGGCTGACCCTCGACAAACACGATCATCGAGCCGACCGTATCCTGTCCGGCGAAGTTGGAAATGTCGTAGGCTTCCAGCCGAAGCGGCAATGCCGCCATTCCGGTGACATTCTGCAGCAGTTCAAGCGATTTATGCCGTCTCTCGGACTGCTTCTCTCTGCGTTCGATCTCCTCGAAGGCGTTTTTCTCCGCGAGGCGGGTCAGCACCCGGCGTTCGCCGCGCTGCGGCACGGCCAGCTCGACCTTGCGCTCTGCGATGGATGAAAGGTACTCGCCCACGGCGTCCTGCTCCTCGATTTCATGCGAGAGCAAAACGGTTTTCGCCACCGCATTGCGCTGCGCATAATACTGCTTGATGAACGAGGAAAGCACCTCGGCAGGGTCGCTCTCGGTGACGTGGAAGAACGTGTATTCCTTATCCTGCAGCGTGCCGGCGCTGTAATGCAGCACGCAGACGCACGCGCGGGTCTGTCCCTGCACAAAGGCGATAACGTCCAGCTCTGCGAACGCACCGGCAACCACATGCTGCCTGGTGCCCAGCTTCTGGATGGCCCGCAGACGGTCGCGCAGCACGGCGGCCCGCTCGAACTGGAGCTCTTCGGCGGCTTCGTTCATCTTCTCGGTGAGTTCACGCTCGAGCTTTTTTGCGTCGCCCTCGAACAGCGAGATCGCCTGTTCGATCAGCGCGTGATACTCCTCCGGACTGACCTTGCCGGTGCATGGCGCACAGCAGCGGCCGAGGTGCAGATTCAGGCACGGCCGGTCCTTGCCGATGTCCCGCGGGAAGGAACGCGCACAGCTTTTGAGGTGCAGTGCTTCTCCGATCGTATCAATCGCTCGTCTTGCCGCACCGCGGCCCATGTACGGACCGAAGTACCGCGCTCCGTCATGTGCAGGCTTGGAGACAATTTTGAAATCCGGGTAGGGCAGCGTGGTGTCCAGCCGCACATAGGGATAGCCTTTGTCGTCCTTGAGCAGAATGTTGTACTTCGGCTTGTACTTCTTTATCATCGAGTTCTCGAGCACGAGCGCTTCAAACTCGCTGTCCGTGACGATGATATCGAAGTCGTCGATATGACTGACCAGCTGGCGCGTCTTGGCGTTCAGCCGTTCGGGCGGCTGGAAGTAGTTGGACACGCGGTTCTTCAGCAGCTTGGCCTTGCCGACGTAAATCACCTTGCCGGTCTTATCCTTGTGCATGTAAACGCCGGGCTGCATGGGCAGCTTGCGCACGCGCTCCTTCAGCTGTTCTCTTGTCATGCGAACTGCCCTCCTTCCCTCAATCATCATTTGCAAAAATAAAAGCGCCGATCAAAACAACCGGCGCTTTTCCCTCAGGACGCGATAACTTAGTCAGTAAAATTGGATGTGATAAGCTCAACCAGTGCGGAAACAGCCTCTTCCTCATCCGGGCCATCAGCGATCAGGTTGATGGTAGTGCCCTTGGTGATACCCAGGGACAGAATGCCGAGCAGGCTCTTCGCGTTTACGCGGCGCTCTTCCTTTTCTACCAGGATGGTAGACTTGAACTCATTTGCCTTCTGAATGAAAAAAGTTGCCGGGCGGGCATATAAGCCTACCTGATTGGTAACCTGTACCTCTTTTGAATACATATCTGCATCGCTCCTATTTCTTCAAATCCGTTGTATATAGTCTATCGCTTTTTTGCATTTTCGTCAAGGCTTATTTCCATCTGCGCCCTTTGCTTTTTAGATGAATTTTTCAAAAAACGTACTAATTTATAGGGCATTATGCCCTATTCACCGGTTTTTGATTCCTGAAACAGGTATTTTTAGGGCAATACCACATAATTCATTAAAAGAAATCTATGCGTAAACTGTGCGGGATTTCCTCAACGCAATTCGACGATTGTTACGCCCTGCTCTCCTTCGCCGTAAACACCACTGCGGACGCTCTTGACGCGCTTGTTTTTCCGCAGATGCTGCTGCACAGCCGTGCGGAGCACGCCGGTTCCCTTGCCGTGGATGACCGTGACAGACGGCAGTCCGGCCATGATGGCGCGCGACAGGAAGTTGTCCACCTCAAAGAGAGCCTCCTCGGCGCTCATGCCGCGCACATCAACCTCGCTTTCCGCCGAGCGGATGTTAAGTTCTCTGCGCGGAGCGTCACGCCGCGGCTGCGGCTTGGGCTTAGGCGTGTTCTTCTTCTCCTCGACGAGGCGCAGCTCGTTCTCCTTGACCGTCATCTTCATCGGGCCGGCCTGCACCTGCACGCCGCCATCCCTGTCCGCCGGAGCGAGCACGGTCGCAATGACGCCGCCGACGTTGAGCAGGCGCACACGATCGCCCTTCTGCACCGAACGAATCTCGTCAGCCTCGACAACGCGCTTCTGGATGCCGCGGCGCTGTTCGTTCTCGGTTTGGGTGATGACACCGCGCAGCGCCGCCTTGGCTGCCGCGAGGTTCTGGTCGGCGTTCTTCTTCTGCGCCTTCTTTTTGAGCGTTTCCAGCTCGTCAAACACGGTTTCCGCCGTCATGCGGGCGTTTTTGAGGATGTTGTCCGCCTGACCGCGGGCGCTCTCCATCATCTTGTCCACACGGTCCTCGGCAGCATCGCGCTCGGCGCGCATCTTGTCGCGCTCGGACTGCGCCGCAGAGCGCATGCGCTGCGCTTCTTCCTTCATCTGCTCGACACGGCGGCGTTCGCGCTCCAGTTCCGCCAGAACGTCCTCGAAGCGGGCATCCTCGGTGGAGACCTGCTCCTTCGCCCGCTCGATGATGGTCGGCTGCAGACCCAGACGAGCCGCAATCGCGAACGCATTCGACTTGCCCGGAATACCGGTCAGCAGACGGTAGGTCGGCTGCAGGGATTTGACGTCAAACTCACAGGAGGCGTTCTCTACGCCGTCGGTGGTCAGCGCGAACGTTTTCAGCTCGGCATAGTGGGTCGTAGCGGCCACGCAGGCGCCCATCTGACGGGCGTAGCCGATGACAGCGACAGCCAGCGCCGCGCCCTCGACCGGGTCAGTGCCCGCGCCGAGCTCATCGAACAGCACGAGGTCGCCCTGCCCGCAGCAGTCCATGATGGACACGATGGTCTTCATGTGCGCGGAGAACGTGGACAGGCTCTGCTCGATACTCTGCTCGTCACCGATATCGGCGTAAACATGCTCAAACAGGCCGATTTCCGACTGCTCGTTCGCCGGAATATGCAGGCCGCTAGCAGCCATGAGCGACAGCAGACCGAGGGTTTTGAGCGAAACCGTCTTGCCGCCGGTGTTCGGGCCGGTGATGACGAGGGTGTCGTAATCATAGCCGATGGCGATGTCGATAGGCACGGCCTTGTCCTTATCGAGCAGCGGATGGCGCGCGCGAAGCAGCTTGCAGCGGCTGCCGTCCTCAACAAGCACAGGTGCACAGGCATTCATGTCGAACGACAGCTTGGCACGCGCAAAGATGAAGTCCAGCGTGGTCAGCGCATCGTAGTCCTGCTCGATGGCGCCCTTGTACATGGACACGCGCGATGACAGCTCCGCGAGGATGCGTTCGATCTCGTTTTCCTCTCGGCCTTCGAGCACCTTAATCTGGTTGTTGATTTCCACGACCTGCTGCGGCTCAACGAACACGGTCGCACCGGTGGACGAGGTATCATGCACCAGACCGGGCACATCGCCGCGGTGCTCCACCTTGACCGGCACAACAAAGCGGCCGTTTCTCTGGGTGATGATATTCTCCTGCAGGTACTTGGAGCGCTCACCGGAGATCATGCGGTTGAGCGTTTCGCGCACCTTGCCGGACACGCGGCGCAGCTCACGGCGGATGCTCAGCAGCTCGGGAGACGCACCGTCCGCGATCTCCTCCTCGGAGATGATGGCGGTCGTGATGGATTCCTCCAGGTCGCGGTTGCCGGAGAGCAGACCGAAAACAGGCGTGAGCGTGGTCTTGGTTTCGTGCTCGGCATCGTACAGCAGCGCACGGCGCGCCGTCTGCAAAAGGCTCGCGACAGCCAGCAGCTCGCGCGGGTTGAGCGTGCCGCCGCGGTCCGCACGGGACAGGATCGCGCCGACCTCTCGGATGCCGCCAAAGGCAGGGCTGCCCTGCCGAACCATCAGGTCCTTCGCGTCCGTGGTCTGCTGCAGCCACAGCTCGGCCTGCTCGTGGTCGTCCAGCGGACGAAGCGCGCGGCATTTCTCCTTTGCCGCCTGCGATGCCGCCTGTCCGGCCAGTTTTTCCAGTATTTCGTAGTATTCCAGTGTTTTAAGGGATTTTTCGCCTAATTTGTTCATTTCAAATCCTCTCAATTATAATTTAGGAATTATTTCAACCTATTGCGCAGAGTTTCGTTGATGGATTACCAATATACATTCACATACCCACGCAACCCTACGACATTTCTATACGTTTACCCCATCCAAACCAGTACCGCCATGACCGCCAGCGACACGATGACAAGCACCATATTCCCGCGCCAGATGCGCAGCAGCGCCGCACCGGTCTCGCCGCTTTCCTCGGCGGTGTACTGCCACTGTTCTCTCCGACCGGGGTTCCAGAACCAGATAAAGCCGAACTCGGCGGCAATGCGCTGATAGTCCTCATTCGGCAGATTGGCCTTGCAGTCGTTCAGGAAGCACCGTCCCAGCCACAGCATATATCCGATGGCGCACAGTACACCAAGCGGCAGCACGAGCATCTTTGCGCTCGGTATGAGCCAGTACAAGGCGATTGCACAGACGTCTGTAAGAATCAGATTTCTCGTTACCTTCCACATGGAAACCGTTTTGTGCGTCATAGGATGCTCCTTTCTGCTGTTACTTCATCGGCATCTGCAGCGACCGATAAAACTGCAGACTCTCAAACCCGCGTCCGAGGTGATACTTCACATACTCCTCGGCCATGCCGCAGAACTGCTCTCTTGCCGGTCCGCTGAGCGCGAACGCGTAGACCTTATTCGGCTCGGCTGTCAGCACATGAAGCATCGCCCGCAGGGTACTGTCCACAAGCTGTGTGTAACCGCCGACACGCTTCGCGCACTTTGCGTCCGCGGCTGTGCCTGCCCGAACGGAAAAGCACACCGGCGGGTTCTCTATCAGCTCGCCGCATACGCCGCACGAGGTTAAATCCGGCGCATAGCCGCTCTCAGCCATAATACGCCACTCGAACGCCGCCTTGACAAGCTCGGGGGCGCGTTTGCCGCCCTCGAGCGCATACAGCGCGTACAGCAGCAGACGGCACAAGGCCGGATTGTCGAAATCCGGCACGGTCAGGGCGGTCGTCAGCTCATTTAGGTAGCACGACAGCGCGTACTTCTCAATATCGCCTGCCAGCGCGAAAAACGAGTGTACCAGGTCGGCGTCCCGCAGGGTGTACCTGCCGCCGCGGTCCGACAGAATGAACTCCGAGTAGCACAACTGCCGTGCCGCCGGATTTTGCTTTTTTCCGCGCCGCGCGTTCTTGCACAGGATTTCAATCCTGCGGCCGTCCTCGGTCAATGCAGTCAGATAGCGGTCAAAGTCACCGAAATCCACCTCGCGCAGACCGAGTGCCCGCAGCTTGACCTCGGCCATTTACTGATCCTCGTAGCCAAAGTTGCGCATCTGGTACTGGTTGTTGCGCCAGCCCTCCTTGACCTTGACCCACAGCTCAAGGAATACCTTGGCATCCAGCATGCGCTCGATGTCCGCGCGCGCCTGCTGGCCGATTTCTTTCAGCATCGCGCCGCGCTTGCCGATAATAATGCCCTTGTGGCTGGCCTTCTCGCAGTAGATAACCGCGTTAATCTCCACCAGACCGTCCTCACGCTCGTTCCAACGCTCAATGCCGACGGCTACACCGTGCGGAACCTCGCGGTCGAGCAGGCGCAGCATCTTCTCGCGGATGATCTCGGCGACAAGCTGACGCTCCGGCTGATCGGATACCATGTCCTCCGGGAACAGCTGCGGGCCTTCGATGGCGTATTTGTCGATTTCGGTGAGCAGCTCCTCTACGCCCTCGCCGGTGCGTGCCGAGATAGGCACAACCGCATCGAACTCATGCACCGCCGCGTAGGTCGCAATGACAGCGAGCAGCTCCTCCTTCTTGACGGTGTCGATCTTATTGATGACGAGGATTGCCGGCATGTGATGCTGCTTGATCTGAGCGATCAGGCTTTCCTCAGCAGGACCGATGTTCGGGATCGGCTCTACCACCAGAACGGCAACGTCCACCTCGGAAACCGTGTCCGTCACCACCTTGCACATGTAGTCGCCCAGACGGGAGCGCGGCTTGTGCAGACCCGGGGTGTCCAGCAGAACATACTGCGTTTCACCGCGGCTGAGTACGCCCGTAATGCGCGTGCGCGTCGTCTGCGGCTTGCTGGATACGATGGCCACCTTCTGACCGACCAGCTTGTTTGTCAGCGTGGATTTGCCCACGTTCGGCCGTCCTACAACGGATACGACCGCAGTTTTTGTAATTTTGCTCATTTATTTATCTCCAGTACAGTAATTGAGAATTGAGAATGGAAAATTGAAAATGTCGCTATCCTTGCGCGAGTTCCGTCCGCGCTGCGACGAGCTATTCTTGCGCGAGTTCCGTCCGCGCTGCGACGAGCTATCCTTGCGCGAATTCTCCATTTTCCCATTCTCCATTATTATTGAATTCTTCCAAAATGAAAAACGAACCAAACCGCAAACGGCACGGTGACCACAACCGCCATGCCGAGCCACAGCCTGTACCACAAAAATTTGATGGCTGCCGCAAGCACGCCGTTTCCGATAAAGATGCACGCGCCGACCGCGACGCACGCTGCCGCGCACACAAACACACCTGCCGCCGCGATATCCTTCGCGTTGCGTACCATGCCGTCATACCCGCTCGCCTGCTTGTCGCACAGGCGCTCGATGGCGGTATTCAGCAGTTCCGCGCCCATGGTAAGGCCGAAGCAGATACACAGGATGGCCGCTTCGGTCATGCTCACGCCGCCGAACACGCCGAACAGGATGACGTAGAACGCCGCCGTCATGTGCACGCGGAAGTTGCGCTCGTCATGGATGCACAGCCGCAGGCCGCGGAAAGCGTGCAGAAAGCTCTCGCTCAGTTTTCGGATATTCTTTTTCATGGCTCAGTCCCGCGTCAGGCCGAGGAACGCAAGGTTGTCCTCTTCCTTGCTGCGCATCAGGCGAGTGTCCTCGTCATTGCGCTCGTGGTCGTAGCCGAGCAGGTGCAGCACGGAATGCGTGGTCAGGTAGCCGCACTCTCTTGCAGGCGAGTGCCCGAACTGCTCCGCCTGCTCGCAGGCGCGCGTGTAGCACAGGATCATATCACCGAGCATGACACAGCCGGAGTCCGGTTCGGCCTCCAGCTCCTCCTGCGGCTCGCCGTTGAGAAACTCGTACATCGGGAACGAGAGAACGTCTGTCACGGCATCCTTATTCCGGTACTCGGCGTTCATCTCGCGGATGGCGTCGGCATCGACAACGGTAACGTCGATTTCCGCGTCAAAGTCCACCTGCTCGCTCGTCAGCACGCGCTCGGCGCAGGTGCGAATGAGCTCACGCACGCTGTTTTCGTCCGCTACCTCGGTTTCAAAGCCGATATTGATCTGATGGTTCATCATTTTCCCTCCTTGCGGCGGGTCGGAAGGCGTTTGCCGGCCGGTTTCGCGGCAGGCTTGCCCTTACCCTTTTTGTTTTCGTACTCTGCATATGCCTTGACGATGCGCTGCACCAGCTCATGGCGCACAACGTCCTTTTCGGTCAGGAAGCACTGGGCGATGCCCTCTACGCCGTCCAGCACGCGCAGCGCTTCGCGCAGACCGGACTGCTTGCCGTCCGGCAGGTCGATCTGGGTAATATCGCCCGTAATGACTGCCTTGGAGCCGAAGCCCAGTCGGGTGAGGAACATTTTCATCTGCTCGGGCGTGGTATTCTGCGCCTCATCGAGAATGATGAAGCTGTCGTCAAGCGTGCGTCCGCGCATGTACGCAAGCGGGGCAACCTCGATGGAGCCGCGCTCCTGATACTTGGTGAAGTTTTCCGCGCCGAGCATATCGAACAGACCGTCATACAGCGGGCGCAGATACGGGTCTACCTTGCTCTGCAGGTCGCCGGGCAGAAAGCCGAGCTTTTCGCCCGCCTCGACCGCCGGGCGGGTCAGGATGATACGAGACACCTGCTTGTCCCGAAAGGCCGCAACAGCCGCCGCAACGGCGAGATAGGTCTTGCCGGTACCGGCAGGGCCAACGCCCATAACGATGGTGTTCTTGCGGATAGCCTCCATGTATTTTTTCTGACCGAGCGTTTTCGCCTTGACCGGCTTGCCCTTGGCCGTGATGCACAGCACATCGCGGCTCATCGTGTGAACCTCGCTTTCGCGGCCGTCCTTGGCAAGCCCGATAACGTACTGCACGGTCTGCGTGCCGATGGATTCTCCGCGGCCTGCCATGGCCAGCAGCGCCGTAATCGCGCGTGCCGCGATGGACACGCCTTCGTCCTCGCCGGTGATCTTCAGCTCGGTTCCGCGGCTGATGACCGAGACGTTCAGTTCCCGCTCG
Source organism: Agathobaculum butyriciproducens (assembly GCA_003096535.1). Classification (GTDB taxonomy): domain Bacteria; phylum Bacillota; class Clostridia; order Oscillospirales; family Butyricicoccaceae; genus Agathobaculum; species Agathobaculum butyriciproducens. The sequence goes on along the minus strand of QEKJ01000013.1, from coordinate 59,050 downwards.
ATCTGCTTGATGTTTTCGTCAAATGCACCGAATACTGCCATCAGCAGTTCGGTCTGCTCGATTTGCATTACCTGTTCTATGGTTACACCCTCTTATGTTTAATTAGTAATTAGAGTTAGGAATTAAATGTTAGTTTTCATCCGTGCAAGGCAGGAGGCAGGCGTTTTCCCTGTCGTTACCTGCTCTCCTGCGGATAGTGTTTATCTATCAAATAAACTGTATGCAAGTGTATGTATCTGTTGCAATAACTCGTTCAACATACAGTTGCATACGGTTACATACAGTTAATTTTCATATATCTGCACTTATCTGCAGCAATACATGATGTTTTACCGTAGGGGGCGGCAAGGTGAATTGCGGCAACGCCCCAAGAGAAGGTGCCCTGGGGTACGACTCGGCGCACCGTTGTAAACAATCTGCACATTGCCTAATCGTAGGGGGCGAACATTGTTCGCCCACACAACGTAAAATCATACGTTTTTCCAATTGTGAATCCAGTTTCCAACCGCGACAATCAGCCACACCACCGAAACCGCCGTCGGCAGAAACATTGCGGCAGCTGTGGACGTCATAAAATTCGTCACACCGAAAAGCGGCACAAGGAACACACTAAACGGCAGCAGCATCGAATTTGCCGGAAGAATATCCGCCGTCATAAGCAAACCGGATGCCGCTCCAATCGAAATCAGAGCCGATACAATCGTCAGCAGACACATAGCGGTATTGCTTTTCCGCCATGCGTACAGCAGCAGCGATACCAGCACGATAAACACCGCGCTGACGCAGAATTTGCCTGCGCTCGCGGAACCGCCGTGAAACCAGTCCGAGCCGTTTACGACAAATGCTGCTGCGGTGCTCAGTCCTGTGAGAATCGTCGCGGGTTTACGGTTCATAGGCGTCTCCTTTTCTGTCTCTACGGCACTTGCTCCATCTCCGCATTTTCCTCCGGAACGGTACTGTCATCCACGGCCTCGGTGCCGATCTGCTCCTCGGCGTGGACGGTGAGGTACAGCACTGCCGCGCCGTTCTGCTCGGTGAGCGTTTCGCTGTGGCTCGTCACCATGCCGTCGATATCCGCGGCTGTCTCGCCCAGTGCGCGCGACAGCATAGCCACCCGCACGTCCTCGGCGGTGCGCGTCGTCGGCTCCCGCTCGTAGAATGTATACGTTTGTGTGACCAGCGCCACCGGCAGCACCACGCTGTCCGACAGCCAAAAATGTCTGGTCGTTATTATTTTATCACAAGTGCCCCCTGCAATTCCACTGCCAATATAGAAATTTAACCGTTTATTTCCCATCACCAGTGCATATTGATGACGAATTTTACCCGTATATCGCTTGCTCTGCTCGGTGAGCGGCCGCGCCGCCTGAACCGTATGCGTGGTGTACGCCTGCACGGTGCCGTGCGCATGCGCTGTGCGGTACTTTCCGCCTTCGCGTGTCGGCTCCACCAGGCCGCTGATGAGCGTATCACCGGTCTGCACGGCATCTCCTGCCTGCACCATTGGCTGTCCCTCGAGCGCACGCACCTGCGTTACCACGCCGTCCCGCGTGGCCACCACCTTGGTGACCGCGTGCTCGTCCAGTACCTCCGGCGGGTCGGTGCTGCCGTAGGCGACCACGGTCAGGCTGTTGCCCCGCAGATTGAGCGAAAAAAACGTGATATTCGGCTGCAGCTGCATCATCTTCCACCGTATCTGACGGGTGTTCAGGTCCTTGATGGGCATGCCGATATGCACCCCCATTTCGCTCAGCTGCTGCATGACAGCCGTTTCGTCTATCGCCGGTGCGATCTCGGTCTGTATCGCCCATACATGCGTGCCGAGCAGCCAGCACAGTGCCGCGGCGAATACGGCTCCGCCCCAGAGCGCCGTACGCGGACGCAGACGCGCCGCAAGGAACGGCAGACCGCGTTTCCGGAGAATATGCACGCGACATCCCGTGCGGCCCATGTGCCGCCTGAGCGTCCGGAAATCCCGGATGGACAGGGTTGCGTGCAGCTCATTCCATGCCGTGCGGTCCATCTGCCGCAGCGTGATACCCTGCGCCGCGCACAGGTTGAGAAACCGCGTCAGGCTTGCGCCTGTCACGCGCACGCGCACCTGCCCGCAAGCCAGCAGCCACAGCCGCCCGATCATTCGCGCTCCTCCTTCCTCACTCGGTCGTAATGTATTCCACCGACGAGATCACGCCGATCACCGCCAGTTCGTCCATGGAAAGCGCCGTCAGCTCCAGGTCTGCACCCAGAATGCGTACCTCGCACCCGCGGCATCTGACGCGCAGGATGCTGTCGTCGTATTCCTGTATGCCGCAGTGGTTCTCCACGATCACCCGGCTATCTCCGAGGATTTCCACACGCGGGCGGTTTGGGTGGAGGTCCTCCATGAGTTCGGCGTATAAGTTATCTTTTAGCATGTTGCGCCACCTTCATATCGCATTTTACCTTCTCCGCAGGGCGAGGCACTCCAGAGTGGCTTCTCTTGCGGCTTTGCCGCAATTCACCTTCTGCCCTCACCCCGCCGTGTAACTCATTTGCAGATGCGTAGCCGTAGGGGCGAACAGTGTTCGCCCGCAACGCGACCGGAGTCTGCGCAAGGAACGGCCAAAACCGCATGATTTCACGTTACGTGGGAGCACAATGTGCTCCCCTACGGGGTAGATTGTGCAGACCAGACAGATACGGCGGGGTGAGGGTGCCCCGCCCTACGGTATATCAGGTATAACGGTATATGTTATGTATAAACGTACTGAAACTTTCCTGCTTCTCATACACTGTTCCGAGGTGACGCTATGAAGCTGTTCTTATCGCTGGCTCTTTTTGCCGCGTTTTTGCTTTGCCCGACTGCCTGCGCGGATGGTGTCCGCGAGGGGCTTTCTTTAGCCGCAGTGCAGGCCTTACCGGCTTTATTTCCGTTTTTCGTTGTCAGCGGACTGCTTGTCCGCTGTGATACCGCGCGGCTGTCGCCGCTGCTGGCAAAGCCGCTTGCCCGCTTATACGGCCTGCCGCCCGAGGCTGCGCCTGCACTGGTGCTCGGACTCATCGGCGGGTATCCGGTCGGCGCCACGACCGCATGTGCGCTGCTCTCCGAGGGTGTGCTTTCCCGCGAAGCGGCAGAGCGCGTGAACCGGTTCTGCAACTGCGCCAGTCCGGGCTTCTGCATCGGACTGGTTGGTCTCGGCGTGTTCGGCTCCGCGCAGGCAGGCGCGATGCTATACGGGATACATATCGTTTCGGCACTGATCGTCGGATTGTTTTCCGCGCGTACCCCATTATCTGCCGTGTCGCAGCGTATCCATAACCGGAACCGCACCTCATTCCCCTCGATTTTCTGCGCGTCCGTACAGCAGGCAGCGTCCACGGCGCTGACCGTGACGGCATTTCTGACCATGTTTTCCATCCTGCTGCGGCTGCTTTCGCCGGTTTTTGCACTTTTGCCGTACGGAAACGTACTGGACGGCATGATCGAGCTGACTAACGGCTTAGACGAGCTGACGGTGCTGACGCTGCCGCGCAGGACACGGCTGACGCTTGCGTCCTTCCTGCTGGGATTTGGCGGACTGGCTGTGCAGTTTCAGGTGCGCGCCCTCGCGGAAGCACACGATTTGCCGGTGCGCGGCCTGTTTGCCGCAAAGCTGCTGCACGGTACGCTCGCAGCTGTGCTGACGGCTTTCCTGTTTTCCCTCTCGCCTGCCGTGCTGACGGTTTCCTCACCGGAGCTGACACCGATATCGGTACGGTTCCGGTATACGCTTGCTGTGCTGTTCGTTTCCGCTTTGTATCCAATTTGGGGGTGGAAAAAGCGCAGGAAATGATATATAATATTTATATATGTCTTGTGTCCGCCGATACTGATCCTGTCGGACACTTTTTCACCTGATTTTATCACGACTGGAGTGACCACGCATGAGGCTCAAAAAGCTGCTGCGAAAAAATATAGAACCGCGCTGCACCTACTGCGCGCACGGCTCTCCGCTGGCGGACGGCGAACGCATTGCCTGCCGCAAACGCGGTGTGGTAAACGGCACCGATCACTGCCGTTCTTTCCGCTACGATCCGCTGCGGCGCACACCGCCCAAGCCGGCGGTTCTGCGCGGGCACTTCACCGATGCCGATTTTTCTTTAGGAGATACCGATGAAGAGCAATAATTTCAAAAACCGTCTTACCGCACTGGCGCTGTGCTTTACACTGCTGCTTGGTGCGGCGCCGATCACCCGCGCTTATGCCGTGAATGACGAGAGTGATACCTCATCGAGCCAGTCGGATTCCGACAGCACGGACACCTCGTCCACCGATTCCGACAGCACGGACACCTCGTCCATCGATTCGGGCAGCACAGATTCTGCCGACAGCAAGGATTCCAAGGACGCGACCGCCGACAACGACAAGGACGTTATCGCAGCGGCAAGCGAAGCGCCTGCCGTAACGGCTACCGCCGCCCTGCTCATCAGCCCGGATTCCGACATGGTGCTGTATGAGAAAAATGCGGACGAAAAGCGGTATCCGGCGTCCACGACCAAAATTATGACCGCGCTGCTGACGCTTGAGAATGTCAAGGATCTGAACGAGACCGTCACAGCCGAACAGGGCGACTTCGCCAAGGTTACATCGGACAGCTCGAACGCAGACATCAAGGTCGGTGAGACCGTGCGCGTCATCGACCTGCTGTATGCGCTTATGCTGCCCTCCGCAAACGAGGCGGCGTACATGCTCGCGCGCCATGTCGGCGGCACGAGCGAGCACTTTGTGGACATGATGAACACCCGCGCCGAGGAGCTTGGCTGCACCGGAACGCATTTCTGCAACCCGTGCGGCCTGCACGAAGAAGACCACTACACCACCGCCCGTGATCTGTACCTCATTGCCCGCGAGGCCATGAAGAACGACACGTTCACCAACATTATCGACACCGTGCAGTACCGTATGCCCAAGACCAACATGCACGAGGAACGCATCATCTTCACCACCAACCAGCTCATCTTCAGCTCGTTCAATCCGTGGTCGTACCCGTACAACAAGGGCATCAAAACCGGACATACCTCGCAGGCGGGCAACTGCTTTGTCGGCTACGCGGAGTACGGCGATGCCAAGCTGTATTCGGTCGTGCTCGGCAGTGCCGCCTCGTCCAAGGAGTACCCGACGGTAGCGGCCAGCTTCACGGATACCAAATCGCTGTATCAGTGGGGCTTCACCCACTTTAAGACCAAGACCGTTGCGAAAAAGGGCGACACGCTCGCCCATGTAAAGGTGGATCTGTCCACGCAGACCGATCAGCTGGTGCTGACCGCAAAAAACGATCTGGTAGCGCTGCTCCCTGCCGATGTAGAGACCGATTCGCTGGAAGCGACACCCAATCTGCCGGAAGCCGTTGATGCGCCCATCAAGGCCGGTGATGTGGTCGGCAGCATGACATACAGCTACAACGGCACGTCCTACGGCACGGTCGAACTGGTCGCGCTCAGCGATGTGGAAATGAGCCGCGTACTCTATTACTCGGACAAGCTGAGCCATTTCTTCCAGAGCACCGTGTTCAAAATCGTGCTGATCGCAGCCGCAATCTTCATCGTGCTGTACATTCTGTTCAACATCACATTCGGCGGAATCCGGCGCCGCCGTCGCCGCAAGGCGATGCGCAAGCGCTACGATAACGATGATTATCCGCGCAGACACCGCCGATAAACAATCGCATACCGGCGGTTCAGCGAACTGCAAATACAGAGGCGGACCCATGTGTCCGCCTTTCATCTTACCCCCAAAAATCATACGTCAAAAGGAGCCTTTTCCCATGCAAATCATCGCAGACCTGCATACCCACACCAGTGTAACCGACCACGCGTTCAGCACGCTCACCGAAATGGTGCAGGCGGCCGAGGACCGCGGTCTTGCGGCTATCGCCATCACCAACCACGGCCCCACCAATCCGGACGGCCCGCACGAGTGGCATTTCTCCAACCTGGACCTTATCCCGCGCAAGATTGGCAAGGTAACGGTCATTCGCGGCATTGAATTCGACATCACTGCTCCGGCAGGCGGCATCAACGTCATTTCCAACAAGAGTCTCAAGCCCGTTGAGTTTGCGCTCGCATCCTTCCACGAGTGCATGTTCCCGCCGGTGGACAGCAGCGTGCACACGGCGGCGCTCGAGGCCATCCTGTACAACCCGTATGTCAACGCGTTCGGCCACCTCGGCAACTCCAACTTCCCGTTCGACCACGAGTACATCATCAGCCGCTGCAACGACCACGGCAAGATTGTAGAAATTAACAACGCATCTCTGTCCATCCGTAAGGGCAGCCATGACAACTGCATGGACATCGCCCGCCTGTGCATGAAGTATGAGGTGCCTATCTCGGTGGACAGCGACAGCCATATCTGCTACCGCGTCGGTCATGTGGAGGGCGCACTGGAAATGCTCGAGGAAATTGGTTTCCCGGAGGAGCTGATCATCAACAGCAGTGTGGAGCGGCTGAACAACTATTTCAAGGGCCGCGGCCTGCATCTGTTCGACGAGGAGGATTTGCTGTGAGAATCGGTATTGATCTGGGCGGCACGACCGTCAAGGCGGCGCTCTGCACCGAGGACGGCACGCTGCTGTGCAAGGACAGCCTTCCGACCCGGACCGGCAACGCAGCCGGCCTGAAAGCAGATATGAAAACGCTGGCGCTCTCGCTGTGCAAGGCGCACAGCTGTGCGGTAGAGGACGTAACGGCGATCGGCATCGGCGTGCCCGGCTCGTTTGACAAGAAAACCTGCACCCTGCGGTTCGGCACCAATCTGGGTCTGAATAACGTCAGCTTTGCGGATGCGTTTTTGCCTGAGTTCGGCTGTCCGGTGCATCTGGATAACGACGCGAACTGCGCCGCGCTCGGCGAAGCGACTGCCGGTGCGGCCAAGGGCACGCGCAACATGCTGATGGTAACGCTCGGCACCGGCGTTGGCGGCGGCATTATCATTAACGGCCAGCTGTACACCGGCTGCAACGGCATTGCCGGTGAGATCGGGCACATGGTGATCCGAAAAGACGGCGAGCCGTGCAACTGCGGACGGCACGGCTGTCTGGAGGCGTACTGCTCGGCGGCTTCGCTCGTGCGGTTTGCCGAGCGTGCGCTCGAGGACGGACGAAAGAGCGTGCTTGCCGTACACAAGGGTCAGCTGAACGCCAAGCAGATCTGCGATGCAGTAGACACAGGTGACGCGCTCGCGCAGGAGCTGTTCGACGAATACTGCGGCAATCTGGCGAACGGTCTGGCAAGTTTTGTGAATCTGTTCCAGCCGGAGAGTATCGTGCTCGGCGGCGGACTGGCGGGCTATGGCGAAAAGCTGCTCGAGCCGCTGCGCATGCTCACTTTCCCGCAGACCTTCCGCGGTGAGGACCGAAATACCGAGATCGTCTGTGCGTCGCTCGGCAATGACGCAGGTCTGGTGGGCGCAGCGATGCTTGCAGAGTAATCGCTTGCGAAGCGAACGAATCTTGCCTGCCCGGCAGGGGCACAAGAGGGTAGACACCAAGGTTTCCACCCTCTTGTGAATCACCCCTTTCCCTTTGGGATAGTCTAGCGAAAATCGGAGAGCGGCGACCGCTTCGAAAAGGAGAACGGCAGAGGATTTTTTCTTCCGTAGGGGAGCACAGTGTGCTCCCATTTCTCTACCTCTGCGCAGTGCCAGATACATTGCTTCTACACATACCAGCTACTCTTCGCAGGCGCAACATAACAGTGTTGCGCAACTCGTTTGCGCGTTGTTACGGACGGCATCTACGAATTGTATCTGATGTAAGACTATACCGTAGGGTGCGACGACTCGGCGCACCGTATCAAACAACCTGCACACGCGTAACCGTAGGGGCGGTCATTGGCCGCCCACGCAACAGAAAATCGTCACGTCAATTTTCCATTCTCCATTTTCCATTCTCCATTATTCAACCGCATAAAAAAGGGCTGACCCGTCGGGTCAGCCCTTTCTCTGTCCTGCTGTTTTGTCTGCCGTTACTTGATGATGTTTTCGCACCAGCGCTGCATGATCGCTGCGATCTCGGCACGGGTGGCGGTGCCGGTCGGTGCCAGACGGCCGCCATTCTTACCGTTCAGCACGCCTGCGCCGACTGCCCACTGCAGAGCCGGAATCGCGTACTCACTTGCCTGCTGAACATCCACATAGCTGAGAATATTGGTATTCTCACCCACGCTTACGTCGATACCCTTGCTCTGGGCGTAGCGATACAGGATCGCTGCCGCCTGCTCGCGGGTGACGGCTGCATTCGGTCGGAAGGTACCGTCTGCATAGCCGGTTACGACCTTACTGGACGCTGCCCAGCCGACTGCTTCGGCATACCATGCGTCAGCCTGCACATCCGAGAAGTTCGCTGCTGTGCCCTTCGGCTTGCCTTCCAGGTTATACAGGATCTGCACGAGCATACCGCGCGTCAGGTTGGCATTCGGTGCAAATGCACGGCTCGATACACCGTTCATCATTTTGTGCGTGAGCACATAATCAATGGACAGATGATACCACTTTGCAGTATCTACATCTGTAAACGGTGCGGACGGACAATCCTTGCCGCCATCGCACGGCTGGTCTGCGGTAGTCTTGAAGCCCACGCTGACCTTAGCCGCCGGCATCTTAAAGGTGTATTTGCCGCTGCCGAGATCGGTCAGGGCAACCGTCTTGCCGTTTACGTCCGTGACAGTCAGCGTACCTTCTCCGGCAACAGTCAGCGTTACGGTGTCGCCTGCGGCCGCCTTGGTCTTATCCGCCTTGACGGTATTCGCCAGTGCGGACGGGATCACGATGTCGTAGGTGGTCGGGGCAACGGCTCCGCCGCCGCCACCGCCGCCGCCCGACGTCGGCGCGGTATACTTCGTCCAGCTTACGCCGAACGGAGACAGGCTGGTTACATGGAACCGCAGACCATCGGTCTCCTTGGTGATATGGGTAAACTTCTCGATCTTGCCCTCGGAACCGGTCTTGGTCAGCATATGGACGATTTGGAAGGTATCCTTGCTGTCCGTACCGTTCGGATACGGCAGAACAACGTCTACACCGTCCGCCGGGAAGTTGTTTTCGTTTACCGGAATCCACTTGCCGCTGTCATAGTATTTAAGCGCGATGTCGTAGAATGCCACGCCATCCTTCCTGCCGGTCAGTTCCGCTGCCAGCTTTGTCTGAATCTTTTCGACCGTATCCAGTTCCGGAATATTTTTGAATTTCTCCGGAACGGTCAGATCGCCGATGATTACCCGATGTGCTTCTACGCTCATATCCGGCACTGCCGTTACGTTCTTGATCGTGACGGTGTAGCTGCCGTTTGCGTTCTTCCTGGCTTCCACTGCGTCACAGCCATGCAGCGTTGCATGTTCGGCAAGTTTGCCGTTGATGCAGTCGTAGCCGTTGATGACCAGCTTGCTGATTACCGTGTAGTCACCTGCCAGACCGACTGTGAATGTCAGATCGCCGTTTTTGCGGATTTCAGTCTCCGGCTTGGTATCGTCCGGTGTACGCTTCACATCGGAGACCTTCCAGCCGATGCCGCCGGTCGGAATGGCGAAACCTTTGTAGGGAACGAACTTGACAGCTACATCGGTCTTGCCGGTCAGGCTCGGGATAACCAGCTCGTTAGAGATGTTATTCTGATCTACACCGTTTACCATCCACTGTGCGACCATCTGCTTGTTTCGTCCGTTTTCTACGGCAGGCGTTGCCGTGAATACGATCTTGCTGCCGCGGGTAACACTTGCCGGACTGTTCTTCTGCGGCGTAATGGCCTTGCCGTTTGCCGCTGCAGCAACCGTTGTGCCGGTATCTGCATCCTGAACATCCAGGGTTACATCGTAGTTGATCGCGCCGTCAAATACGGCCTTGACCGTCGTATCCCTGCGAATTTCCGTCAGTGCCAGCGTATTGCCGGATGCAGCCTGTGCAGCACCGCCGTTAACCGACCATTCCTTGAGATAGTAGCTATTGCTGCTCGGTACTGCGGTAACAGTCGTGCTGCCGCCGCGCTTGACGCTTGCCGGTTCTGCCGACGCCGTACCGCTGCCCTCGCTTGTTACCGTAATGGTGTATGTCGGGCGCTCAATCAGCGTTGCGGAAACCTCAGTCTTTGCGGTTACATTCTTGACCGTATAAGTGAGCGGTGCATCTGCCGTATCGGTCATCTCAGCGACTGTCGAGCCGTTCACCTGCCATGCCTGCACCATATCGTCCGTATTCTCCGGCGTTACGGTGAAGGTTACGTCCGAACCAGAGGAAACATAGCCGTCCGTTATTGTCTTGCCGTTTGCGGTGATGGCGATATTGCCGTTTCTGCCGTTCGGCACGGCGCTGACCGGAACCATTGCCTTGAAGGTGACTGCAACCGTGCTGTTTTCGGTTACGTTCAGGGTGTAGGTGCTGCCGCTGTTGGCAACCGAATGACCGTTTACCGTCCACTCGTCAATCTCATAACCCTTATCGGGTTCTGCGGTGAAGGCAACCTTAGTGCCGCCGTTGACCTGTGTGCCGGCTGCAACCGATGCACTCAGCGTGCCGCCCGCCGGCTGGCTATACGTTACTTCGTACTCTCCTGCGCTGAACTGTGCTTCAACATGATATGCCGTTACGTTCGGCTTCGTGAGACAGCCGTTCTCGACCGTCCACGTCAGCGTATTGCCGTTACCGGCAACTGCCTTGCCGTTGACCGTCCAGCCGGTCACATTCTGACCTGCTGGCGGTACTGCCGTAAAGGTGAGCGACTCGCCGCCGCGTGCGGTTGTGCTGTTCTGTCCGTTTACGGTGACGTTATCACCGGTGGTGATGTTGTACTCGACCTGCTGGAACCTCGGTGCAATGTAAATCGAGTTTGCACTGGTCGTGTTTGGATAGGTATAGGTTTCGCCTGTGCCTGCGCTGTCATCACGCACATTATTGACGTACCAGCCTTCGATTTCGTAACCAGGCTTTACCTCTGCCGTGAACTTGATCGGCACGCTTGCCGCAATATTCGCGCCGGTAGCCGCATCACCGAGGATAGACGTTTCATTCGCCTCTGCCGCGCTGATATAGCCGCCTTCGCTTGTTTCGTCCGTCGGACCGAAGGTAATGCCGGTCACCAGCTTGACAAAGCGAACCTGAACCGTCGTTTCACCCCGCAGATTGCTCAGCGTCTTGCTCACTGCGGTATCCGCCGTGGTCTGGCCGTTGATGGTCCAGTCCTGTACGCGGTAGCCTGCGTTCGGCACCGCCGTGATCGTGATATCCGAGTCGCGGTAGAAGCTGTGCGTGCCTGCTTCGAGGTTCTCCTGCTTGTATGCGCGCATGCCCTTGCGGGTGATTTCTGCGGAAACCGTGCCGCCGTCTCCCTCGTCACCGAGCGAATCAACGGACAGGGTGAAGTCGTACTGCGGGAGCGCCTTAGACGTTGCATGAACTTCTACATTGCTTTCGATAGAGCCACTCCGGGTATAAGTGGTGTTATCATTTTCTGCTCCGTTGACATTCGTCCAACCGGTAACGTTCCAGTTGTCAGTCTCGTAGCCATCATCCGGTGTTGCCGTAAATACGATATCGCCGCTGTACTTCTCGACATGATCGCCGGTGCTCAGCGTCTTGTTACCCTGCTTTGCCGTTACGGTGATGTGAGTGTCACCGCCAAAGGTTATCACCGGCTTCTCGGCAAAGATTACCTGAACCAAGGTATCCTTCGTAATCTGGATATCATCCTTCGCTACCTTGCCCGACTGATAAGCCTGCGCATTGTCGTAATCGAATGTCTGCGTTGCACCATCAGCCGTAACCATGATTTTCTGCACGAAATAACCGTCGTTTGGTGTTGCCGTGATTGCTGCCGTGCTGTTCATATTCACATGACCGTTTTCACCCTCAGCACCAGTCAATACAACATTCTGGATACCGCGTGTGCCAGCAACTTCGACTGTGCCGTTGACCGGCGCAGCCACCGTCACCTGCGGCTTCTCCGCGATATGTGCGATAACCTCAGTGGTCTTTTCCAGACTTGCGATGGAGGCCTTTGCCGAATCCTTTGCATCCGCTTCCGCACCAGTCCATTTAGAAACATAGTAATTCTCGTTTACCGCAGCAGCAAACTCAATCGTCGAATAATTGCCAACCGTACTGCCGCTGGTAATCGCATTGCCGTTTTTAATCTTTGCGGTAACGGAAGCAATGTCTGCGTTTATCAGGTCACCCTTTGCATCCACTGCCTTGAAGGTCAGCATTACCTCCTGCGCCGCATTGATCACAGCCGTAACCGTATGCGTTCCAGTGATATTGCGCAGCGTAAACTGCTTCTGCGTACCCGAATTTGCGGCTTCCTTACCATCCACCTTCCACGTCTTGACCGTGTAGTTGCTGCCCAGATTTTCCAGTGCAAACGTTACTGCCGCACCGTCCGGCACCGCATTCAGATCTGCCGCAGTGCCGTCTGCCAGCTTCGCCGAGGTCTGCACGGACGGCAAGGTGCTGCCGGTTTCCGACTCGATGTTGAAGGTGAGCCTATAGGTGCCTGCCTTGCTGAACTCTACCGCTACCTTGCGTTCCTTCTGCACATTTTCCAGTGTCAGCGTGGACTCACGGTACAAATCGGTCGTACCCGGCCAGTAATACGGCTTGTCGTCCACCACCCAGCGTGCTACCGACATACCGCTGTTCGGCGCAGCCGTGAACGTCACATTTGCGCCTTCCGCAATCTTCTGTCCGGTCGTGACTGCACCGCCGTCCTTCAGTGCTGCGGTCAGCTTACCGCCTTCGCCGCTGCTGAAGGTAATCGTGTGCGAATCACTGCTGAAGGCTACTTCTACGTCCAGCTTTTCTGTCAGCGCCGCTACCGTCAGTCGTTCGCCAACCTTTTTGCCGTTCGACAGAATCTCCGTCACCTTGTACTTTGGATTACCGGTAATGGACTGACCGTTGACCTTCCATTCCTTTACAAGGAAACCGTCGTTGCTCTTGGCATCAAACATCAGCCTGGTGTTCTTAGCGATGTTCTTACCGCTTTCAAACTTCTGGTCGAGGTTGCCGCTGTTGTAGCTTGCACTAAGCGAGCCGCCTTCACCGGCGCGATAGGTTACGCTCAGGGTGTCCTGCTTGACAACCAGCATGCGCTTGGTCAGATTCAGCTCGTACTTCTCGAGCAGCGACTTCACAGCCGCGTCCTCACCGTTGACCGCAATCGTTACCTCAAAGCGGCCGCTGACGTTCTTTCGATTGCCCTTGTCATCATACAGCGCACATACGGCTGTAATTGCCGACGGCAGGGAGTCACCTGTCTCCAGCGCATCCGCCTTGACCACCAATGCGCTCTTGCTGTCCGGTGCCTCTGTCGAAGTATGCTCGCTGTTATCCTTATCCCAGGTTACATACAGCTCCAACGGCTTGCGCTTTACCGTAATGGTCGTGGACGCCAGCTTGGTGCGCTTGGAAGTATCGCTGTAATTCTGGTATGCCGTGATGATATAGGTTCCCGCCTTCTCCGGTCGGAAAGTGCTGCCATTGATAGCCGTTTCCTTACTCTCGCTCTGACCGGACTGACGCCATGTGTAGGCGATATCTCCCGTAACCTCTGTTTTGCTGCCTGCGGTAACAGCGTTTCCGTTTTTCGTTACAGTCTGCTGCTGCACGGTCAGAGCAATCGGCGTACCGTATACGCTCGTAATCTTGTTTTCTTTGCCAACAGTGCTTTCAAGAGTGTAAACGGTCTCCGTTGTGCTGGTCTCGCCGTCCTCTACACTCTGCACGCCTGCCAGATAATATACCGTATCACTTGTCAAGCCGCCGGTCGCGGTGGTCGTGATGGCATACAGACCGGCTGTCGGTGCGGTCCACGTTTTGCTGTCCGTGCCGCTGCTGTCTGTTCTGCCGACAATCGTGCTGACCGTGCCGTCCGACGTGTTCGTAATCGTCAGCGTGTACTCCACATTGCCGAGTGCAGAGCCGTTCTTTTCCGCCTTTTCCGCCGTTTTCGTCGTCAGGGTCAGCGCCGTACCGGAACCAGGCGTAGATGTAGTAACCTTATTTTCAACTGTCGCTTGCTCGGTTACCAGTGTGAAGGAAGGCTCCTCATAATCGCCCAGCTTCGTCTGCTGTGTGCAGGTCAGCTCGGTCCGTTCATAGCTGTTCTCTGTCTTCTTCACCAGCTGATAATACTTGACAGTATAGGTGTCCTCTTCCGCACCGGCGCTACCACTGGTCGACTTAGCCATTGTACTGAGAATATAGCGGTCAAACGTGGTTTCGTTCTCCGTCACAGTATCCTTACCGTGAATCAGGTACTGCTCGCCGTTCCGGTACTTGCTTTCGTCGTATTCCGCGTCTGTCGGTACATTCGTTGCACTGTTCAACGTAAACGCTTTTGCTTTTGCTTTTTCGTTTTCGTTTTTGTCTATCACCACGGTTTCCGGCGTAATCGTGCTCAGCACTGCTGCGTCTGCATCACCGTTCTTCCACTGATAGGTGGTATTCATGGTGAGTTCCGAACCTGCGGTATACGTCTCGCCAGTCTTTGTTACGGCGTAGTATACGGTCGATACCGAACCGTCATCTTCCTTCTTTTCACCGATGCCGACATATTTTCCCTCTTGATTGTTTACCTTGTAAACATTCAGCGTCAAGTCGCCGACTTTTACGGTGCACGGAACGGTTGTCTCTACGGATTCTGTCGTGGTTTTAACCGTGTTGAAATTGCTCTGACCGATATACGGCTTCTCCTGAGTGCCGCTGCCCTCCAAAGTACCGGATACCGTCAAACCGGCGGTTGCCTGCGGTGTACCGACCGTCAGCGTTGCCGCATCACTGTAGAACGAAATCGGCGTTGCCGACTTGGTATAACACGTTACCACGCAGCGGTACATCGCACCATTCAGTTCGCTCGTTACCGACTTTACGGTATAGGTGTCCTGCGTAGCACCTTCAATATCCGTCCACTTTCTTCCCGGCAGACGCTTCTGCCACTGATAATCCGTGCTCGAAAATTCTGCCGGAGTCGAAGCCTGCACACGGAAAGTTGTCGAGCCGTTCAGCGGAACGGTTACTTTGTCCGGTCCATTGATAATCGGACGGCTCATCTCATTCGCCAGCGTCTTGCCGACAACGATCTCGCTTTCAACCGACTCTTCCTTACTGGTATAATATCCGGAAGTGATCGTATACTGATACTCTTCGTTCGACGCAAGATCCTTCAGCTGATACGCATATTCACCACTCGGTGATTCCGATGCGTCTACGGTGTCAATCAATACGAACGGCTTATTCTTATTGTTCTCAATGTAGCGGTAAATCTTGTAATACTCCGCCGGACGGTCGCCGGATTCCCACGACAGCACCATACTGTTGGTGGTCTGCTCACTCAGCGACAGATCCTGCGCCGGAGACGGCGGTGCCGTCACATTGCTGACAACATAGCCCAGTACCGGTACTTCATCGCCGTTGAACGGTACCGTCCATGTGCCGAAGCTCCAGTCAAAGTTATAGCGCGAATCGCCGCCGCCGGTAACAGAGCCCAGCTTGGTAATCTCCTCAGTGTTTACCTTTTCGGTTCCGGCGCTTGCTCCCCAGTGATAACCGCCGCCAGCCTTGAAGCCGCCAACTACACCATACATCTGCACCGAACCCTCATAGGTGTAATCAAAGGTTACGCCGCTGCTGGTTGCAGCCGTAAAACTCTGCAGCTGTGTACCCGAATCTTTGTAATGACCAACTTTACCGGATTGCTCCGAATGGGAACCGCTCGGCAGACTGGAACGATAAGTATTCGGCTGACCGGACGTGCCCAGATGCAGGTTGCTGCCAATCTGCTGCATACCCTCGTACGCCGAAGCAGCCTTATTATAAGTATCTACCGAAACCATGTTCATCGAAGGATTACCCGGAACCGCCAGCGTCATAGAACTGGTCAGCTTCGGCGAATTGCCCTTCTTTGTGCCATCCGGATACTTCACCTGATACTCGTAATATGTCATCGGTGTTGCATACATGAGCACCATATTGTCGTTCGTATCATTAGAATACTCGACCGTTATTTCCTTGCTTGTAGATTTTGTTGCACCAACAGTAAAGGTATGACTGGTATTAAATTCAACACCGCCGCCGGTCTCAATCAGCGGTGCAACATATTCAAAGCCCGCCATGATATCAAAACCAAACGAACCGGATGCCGTTACTGCTACAGTATTATCCTTACTGTATCCGATTCCGGTCTGCGAGTTTCCGATATCGCCGTCATTCACCTCCGCAAAGTGCGGCGACGCTTCCAGAATCGCCATTACCTTCGGATCGGTGTAGCCGGTGCTGACGCTTTGGATCTTCGCAAGCATGGCATCGTTGTTTACATCTGCCGTTGCAATCGCCAGATTGCAGTTGCTCTTGTCATAGTATGTCCAGTCATCCTCCCAGCGGCTGAACGTGCTGTCCGGCGTAACCGTTGTCTGACCGCCCGAGGTGCTCGTACTCGATTTTTTATAAAGCTGACCAATCTTCAAAAACTGCTTGTCGAAGGTCTCCTGCTTGCGGTACTCAACGTAGTATACCTGTTCCATGCCCTGCTTGTTGCCGTTAAAATTGCCGACGGCATAGTCCAGAATACCGCTGTTGTTGATTAGTCGGCCGCCCAGCCAGCGGTCATGGCCCTTATCCGAGCCGTCCAGGATAGACAGCTGCTGACTGCCGTTCACCGTGCCGACTTTATACATACTGCCGGAAATGAACAGATATTCCTGGGTGTTCACGCCGTCCGCCGCAACAGCCGCTACCGCGATCGGATTCTGCACATCGTCACCCTTGGTGCCGGTATTGGTAAAGCCGTTGGTGACAACTTCGGTGGCCTTGCATTTCTCTGTCCACGAATTATCCTTCGTGCTGTACTGATAGCTGTACGCCAGCAGCTTGCTCTTGTCGAAGTCGCAGTCCTGATAATTACCATTCTTATCGTAGTAGCCTACCGCAACAACTTCCGGCGGCATACTGCCGCTCGGCGCATTGCTGACATAACCGATGGTTACGCCTGCAAAGCGGGCGCGACCGCTTGCACCGTCATTGCTGTTCAGCAGCTTCTTGTTCATCATCTGCTTCCAGCTTTTATTGTTGTTGTAATCGTAAACCGTCAGATAGGATTTCTCGTAGTCGGTATGACCGTCATACGATTTCTCCTTCAGGTCATTGACGTTGACCGTCATTGCCAGCTCGTCGATACCGTCCATATCCACGTCGCCGACTTCCATATCAACGCTCAGATGCGCACGCAGCTCGTTATCGCCGTTGCCGTCGTGGTACAGCATGGCCTTCAGCGCGTCTCGGCCGCCGTCGATGACGTCACCGAGGTTGATCACGCGACCGTTGTCAGTCAGTGTGCTGCCGCTGAACGTATACTCCTTAATGCTGTCTACAGTAGCCGTATCCTTGTTATTGCCCGGCGTATAGATCATCAGCGTGTCCTTGCCGTCACCGTCAAAGTCGCCTGCGGCCAGACTCAGCATAGCGCGGGTCTGGTAGAATTTCAGTTTCTTGATGTATTCGGTGTCGTTACCATCTCCAATCTGGACAACATTCGATACTCTGCGGTCCTTGTTCGTCACATACAGACGAAGCCGTTCCGAACTTTTATCAAATACCAGATTCGCAATGTATTCATCCTTGCCGGTGCCGTTCGGATCAAACGCCACAGTCGCAATACGCTCGGCATTGCCGACCTCGGTCGAGTTGCTCCACCGGAATGTGGACATCTGACTGCCCTTGCCCTTGCCGTTGGCGGCGCCGTTGGCTGCGCCCTCGTATGTCGTCTGGAACTCATCCGAGTCCACACCGGCTACAACCAGCTCGTGGTTCTGGAACAGCGGAACCCATCCCAACGTGCCGTATGGGTTATTACGAAGTGTGGCTGCGTCTGTTATGCCCGTTTTTTCTTCCGTGGGCAGACCAAAGCCGTCTCTTTCTGCAGCAGTATCCGCTGCCGCCGCCTGCGGCAGCACGATCTGCGGCAGCAGACCCGCCAGCATACTGCATATCAGCAGCAAACTGCAAATTCGTTTTTTCATCTTTCTTCCTCCTTGCCTTATGAAATAAACGGTTTCCACGGCTTTCCCCTTGCTTTACCGCGGAGCACCGTCCGAGGATACAGGTATTTCACCGTACTTTCAGTATAAGGGCAAAAAGGCGGCGGACGGCGAAGGTACCAAATTTGTTACCTTCGCCGTCCGCTGTAAATATTCAATTATTGCTCCTCGAGCCGATATCCGCTGCTGCGGTACGAATTGACCGTGACCCTCGCATCCTCGCCGCCGAGCTTCTGCTTAAGCCGTGAGATCGTCATGCGCACGGCATGCGGGTCGGCTCCCATCGGCTGCTGCCAGACCGCCTCGTACAGCTCCTGCGCGCTGACGCTGCGGTTCGGGTGCCGCGCCAGATACAGCAGCGCCGCAAATTCCTTCTGCGTCAGGTTCAGGTCGGTCTCTCCGATGTACGCGCGTCCGCTCAGCAGATTCATCTGCAGCGGGCCAAGCCGTACTGCGCGTTCCTTCGGGTGCGCCGCACGCAGACGCGCTTCCACGCGGGCCATGAACACCTCCAAATCATACGGCTTTGTCAGATAATCGTCTCCGCCTGCGGTCAGACCCTTGACGATATCCTCATTTTCGCCCATAGCGGTCAGGAACAGGATCGGCACATCGTATTCCTGCTTGATCTCGCGGCACAGCGCCACACCGTCGCCGTCCGGCAGAAGAATATCCAGCACGATCAAGTCCACCGCGTGAAAGCACAGCAGCTCCCGGCACTTGTGTGCAGTTTCCGCCTGCAGGGTGCGGTAACCGCGCATGTGCAGTGCCGCATCGTTGATCGCCATGATGTGCGGGTTGTCCTCCACCAGCAAAATCAGTTTATCTTCCACAATCGTTCTCTCCTTGTGTTTTGAGCGGCTTTTTCGGCAGTTCGAGCCGGAACACCGTGCCGTCTGCATCGGTGTGCTCCACCTCGAGCAAGCCGTGGTGAATCTTCATTGCATCCGCGCAGATCGTCAGGCCGATACCGCTGCCTCCATCACCGCTGCAGCCCTTCTCAAAGATATGCGGCAGCAGGTCGGGCGCAATGCCGCTGCCGGTGTCGCTCACACGCAGGCACACCCGCTCGCCCTCGTCCGCAATGCGGTAGGCGATCACGCCGTTCTCCGTGTGACGGTTGGCATTGACCGTCAGATTGATGAGCACCTGCAGCAGCATTTCCGTATTGCCCCAGAGCGTAATGCCCTCTCCACTGTCGCTTTCCAGCCGGTTGTGCTTCTTTTCCAGCATCGGACGGCACACATCCACCGCGCCGGACAGCAGCTGCGCCGCGTCAATGACGCCCATCTCAATATCGGGTGAGCCGCCGTTGGCGAGATCGATCAGCCGCGATACCAGCGCAGAAAGCCGCTGCGCCTCGGACGAAATGGTCTGCATGTGTTCATGCGCATCCGCGCTGACCGCTCCGGTGCCAAGCTGCCAGTCGGTCAGCTGCGCATAGCCGCTCATGACCGTGAGCGGTGTTTTCAGTTCGTGCGCCATCTGGTGCAGAAATTCGCTTTTCAGCCGGTTGAGCTGGGTCAGCACCTCGCGCTGACGGCGGCTCTCGGACAGCTCCTGTTCCCGGCGGTTGATCTTCAAACTGATGGCTCCCGCGATCAGGAATACGAACACCAGCAGATACGGCGGTGCCGCTCCGTGGCGCGTAATGGTCATCACGATACGGCCGAATACCGCCTCGTATACATTCGACCCGAACAGCAGCAGATAGCCGAGCAGAACGAGCACGTCGTCCCACTCAAGCCGCCGGATACGCCAGAACCGCCGAATCAGCTGTACGACCAGATACAGGAAAAACGGCATCGAGAGATAATACCCGATCCTGCTCAGCGGTGCGATATCCTGCGTCGGCAGGATAAAATGCGCCGCCGCCAGCACGGCATACAGCACCGCATAGCACCGCACAACAATCGGCTTCGCCAGCTTTTCGTACAGGCTTTGCAGCAAAAGCAGCAGAAAACACGGCTGCAGCGTAATCATCAGCACCAGAAACCGATATGGAACTGCCCAGTTGTAATTTGCAGGCAGCAGATGCAGCACATAGAAATTCTGGTCGCGCAGGCCGAGCAACGCGCAGATAACCGCGAGGAAAACATACTTGATCTCGCCCTGAAAGACCGCAAACAGCAGAAAATACATGCCGAACAGGCACAGCGAACCGCCAAGCACCAGGGAATACAAATTCCGGCTTCGGCGCATGTGGTCGATGTTCTCCGCAGTGGACAGATGCATCTGCGTCAGACCGCCGCCTTCGCGGTGCACGAAATTCGCGTACTGACAGACCACCTCGACCGTGCCATCCTCGCCGGTGTAAATCGGTATGAGCATGTAGTCGATGCGCGGCTCAGACTCCGCCGCAGACGCCCCCACCTTGCCGATTTCGAGCACTTCACTGCCGTTTACCAGCACGCGCGTGCTGTAATCGAATGAGTAGCCGCCGAGTGTCAGGTATTGTTTCGGCTGCGCGTGTATTTTCAGCCGATATGAGCCGTATGGAATGGATTCGTCGCGTTCTCCCGGTTTGGCAGCGTCCAGCTCTGCGCCGCTGCCGAGCACCTCAGGATAGAACGTCCATTCACCGTCTATCTCATATACCGCCGACGAAAAGTCCGCTGATGTTGCATCCAGTACGCCGTCCTGCGCTTCCATTGCGCTGAAATCTCCCGATCGGTTGGAAAACAGCAGCATCAGCAGCACAAAAACCAGCAGGATAGCCGCCGTTATCGATATATAGCGCATTCGTTTGTTCTTCATGGGCAGACCCCCCTTCAAATCTCATTATAGGAGAAAAAGCCCAATGATTCAACAAGTTAATTTTTCGATTGACATAATGGAGAATGGAAAATGGAGAATTGAGAATGAACGTAAAGATTACGTTATACTGTAGGGCGGGGTGCCCTCACCCCGCCGTTTGTAAATCACTTGCAATCGTGTAACCGTAGGGGCGACCAGTGGTCGCCCACGCATCCATTAAACCATAGTGCGGGAGGCCAATGGCCTCCCCTACGAGATTAATGCTGCCGATGAATTTACATCCGGCGGGGTGAGGCAGAAGGTGAATTGCGGCAAAGCCGCAAGAGAAGCCACTCTGGTGTACCCCGCCCTACGATTACATTTCATCTTCCATTCTCCATTTTCAATTTTCCATTTTCGTATCATTACATCTCAATTTTCCCAAAGAAAAACCGGCCGCTCACGCAGCCGGTTTCAATTTCACAAAATGCAGGGAATGTTATTCCTTGTTCAGCGCCTCCAGACGAGCCTTATTCGCTGCGATAACCTTTTCCTGTACCGGAACCGGTGCCTCATCGTAGCGCTCGAACTGGGAAACAAACGAGCCTCTGCCCTGCGTCATGGAGCGCAGCTTGATCGCGTAATCGCCAAGCTCTGCCATCGGGCACTCGGCTACGATCTCCTGCTTGCCGCCGTCGAGCGGATTCATGCCCATGATGCGGCCGCGGCGCTTGTTCAGATCGCCGATAACATCGCCCATGTAGGAATCCGGGATAACGACCTTGAGCGAGCAGACAGGCTCGAGCAGAACCGGATTTGCCTGCGGGATACCAGCCTTGTAGGCCAGACGGGCCGCCATCTTGAAGGACAGCTCGTTGGAGTCTACATCGTGGTAGGAGCCGTCGAGCAGGGTTGCACGCAGACCAACCATCGGATAGCCGGCCAGAACGCCATGCTCCATCGCCTCGCGAATGCCCTTGTCAACTGCCGGATGGAAGTTCTTCGGTACGGAACCGCCGAAAATCTTCTCCTGGAACAGGTAATCGCCCTCGGCATACGGTGCAAATTCCATCTTAACGTGGCCGTACTGACCATGGCCGCCGGACTGCTTCTTATGCTTGCCTTCTACCGTAACAGCCTTGCGGATCTTCTCGCGGTACGGAACGATCGGGTCGGTCAGCGTAACCTCTACGCCAAACTTATCCTTCAGCTTGGAGCACAGAACGTCCAGATGAATATCGCCGGCACCGGAGATCAGGTGCTGCTTGGTTTCCGCGTTGAACTCGGTATCGAAGGACGGATCCTCATCATGCAGACGAGCAAGACCGGTGGAGATCTTCTCCTCAACGCCCTTTACCTTAGGCGCGATTGCCTGCGTGTAGCACGGCGGCGCAATCTCGATCGGCTCAAGCTCAACCTTGCGAACGCTCATCGAAAGCGTATCGCCGGTCTTGGTGGTAACCAGCTTGGAAACCGCGCCGATGTCGCCGCAGCCGATCACCGGAACCTCGGTCGTCTTTTTGCCGCATACAGTGAAGATGTGGCCCATCTTCTCGTTTGCATCGGCACGCTTGTTGACCAGCGTCATATCCTGCTTGACCTCGCCGGACATAACCTTAAAGTAGGAGAAGCGGCCGTACTGGTCAGCGACCGTCTTAAATACAAATGCACAGGTAGAGCCGTTCGGGGTGCAGTTGATCTCAATCAACTCGCCCTTTTCGTCCTCGCAGATCTCGACCGGCTTTTCATCGGGAGACGGCATGTAGTCCGCAATGCCCTTGAGCAGTGCGTAGGAGCCGATACCGGTTGCAGCAGTGCCGCAGAATACCGGCGCGAGAACCAGATCCTTCACACCCTGACGGATACCGGCGATCAGCTCTTCATCCGAGAACTCTTCGCCTGCGAAGTAACGCTCCATCAGGTCCTCAGACAGCTCGGCGATGTTCTCGCACAGTGCTGCACGGTGCTGGTCGATACGGTCCTTCATGTTGTCCGGGATCGGGATCTCGACACGCTTGTTGCCTTCCATGCGGTACGCCTTGCGGATAACGCAGTCCACAATGCCGACGGTATCGCGGTTGCCCTCAAAAATCGGGACAACGATCGGCGCTACCGATACGCCGAACTGCTTCTGCAGCTTGTGCAGAGAGTTATAGTAATCCGAGTTTTCCTCGTCGATCTTGGAGATGTAGAACATACGCGGCATTGCGTGCTCCTCACAGTGAGCCCAAGCCTTTTCGGTGCCGACGCCCGGACCGGACTTGCCGGTTGCGACGATCAGCGCGGACTCCGCAACGCGCAGTGCGCACTGCACTTCACTTTCAAAATCAAAGAAACCCGGGGTATCGAGCAGATTGATCTTGCAGCCGTTCCACTCTACCGGCGCTACAGCCGTGGAAATGGAAAACTTGCGCTTGATCTCTTCGGGATCAAAGTCACAAACCGTGTTGCCGTCCGCGATCTTGCCAACGCGGTCGGTTACACCGGCGATATTGAGCAGGCTCTCGACCAGCGAGGTCTTGCCGTCGCCGCCGTGACCCATCAGACATACATTACGGATCTTGTTAACCGGATAATTCGCCATAGTTTATATTACACTCCCCTGCCCTAACCTGTCATCGTGCCCTGCCGGCACGTTATACTCCTGGGCGCTTTGTTTCGCGGGAGCAATCCTCTCTTTGCTGGATCGTTCCCCTTCTTCGTTATTATACACCATACAAACCAGGTATGCAAGCAGTTTTTTGTGCAATTTTCATGTAGCATTTTTCACAACGCCGTCGAATAACAGCGGCGGCCACTTAGTGTACGTTTCGCACACATTCTGATAAAAAATCCGAATTTTCCTTTGTTTTTTGCATTTCTGAAAGATTTTCAGCAAAATCACTCGCTTTTGTTTATTTCTTACAAATAAAATGATATAATTTTAGTGCTACTTCACAAAGGAAGAAAAAACACCCTTCGCACAATCTGACAAAGGGAAGCCTGTGACGGCATTTTGCACAGCTGGCCGTTCCGCCGATCTCAGGCAATATTCTGCCGCAGTTTTACAACACGATAGACGCATCTCCGGCGGTCAAGCATTTTTGCGGTATCTCGAATATCGCAGTAACTGAGAACGGAGAATTAACATAACGGTTGCATTCTCCATCCTCAATTCTCCGTTTTCCATAAAAAAGCCGCTTACCTGTCGGTAAGCGGCTTTGGGCTTCTTTAGTTCAGGAAATCCTTCAGCTTCTTGGAGCGCGACGGATGACGCAGCTTACGCAGCGCCTTTGCCTCGATCTGGC
Source organism: Agathobaculum butyriciproducens (assembly GCA_003096535.1). Lineage (GTDB taxonomy): Bacteria > Bacillota > Clostridia > Oscillospirales > Butyricicoccaceae > Agathobaculum > Agathobaculum butyriciproducens. Next base: position 34,991 of record QEKJ01000013.1, on the reverse strand, counting down.
GGATACGCTCGCGAGTTACGTTGAATTCCTTGCCAACCTCCTCGAGGGTGCGGGTATGGCCGTCCTCGATGCCGAAGCGCAGGCGCAGAACCTTTTCCTCACGCGGCGTCAGAGTCTTGAGCACCTCAACGAGCTGCTCCTTGAGCAGCATAAAGGAGGCCGCCTCTGCCGGTTCCGGCGCGTCGTCATCCGGGATGAAGTCGCCGAGGTGAGAATCCTCCTCCTCGCCGATCGGCGTCTCGAGCGATACCGGCTCCTGCGCGATCTTCAGGATGTCGCGCACACGGTCAACCGGCATGTTCATCTCCTTGGCGATCTCCTCCGGGCTGGGATCGTGGCCCAGCTCCTGCAGCAGCTGGCGGGAAACGCGGATAACCTTGTTGATGGTCTCAACCATGTGTACCGGAATACGGATCGTACGCGCCTGATCCGCAATCGCACGGGTGATCGCCTGACGGATCCACCACGTTGCGTAGGTAGAGAACTTAAAGCCCTTGGTGCTGTCGAACTTCTCAACTGCCTTGATCAGACCGAGGTTGCCCTCCTGAATCAGATCGAGGAACAGCATACCGCGGCCGACATAGCGCTTTGCAATGGAGACAACCAGTCGCAGGTTCGCCTCAGCCAGACGCTTCTTTGCACGGTCGCCGAGCTTGATATCCTTCTCAAGCTGTGCGCGCTCCTCCGCCGGAATGGCATCGCCTTCGTTTGCGATACGCTCTGCGGCCTCGTTGCCCTTCTGCATGCGCTCTGCGAGCGTTACCTCCTCCTCAGGAGACAGCAGATCGACCTTACCGATCTCCTTCAGATACATGCGGACCGGATCGTCAATGGCGAACGTCTCAGCCATGGCAGAGGTATCGACCAGCTCTTCCTCCGGAACCTCTTCCACTTCCTCCGGCTCAAAGGAGTCGTCATCGTCACCGATGACCTTCTCCAGCACACCGTTCGTCTCGACCTCGATGCCCATGGTCTCGAGCGTCTCGTACACCTTGTCGATGTCCTCGCTCGACAGCTCCAGATGGCTCAGTGCATCCGAGATCTCCTTGAGGGTCAATCGGCCGTTCTTCTTGCCAAGCGCGAGCAGGTCGCGCAGGATCTGCTGCTGTGCTGCCTGCTGCTCCTGTGCGTTTGCGGCTGCATTTGCGTTTGCTTTCGTCATATCGTTTGTCCTCCCGCGTTTTGTTTTTTGATGCGTCCGAATGTAAGCAGCGGGTCCTCTCCCGCCTGCGTAATGGTTCCATCCTTGACGCGCTGCATTCGTATGGTGTTTATGTATTCCTGCAGTTCCCCTCGATGCTCTCCGGCCGGAATGCCGGGTTCGAGTATCGCGGACAGCAGGCTCATTTCGTTAGGCTCCAGCCATCCCTCAAAGGACAGCACATCGACCATCTGGTCGTTTCGGTTCAGCTCCAGCACGCGCTCGTATATCTTACGCAGCACCGGTGCGGAAAACCACGCCGGCTGCAAGTCCTTTTCGGCAACGGCAATCAATTTCTGGTCCGAGAACAGAAGTCTAAGCACGTTCTCCTCGGCCTTTGCGGATTTCATGTCGGTATACGCCAGAGACCTGTCCTTCGGCTGCGCCAGTCCGACCGGAGAGCGTATCTCACGCCGTTCGGCGGCCTTTCGCCGCTTGCGCTGAATGCCTAGTTCGCGCCGAACCTCAACGTTCATGGCTTCGGCGGTCACGCCTGCCATCTTGGCGGCACGTCCGGCGTAGACCTCGCGCTCGATGGTGCTCTCGATGCCGGCGAGCATGCGCGCTGCATCTCTAAGGAACAGCACGCGTGCTTCATCATCCTCAAGATCGTACTTTGCGGCGATCTGTTCAATGCGGAACGCGTTGTGGTCCTCGCTGCGTTCAATCAGATTGCGGAACGCATCCGCGCCGCGTGCCTTGATGAATTCATCCGGGTCCTTGGCCCCCGGAATACGCAGCACCTTGACCTGCAGATCACATTTTTTCAGAATATCGATCGCGCGCTGTGCCGCCGCCTGACCGGCTCCGTCCGCGTCATACGAGATGATAATGCGGTCGGTATGCCGCGCGATAATGCGCGCCTGCTCCTCGGTCAGCGAGGTGCCAAGCGATGCAACCGCGGAATCAAATCCCGCCTGATGCAGCGCGATGACATCCATATAGCCCTCGGCTAAGATAAAATAATCGTTCTTCGTGCTTTTTGACAGGTTGAGCGCAAACAGATTGCGGCTCTTGTGGAAGATCGGCGTTTCCGGCGAGTTCAGGTACTTCGGCTTGGAATCATCCAGCACACGGCCGCCGAATGCGATCACATGACCGCGCACGTCGATGATCGGGAACATGACACGATTGCGGAACCGGTCGTAAATATGTCCCTTTTCGCTGCGGCTGACCAGACCGGCGTCCATGAGTTCCTCGCGCGTGTAGCCTTTGGCCGTCATCGCATCGATGAGCGCGTGGAAGGAATCCGGTGCATAGCCGAGTCCGAAACGGTTCATCGTCCTTCGGGACAGACCTCGGTTGATAAAATACTGCTGTGCGGTTCGGTTTTCCGGCCGCCAGAGTGTGTCATAATAATAGCGTCCAGCATCCCTGCAGAGCGCGTACAGACGCTCTCTGTGGCGCGCCGCTTTGCGCTCGGCTTCGCCCTGTTCGGGTATCTGCATGCCCGCCCGCTCGGCGAGATAGCGTACCGCATCCGGGAAGGTCAGACCTTCCGCCTTCATAATAAAGGTGATGACACCGCCGCCTGCGCCGCAGCCGAAGCAGTGAAAGATCTGCTTGTCCGGCGAAACCGAAAACGAACCGGTTTTCTCATTGTGGAAGGGACACAGACCGAAATAGTTCGCGCCGCTCTTTTTCAGCTGCACATATTGCGAAACGATCTCTACAATGTCGTTCCGCGCTGACAGCTCGTCCAGAAATATACGGTCAAACGGCATTTCGTGCCCCTCCTTCCCTATTTATCGAACGAAAACGAATATATGATACCCATTTTCGTTAATCCTCAATCTTATTCCAGCTTTTCGGAATAAATAAATTCTTATAAACCGCTATCGAGTAGCGGTCGGTCATGCCTGCAACATAGTCGCACGCGATCCGCTCGAGCGCCTCCCCCCGGGCCTGCAGCACGAAGTAATCATCCGGCAGCTCGTCGGGATGCTCAATAAAATATTCATACAAACTGCGCAGCATGGATTTTGCGCGTTTTTCCTCGCGCTGTGCAGCCGTGCCGTGGTACACATGATCGAACATGAACTGCCGCAGCTCCATCATGTCCGCGTGCATCTGCTCGTCCATGCCGATCTCCAGATACCGCTGACCGTACTCGATCATCGCCGTCACCAGCGTGTCAATGCGCTTGCCGTGCGTCTCACCCAGGCGTTTCCTCAAATGCTGCGGAATATCGTTCTCGCGGATAATGCCCGCGCGTACCGCGTCATCAATATCATGGTTGATGTAGGCAATGCGGTCGGCAAAGTGGATAATGCGGCCTTCCGGCGTACTCGCCTTGCGCCTGCCAGTATGGCAGACAATGCCGTTGCGCACCTCGCGCGTAAGGTTCAAATCCTCGAGCACATCCACAACGCGCAAACTCTGCTCGTTGTGCCGAAACCCGAATGGACAAGCCTCGTCAAGCGCCGCCTCTCCGGCGTGGCCGAACGGCGTGTGCCCGAGATCATGTCCAAGTGCGATCGCTTCGGTCAAATCCTCGTTGAGTCCGAGCGCCCGCGCGATGGTCCTCGCAATCTGCGCGACCTCGAGCGTATGCGTCAGCCGAGCACGGTAGTGGTCACCCTCCGGCGAGATAAATACCTGCGTCTTGTTGCCCAGCCGCCGGAACGCCTTTGAATGGATAATGCGGTCCCGGTCACGCTGAAAGCAGGTGCGGTACGGACACGGTTCCATCGGGCGCAGCCTGCCTGCGGAGCTGTCCGCAAAGGTCGCCCACGGCTCAAGCACCGCGTGCTCGCGCTGTTCGTTCTGCTCTCGAATGGTCATATGTACCGCCTCCTCAGCCTCGGAGAATCCGTCACATAATAGTTATACGAAACGAAATCTGAAAATCCTCTTTTTTTCACAAAAATTTTTTCAGAATTTTGTGAGCCTTGCAAGCCGATATTTACTTGACACGCCGACCCATGAATCGGGTCTCCATGACCTCGGCGTAGACCTGCCCTGCCGTGGCTTCGGCAAGCGCCCGATTGAGCTCGTCCTCCCGACCGGCGGGCAGCGTCACGGTCAGCGTTACATCCGCGCCGTAGTCGGTCTCCTCGACCGCGCAGTCGTGATCAGGCAGCAGGTGCAGAATAATCTCGTACAGATTGTACGGGCACGCGATGAGCGCCACCGTGTACAGGCTCATTCTCTGCGCACCGGCCGCCGCGACAGCCACCTGCGCACCCTGCGTGTACGCGCGGACCAATCCGCCCGTGCCGAGCAGAATACCGCCGAAATAGCGCGTGACAACGCAAACGCAGTCGGTCAGGTTCTCGTGGCGCAGCACCTCGAGGATCGGCATGCCTGCCGTTCCCTGCGGTTCTCCGTCATCCGAGTAGCGCATCACATTGCCTTCACGGAGAATGTAGGCGTAGCAGTTGTGTGTCGCGTCCCAGTAGGTCTCGCGCATCTCCTTTATCTTCGCTACCGCCTCTTCGGCGGTTTCAACGTGCCACAGCCGTCCGGTGAACTTGGAGCGTTTTTCTTCAAATTTGTCCTCGCCGTAATCGGCAAAAGGCACAAAGTAGTCTTTTTCCATCAGCAAATCCTTAAATAATTAGGAATTAGTAGTTAGTAATTGCGGTATCGCGCCATGCGCGATGATTCAAAATGCGCTTCGCGCACCTTAATTTCTAATTTCTCATTACTAATTACTCATTATCCATAATGTATGTCGAAACTCTGCCGTAGGTCTTATCATCCACGACCGCCTCGACAATCGTGCCTTCCGCGGCATAGTCGGTCGAGTCGATCTGCGCTTCACGGTGCAGCATATCGAGCACGGCGCCGTCGCTGTACGGGATGCACAGCTTTACCTTATGCTTGCCCTTGCCGAGCGCCTTTTCGATGGCAGTCAGCAGGTCGTCAATGCCCTCGCCGCTCTTTGCGGAAATCTTCACGCCCTCATCCGGCCGAATGAACGGAATGACATCCGGATCGCACTTATCCGCCTTGTTGTACACCATCACGCGCGGAATATCCTGTGCGCCGAGCTGTGCCACAACCTTATCCACAGTCTGTGCATGAATCTGCCAATTTTCGTCCGAAACGTCCACAACATGCAGCAGCAGATCGGCATACGCCAGCTCCTCGAGCGTTGCCTTAAACGCCGATACGAGATGATGCGGCAGCTTGCGGATAAAGCCTACGGTGTCGGACAGGAGTATCTCCTGTGTGTCCGAAATGCGCTTTTTGCGCGTGGTCGGGTCGAGCGTATCGAACAAGCGGTCGTTCGCCTCGATGCCCGCACCGGTCAGGGTGTTCAGCAGCGTGGACTTGCCCGCATTCGTGTAGCCGACAATGGCAACCAGCGGCAGCTCGGCCTTTTTGCGCTGGCGACGCTGCACGGAGCGCACCTGCCGCACCTGCTCCAAGTCGCGGCGCAGCTTGTCAATGCGGCTGCGGATGTGACGGCGGTCGCTCTCCAGCTTGCTCTCACCGGGGCCGCGCGTGCCGATGCCGCCGCCGAGACGGCTCATCGCCTTGCCCATACCTGCCAGACGCGGCAGAATGTACTGGTACTGCGCCAGCTCGACCTGCAGCTTGCCCTCGCCGGTGCGCGCACGCTGCGCGAAAATATCGAGGATGAGCGCCGAGCGGTCGAGTACCGTGCGGCCGATCAGCTCTTCCAGATTGCTCATCTGCGACGGCGACAGCTCGTTGTCGAACAAGATCAGACTTGCGTCGTTCATCTCGGCAAGCTGCTTGACCTCTTCCGCCTTGCCCTCACCGATAAACGTGCGGGCATCCGGCGCCGGACGGCGCTGCAGCGTCATCGCAACAGCCTCTGCACCGGCAGTCTCCGCCAGCGCGCGCAGCTCGTCCATCGTGCGCTCGTCCGCATCCTGATCGGCGTTGAAGCTCGGACACGACAGACCGACCAGAACCGTCCGTTCGATCTGCTTTTCTTCTGTTTGATTGGTAAACGACATGGAAAATTCCTCCTTGCTGTTAAATTGTCCTCTATATTTATTACACCCAAACGCAAAACCGTACAAGACTTGATTTTCCGTCCAATTTGCGGTAATATAAAGGCAGACAAAGTGAATATTTTTCCGTCACGGCAAACCGTGGCGGATTTTTTGTTATATAGAAAATGCCCTATCGTTGTAAGTCAGCGCACCCTGCGGTAACATCTGTTATCAAATTAAACTCGTAGTTGCTGTCCATAACAACGCGTAAACGAGTTGCGCGGCACAGATATGCCGCGCCTGCGCAGAGTAAACCACCTGTGTAGCAGTACGGTATCCGAGAACTGCGAATCGGTCGAGTAATGGACGCGCAATGCGCGCCCCTACAGACGGGTAACCCGACTGCCGTACCCCTATTTCGGAGCGGTCGCCGGTCTCTGGTCTGCGCCAAGCTAAGAAACAAAGGGAAACGGGAGTTAAGAGGGTAGAAACCGCAGGTGTCTACCCTCTTGCCCACCGCCGTGGGTACGGCGAATCTCCTGCCGTCCGCAGACGGCAACTCTCCGCTGAGGTTCAGCGAAAAACTTTCCGCCCGGACAGGATGAACCGCCTGCGCGGTTCAAGCGCACCAGACCGCCTGTGCCGCAAACACCCTTCCGCAATCTGCAAACAGATAACGAAAAAGCCACCGAAAACACGTTTCGATGGCTTTTCTCATTACTTGTCCAGATTGAAACGCTTCTTGAAGCGATCAACACGTCCGCCGGTGTCTACCAGCTTCTGCTTACCCGTGAAGAAGGGGTGGCACTTGGAGCAAACGTCAACGACGATGTTCTCCTTGGTGGAGCCGGTCTCAATGACATTGCCGCAGGCACAGCGGATCGTGGTCTGCTTGTAGTCGGGATGGATGCCCTGTTTCATGTTGTTTCACCTCTTTCCACGGATATGTTTACATATCTCCAACAGTCGTAAAATTATCTTACCACATGTTTTCCGAAAATGCAAGCATTATTTTTCATAAATCAGATTTTCTTCTTTCCAGCCCTCGAGCACGGGAATCATGGACGCAGCAAGCTGCTTTGCGCCTGCCAGATCGTGCAGCAGATAATTGCCGCACTCAATGCGGCTCGCGCCCGGAATCTCGCCCTCGTAAGCGGCGATAAACGCCATGCTCTCCTGCACGAGCGCAATCGCATCCGACGGCTTCATATCGCGCACAAGGAAGTAAAAGCCGGTCTGACAGCCCATCGGGCCGCAGTAGATGATCTGATCGGCAAACTTCGAGTTGCGTGCATACGTTGCAAACAGGTGCTCGAACGTATGCCCCGCCGCCGGCTGGATGTAAGTGCCCGCATTCGGGTACACCATGCGGATGTCATAGGTGGTGATGTCACCGTCGATACGCGAGGTATACATACCCGGCTTCAGTTTGTCATGGTTTACTTCAAAGCTGGCAATTCGTTTCATGCCTTTGCCTCCCTTTCAACACCAAGGAATCGAAGCTCCGTGCGGTATTCGCGCCAGAGCAGAATATACGAGATAAAGAATGCCGCGATCTCCGCGATCGGGAATGCATACCATACCGCATTCAGGCCAAACTGCTGACCCAGCAGCCATGCCGCCGGAAGGATAACGACCAGCTGACGGCAGACAGACACGATCAGGCTGTTCATGCCGCGTGCGGTTGCCTGAAACATTGTGGAATTAATGATACCAAACGCTGCACCGAGGAAGGACAGGCTGATGGTCTTGAGCGCCGGAACGCCGACCTCAATCATCTCCTGTGCTGCCGCCGCATCGGACTTGTCCACAAACAGCATGAGCATCTGCTCGGGCAGCAGCTGGAACAGCACCAGACCCAGACCCATGATGACGACAGCCGCCGTCAGCGTGATCTTATAAGCACCCATCAGGCGCTTGCGGTTGCGCGCGCCGTAGTTGTAGCCCATGACAGGCAGCGCACCCTGATTGAGTCCGAATACCGGCATAAAGACGAAGGTCTGCAGCTTGAAATACACACCGAGTACGTTGACCGCCGTCTGCGAGAAGGCAATCAAAATGCCGTTCATGCCCGCCGTCATAACCGAAACCACGCTCTGCATGACGATGCCCGGCAGGCCGACACGGTAAATGTCCTTGATCGTCTGTCCGCGCCACTTGAACTCGCGCATGTTGACATTCAGCACCTTCTGTTGACGGAACACGCCCCACAGACCAAGCGCCATGCCGAAGATCTGGCCGATAACGGTCGCGAGCGCCGCACCGCGGATGCCCATCTCCGGGAACGGGCCGATGCCGAAGATCATCAGCGGGTCAAGGATGATGTTGATGATGGCGCCGGTCAGGCCCTGACACATCGGGATGATCATGTTGCCGCCGGACTGCTGGATCTTCTCGCACATCATCGAGATCATAACAAAAATACTCATGCCGACCGCAAGGTGCGAATACTGGATAGCGTAAGCCGAAACCGCCTCGCTCGCACCGAATGCGCCAACGAATACACCCGAAAATCCCCAGCCGAGGATGAAGAATGCGATGCCGCCAACAACCGCCAGCGCAACGCCGTGCTCTGCCGCCGAGTCCGCGTGCTTCTGGCGCTTTTCACCCAGACGGCGCGCAATGAGTGAGTTTACGCCCACGCCTGTGCCGACACCGATCGCCACGACCAGCATCTGCAGCGGATATACGAGCGAAACCGCCGCCAGCGCATCCTGCGAATACTTGGCCACGAAGATACTGTCTACGATATTGTACAGCGAGTTGATAATCATGGAGATCATCGCCGGCAGTGCCATCGAAAAGATCAGCGGACCCATTTTGGCGGTGCCCATTTTATTCTGTTGTTCCAAAAATTTCAGCCTCCCAACGTAAAAGGAAGCCGCGTTAGGATTTCTAACGCAGCTCCATACTCTCTTTCCTATATATAATAGGACATGATGCGTTATATTGCAAGTGTTTTTTACAATTTATCCGCAAGTTCGGCAAAGGAATGCTCGACGAACACATCGCTCACCTGCCGGAGCGTGTCTTCGCCCTCCGCGTAGGCGGGCTCTGCCATGCCGCAGAGCGCAAAACCGGCTTTTTTCGCCGTTACGCCCGCATACGGCGCATCCTCGAACACCATGCACTCCTCTGCCGTCAGACCGAGACGCTTTGCGGCTTCGAGATAGATGTCCGGCTCGTACTTGGGCACGCCTACGTCCTCGATGGTGAGCATGAACTCGAAATATTTCATCATGTCGCGGTCGATGAGCGCCTTCTCCGCGTGGCGGCGTGCCGTCAGCGTAGCGATCGCCATTTTGACGCCGCGTGCGCGCAGACCTTCGAGAAAGTCGATCACGCCGTCCTTCGGCCGGGCAATCGTCTCGTAGCGCGAGGTGATCATCTCGTCCATGCCGTCGAGCATCTGCTGCTGGGTCAGCGGCAGGTTCGGATAGCGTTTCAGAAAATACTCCGCGACCTGCGGCTGGGAAAAGCCCTCGCATACCGCGTAGTCCGCGTCTGTGATGTGAACGTCGAACTGCGCAAGGTAGCGCTGTGTCAGTCGTTTCCAGACCGGCATGGAGTCCAAAAGCGTGCCGTCCATGTCGAAAATTGCACCTTTGAAATTCTGCATTGGTTTTGTTCCTTTCGAAGGATAAGATGTAGGGCGGGACACTCCAGAGTGGCTTCTCTTGCCTTTCGGGCAATTCACCTTCTGAGGTCACCCCGCTCTACAATTCAGCTTAGTGTGATTATTTGGTTTTTCGGTCGATATATCTCGGCTGGAGCTTGGAATAGACGATCTTCTGCTCACTGTACAGGCCGTAGTAGCCGGAGAGCATATACGAGATGGCGATGACCAGCGCGAACAGCGAAAGGCTCTGACCGCCGAACAGCTCATACGCCAACAGGATGGATGTGAGCGGCGAATTTGTCACGCCGCAGAACACAGCCGTCATGCCGAGACCGGCCGCAAAGGACGGCGCCAGACCGAAAAATCCGCCGTAGGCGGCGCCGAAGGTCGCACCGATGAACAGCACGGGCACGATCTCACCGCCTTTATAGCCGACGCCAATGGTAATCGCCGTCAGCACCAGCTTGAGGAAAAACGCCTCGTAGGCCGCATGACCGGCAATCGCGCGTTCAATGACCTGCATGCCTGCACCGTTGTAGTCTCGGGTGCCGAGCAGCAGGCTGATAAGCACAACGACAGCACCGCCGACCGCGATGCACGCGTACTGATTCGGCAGAAAATGCTTGAACAGATGGCCGATTTTATGGAAGATGATGCACACGAGCGCACTCAGTCCGGCGCAGACCACGCCGAACGCCACCAGCTTTACAATGAGCAGCACATCTGTATTTCCCGGCACACCGGAGAGCGTAAACGCGGTCGTGCCGCCGCCAAGCTGCAGCGCTACCTGATGCGCGATCACGCTCGCAAGGATGGACGGAAACAGCGCCGCGTAGTACATCACGCCCACGCTGATAACCTCCATTGCGAACACGCTCGCCGCAAGCGGCGTGCCGAACAGCGCCGAAAAGCACGCTGCCATGCCGCACATGGTGATTGTGCGGGAATCCTTGTCGTCCAGGTGCATCAGATGTCCGATATTGCCCGAAATCGCACCGCCGAGCTGCAGCGCCGCACCTTCTCGTCCGGCAGAGCCGCCGCACAGATGGGTCAGCACCGAGGTGATGAAGATGCTCGGCGCAAGCCGCAGCCGTACCGGATGATCCTGCCGCACCGAGGTCAGGATAAAGTTAGTGCCGCGCTCAAGCGGCATATCCATTTTACTGTACCAGAACGCAATGAAAACACCGACCAGCGGCAGAAAATACAGTGTCCAGCTCTGCTCCTGCCGGGTTTCGGTCGCCCATTCAAGCGCGTGCTCAAACGCCGCGCCGACCGCGCCGACGACCACGCCGATGATTACCGCAAACAGGCACCATCTCACAAAAATGCTGATATTATGCCGCACGCGATACCACGAGCCGTACAGCTGCCGCAGCAGACGGCGTCCCGGCTTGTTATTCTGAGGCATAGCGCCCCTCCCCCTTCATGCAATCTCATTTCCGATAAGAATTGCCCCGCAGAGATAACCTGTGGGGCAATTTGTGAGTAAACTATGCTTATTTGCTCGTAGATGAGGTTTCCTTGAGCACAACATCGTGTGCGCCGCCCTCGACGATCGAGGTTGCGGATACCAGCGTGATCTTTGCCTTCTTCTGGAACTCCGGAATGGACAGAGAGCCGCAGTTGCACATGGTGGAACGTACCTTGCTCAGGGTCAGGCCGAGGTTGTCCTTCAGCGAGCCTGCGTACGGAACGTAGGAGTCAACGCCTTCCTCGAAGGACAGCTTCTTGTCGCCGCCCATGTCGTAGCGCTGCCAGTTGCGGGCACGGGCAGAACCCTCGCCCCAGTATTCCTTCATGTAGCTGCCGTTGATGTTGACCTTGTTCGTCGGGGACTCGTCAAAACGAGAGAAGTAGCGGCCGAGCATGAGGAAGTCAGCGCCCATAGCCAGCGCCAGCGTGCAGTGATAATCGTGAACGATACCGCCGTCCGAGCAGATCGGAATGTAGATGCCGGTCTCCTCGAAATACTCGTCACGAGCGGCTGCAACCTCGATCAGAGCGGTAGCCTGACCGCGGCCGATGCCCTTCTGCTCACGAGTGATGCAGATGGAGCCGCCGCCGATGCCGACCTTGATGAAGTCCGCGCCGGCCTCAGCGAGGAAACGGAAGCCCTCACGGTCAACAACGTTGCCCGCGCCGACCTTTACACTGTCGCCGTACTTTGCGCGTACCCAGGACAGGGTGCGGCTCTGCCACTCGGAGAAGCCCTCGGAGGAGTCAATGCAGAGAACGTCTGCGCCCGCCTCAACCAGTGCCGGAACACGCTCTGCGTAGTCGCGGGTGTTGATGCCTGCGCCGACTACATAACGCTTGTGCTCATCGAGCAGCTCAAGAGAGTTTGCCTTGTGGCTGTCGTAGTCCTTGCGGAATACCATATAAACAAGGTGCTGCTTGTCGTCTACCAGCGGCAGAGAGTTCAGCTTGTTGTCCCAGATGATGTCGTTTGCGATCTTGAGGCTGGTATCTGCCGGAGCGGTGATCAGCTTGTCAAACGGAGTCATAAACTCCTCAACCTTAACGCTGCGCTCCATGCGGGAAACGCGGTAGTCGCGGCTGGTGACAATGCCGAGCAGCTTGCCGTTAGCGGTGCCGTCATCGGTAACAGCCATGGTGGAGTGACCGGTGCGCTCCTTCAGCTTGAGAACCTCCTCAAGGGTGGTGTCCGGCTTTACGTTGGAGTCGGATACGATGAAGCCTGCCTTGTAGCTCTTTACGCGGGAAACCATGGCAGCCTCGCTCTCGATCGACTGCGAACCGAAGATAAAGGAGATACCGCCCTCCTGCGCCAGTGCGATCGCCATACGATCATCCGATACCGCCTGCATGATTGCAGAAACCATCGGAATGTTGGCATACAGCGCGGATTCCTCGCCCTTTTTGTACTTAACGATTGGTGTGCGCAGGCTTACGTTCGCCGGCATGCACTCCGCAGAGGAATACCCCGGTACCAGCAGATATTCGTTAAAGGTATGCGAAGGTTCACTGAAATAATACGCCATTTCGTCGTTCTCCTTTTCTCCAAATAGGTCGTTTTTGATAGTTAAGTTTATTATATCCTTTTTGCCCTGTAAAGTAAAGCGGGCATATGACGGTTTTTCACGATTTTTGCCGCATGCGTGTTATGCAATCCGTGCAATAAACTGTCGCGGAACTACAGTTTCACCGACACGCAGGAACGGACCGTGGGCCGTTCCAAAGTTGTCCGAAAGTTCCCATACGGAAACTTTCTCCCTCTCAGGGTGTAAAACCTGCGCTATCCTTGCGCGGATTCTTGGACGCGCTGCGCCGATACATGCTCCCGGTTTGCTCTCATTAAACATTTTTAAGGATAGAGGCCTACGGGCTACGAATTTGCACAGTAAATTCTATTTTATGCGCGCTATCGCGCTTAATTGATATAGCCTGTTCCTTTTCGATAGATTAGAGATAGAAAAATCCGCAGACGTTCCCGTCTGCGGATTTTTCATTTGGAAATGAGGAATGAATGATGGTGGCATATTGAAGTCCTGCGGAGCCGTCCGGTATTTTTCCGGTGCCCCTTCGCTTTTGTTGTACTCAATTTACCATCGTGCGGCCGCAATGTCAATGCATGCAAATGAATCTTAACACGCTCTTAACTGCCGGGCGGTCAAATGCTGTCAGTCCTCGTCAAGCGACACCCATTCGGTATCGCCGGTGTGGAAAAAGTACAGCACGCAGGCGCGGACCGGTCTGCCGTAAATCTCATGCACGGCACGCGCGTAGGCGGCCAGCTGCGGACGGTACTGCTCGGCTCTCTCGACCGCACCGCCCTTCTTGATGCGGTCGGTCTTGAAGTCAAGGATAACAAAACCGTCCCTGGTTTCGATCAGGCAGTCGATAACACCCTGCAGGAGCACATTTTCCTCGGGTGCGTCCGCCGCAACCGGAAAATACGCTTGCGCCGGAACGAGCACGGAGAACTTGAACTCACGCCGCACCTTGTTTTCCGCCATAAAGGTTTTGTACAGGTCGGAGGCGAAAAACCGTTCGATCTTGCGTTTATCCACAGCATGCGCCTGTTCTGTGGACAAAATCTTCTTTTCCGCCAGACGGTTCAGCTCGTTTTCCACGCCGTTCGGCGCACAGGCGGCGTCAAAGTCGCAGAACTGCATGAACAGGTGGTGTGCTGTGCCGATCTCGGCCGGTGTCAGCTTTTTTTCTCCCTGCTCGAACAGCGGCGCGCGCAGCTGCACCTCCTTCCGCGGAGGCGGTGTCTCCTCGGCGGCCTCGTCTGCGCGGTAGCCGCGGCCGACACCGGTGGCGGTCAGCTTGCTCGGCAGATCCGCGAGGTAAGCATGCGGGTAGTCGAAGTGCGGCTGCACGGTGCAGTTGCCGGTCTCCCTGTCCTCGAAACGCAGGATTTCAGTTTCCTGCGGCTGCAGGTCGCTCGGATAATACACCTTGAGCGTGAATGCGTCATTGTCCGTGCCGTGCTCGGGCACCTCAGGCGCATACTCCTCGCGGAACGCACGCGCGCACGGATGCCGCAGCAGCGGTGTCAGAATCCACGCAAGCGGCGTGCGCACCGCGCCCATGGCGTACTGCGGCAGCTCATCGAGCGATGCCAGCAGCGACCATTTTTTCAGCGAATTCCGCAGACTGCCGGTGGCTGCCGTCAGAATCAGTTTTTCCTTGGCGCGCGTCATCGCTACATATAATACGCGCAGCTCTTCGGATATCATCTCGCGGCGCATCTGCACCGAGACCGCAATGCGCTCGGCGGTGTCATACTGCACACCGCGGTCACGGTCGCGGCACTTGCTGCCGAAGCCGAGGTTCTGGTGCACGAGCACCGGCTCCTTGAGGTCGCTGTCGTTGAACTGCTTGGCGCAGTCTGCCACGATAACGACCGGAAATTCCAGTCCTTTGGACTTGTGGATGGACAGAATGCGGACCGCACCGCCGGTGGCCTCGGCACCGACCGTCTGGAAATCCTCGCCCTGCTCGAGCATGCCGCGCAGCAGGCGCACAAAGTCAAACAGGCCGCGGAAGCCCTGTCCCTCAAACGAGCGCGCCCGCTCGAAGAATGTCAGCAGGTTGCTCTGGCGCTGTGCGCCGTTCGGCAGCGCGCCGTACAGGCCGAGTGCACCGGTCTGATCGTAAATTTCCCACAGCAGGCGGTACACCGGCTGATCGCACGCAAAAGTGCGCAGAAAGTCCAGCCGCTGCAGAAAGGTTTCCACCTTCGGGAAATCCGTTCGCGACTGCAGAAGCGCGTCATAATAGCTGATCTTGCGATCCACAAGGCGAATATCTGCCAGTTCCTGCTCGGTGAAGCCGAACAGCGGCGAGCGCATCACACCGATAAGGTCAACGTCCTGCCTCGGATTATCAATGACGCTGAGCAGCGACACCATCGTGCCGACCTCGGCAGTCTCCAGCAGGCCGCCGCGCTGCTCGGCGCTGGCTGTTACGCCGATACGCTCCAGCTCCGCAATGTAGGTCGGCGCCTTGCTTCTGGGCGAGCGCAGCAGGATTACGATGTCACCCGGCGTGACCGGACGCAGCTTTCCGGTCTGCTTGTCCGTCACCGGAAAGCCTTCATCGAGCAACGCACGAATCCGCTTCGCGGCAAGCCGCGCTTCGAGTTCGGTCTTGTCCGGCGCATCATCGTCTTCGCCGAGTCCGTCCGCATCCACGAGCAGGACTTCGGTCTTGTACCGCTCGTTTCCGGCCTCCGGATAGTAGTCCGCACCGAGGTGCAGCGCCTCCTTGTCCGTGTACGCGAGGTCGCCCACGGTCTCGCCCATGACGGCGGCAAACAGGTAGTTGCACGCGTCCAGCACAGCCGCCCGCGAACGGAAATTCTGCCCGAGGACAACACGGCGCGGCTGCCCGTCGGCGGCATCCGCCGCCTCACCGAAGCTGCGGTATTTCTCCAGGAAAATGGACGGGTCCGCCAGTCGAAAGCCGTAAATGCTCTGCTTGACGTCACCGACCATGAACAGGTTGGTCTCGTCTCTGGAGAGTGCGCGGAAGATGGCATCCTGCACGGCGTTGGTGTCCTGATACTCGTCTACCGCAATTTCGGTGAACTGCTCGGACATGGTTTTCGCCAGTGCGGACGGCTTGCCGTCTGTGTACAGCAGACGCACGGCAAAGTGCTCCAAATCGTTGAAATCCGCAGCATTTCTTGCACGTTTCGCTGCCGTAAAGGCATCGTCGAAGGCATTTACCATGTCGATGAGCGCGAACAGCGCGGGTGCTGTCAGGCCACGGTCGTACTCCGCCTCTTCTGCGGTGACGGTCAGCCATTTCTCCCGAATATTATTGGCAACGCCCTTCCACTCCTCGCGCATGGCCTTGATCTGCTCGAGGAACGCCTTGTCCTCAAATTTTCTCGCGGCCTTGAGTCGGTCAAACGAGATCGACCGGGCAGCCTTCACGCAGTCGTCCCAGCTGCCGTTATACAGCGCATCAAGCAGACGCTCGGCCTGATTTAAGTCGCTCGTCAGCGCGGGCAGATAGTTGTCCGCCAGCTCGTCAATGCCGGTCAATTCATCCACAGCCATGTGCAGAAATGCCGCACCGTGCTGTGCCGCCGACCTTGCCTGCTCGCGCAGAACACAGCCGTGCGGCGTGTCCATGCCGCGCGTGTACAACCCCGCACGCACGTCCTCAAGGAACGCCCGCGGATCGGGATGCGCCTGAATTTTCTCGTAGGTGCCGAGAATGACCTCGCCCAGCTTTTTATCGTCGCGCCCCGCCGTCAGCAGGTCACAGAGCGCGAAAAACTTCTCGTCCGCCTGCTCGTAGGCCGTGTCGAGCACTTCTTCGAGCACCTCGGCGCGAAGCAGCTTGCCCTCGTTTTCGTCCATCAGGCGAAAGTCGGGCGCGATGCCGAGCACCGCCGCCTGCTCGCGCGCGAGCGACAGGCACAGCGCATGCACAGTCGTGATTTTCGCGCGGTGCACGAGGAACAGCTGCCGCCGCAGACGGGTATCCCGCGGGTTTGCGGCTACGGCCGCACCGAGGGCCGCACCGATTCGCTCACGCATTTCGGCTGCCGCTGCATTGGTAAAGGTAACCAGCAGCAGGCGGTCGATATCGACCGGATCGTTCTCGTCCGTCAGCCGCCGGAGCACACGCTCGGTCAGCACGGCTGTCTTGCCCGAGCCGGCTGCCGCTGAAACCAGCAGTGCGCCGCCGCGGTCGTCGATCGCGGTCTGCTGATCAGGTGTCCACTTCGGCATTGTCGTCCCCTCCTAACTGCTCCCAGAATTCCTTGTCCTTGATGTTTTTCAGCCAGCGCATCTTGTCTCCGGCGGTCTCATCGAACCGGCAGGCTGCCCGGAAATCACACCATTCGCAGTAGCTGCGGTCGGTCTTGCGCGGGTCGGCTTCAATGCTGCCGTTTCGCAGAGCCTGTCCCATTTCGAGCAGCTTTTTCTGCGTGTAGCGTGCCAGTCTGCCGAATTTCGCCAGATCAGCTACCGCAGACTTGGCGGCAAGCGTCGGCTCATCCTCGCCCTTCCTGGTCTTGATAGAGACCGGAATAAACCGTCCGTCACCCTCCAGACCGTGCTCCATTGCCTCGAGCAGCGACATATCGTCGCTCAGCAAACCCGAACGCCGCAGCGCCTTATCGCGCAGGATGCGCAGCCCTTCCTCGTCCGTGTCGCGCGCCGCGTCCGGCAGCTCATCGCGCACCGGAACGTACAGCACGCCCGCCGGTACGATTTCGTTCAGCTCGGCAGTCAGGCGGGCACGATAGCGGCCAAGACCCTCCTGCTGCAGCGCGTACAGATAGATGATAAGCTGCATGTTGAGTCCATACCAGATGTCGGACAGCGAAAATGACTTTTTTCCGCTTTTATAGTCCATAACGCGCAGATAGAGGCGGCCGTTTTTGATGTAGCCGTCCACGCGGTCCACCTTGCCGGAGAGTGAAACCGACACATCGCCGTCCTCACACTGCACGGGCGGCAGGTCGCCGCTGCGCGAGAAGTCCAGCTCATAGTCGATCGGCGCAAAGTCGGATACGCGAAGTTCTTCGATCACGTTGTCGAGGATCTGCTCCACGGCGCGCACCAGTCGGCGGAACAGGTACTGGAAACGCGCGGTTTTGTTCTCCAAGCCGCCCAGTTCCTCCGCGACATACTGCCGTACCGCTTCACGGCAGGCTTTGCGCACGGTCGGCTGATCGGCATGGGCGGCGCCGCCCTCGCACTTTCCAAGAGCATCCAGCGCATGCTCGAGCACATAGTGGATGAACGTGCCGGTCGAGAGCGCATCAAACTTCGCCACGCGGCGCGGCTTGGCCTTCAAACCATACTGCATAAAGAATGCAAACCGACAGGAATAGAACGTATCCACACGCGAAGCGGTCAGATTGAGGCTTTTTCCGTACAATCCGTCAATCGTGTGCGGACTGCTCAGCGGTCCTCTGCCGCGCCGCTGCGCCTGCGCGTTTTTGACGCGCTCATCATCCTTATAGTAGTCATAGGCAGCCCGCACGGCGGCTGTCCGGTCGCCCGAAAGATACGCACACGCGAGTTCGACCGCCGGTCGTTCTGCCTGCAGGCGGTCACGCACGGTCTCCGTCCGGTGGGTGGAAAACGGCACATCCGGCAGCAATTCGCGCACTGTGTTTACGAAGTAGGACGGCCGCGTTTCACCGCCGCCTGCGTCGATGGTATGATACGTCAGCAGCAGCTCGTCCGTCGGGCACGCGAGTGCTCGATAGAGCGTTTCCTGCTCCATCAGCAGGCGTTCCTCGCCGTAGGCTTTGAGTTCCACGCCGAGCGCGTCCATTTTGTCGCGGTCCATGTCGCTCAACAGCGAGGTCGAGGACGGGGTTTTCGGTATCAGGCCGTCGTTGACGCCCAGCAGGATGACATATTTCGCATTTTCCGTACACGCACGCTCGATGTTGCCGCAGGTCACGCGGTCGAGCGAAACCGGAATCGTACCCACATCATACTCGCCGAGCACCAGCCGGAACAGCTGCGCGAAACGGTCGAGCGTCAGCGGCATATCACCGCACACCCATGCAAACTGCTCCATCGCAGAGACCAGGATTTCCCACAGCTGGCGGTACTCGTCAGCCAGCTGCAGACGGCCCGCCTGCTCGTGTCCGGCGGCGCGGTCAGTCATGCGCTGCGGCGCATCCACCGCGAGAAGAAATGCATAGAGCGCACGCACGCAGTCGCCTGCAGGCTGCTCACCTGCAAGTGCCTCGCGCAGTGCGGAGAACGGCGCGATTGCCCGTTTGCGGAGTGTGTTCTGCTCGGCAAGCTGTGCCTTCGCGTTCTCGTCGATGGATAGACCGTAGCCTTCCGGATGCTCGGTCCACTCGCGTTCCCATGCTCCGCCACGGATGTTCCAGGTGAGCACATAGTTCTCTAATTTGTCAATTTCGTCCCAATCCAAGCCCGCGAGTCCGGTCTTGAGACAGGAGAACAGATCTTCATATCGGAAGTGATTTCGCACCGCTTCCAGTGCATTCGTGACCAGCGCCATCGGCGGACGGGACAGCAGATCCGGCTTTTCCGCGAGGAACACCGGAATGTCGTACCGCGCCATCGCCATTGCAAGGAACGCGCTGTACGGCTCGATATCGCGTGCCGCAACCACAAAATCGCGGCAGCGCGCGCCTTCGTCCCGCACCTTGCGCCGAATGTAAGCCGCTGCATGCTCACACTCGTCAAACGGTGAAGCCGCCTCGTACAAACGAACGCCGGCTGCGCTCTCCTGCGGGGTGCGCACCGGCAACAGGCTTTCGCGTTCGAGCGCAGCCAGTCCCTCCGGTCGGGCCACCTTGCTTTCGCCCAGTTCGATGCGCTCGACCGTCTGGTTATGATGCTTTGCCATCCGTGTTAATTTCTGCACTGTTTTACAGCCGGTAAGGAAAATCTCCGGGTAATCCGTATCACAGGTTACCGCCGCAGAGAGTGGCACACCTGCCGCCAGCATGGCATCAACTACTGCACTTTCCTGCACGGTAAAGCCGAGAAATCCATCCAGATAGACCGCTGCGCCGTCCAGCGTGTGACTTTCTGCCAGACGGTCGCGCAGGTGTGTCAGACGGTCTCTCGGGTCAGGCAGGGACTCATCGCACAGGCGCTCATATGCCGTCAAAATCTGTGCAAGGTCGGACAATTTTTCTGCAAGTACAGCGTCCTCACTCTCCTCGGCAGCCGCAAACAGCGTCTCCGGTGCGACTGCACAGGTTTTGCACTCGTCGATCAGCCGCAGTGCCTCCTGCAGCAGCTCCGGCTTGTCTGCCAGACCCTTCCACGCACTCAGCCCGCCCTGCACACGGCGTGCCGCCTCCTGCAAGGTCAAAAGCTGACCTGCCGGTGTCAGCATCTGCTGTGCCAGTCCGCCGACCTCAGAGAACACACGGTCAGCCAATCGTGAGAACGTCAGCACCTCGGCCGTGCGTGCGCCGTGGTTGTGCGTGGCCGCGGCAAGCCGCCGCTCCATCAGGTGCGAGTTCAGCTCGGGCACGAGCAGAATCTGCCGTCCCTCTCCCCTTTCACTCAGCGCCGCGATCTCCCGCAGGATGGCCGTTGTCTTGCCGCTTCCCGCTCGTCCGGTCCAGATCCGCATGGCACACTCTCCTTTCGTTTCATAGCTATTTGATTATAGCACAACCGAAGCAAATTGAAAATGGATACACCCACCGCAGTGGGCGTCCAGCGAGCAACCGCCCATAGGGCGGCTCTTAGCGAGTCGGAATAGAAAACAGGAAATTATCAATAAAGACCGCGCGGTCGTTTTATACTTTTTTGTGAGTTATTCGCTTATTTTTCAGTCTTTTTTGAACTTTTCCGGTGTTTTGTTTGCATTCTCATATTCTGTAAAATTATTTTTTCAAAAAACTCTTGCATTTTTCTCCGCTTGGGACTATACTTTCCTCAGGCAGAGTAATAAAGGCTTTGCCCCGCAAAACCAAATATTTGATTCTTCAGGGCAGGGTGCAATTCCCTACCGGCGGTACAGCCCGCGAGCGGATGCCATTCGGCGGAAGCATGATTCGGTGAAATTCCGAAGCCGACAGTATAGTCTGGACGAAAGAAGAATGCGCGGAAAGACCTTCCGCTTGTTTGCTGTTCTGAAATGCTGATTCGGTGTTTCAGACTTTTTATTTTCACAATGCTTTTCTCAGCGTCCCGAAGATTCTTGTCTTTGGGACGTTTTTTATGGCTGTCGCCAAACTATCGTGAAATTTTCTACAGAATTATATCAGGTGATTCTATGCAGGAGCAAAAACAGGAATATATGCGTCGGGCGCTGGCGCTGGCCCAGCGCGGAGCCGGTCACGTCAACCCGAATCCGATGGTCGGCTGCGTCATCGTCAAGGACGGAAAAATCATCGGTGAAGGCTGGCACGAGCACATCGGCGGCCTGCATGCCGAGCGCAATGCATTCGCGCACTGCACCGAGGACTGCACGGGCGCAGACCTTTACGTCACGCTCGAGCCGTGCTGCCACTGGGGACGCACGCCGCCGTGCACAGACGCAGTCATCGAGCACAAGATCGGCCGCGTGTTCGTTGGCTGTCTCGACCCGAACCCGCTGGTAGCCGGCAAAGGCGCACAGATCCTGCGCGACGCAGGCATCGAAGTCGAGACCGGCGTGTGCGAGGACGAATGCCGCCGCGTGAATGAAGTTTTCTTTCACTACATCACGCACAAAACGCCGTTTGTGACGCTCAAGTACGCGATGACGCTGGACGGCAAAATCGCCGCGCACACCGGTGACAGCCGCTGGGTTACCGGCGAGACCGCCCGCCGTCATGTGCACGAAACGCGCAACCGGCTGCCCGCCATCATGGTCGGCATCGGCACCGTGCTTGAGGACGATCCGCTGCTCACCTGCCGCATTGACGGCGGGCGCGATCCGATCCGCGTAATCTGCGACAGCCGCGCAAGAACGCCGATCGACAGCAGAATCGTACAGACGGCGAACAAAATCCCGACCTATATCGCGGTCATCGGTCAAAATGAGCGCACCGCTGAACTGGAACGGCACGGTGTACACATTCTCGAATGCAAAACGAAAAACGAGCGCGTAGACCTTGCCGACCTGATGCGCCAGCTCGGCGCACTCGGCATCGACGGTCTGCTTCTCGAAGGCGGTTCGGCACTTGCGTTCTCCGCGCTGGAGGCCGGTGTGGTGCACCGCGTGCAGGCGTACATCGCCCCGAAAATCATCGGCGGTGCAGGCGCAAAAAGTCCGGTCGGAGGTCTGGGATTTGACAAGATGGTGCAGGCGCTTCCGCTGAAGGACGTGACCTGCACGCCGATGGACGAAGATTTCCTGATTGAAGGGAGATTGTAATGTTTACTGGACTTATCGAAGAAATCGGTACGGTGCGGCGCATCGAGCGCGGCGCAAAGGGCGCTCGGCTGACGATTGCGGCGAATACCGTGCTCGAAAATACAAAAATCGGCGACAGCATTGCCACGAACGGCGTATGCCTGACCGTGGTCGCGCTGACGGACGACAGCTTCAGCGCCGACGTGATGGCGGAGAGCCTGCGGCGTTCCGCGCTCGGCAGTCTGCAGAGCGGCTCGCCGGTCAATCTGGAGCGCGCGATGCCTGCCGACGGACGGTTCGGCGGTCATATCGTATCCGGCCACATCGACGGCACCGGCTCGGTTCTCTCGCAGCGGCGCGAGGACAACGCCGTGTGGGTGACGATCAAAACACCGGCTCCCCTGCTCCGGTACATCGTCGAAAAAGGCTCGATCGCTATTGATGGTGTCAGCCTTACCGTGGCGGCTGTGACGGGCACCGACTTTTCGGTCTCCATCATTCCGCACACCGGCGCGCAGACCATTCTGCTCGGCAAAAAGCCGGGCGAGCCGGTCAACCTCGAATGTGATGTGATCGGCAAATATGTTGAAAAAATGCTCACGCCGCACAAATCCAGCGGTATTACGATGGATTTTCTTGCACAACACGGATTTTAACGGAGGTTTTCTCTTATGGAATATCAGTTCAATACAGTTGAAGAGGCGCTCGAAGAGCTTCGCGCCGGACACCTCATCCTCACCATTGATGACCCGGACCGCGAAAACGAGGGCGACCTCATCTGCGCGGCACAGTTTGCCACGACCGAGAACGTCAACTTTATGGCGACCCATGCCAAGGGCCTGATCTGCACACCGATGAGTGAGCAGGTTGCACTCCGTCTCGGTCTCGAGCAGATGGTAAAGGTCAACACCGACAACCACCACACCGCGTTCACGGTCTCTATCGACCATGTGGACACCACGACCGGCATTTCCGCCGAGGAACGCGGCTTTACCTGCCGCAAATGTGCGGATATCCACACCAAGCCGGAGGAGCTGCGCCGTCCGGGACACGTTTTCCCGCTTGTTGCACGCCGCGGCGGTGTGCTGACCCGCAACGGCCACACCGAGGCAACTGTCGATCTGTGCCGTCTGGCCGGACTCGAGCAGTGCGGTCTGTGCTGTGAGATCATGCGCGATGACGGCACAATGATGCGCACCTCCGAGCTGATGGAGAAGGCCCAGGAATGGGGCCTCAAGATCATCACCATCAAGGATCTGCAGGACTACTGCCGCCGCCATGACAAGCACGTTGTCCGCGAAGCCTGTGCGAAAATGCCGACCCGTTTCGGTGAGTTCCGCATCTACGGCTACGTCAACGACCTGACCGGCGAGCACCACGTTGCGCTCGTCAAGGGCGAGATCGGCGATGGCAAGAACCTGCTCTGCCGCGTACACTCCGAGTGCCTGACCGGCGACGTGTTCGGTTCCCGCCGGTGCGACTGCGGTCAGCAGCTGGCGGCAGCCATGCAGCAGATCGACAAGGAAGGCCGCGGCGTGCTGCTCTATATGCGCCAAGAAGGCCGCGGCATCGGTCTGATCAACAAGCTGAAGGCGTATGAGCTGCAGGAAAAGGGCTTCGATACCGTTGAGGCAAACGTAAAGCTCGGCTTTGCGCCCGACCTGCGCGAATACTGGATCGGCGCTCAGATCCTGCAGGACCTCGGCGCGAAGGAGCTGCGCCTGCTGACCAATAATCCGGAGAAGATTTACGGTCTGGACGGCTTCGGCGTAGAGATCGCCGAGCGCGTGCCGATTGAGATTGCACCGCAGAAGGACGACGCATTCTACCTCAGAACCAAGAAGATTAAGATGGGACACCTCTTTAGTGAAACATTGTAATCAATCTATCCCGCAGGGCGGGATGATCTCACCTCGCCCTGCAATATATCTGTTCACCATATTGAAAGGAAGATTTTAAGATGAAGGTACTCGAAGGCAAGTTAGTAGCAACCAAGGGCAAGTTTGCAATCGTTGGTGCACGTTTCAACGAATTTATCGTTTCCAAGCTGATCTCCGGCGCGGAGGACACGCTGGTACGTCACGGTGTGGACACGGATGACATCACGCTCGTATGGGTTCCGGGTGCATTTGAGATCCCGCTGGCGGCGCAGAAGCTGGCGCAGAGCGGCAAGTATGATGCAGTTATCTGCCTCGGCGCGGTTATCCGCGGCTCGACCAGCCACTATGACCTCGTGTGCAACGAGGCTGCCAAGGGCATCGCACAGGTCAATCTGCAGACCGGCGTACCGGTAACGTTCGGCGTGATTACCACTGAGAACATCGAGCAGGCCATCGAGCGCGCAGGCACCAAGGCCGGCAACAAGGGCGCAGATGCAGCGATTGCGGCTCTCGAGCTGGCAAACCTGCTGCCGCAGATCTAAAGATCTAAAATTGTGCAGAAAACCCGCTCCCGGTTATACCGAGAGCGGGTTTTTCATTTATCGCGTGAATGATTGAGAATGGAAAATGGAGAATGGAGAATTATCGTGATGGTAAAACGTGTGTTCCCATACCAAAATCATTTGCAGATGTGTAACCGTAGGGGCGCACAGTGTGCGCCCGCAAAACGTTTGATATGGCGCTGCATAGGAGCACACTGTGCTCCCCTACGATAAGGCATATGCCAACGATTCAGAACAATGGTGAATTCCTCATCTCTGCGTTCATTTTCCATTCTCCATCCTCCATTTTCAATTATTATCCCGCAGATGCAAAAACCACCCGAGAAAATCTCGGGTGGTTTTCTATTTATCTCACTGCTCCGTCTCCTCCCATGAGCGCGGTCAGCTCCTCAATCCGCTCCAACGGGAACGGCGGGAACGCCACCGGCTTCATGGCGATAGACATCAGCTTCATCGGGTTATCGTCAGCCGCTGCGCGGTTGGAATGCAGTACACCGCAGCGTCGGCAGCGATGAATCACTGTCCACTCACCGTTTTTGCGGACCCAGACACCGATGGCGTCCATAATGCCGCCGCAGTCGGCGGCACGGTCGCCCGGCTCATCGTCCACATGCAGGCTGGACAGGCAGTTCGGACAGTGATTCCTGTGGTCGCTGCCCGCGCCTACCGGTACGACCGGATGGCCGCACACCCTGCAGGTGAAGCTGTCGTCACAGGCATGCGTTTTGTAATAACCCTTTTGATATTGCTTGCATTTATTCTCCCGATTCATGGGAATTCCTCCTGAAAAGTCGATTATTTTCGTCCTTTTGGGAGGTGGTTTATGGATTCAGCCGATCTCCCGGTCAGCTTACCGAATCCAATTCACCGTATTTCTTCAAAAAGCAAAACTCCTTTAATTATTTATCCTTAAGTGCGTCCTTTACCTTATCCCAAAAGCTCTTGCGCTTGATCTGATTCTCGTCGGTAGACGTTTCCTCGAACTCACGCAGCAGCTTTTTCTGCTTGTCGGACAGGTTCTTCGGCACCTCGATGTTTACGCGGACGTACTGGTCGCCGCGACCGCGGCCGTTGACGTTCTGGATGCCCTTGCCGCGCATGCGGAACGTAGTGCCGGTCTGTGTGCCTTCCGGAATCTTGTACTCGATGCGGCCGTCGATGGTCGGCACCTGCAGCGTATCGCCGAGTGCGGCCTGTGCGAACGAAATCGGAATATCGACATGTACATCCGGGCCGTTGCGAGTAAAGATCGGGTGCGGACGGATGGCAACCGTTACGAACAGATCGCCTGCAGGGCCGCCGTTTACGCCGGCATTGCCCTGACCTCGCTGCTGGATGGACTGACCATCGTCGATACCGGCCGGAATGTTGACCTTGAACTTGCGGGTCTTGCGGACACGGCCCTGACCGCCGCACTTCGGACACGGCTTCTTGATGATCTTGCCGGTGCCGCGGCAGTTCGGGCAGGCGCCTTGCGTCTGGAACATGCCGAGCGGCGTGCGCTGGGTCTGCGTAACAACGCCGGTGCCTCGGCAGTTCGGACAGGTCTCCGCCGTGGTGCCCTTTGCGGCACCTGTGCCGCCGCAGTCGTCACAGGATTCGATGCGCTCGATCGTGATCTCTTTCTCACAGCCGAACGCGGCTTCCTCGAACGACAGGATCACGGTCTGACGGATGGATTCGCCTCGCTGCGGTGCATTGCGGCGGGACGACCGTCCGCCGCCAAAGCCGCCGCCGAAGAACGAGCCGAACAGGTCGCCCAGATCGCCCATGTCAAAGCCGCCGCCGTAGCCGCCCGCACCGGCGCCGCCGCCGTAGCTCGGGTCAACGCCGGCAAAGCCGAACTGGTCGTACTTGGCGCGCTTCTCCTTGTCGGACAGCACTTCGTACGCTTCGTTTGCTTCCTTGAACTTATCCGCAGCCTCCGGATTATCCTTGTTGAGGTCCGGGTGGTACTTGCGCGCCAGCTTGCGGTATGCCTTTTTCAGCTCATCATCACTTGCGCCCTTCTGTACGCCGAGCACTTCATAATAATCTCTTTTATCAGCCATAAAAAATCATCCTATACACAGGGATAGGCGCACCAAAGTGCGCCTCTCCATTAGAGTGGAGTGTGGAGAGTGAAGAGTGAGGAGTTTTTCTCTCCACTCTTCACTCTTCTATCTTCACTCTTGCTTATTACTTATTGTCGTCGTCCTTAACTTCGGTGAAGTCAGCGTCTACAAAGTCGCCCTGCTGGCCGCCCTGTGCGCCTGCACCCGGCTGGCCGCCCATGTTCGGGTTGCCCTGCGGTGCCTGCTGCTGATAGATCTTGCCGGCCAGATCGGAGAACTTCTTGGACAGACCCTCGGTTGCAGCCTTGATCATATCGGTATCGGTGCCCTTGAGTGCTTCCTTAACCTTTTCGATCTCAGCCTGAACGCCGCTCTTCTCGTCTGCGGACAGCTTGTCGCCCAGATCGGTCAACGCCTTCTCGGACTGGAATACCAGCTGCTCAGCGTTGTTGCGAACCTCAACTGCTTCCTTGTTCTTCTTATCCTGCTCAGCGTACTGCTCAGCCTCGTGCATAGCCTTGTCGATCTCGTCCTGAGACAGATTGGTGGATGCAGTGATGGTGATCTTCTGCTCCTTGCCGGTGCCGAGGTCCTTAGCGGATACGTTTACGATGCCGTTTGCGTCGATATCGAAGGTAACCTCGATCTGAGGAATGCCGCGCGGTGCCGGAGCGATGCCGTCGAGGGTGAAGCGGCCGAGGGTCTTGTTGCCTGCAGCCATCTCGCGCTCGCCCTGCAGAACGTGAATCTCAACGGACGGCTGGTTATCAGCTGCGGTGGAGAAGATCTGGCTCTTCTTGGTCGGGATGGTGGTGTTGCGGTCGATCAGCTTGGTGCATACGCCGCCGAGGGTCTCAATGCCGAGGGACAGCGGAGTTACGTCGAGCAGCAGTACGTCCTTGACCTCGCCGCCAAGTACGCCGCCTTGGATGGATGCGCCGATTGCTACGCACTCGTCCGGGTTGATGCCCTTGAAGCCTTCCTTGCCGGTGATGCCCTTAACAGCCTCCTGTACAGCCGGGATACGGGTGGAACCGCCAACCAGCAGGACCTTGGACAGATCGGAAGCGGACAGACCAGCGTCGCTCATAGCCTGACGAACCGGGCCCATGGTGCGCTCAACGAGGTCTGCGGTCAGCTCATTGAACTTTGCACGGGTCAGAGTCAGCTCGAGGTGCTTCGGACCGGTAGCGTCAGCCGTGATGTACGGCTGGTTGATGGAGGTCTGACTCATGCCGGACAGCTCGATCTTTGCCTTCTCAGCAGCTTCCTTCAGGCGCTGCATAGCCATGCGGTCATTCGACAGGTCGATGCCGTTGGACTTCTTGAACTCATCAACCATCCAGTCGATGATGCGCTGGTCGAAGTCGTCACCGCCGAGGTGGGTATCACCTGCGGTGGACAGAACCTCCAGAACGCCCTCGCCGATGTCCAGAACGGATACATCGAACGTACCGCCGCCGAGGTCGTATACCATGATCTTCTGCTCGGATTCCTTATCTACGCCGTAAGCCAGTGCAGCAGCGGTCGGCTCGTTGATGATACGCAGAACTTCCAGACCTGCGATCTTGCCGGCATCCTTGGTAGCCTGACGCTGCGAGTCGGAGAAGTAAGCCGGAACGGTGATGACCGCCTGATTTACCGGCTGGCCGAGGTATGCTTCTGCGTCAGCCTTCAGCTTCTGCAGGATCATAGCGGAAATCTCCTGCGGGGAGTACGGCTTGCCGTCGATGTTTACGCGGTAGTCGGTGCCCATGTGGCGCTTGATGGAAATAATGGTGCGGTCTGCGTTGGTTACAGCCTGGCGCTTAGCGACCTGACCGATCATACGCTCGCCGTCCTTAGAAAATGCAACAACAGACGGAGTGGTGCGCGCACCCTCAGCGTTAGGGATGACTACGGCTTCGCCGCCCTCCATAACAGATACACAAGAGTTCGTCGTACCAAGGTCAATACCAATGATCTTACCCATAATAAATACACTCCTTAAATGATAGGATTTTGTTTACTTTAATTAGTAGTTAGTAATCAGTTTGCAACCTTCACCATCGCATGGCGAATAACCTTATCGCCAATCTGGAAGCCCTGCTGGAAGGTTTCCGCGATGACATTCTCGCCGAGGTTTTCATCCTCAACGTGCATAACCGCGTTGTGGAAGTTCGGATCGAATGCGGTGCCTGCGGCAGCGTCGATGACGGTGACGTTAATACCCTTGAGGCTTTCGGTCAGCTGCGTCATGGTCAGCTCAACACCCTTTTTATATTCGGTGTCGGCGGTCTCTGCCTTGAGCGCCCGCTCGAGGTTATCATAGGTCGGCAGCAGTGCGGTTACGGCGCGGCTGACGGCATCGGTGTACGCCTGCTCACGCTCGCGCTGGCTGCGCTTGCGGAAATTATCGTACTCCGCCGCCATGCGGAGATAACGGTCGTTCAGGTCGTTATACTTGGCTTCCCAGTCCGTCGCGGGCTTTGCTTCAGCCTTGGCGGTCTCCTCTGCGGGCGCCTCGGTCTTTACCTGCTCCTGCTCTTCCGCCTCCGGCTTTGTCTTTTTGCTCATGTCGTTTTGTGCCTCCGTTTACAGGAAATCAGTGATTTCCGTCTTTTTCATCTAAAAATGTCTCGGCGATCAGTTTGTTCAGCCCTTTTGCGAAGCGGCTGAGCTGTGCGGACAGCTTGGCGTAATCCATGCGGGTCGGGCCCACGATGCCGATCGCGCCCTGACCGATCTTGCCGATATCGTATTTTGCGTAGATCGCCGAGGTTTCACTCAGCGGGTTTTCGCCGTTTTCCGGTCCGATGAAGAACTGGATGCCGTCGATCTTGCGGGTGGCCGGCAGCAGGTGCTTGCGGTCGTCCTCCATGTAATCGAGCAGCGTCTGTGCCTTTTTCGTATCGCGGTACTCCGGAAAACGTAGCAGCTTGCTGGCACCGTCGAGGTAAACCTTCTGGTCGCTCAGCTCGGTGATCAGCTCTGCGATGTACTCGGCTACCGGAGCGAGCAGCGCGGTCAATCCCGCGGCGCGGCGCACAATGTCGAATCGCTCGGCGGTGATGCTCGAGAGCGGCAGTCCGGTCAGCGTCTGGTTGAGTACATAGGTGAGCAGCTCGGCCTCATCCTTGGAGACCTCAGCCACCGTGCGGACCATTTTGTTCTTAACCGTACCCGAATCCGTAACTACTACGATTACGAAATTCATCTTATCGACTGCGATGATCTCAAACTGCCGGATGGCGATCTGTGTCATGGCCGGTGTGATAGCAACCGACGCGTAATTCGTCAGACTGGTGAGCAGCTTGCCGGCCTCCTGAATGAGGTGGTCAAGCTCGCGTACCTTGGTAAGCACGCTGTTCTGCAGTGCGTTTCCGTCCTCCGCATTGTCGGCCGGACGCTCCATCAGTTCATCCACATACAGTCGATAGCCTTGCGGTGAGGGGATTCGTCCCGCAGAGGTGTGCGGCTTTTCGAGGTAGCCCATGTCCTCCAGCTCACTCATCTCATTGCGGATGGTGGCGGACGAGAACGGCAGCTCGTGTCCCTCGGTCAATGCCTTGGAGCCGACCGGCTCAGCCGTGCGGATGTAATCGCCGATAATGGCTTTGAGTATTTGCTTTTTACGTTCCGAAAGCTCCACCGAAGCAGACTCCTTTCTTTCGGTTGTTAGCACTCCATCTCCCCGAGTGCTAAACTTAATTTACCACCACATACGGGCAAAGTCAAGTGCTGTTTGTGAACAATTTATGAAATGATCGTCGGAATTTTATCACACCCGCCTGCCGAGTGCTGAAATGCCAGTTTTCACTGTATAAAAAACGCTCTGATTTGGTCGTTTTTCCTTGCGTTCGCGTCCACGCAGTGATAGAATTAGTATGAGAGAGAGACTGGCAATCGTTCGATTGCCGTAGAGAGAAAATCCGCTCTATAAAAAGGAGAACAAACATGAAGGAAATCAAAGTTGGCATCGTCGGTTTGGGCCGTCTCGGTTCGGTACACGCGCAGAATCTCGCGTTCAAGATTCCCGGCTGCAAGCTGGTCGCTGCCTGCTCGCTTGAGCAGAAGGAGCTGGACTGGGCGAAGGACTACCTCAAGGTAGAGTACACCACCACGGACTACAAGAAAATGGTTGACGAGGCAGACATCGAAGCTGTCGTTATCGTCTCCTCCTCTCCGGAGCACTGCTGGATGATCGAGTACGCGCTCGATGCAGGCAAGCACGTTTTCACCGACAAGCCGCTCGGCTGCTCGCTTGAGGAGTGCAAGCGCGCTGAGGCTGCTGTTGAACGTCACCCGGACAAGATCTTCTTCCTTGGCTTTATGCGCCGCTACGATCCGTCCTATGCGGATGCAAAAGCACAGATCAACGCAGGCCGCATCGGCAAGCCGTATCTGGTAAAGGCTACCGGCCTTGACCCGGAAGCACTGGTCGAGAGCTGCATCAAGTTCTCCAAGACCTCGGGCGGCATCTTCATTGACGCGGCTTCGCACGACATTGACCTGATGCGCTGGTTCCTCGGCGGTGAGGTTACTGAGGTTTACGCCGCAGGCACCAACTTTAAGCACCCCGAGTTTGCCGAGAACGGCGACACCGAGACCGGCATGGCAATGCTCAAGTTTGACAATGGTACGGTTGCTTTCCTGCACGTTGGCCGTACTGCGCCGCACGGCTACCACACCGAGACCGAAATCGTCGGCACCGAAGCGCATATCCGCGTAGCCGGTGTACCGTGGAAGGACCGTGTAATGGTTTACGATCAGTACGGTGCCCGTCAGGAGATCGTAGAGAACTTCCCGCAGCGTTTCGCAGAGGCTTACCTGCTCGAAATGGTGGACTTCATCGACTGCATCCAGAAGGACCGCAAGCCCGAGCTGACCGTTTACGACGGCACCAAGGCAACCCTCGTTACCTACGCGATTACGGATTCGTTCCACTCCGGCAAGCCGGTTCAGGTACAGTATTAATATATTGTAAAATCGCACAAAAGCAGAGCCGAAAGGCTCTGCTTTTTCTTGCATATTTTCATCTTCTCTGCTATTATAATGGCAAGGAGGTAGAGATTATGAACAACAACATTCCCATTGCCCGCTGGCTTTCCATGTTCTGGCTGTGCAGCGCCGTTTCACTGGTGCTTGGACAATTCAGCGGCCCCGTCACTTTGAACGGCACAAACGGTGCAGCGCTCACCGTTACCGGCATTCTCGGTATATTCTGCACCCTCGTGCAGTTTTATCCGTTTTACCGGTTCAGCCGCGTGTCCGAGCGCCTGCAGCGTGCGTTCACAGCCACTGTGCTCAGCGTGGCGGCAACCGTTGTCGGCCTGCTGGCCCTGACACTCGTTCCGAGCGACACGCCGCCGTATACACCCAGCACGTTTTATCTGCTGTTCAGCCTGATCGCACTTGCCGGTGTGATCGCAGCCTATGTCTCGCAGTTCTGGCTGTACACCGGACTGGACGATGTCTGTACGGAGCGCGGCTACGACTTTCCGCCCAAGCGTATTCGCTGGTGCTTTTATCTTTCCCTTATCAACATTTTGCTGCGCATGCTGCCAACTTCTATTCCGATTTTTCTCTCGCAGATTGCCAGCCTTGTGCTGCTTGCCCTGTTTATCCGCGCTGCATATCAAGCGGAAAAGCTGACCGTATAACCCAATATAAAAGAAAAAGGACCGCTGGGGCGGTCCTTTTTCTTATATATGAGAGATTATTTGTAGAGAGCAGGTTTATCCATCATCTCGATCGGCAGGAACTGATTCGTGCCGCGGGAACGGTTGAGCGTGTCTGCTGCGACGCAAGCAGCGTAGCCGTCCCATGCGGACGGACCATCCGGCTCACCCTTCTCCTCGAGGGTCTTGACCCAATGAGTCAGCTCAATGTCATAGGCTTCAATAAAGCGGTCCTTCCAGTCGGTCAGGATTGGGAACGAACGGGTTGCGTTCGAGCGCTTGACAACCGCATACGGATCAGGCAGGTTGACTGTGCCCTTCTCGCAGACGACCTGACACTGGATGTCGTAACCGTAAGCGTCCGCAACCTGAACCTCTACGTCAATGCGAGCACCGGACTGGGTTTCCAGCAGCACGATCTGCGGGTTGTCGTAACCCTTGGTAGAGCACGCGGACTGGCGCACCTTGAGCACCTGACCGCTCTTATACTCATCGCCGAGCAGCCAGCGGCATATGTCCAGCTCGTGGATTGCAACGTTGGAAACGCCCATCTCGGTCTGGAAGCCGTCCGGCTGAGATACGTTGCGGTGGCACGCGTGAATCATCAGCGGCGCACCCAGCTCACCGGAGTCAATGATGCGCTTCATCTCGGCGTAGCCGCGGTCATAGTGGCGCATAAAGCCGACCTGTACCAGACGCTTGCCGTGTGCGGTCTCGGCCGCGATGATTTTCTCGCAGTCGGCGGCACTCTGTGCCAGCGGCTTCTCGCAGAACACCTGCTTGCCCGCTTTAAGAGCCTCAAGCACATAGCCTGCGTGGCTCGGGTCGGACGAGGTGATAACGACCGCCTGCACCTCCGGTGCTGCAATCAGCTCCTCGCCGGTCTTGTATGCCTTCATGCCTTCATACTGCGCCGCAACCTTAATCGCAGCTTCTTCAAAATAGTCTGCACAGGCAACAACCTGACAGCCCGGAACAAGGTCCGTCAAGCGTCGAATGTGATCGCGGCCGATTGCGCCGCAGCCGATAACACCAATATTCAGCATGCTGATCCTCTCCTTTTTAACAACAGGAATAATCACTTAAAATCTCGTTAATACACGCGGATTCCCGCGTTTTTCACACTTTTTCTTCATTGCATACATTGTACCGCAATCTCTCCGTCACGGTCAACCGTCCCACCAAAACATTGGTAGCCTGCCTAAAAAAGCACCGCAAATTTATGGCAAAATGAAAGCTCAAAAGCAGATGACAGTGCATTTTTGATTGTGCACTGTGCGTAGTTATGCTTGACGTCAGCGCTGCTCTCCCCTATACTTTGAAGTAGCAAAGGAGAATGTGTCAATGGCAGTTACCATACAAAAAATCGCAGAACTGTCCGGTGTGTCGCGCGGCACGGTGGACCGTGTGCTGCACGGACGCCCCAACGTCAATCCGATGATACGCGAAAAAGTTGTCCGTGCCGCAGAAAAACTAGGCTACCAGCCTCCAGTGCCGCCGAAATCGGCAGATTGCAGGCAAGCGGCTATTCTCATTCCGCAATGGACGGATGGGCACTTCAACCGTCAGATCGTCAGCGGCATTCGCAAGGCACTGCGCTATATCGCCGATCCAGCGTTTGTACTGACCGAGCAGCTGCTGCGTACCATGACCATGCAGGAGCTGCTCCGCGCGATGGACGAGCAGATTCGTTCCGGCGTGGATGGACTCATCATCCGTGCCGAGAATACGCCGGAGGTCCGCGCCGCCATCGAGCAGGCAGTGCAGCAAGGCGTGACCGTCATTACCTACGATGCCGACGTGCCGGACAGCGGCCGTCTGTGCTATGTCGGGCAGGATTTAGTCCGCGCCGGCGCAATCGCTGCAGGCGTTATGGCGCGGCTCATTCGTCCGCTCGAACATGTACTCATCGTCTCCGGCAACCTGCGTATGGAATCACACAAGGGCCGTGTGGACGGTTTCTGCCGCCGGCTGCTCGAGCTTGGGTTCTCCGAGGACGCCTATCAGGTTATCGAGACCAACGAAATGCCCGATCTTACGAGCGAACTGGTCGCACAGTCGCTCGTCTCGGACAGCCGCCTGCATGCGGTCTATATGGCGAACCAGCCGCTGTCCGGCTGCATTTCCGGCATCCGAAAAGCACGCCGCGCCGTACGGCCCCATATCATCTGCAACGACCTCACACCTGCCGCGAAGCGGTATCTGCGGGACGGCACGGTGGATTTTGTCGTCGGTCAGACCTTCTCGCAGGAGTCGTTTCAGGCGGTTTTGGCAATGTATCAAATGCTGCTGCACGGTGTGAAGCCGAAGCGTGAACTGTATTATACCGATCTGCGGTTGATCACGCAGGAGATGTTGTAGCGGGAGATTTCATTTTTCATTTGTTCATTATCATGGTGCAGATCGGATAAACGGCGGGGTGAGGGCACCTCGCCCTATGAATATATAATAAAGATGATACCAATGAGGATAAAATTCGCAGCGGAGGTGAAACCGTATGTGCAGCAGTAATTTATCTGATACTGCGAATATGTCGAGACATGGGAGCACACTGTGCTCCCCTACGGCAGAAAAAATTCTCTGCCGTTCCCTATCCCCGCCCGGAAAGGGCGCAGCACTCTCTGCAAACTTCGTGCCGAATAAATCAATCCAAATTCACGCAAAAAAGAGCCGCTTTACAGCGACTCTTTTTTGTTTGATATGCGCGGACTGATTACTTAGCAGCCAGACGGCGAGCCTTAGCAGCCATGCGCTCACGGGTAACGTCGAGCAGTACGGCGCCGATGATAACCAGGCCGAGTACGAGG
>QEKJ01000012.1 GCA_003096535.1 Agathobaculum butyriciproducens | reverse complement strand
TCGCCCGGCTTGACGGAAAGCTGCATGTTTTTCAGAGCCACTACGCCCGGAAAACGCTTGGTCGCGTTTTTCAGTTCTACTACGTATTCACTCATTTGCATATCACCTTTTCTTCTCCGAGATGAAGTGCGGGACAAAGTAAACTGTTCTCGGTTCAGTTCCCTAAGGAAAAGCCTGCCCAGTGCAAGCTCTTTACCATTTCTTGTCCGCGGGAGCATGTTTGAAAAGAGAACCCCTGCAGAGATTGAAATCGAGCAGGGGTTTCTTCTC
This sequence comes from Agathobaculum butyriciproducens, assembly GCA_003096535.1. Taxonomy (GTDB): domain Bacteria; phylum Bacillota; class Clostridia; order Oscillospirales; family Butyricicoccaceae; genus Agathobaculum; species Agathobaculum butyriciproducens. Next base: position 72,689 of record QEKJ01000012.1, on the reverse strand, counting down.
GTTCACTTAAATGCTGGAACTAATGGAAAACCACAAGCGTGTGGGATGGATTGCTTAGCCGATGTAGCCCTTCAGCTTATCCAGGCGCTCCTGAGCGTTATCCTTGGTGACAACGGAGCAGCCGGAGTCGATGAACTTCTCCAGGGTCTCACCGTTAACAGCCTTTACAGCAGCCTCAACTGCCTTGTAGCCCATGTCGTATGCTTCCTGAGCAACGGACATGGTCTCCTCACCAGCGAGGATAGCGTTGCAAGCGGACTGAATGCCGTCGAAGCCAACGAAGATGGTCTTCGCGTAAGCAGCGTTGCCCTTTGCAGCACGAGCAGCAGCCATAGCCATATCGTCGTTGTTGCAGACGATGATAGCGACGCCTTCCGGATGGTTCTGCATGATTGCTTCCATCGAGGTAGCAGCCTTATCAGCAACAGCGTCAGCGTACTGGATCTCGTCCTTCAGGAACTCGCCGCCAGCCTCGGTAACGCCCTTCTCATAACCGGTCAGACGTGCGGTAGCAGTGCCGTCGCCCTGTACGCCGGAAATTGCGATTGCCTGAACCTTATCCCAGCCAGCAGCCTTAGCAGCCTCTACGGCAGCCTTGCCGCCTTCTGCAGCAGCATCCTCGTTGCCGGTACCTACGAAGGACAGAACCTCAGGTGCATCGATGTTGGTATCAACTGCAACGATCGGTGCGGTCTGGCCAGCGATCAGGGTCTTAACGAGGTCAGCCTGCAGCGGAGCGATAACGAATGCATCGTATGCGCCGGAGTTCAGGTCGGTCTCGATCATATTCTGCTGCTCGTCGTAAGCGGTCTCGGAGGTAGCGCCCTTAACCTCAACCTTTACGTCCGGGTTGTCCTTGGAGTAAGCCTCAGCACCAGCCTTAACGTAGCTCCAGTACTCGGAAGCAGTCGTCTTCAGGATAACGTCAACAGAGCAGCCGGAAGTGGTGCCAGCCTTAGCGCCGCCATCCTTCTGGGTGTCGCCGCCAGCCGGGGTAGAAGAACCGCCGCCGCAAGCTGCAAGGCTTGCAACCATAGCGCCAGTCATCAGCATAGCAAGTAATCTCTTCTTCATGATAAAAACCTCTCTCCTTTTTCATGCGGAGCAAACAGACTCTCAGGTTGTCTGCTCTGCGGTCGGTTCCCACTGCTGTGGGACTTAGGAACGCTCCAACGTTCTGGTAATATTTTAATGCAATAATACCGTTTTGGCAACCCTTCGTTGTTATTTTTGTAAGAGGTGGTGATTTTCGCATGTTTCGTTTTGTGCACATTCACAAATTCCTGCTTTGACAATCGAAAACCAGACGCTGTGCATTGTGCATTTTTATTTTTCTTACGGCATTTTTCCTATAAAATCATGGGAATTTCATGGTCGTTTTGGGCATATTTTGGAGACATCTCTTGCCAGCAAAGGTTACAATGTGGTAAAATTACCGTATCCTAATGAGAGAAGGAATATGACAATGAAGCTTGCTATCAAAACCTGCACGCTGGATATGCCCTATGAGCAGATGCTCGACTTCTGCGTGGAGCAGAAAATTGCCGCCATTGAAATCGGCACCGGCAACTGGTCGGGTGCGCCGCACTGTGACCTCGACCTTCTGGTAAGCGACAAGACCGCCCGCGAAAAATGGTATGATGCCATGCGTGAGAAGGGTCTGGAGCTGTGCGCGCTCAACTGCTCAGGCAACCCGCTCGCGTATGAAAAGGACATGGATGTAACAAAGAAAACCTTTGAGCTGGCGCATCAGCTCGGAGTAAAGAAGATCGTTATGATGAGCGGTCTGCCGGTCGGCTGCGAGGGCGATAAAACGCCGGTGTGGATCACGACCTCGTGGCCGCCCGAGACGCAGGACATTCTGGATTACCAGTGGAATCAGGTTGCGATTCCCGCATGGAAAAAGCTCGTTAAGCTGGCAGAAGATTGCGGAATCGAGCGGATTGCGCTCGAAAACCACGGTATGCAGCTAGTTTACAACCCGGAAACGCTGCTCCGTCTGCGTGAGGCTGTCGGCCCGATGATCGGCATGAACCTTGATCCGTCCCACCTGTTCTGGATGGGCGGCGATCCGATCGAAGCAGCCCGTGTGCTCGGTGAGCACGGTGCAATTTACCATATCCACGGCAAGGATTCACGGCCGGAGCGCCGCTACTGGCAGCCAAACGGCATGCTGGATACCAAGCCGATCGACGCATTTGCCCGCCGCTCGTGGAACTATGTTGCCGTCGGCGCGGGACACGATGCCAAGTGGTGGAAGGAGTTTTTCTCGGTTGTCCGCATGTCGGGCTACAACGATGAGATTTCCCTTGAAATGGAAGATTTGACGCTCTCCATGCTCGACGGTCATCTCGCCAGCCTGCAGGTGCTGCGCGAAGCGCTCAATATTGGTTAAGGCAACACCGCACAATTAAAGCGGCGGTGCTTTGCGGCAATTTTGTGTCCTGACTTTGTTGCAGTTTCACGGTAATACATCAAGTATTACCGCAAAACTGTGCCTCGTCAGTACGCAAAATTCACTCGCAAATCACTCTTGTTCAATTATGCGGTATTGCCTCAAATCTTATATCTATAATAACAGGTGCTGTAATTTCAACTTACAGCACCTGTTTTCTTTATTATATTAAGTCTCAGCGTTCCTTAAGAGAAATATAAGGCTCCGCAGGCTGCACGCAGCGGTACGCCGGACGGATGATCTTATCCGTGTTGATCAGCTCCTCCAGGCGATGCGCGCTCCAGCCGACGATACGTGCCATGGCGAACACCGGCGTGTACAATTCCGGCGGCAACCCCAGCATAGAATACACAAAACCTGAGTAAAAATCAACATTTGCAGACACGCCCTTATAGATGTGGCGTTCCTGCGCGATAACCTTGGGCGCCATCTCCTCGACCATGGTGTACAGCGCGAAATCCGCGTCTCTGCCCTTCTCGTGCGCCAGCTGACCGACGAAGGATTTGAACACCTGCGCACGCGGATCCGATATCGAGTACACAGCGTGGCCCATGCCATAGATGAGTCCCTTCTGGTCAAATGCCTCACGGCGCAGCAGCTTGACAAGATAGTCCGCGACTGCCTGCTCATCCGTGGTATCCGACACGTTTTTCTTCATATCCTCGAACATCTGCACGACCTTGTAGTTCGCTCCGCCGTGTTTCGGGCCTTTCAGCGAACCGAGCGCCGCTGCAATAGCCGAATAGGTATCCGTGCCGGAGGACGTGACGACATGTGTTGTGAACGACGAGTTATTGCCGCCGCCGTGCTCCATGTGCAGCACAAGCGCCAGATCGAGCACGCTTGCCTCAAGCGGCGTGTACTGCATATCCGGGCGCAGCATGCGCAGGAAGTTGGAGGCGGTGGAAAGGCTGTCCGACGGGTAGTGAATGTACATGCTGCCGCCGCACTCGTAGTGATTGTAGGCGTGATAGGAATACACCGCCAGCATCGGAAAGACCGAAATCAGCATCAGGCACTGCCGCAGCACGTTGGGCAGGCTGATATCATCCGCGTTGCTGTCGTAGGATGCCAGCGTGAGCACACTGCGCGACAGGCTGTTCATCATGTCGCGGGTCGGTGCTTTCATGATGACATCGCGGGTGAAATTGGTCGGCAGCGTGCGGCCCTGTGCCAGCAGCGCCTTGAAGTCGCCCAGCCGCTTTGCATCCGGCAGCTCGCCGAACAGGAGCAGGTACGCAGCTTCCTCGTAGCCCTTGCGGCCGTCCCGAACAAAGCCCTGCACCAGATCCTGAATGCGAATGCCGCGATAGTACAGCTCGCCCTCACAGGGCACGATTTCGCCGCCTATCTCCTTGCGGGAGATAATGTCCGAAATGTTGGTCAGACCGGCCAGTACGCCCTGTCCATTGATGTCGCGCAGACCGCGCTTGACATCGTACTTGCGGTACAGCGCCGGATCAATGCGGCTGTTCGAGCGGCAGAGCGCCGCCAGCGCTTCCACGCGCGGCGTGACCTGTAAAATATCGTGTTCCGGTGTCATGATGATTCCTCCCTTTGACTGCATTGTGTGATATATTTATTGTATCAGAATCCACTCGCGTTTACATGACATTTTTTGCACAGTTCCGTTAACAATTCGTGAATTTTTTCGCACATTTCAGCAGTTACACAGGATATGCCCACCAATTTGATAAATTTATGCACAAAAAGGCACAATGAGTTTCTCATTGTGCCTCAGCTTGTCGAAAAAGCAATATTCGATTTTTATGCTTCGTGCGGCAGCACGCATTCAATCGAATTTGCTTTGCAAATTCATAAATTCCGGGAGCATGTATCTCGGAATTTATACAAGGGAAGAAAAAATGTGTCCGTAGGACGCGGTTTTTCTTCGAGATTCGCTCGAAAGCGTGGTTTCGAGCGAGAGGCTGTTCGGAAAACGAAGTTTTTCGACAGCCTCAGGCACAATGAGTTTCTCATTGTGCCTTTTGGAACTCTGCAATTTTTGTTTAGCGGATAACCATGCGGATCAGCGGATAAAGTTCATCATCGTGCGCGGGTGGCTCTCCGGCGGCTCGATTCCGGCCTTGTCGATCACCTTGAGCATCCATGCGATATTGCGGCCCAGCTTTTCGATGACCTCAACGCCCTCGATATCCTGCACAGCCTCGCCCTTGTCTGCGCCGTGTACGGCGTTCCAGTAGTCCGAGGTGACAAGCACCATCTCCATGGTGTTGATCGTGCCGAGCAGCTGCTGGTAGGTCTCCATGCCACCCGAACGGCGCAGCGTACACAGCGCCGCACCGACCTTGTGCTTCAGCTGATTATCGCCGCAGCCTGCCGCCAGAATCAGACGGTCGAGCACGCACTTCATACCGCCCGCAATGCCGCCGTGGTACACCGGAGACGCGAGCACGATGCCGTCCGCCTCAATGCACTTGGCGATGATTTCATTTACACCGTCGTCGTCCTGCACGCAGCGCAGCGTGCCGTTGTCCAGGCAGTGATAGCACGCCATGCACGGATGCACCTTCGCCCCCGGCTGACATACTTCAAACTCGATGCCCTCCTGCTCGAGCACCTTGCCGAGCACCTCGAGCATCTGTGCACAGTTGCCGTCCTTACGCGGCGAGCCGTTGATTGCTACAACTTTCATATCCTTTTCCTCCGTGTTTTCTCTATTTTCAGTGCGCGTCCGCACTGTTTTTGACGAATATTGGACTTATAAATGCTTTTCGTTCTCCAGCCGGTACAGCCGCATCACGACCAGCGTATGATTCAGCTGCGGCCCCATCAGCAGGATCATGCTGACGATATACAGCCACAGCATCAGTACGATAATCGCCGCCAGAGAGCCGTACAGCACAGAATACCGCGCCATATTGTCCACATAGAACGAAAATCCAAGCGAGACCAGAATCCACGCTACCAGCGAGAACAGCGCCCCCGGCCACACCTCACGGAACCTAAGGTGCAGATTGGGCACGACCTTGTTGAACAGCATGAGGAACACGAAAATAAACGCGATCATCACCCAGAAGCTGGCATCGTGCAGTCCGTCCATCACAGCCGGCGGCACCGGCAGATATTTCGGTACAACGCGGATGATGGTTCGTCCGGCGACAACGAGCACAAAGCTGCACACAACCGAAACAAGAAAACCCGCCGTAATGCCGAACGAAATGAGCACGTCCTTGACCATGCCGCGCGAGATTTCAACGTGGTAAATATCATTGACCGTGCGCATCATTGAGCGCACCGCACGGGACAGGAAATACAGCGTCAGACCCAGACCGACGATCATCGGGCTGAACGACGGCGTGCCGGTCAGCTGCTGAATATAGCCGCCTATGAGCTGCTGCAGACTTTTCGGCAGCATTTCCAGCACCGGCTGCATCCCCTCGATTGACAGGTCAAGCTGTGCGAGCATGGAGTTGACGAACATCAGCAGCGGGAACATGGAAAACAGCAGAAAATACGAAAGCTCTGCCGCAGACTGCGGAATGCCGTCATCAAAAAAGCGGTAAACCATGCGCTTGATCAGATATAGCCATCGGTTTTGACCGTTCATTGCGTCCCTCCCCTGTGTCGGTAAATTGTGCTGTACTTATCATATCAGCTTTTTATCAAATTTACAACTTGCGTTTTGGCTTCATCTATTGTATACTGATAAAAACAGAACATTTGTTCTGATTGGAGGGTGTGTCATGGCGGATCTGCGTCCGGTGACCTGCTGTTTTTCCGGCTACCGAATTGAAAAAATGCCGTTCCGGAACGAGGACTGTCCCGCTGCGCGCGAGCTGTTCGCCGCACTCGATGCTGCGGTCGCAGAGGCCGCCGCTGACGGCTGTACGCGGTTTCTCTCCGGTATGTCCACCGGCTTTGATCTGTGGGCCGCCGAAGCTGTTCTGCGCGCGCGCGCCGCACTCCCGGTGCAGCTGCTGTGTGCTGTGCCGTTCGACGGACAGGCCGATCGGTTTCCGCTCGAGTGGAAACGCCGGTTCAACCGCTGCCTGCTCGCCGCAGACAAGGTGTATGCGCTCTCGCGGAGCTATCACGCCGGGTGCTTTGCCGCGCGCAACCGGTTTATGGTGGATGCATCGTCAAGGCTCATCTGTTACTATGATGGACGGTCGGGCGGTACGGCGCAGACCGTGCATATGGCTGAGCAGAGCGGACTGAAAATTGTAAATCTCGCGGACGGACAGCTTTCGCTGCTGTAAAAAGGACTGACCGATGGGTCAGTCCTTTTGTTTTGCATTTGTTTGCGTATGTGTTCTCTGTAGAACGGCGGGATGGGTCATCCCGCCGTTTCTCTCTAAATTGCACCGATTTTACTCAGCTATACACAGCATCGTAGGGGCGCACCAATGTGTGCGCCCTAAACGAACCGCCACCTATGAAAAAGGGCGGACACATTGGTCTGCCCCTATGGTAATCTGTTCAGGTAGATTGCATCACGGCGTTGCTGTTACGAATTGCAGATTTCATCCAGCTGAGTAAGAATCTCACTGCCGTTTTTCAAATCATGCACCCAGCCGTTGCCGTTGTACACAAAATTAAGTTCACCGATATTAAGGAAGGTCGGCGTGTCATTATACACCGCGATGATTTCGTAGCTGACCTTATCCATCGAGCAGCTATGCTGCGAACGCGGAACACGTTTGGCCTGCACCTGTGTCAGCGTTTCGCGCAGAGCTGTTTGATTGACCTGCTCGGTCAGTTCGGTCATATCCGCGCCATTGACGCGCCAGATACGCACGTTCCAGAAGCCGTCCATGTCCGGCATGGGCGTGTACGGCACAAGCCAAACCGCTGCTCCGACGCACACCAGTATGCCCGCCAATGCAAATGCGATTCGTTTTTTCATGTCGGTTCCTCCCTTTTATTGTTTATCAAGCAGCGCAAGAAGTTTCTCGCTGCCGGACAGCTTATGCACCCACGGTGACATACTTTCTGTGACCTCATACGCATAACTCGGTTCACCGAGGCTGAAACATACGGTTTTATCGCCGTATACCACCTGAATCTGATAGCAGTCTTCGCTGATGCCACGATGATAACTCGGCAGACGGCGCGCTCTGATTTGCGGCAGCAGTTCGCATACGGCGTTCGTATCGACCTGCCCGGTGATGTCCTCAGCCGTATCTCCCGCATGAACATGGAGTACCAGCACGTCCACAATCTCTGCTGTATCCGGCACTGGCGTATACGATGTAAAGCACGATGCCGCTCCAACGCAAACCAAAACGGCTATCAAAACAAATACAATTCGTCGTTTCATGTCGGTTTCTCCCTTTTATTGTTTATCAAGCAGTGCGAGGCTTTCCCCTTGGGCGGCTCCAGAGGACCTTCTCTTGCCCTACGGGCAATTCACCTTGTGCCGCCCACTGCGTTGACTTTCCGATATGTGTAGCAGTACGCTATCCGAGAACTGCGAATATTTTGAGAAACAAACGCTGATGTAACCCGACTGTCGTTCTCCTTCTCGAAGCGGTCGCCGCTCTACCATTTTCGCCAGACTATCTAACAAGGGAAACGGGAGTCCCAAGAGGGTAGTACTCATTTTATCCGCGCACGGCGCGGGAAACAAGGTTTAGTGGCCTACGGGCAAACCGTAGGTGTCTACCCTTTTGGTTTCCGCGGCGAAACCGCCGCCGTTCCCCTGCTTTATCAAGCAGGAAATTTTTCCTATCGAAAAAGCAAAATCCGCCGACGCGATTGAATTTTCACGTCGGCGGATTCCTTACTTATGCAATTATGTGTGTGCTGAAATTACTTCAGGCCAGCGGTGATGATCGCCATCTGGTAAACCTCGTCAGCGTTGCAGCCGCGGGACAGATCGTTGATCGGCGCATTCAGACCCTGCAGAATCGGGCCGTAAGCAGCGTAGCCGCCCAGACGCTGAGCGATCTTGTAGCCGATGTTGCCAGCCTCGATAGACGGGAAGATGAAGGTGTTAGCCTGGCCTGCAACCGGAGAGCCCTTGCACTTGGTAGCAGCAACAACCGGGGATACAGCAGCGTCAAACTGCAGCTCGCCGTCGATCGCCAGCTCCGGGTTCATCTCCTTAGCGTACTCGGTAGCCTCGCGGGACAGAGCAACCGTGCCGCCCTTGCCGGAGCCCTTGGTGGAGAAGGACAGAACAGCAACCTTCGGGTCGATGCCGAAAGCCTTAGCGGTGTTTGCGGTCTCGATTGCAACTTCAGCCAGCTTCTGGCTGCCCTTCAGGGTTACGTTGCCTTCCTTGTCGACAGAATCCGGATAGTCGATGTTGATCGCGCAGTCGCCCATAGCCAGCTTCTCCTCTACGCCGTCCTTCTCGCGGACCAGAATAAAGCAGGAGCTTACGAGGTGTGCGCCCGGCTTGGTCTTGATCAGCTGCAGAGCCGGACGAACGGTGTCAGCGGTGGAGTAGGTAGCGCCGCCGAGCAGAGCGTCAGCCTTGCCCATCTTAACGAGCATGGTGCCGAAGTAGTTGCCCTTGGACAGTGCAGCGCGGCAGTCTTCCTCGCTCATCTTGCCCTTACGGAGCTCTACCATCTTAGCTACCATAGCGTCCATCTCCGGGTAGGTAGCCGGGTCGATGATCTCCATGCCCTCGATATCGAAGCCGCCCTTTGCAGCAGCAGCCTTTACCTCGTCAACATTGCCGACCAGGATAGAATCCATCAGGCCGTCCTTCTTCAGGCGTGCAGCCGCTTCGAGGATACGAGCGTCCGGGCCTTCGGTGAATACGATCTTGCGCTTGTCAGCCTTGAGTGCTGCAATCAGATTTTCAAACATATTGCATTCTCCTTCGTTTTCAATCGTCTGTATGCAGTGTGACGCTGCAAACAGGCATTCTCTTGAATTTATTATACACCCTTTCCCCCTATTCCCACAAGAGGGAATTTCTGATGGACGCAAAACGCTTTCTCGGTTCCATATCACAAGGCGAACGTGAAATTTGTCGAATCTCCGGCCCATGCAAAATATTTCGTCGGTATATTTGAACGGAACCGCGGGGAAAATCCAGATAGTATCCTCATAGTGACGACCAACAGGAGGGAATTTTATGCAGACAAAAGTTGAGATCTGCGGTGTGAATACATCGGGACTGCCGGTACTCTCCGCAAAAAAGACGGACGAGCTTTTGAAAAAATCCGCTGCCGGAGACAAGCAGGCACGCGATGAGCTGATCCGCGGCAATCTGCGGCTAGTGCTCAGCGTTGTTCAGCGGTTTCAGGGCCGCGGCGAATCGCCGGACGACCTGTTTCAAGTCGGGTGCATCGGCCTGATGAAAGCCATCGACAATTTTAATACCGAACTCGGCGTGCGCTTCTCCACCTACGCCGTACCGATGATCATCGGCGAAATCCGCCGCTACCTGCGCGACAACAGTGCCATGCGAGTCTCGCGCAGCCTGCGCGACACGGCGTACCGCGCTCTGCAGGCCAAGGAGGCGTTCATCCGCGAGCACCAGCGTGAGCCGGACATCGTGGAACTGGCCAAGCTGATGGACGTGCCGAAAGAGGAGGTCGTGTTCGCGCTCGACGCGATACTCGACCCAGTGTCGCTGTTCGAGCCGGTGTTCCACGACGGCACGGACACGGTCTGCGTGATGGATCAGGTCGGTGACACCAAAAACACGGACGACAACTGGTTGGCCGGTATTGCTCTGCGGGACGCTATGCGCAGCCTGAACGACCGCGAGCGCCGTATCATCCGGCTGCGGTTCTTCGAGGGACGCACCCAGATGGAGGTGGCACGCGAAATACACCTTTCGCCAAACAAAAGGAAGGAAGATTCCGATCCTTTTCTTACTATATATAATGTACGAGCGGCAGAAAACGCGAGGATAGGTGCAAACGGTTTGCGCCTATCCCCATCTGAATATCCACACAATATTTGACGCTTCAAACAGGATATCTCATGGCTATTGATAGATTGATCTGCTCTCTTCCGAATGCAATGGCATCAAGTTAATTCGCAAGGCGCTCAACCACTTATGACAGCGGTTGAGCGTCTCAGTCTGTCCAGAACCTTTGTTATTTCAGCATTTCCCGCTTGATTTTCCCAATCCGCATATAATACCATACCAGATTGAGCGCTGCCGCACACACCCATGCTGCGCCTTCCGCAAAGAATACGCCGCTCTGCCCGATGAAGGTCGGCAGCACGAGCGCCGCGCCCATGCGCATGAGCATTTCCGCAAAGCCGGAAAGCGTCGGCACAGTCATCTCGCCCAGTCCCTGCAGTGAGGAGCGGTATGCCTGCAGCATGAACAGTGCAAACAAAAACGCCATCAGCACCATGAGATACTGATAGGCCACCGCCAGCGCCTCTGCCGCGCCCGCCTCCTCGGTCGAAAGAAACAGTCCCAGCAGCGGTTTGCCCGCAACAAGCATAGCCGTCACGATGGCGGCTGTAAATTCGGCGGACAGCACCAGTACCGCCCGAATGCCTGCATCAATGCGTGCCGCGTTTCGTGCACCAAGGTTCTGCCCCATGTAGGCTGTCATGGCATAGCCAAACGCCACCGATGCACTTTCGAGTATGCCGTACAGCTTGTTGGCCGCCGTATAGCCCGCCACGAACACTACGCCGAAGCCGTTCAGCACGGACTGCAGCACCATGCCTCCCAGTGTGATCATGCTCATCTGCAGACCGGTCGGAATGCCGAGGCGGCACAGGTGCAGCAGAATGGCAGGGTCGGTTTTCCAGTCGGCCTTTGTCAGCTGCACGAACGGCAGCCGCCACAGAGAACGCAGACAAAGCAGAAACGCAATCAACTGCGCCAGCACGGTTGCGAACGAAGCTCCGAAAATGCCCCAGCCAAAGCCCATCACAAACAGCAGGTCGAGCGCAATATTAGCAAAGCTCGCCGCGATAATCGCAAACAGCGGTGTTCTGCTGTCGCCCAGACAGCGCAGCACGGCCGCCGCCATGTTGTACGCAATGATGATGAGCGAGCCGCCGAACTGCACATATAAGTATGTCTGTGCTCCGCCGAACACTGCAGGATCGGTGTGCAGCAGTGTGAGCAGAGGTCTTACCAGCAGCAGACTGGTGATCGTCACCGCAATGCCGAACCAGCACGACAGCTTAACGATCATAGCCAGTACACGACGCAGCCGGTCGTATGCGCCCGCGCCGAACTCCTGCGCCGCGAGAATCGCAAAGCCCTGCGTAAAGCCCTGCAGTCCCCATAAAACCAGCCAGTTGATCCAATCCGCCGCACCGATGGACGCCAGCGCCTGCATGCCGACACCGCGTCCGATGATGATCGTATCCACGATAGTATACAGCTGCTGAAACACGCTGCCCAGCATCAGTGGCAGCGAAAACAGCAGAATCAGCCGTATCGGACGGCCGTGTGTCATATCGGTAACGCGCACCATATCGCACCTCCCTTGCGAAAAATCATAAAACCCAAAGCGCAGAAGGAGACGAAACTGCACTTCGGGTTTCAAAACGACGGTACCGCAGAATGCTGTTGATTTACCGCACGGTAAGATAAAACACGGTACCGCCGCCGTTATGATCAGGAATCAGAGAAAATCGCCGCACAGGCTGAGAGCTGCCTCATCTGCGATAACGATCGCGTCGTTGTGCAGCTGCAGAATCGAACCGGGCACCTTGGGCGTTACCGGACCGAAGCAGGATTCACGGATAGCCCACGCCTTGTCCTCGCCGCTGGCAACGACCAGCACTTTTTTTGCGGTCATGATGGTGTGAATGCCCATCGAGTAGGCACGGCGCGGCACCTCATCCTCGCTGGCGAAAAAGCGCTTGTTTGCCTCGATGGTGGACTCGGTCAGCTCCACGCAGTGCGTGCCCTTGGCGAAGCAGTTGTCCGGCTCGTTGAAGCCGATATGGCCGTTGCGGCCGATACCGAGCAGCTGAATATCCACATCGCCCACACTGCGAAGCACCGCATCATAGCGGGCGCACTCCTTTTTCTCGTCCGGCTCCATGCCGTTCGGCAGATTGATACGCGACGGGTCGATGTTCACATGGTCAAAAAAGTGGTCGTGCATGAAATAATGATAGCTCTGGTCGTTTTCCGGCTTCATGCCGTAGTATTCATCCAGATTGACCGTAGTCACATCCGCAAAATCCAGATCGCCCTTTTCGTACCACTTGACCAGCTGCTCATATGTGCCGATCGGCGACGAGCCGGTGGCAAGACCGAGCACGGAATCCGGCTTGAGGATGACCTGCGCGGAAATGATATTTGCCGCCTTGCGGCTCATGTCCTTATAATCCTTTGCACGAATGATTCTCATAACGAAAAAGCCTCCAAACGCTTATAAATCCTTATACTTTTCACGCAGCGCGAGCAGCTCGCTCTCCTGCACATACTCGGTCAGGCAGCCTACGCCGGTAACACTCTTGCCGCCTGTGATGTTGCCGAACCGCACACAATCCGCAAACGGATAGCCGTGGTACAGACCGTACATCAGTCCTGCAAGGAACGCATCGCCTGCACCGGTGGAATCCTTACAGGTGAATTCCGGAATATTGCGCAGCAGACGCGGCGTGCCGTCCTCGAGAATGAGACAGCCGTCCTTATCCAGCTTGACCAGCGGGTGCTCAAAATACTCAGCCAGTACGCGGAGCGCCTCCTCCGGCGTGTCCCTGCCGGTGATCTTGAGTGCTTCCTTGGTATTCGGCGTGTAGTAATCCGCCAGACGCAGATAATCGCCGTATTTCTCAAAGCTCAGTTCATCATCCCATCCCATGTCGAAAATCAGAATGGTGCCTTCCTCGTGCAGCTTGCGATATACCGGCAAAAAGCCCTCCTGCATCTGCACCAGCTTAGCGCCCTTAGACATGGTATATACCCGCTCGAGCAGCTCGTCCGTGATGGCGGTCGGCTTGCAGTAGGTCGCAAATGTACGGTCACCGGGCGTGAGCATGGCACTGGTGACATTCACCGGAATACCAGTCTCGCCCTCCGCCGCCAGATTGTACGGAGAAACGCCGTTCTGCTCAAACTGCGCGCGGGCAAAGCCGGAAAACAGATCGCTGCCGAGATAAGTCGCCAGACGGGTCGGAATGCCCAGCCGGGCGGCGTTTACTGCCGTACCCGGTGCACCGCCGCCGAGCAGCACGCGGAAATCCTGCGAAAAGATCTCCTCGCCCTCCTGCGGCACGCGCGGCATGCCGACATACATCAAATCCACATTGGTCACACCGACCGAAGCGAGAAACGACATGCGTCAGTCCCTCCAGTCCCCGATATACGGCGCGTTGAGCTTGATATACTCGTCGGTCAGCTTGCTTGCCAGCGAGTAAGAGCCGACCAGCGGGTGCATGGTCAGGCACTCGGTAATATCCTTCCTGGAGCGGTTGACGATACCGCGTGCCGCCAGACGTTCGTAATATTTTACGCGGCGGATCATTTCGAGGTTGCTCTCCGGAATGTTCTCGATATGGTGCGGCTTGCAGCCCTCGCGGGAGATATCGCAGGTAACCTCGATAATATCGGTCGGCTCGAGGCCTTCGATGGCATTGCCGTTCGGTGCGCACAGGATCATCGTGCCCATGCCGCCGGAGGCTGCAATCTCGATGAACTTGAGCGCAACGCCTGCGTAGCCGCCCGCGTCCTTGGAATACACATCAAACGTCCACGGCTTGTCGCGGTGAATACCAGTCTCATTGGCCATGTAGTTGTTCTCGCGGATGCCATACCACTTCTCAAAGCACTTGAGACCCGCCTCAAAGTCGTTCTCGATGTCGATCTTGGACAGCTCCTCGGTCATGTGGCGGTTGATATCGCAGATCATCTCGCCGCGCGTCTGCTTGGCGTTCAGAATGTTGGCAACCGCCTTTTCACGGTAGTAGAAGTAGTACAGATATTCATTCAGCACACAGCCGCGGTCCTCGAGCAGACGCTTCTCGAAAAAGCGCATATCAGTCTTGGCGTAAGCCTCGTCATTGGCGATCAGCTCGGGCATAATCTCCTTTCCGTCCACCTTGATGCTCTGGAAGTAGGACAGATGATTCAAACCGTAGCACTCGCCGTAAATGCGGGACGCATCCACGCCGTACAGGTCGGCAAACTGGTGCAGCATGCCGCTCGGCGCGTCGCAGATACCGTAGGTGAAATCATATCCCATATCACGCAGCGCCTGTGAAACCACGCCCGCCGGATTGGTAAAGTTGAACACCTTGACGCCCGGCTTTGCCAGCTTCTTAATCAGCTCGCAGTACTCAGCCAGCGCCGGAATCGAGCGCATGGCGAACGAAACGCCGGCCGCACCTGTGGTCTCCTGACCGAGAATACCCAGATCAAGCGCCAGCCGTTCATCGCGCACGCGGGTCGCATCGCCGCCGACACGGATGGTCGTGATGACGTAATCCGCATCGGTTACCGCCTCCTCCGCACTGGAGGTCAGCGTGAACTTCATGGTCGGGCACAGCATGCGCGCAACGTGCGCCGCCAGACCGCCGTAGATGCGGAGCTTTTCCGGATCGTTATCCATAAATACCAGCTCGTCGATATGCAGCTCCTCCGCACGCTGTGCAATGCTCTTTGCGAGGAACATGGAGCGTACACCGCCGCCGCCGATTACCGTTAATTTCATAAAAATACCTCCTGTTATCGAATCAGATACCGTTTGCAGCTGGACCAGCCGATCATGCCCGAGGCAAATCCGGACAGACCGCACGGGAACAGCAGCACATACGGCAGAGAAAGCGGGAAAAACAGCACTGCAGGAATCAGCAGCAGCGCATTTACGCCCAGCCCCAGCACGGTCATGCCGGGACGGAGCAGACACAGCAGCCACGCATTTTTCGCCGCTGCCGCAAACGGGATGTCCACCGCCGCCTGTACTGCCCAGAAATTCTGGAAAAACGCAGCCGTGACGCAGAGCTGCAGCATGCCCAGCAGCGCCGGGAAAAATCCGTCCGCCGTTACCAGCATCACGCCCATCCACAGCAGCGCAAGCTCGGCCAGACCGCACAAAAGATTGCGCACCGTATCCTGCCGCAGCGCCGCACGGAAATCGGTCCACACGTCGTTCGGCACATCACGCGCCATATTGACCGTACAGCGCGCCATGGCGGCTCGAGCCGCACCGAAGGTCACGACCGGCAGACAGCACAGCAGAAACAGTACATTCAGCTTGACGAGCTGCCAGAACTCCCGCGCAAGGGTCTCTCCGACCCATGCGGCGCCGGTTTTTTCCGGTGCATCCTTGGCAACGCCCGGACCTTCCTTCAAATAGGATGGACGAAACACAGATTTTCCTCCTGTCAGAACGCGATCGCGCGTTCGGTCTGCTTATCGAACAAATGGATGCGGCTCATATCCACAGCCGCGGTGATGGTGTCGCCCGCATGAATCGGCTCACCGGACGGCGTACGCACGGTAACGGACGTACCGTCACAGGTGCAGTGCGCGTAAATCTCCGCGCCCATCAGCTCGGCAATATCCACATGCATGGTGAGCGTATGCGCCGTATTCTGCGTAAACTTTTCACCCGAGGTGTGCAGATTCTCCGGACGGATGCCGAACACGACCGTCTTTCCGACGTACTCACTCAGCGCATCGCTGCCCGCAAAGTGCAGGCTCTGGTCCGCAAAGGTCAGCTTGTAGCCGTCCGCATCGCGTCCCAGCTCGGCGTCCATGAAATTCATCTGCGGCGAGCCGATAAAGCCCGCTACGAACAGATTGCACGGATGGTCATACAGCGTCTGCGGTGTGTCCGCCTGCTGAATCTCGCCGCCCTTCATAACAACAATACGGTCGCCCATGGTCATGGCCTCGGTCTGGTCATGCGTAACGTAAACAAAGGTCGTATCCAGCTTCTGATGCAGCTTGATGATCTCGGTGCGCATCTGGGTGCGCAGCTTGGCATCCAGATTGGACAGCGGCTCATCGAGCAGGAATACCGCCGGGTCGCGCACCATCGCACGTCCGAGTGCGACACGCTGCCGCTGGCCGCCGGAAAGCTGCTTGGGCTTGCGGTTGAGCAGATGCTCGATGTCCAGCACCTTAGCCGCCTCGTGCACTTTGCGGTCGATTTCGTCCTTAGGTGTTTTTCGCAGCTTGAGCGCGAATGCCATGTTCTTGTAAACCGTCATATGCGGATAGAGCGCGTAGTTCTGGAAAACCATCGCGATATCGCGGTCCTTCGGCGCTACATCGTTCACCTTGCGGTCACCGATGTACATTTCGCCGTCCGAAATCTCCTCCAGACCCGCGATCATGCGCAGTGTGGTCGATTTACCGCAGCCGGACGGTCCGACCAGTACGACGAACTCCTTATCCTTGATCTGCAGGTTCAGGTCGGAGATAACCTCGATATCACCGGGGTACACCTTCTTGATGTGATTCAAACTAATGCTTGCCATGTAATTTCACCTCGTTTATTCTTTGACCGAACCCGCGGTCAGGCTGGAAACGACCTGCTCCTGGAAGATCGCAAACACGATGATCGAAGGAATGACCGCAATGGTAACTGCGGCAAACAGCGCCGTGTAGTTAAAGCTGAACTGGCTGGTAAAGTAGCTGAGCGACAACGGCAGCGTGCGGGCACTCTCGCTGCTGGTCAGGATCAGGGAGAACGTAAATTCGTTCCATGTATTGAGGAAGCACAGCACAGCTGCGCTCGTAAGACCGCCCTTGGCGCACGGCATCATGATCTGGAAGAACGTGCGCAGGAAGCCCGCACCGTCGATGTAGGCGGCCTCCTCAATGGCCTTGGGGATAGACTGGAAGGCGCCGCGCAGGATGAGCAGGCTCATCGGCATATTCAGTGCGGTGTTGACCAGAATCAGACCCGCCTTGGTATCATACAGACCCAGATTGTTGACCACGCTGTACACCGGCTGCAGCAGTGCCGTCATCGGAATGACGAGCGACAGGCTGAGCAGCATGTACAGCAGCTTATCGCACGGAAAGCGGAACCGCGCAAACGCGTAGCCTGCCATAGCGAAGACGAGCACATTGAGTACCGTCGCGCAGCAGGTGACGATCACGCTGTTGCCGAAGAACTTGAAGATCGGCGCCATATCCAGTGCGGATTTATAGCCGTCAAACCCGAAGTGCGTCGGCAGCGAAATGCCGTTCGACAGGATCTCCGCATTCGTCTTGAACGAGGACAGGATGACCCATATGATCGGGAACAGCGCAACGACCACGCACAGCGCCATAAACAGATATTTGAGCACAAAGCACAGGCGTTCTCTGCCGGTCATTGCACCGAAGCTGGTTTTCATTTGTCGAACGCCTCCTTAGTAGTCTTCTTCGTTGACGCGCATCGCTTTGTTGATGAGCGTCATGCAAACGACACCCGCGATGACGATGCAAACGCCGATTGCATTCGAGTAGCCGTAGTTGTTTTCGTTCTTGTACACGCTGTACAGCATGAGCGGCAGGTTCATGGTAGCCGAGCCGGGGCCGCCCTTGGTGGTGATGTAGATCAGGTCGAACATCTGCAGCATATAGGTTGCCGCCATGACCATGGTCGTGCCGATGATCTTGCGCAGCAGCGGCAGCACAACGAACATATCGGTCTGGAACGAGGTCGCACCGTCCACTCGGGCCGCTTCGAGCACCGAATCGTCAATGGTCAGCGCCTCGGCGAGCACGAGCGTCGTGGTGTAGCCCGCAAACAGCAGCCACGTCATGGTGACGGACGGGAACGCCGTTGTGGTATCCATCAGCCAGTTATGCGTCAGGTTTTCCAGACCAACAGCCTTGAGGATGGAGTTTACAACACCGTACTGCGGGTTGAAAATATTGAGGAAGATCATGCCCATTGCGGCGTTGGAGATGATATTCGGGATCATATATGCCGTACGGACAAATTTCCAGCCGCGCGGCTTCTTGTACAGCACGAGCGCCAGGATAACGCCGATGGAGACATGAATAATACAGTGGATCAGAATCCAGACGACCGTGTGGCCGCACGCCTGCCGGAAGGTCGCATCGCTGAACAGCTGTGTATAGTTCTGCAGACCGATGAATGTCATCGAGTCGCCCGTCAGCCGGTAATCAAACAGCGAGGAAACAAACACGATCACCAACGGAACAGCATAGATCAGCAGGAACAATGCGACAGCCGGAAGCAGGAACACCGGCAGCCAGCCCTTTTTACGTTTCATAAAGCGGTTTCCTTTCTTGTTGAGGAGAAAAACAGGGACCCGTTTTTGACGGGTCCCTGCGGTAAACAGTTTACTGGTTCTTCGCTGCAGCATCCGTCAGCGTCTGGCAGAAGCCCTTTGCGTCCAGCTCACCCGAAGCGAGCAGCGGGAGCTGCTGGCTCATAACGTCGAGCAGGTTGGAGTACATCGTAGCCTGCAGAGTATCCGAGCGCTTTTCACCCTCAGTGGTTGCAAGGTCAAGGAACTCAGCAAGCAGCGGGTACTTGTCCTTTGCGGTGTCGGTCAGCTCTACCGTGTTGGAGGCCGGAACCATGCCCTGCATCTCCATTGCAGTCTGCTGTGCCTCAGCCGAGGTAAAGAACTTGACCATCTCAATGGCAGCCTCTTCTACCTTCGGGTCGTCCTGCTTGGTAACGATGTAGCCCTGAATCGGTGCATCGTATACGAAGTTGCCCGGGAACAGCGCTACGCCGACCTTATCAGCGAAGCCTTCCTCTGCCATGGAGGTATCGGAGAAATCACCGATCATCCACGGGCCGTTCGCCAGCATTGCGGTCTGGCCGGACAGGAAGTTGTTTGCAGCATTCTCATACTTGCCGCCGATTGCATCCTGCGTGGTGTAGTTCTGGTACATCTTCTGGATTTTCTCGGCTGCTGCGATCATTTCCGGCGTGTTGTAGTCGGTCGGGTTCATGGTATTCATGAACTCCAGGCCTGCGTCGGACTCGGTGCCAACCATAGCGCCCATCCACAGCTGGGTTACCCACGCAGAATCTGCGGTATCCATGGACAGCGGGGTGATGCCGGCTGCCTTCAGCTTGTCGCACTGCTGGAAGAACTCGTCCCAGGTCTTAGCCGGCTCGGTGATGCCTGCCTGCTTGAACAGATCCTTGTTGTAGAAGTAACCGATAACCTGACCTTCCATCGAGGAAGCGTAGATCTTGCCGTCGCGGCTGTTGGTAGCCAGCGCGGTATCCGAATACAGTGCCTTCCAGTCTGCATCAGAATTTACCGCATCGGTCAGGTCAACTGCCAGATCCTTGGCAACGACCATATCAAGCAGATTGTAGCCGCCGCCGTAAATAACCGGCGGGAGATCGCCCGTGCCAAGCTGTACCTTGATCTTGTCGATGTAGTTCTGATCGCCCGGAACGTCTTCCTTCTTGATCTCGTACTTGCCTGCGTACTTCTCATTGAATTCCTTGATCAGTTCATCGCATACCGGAGCGGACGTATTCGTGCCGCACTGGGCCGTCGGATAGTTGATGGTGATCACACCGGAGCTGTCACCGCTCTGTGCAGAATCATCCTTCTTGCTGCCGCAGCCGGTCAGTGCACCGGTCAGCAGCGCACCTGCCATCAGCAGGGAGAGGATACGCTTTGTTTTCATGTGGGGTTCCTCCTCTTTCTCTCCTTACGGCATTTGTTTCATTCAAATACCGCTCTGTGTTTTGTTGTATTTATTATACCCGAGGAGCAGTCTGCCCTCAATGCAGTAAACCGGTCAAAACATATGACGATTTTGCTTTTCGTTCACACGCTCTGCACTCCTCTTTGAAAACATAGGATTATTTTGCGCCAAAACAGGATATTTTTTTCTAATGTCGCTTCTCCCCTTCCGGATGGTACACAAAGCGGTCGAATTGTGGTATATTTAGGGTAACTCCGCAGCTCCATTGTATGGTGCTGCCCTTGTTTGATTCGCAGAATCTCCCGTGAGGTGTATTGTATGGCAAAACGCAAGATCTCTCTTATCGGGCTGGTCGTTGTGATGATATGTGTTCTGGTATTCGCACCTGTTGTCACCGCCGGCATCTATTTTATCCATACCGTATCCGGTCAACTGCAGCATACCGCCAGTGAGACAGTTTCCATGTATCTGAACGAATTCACTGACCGCACCGACCGCATGATGGAGACCCTGCGGGATGGTGTGTACTACCTGACCTCGGACAGCGCCGCCCAGCAGATGATGAGCAGCAGCGAACCGCTCACCCAGATCCAGATTCTCCGGCTGGAGCAGAATTTCAGCCGCGCATTCTCGCTCGGCGATTCGCTCAACCCCGATGTGGTCAGCGCCATCTACCTGATCAAAAATGATCAATATGTGCCGGTCTACGGCGGCAACTACTATTTGAATACCTCGTGGCGCGTCCGGCAGATGTACCAGACGCACGAGGACTGCAACTCCGCACGCACGCTGTACACGCACTACACCATCATTGGATACGCATATATGATCGTCGATTTTGTTGACCTCAACACCATGCAGCCGCTTGGCAAAATCATCGTGGAGCTGAACATCGACAAGCTGCTCTCCACGCTGTCGCTGAACCAGCTTTACCCTTCCACTGTCGTCATTTTCAGCGGTGCTCAGGGCAAACGCATCGGCTCTCTGCAGACCGACCTGTTCCGCGAGAACGTGGATATGAACAAGTGGTATCATGCGTCCAGCTCACTCCGAAAAAGCCGTGAGCGCGTGGATATCTATATTCCAAACGCCGAAATCCTCGCCGGTGTGCGCCAGAGTACGCGTGTGTATTTTCTCGTCTGTGCTGCCATCCTGATCCTGGCCCTGCTGCTGGCCGCCACCTGTCTCATCCTGCTGCTGCGTCCTCTGCGGCAGATGCTGCACACCATCGGCAGTATCGGCAGTGGTGATTTTTCCGTGCGCATGGATGAAACACCATACACCGAAACAACCGCTATCTCGCATGCCTTCAACGACATGGCCGACCGGCTGGACACCCTGTTTCAGGAGGTCTATCAGCGCGGTCTGCTGCTGCGCGATGCAGAGATTCATCAGCTGGAGAGCCAGATTCAGCCGCACTTCATCTTTAATATTCTCGAGCTGATCAATGTCCGCTGCATGGTAGCCGGTCAGCCGGCCATCTGCACCACGGTGCAGAATCTGGCGCAGCTGCTGCGGGCAAGCGTTGTCAACCATGGCAAGCAGATTATCACCCTGCAGGAGGAGCTGGATTCGGTAAAATACTATCTTGCCCTGCAAAAGGAACGCTTTGAGGAAAAGCTGCAGTATACCGTCGATGTGGAGGACGACAAGCTGCTCGGCTGCTACCTGCCTAAGCTGACCATTCAGCCGCTGGTAGAAAACAGTATCGTACACGGACTCGAACCCAAGCGTCACGGCGGCTGGGTGCGCGTCAGCATCTGGGAAGAGGAGGACGCCGTGTACATCCGCGTGTACGATGACGGCGTAGGCTTTGACCCGTCCGCCATCCCCCAGCCCGGCAGCGACGACAAGCACCACACACATGTTGCGCTGCACAACATCGAGCGCCGTTTTCAGCTGCTGTACGGCGAGCCCTACGGCATGTCGATCAAATCCGAACCCGGACACGGCACGAGCATCGTGCTGACGCTCCCCATCATCACCGCACCGCCCGAAAAGGAGAAAGACCTATGCTGAAAGTTATGATCGTTGACAATGAATCCGCCATCCGCAAGGGTCTGGTACACTGCATCCACTGGGGCGACCTCGGCTGTGAGATTGCCGCACAGGCAGACGACGGCATGATGGCGCTCGAGCAGATTCCGGTCATTCAGCCGAATATCGTTATCAGCGATATCCGCATGCCCGGTATGGACGGTCTTGAGCTTGCCGAGATCATCGCCCGCGACCATCCCGGCATCAAAGTCATCATTTTGACCGGCTATCCGGATTTTGCCTACGCGCAGCGTGCCATCCAGTATCATGTGGTGGATTTTGTACTCAAGCCGATGACGGTAGAAAACCTGACCAATGCCATCGAAAAAGCCAAGGCCGCCATAGCGGAAGACCGCAGCAGTCAGGATCTGCAGGAGAAGCTCTCCACGACCTCGGCGCGCAACATAGAGCTGCAGAAGAGCATGCTGCTGCATGACCTCATCCACCGTGTTGCATGCTCGCAGCTGTATGTGCTCAACCGCCTGGCTCAGCTGAAAATGGACCTGCGCAGCTATTTTGTACTCAAGCTGCATATTACCTCGCTGTCCGAGGAAGCGCTGACCGAGGAAGAATACAACGAGTATCTCAATCAGTCGCAGGAGATTCTGTCTGACTGTCTATCCTCCTACCAGCATTACTACATTGCCCGCGGCACGCAGGACTGCTTTGTGGTCATCTGTGCCGCCGGGGAAGCGCCCATTACCGCATTATGCAGGGAAGCGGTGAATATTGTCGGCAGTCTGGCACATTTTCTGCTGTTTATCGGTATTTCCAACTGCAATGACAATCCCATCTGTCTTGCCGACGCCGCCGATGAAGCCGCACAGGCGGTGCGCTTCACCGTCTTCACGCCCGACCATCCGGTGACGCACTTCGCTGAGCTCAGCTCGTTCCCGCAGCAGCTGACCGACGAAATCTTTGAAATGCTCTCTGCCCTTAAATCTGCGATGGAGCTGCGCAATCCCGCCGACACAGAGCAGCTGCTCGACTGCATTTTCGCCTATGCGGACAGCAACAAGCTGCCGCCGGATACCGTGCGCAATATCTGCGTATATATTCACCAGTTCGGCATGGAGCTGCAGTTTCCCGGAATGGCCGGACATTCGCTCGAGGGCGGCAGCATTTCCTCGCTCAAGCGCATTATGGAGACCAACTCCATCGCCGAGATGGAATCCTGCACCCGCGCACTCGTGCAGCAAACGCAGGACATGGCGCAGAGCAGCGCCGCCAGCGCAGACCATATCGTTTCCTCGGTGCAGGCCTATATCAGCGCACACTACGGTGAGCAGCTTTCGCTCGACCAGCTTGCCCAGCAGTTCTATCTCAGCTCAAGCTATCTCTCGCGCCTGTTTAAGCGCGAGACCGGCACAACGCTGACAACTTATCTGCAGAACGTGCGCATCGAAGCCGCAAAAAATCTGCTGCGCACTACGGCGCTCAAAAGCTATGAAGTTGCCGAGCGGGTCGGCATTAACGATCCCGTGTATTTCTCACGCATATTTAAGAAGATCACCGGTCTCAAGCCGAAGGATTACCGTCACAGCGTGCAGAACGAATCATCCGTATAAACGGAAAGAAGCGAAAACCGCTCCGGCACGCATCCCATCAGAACCTTTTCCGCAATTCTCAAAATGATCTGCGTGCCAGCAAATCGGTTGCATTTTCCGTACCTTTACTGTATAATATATAATCAAATATATTTAATTATCAATAAAATTCATGGCAATACCGCATGATCGAACAAGCGTGATCTGCGAGCAAATTCCACAGCCGGATCCGTCGCGGTACTGCCTGTATAAAGGTAATCAGGAAGATGAATACAACTTGGGAAACACACAAATTTGAGCACTACATATTCAGCCTTTTGCTGGCAGTGGAAGTCATTATGTCCTTTACATTTTTAGGATATGTGCACATTCCGCCGATTTCCATTACCACGGCGTATATCCCTATCATCATTACCGCCTGCCTGTTTGGCCCGGCCGAGGCTTCCCTCGCGGGACTGCTGTTCGGTCTTGGCAGTCTGTATAAGGCTTCCGCGACCTATGTCATGCCTGCAGATGCGGTCTTTTCTCCGTTTCGGAGTGATTTTCCCATTGGAAGCATACTGCTGAGTGTCGGCACGCGTGTGCTGTTCGGTTTTCTGCTCGGCTGTCTGTTTCAGCTGACACGCAAAAGCAAACGAAAGAATCTGTGCAAGCTGCTCATCACAATCGCGGCACCTAAGCTGCACGCGCTTTTAGTTTATACTGCGATGGGGTTGTTCTTCCCCTCTCTCGGTTTTAATTTTTCATCAATCTTTATGCTTGAAAAAAGCGACCTCATCATCCTGCTGTTCTGTGTTGCGGTCGTTCTGGCGATTGACAAGCTGTATCACAGTTCCTTTATCCAGACCTATAAAAAAGCGGTCAATGAATACGAAAACACCCCGTACTGGTCTCCGAAGATTGGTTTCGTGCTGGGGGCCGTAAGTACGTTTATCTTCTGTATGGCGGTCCTCTCGACCGTCTACTTCTCCAGCCGTATGTACTACATGCTCGGGCAGCACGGCATAGATGTCACACAGGACATCCATCGGGATATTCTCCACCTGCAGGTGCAGTTTTTGACTGCCATGCTGGCGCTCAACTTCATTCTGCTCATCCTCATCCTGATGGTCTATCGCTACATGAAATTTCGTGAGTACACCGGCGAGCTGGACTTCCTGACCGGCATTATGGGCCGCAGGCTGTTCCTGCACACCTGTCTCCGCAGCCAGAAGTCCCACGCCGGATCAGCCGGCTGGTTTCTGGTCTGTGATCTGGATTATTTCAAGCACATCAACGACAAATACGGCCATTCTGTCGGTGATGAGGTCCTCAAGCAGTTCGCCGAGCATCTGCAGAACACCTTTCGTTTCTGCGGCTCTGTCGGCCGTATCGGCGGTGACGAGTTTGCCGTAATGCTCGATATAAATCTGTCGCCGGACCAGCTAGAGCATCTGCTGACGCAGTTCCTGCGCGATATTTCCGGTATTCTCGAGCAGGTCACGGTCAGCTGCAGCATCGGCGCGTACCGCTTTGTTTTTCCGCAGGAGATCAAGCACCTGCTTACCGAAACCGACCGCGTGCTCTATCAGGCCAAGGAGAACGGCCGAGCGTGCTTCGTGATAGAGGATTCGACTGAAAAGTAAATTACAAAAGCCCGCACAGCGTAAAGCAGCTGTGCGGGTTTTTGTGTCTGTTCGATGAAAAATACATGTAAATTCATGCAGCTGCACTCCGTTCTGTCAAAAACGTGCTGCAATGGGTCAAATGAAAACGACAGCATTTGTCGTTGTTGGATGCTTCGCACGAGCAGATTGCCCGCATGGACGGCCTGATCAAAAACCTGGTCGAACCGGCACGCAGTGAGGAAGATCTGCCCGCGTCCGCCGTGGCCGAGGTGCCGCTGAGTGAAATCGTGCAGACCTGCGTACAAACCTTTATCCCGCTTGCAGAATCGAAAAACAAAGTATGAAAAACGAGGTACATGCCCTCGGTTTTCATGCATTTGTGCCGTACATGCTATTTCATGCGCGCTGCCGCGCGGCAGCGTCAGCATCGTGAAAACGGACTTTCTTAACAAGCTGAAACGGAGTGCAAACGCACTCCGTTTTACTTTCGATTTTAGAAAGGCTGTGTATAACTCCAGGTGCCGATACCGAGCGGCGAGAACGCAAGGTAAACCGCTGCAACACAAATGAGAATCAGTGCGGTGGCAACCCAGCGATACTTCCACGGGGTAAGATCGACAGCGCCGATGTCCTTCTGCACCCATACCTCCGGATGCTTTGCCTTGTTTCGCTGATTGAAAATGAACATGACCAGCAGCTCAACCGGCAGCAGAACAAAGACAGCGTACAGATAATGGAGCTTGCTGTTGAGGAACAGCAGGAACGAGCCGTAGCAGACCACATGCAGCACCAGAATGACCTTTGCGCTGTATTTCGGCAGGTGTTTGAAGAAGAAGCCGCCGAATACGGCCGTCAGAACCGGCAGTGCAATCAGCATTACGAGGGAATCCAGGAAGGTTTTCAAGCCTGCCGGGAAGAAGTAGATCAGCGGACCGACGATGGTGGTCAGTACCGCGAAGATAATGCCGACATTCTTGCCGACCTTGACGAGTTTTTCCTCGGAAGCGTCCTTGTCGATGAATTCCTTGTAAATGTCCATGGTAAACATGGTATCTACCGAGTTCAGCACCGAGTTGAACGAGGACAGGATCGCACCGAGCATTACGGCTGCGAAGAAGCCCATCAGCGGAGCCGGAACAACCTGCGAAACCAGCTGCGGGTACGCTTCGTCCATCATGGATACCTGATCGCCCTGCAGCTCAAACAGCGCATACGCGATAACGCCCGGCAGCGCAAGGTACATAAAACCGATAATTTTAAGAAACGCGCAGTAGAGAGCACCCTTCTGCGCTTCCTTGAGGTTCTTTGCAGCAAGTACACGCTGGATGAACGACTGGTGCGTACACCAGGACTGCAGACCGAGGAAGAACAGACCGGTAAATACGGTCGGCCACGGAACCGCAGGCGGCAGAGAATCCGCCGGAGCGATGGAGTTGAGCATGTCCGAATGGTTTTCGATCAGGAAACGCATACCGTCGATAACCGACAGACCGTCACCGCCTGCCGTTTTGCCGAGCACGCTCAGTGCGAAGAACGGGATCATGAAGCCGCCGATCAGCAGTCCGATGCCGTTTACGGTATCCGATACGGCTACGGCTTTCAGTCCGCCGAAGATCGCGTAAATCGAGCCGATGACACTGATGATGATACACAGAATGATGACTGCCTGAAACTTGGTTACGCCCAGAATGCCGGATACGTTGAAGATATTCTCAAATACCAGCGAACCGGAGTACAGGATAACCGGAATCTGTACCACAATGTACAGCAGAATATACGCGATGGAGAACCACAGCTTCGTGCTGCGGTCATAGCGCAGACCGATCAGCTCCGGAATGGTGGTAATGCCGCTTTTCAGATAACGCGGCGCCGCAAACAGCGCCAGCACGATACAGCACGGAGCTGCTACGATCTCGAACGCCATCGGGCTCATGCCCACGCTCCAAGTCTGGCCGTTTGTGCCGACCAGCTGCTCTGCCGACAGGTTGGTCAGCAGCAGCGAACCTGCGATAACAAAGCCCGGCAGTCCGCGTCCGGCCAGAAAATAGCCGTCTGCGGTGCTCTGGTCATCGCCCTTTGTTTTTACATACGAAATGACTGCAACAAGTATCGTGAAACCGATAAACGTCGCCATAGTCCAAACCATTGGAATCCCCTCTTTCACACGGTCCCTCCACCGCTCTAATTTTCCATATTTGTAATTTAATTCTCAAGGCAACACCGCACAATTAAGACTGCGGTGCTTTGCGGAAATTTTGTGTCCTGACTTTGTTGCAGTTTCACGGTAATACATCAAGTATTACCGCCAAACTGTGTCTCGTCAGTACGCAAAATTTACTCGCAAATCACTCTTGTTCAATTATGCGGTATTGCCTCAAAAATGCGCATAGTTAGGGCGGGCGCATGTGTCGAACTCTGCGTCCGCCCTGTCTATAAACTGTTTATGCTGTCAAATGTGTGTTTGAATTACTCCCACAGGCCCTTGGACTTCATGTCGGAGACGTACTCGTCGATATTGGAGGAGTCGATAACCTTGGAGCCGGAGTCGATGAAGGATTCAACAGAGCCGCCCTCAAGTACGGTAACTGCTGCTTCAACAGCCTTGTAGCCCATGTCGTAGCCCATCTGAGCGATGTCGATGGTCAGAGAGCCGTCCATAACTGCCTCGATGGCAGACTGGTTGCCGTCAAAACCGCACAGAACGGTATCTGCGTAATTGGTGTTGCCGGAATCCTTGATAACCTTTGCAGCTGCAAGCGCCATGTCATCCGCGATGGACAGAACTGCGTCTACGCCGTTCGGGTACTTCTGGATAACCGCCTCCATAGCGGCTGCTGCCTTGTCCGGCATGGTGTCGGTGTACTGCACTTCGAGCACCTGACCGCCTGCGGCTTCGATCGCATCGCGGTAGCCGCGCAGTCGTGCTTCATGGGTCTCGTCGCCCTGTACGCCTGCAATGATAACCGCCGTCGGCTTGTCCTTGCCGAGTGCCTTGCAGGCCTCAGCAACCGCCTTGCCGCCGTTCAGCGCTGCGTCCTCGTTGCCGGTGCCAACGAAGCATGCCTTCTTATCCGAGGTGAAGTCGGTATCGAGTGCTACGACCGGCTTGGTCGCGGTATCTACCAGCGTTGCGGTAGAGGTGGACTGCTGCGGAGCGATAACAACGGCGTCAATGCCCGGGTTGCCGAGTGCAGTCTCGATCATGTTGACCTGCTCATCATACGAGGTAGCCGAGGTCGGAGACTGGATTTCGACGTTTACATTGTCGTGCTCGCTGCCGTAAGCGCGCGCACCGGCAATAACCTTGTTGAAGTGACCGTCCGTATGCTTTACGATAACGGTTACGTTGTAGGCATCATCGGAAGCGGTGGAGCCGCTGTCGCCCGTGCTGCCAGTCGATGCGGACGAACCGCAGCCTGCCAGCATGCCGGCACACAGAGCACTCGCTAACGTCATTGCTAAAAGCTTCTTTTTCATAGTTCAAACACTGCCCTTTCTCTTCTTCTCATATTGATTTTCTTTCTTCTCTACAGAGGGTGGTGCTGGAATTGCGAAAATGCTATGGACTTAAGGCAACACCGGACAATTTGGTAGGAGCAATTGTTCGGTGATGCCGCACCAATTACTGGCTGATGGTCTGGCGCAGCGCGTCGATCGAGGTGTTGACACCTGCATCAACGGTCATGGTCAGGTCTTCCATCTCGAGGGAAACGTCGCCGTCGTAGCCCATCATGTGGCAAACGGAGAAGAATTCCTTCCACCACTGCAAATCCTTGCCGCAGCCGACCGCAACGTAGTTCCAAACGCGGTCAGCGGACTCGGTAACCGGACGTGGCTCCAGAATGCCGTCGGTGTCAGCCAGACCACGCTCGATACGGGCATCCTTGCCGTGAACGTGGAAGATGCAGCCCTTCAGAGCGCGTGCAGCCGCGATCGGGTCCGCACCCAGAACCATCATGTGGGACGGGTCGAGGTTGATGCCGAGCATCGGGTCGGTAGCTTCACGCAGCTTGAGCAGGGTCGAAGCAGACCAAACCATCGTGCCCGGGAACTCCTCGATCGCGATGTGCTCGATGCCGCACTTCTTGCAGTGTGCGATGAACTCGTTCCAGAACTCGATCGTTACCTTCCACTGGTACTCATACGCCGGAGCCATAAAGTCCGGCCACGAAACGGTAGAGGTGATCCAGTTCGGGGTGGTGTCGGTTTCGCTGCCTGCCGGCAGGCCAGCCATAGCAACGATCTTCTTAACGCCCAGCAGACCTGCCAGAGTAGCGCAGTCGTACATGGACTTCTTGTATTCCTCGCCGGTCTTGCTCGGCCAGAGCGGGTTGCAGGACGTGTTCAGTGCAGAAATACGCATGCCGCGCTTCTCGAGCTCGCCCATGAATTTCTTGCGCTTGCCTTCGTCAGCAAGCAGCTCCGCGGTGTTGCAGTGCTTGCGGGCACCCCAGCCGCCTGCGGTCATCTCAACTGCGTCGATACCGAGAGACTTTACCTTATCGAGCATGTCCGTGTAGGACAGATCAGCAAAAACATCAGTGCAAATTGCGAGTTTCATATAAAAAACCTCACTTTTCTTCCTTTTTTATTGTAGTAGAAATCGTTGGAGCGATTTTTAGAGAGAGAATTTCAAGAGTATGTTATATAGGAGGGAATTTTTAAGCACCTTAAAAGGTTACCGCTGCCCGCCTTACGGAAGGCAGCGGTACAGAGAAAAGAAATGAGAGAGTATCTTAGTTTAGATGGAAATCGGGAGACTTACTTGAAATCTACCCATACGCCGCCCTTGTCAGCGGACTCTACGCACTTGGTTACCCAGCGGATGCCGTCGATGCCGTGCTCCAGATCCGGGTAAACCAGATTCTTGAGGGTTTCCTCATCGCCACGGTTCTTTGCATCCATTGCGATAGCAAAACGGGTGTACAGGTTGCTCCAGGACTCGATCAGGCCGGTGTAGTGCAGAGCACCCAGGCGCTCGTACTCGAGAGCTTCCGGATTCAGGTAATCCATTGCACGAACCAGCGTCTGACGCGGCTGACCCTGTACTTCGTAGTACAGCTCATCCGGATGCATGTCGTTCCACTCGAGGGAAGCCTTGGTGCCGACAATGCGGATGTGCTGGCTGCTCATGTCGCCTGCGTTAACCGCAGATGCCCACATACGGCCAACTGCGCCGTTCTCGTAACGCATCAGGACGTAAGCATTGTCCTCCAGCGGTGCGCGGGACTTGATGAAGCTCTGGCGGTCGCACAGCAGCTGCTTCAGCTTCAGCTGCGGGCAGATCAGCTCGGACATGTAGAAGGTGTGAGTGGACAGGTCGCCGAGTACGAAGGACGGGCCGGACTTTGCCGGATCAACACGCCACTTCTGACCCTCAGCCTGCTTGTCGCCGGTCGGGTCGCAGGCGAAGCCGTGTGCGTAGCGGAGGTCTACCATAGTAACCTCACCGATGTCACCGTTCAGGACCATGGAGCGCATCTGGCTCAGCAGGTCGAAACCGGAGAAGCCATAGGTTACGCAAACGATCTTGCCCTTTTCCTCAGCTAGCTTCTTGATCTCCTCGCCTTCCTCAACCTTGAAGAACAGCGGCTTCTCGCAGATTACATGCAGGCCGGCTTCCAGAGCTGCCTTGCAGACCTCAAAGTGCTGGAAGTTCGGGGTTGCAATATCAACAGCCTCGATGCCGTCCTCGCGCTTTGCTTCCTCAGCGAACATGGTCTTGTAATCCGGATAGAGGCGTTCCTCATCCATGTTCAGGTTCTTGCCGAAGTCTACGCAGCGGGCGAAGTCCAGGTCGAACGCTGCAGCCTTGAGTACGAACGAGGTGTTGTCTCGCATAGCACCCAGACGATGCTTGTAGCCAACGCCGGAAGTGCGGCCGCCGCCTACGATACCCCAACGGAACGGACGATCAATTTTCTTTTCACCGATAAACATAATGTTTTCCTTCTTTCTTTGATTTGCAAAAAAGTGTTTGATTCTGTTTTTGTACTGCTAATTTTGATGTTTTGTGAAATACATACAATAAATTCGATTTATCTTTGTTTATTGTATCTATTCCCTAACTTCTGCCCTAAGTATAAAATGTTTTATGGATATATTCAATAAGCGTTTCTGCCGTAAAGTTCATCAATCCTGCTTTCTGTGAGAAAACACAGAAAACCAGTTCATCAATCCTGCTATTTCGTTCACGGATTCTATGAGGGCAAAATAAGGAAGGAGAAGAGTATATGCAAAGTGTTGATCCCGGCATCCGAAGTGAGTCGGTTTGTTTTCCGTTTACGCCGTCGCAGACCGCGAGAGAGCTGCTGTTTTACCCGACATGGTGCGGTCACTACTACTGCACCGCCAACTATTTTATGAAGCGCGACAGTTATCCGCCGCTGCTCATCGCCTACATCCGCAAGGGACGCTTCCGCGTGGAGTACCACGGTGAATTCCATGTCGCCGAGGCCGGTGACATACTGCTGCTCGACTGCATCGAGCCGCACTACTACCACGCCGAGGACGGACTGGAGTTCGTTTACATGCACTTTGAAGGCTCGAACGCGCGTGAGCTGTGCCGCCGCATCACCGACCGGCACGGCTGGCTCATCCGCCGCGATAACAACACGCTGATCGGCAATCTGCTGTACGACATGGTGCGCTTTTACGATGAGAACGGTGTAGAGACCGACATGCAGCGCTCGGCACGCATCTACCGCATGTTTGACCTGCTGCTCTCGCCGAGTGCCGCCGAGCAGTCAGCAGATACGCCGGTCGAGCAGGCCATCCAGTACATTCGCTCGCATATCGGTCAGCCGATTTCCGTGGAGGAGCTGGCGTCTACCGTGTGCCTGAGCGCATCCTATTTCGCGCATATGTTCAAGCGCCGCACCGGCTTCTCCCCTGCCGATTATGTAATCAACTCGCGTATTGAGCGTGCAAAAGTCCTGCTTGTGCGCACGCAGAAGCCGATTGCGGAAATCGCCGAGGAGGTTGGCTACTCGACCAGCGGCAGCCTGATCAACCTGTTTGTTAAGAAGGTCGGTACGTCACCGCGGCAGTACCGTATCCGGCATATGTCCAAAGCGATTGATGCGGTATGCAAAACCGATGTGCCGTTCATAGATACAGATGTACCGGAGCTGTAACCGTGCAAATATGCAAAAAGACGCACATCGCAAGATGTGCGTCTCAGTCTGTCAAAAAGGTCCTATTCCTGCAATTTAAATAATTCGCACGCCAGTGCGCGTTAAAAGGTTCACGGTCTGTTAAGACAACACCGCATAACGAGAACCACAGCTTCTTGCGCAGACTCCGGTCGCGCTGCTGCGGCGCTTTGCTGAAATTCCGCGCCCTGACTTTGCTGCGCTTTCATAGTAATACATCAAGTATTACTGCAAAACCGAGCCTCGTCAGCACGCAAAACCTGCTCGCAAATCGCCTTTTGTCTCATTATGCGGTGTTGCCTGAAAGGATGAAATGCAATAGATTTGTTCTGTTTTACAGTTCCTCGACCGACACGATGCCTTTACGCTTGCCGACCAGTGTCATCAAACGGTTTACCGTACAGCTGCGCGGCAGGCGCAGTGTGAAGATGGCGCAGGCATTGTGCTCCTCGTTTTCCGCCGCACGGGTGATCTGGATATTCAACACCTTGACATTGCAGCCGCGGTAGAGTTGGAGCACATCGTCCAGACACGTTTTATCCTCGTATTCCATATACACATTGATCTCGGGAACGTGCTCCAGCACACGGTACTCCAGCCGCGAGAACACCTGCTCTGCCAGCATGATAAAGCCGGTGGCCAGAATGCCGCCCTCATAAAAGCCGCCGCCGAACGCCAGACCGATGATGGCCGAGGTCCACAGTCCGGCCGCCGTTGTCAATCCCTTCACATTCTGCCGCTTGGTAACGATGATCGTACCGGCGCCAATGAAGCCGATGCCGGCAACAACCTGCGCGCCCAGACGCGCCATATCAGTAAAATAATGCATATTCAGATACAGATACTGACTGGTCAGCGTGGTGATCGCTGCACCGATGCAGATGAGGATATGGGTGCGGAAGCCTGCCGGACGACGCTTGTACGAGCGCTCGATGCCGATGATGCCGCCGCAGATAAATGCACAGGCGAGACGCACAAACACAGAGAGTGTGGTAACGCTGCGCAGACCGTCAAAAACAGATAACATATTGCCTTCCTCCCGTTACAGCTCTTCGATCGCGCACAGGCAATCCAGCCCGGCCAGTTCGGACAGCAGCTGCGTATGCGGTATTTTTTCATTCAGACGGATCGAAAAGATCGAGCTTGGATGCAGCTGCTCACCGCTCCGGTTGCGCTCGATGTCGATGTCATAGATCTGCACATTCTGCGCCTTCAGCTGATTGATGATCGTGCTGACATCATCCATCGAGTTAAACTCCAGATACAGATTGATGTCGCGCGCGTTTTCCTGAATGTATGCATCCACGATTGGGAACAGGCGGATGCTCAGAAAGATCATAGCAAACGCGATCAGTACGCATTCGTAAAATCCCGCGCCGACCGCAAGGCCGGTGCACGCTGAAGCCCACAATCCGGCGGCGGTAGTCAGTCCCTTGACCTGCTGACGACCGGTGACCAGAATCGTGCCTGCGCCGAGAAAGCCGATGCCGTTGATGACCTGTGCGCCGAAGCGGGAAACGTCGGTTTTCATACCGAGCTCGGCTGCAAGCGCCGACCACGGGCCGGTTACCAGCGTATACTCATACAGACTGAGCAGCACGGTCAG
This sequence comes from Agathobaculum butyriciproducens, assembly GCA_003096535.1. Classification (GTDB taxonomy): domain Bacteria; phylum Bacillota; class Clostridia; order Oscillospirales; family Butyricicoccaceae; genus Agathobaculum; species Agathobaculum butyriciproducens. The sequence continues at coordinate 38,768 of QEKJ01000012.1, read as the reverse complement.
CGCCGCACCCAGACACACCAGCATATAAGTGCGGAAGCCCGCCGGACGGCGTTTTCGTTCCCGCTCCAGACCGATGCAGCCGCCGAGCAGCATCGCAAGGGCGAGCCGCAGCACGACCGATGCAAAATGAAATTCGCGAAGATATGCAATCGTTTCTGTCATGTTCTGCTCCTCCTCATTTCCTGCGGAAACCGTTACGCACACGTTTGCGCTGATGGTCGGTTTACACACCGTACTCCTTGGTATATATACAGTATAACACCGAATCAGGCAAAGTTTCATCCCTCACATTGTAAGAAGTATTTTGTTTATTTTTGTGTAATTTGTACATTCGCAAACGTTTGTGTATTTAATTATCACCGTATTATTATATATTAAGTTCTAAATATCTGCATTTGTGAAAATTTTTATTTTGATACGGCCTCTCCGAACTGTTTTTTCCCTTCCGCAGAGCGCAAATACCCCCATTCTGCACAGATTGTGCAGGACGGGGGTATTCGTTCCGTATCGCACGAACTGCGCCTGCACGCAGCACAAGGCGCTTCCGCCTTACATGGTCCCTTCCTCCTCCATTGCGCTGAGCAGCGGCGTTACCATCTGCTTTTTGCGGCTGACTACACCCGGCAGCACGACCGAATGCTCCCCGCATTCCTTGCGGAACGCGGTATGCACCAGATTCTTTGCGCCCCTGCCGACATAGAGCAGTTCGGTCTTTTCCTCGATGATATCGGTCAGCATGACAAACTGCATGGACAGTCCGCTCGTCTTGAGATAGTCCTCCATATAGTCCAGCATTTTATCCCGTATGCCGTTCAGCTCATTCTCGCTGACACTCGTGATCTGCGAAATGGCGATTTTTTTATTCTGTACCTGAAAGTACTTGAAATCCATGTGGAACAGCTCATCCATCGAACGGTCGCGCAGGCGCGAGCTGGAGCGAAACATCTCCGTTGCATACTCTCTGATGTCCAGACCTGCGATCTGCGCCAGCTCCTCTGCGGCGGCGCGATCGAGCGGCGTACAGGTCGGAGAACGGAACATCAGTGTATCCGATAGAATCGCAGAGCACAGCAGACCCGCGATTTTCGGTTCGATCGGCACATTATGCTCATGATACATTCCTGTGATAATGGTCGCAGTACAGCCGAGCGGCTGATTGCGGAAATAGATCGGCCCGCTCGTTTCAACCGAATCAATGCGGTGATGGTCGATGATTTCAATGATATTAGTCGAACGAATGCCGTCTGCCGCCTGATCCCGCTCGTTATGATCGACCAGAATGACCGACGGACGCTCCAGATCCAGCAGATTGCGCTGAGAAAACATTCCGATATACCGTCCCTGCTCATCCAGCAGCGGATAGTAGCGCATACGCTTTTTGGATACCGCGCGCTTTACATCCTCTACCACGTCATCGGGTTCAAAGGTGATCAGTCCCCTGCGGCGCATGACATGGCGCACCGGCACAGCCTGACTGACCACCTTGGCGCAGCTGTATGTCGTCAGCGGCGTTGCGATGATGGATACCTGATTTTCACTTGCCAGCTTGCGGATGGTACGCGAGACTTTCGCGCCGAGCCCGATAATAATGCAGCCCGCATTCATCTCAATGGCGCAGAGCTGACTCTCATAGCGGTTGCCGAGAATGACCATGTCATGCGGCCCGATATAATCCTCCAGAACATCCGGATTGGCTGCCGCAACCACCACGCTGCCCTGCTCGAACCGCTTTTCGATATCACCAACAATCAGCGTACCATCCAATACATCCACCAGATTGCGATAGCTTGTGCCGGCCTCCGCCAATGCGTTCGCGTCCTTGTCCTCCATATAGAAGCGCGCAATATCACTCAGCGTCAGCAGTCCCTTGAGATGACGGTCCTCATCGACAACGGCCAGCGTCTGAATATCATTTTCGTTCATGTAATTCCATGCGCGGTGCAGCGACATCTCCTCATCAATACCGGGGATCCTGCGATACTGTACATCGCTCAGACACGGCTCAAACGACTTGATATACCGCGGTGCTTTTACACCGAAGCGCTCAAGGACAAATTTGGTCTCTGTATTGACATGGCCTGCCCGGCAGGGGATATATGGTTCTCCGGTCAGCCTGTGCTTAAGCTCTGCATAACAGATCGCAGAGCAGATCGAATCTGTATCCGGATTACGGTGTCCGATAACAAAAACCGGGTTCATACTGTACCGACTCCTTTGTCTGAGAAATGACCGCGGGAACTGCTGTGGTTTTCCCGACGGTGTATGATTGCGGGTAAAAGGAAACAGCAGCACCGACCATGCCACTGATTCGGGTGCTGCTGTTCCTCCTCGGGAAGAAATAGGACAATACCGCATAATTAGGTATCGTTTAGATATGGTCAATCTGATTTTCCATGCGGATCATGCCGGAAACACCTGCCAGCTCCTGACAGAATGCATTCTGCGCGGACTCATATCCGTGCGGTGGAAAGCTTGCACGGAAGCTGATGATGTAGGTGTTATGCGGAGTTCTGCCAAAGGACAGATTAAGCAGCTTTGCGAAATGCCGTTCTGCCAGATGCGACAGCTCCACCATGATGTCACCCATGTGGTCACATTCGATCTGCAGATCCAGCTCCGGGCGTCTTCTGGTGCGGATTTTCTCCTGAATCCCGTCAAACGCCACCAGCGTTACAAAGGCAATCACCGTACCGACCGCCGTGAGCACATAGTATCCCATGCCGACCGACAGACCGAGACAGGCAACGACCCAGACACTGGCCGCCGTTGTCAGTCCGCGAACGGTAAATCCCTCACGCAGGATCGCACCGGCACCCAGAAAACCGATGCCGTTGATGACCTGTGCGCCCAGTCGCGCCGGGTCAGAGGGCGTTGTGCCGAATACCGCGATCGTCTGCTCATACATGATGCAGCTTGTCACCATGACCACGCACGAGCCGAGTGCTACCAGAATATGTGTGCGGATTCCCGCCGGATGCGAGGTTCGTGCGCGCTGCGCGCCGACGGCAAACCCGACGATCACTGCACCCAGCAGCCGCAGCACGATATCCACCACTGTAATTTTCCCCATTTTCGTTTCCCTCCTGTCTAAAATATTTGACCGCACCCTGCAATGGCAGGGTACGGTCAGAAAAAGAGAGAGAGATTGTTACGGTTACGTTCTTTTTCTTATTGCATCGTCAAGCGCTCTGCTCGATTTCGCTCCTCCAGATAATCTACCAGCTCCGGCAATTCCCGAATGATATGATCCGGCTGGTAAGCAGCATCTACACCGGCATCCTTCTGCGCCGACAGGAACGACTGGATCTGGATCGCGGCACCGAAATGCATTCGCTTTGCACCGATGATATCACGCGAGATCGTATCGCCCACATAGGCACATTCCTCCGGCTTCGCCTGCATCTGGCGCAGCGAGATCTGGAAAATAGACGGATGCGGTTTTCGGTATCCGGTCACGCTGGACAGGGTAACATCTTCAAAATAATCGCGGATTCCGTACTGCTCCAGCACATCGAACACCGAATAAAGCGATGCCGTATTGGAGATGACGCCCAGATGATACCCGCGTTTTTTCAGCTCCTCCAGTGTTTCCTTGACCTTCGGACGAAGCTCGCGGTGATAATAGGTCACTTCCCACATGCCGGCCAGCCGTTCCGCTACCTCCTGCAGCCTTTCACGGTTCAGATTGAAGTCCGCCATATAATACTCCGGCCAGATTTCCTCCGGTTTTTTCTCAAGTTCGTTGGATTCGCTCCATTGTTTGTAGGTACGGATACCGCTGTTCAGCTTGTTCCAGAAGGTAATGTCATTGCAGCCTGTACCCAGATCATGTTCATCGAGGAACGTCCGCAGCTCTCCGGTAACCGTGCGGATCGTCTGATCATTATACCAGATATCCTCGAGCGTTCCTCCCATATCAAATAATATAGTCTTAATCACGTTTACTCCTCCTTCTGCGGCAGTGCAAGGGAGGCACGAACCACATTGTGATCGCTCAGCTCCGGCTGTGCATACCGGGCCAGCGCACTGTCCGGCGCAGCAAAGCCGCAGTCTGCCGTCAGTGTAGAAATCACACTGCTGCAGTGCACGGTAAAGCCGCGCGGCAGCAGCCAATCCAGCTTCATATGCAGGCAGCCGCCTTCCGGCAGCGGTTTGCGCCGTGTGCAGTCCGCGCCGCCCGAAGCCTCCCGCCATGCATAGCCTGCTGCAGTGCAGTCCTGCAGAAGCGGTTCATACCGGTCGATCATTTCGATCGCCGCAGCCAGCTCCTCCGGCTCGTCACACAGATGACGAATCACCGCCTTGTCGCGTCCGTCAAAGGTATTGGTGTTGAGATCGCCGCCCAGCACAACGGGAATCCCCGGAAATACACGCTCGGCCTCCTGCAGCACAGCCTTCATCTGCTGCAGGCGTCCCGCGCCGCTCGTCCGGTTTTCCAGATGGATGGATACCGCGCCGACCTCCTGCCCCTGCACATCCAGCTTTGCAAAAACCGCATTGCGGCCGCCGATGCGCTTCTGTCGATCGTAATACCAGTTATACTGCTCCGGCAGGCGGAGCACCTCTGCCCACAGGATCGGCCAGCGCGAAAAGATCGCATTGCCGTGAAACCCGTGTGCAGCGTCCTTCAGTTCGACAAACTCCAGCCCGAACACATACTGCATTCCCAGCGCACGGGCGATCTCTGCGGCAGTATCCCGCTCACCCGACCGGGCACAGCCGCTATCCAGTTCATTGGCCAGGATCAGGTCATACGGCCGCAGCGCCGGGCATCCCCTGAGAAAATCCACCGTTTCGGCAAGGCATATGCCCCGCTCCATGTTGAACACCAGCGGATTCAGTTCTTTCTTCTGCGGCGCCGCACCCGCAAACCGGGTCACGATCTCCGCCTCAAAAAACTGAGGAATATCCCGCATCACCGCATCCTGCGATTCCTGCTCCAACCGTGCCGCAGATTGCAGCACGCATTCTTTTGTCAGTTTTTCCATACTGCTCCCCTTTACAGGCGGCGCGGCATCGGGTTTTTGCACAGCTTGAAATATACCGTCCACGATACTGCGTTGCCGACAAGGATTGGCATCAGGGTATACAGGAAGGTCACATACAGCATCATATTCCGAGCAGCAGGCTCCAGCTGGAACGCTGCGACCACGCACATGATCGTGATAACCGGCAGGCTCGCAAAGCTGTAAGGCACGATTCGCTTGTCCGGCAGCAGAAACAGGATGCAGCAGACCGCAGTGCCCACCACAGCGATCAGACCGCAGTGGATCCAGTTTTCTGCCATGCCTCCGCCGAGAGGCAGATGGTCATGCAGTACGCCGGTCAGCAGTGCATACATACCGCCGAATACCAGGCAGAACAGCAGGTCCACGAAAAAGCAGGTAACTGCCATCGGACTCTTGCGCTTGCCTTCCTTGGTTACGAATAAAGCCATTCTGTATGCTCCTTCCGCTTTTACTATCCGCGGCAGGCTTTTCAGCCTGCCGCGTCCGTATCGTTTTCTCTTTTGATTACTTAGCCAAGCAGCGTCCAGAAATCACGAACCGGGTTGATGTTCTCATAGATATCGGTAACGTTGAAATCAGAAACGTGCAGCTCGCTGTACGGGGTGGAACCCTCAGCCGGTTCGATATCATCGCGTACCGGCCAGCCGCCCAGCGTATTGAAGTACTTGTAGCCGGATACATCGCCGTCTGCGCCGCCCATCATGAAGCGGATCAGCAGCTTGGCAGCATTCGGATGCTCGCACTCGCCGACAACGTACAGGGTGTTGATTGCAGGGATACCGGTGGTCGGCTCAAGGTTTACAGGAGCGAGGCACCAGTTGTTATCTTCGTTCTTACGCAGCTTGGAGGAAGCGCAGAAGCCAACCGGCGGGTTGGTCTGACCCTTGGTACCTACAGCTTCCGCGATCTCGTCAGAAGAAGAGGTGAAGATGGGTTCGTTGTCATGCAGACGCTTGAGGAACTCATAGCCTGCGTTCTCGCAGCCGTCGGACAGCGTCAGCTCTTTACCGTACAGCTCCTTGTAGGAAGCAGCCAGCTGATCCGGAACATCGCCTACACAGAAACCGGTGATCCAGGAGCCCCATGCGAGGTTGTCCAGCGGGTTCTGCATCATGACACGGCCCTTCCACTCCGGCTCGGTCAGCTGCCAGATATTCGTCACCGGAGAACCGTCCGGATAGGCTTCACTGTTGTAGAACAGCTGCGTCAGCTCGACATACATCGGGGTCTGCGTCTTGGTGTACTTTTCATCAATGTGCGACAGGATATCTGCCGGCTTGTAGTTATAGAACTTGCGCGCCAGAATATACTCGTTGTACAGCGTACCGTCCTGATCCTTGATATGCACCACATCGGCAACGTGCTGACCGGCATCATACTCACGGGTGACCTTTTCCAGCAGCTCGTTGGTGGAAATATCGAACGGCTCTACTTCAATGCCGGGATACTTCTCCATAAAGGCATTGGCGACCTTGGTGATACGGGAGGAAATCGAATAGATGGTTACCTTGCCCTCTTCCTTCGCCTTCTCGTACAGTTCCTCATCGGTCTCATCCGTGTTGAAGATACCGGAGGACTCTTCCCACTCGCTCAGCTGGAGCGTGCCCGCTGCCGCTGCCTCATTCGGATCCTGCGCAGCATCGCTGCCCGGGTCCGTCGTCGCTCCGCCTCCGCCGCACGCGGTCAGCGAGAACATCATTGTTGCTGCCAGAATACCTGCTAAAGTGCGCTTGTGCTGTAACATTTGTTTTTCCTCCTTCAGTTTCCTCTCTTCTTTTCTTGTGAATGTGTGAATTGCTGGTATGGTGCTTATTCAACCGAATACTTGATGAGGTTTTCGGTTTTCTTATCAAATACGTTGATCTTGGTGGTATCGATCGACAGATAGACCACCTGATCCGGGTTGTAATGCGTAATGCCGAGTGCCTTGATGACCATGCTCACGCCGCCGACCTTGACGGTGACCAGAGTCTCGGAGCCGGCAGGCATCGAGGTGTAGATATGCGCTTCGATGTCGGACGGGGACTGACGCGAGGTGTTGATGGCAATCTGCTCCGGACGAATGCCGAGCACTGCATCGAACGATGCTTCCTGCGGCATATTCTCGTCCTTGAGATGATCGGCCGGGAATGTCATCCGGCCCAGCACGCTGTTTACTGTCAGACCGGAAGCGGAAACCTCTGCCTTGCCGTCAACAAAGTTGATGCGCGGGTTGCCGATAAAGTCTGCTACATACAGATTGGCGGGGTTGTTGTACAGCTCCAGCGGATGTGCCACCTGAATGATGATGCCTTCGCGGAAAATCGCGATCTTGGTGGACATGGTCAGCGCCTCGACCTGATCGTGGGTAACGTAGATCATCGTCGTGCCGGTTTCGGTGTGCAGACGCTTGAGCTCGCTGCGCATATCCACGCGGAGCTTTGCATCCAGGTTGGACAGCGGCTCATCCATCAGCAGCAGATGCGGCTCGGAAGCGATAGCGCGGGCGATTGCAACACGCTGCTGCTGGCCGCCGGACAGCTCGGACGGGTAACGGTCTACATACTGGCCGATCTGCATTCGTCCAAGGGCATCCTTGATGCGGCGATCTACCTCATCCTTGGGCAGCTTCTGGATATTCAGACCGAACGCGATGTTCTCGCGCACCGTCATATGCGGCCACAATGCATAGGACTGGAATACCAGGTTGAGGTCACGTTCGCTCGGAGGCGCGAAATGAGCCTCCGCAGCGTTGACGATTTCCTTGCCGTCCATGTGAATGGTGCCGTTCTGCGGCTTCTCCAAGCCGGATACTACACGCAGCGTGGTGGTTTTGCCGCAGCCGGACGGGCCGAGCAGCGTCATAAAGTCACCGTCTTCAATCGTGAGGTTTACATCCTTCAGAATGTGGTTCTTACCGTAGAATTTATCAATATGCTTCAGTTCAATTTTGCTCATTTTCCAAACTCCTTTTTTCCGGTTATACCATGCGGATCAACCGCCCATGCTCTTCGCCAGATCTGCGTCGCCAAAGATATTCGCCAGTGCGTATACCAGGAATACGATGGAGAACATGACGATTGCCACGCAGTCAGAAGCCTGCGGAGAGTTACTGTTCTGATACTGGAATGCCAAATACGGCAGCGTGGAGGTTTTCGGGGTCATCAGCAGGATGATCAGATCGAGTTCCTTCATAATGGAAACGAAGATCAGCATGAAGCCCGAAATGAAGCCGCCCTTGGAAAGCGGGAATACAATGCGGATAAAGCGCTTGAAGAAGCCTGCGCCTGCAATCTCAGCTGCTTCCTCCAGCTCGCCGCCGATCTGCAGCATATTGGAGGTGCCGGCGCGGGAAGCGAACGGCAGATGCTTGACGACCGAGGTAATGGTCAGCAGTGCGAACGTGCCGTACAGGGACGGAACGAGCGTTACGCCGAACAGCTGCTGCGGAGCGGAGAACATCGACAGGAAAATGCCGCCGAATGCGATGGACGGGATCAGATACGGAATGAATACCAGCTGCTCTACGACCTTGCCGTGCAGCTTGCCGCGGCCCTTGGCGCAGATATAACCGATGATCTGGCCGAAGATGGTGCCGAATACACCGTTTACAAACGTCAGCTTGAGGGAATTGATCAGCGAATTGATAAAGTTAGCATTCTTGAAGATACCCGGCTGACCTTCCATTACCGTTGCGATCGGATCGCCGATCCAGTAGTGCAGCGTCAGGTTGGACAGCGAGTAGTCGCCCTGCCGGAGCATAAAGGACTCGAGGATCAGCAGTGCGATCGGCATGATGATGCCGAAAACGAAGAACAGGAACAGCACGGCCGTGATCAGCGGCTTATGCTTGCCCAGACGGATCGGGGTGGAACGGCCGCCCTTGCCGCCGATGGTGGCGTAGGACTTGCGCGAGCCGATCAGCTTCTGGTTAACAAATACCGAGATCGAAGCGATGCAGATCATGATGAGTGCCATGGCAAACGCGGTCTGGGTATTCTGGGACTTGCTGTTCATGTACAGCTGGCTGGACAGGGTCACGAAATTGACCTTGGAGCCCAAGTAGTTGATAACGCCGAAGGTGCCGATCGCCTTGGAGAAGGTCAGGATAACGGCGGAAAGCATAGCCGGCAGTACCAGCGGGAAGGTGATCTTGCGGAGAATGGTCGCCTTGCCGGCGCCCTGGATCTCGCCCATCTCCTCCAGCTCGGAGTTGATGGAGTTCAGTGCTGCGGAAACCAGCAGATACGCATATGCGTAATAATGAAGCGAAAGCACGGTGATGATCGCGACCGGACCGTATGCCAGCCAGTCGGGAACATTGATGCCAAGACTCATCAGGAAGCCTGGCGCACCGCCGATGCGTTCGGTCTTGAACATGGTCAGCCAAGCCTGCGACTTACACCAGCTCGGGATCATATAAGGAATGATAACTGCCAGCGAGAAGAACGGCTTGAAGGGAAGATCCGTGCGGACCATCAGCCATGCAAGAACCGATCCGATCAGGATAGCGAAGAACGATACGCAGACACCGATCAGCAGCGAATTGAGCAGCGGCTGGAGCAGCATCTGCTTGGTCAGTGCGCTGCCGAGCAGGCGCTGCCAGTAATACAGTGTGAACGATCCCGCTGTGCCGCCCGCCAGTCGTGCATCCTTCTGTGCCAGCGTAAACGAGGTCGAAATCATATCCAGCAGAGGAAAAACGATCAAGTAGGTCAGCAGCACGATCGCAATCAGCACGATCAGGTTATACGGGTTGGTGACAACCGCCTTGATCTGGTTCTTTAACCTTCTGGATTTGGAGTAGTTCTGATCTTTTGGTTTCATTTCAGTTTTGCCCCTCCTTCAAATTCCGATTGTATTGTTCCACCGCGGTCACCACTTCGGGCAGCGAACCGATCTTGACATCCGGTTCATACCCCATGCCGCGGTACTTTTCGTCCTTGTGATAAATGCGAGGGTTATCGATCTGAATCATCAGCGGCCATCCGGCGTTCCGCACGCCGCGCACATCGCGGGAGATGGTATCTCCGACGTAAGCCGCCTGTTCTTTCCCGATTCTCATTTCGTTCAGCGCGATCTCGAAAATCTCCGGCCGCGGTTTGCGGATGCCGCAGACGCTGCTCATGGTGAGCGTTTCGAAATACTGATCGACGCCGTGTTCCTTTAGAATACGCGGTACGAAGGTCGTGCTCATAATGTTGGAGATTACACCCAGCCGATATCCGCGCTGCCTGAGAGCCTCCAGCGTTTCCTTCAGCCCCTCGCGTTTGACGATGTGCTTGCGGTATCGGTCGAACATGTAGCAGAGCTCTTCGCCCAGTCCCGCAAGTTTTTCTGCCGGAATGTCAAAGTCCTTCAGGAAGAACTTCTGCCAGATCATATCCGGCGGCAGCTCGATCAGTTCCTGTTCGGTATAGGACTTGTATGCTTTGGCGCCTGCATTGATGTGCTCCAGAAGCTGCTCCGGCGTTTCTGCTGTGTAAATATGATTCATATGAAGGAAGCACCACAGTCGGCGGATATAATCGCGGTCACTCTCCGGGGTAGCGTCCTGTGTATGTACGGTGCCTCCAATATCGAAGAAAACAGCTTGTATCATAACAACTCCTCTCGCTTCTCTTTTTTCTCTACTCTTGTACTCTTGCATTTTCATTTGCATCGCGTTTTACGCAAACGTTTTCATTTCTTGATTCAACCGTACCACTATCTCCCGGCTATGTCAATAAAAAATCACATTCTTCTATCAAAGTTTTATGATATTCACAATTTCAATCCAGGTGTTTTCGTTAATTATGCACAGTTGCTTTTCTCTCCGTATTCCCGTATACTGTAATCAACGCAAACGTTTCCGTAGAAATGAGAAAGAAGGATTCGTATGAAATATGATCTTATGCTGATCGGACCCGCCACTCGAGACATCAATATCGACTATACCGGTCAGGAAGTCCGCGAAATCGGCGGCGCTGTATTCTTCTGTGCATACGCTGCTGCAGCCGCTTCCGCAAACCTTTTCGCTTCAGTCAAGATCCATCCGGACGATACCGATGTACTGGATGCATTTCATCTGGACAGCGACCATATCGCCGTGCTGCCCGCCCAATGCACCACCCTGATGCAGAACACCTACTTCACCGCCGACCGCGAACGCCGCAAGGCTGAATGCCTGGCACAGTCGGATGCAATCACTCCCGATCAGATCCCCGATGTGGACTGCGGCCTGTATCATCTGGCCGGTCTGCTGTACGGCGATTTCCCCAACGAGCTGATCCCCGCGCTTTCCCAAAAAGGCAAGGTATCCGCAGATATTCAGGGATTTCTCCGACACAACGAAAACGGCCTGATGAACTTCCACGACTGGAAAGATAAGCTGACCTATCTCCCCTATTTCGATTTTCTCAAAACCGATGCGGCAGAAGCCGAGATCCTCACCGGTCTGACCGACCGCCGCGCCGCCGCCAAGCAGCTTTATGAATGGGGTGCCAAGGAGATCCTGATCTCGCACAACAACGAAATGCTGGTCTACGACGGCAAGGACTATTATACCTGCCCGGTCAAGGCACGCAATCTGTCCGGCCGCACCGGACGCGGCGATACCACCTTCGGCGCTTATCTTGCCAAACGCATGATGGGCGTTTCCATCCCGGATGCGCTGCTGTTCGCTACCGCAGCCGTTTCGCTCAAAATGGAATCCCCCGGTCCGCTGCAGGGTCCCGAACAGGCTGTCCTCGACTATATCAAGGAATTTTACGCCTGAGCCCATCCGGAACCGCTTCGACACCTGAAGCACATCTGATATTTTTCGCGCCTTCTGCCGTTATCCTTGTCTTTCCCCGGCAAATGCGGTATTATATTCTTACTAATCTACTATGGGAAGGAAGCGGCATCTATGCGACAGCACATTACCATCAAAGATATCGCCCGCATTGCCGGTGTTTCGACTTCTACCGTCTCCCGCGCACTCAGCAATTCGCCTGAACTGAGCGAGCAAACCCGCCAGCGGATCCTGGAAATCTGCCGACGGGAGGGCTACCGTGTCAATGCACTCGCACGCAGTCTGATCTGCAACAAAACCAACGTCATCGGCCTGATCGTTCCCGAGGTGACCAATCCGTTCTATGCCGAACTCTCTCTCGGCATCGAAACGCACGCACGCAGCCTCGGCTACAATGTGATCCTGTGCAATGGGCAGAATGACACCAAAGTGACCGAAGAGCTGTTCGGTTTTCTGATCAGTCATCAGGTGGACGGCATCATCCTCGCCAGTTCACAGCAGGATGCAGGAACCATGATCCAGAAATTCGCTCCCCGACTGCCCACCGTTCTGCTCGGAACACCGGCACTCGTCAGCGGCGATGAGGTCAACTCGGTCTGCATTGATAATCTGGCAGGCGGCCGTCTGGCAGCAGAGCATCTGCTGGAGCTCGGCCACCGTGACATTGTCTATCTGGGCAACCGCCCCAACAGCCTGACGCACCAGCTTCGTCTGCGCGGCTTTACCGAAATGATGGAAAAAGCAGGTATCACCCCGCAGGTCATCGACAATCCGCATGGTTGCTCCTCGATCGACATCGGCTGTGCACTCAGCCGGGAGCTGTTCGCAAACGGCTGTTCCGCCACTGCGATCTTCGCCTCGACCGATTCCATGGCGCTCGGCGTATTGCAGGCAGCAGACGAATACGGCATCTCTATCCCCGAGGATATTTCCCTGCTCGGCTTTGACAACATCATTTATTCCGCACTGCCAAAGATCGAGCTTTCCACCATCGATCAGCGCAAGCAGCTTCTTGCAGAAGCCACCGTTGATCTGCTCACGCGCATCATTGATTCGGATGAGCAGGACGAGTTCACGCACCGCATGATCCGTCCGACACTGGTTTCGCGCAGCTCATGCCGCGCACCAAAAAAGTAAATCCACAGCACTGCGCACCGACCGCCTTTCTCTCTTAGCCCTTTTATCACACACAATACACCAACAGGTCAACCGCAGCGCTGCTGATCGAGAATGCCGCAGAATCCTGCGGCATTCTCATACACAAAAAGGAGGAGCTTATGTACCGCATTGAAACCCATCTGCATACCACCTATATCTCTCGCTGCGGCTGGCTTGGCGCAGAGGCCATTATGAAGTATTATACCGCGTGCGGCTATGACGCGATCTGCGTCACCGACCACTATAACCGCGAATGCTTCGACTATGCCGAAATTGATCTGACCACCCCCGGCAGTAAAACGCAGGCGTTCCTGCTGGGCTACCACCGCCTCAAGCGCGAAGCGGAGAAGTACAATATCCGCGTGTATGCGGGTGCTGAACTGCGTTTTGACGAATCGGACAATGATTATCTGCTGTACGGCTTTCACGATGCCCTGCTGGCCGATCCGGATCGCGTCATGCGCGAGGGTCTGGCGGCCTTTGCCCCGCAATACCGCGCAGACGGCGCACTGCTCGTGCAGGCACACCCGTTCCGCAAAAAATGCACCCCCGCTCCGGCGGAATATCTGGACGGCATCGAGGTGCTCAACCTCAACCCCCGCCATGACAGCCATAACGATCTTGCGCTGGCTTATGCCAAGGAGCATCATCTCATCATGACGGCCGGCTCGGACTGCCACCGTCCCGGCGATCAGGGTACGACCGGTATTCTGTCCGACACCCTCCCCGAAGACAGCTTCGGTCTTGCAGATCTGCTGCGTTCGGGCAACTATACCATCATCCATCCCGAATGCACCGAGGATTGAGACAAAACGATACCATGTAAAAGCTGCTGTTGCTCCAACGCAACAGCAGCTTTTTTCTCATACATCGCGCCTTATTCTCAGTGTACCGCAAACGTTTTCCGGTTGTATTTTACCTTTTATTCTTCTTGTTTCGTGCAGTTTGCCTTTTCGATTGTTCATTCTGCATAAAAGTATTTTTATTTTATTGTATATTCCGTATACGTTTGCGCTTGTTTTGCACAAAATAATCTGGTAGAATATCATCAGTTAAAAAAACAAGACTGAATTGAGGTAATTGCAATGCGTAAGAATTTTTCCAAGTTTCTGATGAACACCGCTATGTTTGAGCTGTCCTGCGATCCCTGCACCGCTAAGCTGTTCACTGCAAACCGCACCAACCGCAAGTAAGCTGCTCCTCAGAAAACGCAAACTCCGCAAGCGAAAACGCTTGCGGAGTTTTTTCTGTTCCGGGCAGCGGCAGCCGTCGGCTGCGCCCCCGTTTATGGTTTATCTTTCAAAGGGTCATGCTGCAATGCGCTGCATGATGGTCGCCATCTCCGCGCGGGTGATGGTGGACTTCGGTGCAAATACCTTGCCCGGCTTGCCCTGCACCAGACCGGTCTTTGCACAGTAGGCTACGCCTGCTGCTGCCCAGTCGGCAATCGTGCCGCCGTCGGTAAACTGCTTGACGATACTGCCGTCTGCCGCGGTATCCTCACCGCTCAGCTTGCGCTGACGGGTCAGCAGCGTTGCCGCCTCCTGACGGGTGACGCTGCGGTCGGGCGAGAACTTGCCGCCGCCGACACCCTCCATGATACCGGTCTTTTCCGCCCACGCAATAGCCGTGCGAGCCTGATGCGTTACCGGAACATCGCTGAAGCTGTCAGTCAGCTTGGTCTTGGGCTGGCCTGCCAGATTATACAGCGCCTGTGCGACCTGTGCGCGGGTCAGTGCCTTGTTCGCGCCAAACGTATACGCCTTGTCGCCGGAGAGCAGACCGTTCTTGGTGACGTAATCCGCCGCCTTGTAGTACCATGCGTTCGCCGGAACGTCGGTATAATCGGTAACGGATTTGCCTTCGCGCAGGGTGTTGCGGATCTCGTAGCTGTCAACTGCCTTGAAGCTGTTCCAGTTGTCCTCGTCCTGCTTCTGGTAAGCGGTGCCCTTGATGGAATCCTCGTTGAACTCGATGATGGAGAATACCTGCTTATCCTCTTCATCGGTGTAGAAATCGGTGGAGTAGTCCGAACGAGCCGGAATGTACTCGTAGAACTTATTGCCTACCGTACCGCCGGTCAGATAGGTCGTGCCGTCGCCGGTGTTGACCTTGATATCGTTCTTCACGGTAGAACGGATATAGATATGGTCATGGCCGTTGAGGAACAGGTCAACGCCCATAGCGTCGAGCGAATACTCGCTGTCGTTGATGTAGTAATCCCGAACGTCCAGCGGATCATGGTTGGAGGTATACGGGCCTGCGTGCGTCATAACGATGCGCCATTTCTTGTCGGAAGCATCCAGCACGCTCTTGCACCACTGGAGCTCTTTCTTCATGATCTCGGCCTTCTGATCCGCCGGAGTGACTTCGCCGTTGAGGATAACGAAGATAGCATCGCCATATTCGAAGTAGCCCATCGTGCGGTCGAACTGCGGATAGCCGGTCTTTGCGCCCGACATATTGAAGCGCTGTGCGAACGATACGAAATTCCAGTCGCCCTTCATCTCGTGGTTGCCTGCAACGGTAACGGTCGGATACTTGGCGTAGTAATCGCCCATAACTTCAAAGCATGCCTCCCATTCGGTGGACTTATAGCCGTTCTGGGTGGTGTCGCCCGCGGAGATCATCAGATCCGGCTTCGGGCAGATCTTGAGTGCCTGGTCGATGGAGTCCTTGAAGCTCATGTAATTTTCAACAGATTCAGACTGCGGGTCCGAGTAGAAAATCACCTTAAAGCTCTTATCCGCTGCAGACTTCGGGGCGGTGAAGGATTTTTCTTCGCTCATAAACGAACCGCCGTCGCCTACGCGGTAAACATACTCGGCAGACGGTGTCAGACCGGTGATCTCCACACGATGTGCCGCCTTTTCCTTATAGCCTGCGGTTACGGATTCTACATAAGAGGTGCCGGACTTGGTTTCCCACTTGGAAGCACCCTTTACCTTGTACTGGATAACGGTCTTGGTGACAGCGGGGTCAGTCAGCCAGCTGAAGCGCAGACCGCCCTGCTTGGTATCCGGCGTAATGGTAATCTGGTCGGGTTCGCCCTTTACCTTGCCGTCATCAATATTCAGCACGATCGGCTCAGACTTGGTGTACGGCTTGGTTACGGTTTCCTTATCGGTCTTGACCTCGATGTAGTAGAACATATCGCCGGTCTTGTCGGTCGGCAGAGAAGCTGTGTAGGTACCGCCGGATTCCTTCATGGCAACAGCGGTATCGACCTTGGCGGAATCATAGCCGTAATACAGCGTCGCGCTCTGCACCTTGTCACTGGTGACGATGCGGGCAGAGACCTCGGCCTTGCCGTTATGCGGTGCGATGTTCAGCGCGCGGGAAATGATGCGCGTGCCGCTGACGGTGTAATCCACTGCGGGGAAGATGGAGGCATCATAGCCGCGCAGAACAGGCTGCTTGCCGGAGGAACTCCAGTCCCAGACCTTGCTCATATCCCAGCCGAGTGCTTCATAGGTGGCCTTGTCCTGCATTTTTGCAGCGGAAACGTCCTCCCACTTGATGGGCTGCTCGGTCGGCTCGTTGCCGGACAGCAGCGTGCCCTCCCATGCAATATTGTCGGTGATGTTGGTAGCTGCCTCATCATCGAGCTGGCCGACGATCTTGTCAACATCTGCAACGCCGTTGATAACGGTCTGTGCGGAAACGCTGTCCTTGAGCGTTTCACCGGCGTTGAACGAGCCTGCAATACCGCCCGCATGACCTACCGTGCCGCTCTTTGCGGTGGTATCGACCGTACCGGCTGCAAAGCAGCGTGCCAGATAGCCGCCGCCGTCCTGAATGCCGGCAACGCCGCCCGCATCATACGGAGCGGAAACGTCTGCGTTGATATAGCAGTCCTCAACATGACCGACGATCGGGCCTTCGCCCTCCTTCAGCTTGCCGCAGATGCCGCCTGCGGTGTGCGAGTTGGACAGATCCAGGCACTTAACCTCACCGGTGACAACGCAGCCGGTAATGGTGCCGTAGTTGACACCTGCCAGCGCACCGACGTTCTGCTGGCCGGTAACGTAGCAGTCAAGCAGCGCAACATCCTTGATGTACGCCTGATCGTCCTGATTGCCGACATAGCCGAACAGACCGGCGTATTTCTTCTCGTATTCCACGCGCAGTCCCTTGATGGCGTGGAACTGGCCGTCGAACGTGCCGATAAAGCCCTTATCTTTCTTGGATGCGATGGGCTTGAAGCCCTTGACACCGGACATATCGATGTCGGCGGTCAAAACATAGTGTCCGTCGCGAGGAGCGCCGTCCTTCCAGCTGCCGGACAGATAGAGCAGCTGGTCCGGGGTGGAGATCTCATAGCAGCCCGTCGCCTTGTTGTATACCGGCGGCGTGCCCTTGTCGCCTGCGGCCAGCGCCCCGGCGGGAAGCATCGTCAAAACCAGTGCTGCGGATATAGCTAAACTGAGTATGCGCTTTTTCATGTATCTCGGACCCTCTTTCTTAAAATTCTTTTTCTTTCTCGATTCTGCAGCGAAATCTCATTCCTCCTCCCCGTGCAACAGATTCGTGTGGTTATGCATTCCGTTTTCTTTTTCGCAAACGTTTGCGTAACTTGTACTTATAATTCTATCCCTGTTTCGTCAGAAAAGCAATCTCACTTCTCACCAATCTTTTCAAGCAAAAATTATGCATTTCTTCCTCAGCGCCGTGTCCGCTGCTGCGCGCAGAAAAGCTCCCGCCGGAACCGATCAACCGTTCCGACGGGAGCTTTACTGTAATTGAATTATCCCTGCCTGCGGGCAATGGCGCGCAGAGCCGCCGCCACGATATCCTCTGCAGTGAGGTTATACTGCTGCATAAGGAAATCCTGCGGACCGACCTGACCGAAGCGGTTCTGGATGCCGATGCGCTCCACCGGAACCGGATTCTTTGCGCTCGTCAGGTTGGTAATGGCAGAGCCGAGGCCGGTGCCGACCTGATGGTTCTCCGCTGTGACGATGCAGCCGGTCTCTGCAGCCGCGCGGAGCACCAGCTCCTCGTCAAGCGGCTTCCAGGTGTGCATGTCGATCACGCGGGCAGAAATACCCTTTGCTGCCAGCATTTCTTCGGCCTTGAGTGCCTCGTCTACCAAAATACCGGAGGCAATAATGGTCACGTCCTTGCCGTCACGCAGCGTAACGCCCTTGCCGATCTCAAAATCAGAGCCATCCGCGTAAACCGTGGTAAAGCCCTTGCGGATCAGGCGCATGTAGGACGGGCTGCCGCAGGCAGCCAGCTTCCTGGTCAGTGCCTTGGTCTGTGCAAAATCGCACGAGTCGATAACGACTGCGTTCGGGATGTTCATGTACAGCGCACAGTCCTCAAACGGCATATGAGTTGCGCCGTTGAATGCTGCGCAGACACCCGGGTCGGAACCGATGACATGCACCGGCAGCTCAGAGTAGCCCGCTGCCAGAAATGCCTGATCGAACATGCGGCGGGCAGCAAAGCAGCCAAACGAGTGCGCGAACACGGTCAGGCCGGTGGCTGCCATGCCGGAGGCAACGCCCATCGCGTTCTGCTCCGCGATGCCTGCGTTAAAGGTCTGGGCCGGGAACGCCTTCAGCAGCTTTCCGGTGTTGATGCAGCCCATCAGGTCGCAGTCGATATGCACCAGCTTTGGGTTCTCCGCCATCATTTCGAGCATGGCTTCTACATAGCCGTCGCGGTTGGCGCGGCTATCCTTTTCATGCTTGCCGATCAAAGTAAAACTCATTGTTTTCCCCTCCCTTACTTTTCGTTTTTCACTGCAGCCAGAGCGGCTTCGGATGCGGCAATCGCTTCATCCCACTGCTCCTTAGTCGGCTGCGAAGAATGTGCGCCGGACGGCTCGGCAAAGGTTGCTCCCTTGCCCTTTACCGTGTTCAGAATCAGGCAGGTCGGCTTGCCCTTGCACGCCTTCGCCTGCTCGAGCGCGCCCAAGATCTGCTCTACGTCGTTACCGTCGGCTACGTCGATAACGTTCCAGCCGAATGCGTCAAACTTGGCGCCGATACCCTTGCCGTGGCTCATAACATCGGCAACTGCGCCGTCCAGCTGACGGCCGTTGTTGTCTACGAGACATACGAGGTTATCCAGCTTGTAGTGCGCGGCAAACTGTGCGCCTTCCCAGATCTGGCCCTCATCGCACTCACCGTCGCCTACGGCAACGTAAACACGGCTCGGACGGTTCTGCACGCGGCTGCCGAGTGCGGCGCCGATGGCTTCGCTCATACCCTGACCGAGCGAACCGGTCGTCAGGTCAACGCCGATGGTCTTGCTGCGGTCAGTGTGGGACGGGAAATCCGTGTTCGGCTGGTTGAGCGTGTAGGCGCTCTCCATCGGGTAATATCCCTTGAGGCCGAGCGTTGCGTACATGACCGGGCCGCCGTGTCCCTTGGACAGAACGAACCAGTCGCGGTCCTCCCAGTGGGGATTCTTCGGGTCGATGTGCATGACCTCGCCGTACAGAACGGCCATTGCGTCCGCCATCGACATAGAGCCGCCAACGTGACCAAAACCGCGGGACGCGATCACCTTGAGCGTTTCCAGACGGATTTCCGTCGCAAACACACGCAGCTCGTGCAGTTTTTGCTTATCCATTGCTTTCCTCCTTGAAATTACGGTTTGCAGAACAAAACCCGCCCTTCCGCAATAAAAAGGACGGGTCTTGTCAGTTTTTATCGGTGAGGCTGCGTTTCGGGTCCGCCCTGCCGGTTAGACATACTCCATTTTTGACATGGAACCGCCAGAGCTTCTCCTGTGCCGCAGCTTTCACAGAAATTACTTGATTCTTGCGATCTTCTTCGCCAGTTCCTTCTTCATTTCCATGTTGGACTGACGGGCGATCATGATGCGCTGAGCCTGCGGAGAACCTGCGCCGTGCATGGACTCCGGCAGATAGCCGACTGCGGCGGTGCCCATCGTCATATTCTCGATCAGGCGCAGCAGGCGCATACGATCCTCGGTGGGCACGGAAGCCACACCCTTGAGGTACTTCTCGATGTAAGCGTGGGTTGCCGGGTTGCGGTAATCCGCCTCGGACGGCTGGGTTACCATGATGCCGCCGGCCAGATCCTGTGCCAGACGAGCGATCTCATACGGGAAGCGGGTGACGTTCTGCTTGCAGACGTTTGCCAGCAGCAGGTCGATCAGGTAGTTGCCGCTCTTGGTCTTGGTGCCCTGAGACGAGCATGCAATGCCGCAGCAGTACAGGGTTTCGTTCAGGTGGGTCATCTCGATGAGCTTGTCCTTGACATGAGAAGCCTTGGCCGAGCCCGCCATCTCACCTGCCAGCGCGGTAGCGCCGATGAGCACATCGCCAACGCCGACCTTGCAGCCGCCGTAGGACTGACGGTGATAGCCTGCGAAGCGCTCTACCATCATGCCGGCAAACTGGGTTTCGCCGTTGAGGAAGATCATGTCGTTCGGAATGAATACACGGTCGAAAATAACCAGAACCTCGTGACCGCCGTAAACCTTGTTGCCGACGTCGATGTCGTTATGTTCCTCGGTCTTGCGGGTGTCACAGGACTGACGGCCCAGAATCAGGGTGATGCCTTCCGCGTCGGTCGGGCATGCGAAGGAAATTGCGTAGTCCTCGTCGCCCTCACGCATGGAGATGGTCGGCATAACCAGAACATAATGGCTGTTCAGGTAGCCAGTCTGGTGCGCCTTTGCGCCGGTAACGTAAACGCCGTCCGCGGTGCGCTCGACAACGTGCAGGAACAAATCCGGGTCGGCCTGCTTGGACGGAGACAGACCGCGGTCGCCCTTAACGTCGGTCATAGCGCCGTCAACGCCCCAATCGTTGTTCTGCACATCGGTCCAGAACTTGACGAAATTCTCGTGGTACTTGGTGCCGCAAGCCTCGTCGGTCTCAAAGGTGGTGGAGTAAACCGCGTTAGCGGCATCCATGCCGACACAGCGCTGGAAGCACGCTGCGGTCTTCTGGCCGAGCAGGCGCTGCATCTTTACCTTTTTGATGAGGTCGTCCGTGGACTGATGCAGGTGGGTGAAGCGGTTTACCTTTTTGCCGGTCAGATTGGAGGTGGCTGTCATCAGATCTTCGTACTGCGGGTCCTCTGCCAGCTCGTACGTTGCCGCAAACGAGTTGAGCGACGGACGAACGATCGGGTTGTCCACTACGTTTTCAACCTTCTTGCCGAAGCTGTACAGGTTCAGGTGCAGCCCCCGCAGAGAGTCGATGTACTGGTCTTTTGTCATCATAATATCATCTTCCTTGTCCTTTTTCTTTCTTTGCAATAGGAAAAAGCGCCGATTCACCGATTTTTATAACATATTTGAGGAGACATGAAGGGAATAGTCTGATTTGTAATGAGAATAGCAGAAAAATCGGTTTTTCGGCGCATATCCACGAAATTATACGCTCAGCATCAGGCTTGTGATATAAACGCACCAGCCGGAGAGCATGATCAGCAGCAGCAAAATCACATGAATATAGGCGATTTGAAAACGGGAGAATGTCTTTTTCATCGTTATGACCCCCTGCTGTATGTTGCATTTTAATTGGTTACACCTTGAGTTTTTCACCGAAGCGCTTCTCGAATTCCTCGGCAAGTTCTTCGCGGAATTTTGGATGCGCAATGGCAATCAGACGCTTTGCGCGCTCGCGGAGCGTTTGACCGCGAAGCTGCGCCACGCCGTACTCGGTGACAATATAATTGACATCGCAGCGGCTAGTGGTAACCGGACCGCCGGTGGTGATGGTTGTAACAATCTTAGATGCAGACTCGTCCTTGGTGGTCGAGTGCAGCGCAATGATGGAACGGCCGCCCTTGGACAAGTTTGCGCCGCGCACAAAGTCCATCTGGCCGCCGATGCCGGAAATCTGGCGCAGGCCGATCGCCTCGGCACAGACCTGCCCCTGCAGATCGACCTCGACGCAGGAGTTAATGGAAACCACGTTGTCGTTCTCCGCGATAACCGCCGGATTGTTGCAGACATCCACCGGAAGCATGTTAATAATCGGGTTATTATCCACGAAATCGTACAGCTTGCGCGTGCCCATCAGGAAGGTGACGCTCACCTTGCCGACGTCGCGCTGCTTGCGCTTGCCGTTAATGTTGCCGTTTTCAAGCAGCGGCAGCACGCCGTCCGAGATCATCTCGGTGTGCAGGCCGAGGTCGTGTTTGTCGCCGAGGAACGAGCAGACCGCATCCGGCACCGCACCGATGCCGAGCTGCAGGCAGTCACCGTCGCGCACGAGCTCGGCAATGTACTTGCCGATGGCGCGGTCCTCCTCACCGATCCTGGGCGGCTTGGACTCGGGCAGCGGCTCCCACGAGCACAGGAAGCCGTCGATCTCGGAAACGTGCACAAAGCTCTCGCCATAGGTGCGCGGCATATTCGGGTTTACCTCAGCGATAACGGTTTTCGCAGATTTGACCGCCTGTGCGCCGTAATCGCACGACAGGCCGAGCGAAACGTAGCCGCGCTCGTCCGGAGGCGAGCAGGTGAACGCGAAAACGTCCACCGGCAGGGTGTTGTCGCGGAACATACGCGGTACGTCCGAGAAGAACACCGGGGTGTAGTCCGCGCGGTGCTCGGCAATGGGCTTGCGCGCCGGGCCGCCGACGAACAGCGCGTTATGACGGAAATGGCTCTCCATGCCGGGCTGCAGATACTCGCCCGAGCCGAGATAAACCATGTGAGCGACCTCCACATTGTGGAACTGCTCTGCCATGCGCGCCATCGTACGCTGAAAGATGATCGGCTCGCCTACCGCATGGCCGAATACCACGCGGTCGCCGTCATGGATCACACTGACCGCCTGTTCCGGGGTCATCGTGTGCTCCTTATAATACGTTCTCCAATCCATGCTTGTCCCTCCGCAGTTAAAATGCCTTGCGGTAAATGTCGAGCAGATCGTCCTCGGACAGCTCCACATAGTTGTTGCCGAGCAGGCGCTGCTGGGTTTCAATGACATTCTTTGCAAAGACCGGCAGCTCGTCAGCGGTTACTCCGTGTTCGTGCAGGGGATCCTTTTTCAATACCTCGTCCATCAATTTGTACAGGTTTTCAAGCGAAAATACCGGTTCTACGTCCAGTTCTGCACCCAGAAGTTCTTCCAGCTGATTCAGCTTTCCAATCGGCTTCTTTTCCTGGTACTTGCGCATGACATCCGCGAACATCAGCTGATTTGCCTGCCCATGCGGAATATGGTGCACGCCGCCGAGCGGATATGCCATCGCGTGAACAGCCGCGCAGCCTGCATGGCCGAACGCGATACCTGCGTAGTTGGAGGCGCGCAGAAACTCAAGTGCATGCTTCTTCCACGCATCCTTGCCGCCCGCTGCAACAGCGTCCTTCCAGCAGGACAGGATGAGGTGCAGCGCCTTGGCGGAGAACAGCTCGCTCAGTGCACACGCATTCGGAGAGAGATAGCTCTCCACCGCGTGGACCATCGCATCGATGGAAGAAGTCGCGAACACCGGATACGGCAGGCTGAGCAGCATACCGGGCACGAGCGCCGCCTCATCCGCGAACATCGCGGGCGATACCAGACCGACCTTGACACCCTTAGTGGTGCGGTTGATGATGGAAATGTTGGTAACCTCAGAGCCGGTGCCGCAGGTAGTCGGCACGATGATCAGCTCATGCTCCTTCTCGAGGTTTGCCATGCGGTCGTACAGATCGTCCACACGGTCGGTGGCCTTGGCAACGGTCAACACCTTGGCAATGTCGATAACGGTGCCGCCGCCGACCGCGATAATACGGTCAAACTCCTTGCCGCGCAGGTCGTCGAGGATGGCGTCAACCATAATGTCGGTCGGCTCACCGCCGCCAAACTTTTCCTGAAAACAGGTATGGCAGCCGAGATTCAGTGCCGCAATCGTCGGATTGTAAATATATTCATTCGTCAGAATCAGGTCACGTTCGCCGAGGTTTAATTCCTTCGCCAGCGTGCGGAAATCCATATACTCCGCGATAGAGGGAACGATCTTAAATGCTTTCATGCCGCTTGCCTCCCTTAAATGTCCGGGAAATACTTCGCGTCCGCCTTGGTCACCCACTCATACTCGGGTACAACGGTGGTCACGATGTTCTTGTCGTCCTGCAGACGGATGCACCACAGGTAATACTCCGCATAGCCGGGCGCAGCGGCCTGAGAGTGCGTTACATTTTCCGGCATGCCGGTCAGGTCGTTGTTCTTAACCTTGAAGGCATCGTCGCCATATTCTGCCAGACCGTAGCCGTTTTCCGGCAGGAACTTGTAGTAGTACAGCTCCGGCTCAACGTGCTGATGCGGCGGATAAGAGGACCACTTGCCGGGGAAATGCACCACTTCACCGATAAAGAAGTTGGTTTCCGGGCAGTTGGAGCGGTCAAAGAACGTGCGCACCAGACGGGTCGAGCACTCGTTCATCTGACCGGCGCCGCGCTCCTCGTTTGCACACAGGCAATCCTCCGGACGCAGCAGACGAGCCGCGAAATCGCGCTTGTTTTCCGTGCGGGATACTGCAATCTCCGCGTCACTCTCGGCAGAGATGGTCACTCTGGTATTCTGCGGCACATGCAGCAGGATCGCACCCTCATGGAACACGTCTTTGCGGGTAACGGTCTCGGAATTGCCGTTCCATGCGAAGGTCACGCTGCCGCTCATCAGGTCGTAAACAACCTCCTGCGCATAGTCGAAGTGCATCACATCGCCGGCTGCCATCTTGACCACGCCGAACTCCATGCCCATCATTTCCGGATGCTCAACTGCCGAAACCATGCCGTTATAGCCCTTATCGAAGGGGGCCTTGTGCGTATATTTCATAATTCTTGCTCCTCTTTTCTTTGCTCTATACCAGATTGCGTATCTATACCTTATATACAAGGAAAGCCGCCCGTCCGAAAACGGGCGGCTCATATTGAATCTGCGTTTAATTAGTACATGCGTGCTTCTGCCAGATGATCATCGATTCGCTTGCGTGCAGCCTTTACCTCATCAGACTTGGAGGTAGATGCCACGCCGATGTGCCACCAGGACTCGTAGCCCTCCGCCATGGTCTTGGGCAGAACCTTTGCGTCGATGATGCAGGAAACGCTTTCCTTCTTAGCATCCTGAACGGCCTTGCGGAATTCGTCCGGAGTCTTGGCGTAGAACGCCTTCATACCGAAGCCCTCACCGATCTTGCCGAAGTCGGTGTAGCAGTAGTCGCCGTCCAGCTTGCCGGTGGTCTCGTTGCGGTGACGCATTTCGGTCGCCAGAGAGCCAACGCCGTTGCCCATCTGCAGGTTGTTGATGCAGCCGAATGCGCAGTTGTCGAATACAACAACGGTGATCTTCGCATTCTCCTGCATTGCGGTCGGGATCTCGGAGTTGAGCATCATAAAGGAGCCGTCACCAACCAGAGCGTAAACTTCCTTGTCCGGCTCAGCCAGCTTGGCGCCGAACGCACCCGCGATCTCATAGCCCATGCAGGAAGCGCCGTATTCCATATTGTAGGAGTTCGGTGCGTCGGTGACCCACAGACGCTCGAGGTCAGCCGGCAGCGAGCCTGCTGCTGCAACCACGATTGCGTCGTCGTCTGCCTCCTCGCGGAGGATGCCGACTGCGTTGGACTCGGTGATGGTGCCGCCGATCTGGTCAACGAAATCGTTCATGATCTTCTCGGTCCAGCTGGGAACGCACGGTACGAACTTGCCCTCGCCGAAGCCCTCGCCCTTGTACTGAACGCCCAGAACGCGCAGACGCTCTTCTTCCCAAACCTTGCGGATATCCTGAATTTCGGTGGTGTAGCCGGACTTGTAGCCGTCTGCCTTGAGCTTTGCCATGATCGCTTCGAGAGTAACCTTTGCGTCGCCGATGCAGCGAGTTGCGTCCAGCTTTTCCGCGTGGAACTCGGAAGTATTGATTGCCAGAACCTTAATATCCGGGTTGCGGAACAGCACCCACTTGGAGCCGGTTACGAAGTCGTTGAAACGAGTGCCGACACCGATAACAAGGTCGCAGTCCTTGCAGAGTGCGTTCGCCGCCAGACCGCCGGTTACGCCGATGCCGCCGACTGCCAGATCAAACGAATCCGGCAGGCAGGAATGGCCGGCCTGGGTCTGAGAAACCGGAATGTTGAACGCCTTGCAGAAGTCCATTGCGGTCTGACCGGCCTCGGAGTAACGAACGCCGCCGCCTGCGATGAACATCGGCTTCTTGGAAGCCTTGATCATCTCAACTGCCTTCTCGATATCGTAGTCATCCGCTACGCGGCGTGCAACGTGATGTACGCGCTTCTGGAAGAAGTAATCCGGAAAATCGAAGCTCTCACCCTGTACATCCTGCGGGAGCGAGATAACTGCCGTGCCGCAGTTTGCGGTGTCGGTCAGGACGCGCATTGCATTGACCATCGCGCTCATCAGCTGCTCCGGACGGGAAATGCGATCCCAGTACTTGGCAACCGGCTTGAAGCAGTCGGAAGCGGACATGGACAGGTCGTTCGGAACCTCGAGCTGCTGGAGAACCGGATCCGGCTGACGGGTTGCGAAGTAATCGGACGGGAACAGCAGCAGCGGGATGTTGTTGATGGTAGCGGTCAGTGCTGCGGTTACCATGTTTGCTGCGCCAACGCCGATGGACGAGGTGCAGGCGATGATCTTGCGGCGGTTGTGCTGCTTTGCGTAGCTGATGGCGGCGTGTGCCATGCCCTGCTCGTTGCGGCCCTGGTAAACTCTCAGGTGGCCCGGATCCTCTTCCAGCGCCTGTCCGAGACCGACTACCATGCCGTGACCGAAGATCGTGAACATGCCGTCTACGAAGGGTTCCTCTTTGCCGTCCATCTCAATGTACTGCTGGTTCAGGAACTTGACGATCGCCTGACCGACTGTCATTCTGGTTTTGCTCATTGTGTTTTCCTCCTCAAATGCTTTACTCATTTCTTTCCTGCCGAGGCTCTTTCTTTTCGCTCCCGGCGGTGTTCTCTTTTGATGATTTAAGTTTAGCATTTGAGGGTTTGCTTTTCTTCTAACATCTTGAGGAATTGCCTTTTTTCTTATATTTTTACGTTACATACAAATATTTTCACATTTTATTATAGAATCCAGAACTTTTCTCTCCCCTATCGCATTATTTTCCGTGCCTGCCGCTCCCGCTTGCGGTCTGTGCTTTGCACCTGTTTTTTTAATATCTCGCTATCGGGCTGAAAACGTGGTATAACACCATTGCAAATTTTCATATTTTCCGTCCCATACAATAAGTAAAAATGTATATATCTCAATATTTTATAAAAATATGCAATTTTTCTCTTACTTTTATTTTTCGCTCACAGACTGTATTTTCACCGTTTTTTACAAGTTATTGCTGCCGTTTTCCGCGTATGCTGGCCGTCTGCGCCGGTCAAATTGCAGATTCTTGCTCAACTCTATGAAATACAAGAAGTTAGAAGAAAAACCGCGTCCCAGGGGCTACAATAGAATCATCAAAAGAAAGCCGAACTCAAACGGCGAAAGGAGCGTTCATTATGTTATTCACTATCATTTCTATTGCAGTCATCTTCGCAAATATGTACTTCACGCAGAGCGCGCTGCCGTGTGAACCGACGGCTCCCTCAGAATACGATTACCGCTAATCTCTCTAATTTCACACACATCTCCATTTCACCGGCGCAGCCGCCCTCTCTCTCGGCTGCGCCATTCTTCTATATGCTGTCGCCAAACTACAGTTTGGCCGACAAGAGGAACGGACCGTAGGCCGTTCCAAAGTCGTACGAAAGTTCCTCTCTATGGTCGAAACTTTCTCCCTCCAGAAGTCAAAAAAGAGTGATGCATGCTCCCTCTTTTTTGGCATTTGCAAAACAAATGCTATTAAATGCGCGCTAACGCGCGAATCAGCTGCAGTCGATTACTACTGCTTCTATTTGTAAGTAAGATAGAAAAAACACCGTGCAAAGCGTTACTGCTCTGCACGGTGTTTTCCGTTTTACGATTCCTTTTCTTCACTTTTTCCTTTTTCGCTGTGCGTGATGCTCTGCTTGAATGACTGCCGGAACTTGCCGGGCGGTGTGCCGGTGTACTTCTTAAACATGGCGTTGAAGTGACAGATACTGCTGAAGCCGAGTGTATCCGCAATCTCGGCGATTGGAATGCTGGTATTCATCAGAAAACCCTGCGCCTCACCAATCCGGCGTTTCATCACATACTGCATAGGCGGCACGCCAAACTCCTGCTTAAACACATGCGCCAGATAATACTCGCTCACGCGCAGTCGCTCCGCCACCATACGCAGCGTGATCGGCTCACAGTGGTGTGCATCCAGATAGCGCCGCACGCGGTGCGCCAGCACAGACGGCATTTCACGCTGCTGCTCCTGCTGGTGGATACGACTGCGGAGCAGGGAATCGGTCAGATTCAGCATTGCCTCTGCCAGACTGCAGCACACGGCATGCAGGTTTCCCGCATCGGCGCTGAGCAGATACAGCAGGTGCATGGTCTCGCCTACCTGCCTGGCAAGCTGTCCGCACGAGACAACCGGATACTCTCCTTCTGCAATCAGGCAGTTAGGCGGCAGACCTTCTGCATTGACATCGGTAATTGCGATGCTGTACGACCGGATCTGCCGCACCTGATCGGGTTCCTCGCCGTGCAGCACACCCTGATTGCAGATAACAATGTCGCCCTCTCCAATCGGGTAATACCGGTTATCCACCATGTACTGTCCTTGTCCGCTGCACACATAGAACAGCTCCAGACGGTCGTCGTGCATATGCGGAAGTATAGACTGCTGGTTGTTGTAATTGCGGTCGATCGAAATGCAGTTGAAGAATGTTCCGCTCAGTTTACGCGGCTTGTTTTCCATGTATGCTCCCTCCTAAGAATCACAAGATTACGAAAGCCTTCCCTCGATTTTCTTTCTTCCCCTCGGAAAATCCTGCTGTTTTTTCCACAAGAACACGATAACGCTCTCACAGACTTTATTTGTATAATAATCACAAGAAAAGCGCAAACGATTCAAAAACAGCAGTTTATATCGTTGTTTTATTCGGTATTTTTACATCGATCTTCTTTGTGTGCAATTATTATATAATTATTATATCATAAAAACACAGAAAAAAACTTCTAACATACTGCTTTTTGAGCAAGCGCGTCAATTCAGGTTTCAGAGTAAAAAAGGAGTGCAAGAAAAAATGGCAAACAAGGTAAGAATCGGTCTGCTGGGTGCAGGCAGAATCGGCAAGCTGCACGGCGAAAATCTGGCACATGCCGTACCGAACGCAGACCTCTACGCAGTGGCTGATCCGTTCATGAACGATGCGACCCGCGCATGGGCAGCGGACATGGGTATTGAGAAGTGCTACGATGATCCCGAGATGATCTTTGGCGATCCGACCATCGAGGCCGTGTTCATCTGCTCCTCCACCGCAACGCATGCAGACTTCATCATGCGCGCTGCGCAGACCGGCAAGCACATCTTCTGCGAGAAGCCGATCGACACCAAGCTGGCAAAGATCGAGGAAGCCCTCGCTGCGGTAAAGAAGGCAGGCGTTAAGCTGCAGGTCGGCTTCGTTCGCCGCTTTGACCACAACCACAAGGCCGTCCGCGATACGGTCGCTTCCGGCAAGCTGGGCAAGCCCAATCTCATCAAGGTCACTTCCCGCGATCCTGATCATCAGCCGATGAGCTATATCAAGGTTTCCGGCGGTATCTTCATGGACATGACCATCCATGATTTCGACATGGTTCGCTATCTGGCAAGCAGCGAGGTTACCGAGGTTACCGCTTACGGTGCAGCGCTCTCCGGTGCAGGCTACGAGGAATACGGCGATGTGGACACCGCCATTGTAATGATGAAGTTCGAGAACGGCGCACTCGGCGTGATCGACAACTCCCGTGCCGCACACTACGGCTACGACCAGCGCACCGAGGTTCACTGCGACCAGGGCTGCGTGCAGGTTGCAAACGATCTGAACAACACCGCCATGATCTCCTCTGCCGCAGGCGTCGAGGTTGCAAAGCCGACCTGGTTCTTCCTCGAGCGCTACAACAACGCATTCATCGCAGAGGCAAAGGCGTTCACCGATGCCGTTCTGAACGACACCGACACGCTGGTAACCGGTTTTGACGGTCTGCAGCCGGTCAAGATCGCCATGGCAGCAAACCTGTCCATGAAGGAAGGCCGTCCGGTCAAGCTGAGCGAAATCGAGTAATTTATCCTCGCATTACCACAAGCAAAGAGAAGAGAAAGAGTTAAGGCAAGCCGCCGCACCCGGCGGCGGCTTCCGTTTTCTGAGAAGAGAAAGAGGGGTTGCTCCTTATGAGTGAAAAGAACAACACTGCCTCCCTTGGCTGGGGAACCCGCATTGCCTATGGTTTAGGCGACACTGCCTGCAACGTTGTGTTCGGCATGATCACCGCGCTGCTCACCCTGTTCTATACGGATTACTGCGGTATTCCGGTCGTTACCGTCGGTCTGGTCATGCTGATCTCGCGTATTTTTGACGGCTCGTCCGACGTTATCATGGGCATCATCGTGAGCAAGACCAAATCAAAATGGGGTAAGGCCCGTCCGTGGATTTTATGGATGAGCGTACCGTATGTTCTGTGCGCGGTTGCGATGTTCTGTGTGCCGCACAGCAGCACAACCGTTCAGTTCTGGTACATTTTTGTTACTTATAACCTGTGCACCACCGTATGCTACACCGCAATCAACGTGCCCTACGGCACCCTGTCCACCATGATGACCCGCTCCTCGCACGAGCGCGACCTGCTGTCCGTTGTGCGTATGGCACTGTCTCCGATCGGCAAGATCATTGCCGTAACCTTTACTATGCCGGTCGTCAAGCTGTTCGGCAACGATCAGGCCGCCTGGATCAAGACCATGAGCATCTGGTGTGCCATCGCACTTGCTCTGCTCGTCATCTGTTTTGTTCGCTGCAAGGAAACCGTTAATTTTGAATCCACCGCACAGGAGCAGCCCAAGGTTCCCGCTTCCCGCGCGATTAAAGCGCTGCTTGGCAACCCGTATTTCTGGGCAACGCTCATTCTGTGGACTGTCACCTGCGTTCATACCACCATCATCGGCACCGACCTGCCGTACTACTGCAAATATGTTCTCGGCAACGATGAATGGTATTACAGCGTCATTTACACCTCCGAGATCGTCGCACTGATCGTTGGCGCGCTGCTGTGTCCGATGCTGCTGCAGAAATTCAACAAGCGCAATCTGTCGCTCGCCGGCTGTATCGTAGTTGTTATCGCCCATGCCCTCATTATGGTAAACCCGATGAGCTTCAGGTGGATTCTGGTAATGACCATCATCCGCTCGCTCGGTCAGGCTCCGCTGACCTCTCTGGTATTCGGCATGATGGGCGATGTTGTAGAGTACGGTCAGTGGAAGAGCCATCTGCGTCAGGAAAGCCTGATCTTCGGCGGCGGCTCGCTCGGCTTTAAGATCGGCACCGGCATCACCAGTGCGGTTATGACCGCCATGCTCGAGGGCGCAGGCTTCCTCAGCTCGGTTACCGGCGGTGCCATGCAGCCGACTTCTGCCCAGCAAATGATTTCCTCTATCTTTAGAATCGGTCCGATCCTCGTTTGGATCGTTGCCATTATCGTCCTGCTGTTCTACAAGCTGGATAAGATTTACCCCACCATTATGAAGGAACTCACCGAGCGTGAAGCGCGCGGTGAAATGTAAAGGAGACTGTCTTATGCTGAAACTCGGATATAACGAAGCAACCTGCAAGGAAAATTCCACGGTTGAAAACGACCTGCTGCTGTGCGAAAAGTACGGCTATGACTATATCGAGCTGCGCCTTGATATGCTGCAGGAGTATCTCAAAACCCACACCGTGGACGATCTCAAGGCTTTTTTTGCAAAGAGCCATATCAAGCCGTTTGCATTCAACTCCATTGAAAACATCAACTTCTGCACGCCGGAGGAGTGGGCAAAGCTCGTAGAGCTGTTTACCTTCGGCTGCAAGGTGGCACAGCAGATCGGCAATCCGTATATCATCGTGGTGCCGACTGTCACCAATGAGATCTGCACCAGGAACGAGAAGGAAATTTTCGACGACTCGGTGAAGGTGCTGAACGAACTCGCCGACATTGCCGAGCCGTACGGTGTCAAGCTGTCCTTCGAGCCGATCGGCGACAAGAAGTGGTGCGTCAACAGCGTACGTCAGGCGCTCGAGATCGTAAACGCCGTAAACCGCGACAGCGTTGGTCTGACCGTGGACTGCATCAATGTTTACCTGCACGACAAGTGCGCGGACGTTGATTTCATCCGCAAAATTCCCAAGGAGAAGCTGTTCGTGTTCCACATCAACGACTGCGAGGACCTGCCGCTCGGCATCCTCGACCACTGTCACCGTCTGATGCCCGGCCTGGGTGCCATTCCGGTGCAGGAGGTTGCTGATGCGGTACAGGCAGTCGGCTACGACGGCCCTGCGTGCCTCGAGCTGTTCCGTCCGGAATACTGGAGAATGCCTGCTGAGGATGTGATCCGCATGGGCGCGGAAACCACCCGTCCGTTCCTCGGTTAATTTTCCCGAATCGCAGATTAATTCCATATTCACACCCAAAGAGCACAGCCGTATATCAGGACCCGAAGGAGCTATGCGCTGACCCGAACGTCGAGGCGGTTGCCATCATCCCAATACTGCATCTCATGTTGAGACCGAAATCGTTGGTACCCGCAGCACGCTGCGTATCGCATCCGTTCCGACTGATTCTCCGGTCGAGGTTATGAGCCGGTACGGTATCTGCCGCGTGTGCTATACTGCATTCTTATTTCACATTCAATTTATTCTCTATTATTTTATATTCAAGTCTCCAAACAGAATACAAATATAATTTTCTCCGCAAAAGGACAGAAGGTACTTGGACCCTTCTGTCCTTTTGCTTTCCATCACCTCAGACAATCCTGCAAAGAACCCCAAAGAGCGCTCTTTTGAGCGCCCTTTGGGGTTATGGAAAGACCTTACTTTCGTCAGACCGATCGCACAATTTTCTTTATCGCAGCGTGAGCACTATCAGCACGACTGCCGACACGCTCAACACAAGGCCGATAATGCGCGTCAGCCGCGTTACGCCGCGGATGCTCATCGCGTGAAAGCTCTCAAACGAGGTGACCGGATACGGAAACGCGATAAACGTCAGTCCCGCAACAAGCTGACCGGCATACGCA
The DNA here is from genome assembly GCA_003096535.1 of Agathobaculum butyriciproducens. Lineage (GTDB taxonomy): Bacteria > Bacillota > Clostridia > Oscillospirales > Butyricicoccaceae > Agathobaculum > Agathobaculum butyriciproducens. Next base: position 5,740 of record QEKJ01000012.1, on the reverse strand, counting down.
CCGATCATGCGCAGCGGACTGTCACCGCCGAAAAATGCACTGATAACAAATCCGATGCCGCCCAGAAAGACCAGAAGATACAGTGCGGTCTTGAATCGCTTATCCAGCTTGATATACTGTTCGGTCTTTTCCGCACAATCCGCACAGCACACCTCAAACGAGCGTGTGCGCACCTTTACCTTAGTCGGCTTTTCCGGCAGATCACCGCCGCAGTATACGCATTTTTCCTCCATAATGGTCCCCTCCTGCAAAATTTATTTCTGTCGGTAGGTCTGGAATGCCTCCAGCACCGAGCTGATCTGCTCGTCATTCAACAGCTTCGGCTCCTGACCGGCTGCCTTACAATTATAATAAAGCTGTGCGAGGAAGCCATGCGCGCTACCGCAGTTCTGAAGGAAAAGGGCATTTCCGTACAGCATATGCACGTTTCCACCCTCAAGCCGTTCACCGACCCGACCATCGTTGAGGCCATCAAGAAGAGCAAGTACGGCGTTGTTACCATCAAAAACCATCTGGATATCGGCGGTCTCGGCTCCGCTGTTGCTGATGTTATCGCGGAGAACGGACTGGGCAAGCGTCTGGTCAAGATCGGCCTGCCGGGCTATCCGCACGGTGCATCCCAAATGTACCTGATGAAGAAGTACGGCATTGATGCCATGCACCTCGTATCCGCTGTCGAGGATCTGACCGGCAAGAAGCTCGGCGGCTGCCCGCCCGATCGGGTCGCCGCACTTCAGCCCGCGATACGCGATTACGACTGCGCCGCATACCTCAGCGATTTCACCTATCTCACCCAGCCGTATGCAGGGGTGTGTGAAACGCTTGCGGAGCTGAACCCCGTGGCATCAAGAACGCCGTTCTGACGAATAAACCCAATGCCGTTGCCTGTGCGCTCATCGACCGATTTTTCGGTGATGCGATGGAACTGTGCGTCGGACAGACGCCGGAGACCATCTCCAAACCCGATCCGTACTCGATGGACCCTGTGCTCGAGCGTCTGGGCATACCGCGTGAGCAGATACTCTACGTTGGCGACACCGATGTGGACATGCAGACTGCACGCAACACGCAAACGGCAGCCGCTGCTGCCGCCTGGGGCTATCAGCCGCTCGAAATGCTGCTACCCTACCATCCGGAATTCATCGTCCGCAGACCGAAACAGCTGCTCACGATTTTTTAGGAGGAATTCATCATGTTTTCGGAAATGAAAAAAGAAATCATCGAAGCCGGTATCCTGCTCGACCGCTATGAACTGGTATCGCTGACCTGCGGCAACCTGAGCGTGCGCATGCCGACCGGCGAGATTCTCGTTACGCCGTCCGGCATGATGTACGAGAAGATGGTCGAGGATGATATGATCGTCATGGATATCGATGGCAATGTCATCGAGGGCACCCGCAAGCCTTCGTCCGACACACCGGCTATCCTGCATATCTTCCGCGAGCGTCCGGACATCAACGCCGTTATCCACACCCACCAGCCGTACGCAACTGCGGTTTCGCTCATTCCGGGTCTGACCGAGTTCCGCGTATGTATTACCGCACTGGCCAATGCCGCCGGCGGCAACGTGCCGATCACACCCTATTCGGCTGCCGGCTCGATCGATATGGGCATCGATACGGTTAAGTACGTCGGCAACGGTCATGCCGTTATCCTGTCTCAGCACGGCGTTATGACGGTCGGCAAGGATCTCAATCAGGCGCTTTACGCTGCGGTCTACCTCGAAGAAGCCGCAAAATGCTATCTGGCTGCCCGCGCGGCCTGCGTCAACGGCGAGATCAAGCAGATGAGCGACGCACAGATTCAGCAGATGGTTGACGTATTCCAGTATTACGGTCAGGGCACTGCCAAGATTCCGGAGGATCTGGTAAAGCGCATCGACTGACCAATCTCACACAAACTACCAATTCACTTAGTTAAAAAATTTCCAAACCAAACCATATCACCAACCCCCCTCTAATAAAATCAGGACAGAAGGTCTCTCGAGCCTTCCGTCCTGATTTTTTGATTTATTCTGTTAATTAATCGATCGGCGTAAATTCGCCAAACTGCTCGGTGCCGGTCACGATTGCCTTTCCGTTTTCGACCGTCACCACATAATTTTCCTCATAACTGTTATCCGAGTCGTCTATCTTCATCACATTGACATAATATCCGCCCGCCGGACGGCTTTCCACAAAATTGACGCGGCTGTTCGTCCAGCCGGTCGTCTGGCAGTAATTCAGCGCGGCCTGCGATGCCATATCCTCCGGCCGGGTCTTCTCCTGCTGTCCGCCTGCACTCTTTTCGTAATTCAGAATGGTATCCACATTCGCTTTTTCCGTGGCATTCAGCATATCGTTGGAGTACGCACTGTCCGCATGATACCACTCCGCCGAGGCAAAGAAAATTTTCCATTCATCCGTGGTAAAAGTATAGCCGTGCCGCGCATAAATCTCATTGCGCACGGCCGCAACCTCATTTTGCGTCAGCTTGGACAGATCATCCGTGGTAATGGTTTTCGTGTCCGTCGGCCACAGTTTATTGCTGCCAATTACGGTATCGGTCAGCGAAAGGTCGATAGACTTGGTCGCTGTGCCGTCGTACAGCATGTAGGTCGGCGCCGCCTGTTCCGCCGCTAGCTCCTGCTGAGTCTGCGCTGCCGCGTCATCGAACGTGCAATGGAACGTAAACGGCGCAATGCTTTCGTCCCAATCATCCGACGAGCCAGTCAGCGTGATGTCAAAATCCGCCTTTTCCAGTGCCGGGAAGGTGATGATGCCGGTCGTGCTCGCGCCGACCATCAAATCCGACTGCAGCTCTGGATAATCCGCATAAGAGTTGTACTCCCGCTCGAACTGCTTGCCGTTCTGCACAATTTTTGCGCTGGAATCGTAGATACTGAACGCCGCTGCACCGTTGTTCGTCACCGTAACCGCAACGCGTGTTTCCTTTTCCGCCAGCTCCACCGAGTCGACCGAAACCGTGTAGCCGCACTGTGTCTGCGCCGCTGTCTGCACCGTCGCGGTGTACAGCGTCGGCGCACAGGCCTCCTGATAAGTTACCACCTCTACCGAATCCGCAACGATCGCAGGCGCGATGATTTTGCTGCCCAGTGCGTTTTCGCCCTCGTGTTTACCGGAAACACTGCCCAAAATATGCACATAATCATCATCCTGCAGCTTGAGCGAGGTGTCCTTGCAGGCTACGATCGTGTTGCGCTCTCCGTTCTCCGGGTCTCCCCACATCTGGAAATACACGCCGTCGTCATCGTACTCTGGCTCGTTGAACACACGGCCGTACAGCTCGAGCGTGCGGCCCTTGAACGAATCCGGATCGCTGTACATCTGCGTGATCTCGTCCTCGCTCATCGGCGAGGTGTCGGTCGGGGTGCTTGAGCCGCAGCCGGATAACAGCAGCAGCATGGCAAGCAAACCGCAAATCTTTTGTTTCATGATTCTCCCTGCTTTCTTTTACTTGTTTAACAATTCCTGCATGTGCTGGCTTGCCTCCACGATCGACATACCGGCTACCGAATACGTTTCGTAATCCTGCCGGATTGTGTCCCGCGTGGTACTGTCCATCACGCGATAGCACTCGACCTCCTTCTCAAAGCCGTCCGAGGTTGTCAGCGTGCGCGTTCCGCTCTGGTAAGCATACACCGTCGTTGCACCCGCCTGCGAAAACGGCTTGGTCGTGATGAGCACATACTGCTCATCGCCCGGGTACACATTCATATCGATGTTGCCCTGCAACATCGACGGAATAAAGTCGTTCGTCACGTTGTTCGCCAGATACTCATAGGTACCGGTCAGCGACTCCTGCGCCGCGCCGATTGCCTCGCCCACTGCGCTGATGACGCTGTTTTTGCTGTTCGCGGCAGAGTTTTTCAGCTTATACTGCAGATAAAACGTGCGCTCCTCCGCCTTATCCACAGCACTTATCGCACCGGACATGCCGCCCGAATAGTCCGAACGGTATTTCTTGTCCAGTTCGTCCATCTTCTTCTGGTCGTCACAGATCTGATCCCACGCCGTGAGCACGTCCTTCATCTGCTCTGTCTCCGGAAACGCCTGCCTGTAGATTGTGAGATAACGGTCGAGCTGTGTGCGGTCGTCCTGTTCGATCAAATCCGGCAGCAGCCCCTGATAGTAGGCGTATACCCAGTTTTCCTTCACGTGGGAGAGCTTTTTTGCCGCCTTCTCGATTTTCTCCTTACTCAGTGCCTTCTCGATTTTCCGGTTGGCACGTTTTTGCTGACGTACCAGCTTTTTAGCAGCTTTCTCCTCCTGCCTTTGCTGCTTTTCTGCCTCCTTCTGCTGTTTCTCTGTCTCATCCTTCGCCGCCTGAACTGCCTCTTCCTGCTTTTTCTGTTCGGAGGCCGCCTGCTGTTCCGCCTGAGAAGTTGTTTCTTGCTCTACGGTTTTGTTTTCTGTCGCTTCAGATGTTGTTTCGGTGGCCTGCGATTCACCCTGTTCTGTTGGTACTGCCTCTGCTGATGTGGTCGTGCTGCTCTCGGGCGCTGTGACAACAGCCCATATTACGAACGCAATGCAGAGTGCCGAAATAATAAGTTTTGTCCACAGCTTCAGCTTATATTTCGGATATTTGTGGTTAAAAATCAGCCGTGCAACTGCTAATCCAATGCCCACAGCCGTGCCGAATGGAGGCATGACGAACAAAAGTATGATACTGATTGGCCAGCGCAGAATCAGCGGCAGTTTTCGCTCAGCAGACGATTCTGCTGACACTACCGCTAGTTCTGCCGATTGTTCCTGTTTTTTCTTAAAAAACATACGGTTTCACCTGCTTTATATTCATTCTGCACTGGATACCGTCCCTCCGGACGAATCCGTCTCTCCGTAAACCGCAGAGAACAGACCTGCCGAAATCAGCGCCGGTGCCTCCTTGCCGTTGATCTGCACCGAATCTACCTGGAACGTATCCCCGTAGATGCCAAACACAATGCGAACCTGTACCTGCTCGCCAGAATACGTGCAGTTTCCCTGAAAATCGACTCGCTCCTGCGTACCTTCCTCGTACGCCTTCCACTTGGGCGAGCCAAAGAAATTATCGAACGCATCGCCTACCGTAACCGTTGTGCTATACTGCGACAGATACGCATTACGCACCTTTGCCGTATCGTCCAGTGCCGGAGACAGCACAGCCATAGAATATGCCGCTGCAGCGATAATCAGCACTACGCTGATTATTAAGCCGTTACGCCGTGCATGTCTCATGCGCTTGTACAGCTGATACGGATTGACTGGTGCCGCAGGCTCAAAAATCTTGCGGATATACGCTGCCAAGCACATTGCCTCCTCGGTCTGCCGCATGTTTTTATTCAGCTTGCCGTTTGTTTCCGCCTGAACAGTCAGCAGCGTATCCTCTGTGTGAATGGTATACGTGCCATATCGTCCTGCAATGGAAGGCTGTCCAAATTCATCATAAAACAGATTGCGATTGTCCGGATACTGTAGTCTCTCCTTTAGCTTCTGATAAATGGCTTCATAATCCAGAGGTTCAGACAATTTGAACTGACTGCCGCCTTTTTTATACTGCCCGATCACATGGAAAGCGCGTCCCCAGAATGTCCAAACCAGATACGCTACGACCGCAAGAATCATAATTGCGCCTATCATACTAATTTCCTCCGTCTCTTTTACTGATGCTATTATAAAAGTAGACACGGAAAGGTAGAAAAAAGTCTTTCTGGGAGTTATCATAAAGACGAGTATTCTACCAGAAGGGAGACGGTCTT
>QEKJ01000011.1 GCA_003096535.1 Agathobaculum butyriciproducens | reverse complement strand
TTCATCCTGACACGACAAACTAAGCCCAGCTTCTTCATGAGCCGCTGGACAGTCTTGTGGTTCACAGAGAATTTACGCTTGCGAAGTTCTGCCGTAATCCGGCGATAGCCGTACCGGCCCCTGTTTTCGTGGTAAATTGCTGCGATTTCTTCCTGTTACAATATATTTGCCTCGGAAAAGTGGCAGCCAGCTACGAGCCGAGACATCTCGTTGCTTAAGCTGTTAGAATAGGAAGGTAATGGTCTGACCCTTTCTTCCAAGGGCTTCGTGCCCGTTGTTAAGTCAGTCAGCCATCCTCCTGTTCGCAGCGTTCGATTTGTGCAGGTAGAACCGCGTGTTCGTGTCACCAAACAGATAGAATCGGCAATGGGTAAAGATGGCTCTGTCCATTGCAAATTCTTTCAGGAGTGATGAACATGAACGCAGCAGGCATTGACGTTTCCAGCAGCAAGAGTACCGTGGCCGTACTTCGTCCTTTTGGCGAGGTGGTAAAACTGCCATTCGATGTGCGCCACAGCGCCGAGGAACTGGCCTCTCTGGCAGAACAGCTCAAATCCATTGCGGGCGAAACACGAGTAGTCATGGAGCACACCGGACGTTACTACGAGGGCATCGCCAAGGTTCTCCACGAGGCCGGGATTTACGTTTCAGCGGTCAATCCTTTGCTTATCAAAGAGTACGGCAATAATTCTCTCCGCAAGGTCAAGACCGATAAGGCAGATGCGATAAAGATTGCCAAATATGCTCTTGACAATTGGAGCGAATTGCGTGATTATACTCCTATGGATACGATTTGAAAACTATGAACCGTCAGTTTCAGCTGGCCATTAAGCAGAAAACCGCTACCGCAAACAACCTCATCGCACTTCAGGAGCAGTCTTTTCCCGGTATCCGCAAGCTGTTTGACAGCCCTGTGCGCGGTGACGGCACGCAGAAATGGGTTGATTTGACCCATGACTTCTGGCATGTTGATTGCGTTCGCAGCGGCAGTCTGAACGCTTTTACTGAGCGTTACCGCAAATGGTGCAAACGAAACCGTTACCAGTTCAGCACAGAGAAAGCTGCCGAGGTATATGCTCTGGCAAAGTCCGCTGTTGTACTGGTGCAGAAAACCTCTGTCACGAAAACGCTCGTTCAGGCCGCTGCTGACCAGCTCACAGCGATCTCGCGCAGCGTAGAAACTTACCGCAGCGAGATGAACAAGCTGGCATCTCAGCTGCCCGAATACTCTGTCGTCATGGAAATGTACGGTGTTGGTGAATCCCTTGGACCGCAGCTTATGGCGGAAATCGGTGATGTGCGCCGCTTTGAGCGTAAATAGTCGCTTGTTGCTTTTGCAGGTATTGACCCCGCGCCGAGCAAATCAGGCAATTACTGCTCCCGTAGCAATAGGACCACCAAGCGTGGCTCTCCATATCTGCGCAGAACGCTGTTCAACATTATGAAAGTACATCTGCAACGTGCTCCGGCAGACGAACCAGTGTTCCAGTTCATGGACAAGAAGCGTGCCGAGGGCAAGCCGTACTATGTTTACATGATAGCTGCGGGCAATAAGTTTCTGCGCCGTTATTATGGCAAGGTGATGGCATACTTCTCTTCGCTGGAGGATCTGCCGCCTGTAGATATGGAATCCACAGGTCTGCATCTCACGAAATAACCAACTGTAATCTAGATCGTCAGGTCGGCGCATTCGCGGCGGCCTTTTAGGGTTGCGCTTTTTTCTGCCTGCTGCCTGCGATATTTTCTTTTGTCAAGTCCGCTTGAGGGCTTAACAGATACGTATTTGTCATCTTTCTGCATCTGCTTCAAATGATAGTAGAAAGTTGCACGGGGCAGTTGAGCGATTGAGAGAAGAATATCCAGAGAATGTCTTTGCCTCAGCTTTTGAACTACCTGCGCTTTCTGCGCTGGCGTCGCTCGTCTTCCAAAACCAAGGCTTGCAAGTTTTTTAGGTAATCGTTCTCCGCACGCAGTCGCTGCACTTCGGCCAGCAGATCTTCTTCTACATCCTTCGGCAGCTTCTTTGGCCGACCAGTGCTGCTGCGGCCCCGTCGCTCAACCGACAAGCCTTCCGGCCCTTCTTCCAGATGGATTCGCTCCTATGATTTGATCTGATCTCTGCTGTTTACCTCAAATCTACGGCAGGTTTCGCTGTGACTCAACCTTTCTTCCATCATGGTTTCCACGACCAGCTTCTTAAATTCCGGCGTGTACCGTTTGTTCGGTTTTCCTCGCGACATAATAAATCACCCCATCTATTAGATAGTATATCATACTGTCTAACAAATGGGGTGCAGTTCATTTCTTCAGCCGGCTCTCCGAACATTCCGTCTTTGTGGCGAAGTACGCCTGTATGTCCGCCGGACGAATATCGCTCAACCGCGCCGCCCCGAAATAGGGGATCAGATGACCCTCGACCAGACTGACATAGGTCAGCTCATAGGTGTTGACGTCAACGAACGGCTGCTTGTAGGTGGAGGGCACAAAGGCTTCACCGGTACGAGCCGACACCTCGGAGGCTACGCGGTACTCCTCGGCTTTCTTCTTCGCATCGGACAGACTCACCGTGCTGTAAAAGGACTTGCGCAGCGGCTTGCCGTGAATGTCCCGCTCTGGTGTTGGTAGCACCGGGGCGGGATTTTTTATTTCTCCCACCGCGCGGCGAGCTTTTGCAACTCGGGCAGATAGGCGTTCTGGATTTTTGCTGCGATAACAGCGGCAGTATGGTCATCGTAGATATGCGAAGTCTGGTTGCGGGCATTCAGCATATCCAGCCAGACGCCTTCATCGTCGATCAGCTCGGCGGCGTACGCCTCACGCAGCACTTGCTTGGGGAATTGCAGGGTATTCTGCATGCCAGCGTCGAGCATATATTCCTTGAGTGCCTTCCAGCCCAGCTCAAAGGTAAATTCAAACCGCTGGATCATGCCGTCACGGACGGTGTCGTTTCGGATGTTCTGATAGTCCGTTACCGCCTCCGCCAGTCGATGTGCAGCATTTACAAAGTTATCGCGTTTGGTTTTCATACAGTATCACTCCATCTCGGTCAATTTCAGCAAGCAGCTCGGGCGAGGTGTAGTCATCGACAAACACAACGTCGTATTTCAGCAGGGTCGGCAGATCGTCCATGCCGCACCAGAACCGCGTCTGCTGCTCCTCCGGCATACCGAACACCGCAAGGTCAATATCACTGCGCGGACGGTTATCGCCGCGTGCGCGGGAGCCGAACAGGACGAGTTTGCGTGCACCGCAGTCCTTCGCAAGCTGTGCAAGAGCAGGTTTCAGGTCATTCATGCGGGATAGCTCCTTTTCTTAATATTCCCGTATCAGCACCTGCGGGATGCCGATGATATGGCAGCTTTCGAGGTCTACGCCTTCAATGCGGCGGGGCGGGTACGCGGGATTGAGCGGCACAAGCTTGAGCCAGTCTTCGCCGTCCACATAGTTGATGCGTTTGATGGTCATTTCGTCATCGCCGTAGCTGATCACGCCGATCTCGCCGGAGTGGTTCATGGTGGACTGACGCAGTACCAGCACGATGTCGCCGTTCTGGAACGTCGGATACATACTGTCGCCGCGCACGCGCATAGCACAGAAGTCCTCGGCTTTCCGGCCTTTGAGGTAGGCGCGCGGCACTTCGATCTTCTCGCCGGCCGCGCTCTCGTCGATGGATACGCCGTCGTAGTGCGCCGCTACGCTGGTGATGACCGGAAATGTCACTGTGTCCTCGGTGATGGTGGGGGAGGGGAGAGTTGGTGCGGTGGGTTCGTCCCAGCCCATCAATACAGCAGGAGTAACGCCGAGAATGTCAGCCAGTTTGGCAATGCGTTCATGCCGTAACGATTTAATATTTCCACTTTCCCAACGCTGCACAGTAGCTTCGGTTACGCCGATTTTTTCGGCAATCTGTGCGAGTGTAAGTCCTAATTCTTTGCGCTTTGCTTTCAAGACAGATGATATATTTCCCATAATGAGTACCTCCCTCTTATGATAAGTTAACTATATCACGGGCAAATACGTTGTGCAAGCAAAAAATGCGTTTCGCGTAAAAACTTTCGCATAACGTATTTACAAGACGGCAAGAGTGGTGTATCGCAAACTTACGCAAAATGAAAAATTGGAGGTGAACGACATGGCTCATATTGATGTGCCGAAGGTGCGAGGTAGGATGGCATACTTCGCTGCATTGGAAGATCTGCCGCCTGTAGATATGGATTCCACAGGCTTGCATCACACGAAATAAACAGCTGTAATCAGGCTCTGCAGGTCGGCGCATTCGCGGCGGCCTTTTGGTGTTGTGCTTTTCTCCGCCCGCTGCCTGCGATATTTTCTTTTGTCAAGTCCGCTTGAGGGCTTGACTTTTTATTTGCAGGCTTAACAGATGCATATTTGTCTTCTCTCTGCATCTGCTTCAAATGATAGTAGAAAGTTGCACGGGGCAGTTGAGCGATTGAGAGCAGTATACTGAGTGCGTGTTTTTGCCTTAGCTTTTGAACTACCAGCGTTTTTTGTGCTGGCGTCGCTCGTCTTCCAAAACCAAGGCTTGCAAATTTTTTAGGTAGTCTACCTCCGCACGCAGCCGCTGAACCTCTGCCAGCAGATCTTCCGTTACCTCCTTCGGCAGCCGCTTTGGCGGACGGCCCTTACTGCTGCGGCCGCGCCGTTCAACGGCAAAGCCTTCCGGCCCTTCCTCCAGGTAGATTCGCTCCCATGATTTGATTCGATCTCTGCTGCTTACCTCAAATCTACGGCAGGTTTCGCTGTAACTCAATTTCTCTTCCTGCATGGTTTCAATCACCAGTTTTTTGAATTCCGGCGTATATCGTTTGTTTGGTACTCCTTTTGGCATAGCAAAACACCCCACTTGTTAGATAGTATATCATACTGTCTAACAAATGGGGTGCAGTTCAAACTGAACTGCCCCGAAAAAGTTAGACAATCTTTCAAAGTAAAAATTATTCAAGCTGCCGAAAGGGCTTGTTGTCTGTGAACCACAGGCGGCAAGCCCTTCAATCTTGCCTTTTTGAGCAGTCCGAAAAAATTCTCAATCTGAACCGCTACCCGTCAAGAGGACAGTGAAAAAATATAAAGATTTTCTGGCCGGCAGCCTATAGGTTGCCGGCCGCATTTTATGCAGCGAGCCACAACGAGAAAGCGTTTGTGACTAACAAACAGGACGCTTCGTTCTCTTTTTATAGTGCTTGCATCATTTCAAGTATAATTCCATCTGGATCTTTGAAATAGAAGGCTTTACTTTCTCCAAATCCTTGTGAAGTGAAATTGAAATGTTGAGGTTCAGATAAGCACTCTACATTGTTTTCAATAAAATGCTTATAAGTCAAATCAATATCATCAGTATAAAAACACAGTTCGGAGATAGATGTAGTGAATAAATCTGACTGTATCTTATGAACCGCATTATCTATAAACTGAATAAGTTCAACCGGTGGAGATTCAACATTTTTAGAACCGTTTAGATAAGCAATCCGTGCTTTACAGTTTCGCCTATGAAATAATTTATCAGTTTCCTCACCCGCCATCAATAATTCTCCTTGGAATTCAAGTCCAAGAATATCTCTATAAAAAGCAATCGACCTATCCAAATCTGATATTGTTAATCCAACGTGATATATTCTTCCAACCATTTATTATATATCTCCTTAAAGATTTTCCATACTCCTGTTTTCATTACACAACTGTATTCATAAGGCAATACCGCATAATTTCGGCAAAACGCCGCAGCTTTAATTGTGCGGTGTTGCCATAAACCTTACCGGTACTATATCAAAAGGATTTCGGTATGATTCTGATGCAAAATCGTACGGTATTCTTCAGGCACATCATCCGCAATCAGATATTGAAATGCATCGAGATCGGCAACAGGATACATGGCAATTTGACCAAATTTATGGCAATCTGCCATCAAGTACCAGGACCGTGCCATAGACGGCAGATTGCGATAAATATGCGTCGAAACAATAGAATGTACTGTAAGCCCCGCCTGTAAATCAATGCCCGAGATACTCGTAAATGCTTTTGAAACGAAAACATGATTTGTGAAGGTGTTTGGGTTTTCAGGACTTGAAAATAAGGTGTGCGCATCTGTGGATGTCACTTCTCCACCGAGCAGATATACGCGGGAATCCGTCTTCAACAGGTCATTTAGCGCGGTAATATTATTCGTTACGATCGACAGGTCATGAAAGCGTTCAAGAAGCTTGGCCAGATAGCAGCAGGTTTGTCCGGATCCCAAAAAAATGCTGTCACCATCCTGTATTTCTTCGCAAGCGCGTTCAGCCAAAGCAATCCGTGTTCGATCGGTTACATTGGATAGCGAAGAAGGCAAAGCGCAGTTCGCCAACACCGCACCACCGTAAATACGCTTGGCAATCCCCTCGTCCTCTAGCTGCTGCAAATCTTTCCGAATGGTAACACGACTGATGTCGAACTGCTCACTCAAATCGTTGACTAACACTTTTTTATTTGTAAAAAGCATCTTCCTTATTTCTTCAATACGACTTGTCATAGTACATTCCCCTTTCTTCTTTTAAAATAAACGAAATAAAACGAAATGTCAATATGGAATAATCGAAACCGAAAGAAAGCGAAAGTTGAAATAAACGCAGGATGGTGATATGCTGAAATCAACAAGGGAACGAAAGCCCAAAGGAGGAATCCAACATGAAAAATGTGCAGGATCGGCGTATAGAACTGTTATTGTCCGGACGTGCGGGGATCGACCTGAACACCACAAAAGCAGGCTGCACCTTTGCTGATATCCCGGCATTTACAAAATCCGTAGGCGGCTCTCCCGCTAATATTGTGCAGGGAGCGGCACGTTTAGGACTAAAAACAGGCTTTCTTGGAAAAGTAGCGCACGATGGTATGGGAGAATATATCCTATCCGCTTTGCAGGCACAAAATATCGAAACCAAAGGTATTGTGGTTGATAAAACAGGGGCTCGCAACTGTATTGCAGTAACAGAGATCATCAGCGCCGAAGAGAGTGGCGGCTATGCAACCGGCGGGGACGCATTCCACCATGGAACGTATCTATACCGGCAGGGAACAGCGGATATGCTATATTCCCCCGCAGATGTAAATCGTGATCTGATTGCCGCATCCCAGTCCGTGATGCTTTCTGGCACTGCATTCTCCCAATCCCCTTCGCGTGAAGCAATGTTTACAATATTGCAGCTGGCACGAGATTTTGGAACGATGACCGTTTTAGATATCGATTACAGGCCATTCGGCTGGGTATCAAAGGATGAAACTGCACGTTGCTACCAACAGGTGATCACACAATGCGACATCGTTATTGGCAATCGAGAAGAATTTGATGCTGTTGAATACCTCACCATGCCGGGCAACAAAGACAATACCAAATCAGCACAGGCGCTGTTGAATGCCGGCGTGAAGCTGGTCATTGTAAAGGACGGTGCAAACGGATCCGCAGCATACACGTCTGACGGTAAGGTCTTGCGCTGCGGCAGCATTCCTACCGCAGCAGTAAAGACGTTTGGTTCCGGTGATGCATACGCAGCAGGATTGATGTATGGCATTCTGCGAAAACACAACTTAGCGTATGCAATGCAGCTTGGCACCGCCTGTGCCTCATTGGCGCTGAAAACAATCAGCTGCGGAGATGCAATGCCTAATTTACAAGCCGCAGAGCAGCATCGTGCACAGCACGAAAAGGAGATGATGCCATGAAGTGGGAACAGAATTATGTTGCACAGGCCGCACAGCAAAAGCGAATCATCCCGGGATTTAATATATTTGGATACGAAGATGCGCAGGCTGTGATCCGTGCCGCCGAACGCGCTGTTTGTCCGGTTTTGCTGATGATCAACCGTGATGCACGTACGGCAATGGCGGTGGAGCATTGGTCAGCACTGCTGAACGCTTTAGCCGAATCTTCAAGTGTACCCGTTGGCATTCATCTGGATCACTGCACCGAAGCAGATACTCTCATCCGTGCGATTGACAGCGGCTTTACCTCGGTTATGTTTGATGGTTCGCACCTACCGATAACCGAAAATTTGAAGATCACACAAGCTATTGCGCAGTATGCACATAAGAAAAACGTGTTTTTAGAAGCGGAACTGGGAACCGTTCCATATAGCGATATCGGAGAAACCGAAATAAATCTAACCGATCCGGAAGAAGCGCGAAAAATGCAGGAGCAGACACAGGTCGATTGGCTCGCTGTTTCGGTTGGGAATATTCATCGTTTAGCCACCCGTAAGGTTTCCATTCAATTTCCTGTTTTGCAGCAAATTGAACACAAATGCCAACTACCTCTGGTAATTCACGGAGCAAGCGGCATCAGGGACGGAGACATTTCACAGCTCAAGCAAACCCGGGTTGGAAAAATGAATTTTGGAACCGTTTTACGAAAGACCTTTGCAGATCACTTGCGTTCCGAAATGCAAGCCCAGCCAGACGAGTTCGATCGCCTTCGCCTATTCAGCCAGCCAATTGCGCAGGTAGAAGAACAGGCGCTTCACATCATCAAAATGCTATGGCAGGAGGAAAACTAACATGAAAATTCATCAGCAGGAGCCTTTTTCGATTGGCTATCACCCAATTACAGAATTAAACGGCAAGTATCGTGAGATGATGATGGATTTTGGTATCCTTAAGATTTCCGCAGACATGGAATTTGAAGATAACCTGCCACTTGAACGTGTATTTGTTTTGCTTTACGGTGAAATTGAAGTCGAGTTCAATGGAAAAATCGTAAAGGGTACTCGACCCACCTACACCAACGATACGATCTGGAGCGTAAACTTGCCCAAGGATATCCCTGTTAAATTGCGTGGTATTGCAACAGAGAGCGAGATCGCAGTCATTCGAACTGAAAATGAACGTGATTTCATGCCGGTAATCCGCGCTCAGGATGATATTGTGGAAGAAGTACGTGGCCAAGGTTTCATGAACGAGGCCGGTACTCGTATTGTGCGAACGGCACAGGATGTAAAACTTTCTCCGGAATCCAATATTATGTTTGGGGAAGATATGCATTATCCTGGAAAATGGTCCGGCTTCCCGTCACATTCACACGCACAGCCGGAAATCTACTTTTATAAGTTTTATCCCCAAAACGGTTTTGGCTTGCTGCGGCTGGGAGAGGAAGGCGTTTTGCTGGAACACAACGACACCGTTTTAATTGAACCCAACAAGGTTCATCCACAGGTTGCCGCCCCCGGCTATGCGATGTATTACCTTTGGGTCATTCGGCATCTGGATGGAAATCCGTATATTAAACCGGATTTTGACCCGCAGCATCTGTGGGTGGAACAACCCGGCGCAAAATATTGGCCTGATTCCTGCGAAGGAAAAGCGTAAAGGAGGACTTACGCATGTTAGGGAAGGCATTACATACGAAATCAATTTGGAAAAGCAATCTAATGACCGACATTCGCCTGGCCAGCGAAGCCGGCTTTGGCGCAATGGAAGTGGCTTCAAGCAAAATTTGGGACTACTTATCCTCCGGAAGTCCATTAAGTGATGTGACGGAACGGCTGAAACAATATAATATGCAGATCATCAGCATCAATGATATCGCCAATGTTGAGCGAACGGACGATGATGCGGTGCGGAATACACTGGCAGAAACAGAAAAGCTGTCTGCCGTCGCACAGCAGCTGGGCTGTGATTGCATCCAACTCGTCCCACTGCTGGCCCTGGAAGGTCGTTCGGAAGATGAAGTGATTGAACTGACCGCAAAAAATATTGCGCGTATCTGTGACATCGGTGCGAAGTACGGCGTGCGCTTCCAGCTGGAGCCTGTTGGGTGGTCACCGATCAACTCGCTTCGCCTGACACAGAAGCTGATCCAGGCAGTTGGACGGGACAACTTCGGCACCGTCATCGACTTTTTCCATCTGTTTGTCGGCGGTGATACTACACCGGATGATGTGCGGCATTTTGATCCTAATCGTATTTATCACATTCACTTCTGTGATTGCAGGCTTTCCAAGGAAGGAGAATCCTTCGATGAGACTATTCTGCGAGGTATGTACGCTGGTGAAGGTGAAGTCCCTCTTGCAGAGTGGGTGCAGGCCGTCAAGGACACCGGCTATGAGGGTTGGTGGAGCTACGAGCTGATCAGTGCCAAGCATTGGCAGTGTGATGTAGCGGAAGTGGCTGCCGAAACCAGCCGATTGCTGGACAAATATGTGTTGAATAGATGAAAGTAGCGAACATTCAGTGAGGAGATCGTGAAAATGAACACAGTAAAGCTGACAATGGCGCAGGCGTTGGTACGCTTTCTTGATATGCAATATGTCTGCGTTGATGGGAAAGAAGAAAAGTTTGTGCATGGCATTATGGGAATTTTCGGTCATGGCAATGTAGTGGGATTAGGGCAGGCATTAGAGCAGTATGCCGACCAGATGCCTTTCATTCAAGGCAAGAACGAGCAGGAGATCGCCCACGTCTGTGTGGCATTCGCCAAGCAGATGCGCCGCCGCGCGATCTACGCCTGCACCGCGTCCATCGGCCCCGGCTCGCTCAATATGGTTACCGCAGCCGGCACGGCCTCGGTCAACCGTATCCCCGTGCTGCTGCTGCCGTCCGACACCTACGCCGACCGCCAGCCCGACCCGGTGCTCCAGCAGTTCGAGCATGACGAGGACTATTCGATTTCCGTCAACGATTCGTTCAAGGCGGTCAGCCGCTACTGGGATCGTGTACAACGCCCGGAACAACTCATGACAGCCATGCTCAACGCCATGCGTGTTTTGACCGATCCTGCTAAGACCGGTGCGGTCACTGTCTGCCTTCCTCAGGATGTACAGGGAGAAGCCTATGATTACCCCGAAGAATTCTTTAGAAAACGCGTCTGGCATTTGGATCGCCAGCCCGCGAGTGCCGAGGCAGTAGATCGGGCAGCAGAACTGCTGATGACCAGCAAGAAGCCGGTCATTCTGTCGGGCGGCGGCGTGCGCTACAGCGATGCGGGCGCGGCTGTGCTGGCGTTCGCTGAAGAATTTGGCATTCCGGTCGCCGAGACGCAGGCAGGAAAGGGTGAGGTCAGCTGCGAAAGCGACTGGTATCTGGGCTGCGCTGGCATCTGCGGCACGCTGTCTGCCAACGTGATCACCAAGCAGGCCGATCTGATTCTCGCGGTCGGCACTAAACTCAATGATTTTGTCACCAATTCCAAGAATGGCTTTGCAGCCGATGCGCGCTTTGTTTCCATCAACACCAGCCGCATGGACGCGCTCAAGCTGGATGCCGAATCGGTTGTCGCCGATGCGCGTGCAGGCGTGGAGGCGTTGCACACCGCTTTGCAGGCGCGCGGCTGGCACACCGACTGGAGCGATGAGGTAAAGGACGCAAAGCGCTCCTGGCAGACCGAGCTTGCGCGTCTGGCGCAGCTGGAGGCTCCGGAAGCCGCGGCGCTCAACCAGACCCGCGTGCTGATGGAACTGAATGAATTGCTGCGCGAGGACAATATCGTTGCCGCCTCCGGCAGTCTGCCGTCCGATCTGGAACGCGTCTGGACTGCGCGCCGTCCGGGTGCATACCATCTGGAATACGGTTTCTCCTGCATGGGCTATGAGGTCTCTGGCGCTCTGGGCGTCAAGCTGGCCGATCCCGAGCACGAGGTCTATACCTTCGTCGGCGACGGCGGCTTCCTGATGGGTCACTCCGATCTGCTGACCAGCATTCAGGAGGGGCACAAGATCAACGTTCTGCTTTTCAACAACAGCGGCCACCAGTGCATTCACAATCTGGAGCGTTCGCAGGGCATGGGTACCTTCGGCACTGAGTTCCGCTTCCGTGAGCAGTCCACCGGCGGACTGACCGGCGGCTACGTCCCGGTGAACTATGCCAAGCTTGCCTCTGCCTATGGCGTAAAGACCTGGCGTGTCACCACGCTCACCGAGCTGCACGCTGCCATCGAGGCCAGCAAGCAGTCCGATGTCTCGACCCTGATCGAGATCATGGTTCTGCCCGGCACGATGACCGAAGGTTATGAGAATTTTTGGCGTGTTGGCACCGCTTCTGTCGCCGAGAAGGAATCCGTGCGCAAGGCTTACGAAAAGCTGAATGATGTTGTCAAGAATCTGCGGAAATATTAAGGAGAATAAATATGAAGGTACAATTTGGCTGCGCGCCGATCAACTGGACGAACGATGACCTGCCCTCTCTGGGCGGCGAACTGACTTATCAGCAGTGCCTGAGCGAAATGGCTCTGGCTGGATACAAGGGTAGCGAGGGTGGCTGCAAATACCCCAAGGATTTTGATGTGCTCAAGAAGGCGCTCGATCTGCGCGGTCTGCAGATCTGCAATATGTGGTTCTCGAGCTTTTTCACCACCTTTGAGAACGAGCGTACCTTTGCAGAGTTTGAAAAGCACATGGACTTTACCTATGGCTTGGGCGCTCGTGTAATCGGCGTCGGTGAATGCGGCGTGACCGTACACGGCCAGGAGGAAACTCCCCTCTTCTCCAACTGCCCGATCCTGACTGAGGAGCAGATGAAGAATCTGGCCGAGGGTCTAAACGAGCTGGGCCGCCGCGCCCAAAAGAAGGGAATGAAGGTCTGCTTCCATCCCCATGTTGGCACAGGCATCCAATCGATGAAAGAAATTGACCGGCTGATGGAACTGACTGATCCGACACTGGTTGGTCTGCTGTTCGATACCGGACATTCGACAATCGCAGGCGAGAATCCGGTATCAATTCTGAAAAAGTACATCGACCGTGTTGTACATATCCATGTTAAGGACGTTCGCCGCGAAGTGTTTGAGCAGGTCAAGTCGGGTGGCCACAGTTTCCTGTGGGGTGTAAAGAACGGTATGTTCACCGTGCCGGGCGACGGCAACTGCGTAGACTGGATGTCGATCTTTGAGATTCTGAAGGCCAGCGATTACGAGGGCTGGATCGTTGTGGAGGCCGAGCAGGATCCCGCTAAGGCTGATCCGCTGGAGTACGCCCAGAAAGCGCGCGCGTTCATGCGCGAGCAGCTCGGCGTATAATTAAGGAGAGACGGTGCAGCATGAAGAAACAACTTTCCGCTCAGCAAGCTGTTGATATGATTCCGGATGGTGCCGTAATCATGTGCGGCGGATTTCTGGGATGTGGCACGGCACATCGCCTCATGGATGCGCTAGCAGCCAGTCAAAAGAAGGATCTTACTATCATCTGCAACGATGCCGGTCTCTTGGAAGGCCCGAACGGAGAAGCGTATTATGGCGTAGCCAAGCTGATTCACAATCATCAGGTCAGCCGCTTAGTTACTACCCATATTGGACTGAACCCAGAGGCAACAGAGCAGATGAATGCCGGTACCATGCGTATTGATCTGTTGCCGCAAGGCTCTTTGGCGGAGATGATCCGGGCAGGCGGCGCCGGTCTGGGCGGAACCTTAACCAAAACCGGCGTTGGCACGTTGGTTGAGGACGCAAAAGATTATGTGGTCGGGCGGCAGAACATCGACGGTGTTGACTATTTACTGATGCGTCCTTTGAGCGCTGATTTCGCGTTGATTTGTGGTCAGCAGGTAGATGAGGAAGGAAATGTCTGGTATGCCGGCACGGCTCGCAATTTCAATCAGGTTATGGCAACTGCTGCAGATATCGTCATTGCAGAAGCCGAGCAACTGGTATCCGTGGGAGAGATTCGACCTGAAGATGTGCAGACATACGGGATTCTGGTGGATTATATTGTGAATGGGGGGCAAGACGATGAGTGAAGCTCTGAACGCATTTGAAGCACGTTCCGCTAAGGAGATTATTGCACGTCGCACAGCCTTGGAATTGAAAAATGGCATGGTCGTAAACCTTGGCATTGGGCTTCCGACGCTCATTCCGCAGTATTTACCCTCCGATATCCGTGTGACGATTCAATCGGAGAATGGAATTATCGGATTAGACAAGGTGCAGGATGATACGCGGCATCCGCATATTACAGATGCCGGCGGCAAACTGGCTGCAGTAGCATCCGGAGGCGCATTCATCGATTCTGTGACTTCCTTCGGTCTGATTCGGGGTGGACATGTAGATGTCACGATTCTGGGAAGCCTGCAAGTGGATCAGGAGGGGTCTCTTGCAAACTGGATGATCCCCGGGGAAAAAACCCCCGGAATGGGCGGCGCAATGGATTTGCTGGCAGGTGTTCGTCAGGTCATTGTTGCGATGGAACACACTGCACGAGGCGTTCCTAAAATTCTGAAAAAATGCACGCTTCCGTTAACAGCAGTACATTGTGTCACTAAAATCATCACTGAAATGTGTGTGTTTAATGTTACAGATACGGGTCTTGTATTGACTGAATTAAATCCACAGTATACGATTGACGATGTGCAGGCAGTAACCGAAGCTGAGTTTGCAATTTCAAAAAATTTGACAGAAATGAATATCGTATAAGGAGGATATTGATTATGTTTAACGAGGAATTCCATCTGGAACAGCCCATTCGCTGGGGTATGGTTGGCGGCGGCCGCGGCAGCCAGATTGGCTATATTCATCGCAATTCTGCATTGCGGGATCGCCTGTTCACGCTGTGCGCGGGTGCGTTCGATGTGAACGAGGAGCGCGGCCGGGAATTCGGCGTCAACTGGGGCGTTGCCCCCGAGCGCTGCTACCCCGATTACAAGACCATGTTTGCCGAGGAAGCTAAGCGCCCGGACGGCATTCAGGCGGTCTCTATCGCGACTCCCAACTTTACGCATTACGAGATCCTGAAGGCCGCGCTCGAAGCCGGTCTGCATGCCATCTGTGAAAAGCCGCTTTGCTTTACAACTGAACAGGCTGAAGAACTGGTTTCTCTTGCAAAAAAGCAAAATCGCATCGTTGGCGTGACCTACGGTTATACTGGTGCTCAGATGATTCATCAGGCACGCCGCATGATTCAGGAAGGGATGTTAGGCGAAATCCGCATCATCAACATGCAATTTGCGCACGGCTATCATTCCTCCGCTGTGGAAGCGAATGATCCGGGTACAAAGTGGCGCGTCACCCCTGAAAAGGCGGGACCTTCCTACGTATTAGGAGATGTCGGTACACATGCACTGTTCCTCGCTGAAACCATGGTACCCAACCTCAAAATTGAAAAGCTGATGTGTGCTAGACAGAGCTTTGTCAAGAGCCGTGCCCCTCTGGAGGACAACGCTTTTGTTCTGATCCAATATGATAATGGTGCGGTCGGCAATCTGTGGGCGAGCTGTGTCAACGCTGGTTCTACCCATCAGCAGAAAATCCGAGTAGTCGGTGAAAAGGCATCTATCGAGTGGTGGGATGAACACCCCAATCAGCTTATTTTTGAGGAGCAGGGAAAGCCAGTTCAGATTCTAGATCGTGGTCAGGGATATCTCTATCAGGATGACGAAGCCATCACTTGTGACCGCATGGGAGGTGGACATGCCGAAGGGCTATTTGAATCTTGGGCGAATCTGTATCGCCGGTTCGCAACTGCAATGGATCGTGTTATCCATGGAGAATCGGCCAATGTAGTCATGGATGATATTTGGTTCCCGAACATCCGCGACGGTGCGGAGGGCGTCCGTTTTATCGAAAACTGTGTGCGTTCGTCGGATCAAGACAGTGTTTGGGTGAACTACACTTGACAAACTATAAAGTATGTGTATTTACACTAACACGGGATATATCATTGAAATACCCCATACAATCAAAGACGGGGAGGTAGACTCGGACGTATTAACGGCATTTGATGTTGGGAAATAACTAAATTAAAGATTTGACAGATGAAAAGGGCGCACAGACCTCAACGGTTTGTGCGCCTGTTTAATTCCTAAGGCAGGCAAGCGGCTGATTCGCTTTTTCCCGTTCGCGGGACAGGAATTGGCGTGATCATTGATCTGTTCGTACTGTGTGCGCGGCGCGGCATGGCGGTCTGGATCATCTTCTCCGGCATTGACGCCATCTGCGAAAAAACCGATAACGAAGAGTTTCTGCGCCGTCTGCGCTACATCAAGGAATGATGTGTGCAGGCGGCGTTTTTATGCGCCGGACAGCGGGAGCAGTTCAAAAAGCTTGAGGACCCGTCCGAGCAGCAGTGCGGAGAGCACCGTGCCGACACCGATGCCGTAAAACGGGCAGTGCTGGAACAGGCACAATCCAGCGCTGATGGCAACCATAGAGAGGTCAAACCCGTTCTTGACGGTGGAAAACCGCAGATGAAACACCTCGGATATCGTGTTCACGATGCCATCGGTCGGGGTAAGCACCATGCGGCTCTTGACGCAGAGGAACACGCCCGCGCCGGTGATGAACATCGTCAGCGCAAAGCAGAGCAGCCGCAGTGGCAGCGGAAACGGTAGCACGGGAATGAGCCAGTCGTACACGTCGGTAAGTATGCCGAACGCAAACGAAAGCGGGATTTCGAGCAGATAAGTAAGTGTGATTTTGCGCGAAAGGATACATTGCAGTACCACAAACAGCAGATAACAGAGAATGGATGCTGTGCCGAGCGAGATATGATAAATCTCTGAAATGGCGTACATCACCGAGCTGAACGCGGCAACGCCGACGTTGTAGCGGATGTTGAGCACCACTGCCGCTGCAATCAGATTCAGACCGAGAATATACCAGGCCGTACGCTTTTTGAGATCAGAGGAAGGTTTCATGCGGTTTCACCTCACTTTTCCATGTTGTCGAGCGCCTGCGAGATCATCGCAAGCAGTTTTTCGCGGTCGTCTGCCGGGATGTGCTCGAGCAGACGGTCACCGAAGTTCGTGCAGTTGTGCTGCATGGTTTCGTAAAGCTCCTCGCCCTCGGCGGTGAGCGCAATCAGCTTGTACCGCGCATCGCGCGGCGAAGGCGTCACGCAGAGCAGACCCTTGTCCGCCATGCGCTGCACGAGTGCGCGCGCAGCTTGGTGGGTCACGCCGAGGCTGCACCGTAGGTCGGAGGCGGAGCTGCCGCTGTGCGCATGAAAGAACAGGAGCGTGTCCGCCTGCTCGGCGGTAAGTCCCATGCTTTTCAGATCCTCGTTGCGGCGCAGTACGATGCGATGCGATAATTGCTGTATTTTTCGTGTGAGAATATACGAAATATCCATGTAATTTCACCTTGTTAAATATAATATACAATACATTGTATATTAGCGCGGATTGGTTCGTATGTCAAGAGCACCAACGCGGAAAACGAAAAAATTCGTGGAAATAGCGCAAACTGTGCTCGCAAATCGCTCTTACCCAGGTATGCGGTATTGCCTTGAGTGTTCAACTTCAGTTTACAATCAACCGAAATTTTTCTTTTCTCAAGTCCTGTTTGGAACTTGACTTTTGCTAATATAAGTTTACGGACAAGGCGCGGCAGCCAGCCGTGCCTTGCTCTATCTCATGCCTAAGCTACAATAAGAGGAGTAATTGGCCTGGCAAGCTTGACTCTGGACTATCCACGTCCGTAAATAAAACTGTCAGCCATCCTCTTATTGCAGCGTTCGGTTTAAGCAGGTTGGGCTTTGCGCTCGGTTTACCAAGCAAATAGAATCGGCAATGAGAAAACGATGGTCGCCACATTAGAGATATTTCTTTTGCTTGGAGGAATGCTAATGAATGCTGTAGGAATCGATGTTTCCAAAGGGAAAAGTATGGTTGCTGTTATGCGGCCACTTGGAGAACTCGTGGTAAAACCGTTTGAAGTTCACCACACGGCCAATGAGCTTAAAGATCTGTCAGATCTTCTGCGTGGTCTGGACGGCGAAGTTCGGATTATCATGGAGTTCACAGGCCGTTATTATCAGCCCATAGCCCGGTATCTCGTCGAGGCCGGCTTCTTTGTGGGTGTTGTCCACGCGAAACTCATACATGATTTTGGAAACAACTCAATTCGTAAAGTCAAAACTGATAGAGCCGATGCAATCAAAATTGCCAATTATGGTCTTTCCAACTGGATCTCCCTTAAGCGGTACACACCAGAGGACGAAACCCGATTGCTATTGAAAACCTGTAATCGCCAGTATAATCAGTACATGAAACTAAAAGTGTCTTTGAAAAACAACCTGATTGCAATCCTTGATCAGACTTTCTCGGGTTTGAACGAGATGTTTACCAGTCCTGTGAGAGCAGATGGGCACGAAAAATGGGTTGACTTCGCAGAAAAATTCTGGCACTGTGAGATCGTTTCTTCTATGAGCAGAGCAAAATTTACCACCCAGTACAGCAAATGGTGCCAAAAGCATGGATATAATCGCAGTGATAGCAAGGCGTCTGCACTCTATGAGCTTGCCTTGAATCAGGTTGCTACGCTGCCGCCTACGACACAAACGAAGGCTTTAATCGTTCAGGCCATCTCCCAACTGAACTTTGTCTCTGTCTCACTGGCCGAGCTGCGCAGACAGATGCAGCAGTTGGCTGCATCTTTGCCGGAGTACCCTGTTGTTCTTGCCATGAGTGGTGTTGGAGAGACTTTGGGGCCTCAGCTCATAGCGGAAATTGGAGATGTACGCCGCTTTTCCCACAAGGGTGCCCTCGTGGCTTTCGCTGGAGTAGATGCACCCCTGTTTCAATCCGGTGTCTTTGAGTCCGCCAGTCGAAGCATATCTAAGCGTGGTTCACCGGCTTTGCGAAAAGCACTCTTTCAAGTCATGAAAAGCATTCTAAAAAATTCTCCGTCTGATGATGCTGTCTACCAGTTTCTTGACCGAAAACGTGCTGAAGGGAAACATTATTACGTTTACATGGTTGCTGGCTGCAATAAGTTCTTGCGCATCTATTACGCTCGTGTGAAAGAATATCTGATCACCCTTGAAAACATATCTTAATCTGAAGGCATCTTTGCTTTATTTGGTCAGCGCAAAAATCTCGGGTGCGGTGGCTTAATTTCTCATACCATTTTTTCATTCTTAAAAAACTATTTCTTTCCCCCTTGACTTTCCTTTGCAGGTTTTATTTGCAGGCTTTGCTCAAAAAAATCGAAACCGCTTTCGTAGAAACGGGAAAGCGGTGACTGTGCATTTAGCATAGCACAGGATACAGAAAAAGACAACCGCGAAACGTATTGACGGGGCGCGGCAGAAGATGGTATGATAGAGCCACAACGGAAAGGGGAGAGCAGAGATGGCGGAAATCATTGCATTCGGCGCGTCGCCCGACCTCGACGTGATGGACCGGCAGGCGCTCACGGCGTATCTTGCGGAGATACGCCGCCGCATCGCCGCGCTCGACGAGCGCGAGCCGGAGAACATGAGCTCCGAAGCCTACGACGAGTGGAGCGAGGAGCACGAGCAGCTTGAGGACCTCGCGGACGATATTCTCGACCGGATAGAAGAATAAAGCGAAAACGGAGAGCAGGGAAAAATCCCCCGGCTCTCCGGTTTTTCTGTGCAAGCTTATTTCGCGCCCCGCGCGACGATGCGCGTTCTGTGTTCACGGACAGATTTCGCCTCGTGGGTATGCACCAGACGGCCCTCCGACCAGACGGCTGTGATATTTGCGGCGTTCATGGTGTAGAGGGCGCGCTCAAGCCGCTCGGGCAGGCTGAGCGCCCACGGGGTCTCGGTGAAGCTGCGGTCATCCACCACGACAGCGTGCAGGCGGTCGCCGGGGGTGAAGCCGCTGCCTGCGCCGAAATAGCGGTGGCCGGAGGTCGTGCCGAGGTAGTACGCCTCGGGCACGGTCAGAAACGCCGGGTGCGCCGGGTCGGTGAAGCTGCGAACCTTGGACGCCTGAATGCTCATCGTGACCATGCGGCTGCCGGCGAGGGACGAGCCTGCGGCAATATCCGTGCCGAGGGTGACGTGAATGCCTTCGTTCAGCATTTCGCGCACAGGCGCGATGCCGCTGCACAGGTTGATGTTGGAGTCCGGGCAGTGTGCCACAACGACGCCTGCCTCGCGGATGGCGGTTCGCTCGCGCTCGTCCGAGTGGATGCAGTGCGCCATGACCGTGTGGCTTTTCCACAGGCCGAACTTGTCGTAGCTCTCCCAATACTGCGCGCAGTCAGGGTGGAGCGAGCGCACCCATGCGATTTCGTCGAGGTTTTCCGACAGGTGCGACTGGACGCAGAGGTTCTGCTCGGCGGCAATTTTGCCGAGCGCGGTCATCAACTCGTCTGTGCAGGCTGGGGTAAAGCGCGGCGTGATGATCGGGCGGACAAAGCGGAAGCGGCGGCAGCCCTCAAGCCAGCGGCGCGTTTCGCGGATGGACTCCTCGGTGGTCTCCTCAAGGTTTTCACCGCCGTTGCGGTCCATGTTGACCTTGCCGACAAAGCCGGTCACACCGGCGTTTTCGAGCTCCTCCATCAGAACGAGCGTCGCGTCCGTGTGGAGCGAGGAAAACATGCACACGCGCGTTGTGCCGTTTGCGATGAGGTCGTGCGCCAGACGGCGGTAGATGCGGCGGGCGTAGTCGAGGTCTGCGAACTTCGCCTCGACCGGGAACGTGTAGGTTTTGAGCCAGTCGAGCAGCGGCAGGTCCATGCCCATGCCGACGTTCGGAAACTGGGGCGCGTGCAGGTGCATATCGGCAAACGACTGCATGATGAGCTGACCTGAGCAGTCGTAGACGCGGCCGTCAAAGTCCTGCGGCGCCGCGTGCAGCACCTCGCGGATTGTGCCGTCGTCCTCCAGCAGAAGTGCGCCGTTTTCGATCGTTTCGAGCTTTTCAAGCGTGGGCGCGTGAATAATGTTGCCTTTGAGCAGTTTCATTGTGATCGACCTTTCTGTACGATGTTCTGTAAAAATGGACATGAAAAAAGTGCCCGAAAGATGGACCTGTTCCATCATCGGACACTCATAGTAAGATCTTTCGGCGATCTCGTAGAAACTCCCGCGCCATATCAAGCGAGATTATATGAGCTCTTTTTCCGAGCGGTATTATAGCAGAGGAAAGCCGCCGCTGTCAAGAGAAGAATTCTGTAAGACATGGTCAAATGCTATCCTTGGGGTTGAGCCGATGAGAAAAGTGAATGAAAAAGGCTGCGGAAATGTATTGCATCAGGGCAAATACACTATATATTAAGGCAATACAGGTTGTCGGAAAAACGAAGTTTTTCGACGGTCTCGGCTGGATGTTTGTCAATACAATGTGGGAAATTGTTCGGAGATACCAGTTGAGAAAGACAGCGAAAATATAAAAACCGCGCGTTTGAACAGCACCCCATTTGCTAGACAGTATGATATACTATCTAACAAATGGGGTGCTGTTCAGACGGCTGTGTCTTTTCTTTACTCTAATCGAGTGTTACAGACAATGAAAAAAGAAACGTCATTCTTCATTTTCCATCCTCAATTCTCAATTCAGAATCTTTTCCATCTCCGAGATCATTTCATCAAACAGCTTTGTTGCGTCCTCGATCGGCTTCGGGCTTGCCATATCCACGCCCGCGCCGCGCAGCAGCGTGATTGGGTCGGCGGAGCAGCCACCGGACAGGAAGCCGAGGTAATCCTTCACCGCCGGTTCACCCTCCCGCAGAATGCGGCGCGACAGTGCGATGGCAGCGGCGTAGCCGGTCGCGTACTGGTAAACGTAGTAATCGTAGTAGAAGTGCGGGATGCGCGCCCATTCGAGCGAAATCTCCTCGTCTACGTTCATTTCCGGTCCGAAATACTGCTCGTTCAGCTTTTTGTACATCGCGCAGAGCGCTTCGGCGGTCGTGCCCTCGCCACGCTGGGTCATCTCGTTGGCGGCCAGTTCGAACTCAGCGAACATGGTCTGACGGTACAGCGTGCCGCGGAATTGCTCGAGGAAGTGGTTGATGAGGTACGCGCGCTCCTTTTTATCGGTCGTGACGGACAGCAGGTACTCCATCAGCAGAGCCTCGTTGCAGGTGGATGCAACCTCGGCAACAAAGATAACGTAATCCTGATACGCGGTCGGCTGGGTCTTGTTGGACAGGTACGAGTGGATGGAGTGGCCCATCTCATGCACGAGCGTGAACACGTCGTCGAGCGTGCCCTTGAAGTTGAGCAGTACATACGGGTGCACGCGCGCGCCTGCCGAGTACGCGCCCGAGCGCTTGCCCTCGTTCTCGTACACGTCGATCCAGCCGTTGGCAAAGCCTTCGCGGAGCAGGTTCAGGTAGTCCTCACCGAGCGGCGCGAGCGCCTTGAGCGCGATCTCCTTGGCCTCCTCGAACGTGAATTTCATTTCCACGCCGTCCACGACCGGCACATACAGGTCGTACATGTGCAGCTCGTCCACGCCGAGCAGCTTCTTTCTCAGCGCAACATAGCGGTACATGGGCGCAAACGAGCGGTGCACCGCGTCAATCAGGTTGCGGTAAATCTCGGTCGGCACTTCATTGCCGTCAAGGGCGGCATCCAGCGTCGAGGGGTACTTGCGGACATTCGCGAAGAACAGCAGCTGCTTGAGCTGCGCGGACAGCGTTGCCGCCGAGGTGTTGCGGAACTGGCCGTAAACCGAGTACAGCGAATCGAACGCGGACTTGCGGAGCACGCGGTCGTAGGACTGCATGAGCGGGATGAACGTGCCGTGCGTGACGGGGTGTTTATTGCCGTCCTTGTCCACCGCGTCCGGGAATTTGAGGTCGGCGTCGTTGAGCATGGAGTAAATGTCATCCGGGCTGGCGGCCATTTCGCCTGCAGCGGCGAGGATTGCCTCCTCCTTGTCGGACAGCACATGCTCTCGGCGGCGGCGAATGCGGTCGATATTCAGGCGGTACAGCTCCAGCTCGGGTGCTTCGGCGTACAGACGGTTCATGTCCTCATCGCTGATGGCGAGCAGCTCAGGGGTCTCAAACGCGGCGGCAGACTGAATTTCGACCGCGAAGCGCGTCACCTGGCTGACCATCTCCTGATACGCGGCGACGCGGGTGTCCTCATCGCTGCGACGCTGCGCGTAGTGTACGAGCGCGTCAAATGCAAGGCTGATTTCATCATCCAGACGGAAAAAAGACAGCAGAGCAGCGCCGCTTTCGGCCAGTCTGCCGCGGAATGCGGTGATGCGCGGAATGAACTCCTTGGCCTTCGCTAACGCGGCACGCCAGTCATCGTCGGTCGCAAACAGATCCTGAATTGCCCATTTGTCCTTTTCGGGCACATCTGCGCGGGCGGGAATTTTATTGGTTTCCATGGAAATACTTCCTTTCCGGTAGAGTTTTCTCCTCTTATTATGATACTCCAACCGCGGGATTCATGCAAGCGATTTACCGCGATAAAATCAAACATCCCGCTTTCCTTGCAAAAAGCGGGATGTTTGTTATTCTTCCTCCGGCAGCGAACTGCCATAGGTTTCGAGTGCGCGCTTGATATCATTCCACGCAAAACCGCGACGCTGGAGTGCCGCAACGGCTTTTTCGACCTCTTTTCGGTCGGAAACGTCACCGCGCAGGCGTTTTGCGAGCAGAGCCAGCATTTGCGCCTCATCCGGGGAAAAGGTCTGCATAGCCGCTTCTGCGGTGTCGCGGTCTATGCCGCGGCGGGTCAGCTCCTGCCGGATGCGTGCCGCGCCGTAGCCCTTGCGCGTGTAGCTGCGCACAACGCTTTCCGCGAACAGCATATCGTTCAGCAGACTGCGTTCGGTCAGCCACGCAAGCGCGTAATCGGCGGCTTCCTCATCGTGCCCCTTGGCAAGCAGCTTGTCGCGCAGCATTTTCGCACTCAGCGCCCGGTAAGACAGCTGTTTTGCCGCCATATCGAGGGCTGCACGGTATTTATCCTCGCTCATTATTCTTCGTCGAGGTCGTCAAAATCGTCCGCGTCGATGGAGACCGCCTTGGAGGACGACGGACGCGGTGCCTTATCCGCAGGCTTTTCGGCCTTCTCGGTCGGCACAGCAGCGGAAGGACGTGCCGCATGGCTCTGCGCCAGCTTGCTGCGCTCCTCGGCAACCTTTTCCATGATCTGCTTCTGTACGTCATCCGCGATGTCCGGATGATCCTTGAAATACTGCTTGGCAGCGTCGCGGCCCTGACCCAGACGGGTATCGCCCATGGAGAACCATGCGCCGGATTTGTTGAGGATGCCGAATTCCACGCCGAGATCGACCAGCTCGCTCGTGCGGGAAATGCCTTCGCCGTACATAATATCGAACTCAGCCTGCTTGAACGGGGGAGCGACCTTGTTTTTTACAACCTTTACGCGGGTGTGGCTGCCGATCAGCTCGGTGCCGTTTTTCAGATGCTCCACGCGGCGAACCTCCATGCGGACAGACGCATAGAACTTGAGCGCACGGCCGCCGGTGGTGACCTCCGGATTGCCGTAAATGACGCCGACCTTCTCACGCAGCTGGTTGATAAAGATGGCTACGCACTGGCTCTTGGCGATCGAGCCGGCCAGCTTGCGCATCGCCTGACTCATCATGCGGGCATGCAGACCGACAAAGGAATCGCCCATTTCGCCTTCGATTTCGGCGCGCGGTGTCAGCGCGGCAACCGAGTCGATAACCACGATGTCGATCGCGCCCGAGCGCACGAGCGCCTCCGCAATGTCCAGACCCTGCTCACCGGTGTCCGGCTGGGAGACCAGCAGGCTGTCAATGTCAACGCCGAGTGCCTTGGCGTAAACCGGGTCGAGCGCGTGCTCGGCGTCGATAAACGCAGCCGTGCCGCCCAGCTTCTGCGCCTCTGCAACGCTGTGCAGCGCAACCGTGGTCTTACCGGAGGATTCCGGTCCGTAGATCTCAATGATTCGGCCGCGCGGCAGACCGCCGATGCCGAGTGCGAGATCCAGACCGATCGAGCCGGTCGGGATGTGTTCGATATTCATGCCGGTGTTTTCGCCCAGACGCATAACCGAGCCTTTGCCGAACTGCTTTTCGATCTGACCGAGCGCAGCGGCAAGTGCTTTCTTCTTATCAGCCGCAGGAGCGACCGGTTCCAACTGCTTTTTGGTAGCCATGATAGCATTTCCTCCTGAAAAAGTTACAAATATGCAAGCCGCAGAGCGGCGGTGTATTCGGATTCGATACACCCATTATAACAGGGTGCCGATTTGAATGCAATGATTTTATCGAAAATTTGTTCGATAAAATTTGATATAAAAAATCCTGCCTTTTCAGGCAGGATTTTCAACGGGTCTTATTTACCCTGTGCGTCGATATACGCCTTCGCATGCTGCTTGAGCTTGTCGAAGGTTTCCTCGCTCAGCACATGCTCGATACGGCACGCATCCTCAGCGGCGGTCTCAGCGTCCACGCCGAGAGCGGTGAGGAACGCGGTGAGCACGGTGTGGCGCTCGTAAATGCTGGTGGCGATCTGCATGCCGGATTCGGTCAGTCCCAGCAGACCGTTCTGGTCGATGGAAACGTAACCGTTATCGCGCAGCAGGCCAACGGCACGGCTGATGCTCGGCTTGGAAAAGCCGGTGTAGTGCGCAACGTCGATCGAGCGCACCTGTCCATTTTTCTGCGTCAGAACCAGGATGGCTTCCAGGTAGTTTTCCGCGCTTTCCTGAATTTTCAATGCACGGACCTCCTTTTTCTAAGATACTCTTTTCTGTAGGGCAGCACATGGGTTGGTCCTGCCGCGAAATTCTGTAATAGTATATCTATTTTATCATGACTTGCGTGTTTTTGCAATCTGCGTTGAACAAATTTCAAGCGGAAACAGCGGCTTGTGTTACGGCTGATCGGGCGGGAGCGGATTTTTCGGTGTATTCTGCGGCTCGGGCTGCGGTGCGGGAGCCGGCTGCTCGAACGGCTGCGGCTCGGGCATTTTGCGGTCAATGCTGCGCAGGGTGCGGTGCATGCTGAACAGCATTATAATAAATTCATAGCCGAGCCGTGCAGCAATATTTCCGACGATAAACAGCAGAATCGCCCAGAAAAAGTGGAAAAACAGCAGAATAACGCTGTAAACAGCCAGCGCAGCGACCGTCATGCAGTACAGGATTTTCAGCAGACCCTCGGTGTATGCGTGCCGGAAATTGAGAAAATCATGCAGCTTAGCTGCCGCGCCGTGGTAGTGATTCGGCTTGCGGACAAACAGCGTGTACAGCGCGATGCCGCCCGCAAGAATCAGTAAAAGTGCCAGAATCGGCAAAATCATTGAGAAAAGCGGTGTGTATGTATAGGTGTAAGCGTAATTCATGGTATGCACCTCTCCTTTGTGAATGGGTTGATACATTTTTAGTGTACCATATTCTGCGGGGTTGATAAAGGGAAAGTTGAATAATTGAGAATGGGAAATGCAGGCGAGGGGAAAATAGGTGTATTTATCAGGTAAGAATGGCGTTCTCTCAAACATCGGCAATCGTGTAATCGCAGGGACCGGTCAGTGACCGCCCGCATACCGTTAAATATTACGTTCATTTTCCATTCGCTATCCTCTCCCAGCGGATACATAGGTTGCTCAACAGGGGGCAAATCCGCCTCTCCGTCCTCCGCAAAGAGGTAAACATAGGCATTTTTGCCGTCCCAGACCACCTTTTTGACGATGGTGCGCAGCAGGCGGCGTTTTTCCTCCAGCGTAGCAGAATCCACCGCGCTGGCAAAGGATTCGATCATTTCCTGATGGAAGGCGAACTCCTGATGCAGCATCCGGCTCTGCTCGGTGAGGGCTTCCAAATCGGAAAGTCTTGCCTGCTGAGTCTCGCTCTCCCGATGCAGTTCGTCGATCTGCTCCATGACGTACTTTGCAGAGGTGTCGCTGGCAACGGACAGGGACTCCACCAGCCGTTTGAGGCGTTCTTCCGTCTCGGCGTGTTTCTCCCGGAGCAGCGCAAGCTCTGCATCGTAGCCCTCCTTGCTGCCGCTGATAACCTTCTTGGTCTGCGCCAGCAGCCGGGTAAGGGTCTCCTTGTCGGCGGACAGCTTGCGGATCTCCTCGATGATCTTGGCGTCCAGCGTGTTGCCGTTGCAGTTTTTCATAGAGCAGACCGTGCCGTGGCTACGCTCCTTGGTGGAGCACATGTAGGTGTAGATCAGCTCGTCGTCCGCATTCTTGCGGTTGGTCAGCTTCGGGCGCATATAGTCGCCGCATTCGCCGCAGCGCAGAAGCCCGGACAGCAGCGCCACGTTGCTGCGCGTTCGGCAAACAGGTCAACATTGTTTTCTTTCAGATACTGATACGCCGTCTCATCGGCGATCATGTAGACCGGATTGGTCAGAATACCCCGGATAGCAAAGCGGGTGAACTGCTTGCCGCGCTTCGTGACACAGCGATGCTCCAACAGATACTGGTCGGTCTTGCTGAGAGAGCCGGTTTCCATGAACACCTCGAAGATCGTCTTGACCAGCTGGATTTCCTCCGGAATGGGTTTGAGCTTGCAGGCCTTCTTCACCTTGCCGTCCACCGTCACGCTGGACAGGCTCTCCGAGGCGTAGCCCGTGGGCGTTGTGCCGCCCAGCCAGCGTCCTGTCTTGGACAGCTCGTGCATGTTGTCCCGGATGCGCTCGGCGATGGTCTCCCGCTCCAGCTGAGAGAACACCGACGCAATATACATCATCGCCCGGCCCATGGGGGAGGACGTGTCGAACTGCTCGCGGATGGAGATGAAGTCAATGTGCCGGTCGCCCAGGTCCTCGATGAGCTTTGCGAAGTCACCGATGTTGCGGCTGATCCGGTCGAAGCGGTAAACAACAATGGCCGCAAACGCGATCTTCTGCGAGTCCTTCATCATTTTCTTGAACTGCGGGCGCTCCAGATTGCCGCCGGAAAAGCCCTCATCCTCGTAGACCAGCACGTTTTCCGACGCATCCTCGCCAAAGTGCATGGCGATGTACTGGCGGCACAGCTCGATCTGGTTCTCGATGCTCTCGCCCTTGCCGGTGAATTTGGACTTGCGGGAGTAGATGACATATTGCTTCGGCGTATCTTTCGGTTTCATGGCGGCACCTCGCGTTATTCGTTAGGTTGGTAGATATATATATATATCGAATTGGAATCCATTTGAAAAGCTACCCAAGGGAAGAATCTGAAAATTTCTGCGGATAGACAGAGGTTTTCGCGCGCTGATTGTGCCAGTTTGGAGGGCATCACTCATGTGAATCGAGAAAATGATTGATGTAATGAGCAATGCGTGCTATTTAGAACATTATTGTTTTCGTCATCGACTGCATTCGTACAGTCGCGCCGCACGATTTTTGCGCTTCATTACTTGTCATACGTCAAGTTTGTTTTGCGTCACAGCTTGTCATATGACAAGCTGCATCATAAAAACCGCCGCCCCGAACGAAAAATCGGGACGGCGGTTTTGTTATGCAAGGCTTCGCAGATATTCTTCCACGTTCTGATACTGAATATCGTCTATCTCTTGGCTTTCCCCGCGATAGAGGACAAACTTCCCGGTGATCGGGCCGTAGCGGTGCTCGGTCTGGGCGCATTTTTGCTTGTCGATCAGATGGCGATACTGCTGCGGGACAGCTTCTTCGCTGTGCTTGATCTCGAAAATCCGGCAGGAGCCCGCCTCTGGGTCAAACACCACCATGTCAAATTCGCCCACAGGGAATTGCAGGACAAATACCTGCTTCTTGGGGTTTGCCAGCTTGGTTTCCAGCAGGACGATGTCCTCCAGCATCCGCCCTTTGATCTCGGTCAGGATGCGCTGCTGCACAGCGGTGCGCTCTGCCAGAGACAGCGCGCTGAACGTCTCATCCAGCAGCAGACTGCGGATCAGCGCATCCGCCTGCGCATAGCGGAGACCCGGCTGCGCGATCACCGTGCGGCTGGATTTCGTGCTGACATCCGGCAGGTGCAGCACATCGATCTCCCGCGTTAAGTCCAACAAGTCCAGATACTCCTTGATCTCCGCCGCGTGAACATCGTCCAGCGCCACGGTCTGCTCTGCCCTGTTGCGGATCTCCAGCAGCTTCCGCAGACTGTCGGTGACAAGCGCAAGGTCGATGCGGTCGAGGATGTCCGTCGGGTTCTTCCGATCCCGGCGCAGGTTGCTGGCGGAAATGCCGAGGTCGTGGGACTTCCAATCCTGCGCCAGCACCTCCAGCGTGAAGCGGTGGTTGATGTCCTCCACCACCCGGTTGATGGCGCTGGTCAGCTCATTCTTGTCGTACAAATCCCGCAAATGACGGAAATGCCCCTCATACTGATAGCAGCGCAGAGAGTGTTGGATGTTGCGGGCAATGGCGGTGTCCACGTATTCGTCGGTACTTTCCTTGCTGGCAAACGTGGAGGTCTCGTTGTAGTGAACACCGCCGAGACTCATGGTGCCGCCGTAGCGGATATACTCGTCGATGCCGTGGATGCCGAGGACGGATTCAAACTCTCGGTAAGGGATGAATGTGGTGTGCAGCAGGATGCAGCGGTCGTAAAGCTGCTCGTCCTCTGTAAAGAGGAAGCCCAGCGAGTCCGTGCCGGAGAGCACGATCTTCATGCCGCAGGCTGCAAACACGTCAGAAAACAGCGCCGCGCCCTCGATGAAATCCTCCATCAGCGTCACTTCATCGAGAAACACATAGCGGAAGCCTTGTGCTTCCAGTGCCTTGAGGTCACGGTTCACGTCTGCCAGCGAGTCTTTTGCGGTAATCTGAATGAACGCTGACTTGGCAAGCTCCGTGTCGCTCATCTCCGCAAAAATCTGCCGGATCATGGTGGTTTTACCCGTCCGGCGCAGGCCGTAGAGAATGAACACCTTGTCCTGCGGCTCGCCGCAGACAAAGTCGTGCAGTTGCCGGAAGCACTCGCGCCTGCGATAGCCGCGAACAGATGCCGCAAAGGAACGCAGCGTCTCGCCGGTGCGGACATTGGTAGTAAACGCAGCAGGGTTCGTAGATTTCGCCTTGGGCAGCTGCTTTTTCAGCGCTTTCAGCTCCTGTTCTAGCGCCTTCCGCCGCTCGATCTGAGCACGGAAATTCTCCAATTCGTCAGCAGGAATATACTTCTCCCGCCGCTTCTTGTTCTCTGTCCAACGGTGGTAAAAGTACTCCTTACCATTGACGGTTTTCTTCGTGACAGAGCCAGCGGGCAAAGCAGAAATCTGCTGTTCCAACTCCGCCACGCGGGTTTGCATCTCAGATAAGTCCATAGCGCACCTCCTGTGAGATACTATTCTATGTAGAATTATACCCCATTATACCCTTGAAATCAAGGGTATAATGGGGCGCGACTTAATTGACACCCCCAAGAGGTTTTGTAAGCTCAATCAAAAGACCAGTTCTCAATATTAAAGATCGTTCAGCGGATGCCATTTTTATTCCGATGTCATTTCATCAGGTGAAAATCAAGCTCAATTCTTAGTTCGGAATTTTCTGAGAATACAAAGCAACCTCTGTTATAATCAAACTTCGGATTTAATTTATGTATCAGCCGATGATGGTTGGGGCAAAGAATGATTATATTTGAAGAATCGTTATTTTGGAATCCGAAAAATAAGCAATATGATGCGCTTCGGAAATATCTGCATTAAATTCACGAAAAGCGTTCTCCCCACACAACTGGCAGCAGCCACCATAAAGCCGCTTTATAGTCATCCAGCAAATTCTCAAGCGGTACCTCAAACAGCTCCGCCAGCTTCTCCATATGCTCCTTCGGATAAAAGTCCCGCCCTGCCTCTTCGTAATGGATGTAGGTACTGCGGTTAATACCCGCATAGTCCGCCGCGTCACGCTGGCGAAGTCCTTTTTGATAACGATACCACCGCAGCTTGTCCGCAATTTCCGTGATCTCGGATGCGTCCGAAAACCGCAGATTGAACTTCTCGGCATCCAAAAACTTATGTGGAAGGACGACCGGAAACTTGAGAATTTGAAGCGGCGCAACTTTTAACGTACCTGCAACATTCGCAGCCAATACATAGCTGCGGACTTTCAGGCGGCAGAACATAGACCATTTTGCCCCAAAAGGTTCATGGTTTTCCACCTCAACCGCCGATTGTTCCGCTACGATAGTATAGCATTCTCCATTCTCAATTTTTCATTTCAAACCGCCTACGACCATTGCAAATTCCATCAAAATGTTGTACTCTTGATGTACCACCGAACAGGAGAGATACCATGAAAATTTTGCACACTACACCCGCGCAGGACGGGTTTTATATGCCTGCGGAGTTTGCACCGCATGAGGGCTGCCTGATGATCTGGCCGGAACGCGCCGACAGCTGGCAGTACGGCGCCTATGCGGCCCGGAAAGCCTTTCTGCGTGTGATCGAGACGATTTCCGAAAGCGAAAGCATGACCGTGCTCTGCTCGGAAGGGCAGTATGACAACGCGCGTGCGCAGCTGCCCGACCGCGTTCGTCTGGTCGTGATGGAGACTGACGATGCGTGGGCGCGTGACGTTGGCCCGACCTTTGTTATCAACGGCAGGGGAGAGCGCCGCGGCATCGACTGGGGTTTCAACGCGTGGGGCGGCGATGTGGACGGCCTGTATCCCTCGTGGGAGAAGGACAACCGCGTGGCGCGCAAGTTCTGCGACCTGGTCAGCAACGACGTATATGACAAACGCGATTTCATTTGCGAGGGCGGCTCCATCCACTCGGACGGCGAGGGCACCGCACTCGTCACCGAAGCCTGCCTGCTGAGCGCGGGACGCAATCCCGATCTCACAAAGACTCAAATTGAGCAGGTTTTGTGCGATTATCTGGGCGTTTCCAAGGTGATCTGGCTGCCGCGCGGTATTTACAACGACGAGACCAACGAGCACGTTGACAACGTATGCGCTTTCACGGCTCCGGGGGAGGTTGTGCTCGCGTGGACGGACGACGAGACCGACCCGCAGTATGCGCTCTCCAAGGCCAGTCTGGATGCACTGGAAGCTGCGACCGATGCCAAGGGCCGCAGAATCAGGGTGCACAAGCTGCCGCTGCCCAAGCCGGTGACCATCACCGCAGAGGAGTGCGACGGCCTTGACCTGTGCGACGGCGAGCCGACCCGTACCCCGGGAGAGCGTCTGGCGGCAAGCTACGTCAACTTCTACATTGCGAACGAGGCTGTTGTCATGCCCGCCTTCGGCGACCCGATGGATGAAAAGGCGCAGGCTATCCTGCAGGAGCTTTTCCCGACCCGTAAGGTGGTTGCGATTCCGGCCCGCGATATCCTCATCGGCGGCGGCAATATTCACTGTGTGACCCAGCAAATCCCGAAAGTGTAAAAAAGAAGGACGAACCAATGCTAACGCCCAATAAAGAAGTAATTTGAAAATCGTTTATTTCACACATTTATCGGACTAAGCAAAGGCAAACTCAAAGATAAATACCGAGAAAAACTGTAACCGGTTTTTCTCGGTATTTTTTATAATCGGCACATTGGTTATCATTCTCATTTTCTTTTACAATGTAAATGAAAGGAGGCACACAAGATATGTCTGGATTTATAGAACAGTTTTATTACGGCAATATCGAGCCGCAAGCAAGAGGCATTAGCACAAATAAAACAATGGCAAAAGAACTTGGAGTATTAAACGATGCCGAGGAGTATTTAACATCTAAGCTTTCCGGCGAAGAAAAGAAAAAGTTTCTTAATTTTGTTAATGCAACAAGTGTTGTAAATGGTGAGACTGCACTAGATAGTTTTATTGTAGGCTTTCGGTTAGGCGCTGCATTTACACTTGATACTTTCGTCAGTAATGATACTCCATTTACTAATTTATTAAAGGAGGATATTTGAATTATGGAAAAATCATTATTTGAACAAATGGGTGGTACATACACTCAGGTAGGAGATTATCTACTGCCAAATCTCATCTTACCTGAACAACAAGGTCAGCCGATCGGAGTATGGGGACAGCGACACGCAAGATATTTGAAACAACACCGCAAAATTATTTATATGAACCTTTTGACAAGTGGCAAACTAAACGACTATCTTGTTGATATTGAAAATCAGGCTCAAAATATGTTTCTTCAAATTGTAAAGCAACTTGCAAAAAGTGAAGGCATAACAGAAGAACTTAAGGCAAAAGATCAGACGGAATGGGTTGCACAAATGAACACTGTTTGCTACAGAGCAAGAGAAATTGTAAATTCTAAGTTGATTTATTAAAAATAGTCCGCTCCATTGAGCGGACTATTTTTAATAAATTTCATTTTCACACATTTTTTCAGCTTGCTCTATTATCAAATCCACCGCAGTTGCCTGTTTATCGGGTGGATATTTATATTTTCTGAGCAACCTTTTTACAGTAATTCTCATCTGTGCCCTAACACTTTCTCGCACATCCCAATCAACTTTAATATTATTTTTAATGTTGATTGTTAGTTCTTTAGCAATTTGTTTTAGGACATCATTTTCATAGAAATCTCTGGCAGATTCATTGGACGAAATTGCATCATAAAATGCCAGTTCATCGTCTGATAATCCCAGCTTTTCTCCTCTTTTATGAAGCTCATTCATATCTTTTGCCATATCAACCAGAGCCTTTATAACCTCTACCGTCTCTAAAGAACGTTTTTCGTATTGAATTACTGAGGCTTCAAGCATTTCAGAAAATTTCTTTGCTTGTACAACATTCTTTTTAGCTATCGCCTTAATCTTACCATCAAGCAAACGTCGTAAAAGTTCCAGAGCTAAATTTTTTTGTGGAAGTCCTTTTACTTCTTCAAGAAATTCATCAGATAAAATTGAAATATCCGGTTTATTCAATCCAACTGAAGCAAATATGTCAACGACTTCTTCAGAAATAACTGATTTGGAAACCAATTGACCAATTTCATATTCTATTTGATCTTTCGTTTTCTTCTGTTTGTCCTTTGGTAGTATTTTTATAATACCTGATTTAATGGCTTTAAAATAACTAATCTCTACATTGATTGCTTGAGCTTGTTCAGAGGTCGAGCATAATGCGTATGCCTTGCCGATTTCTACAACCAAATTAAGAAATTCTTTTTTCTCATCTTCCGGTTTACCTAAAACAAAATCAACACCAGAAACAATACACGCCATTCGTTCACTTGCAGAGCCGCTTATATAAGAAGAGTAATCCAATCCATGCAATATTCCTTGAATTTGCTCATACTTCTCAAGCATGAGATCGATTGCTACTTGTGGATCAATACCCGTTGTCTTTCGGTCAGACGGTGTATATTGTGCTAATGCACTTCTTAAATTATCTGCAATACCAATATAATCTACAATCAAACCGCCGGGCTTGTCTTTAAACACACGATTAACTCGTGCTATGGCTTGCATAAGGTTATGACCGCTCATTGGTTTATCTACATACATTGTGTGAAGGCAAGGTACATCAAACCCCGTCAACCACATATCGCAAACAATAACAATTTTTAATTCATCTTCAACATCTTTTATTCTCTTTGCAAGTAGCTTTTTCTGAGATGCAGTAGTTGAATGCGGCTGAAATTCAGGCGGATCAGATGCTGCAGAAGTCATAATAACCTTAATTGTACCTTTATCAATGTCGTCACTATGCCATTCAGGGCGGTATTCTATAATCTTTGAGTAAAGTTTTACTGCAATCTTTCTGGACATAGCCACAAACATAACTTTACCATTAATCGCTTGTTGTCTAAGGTCGTAATGAGCAATGAAATCCTTCACTACTACATCAATACGACTATCTGTTCCAACAATGGCTTCTAACCTTGCCCATTTACGCTTTTG
Source organism: Agathobaculum butyriciproducens (assembly GCA_003096535.1). Lineage (GTDB taxonomy): Bacteria > Bacillota > Clostridia > Oscillospirales > Butyricicoccaceae > Agathobaculum > Agathobaculum butyriciproducens. The sequence goes on along the minus strand of QEKJ01000011.1, from coordinate 39,509 downwards.
ACTTTCGGCGTAAGTTTCTTCCTGTCCCTCAACAATGCTGTCATACTCATAATCAATCTTTGGCTTTAATTCCTGCGGAAGATCTAACTTTGCAATTCTGCTTTCATAATAAATCGGAACAGTAGTTTTATCTTTAACCGCTTGAGTCAAATCGTAAATATCAATATAGTCACCAAACAGGGCAGGGGTGTTCTTATCGCTCAACTCAACAGGAGTTCCAGTAAATCCGATAAAAGAAGCATTCGGCAATGCGTCTCGCATATGTTTCGCAAAACCAAAAGAAACTTTTCCATCTTTTTCTTTTGCTTCTAACCCGTACTGACTGCGATGTGCTTCATCTGCTATAACAACCACATTTCGTCTGGTAGTCAGTGCTTCCATCGATTGGTCACTCTCATCTGGCGAAAACTTTTGGATCGTCGTAAATACAATGCCGCCAGCTTGAACGCTCAATAGTTCTCGTAATTTTTTTCTTGTGTCTGCCTGTTTGGGCGTTTGACGCAAATAATCGGCACTTTTTGAAAAAGTAGTAAACAGCTGATCATCCAAGTCATTTCTGTCAGTAATAACAACAATGGTCGGGTTATTCAGTTCTAAAACCAATTGACGAGTATACATGAGCATAGAATAACTTTTTCCGCTACCCTGTGTATGCCAAATTACACCCGCTTTTCTGCTTCCATTTTCAGAAGCTGCCAAGTGAGTGGTATACAATGCTTTATTTACAGCAAAAAATTGATGATAACCGGGCAAAATTTTGAAAGACTTATCTTCCTCGTGAACAAAGAAGCTATACTTTGAAACAATGTCTAAAAATCTCTTTTTATTCATCATTCCATACAGCATAACTTGCAATTGTGGAAAAGAAAGTCCCGATTCTTTTTCTCCGTCAATTGTTCTCCAAAACATAAAGCGATCCAGATCAGAAGTAATTGTACCAACTTTTGCATTGATACCATCACTTGTGATCATAAAGGCATTGTAATAAAACAAAGAAGGAATATCTCTTTTATAAGTCTGAAGCTGATTAAACCCATCAACAATATCTACTTCTTCGTTTGTCGCATTTTTCAGTTCTATTACAACAACAGGGATACCATTTAAGAACGCAACAATATCAGGTCTGCGTTCTTTTCCGTTTTCAATTACAGTGTATTGATTGATTGCCAAGAACTCATTATTTTCAATATCTTTGGCATCAAAAATATAAGCTTTTTCGGTTTTTATGCTTCCGTCATTCTGCTTAACCTCTACATCAATACCATCGGTTAATAATTTTTGAAACGCAACATTATTTCGGACAATTGACAAGCTCTGCTGACGAGTAATCTTTTTAACCAGTTCTGAAATCGTATCATTGGAATATTGTTTGTTAATACGTTTTAATGCACTATGTAACCTGTCGTATAGAACAACATCTCCAAAACTTTCTCTTTCTGAAAAACTTCCTCCCGGTGAAATATCCGGTCCATATTGAATTTGATAACCTAAATCATGAAACCACTCCAATACGGCTTGTTCAAGATCATTTTCTATAAATTTGGACATTCTATTCACCTGCCTTTACAAAATGTCTTTTTTTGATATACGATGTCTGATGCTCTAATTCCGGGTAGACAAATGCTTCATTTATTCCAATCATATCAAGTTCATGAAGTATCGAAGATTTCTGCTCTGCTGGGATACGTAAATATCTTGGAATCCCTTCATCTACATATTCACTGAGACTATCTTTTAAATTGAAACTGTTTTTTAGATAATAATCAGGAGCAGATATGTCTATTCCTAATATTAAAAACGCACCATTTTGGCGTCTTATACGTTCATTGTTCTTAGGAGCTACCACCGGGACATATTTATTTTGAAACTGCGTTTTCAGTCGCTCCACTTTCTCTTCAAAGCTCGATAAAATATCATCCTCGAGTCCTTTTCTTGAAAAATAATCCAAAAAATTACCTTCGCTTTTTCCATCATATTCTGCAAGTGCAGAAAACAATTTCACTTCTTTTTGTGTAGGACGCTGTAGCGATTCGATAAACAAAATCAGTTCACCGTCTTTGTCCTCATGTTCAGAACAAGCAAAATAGAGAGCGATTAAAGGATTGGTTGTAATATCCAGCAATCGAGTTGGTAAGCCGTAATGTTGCATTTTGACCAACTGTTCAAAATCAGTCATATGATTTCCAAATTCCAGTGGCTCTTGCAATATCAGCTCATTAACAATAGTAGTTTCTTTTGCTAATAGTCCATTTCTAAAAATGCTTCCATCTATGCCGAATTCAATGTCAGATTGTCCACGAAACAGCAATGTACCAGGTATTCCATTTTCAGAAATTATACGACTATAGTCAGATAGCTTTGACAGTAAGTGAGAAACAGAATATATTAAAAATTGTTCATCTACCTCATCTTGTAGATATTCTTTGTATCGTTCACGTTCATCCATTAATTTTCACCCACTTCCACTGGCAGTTCTCCGCTCATCAATTTGGGGAGTAGGGTATCTCTAATCTCTGACAACACTTCGTTTTCTTCTTTGAGCTTTGCAATTTTCTGCTCAATAGGTTTTGCGATTTCTTCAAATTTCAATTGAAGTTCCATCGGTGGTACAACCATAGGAAACATTTTAAACGCTTCGAAAGGGAAGTTCTGCCTTGTTGTGCCAATGGCATGGTGTTTAATCATTTCCTGAAATATCGGCTGCTTCATATAGTAATAGAAGAAAGTAGGCGTAATCGTATCCTTTATCTCAAAAACAGTATAAATCGGGCTAACAAGCCCCACATCATACTCCTTGAGCATGGCAATAGAACCGATATTTGCCCTTGCCGGATTATATGCTACTTGATTGCGGCGAACAATTTTATAGTTTTTTGTACTCTTACTATAAACTTGTTTTGTAAAAACATCTTCTGATGCTTTAAATTCTCCTTCTTTTACAACTGAAAGGACTGGATAATTTTTTTCATCTTTGTTTTTTTCTCTAACCTCAGTAATGTTATCCAAAACATTTGACTCAAACCAGCTATCTAAAACTTTTTTATTATCATTTGAAAACGAATACATTCCTAGTGTTTTATAGTAAATAATGGAAATAAGATTTTCAAGAGCCCCTTTGCTACGATTATTAATATAAATTTTTCTGTCTATGCTTGACAAAGTCGCAACAGCTTTCTCTATGTACTTGTCATCTGGAATCCAAATTTGTGTTTTCTTAACTGATTTTAGGTTTAGAGTTGCTTGTACAGTTGTATTTAATTCTTCCTTAAAGTATTGCTGAGATACATTCGAATCCAAGTAATATTTTACCCAATTCCGGTTTATCCCTGACTTAATAGGGATCACAGCTACTGCTCGTGCAACATTATAATTTTTCATGTTCTCATCCACTAAAGCGGTCTGTCCAACTGAGCCAACAAGTGTAAGCAATATTTCATTCCCTTGCAGTCGTGTTCTCGAATATTTTTCTTCTATCTCTGGGGATACTTGTATAATATTACTTAACTCAATCCTACCATGATCAAAATTCTTAACTCTTATCATTGGAATTCCATGATCAACTGGTTTCCCTGGCTGAACTATTCCATAAGCAATGTTGCGACCGTATTCTATTAATTCATCCAATGCAACATATTCTTTCATGTTATTTTCCTCCACAATCCTCAAATTCTTTTAACTTTGAAAAAATTACTTGATCAAGAGATTGTGATTCTTTTACGATTAATTCCAGTTCCTGAACAAGCCTACTAATCTTATCATCAAACGGTTCCGTATCTTCTTCTACAGGAGCAATTCCCACATAACTCGCTGGTGTAAGATTATAATCTTTTTCACGAATTTCTCCCAATGTTGCTATCTTCCAAAATCCCTGTTTATCAGCATATTCAATCTCTGTACCATCTACCTTTGTTGCTTTCTTTTCATAATTGCGGAAAGAATGGTATGCGGAGGTGATTTCATCAATAGTTTTTGCAGTCAGCTGTCTCTGCGTACGGCTGTCCTCATAAGGTTCTGTTTCCATATTTCTGGCATCAATAAACAGAATTTCTCCATGTCGATCACGGTGTCCGTTTTTCAGCTTATTGCGAGCCATAAACCACAGGCAAACAGGAATTGATGTTGTTGAGAACAGTCCACCCGGCAAAGTAACAATACAATCGATTTTATCATCTTCAATCAAGTTTTTACGAATGTTGTATTCACTGATTGTAGAAGATGAAAGCGAACCATTCGCCAATACAAAACCTGCCGTTCCGCTTGGCGCTAAGTGATACAGCATGTGCAAAATCCAAGCATAGTTGGCATTACCCGTAGGCGGAATACCGTATTTATTCCATCTTGGATCATCTATTAAACGCTCGCCGCCCCAGTCACTAATATTAAAAGGAGGATTTGCCATAATATAATCTGCCTTTAAACTCTTGTGCTGATCGTTATGGAAAGAATCCGCATTTTGCTGACCAAGGTTTGCTTCGATTCCACGGATAGCAAGATTCATTTTACAAAGTTTCCAAGTATTATAATTGGATTCCTGCCCATAAATAGCTAATTGTCCGTCAATTCGTCCCTCTCTGTCTTCTACAAAACGTTCACTCTGTACAAACATACCTCCTGAACCACAGCAAGGGTCATAAACTCGTCCATCGTGAGGTTCAATCATAGCTACAATCAATTCAACTACACTGCGTGGAGTATAGAACTCTCCACCCAGTTTTCCTTCAGCACGTGCAAACTTTCCAAGAAAATATTCATATACAGAGCCTAAAGTGTCTTTGTTTTTATCGTTTCCAATCTCAAGCTCAGATAATAGATCAACCAATTCACCCAAAGAACGTTTATCTAAAGATGCTCTTGCAAAATCTTTAGGAAGCACACCACGAAGAGAGGAGTTTTCCTTTTCAATCACATACATGGCATTATCGATAACCTGACCAATTGTTGGATCTTTAGCACTGTTTTTAATTGTTTCCCAACGTGCTTCCTGCGGCACCCAAAACACGTTTTTTGCAAGGTATTCATCTCTATCTTCTGGATCGGCGTATTCATCTTGAGAAATTTCTTGATAAGCTCTTTCAAAACTATCAGAAATATATTTCAAGAATATAAGACCAAGACATACGTGCTTATACTCTGCAGAATCCATATTATTACGGAGTTTATCCGCCATTACCCACAAATCTTCTTTTCTTAATTCAGCCATTTTCTATTCCTCCACAATTAAATAATCTGCGATACTTTTGCCCATATTTGCTTTTCATTTGGGCTTTCTTTTGCCGTTCTAATAATTTTTAATATTGATTCATTTTCCATTAGATATTCTTTAATATCTGCTGGAACATCTTTTCTTTCTTTTGCAGCTAAATCATACAGCTTGTTCCTTATATCCGGAAATTCTTCTAAATGCAATGCTGCAATTATTCTATCCAATAACTCTCTTTCGGGAGGTTTATTATTACCCTTTTCAATATCACTAATATATGTAGGTGTTTTACTCACCGCTTTTGCAAGTTGACGAATTGATATTTTTTTTGCTTGTCTGACAGAACGCAAATATTGACCAAATTCAGCATTTTCCATTTTCAAATTCAAATCATCCACCTTTATCACCTCCATTGTAAGTTAGTTAGCTTACATACTTATATTATATATTATATTGCCAATTAAATCAAGGTGCTTATCAAAATCAAATTTATTTGCTATAATATTTTTATAATTCAGGAACAAAACAGGATTTCTATGTCGTTTAATAAATAGAGAGCATACTCTCTGGAAAGAAGGCAAAAAAACATGCCAATATTATTAAAAAGAAAAAACGGCGAGATTACACCGTTTCGCAATGCAGAATATATTTCTGCGTTCTATTTCATCCCCAAAAGCATTTTGGATAAGTGCGGAGAAGAAATAAACAGTATTTCAAGAAATCCAAGAAAATTGCTTCAAGATCGTCGTGCAATAGAAATAATAGAAAGTGATTTATTTAAGCTTGTAATAATTGATGCTTACGCCTTTATGGTGTGGCCTTTTATGGGGCTTGGCGCAAAAAGGGAGATTTATTCAGGATATGAGCCGTCTTGGAGATATGCGCACGCAGCTTCTATTTGGATTAAAGGAATGGAAGATGAAGGGATTATCCCTAAGTCACAGGAGATATTAAAAAGTACCAATGTAGACGAAGACCTCGGATATATATCCGAAGAAGAAATCTCAGAAACATTCACTTGGCTCGTTCCTAAAATAATGGCAAAACACAATATGAATGAGGTCATTGCTGTGGCGGCTGAATATCGCTGCTTTGAAGATTTTGATTACCGAAAGAGCCGACAAAAAATTGATTTTTACCGCAAGTGATATCACACTCGTGCGAAAATATCCGTTGAATCTCTTGATGATTTAAAAGAAAAGTATGCAGAGAACACAAACGGCATGGAGTGGGATATTCCCGATGACAGTGTTAATGTTGAGAGTACCGTATTAGAACCGATTGCAGTCAGCAAATTTTTAGACACTCTTTCCGAAACAGACAGGAAAATACTCACAATGCGAATGGATGATGTGACACTCGAAAAAATCGCAGAAGAATTAGGCTTCAAAACGCACAGTGCTATTCACAAAAGAATCCGAAAGATTGGCTTGGCTTACGAAAAGTTCAGCGGTGAAGATTTGGGATTCAGCAATAAGGAAATTATCTGACAACACCTATTGATGTATAAATCGGTAGGTGTTCTTTTTATGTGCAAAATCAGAAAGGAGGTCTTTTTGGTGCAGTACAATCTGATAAAATCACAACAAATCAAAATTAAGAACACCTTATGTATGCAATGCGGACAGAGCAGCTGTTTAATGTTAACAGACAATGTCTGTCCTGCTTTTGCAAAAACCAATCCCAAAATCATTAAAATTAAGGAAGACAATCACAATGAAAAAATATAAAGAAACATATATCATCGGTATTGACCACGGCTATGGAAATATGAAAACGGCTAATTAATGACGGCATCAGAGTAGTGCCGCTTTTTTGTGCTCTGAAATATCCTGCGACATCACTTTGATGTCCCTTATTTAACAAACACTTTCATTCAAAAAAGGAGATAATTCTATGGAACAGATTAATAGCTATTACAAGAAGAAAATAGTTGATATAAGCGGTAATATTTGCAATGCGATTGAATATTACGACGGAACGCAATTTATTGAGCCATTTTTCGACGGTGAAACCGTTGGATGGGTTCGTGATGTGTTTATCAACCACACGAAAAAGAGCTGTGAGATTCTCATTGTATCCACAGACTTCCCGAATATATGGTTAACATTGAGCTTTAATGAATTAGATAAATTCAGGATGAGTATTCCAGCAATTGGTTCACCTGTATATGTAGTCACAATACAAAAGTGTCGGCACAAGCCTGAAAACCTGCCATACAAGGTTTACGAATATTGTTATTGTGATGATTATTTGAAAGACTATGAGCTATCTGAATTTATGAAAAAAGCTTGATGTCTCACACCATAACAAGCAGGGAACTTGTACGGCAAGTTCCAACTCAAAATCGGCTGTTTAGCCGATTTAATCCTTAGGGACTCCCGCCCCTAACACCCCATTTTAAAAGGAATGATATATCTATGAATAGAAACCCAAAAGAAAAATTTGCCCGAATTGACATTCGGGTAAATCAAAAAGATAAAGACAAAATCAAACAACTTGCCGAAAAATGCAATTTATCTATTAGCGAATATCTGGTGCAAAGAGCATTGGGATATGAACCGAGAACGGTTCTTCCTGATGTCTTTTTTGATTTCTACAACAAATTGTGCGAGCTATGCAATACAGTGGGTTTTACGCCTGAAGCAGAAAACAAACTACTTTCACTTATTGATGAAATTCATACGGAACTTTTATTACCACGAAAGGAGGATATGCGCAAATGGCAACCACCGGATTCTGGCCTGTCAAAAACAGGCTGAAAGAAGTAATCGACTATGCCCGTAACCCTGACAAAACCATCGACAAGAAATTCTTGGATGAAGATTTATATGCGGCACTCCGTTATGTTGAGAATGATAAAAAGACGGATCAAACGATGTATGTTTCTGGTATCAACTGTCCGAAACAAAGAGCATACGAATATATGATGGCTACTAAGCGTCGTTACGGCAAGCTCGGCGGGAATGTTGCCTATCACGGTTATCAGAGTTTTGTAAGTGGCGAGGTTACGCCTGAAGAAGCACATCAAATCGGACTGGAAACGGCAAGGCGTATGTGGGGCAAGGATTACGAGATAGTCGTCACCACCCATCTGAACACAGATAATCTTCACAATCATATTGTGGTTAATTCAGTATCTTTTCGCACCGGTCGGAAATTTGAGAACCATATTTCCGACCATTACAAGTTAAGAGAGATTTCCGATGCAGTTTGCTTAGAACGAGGGAAAAGCGTACTGCCGCCGAGTAAATTCACAGGTAATCGAAAGAAAGACTATTGGATTCACAAAAGCGGTGGTTTAACTCACCGAGATATTTTAAAACGGGATATTGATCAAGCAATTTCAAATACAACCAATTGGAAAGCATTCGATTTATACCTGAAAAATCTCGGTTACAGCTATGCAAGAAACAGCGATTACCGTCATCCCTCCATTATCGCTCCCAGTTGGAAACGCTCTGTCCGTCTTGATTCGTTAGGCGAGCAATACACGCAGGAGAAAATACGGCAGAGACTGATTGATAATCAGAAAAATATTACTCTTTACGCAATTCGTATTCCAAAACGATATGCACCGCTGTTACAGCTTGAATACGAATTTAACAAAGCGCAGCGTATGGACGGGATGCAGCTTGCGTTTGCATTGATTATTGAGCTTTGGAAGCTGATTACAGGCAATAATATAGAGACGTCATCCCAAAAGCCTCTATCTCCGGCACTACGTCAGGAAGTCAGAAAATTAGATCAAACCTTAAAGGAATACAAGCTTCTTTGTGAGAATCAAATCGATTCCGCACAGAAGCTTGTTTCATTTATCGAGAAGAAATCCGCAGATATTTCTGCTTTGGAATCAGAGCGGCAGAAAATTTATAACCGTATCCGCCGCCCGAAATCAGAAGAAGAAAAAGAACAGAACAAAACGGCGACAAGAAAAATCTCTGCAAAGTTAAAACCTTTGCGTGAAGATCTCAAAACTGCACAATCCATCACCGAGCGGTATCCGCATATCTTGAAATTGCTTGAAACCGAGCGTGCTATGGAAATACAAGTAAAAACCAAAAACAGAGAAAGGAATTATGAACGATGAAAAACACACCAAAAAATATTGCAATAGAAAAACTTTTCCCCTTTGAGGGACATCCGTTTAAGGTTCAGGACAACGAAGAAATGAACGCTTTGATCGAGAGCATTCAGGAGCAAGGTATTTTGTCTCCGTTAATTGTCCGACCAAAAGAAAACACCGCAGATGAATATGAAATCGTATCGGGACACAGACGGTTCCGTGCAGCAGTAAAGGCAGGGATAAAAGAAGTCCCTGCCTTAATTGTTCCCCTTGATCGTGACGCCGCTGCCATTGCAGTGGTAGACAGCAATCTGCACCGAGAACATATTTTACCATCGGAGAAAGCCTTCGCTTACAAGCTGAAAGCCGAAGCATTACGACATCAAGGGAAACGCTCTGACTTAACTTCGGAGCAAGTTGCACCGAAGTTGGCAACTGAAATTATTGCTGAGAGTGATAACACAAGCAAAGACACAGTTAAACGCTATATCCGTCTCACTAACCTTATCCCGCCTATTTTGGATATGGTTGATGAAAAGCGGATTGCTTTCACTCCTGCTGTCGAGCTATCCTATCTGCTCCCCGAAGAACAGACAATGCTGCTGTCGGAAATGGAGTACGGTGACTGTACGCCTAATTTATCTCAGGCACAGCGTTTAAAGGCTCTCAGTATACAGGGGTTATTCACGAAAGAACAGTTATCCGCCATTATGAGCGAAGAAAAGGCCAATCAGAAAGAGCGTGTGAAGATTCCCGCTGAACGTATCCGCAAATATTTTCCGAAAGACTACACTATTACTCAAATGGAAGAAACCATTGTAAAACTTTGCGAAGCGTACCATCGAAAACGGCTGCGTGACAGAGATTCAAGATAAGGAGAATTTTTATGACTAAAAAAATAGATATTCATTCTAATAATGAGACTGCCTGCATTGCAGATTACTTTATTCCCTGTAAAAATGGAAAAATCTTAAATTATGAAGACGCTTGCAAATTTAGCGAAGGTACCTTCAAAACCAAAATTGGAGGTACAGTTTACGAAGTATCTACTCATTTTAATCCCAAAGGAACACAAAGCGTTATGGAACAATTCAAAAAATTGATTCTTTCTGAAAATTTAATTTAACCACACAATAGAAAAAAGATAACCGAACACTGTAAAATAAGAATGCCTTTGCAGTGTCCGGTTGTCAGAAAGGAGAAAAATATTATGACAACTAAAAATAAAAACAAGGGACAAATTGCAAATCCTGATGAATTGATCACCGCCCTATATTGTTGTTTATCTGTTGAGGACATGAAAGATCATGACAAAAAGAAAGGCGAGATTGATGAATCAAATTCAATTACGAATCAAAAACAGATTTTACTTGATTATGCCAAAAAACACAGTTACAAGAATACAATGTTCTTCGTGGATGATGGGATTTCGGGAACTCGATTTGATCGGGAAGCTTTTCAGCGTATGCAGAGAATGGCTGAAAACGGAGAAATCAGCAGAATCATCGTGAAAGATTTGTCTCGCTTTGGTCGTGAACAGGTCGAAGCCGGCAGACTGACACAAATCGTTTATCCTTCACTTGGCATTACCTTTATATCCATTCAGGAGAATGTCAACAGCACTACAGGTGAAGGGATGGAAATGCTGCCGTTTTACAATATTTTTAACGAATGGTATGCAGCTCAGACAAGCAAGAAAATTCGTGCTGTATGGCAGTCCAAAGCAGATAACGGAAAGCGTGTTTCATCATCTGTTCCTTTTGGATATGTGAAAGATCCTGAAAATCGGGAAAAGTGGCTAATTGATGAACCTGCCGCAGAAATTGTGCGTAAAATATTTGCTTTAGCGCTTGGCGGAAGAGGACCGTCACAAATCGCAAGACAGTTGGAAAAAGAAAATATTTTAATTCCATCTGCTTATTATGAATCTGTAGGTAGAAAACACTCTCAAAAGATACCGCTAAATCCGTGTGCGTGGGATCAGAAAACTATAGTGCACATTCTTGAAAATAGACAATATACAGGATGTGCGGTAAATTTCCAATCCACTACTGTCAGTTACAAGGTCCACAAGGTCATTTATAACCCTATTGAAGAGCAACAAGTTATTCCTAATATGCAGGAACCGATTATACCGGAGGAGGATTGGCTAAGGGTACAAGAACTTCGCAAAAATAAACGCCGTCCTACTGCGACAGGACGGCAAAGTATATTTTCAGGTCTTGTTTTTTGTCCTGATTGTGGTGCGAAACTTTATTTTTGCTCTGCTAAAAGTTTGAATACAAATCAAGAATTTTATTGTTGCTCCAACTATAGATCTGGCAGGGGTACTTGTAAAGTTCACTATATTCGAAATGTAGTACTTGAAAAAATTGTAATGGAAGCTATCAGCGACTTTGCTGATTTTGTTCGCTGTCATGAACCCGTCTTTCTTTATATGATGGCAATGAAAAGCAAGGCGATTCGCAAAGCTGAATTTAAAAAAATGCAGGAAACGGTTGAATACGGCAAGCGAAGACTTGAAGAATTGGAACGCTTGATGGATAAGCTTTACGAGGATAATACTTTTGGAAGATTATCAGATGATGTTTACGAAAGACGAGTTTCAAAATATGAAAAAGAACAAAAAGAACTTGCAATTACTGTATCCGAAGCTCAAGCCGTTTTAGACAAAGCCGAACAAAAAAGTCTTGATTTGAGATTGCTGCTCCGTACCTTTCGTGAAATGACGGATATTAAGGAACTAACACCAACTCTGGTCAATTCTCTAATTGAGCGCATTGAAGTTCACAACAACGATAAATCAAGCGGCCATTGTTATGTAAAAGTGGATATTTACTTTACAGCGGTAGGAATGTTTAAAATCCCAACCGAAGATGAAATCATTATAATGATGGAAGAAATCTGTAAAAATCCACACGAATATCGTTTTGCAGCATAATAAAGGAACGGTGCAACCTCTTTAGAGATTGCACCGAACCTTACATAGAAAATACTTCCTTATGGGACTTGCCCAAGGCGGTTCGTCCTTTATTTTGCTGTTTTTACTTGAGCAGGCCGATATCGGTGAAATAGTCGATCTTCATCGCGTGACGGACTCGATCGAGCGTGCCCTGAGCGGTCTCAGCGGCGATTTCGCTGCCCTTCTTGAGAATCTCGTAGACTTCGGGCAGGCGACCCTCCCACTGCGCACGGCGCTCACGCATGGGCGACAGCAGTGACTGCATGACGTTGTTCAGGAACTTCTTTACCTTCACATCGCCGAGTCCGCCGCGCTGGTAGTGCGCTTTCAGCTCGTCAAGGTTCTGGTAGTCCGGCAGGAATTCTGCGAAGTGCTCCGGCTGGCAGAACGCATCCAGATAGGTGAACACGGTATTGCCCTCCAGCTTGCCGGGATCCTGCACGCGGATGTGGTCCGGATCGGTGTACATGGACATGATCTTCTCACGAACGACCTCCTCCGGATCCGCAAGGTAGATGCAGTTGCCGAGCGACTTGCTCATCTTCGCCTTGCCGTCTGTGCCGGGCAGACGCATGCAGGCGTTGTTGGACGGAAGAACAATCTGCGGCATCGTCAGCGTTTCGCCGTAAACCGTGTTGAACTTGTGCACGATTTCGCGGCACTGCTCGAGCATCGGCTCCTGGTCCTCGCCGACCGGAACAGCCGTAGCGTTGAATGCGGTGATGTCCGCCGCCTGACTGATCGGATAGCAGAAAAAACCGACCGGAATGCTGGCTTCAAAGTTGCGCATCTGAATCTCTGCCTTAACGGTAGGGTTGCGCTGTACACGGGACACGGTGACAAGGTTCATGTAGTAGAACGTCAGCTCGGTCAGCTGCGGCACCATGGACTGGATGAAGATATTCGTCTTTTCCGGGTCAATGCCGACCGCAAGATAGTCCAGCGCGACCTTCATAATATTCTGGCGCACGCGCTCCGGGTGCTCGGCGTTGTCGGTCAGCGCCTGCGCGTCCGCAATCATGATGTAAATTTCATCATATTTTCCGGAATTCTGCAGCTTCACGCGCTCGGCCAGTGAGCCGACGTAGTGGCCGACATGCAGGTTGCCGGTCGGGCGGTCGCCCGTAAGAATGATCTGTTTCATATCGTAAACGCTCCTTAAAATTCGTTTTTCAGACAGGTTTTCCAGTTTTCAGGCAGTTCCACGTTGGAGGAAATCCACATGGCGAATATGCCGTTGAGCATCGTCCAGTAGCGCAGAAGCCGCCATCGTGTCTCATCCTGCGGAATGCCTTGCTTTTCCGCGATAGCGACAGCCACACGGCGGAAAACGGAAAACGGCGGGTAGTTGCCCTCGATCGGCTCAAGCGAGAACGTCAGCTTCTGGGACGCATTGCGGAAATACGCGCTGAAATACGTCGGGTTGCGCATGTAAAAATCCAGATAGGCGGTGCCGAGCTGTTCCATGGTCTGCGGCAGGCTTTCATCCAGACCGCTGAGCGTCAGCTCGAGTGTGCGCGTCAGCTCCTGCATGACATAGGCACGGCAGGCGTCGATCAGGCGCTCCTTGCTGTCAAAATGGCGGTAGATGGCGTTGTGACTCACGCCGCACTGCGTTGCCAGCCGCCGGAGAGAAAGATTTTCGAGGCCGTCCTGCGAGATCAGCGTGACCGCTTCCTCCAGCAGCTTGCTTTTCAGATTTCCGTGATGATACTGATCGGCCATTTCCTCACCTCGTTGTTTGTTGTGATGGGTTTATTATAGTCCTTGATGTTGTCGGTGTCAACATTAAAATGTCACAACGATAACCAATTGCATTTGCGAAAAATGCGTATAAAATGACGAATTACATTATCAGGGTGAGAATTTATCGTTGCAGTGCAAAACAGGATGTTGATGATGTACACACTGTTTTGCAGCAAAAAAACACCGATACTCTCCGGAAAAACGGAGAATATCGGTGTTTGCAGCTACGGTTTAGTAGATTACGACAGTCGAGCCGATCGGTATGTTGTTGTAAATCCAGTTGATGTCGTTGTGCTTCATGCGTACACAGCCGTGCGAAACCGGATAGCCGCTGCTGAAGTCGTATTCGGTGTCGGTGCCGGGATAGCACAGGCGGGAGTGGAACGCGTAGCCGGTGCCCGGGTAGAAGCCTACAACCGGACGAACCGTGTAAGTACCGGTGGTCCAGCCTGCCTTCAGCTTGTAGCTGACGGTGGTCACGCCGACCGGAGTCGGGGTAGAGGCAGCGCCGGTGCCGACGATAAAGCTCTTGGTCAGCTTCCAGTTGCCCTTGGAGCCGGTGAATACGTTTACATGCTGATAGGCGCGGTTGATCCAGACCAGATAATTGGTGTTGCTGGAGTAGCCCTTGGCGTTGATCCAGACCTCCTTGGTGGTCTTGGAGTAATCGTTGTTGGCCGCGTAGGACGTGGTGTAGTTGCCGCGGTAAACCGAGGATACCTGCTTGAGGATGGCGGCAGCATCGCGCTGTGCATACCACTCGGCAGAGTAATTCTCGATCGGAACGGTCTTCTGGGCGTAAACCTGCTCGGTTTCGCCGGTGGACGGGTTGTCATAGAGCAGCTTAAAGCCAATCGCCGTGCTGGTCTTCATATTCTTGGTGAAGGTGAAGGTGCTGGTGTGGCTGGAGGTCTTGCCGTTGGTCAGCTCGAAGCTGTTGTTCGTGCAGCCCTTGATCGCGGAGCCGTCCTGATACCAGATTGCAGTGCAGGTAACGCCTTCCTTTACGCCGGAGAAGCTAACCTTGGCAGTCAGCGAGCCGCCGGCCTTAACCTTATCCGGAACGGTCATCGTGATCTGAACGCCATCCAGACCGGGATCGATGTTGTCGATCGTGTGGTCAGCCTTAGCCGTTACTGTGCAGCCGACCATGCGGGTGTCTACGATGCCGATCTTGCCGGTGCCGTCAACCGTGGTGTTCTTGCCGGCCAGAACCATCGTGCCGACCGTGCCGGACAGCGTGATGCGGTTGCCGGAGCCACGCAGTACGGAAACGGTATCCGCGTCGCCCTTGAGCAGGATGGTGTTGTTGCTGCCGGTAATGGTGATGGCATCCGAGGTCATGCCTTCGAGCACGATGGTGCGGCCGGAAGCGGTGATCTCGATGTTGGAGACTGCGCCGCTGTAGCCAATGGAGCCGCCCTTGCCCGCGATAACGAGCGTGTTTACGGACGAAGTGTTGTCCATCTTCACATCAGCCGTGCCTGCCGGGTCAACAGCAAGCGTGGAAATGCTGGTCTGCTTGGTGCCGTTCAGTACAGCGCGCTCCTCGCCCTTGAGGACGATGCGGTGCGAGCTGCTGACGGAATCGAGCGAAATTTCATTCGTGGGAGCGGCAAAGATCCAGTCACCGTCTGCGACAGCACCGGTCAGAGCGATGCACGGATTGGTGAGTACGGTGCCGCCGGCCAGCTCGGTCGGTGCGCTGTCTGCGTTGGTGGCAGCTGCAATGCGCACGATCATGGTGACGAACTGTGCACGGGTCAGCTTGTTCGACGGAGACAGCTTGGCAGCAGAAGTACCGTTTACAACGCCCTGGCCGATCAGAGCGGCAGCTGCCTGCTTCTGCTCGGTGGTCATGGAGGAGGTATCGGTGAAGCTGCTCAGCTCATCGGCAGCGGTCTCTGCGCGGTCGTACGCGAACGCACGAGCCATCAGCACGAAAGCCTCGGCACGGGTAGCTGCAGTGTCAAAGCTGCGGTTGTCGTTTGCGGTAATCAGGCCGAGGTGGATGGCCTTGCCCAGATCCTCGCTGTACCATGCGGACTGCTGGCTGGCAGCCAGACCGGATACACTATCGGCCTGCGTTGCGCCAAGCGCACGGTTGAGGATAACGATAGCCTCGGAACGCTTGACCGAGTTGTTCGGCATAATTTTGCCGTTGATGCCCTTCAGAAGACCCAGCTCAACACCCTTGCGCAGCGAAGCGGCAGCCCAGTGACCGTCGATGTCCGGGAAATCCGTGGTCGTCGGCTCGGAAGGCGTGGTCGGCTCAGTCGGAGTCGTGGGTTCGGTGGGAGTGGTCGGCTCAGACGGAGTCGTCGGCTCGGTGGTCGTCGGAACGGCGGTCTGCTCCAGTGCAAACGGGAGCGGATCGAGCATCAGATACTGCGGCATGTACTTGGACGCACCGGCACGCAGCGGATCGGAATCGCCGCCGATCACCAGCTTGCTGTCGGAGAAGCTGTTGTCCACCAGCATGCGGAAGGTGGTGGTGCCCCAGTGGAAGATGAGCCACTGCGCCTTGTCAGCGTTGTTCTTGCTGTCCGCAAGGTATGCCTTTACCTTGTTGTGGGCCTCGGTCAGCTTGGTCTTGCCGGAGTCGGTCAGGTCGATCTCGACGGCTTCTGCGCCTTTCTCGGTGGTTGCCTTGGCAGAGGCAAAATCTGCACGGTCGAACTGCCACTCCTCGTTCAGAAAGTCGGTCACACTGCACAGACGGCGGTCGCCCAGACGAGCGGCCCAGTAAGCGGCAGTGTTGCCGGTAGCTGTTTTCGGAATGGAAACGGTGATCACATCGCCGGAAACGGCGGCAGACGCGCCGGTCAGACCCTCAAGCTGCATGCGCTGCGAGATGATCTTCTGCGCTGCTGCCAGATCGGTCTGGAGAGCGGTGCTGTCGTACTCGCTGCCGGTGATCGGCTTGAACGCAAACGTCAGCGCGTTTGCAGCCTTGGTGGTCGCCGAATCATTTACGGCAAAAGCAGTGGTGAACAGCATCATGGCGGCCAGCAGACCGCTGAAAATGCGTTTTGTCAACTTCAAAATACTATCCCCTTTTTGACAGTTGCAGAATGCGGACATTCTGCCTTACCTTATTATCATTACCTATATTTTACGTTCCTGACCATAGCTTGTCAAGACGAGTAAGGTTTCAGTTCCGAAACATTTCGCTGTCCGCTGGGGACGGCGTACCCACGCCGAGAGGGCAAGAGGGTAGACACCTGCGGCTTCTACCCTCTTGACTCCCGTTTCCCTTGGAGGGTACGGCGAAAATCGGAGAACGGCGACTCGCCAGGGGGAACGGCTGTACTGCTCATCTTCCGTAGGGGCGGACCAATGTGTCCGCCCATTTCTCCACCTTCATCGCTCAAGCTGTATTCGTACTGCTACACAGGCGGTTCAATTTCCGCAGGCGCAACATAACAGTGTTGCGCAACTCGTTTGCACGTTGTTGTGCATGGCACCTGCGGATTTCATCCGTTGCAGAATCTATCTTGTAGGGCGGGATGATCCCATCCCGCCGTATGTAAATGGCAGCAAATCGTAAAAAACGGCGGGGTGAGGTCACCCCGTCCTACAATATAACGCGTTAAAGACTTGTGCGGCACTGTCATGCCGCACCCTGCGTAGATTTAACCATATGTGTAGCAGTAAGCTGTCTGTGAAATGCGAAAAGGCGGAGAAAGACACGCTGCGGTAACCCGACTGCCGTTCCCCATTTTGCAGCGGTCGCCGGTCTCTGGTCTGCGCCAGACTAAGAAACAAAAGGAAGTGGGAGTTAAGAGGGTAGAAACCATTGGTGTCTACCCTCTTGCCCCGCCGCGGGGCGCGGCGACGTTCCCGCCGTCCGCAGGCGACGAATCCCAATACTGGGAACAGCCATCCACGCTTTACAATCTGAATACAGCATGTTATACTATAAAATAAGCATAAAAACGACCCTTTTTCAAAGGAGGAAATCACCCATGCTTTGCAAAAACTGCGGCAAGGAGCTGCCGATCGCCGGAAAATTCTGCCCCTTCTGCGGCGCAGCTGTCGAGCAGACCGGTGTCAACGACGAAACAGCTGTATTTACCACCCTGCCGGATGATATGAAGGCCCCTAAGGATCCTGTTGAGACTGGTCCGATTGACACCAGCGCGTTTGACGCGGCTATGCGGAACGAAAAGCAGCAGCTTCCGGTGGACGACACGGCTGCCGATCCGCTGGCAGACACCAATCCCAATATTCCGAATCCGAGCATTCCCACGCAGGCTGCCATGCGTCCGATCGACACGCCGCCGGTCCGCCGTACTGCGGGCACGCCCGAGCGCCGCACGACCTACTACAACGGCGAGGCCGATCCGAAGGACAGCGTTTACAAAAAGCCGTCCAAGGGAAAACGCGGCCTAATCATTGCGCTGTTGGTCATCATCGTGGCGGCTTTGATTGGCGGCGGTGTGTGGTATTTTACAAATTCACACAAGACCGACGAAAACCTCGTCATGGCCGAAAAGTATATGGATCGCGGTGACTTCGACAAGGCGCTCGAGTATTACCAGAAGGCACAGGCGGAAGCCAAGGATCCGGCGGCTCTGGATGCGACCATTCAGCTGATCAAGGACTATCAGTCTGCCGAGGATTATGTGGGCAACGGCCAGTACACCGAGGCCATTGCGGCGCTCAAGCAGCTGCAGAACCGTGTTACCGACCCGGATTCTGCGATGTACAAGGCCATCGAGGATTTGCTCGATAAGGCGCAGTCTGCCCAGTCGGACGATCAGTTCAACTCCGATCTGGACGAGGCACAGAGCTATCTGGACGATAAAAAGTACGATGCCGCCAGCGGCAAGCTGGATTCTCTGGCAAATGATGATTCGCTGACCGATGACCAGAAAAAGCAGGTCAAGGAGCTGCAGAAGCAGCTTTCCGATGCACAGCAGCAGGAAAAGCAGCAGGAAGAGAGCAGCCAGAAAAAGGCCGAGCAGCGCGATGCGTTCAGCAAAAAGATGGATGAGCTGGAAAGTGACGATCTGAAAATTTCGTCGGCAGAGAATCAGGAGGATGAGCTGGCCATGACCGCAAGCTCGTTCGAGCAATGGGATAACCTGCTGAGTGAGATGTACGACTACCTTGCGACCGTGCTCAACGCCGATCAGTACGCTTCCGAGGAGGCAAGCTACAAGCAGTGGGTGCAGGAGCGGGACTCCGGTGCGGAAAATGCCGCAAAGGAGACCGAGGATGACACCGCAAAGCAGCTTGCATCCTACAGCTTTAAGCAGAGCTACACCAAAACACACTGCTATAAGCTGCTCGATCTGATGAACTGAACACAGGAATAACGAAAAAAGGACGCATCAGGCGTCCTTTTTGTTTGCCGCAAACGAGAAACAAGGGTGCAAAAAAGCGCCGCTTTCTTGCGAAAACGACGCTTTGCGTATCCTTGATTATAAAAAACGAATTGCTTACTCTGCGGTGTACGGCAGAAGAGCAATGTGACGTGCACGCTTGATAGCCTCGGTCAGCTGACGCTGATGAGCAGCGCAGGTACCGGTCATGCGGCGGGGCAGGATCTTGCCGCGCTCGGACATGTACTTCTTCAGCTTGCCGGCATCTTTATAGTCAACGTGTGCAACCTTATCTACGCAGAATGCGCATACCTTGCGACGGCGACGGCCGCGCTGCGGGCGCTCTGCACGCTCCGGACGGGGAGTAAATTCCTTCTTGGTTTCTTCCATGATCACGTAACCTCCTTCAGTTTAGAATGGGACATCGCCGTCGTCATCAGCAAGCTCCTGAAAATCTGAATCTCCTGCAGGGAGATCGAAAGCCGGAGCAACCTGGGACGCGGCAGGCTCGGGCCGCATCTGCGATCCGTTGTCATAGCCGCCAAAACCGCCCTGATTGCCTGCATTGTAGGCATCGCGGGATTTCTTCGTTTCACCGAAGGAAACCTCGTCGCAATTTACTTCGATTGCAGTGCGGTTGTTGCCGTTCTGATCCTGCCAGCGGCGGGACTGGATACGGCCGACTACGATTGCCATAGAACCCTTCGTGAACCACTGTGCAACGAACTCTGCCTGACGGCCCCATGCGACACAGTCGATGAAGTCGGTCTGGCGTTCGCCGTTCTGATCCTTGCGACCACGATCGATCGCAAGCGAGAACGAGCACACAGCCATGTTGGACTGGGTATGGCGCAATTCGGGATCGCGGGTCAAACGACCCATCAGAATCGCCTTATTGAGCATTGGTGTTCACCGCCTTAGTCGTCCAGGCAGACGATGATGGAACGCATGATGCCGTCCGTGATCTTGTAGATACGGTCCAGCTCAGCCGGGAAATCGGGCTTGGACTCAAAACGAACCAGCGTGTAAACGCCCTCCGTCTGATCCTCGATCGGGTACGCCAGACGGCGCTTGCCCCAGTCCTCGACCTCTACGTTCGTGCCGTTCGCCTCAACGAGAGACTTGAACTTGTCCACAACAGCGGTAGCCGCTGCCTCTTCCAGCTTGGGGTTAACGATGAAGATAGTCTCGTACTTGCCAGAAATCTTTGCCATATTCTTAGCACCTCCTTTTGGACTTTTGGCCCACATCCTTTGATGTGAGCAAGGATACTATACCATTATAACGGATATATGGAGAATGTCAAGAAAAATTTCAAAAAAATATTGACGAACTTTCAAAAGCATGATATACTGAGAACACTGTGAACGAGAAAAGACTCGTTCCGGCAGCAAATAGCTGCTTGTGTGGCTCAGTTGGTAGAGCAGCGCATTCGTAATGCGCAGGTCGCCGGTTCGAGTCCGGCCACAAGCTCCAAAATGTGTTGATGAAAGATGCAGCACCGAAAACACCGCACGAAAGTGCGGTGTTTTTGCATATTTAACGCCGTTTCACACAGGGAAAAGTTCGAAAAAACGCTTTTTCCGGAAAATCAGTTTTTCCACGCGAGAGAAGACATTTCAGAGATGCAGCGAAACTCTTTTATGGACTGGTGTGACTCGAACACCGAGGCTTAAAAACAAAGAAAACCAGCAGCCGCTGTATCACCTGCCCCTCTTCTGGCGTGTGAGGCAGCGGCTTTTCCTATCAGATGGGAGTCGGACACATAATCTGAAGTGGGCTCCATAACCTAATTGAAAAGAAAACGTTATACTTGATATGGACTTTTCCTGCTGAGTCGGTTACCATATTAAGTGTTCCATGTGGCAGGTTCAGCTTTGTCCCGCAAGGATCGATGAAAGGAAAGGCAAAATCAATTATGAAACTGAAAAGAAATTCCCTGACCACGATTCTGGTGGTCAGCTTCCTCCTCATGGCACTCTCAGGCTGCGGGCAGCAAGCCGAGCCGGATTCAGCGCAGCCGCCGCTGGAAACCGTAATGTATTCCAATCTAACGGACGCGGACTCGCGCAAGCTGCTCACCGAAGCGCTTGCAGATGCCAATGTGGATGAGACCCGAACGAAGCTGCTGCTGGACCGCGTGGATCAGTTCAATGCCAGCGTCAAGAGCGAATGGCTGACAGGCGGGTTTGAGAGCGCCGCTACCACCGAGACCAGATATGACCCCTATGAGATGCAAGATCTGTGGACGGAGAAGAACGGCAGCTTCCCCGGCTATAACTGCCGGATCACAGCCTTCAGTCTGTTCGGTGAGTTCGTCACCGCCGGAGTAGATCAGCCGGAAACGCAGGGCGAGGACTCCCTCTTTATGGATCTTGAAACGCTGGCCGCAGATCCCGCCGTTCTCTGCGGAGACAGCACGTCCAAGTTCTGCGCATTGTTTGCACCGGTAACTGCCGCAGATACCACGGAGGTGGCGGATCAGGTCAAAGCGCTTCAGGCGGGCTGGTCGGAGCGCGGGATTTCCTTTGAAGACAGCTCTGCCCGTCTGATCTCCGTTGTCCTCCATGACCGATTTTCGGATACGGACAATACGCTGTTCATCGGGCACGTGGGCGTATTACTGCCGGCAGAGGACGGAAGTCTGTACTTCATTGAAAAGATCGCCTTTCAGGAGCCGTACCGCCTGGTAAAGATTCAGAACAGAACCGAACTGAGCGATTATCTGATGGAAAAATACGATACTGCATGGGGACAGGATACGACACGTTCCTTCATCATGGAAAATGATGAACTTATGGATGGATACCGCCCAAACCCGTTGGACAGCGCGTCATAAGCAGCACATAGGGCAGGAAGCCTGCTTCTTCGGAAACAGACTTCCTGCTTCCTTTTATACCCCCACGTAGCCCCTTGTCGCGCCCTGTGTGGCCGATAAAGCAGACACTGCGGATACGGACACCCCCTGAGCAGAAAGCGCCGTGTAAGTCCGCAAACGCCGAAGTAAAAAAACAAATCACACATGGAGAAAGCCGCCCTGGGCATCTGAGATCATCAGATGCCCAGGGCGGCTTTTTGCGTTTCATCAGAAAGGAGACACGCATTATGGCAAGCGAGATCAGAAATCGCTTCACAGACACAGAAATGCAGATCGCCAGAGAAACGGACCTGCCGGAGCTGCTCTCCCACCTCGGCTATCAGGTCAAGCGCGTGGGACGCTTCCATACTACCGCGGAGATGGACAGCCTGCGGATCAAGGACCGGCGCACCTGGTTCCGCTACTCTCAAGGCATCGGCGGCGATGCGATCACATTCCTGCAGCAGTTCTGCGATAAAACTTTTCCGGAGGCAGTAGAGTACCTGCTGACCTTTCAAGGCAGGGCCAGAGACGCTCCTGTCAAAACAAAACCAGTCACCAAGCAGGACGAGCCGCCAAAAGAGTTTGCATTGCCACCGCGCAATGTAGATGACCGCCGCGTATTCGCTTACCTTCGCAAACGCGGCATCGCCGCACAGGTGATCCGTCAGTTTATGAACAGCGGATCACTGTATGAGGATGCAGTCCATCACAACTGCGTTTTTGTTGGCAGAGATCACACCGGACAAGCCGGATATGCAGGTCTGCGCGGCACCTATGACCGCGACGGGAACGGGTTTCGTGGAGATGTATCCGGCAGTGACAAAAACATCGGCTTCGCTATCCCTTGCGAACCTATCTTCGGAACAATCCCCAGATCAAGCGGATCGTTCTTTGTTTGGATATGGATACACCGGGACAAGAAACGGCGGAACAGCTCCGAAAAAAATACGCGGAAATGGGATATGAGATATCACAGGAGAAGCCCCGCATCGGGAAGGACTGGAACGAGTACCTGCAAAAAAGGAAAACACTGGAAAAGGGACGATGAACTAAGTAACATCAACTGCGATCCCAGCATCTCTATACCCAAAAATTTTAAGGAGGAATTCAGCACTTGAACAAAAATCATACACTTTCGCGCCGAGCTATTGCCACGCTGACGGCAGAAAAACTGGACATCCTGCGTCAGATCTTCTGGGATATGAACGCCATCTCTTATTGGGTGGAAACCGTCTCCGGTGATGAAGATGAAAGCGATACCGTTGTCCTGCACATCACTGTCACAGTCAAGGATCATCTGCAAATGGCGGACGAGTATCGGTTCAACACCGAGCGGCGCAAGCTGTTGGGAGAACTGATGCAGCCGGAGTATCAGGAGCTGTTCATGGCGCTGACCGGCAGTTATCAGGATATCGACCTGTCTCCGGAGGAGATCCAGGAGATCATCAAAAAGCTCCCCACCGATCTCAGCGAGGAGCGCAAGCAGGTGGTGTTGACTGCGTATCAGCTCTTGGGAAAGGTAAACTACTTCTGGGGAGGAAAGAGCCTTGTGCTTGGATGGGACTCTCGCTGGGGAACGCCTATGGAGGTGACAGCGGCAGGCAGCTCCAGCAGCGGGACCGTGCGTCCGTTCGGCTTAGATTGTTCGGGGTTTGTCGATTGGGTATTCTACAACCAGAGCGGAGGGCAGTACATCATCGGCCATGGTGGAGGGGCGTCTGCCCAGCACAGCTACTGCACACCCATCAGTTGGAACAATGCCAAGCCGGGCGACCTCGTCTTTTATCCTGGCGACAGTCATGTGGGGATCGTCTGCGGCTTCGACAGCAGCGGAAATATCCTCATCATCCACTGCGCCAGCAGCTCCAATAATGTGGTGGTGACTGGAAAGATCGGCTTTACTATGATCGGCAGACCGAGATATTTTACGGAATGAGAACTATGCTCGCAGCAAAGCAGATATGGTAAGGGGGCGTCAGTTCTGCATGGCAGACATCTACAAGGTCACTGAGATATCATTCGCATGGTAATCCGAATCGTATCCAAACGGTAGCCTAAATGCCGCACAAGCAGCTATACAATGTAGACCTTGCCATTTTGAGGCGCCTGTTTGGATAAAACTGTCACACATTCAAAACAAAGTGGCTTTTATGAAAGTCAAGCAGGCCCTCATTCCGCATTTTGCCAAGTTCCATGGACAGTCCGCTGCGCTCCACGCCGAGATAATCCGCAAGCTGCTGACGAGAGAACGGAATGTCGAACTCATAGCTGTCCCGGCGCTGCGACTCTGCGGAAAAATAGGACAGCAGCTTTGCGCGCGTCGTGCGCTGGCCTATGTGGGTGAGCTTTTCGTTGAGCCGCAGGTTCTTCTCCGCCAGCTCGCTCAGCAGGTTGCGGATGATTCGGTTATGATGGGAGCAGGCGGAGGGGCACATGCTCAAAACGCGCTTTATATGCAAAAACATCACCGTCACCGCGCTCTCCGCTTCTACGCTCACATTGAGAACCGCTCCCGGCGCGCAGGCGAACACCTCCGCGAAGGTCTGCCCCGGCCCGGTCTTGGAGAGGATGTTGCGGTTTCCCCAGATATCCTCCTGCACGATGAGGGCGCTGCCTGCCAGCACAAGCCCCACTTCATCCACCGCGTCTCCTGCGCGGAGCAGGCGGGAGCCTTTGGAAAAGGCATCGATCCTCGCACCAAGGCAGGAGAGCATGGCGGCAAGCTCCTCGTCGGAAATACCGGAGAAAAGCGCCGCCGTATGGAGCACCGGGAAAAATTCTTTCATAAATAATCCTCTTTCGTTGAAAATTCAACCGACTTGCTGATTTAATTTTAGTATAATCAAGCCACAAAAGCAAGGAGGCATTGCAATGAAACGACGGATCATCGAGATCGACGAAAATAAATGCAACGGCTGCGGCGCTTGCGCCGCAGCCTGTCACGAGGGCGCCATCGCCATGGTGGACGGCAAGGCGCGGCTCATGCGGGACGATTACTGCGACGGGCTGGGGGACTGCCTGCCTACCTGCCCAACCGGGGCCATCACCTTTGTAGAGCGGGAGGCGGCGGCCTATGACGAGCAGGCCGTCATGGAAAATAAGCAGCGGAAAATGCGGAAAGAGGGCATGACCCTGCCCTGCGGCTGCCCCGGCAGCCAGTCCCGGAATATTCAGCGTCAGGAGGCACCCACCGTGGAAACGCCGCAAGCCCAGCAGACGAGCCGCCTTTCCCAGTGGCCGGTGCAGATCAAGCTGGTGCCGGTGAATGCCCCGTATTTTGACGGCGCGCGGCTGCTCATTGCCGCCGACTGCACCGCTTACGCCTACGCCGCCTTCCATGAGCGGTTTATCAAGGGGCACATCACCCTCGTGGGCTGCCCCAAGCTGGACAGCGTGGACTATTCCGAAAAGCTGACGGAGATCATCCGGGAGAACAACATCAAAAGCGTCACCGTCGTCCGCATGGAGGTACCCTGCTGCGGCGGGCTGGAGATGGCGGCGAAAAAGGCACTCCGGCAGAGTGGAAAGTTCATTCCGTGGCAGGTGGTCACCGTGACAGTGGACGGCCGGTTGGTGGAAGAATAACAAAATCATTAGAAAAAGAAAGAAAAAAGCACAATGAAGTATGTATGCAGTCTTTGTGGTTGGGAATACGACGAAAGCGCAGGTTACCCGGAGGGTGGCATCGCCCCCGGTACGCCGTGGAGCGAGGTGCCGGAGGATTTTGAGTGCCCCCTGTGCAATGTGGGCAAGGAGTCCTTCGAGGAGGCGTGAGCTTCTGATAAAAAGGACATGATTTGAACCGAAATAGGAGGAAAACGATGATGGATAACAGAATGTTTTGCTTTCAGTGTGAGCAGACGGCTGGCTGCGCCGGTTGTACCGGAAAAGCCGGTGTCTGCGGAAAAACCGCTGAGGTGGCGGAGCTTCAGGATCAACTGACTGGCGCTCTGGTTGGACTGTCCCGTGCGGTAGATAATGCACCGGATGCGAATGAGGGGACTTGGCGGCTGATGATCGAGGGCTTGTTCACCACCGTCACCAATGTGAGCTTTAACGAAAAAACCATTCGGGAGCTGATTGACCGGGTACACAAGGAAAAGGTTCGCCTTATTCCCGGCTGCTCCGGCTGCGGCTCCCGCTGCGGGTCAAACGATGATTATGACATGAATTTGCTCTGGAACGCGCAGGAGGATATTCGCAGCCTCAAATCCCTGATCCTCTTCGGTGTGCGTGGCATGGCAGCGTACGCCTATCACGCCATGGTGCTGGGCTATACGGACGACGCTGTGAACCGCTTCTTTGCTAAGGCGCTGTTTGCCGTGGGCGAGGACTGGGGCATGGACGAGCTGCTGCCCATCGTGATGGAGGTGGGCGAGAAAAACCTCAAGTGCATGGCGCTGCTGGATAAGGCCAACACCGAAAGCTACGGTACGCCCGCGCCTGCCACCGTCCCGCTGACGGTGGAAAAGGGACCGTTCATCGTCATCACCGGCCATGATCTCCACGACCTGAAGCTGCTGCTGGAGCAGACGGCGGGCAAGGGCGTGAATATCTACACGCACGGCGAAATGCTGCCAGCTCACGGCTATCCGGAGCTGAAGAAATACCCGCATCTCAAGGGCAACTTCGGCACGGCGTGGCAGAACCAGCAGAAGGAGTTTGCCGACATCCCCGCGCCGGTGCTGTTTACCACCAATTGCCTGATGCCGCCGAAAGCAAGCTACGCCGACCGCGTGTTCACCACGGCGGTGGTATCCTACCCGGAACTGACGCACATCGGCGAGGATAAGGACTTTACCCCTGTCATCGAAAAGGCATTGGAGCTTGGCGGCTACAACGAGGACAAGCCGTTCACCGGTATCAACGGCGGCGGCACGGTCATGACCGGCTTCGGTCATGGCGCGGTGCTTGGCGTGGCGGATCAGGTGATCGAGGCGGTAAAGAGCGGCGCTATCCGGCACTTTTTCCTGGTCGGCGGCTGTGACGGAGCCCGCCCCGGACGAAACTACTACACCGAGTTTGTCAAGCAGACACCCGCCGACACCGTAGTGCTGACGCTGGCCTGCGGCAAATACCGCTTCAACGATCTGGAGCTTGGGACCATCGGCGGGCTGCCGCGGCTGATGGATGTAGGACAGTGCAACGACGCCTACGGGGCTGTCAAAATCGCGCTGGCCTTGGCGGAGGCGTTCGGCTGCGGCGTGAACGATTTGCCCTTGTCCATGGTTCTTTCGTGGTATGAGCAGAAGGCAGTGTGCATTTTGCTGACGCTGCTGCATCTGGGGATCAAGAATATTCGCCTTGGCCCCACGCTGCCGGCGTTCGTTTCGCCCAATGTGCTGAACTACCTTGTAGAGAATTTCGGTATTGCTCCCATCACTACGCCGGAAGAAGATTTGAAGCAGCTCCTTAAATAATGATGCCCATGGGGCGAACTCAAATCATATTTCTCGCTGTCTAATAGAAGTGAGTGGATCTACCTGCGTAAATCGAATGCTGCGAATAAGAGAGGCGGCTGACGGACTCACTTACGGGCGTGTTAGCCCAAGGTGAAACGGGTCAGACCATTACTCTCTTATTCTCACAGCTTCGGCTTTGAGATGGAAAAAGACGCGGCTGGCGGCCGCGCCTTAAACCTTAATTATTATTGTAGGAGTTGTGTGAGAGAATATGAGTGCCAATACTTAATTTGAAAAACAGCAGATTTTTCACCTTTAGCGCTTTGAACGCATCTTTTCCATCAACGCAAGGCAAAACCCTTCCGATTTTCGGAAGGGTTTTTGCTTTATCCGGATATCGGCGTCTGCTGCCTATCATAATGGGATAGCGGTATGCCAAAATTTATTATTGACATATGCCGAAAACATGATAGACTATAAGTAACTTATTGGCATATGTCATAAATGATTCGGAGGAAATGGTTATGAAGATCGCAGTTACCTATGAAAACGGAGAGGTTTTCCAGCATTTTGGCCACACGGAGCAGTTTAAGCTGTACGAGGTATCCGGCGGCAAGCTGCTGCATACACAGGTGGTGGATACGAACGGCAGCGGTCACGGTGCGCTGGCCGGCCTGCTGGCACAGCTCGGTGTGGATACGCTGATTTGCGGCGGCATTGGCGGCGGCGCACAGGCAGCGCTTGCGGAGGCCAATATCCGTCTGATTGGCGGTGTGCAGGGCAATGCCGATGAGGCAGTGCAGGCGTTCCTGAACGGTACGCTGGCGTTTGATCCCAATGTGCACTGCACGCACCATGATCACGGCGAAGGCCATTCCTGCGGCAGCCACGGCTGCGGCGGTCACTGTCACGAATAATTCATGCCGAGACCGAGAAAGTGCCGCAGAATCTGCGGTCTGCCGACGTTCAGCGAGTTTTCCCCGCAGGAAAGTACGACAGAGTGCGTGCAAATGACGCTGGATGAATATGAAGCCATCCGTCTGATGGATCTGGAAAATCTGCAGCAGGAGCAGGCTGCCGCGCAGATGGGGGTGGCCCGCACAACGGTGCAGCTGATCTACAACAACGCCCGCCGCAAGCTGGCGGATTGCCTTGTAAACGGCAAACGACTGGTGATCGAGGGCGGCGATGTTGCGCTGTGTGAACGGCATGCGCAGTGTCCCGGACGCGGACATTGCTGCCGCAGCGGCTGCCCGAAACATCAAAAATAAGTGCAGAAAACGAAAAAACCGTTGCCAAAGCAACGGTTTTTTCGTTATTCTTCGTGATCAAGCACATAGCGGTACAGCGCGTTTTTCTTTACGCCGGTTTCGGCGGAAACTGCCTTGACTGCGTCCTTTTGGGTCTGGCCCTGTTCCACGCGGCGGCGGACCGCCTCGGCGGCAGAGGCAAGACGTTCGGCTTCGTCCTGCTCGGTCTCCGGCTCGTCCGGCGCACCCTCGAGGATGAGCACGAACTCGCCGCGCGGCGCATTGGCGTCAAAGTAGGCAACCGCCTCGTCGAGCGTCATGCGGAGCGTCTGCTCATGCAGCTTGGTCAGCTCGCGCGAGAGTGACAGCCGGCGGTCGCCGCCGAAGGCGTCGCGCAAGTCGCGCAGCGTTGCACACAGCTTGTGCGGTGCTTCGTAGAAGATCATCGTGCGTTTTTCGCCCTGCAGTGCGTCCAAATGCTCTCTGCGGGCCTTTTTGTTGACCGACAGGAAGCCTTCAAAGCACCAGCGTCCGGTCGGCAGACCGGATGCCGCCAGCGCGCAGACCGCCGCACAGCAGCCCGGAATCGGGATAACGGGTACATCGTGCTCGGCGCACAGCGCGACCAGATCCTCACCCGGATCGGAAACCGCAGGCGTGCCCGCATCGGTTACGAGCGCACAGGTCTCACCGGCGAGCAGCTTCTCCAAAACTGCTTCACCGCGTGCGCGGCGATTGTGTTCGTAGTACGAGATCATCGGCTTTTTGGGCAATTCGCAGGCGTTGAGCAGCTTTTGCGTCACGCGGGTGTCCTCTGCCGCGATGAAATCCACCGTGCTGAGCACCTCGCGTGCCCGCGGCGATAAATCACTCAGGTTGCCGATCGGCGTTGCGACTAAGTATAATGTAGACAATTCAATCCCTCCGGAATTTTTTAAATGGAGAATGGATAATGGAAAATGAAGGTGCAGCACATGGTGCCGAATTCAATCATCGCGCATTGCGCGTCTCAGCGCAGCGCGGACGGAACTCGCGCAAGAATAGCGCTGATTCTCCATTTTCAATGCTCAATTCCGTAAATACGGAAATATTCATCACTCTCAACGATCAGCGGCGGCTCAACAACAAGACCTTCCGCACTGCCGCCTTTTCGGCACTCGACCATGACGACGCTTGGCGACGCCTGCACGCTCTGGTGCACGAACCGCATTCTTTTCGGCACGAGCCGCACGCGCGAAAGCGCTTCGAGCAGCACCCACAGCCGTTCCGGCCGGAATACGAACGCGGCTTTGCCGCCGGTATGCAGCACGAACGAGGCCGCAACCGCCAGTTCCTCGACCGAACAGGTCGCGTCCTGCCTTGCGGTGCGCTTTTCGGCGGTCGGCGCATTCGCGCCTGCGTTGCGGTCGAAATACGGCGGGTTGCAGATAACGTAATCCATACTGCCGTGCGGCAGCAGCGTACGCATTTGCCGGAGGTCGCCCTGCAGAGCGGTTACGTTTTCCAGCTCGTTTGCTGTGATGGACTGCCGGAACAGGTCGAGCGGGCCGTCCTGCAGTTCCAGTCCGGTGATCTTGAGGTCGGGCCGCCACACGAGCAGCGCCAGAGCGCCTGTGCCGCAGCCGAGGTCGAGCAGTTTGGCATTGCGTCTCGGCTTGGCGAACGCGCTGAGCAGCACGCTGTCCTGTCCGAGCTTAAAAAACCGGTCGTCCTGTAATAATTGCAGTCCGTTAGGGAGTATTTCAGTGCTTTGCGCCATGATTTCTCTCTCCTTAGTAGGCTTTTTCTACCGCCGCTTGAAGAACCTGCGAAGCCACTGTACCGGCAACCGACGAGCCGCCGCCGCCGTTCTCGACGAGAACGATGAAGGCATACGGCGTGGCCTCGTCGCGCAGGAAGCCGGTGAACCATGCGTTCGGTGACTTATCCGCGCCGACCTCGGCGGTGCCCGACTTGGCACAGATATCCATGCCCGGGAAACGATCCTGACCGTAGGTCTCGATGACGTTGTTGTGCATCATATCCGCGATGGTACCGGCGGTCTTTTCGTCGATCAGCTGCGCCGACTTGTGCGGATAGTAAATGCCGGTCGGCAGGCCGTAATCTGTGGTGGATTTTTCGATCAGACGCGGCACGGCAGCCTTGCCGCCGTTGGCGATCGCGCCCATATACTGGAGCATGTTGATTGGACACAGGGTATCCTGACCCTGACCGACACCCGACCATGCCAGCTGATTGTCATTGCCCGAGAAATCAAACTTGCCGACCGAGGACTGGATGCCGTCCACCTTGATGGACTTGGTCAGTCCTGCCGCATCCGCGTATTTCTGCATGGTTTCGCCGCCGAGTTCGACGGCCAGCTGACCGAACACACCGTTGCACGAGTTGGCGAGCGCTTCCTCGATATCCTGTTCGCCGTGGGCGTGCGGGCAGGTGACTTCCTCGCCGCCGATGTTGACCGAGCCGGTGCACGTCCACTTGCGCTGGAACAGGTCGGGGATGTTCTCGATAGCGGCGTTGATGGTCACAACCTTGAAGATAGAGCCCGGAATCGAGTTCGCGGACAGCAAGCGGTTGACGTAAACGCCGTCCCACGCGGGATCGTCCGCCGCAATGTCCGGCGGATTGGCCGGATCGAACGTCGGTGTGGACACCATGCACAAAATTTCGCCGGTTTTATAGTTATAAATGCCAACCGTTCCGTTCATTCCGTTCAAAGCCTGATAGGCGACATTGTTCAAATAGGCATCAATCGTCAGATACAGGCTGTTGCCGGTGCCGAGCGGAGAATATACGCCGGTGAGCAGATTGTAGCCGGACAGCTTATCCGCGAACGAGGTGAGCGCACCCGCGCCGATGTTGCCGTTTTTGTCGCCGACGGCGTGCAGTGTGGCGCGCCGGACGGTTGCGTCATCGTTGTAGATGCGGTTGCCGTCCTCGTCGAGCGTGGACAACATATCGCCGTCCCGGTCGAGGATGGTGCCGCCTTTCAGCTGACCGGCGTTGTTATAGAGATGACGGTTGTACGGGTAGGAGGCCCAGTCGCCGCCGTCCACGACAAACTGGAAGCAGAAGAACGCCAGACCCAGACCGAGCAGTGCAGCAAGGATCAGACAGAAAATACTGCGTTTTTCGATTTTCCGCATAGTTACTCCTCCCCTCTAAGCTCGCGGCGGCTGGGCAGACGAACTGCGAACGATGCATTCTGTCGGGTGTCGGTCGCCTTCAAAAAGGCGAGCATACCCCATGCCGACAGCATGGACGAACCACCGTTGGATACGAACGGCAGCGTAACGCCGGTGAACGGCAGAATATCGACCGCACCGAATACGTTCAGACAGGTCTGGAACACCAGCAGACTGGTGGCCGCGCATGCGGCGATGGTGTAAAAGCTGGAGCGTCCGGCGCGGCAGGCGCGGACAGCGAACACGGCCAGCGTAATAATGCACAGGATGGTCAGCACGGCAATAACGAGACCCCATTCCTCACAAAGCATGCCGAACACGATGTCGGTATCCGCGGCAGGGAGATTCGAGAGCCAGCCCTTGCCTGCGCCTACGCCGATCATGCCGCCGGAGGCGGCTGCGGTCAGCGTATGCGTCTGCTGGAAGCCCTTGTCGTACACGTCCTCCCAGATATGTCCCCAGGAGGCAAATCGTGCGGCAACGTGCGGCTTGATGGTCAGCATGACCATGCCCGCGCCGAAGCAGCCGGCGCACACAAGGCCGATGGTGGCGAAATCGCCCGAACGCAGGTATGCGATAACGAGGAACGTCACGAAGAACACAAGTGCGGTGCCGAAGTCGTTCTGCAGCGCGAGACAGCCGCCGCAGATAGCGGTCAGGCCGATGAACATCCACAGGTTGCGCTTGTTGAACAGGCGGTCGAGCGTTGCGGCACCGGCAAAAATATAGCAGATTTTCGCAATTTCCGAGGTCTGCAGAGACAGAGGACCGAGACGCAGCCATGCCTTCGCGCCGCCTTGCGACGAGCCGATCAGCAGTGTAATCGCCAGCAGTCCGACTGCCGTTGCACTCATAAACCAGCGCACCTTCTGCGCCCGGGTCAGGTCGCGCAGGAAGAAGCCGAGCACGATAAAGATGGCAAGACCCATCAAAATCGCAATCAGCTGCTTGGGCAGCTCGTCCGGCACGGTCGAGCCGGTGACGGCGAGTGACAGCGTACATAGGAAGAACGCTATCGTCTCCATTTCAAAGCCGATGCGGCGGAACAGGCGCATGACGATGAAATACGCCCAGCAGATTACCGTAAAGACAAAAAAGGTGAGCGGAATGGTGGTGGTCGCCTTGTCGCCCTGCGCGATAATGAGCTGCAGACCGGTGAGGATCTGGAACAGCGTCAGCAGTACGAGCGAACCCCACATGCCGGCAGGCTTGCCCTCCATGCGGCGTTCGACCATCTGTGCACGCTTTTCCTCAGCGGTAATGGGCTCCATGATAGCGGGAATGCCCGCAAAGGTGACCGTGTCGCCGTCCTCGACGAGCGCATACTCGTCCACCGGCAGGTCGTTTACCTTGATGCCGCCCTTGGAACCGAGGTCGTATATCGTCCAGCTGCCGTCATCCTCGCGGATGAGCGCGGCGTGCTGACGCGATACCGACGGATATTCCAGCTGCACATCGCAGCTGGGTGCGCGTCCGATGATGTTCTCCCAGTGGGTGATGGGCAGGCGCACGCCGTTGCGCAGCACCAGATAGCCCCAGACCTCATCCGGGTGCTTGACCTTCCACAGCGAGCGGATCGCACCGACAAGGATCATCAGCGCCAGCAGCGGGAACACGAAGCGCACAACGGTTGTGTACCACGCCCCGATGAGCGGTTTTTCCGCCAGCAGAGCCGTCAGCCTGTCGAGAAGCTGCTGCAAAGCATCATTCATGTAAAGTTCCTCCTTTCGAGGGATGCTGTTGATTACTTGGATTTACCAATAATACTACCAGTATAGCCTATCTATTATAGCATAGGTTGTCAAGAAATTCTCCGTTTTTCACAAATTTTCACGAATATCTTGATTGACATTGACAGAATGTTGTCACGGTGTTACACTGAATCCATAAACTACATACGCGACAAACGAAGTTTGCAGGAAAAAGCCGCAGTGAGCATCCCGCTCATGGCTTGCCGAAGGAGCAAAACTCTCAGGCGTTCGGTTTTCCGGATGAGGACTGTAAATGGATGTGGCTCTGGAGAACGTTCCTCAAGGGGACTGCCGAAGGTGCAACGCGCGCAAAAGGGGTTTGCGTGCCAATCTCTCAGGCAAAAGGACAGAGATGAACCTGTTTTTATAGACGTTAGGATATAAAAATAAGTTCCGCGGAACCACAGCAAATGTTTTCTCACGGTGCAGGATGTACCGTCTGTTTGCTGTCTTTCCGTTTCTTTGGAGCCGTAACCCGATGCTGATTGGGTTCGGCTTTTTGTTTGCCGCAAAACAAAGAAGGGGTATGTAAAATGACAATGGAAGTATTGGCAGACTGGGTAAGCAAGGTCAGCAACGTCGTATGGAACGGCCTGCTGCTGTACCTGCTGGTTGGCACCGGCATCGTGTTTACCATCCGCACGCGCTTCATTCAGGTGCGTAAGTTCGGCGCAGGCTGGAAGCATCTGTTCGGCCATTTCTCGCTCAACGGTGAGAAGGCTGGTAAGGACGGCATGAGTCCGTTCCAGGCGCTGACCACCGCGATTGCGGCGCAGGTCGGCACCGGCAACATCGCAGGCGCGGCTACCGCACTGTATTCCGGCGGCCCGGGCGCGATTTTCTGGATGTGGCTGAGTGCATTCTTCGGCATGTCCACCATCTACGGCGAGGCGGTTCTCGCGCAGAAGTACAAGACCACGGATGACAAGGGCCACGTTACCGGCGGTCCGATCTACTACATCCGCGCACGCTTTACCGGTAAATTCGGCAAGTTCCTTGCCGGCTTCTTCTCGGTTGCGATTATTTTTGCACTGGGCTTTACCGGCAACATGGTACAGGCAAACTCGATCAGCGTCGCGTTCAACACCGCGTTTGGCGCACCGATGATCGTTGTCGGCATCATCTGCGCGATTATTGCAGCGTTCATCTTCCTCGGCGGCGTAGGCCGTATCGCATCCGTTACCGAGAAGGTCGTTCCGATCATGGCGCTGTTCTACATGGCTGGCTGCATTGTTATCCTGTGCATCAATCATGCAGCGATCATTCCGGCATTCAAGTCCATCTTTGTTGCGGCATTTGATCCGCAGGCTATCCTCGGCGGCGCTGCAGGCATCACGGTTCGTCAGGCAATGCGCTACGGCGTTGCACGCGGTCTGTTCTCGAACGAGGCCGGCATGGGCTCCACGCCGCACGCGCACGCTCTGGCAAAGGTAAAGCGTCCGCAGGATCAGGGCGAAATTGCTATCGTTTCCGTATTTATCGACACCTTTATCGTACTGACGCTGACCGCTATGGTCATCCTGACCTCGGGCATGCTCAATCCGGGTGCACCGGACGGTCTGCAGGGCACCGAGCTGGCACAGGCAGCCTTCAAGGCTTCGCTTGGCTCGGCAGGCATGGCTTTTGTTGCGATCTGCATGCTGTTCTTCGCGTTCTCTACCATCATCGGCTGGTATTTCTTCGGTGAGCAGAACGTAAAGGCACTGTTCGGCCACAAGGCTGTTAAGGTTTACGCCGCTATCGTTGTTATCTGCATCGTGATCGGCTCCGCACTGCATGTTGATCTGGTATGGAACCTGTCCGACCTGTTTAACGGCCTGATGGTATTCCCGAACCTGATCGCGCTGCTGGCGCTGTCCGGTCTGGTTGCCAAGGCGGCCCACGACAAGGACATTATGAAGTAAGCTATGACCTGTCGCGGAACTACACGGTTTGTGCAGGAATCGGCTCTATACAGTATTATTTGATAGAAAATGCACCGCAATTCTGCGGTGCATTTTTTTACAGACACCGAAAAAACACTGGTTTTCGCGTTCTCAGTACCGTATAATAGGGGAGTACCGCGGGAACATTTTCATATTCCACCCGTTCAGGATATAAGGCAACACCGCACAATTAAAGCTGCAGCGCTTTGCGGAAATTTTACGCTCTGATGTCGTTGCGGATTTTTGCAATACACAAAGTATTGCTGCAAACCCGCGCCTAATCAGAACGCAAAATTGACGCGCAAATCGCTCTTGTTCAATGATGCGGTATTGCCTAAAAAGGAGAATTTCACATGAAAAAACGTACATTTTTGCTTTTTGGCCTGCTGGCGATGCTGGTTCTGACCGCCTGCGGCGGCAAATCGGGCGCGCAGACCTCGACGGATGATGCCACCGACACGAGCGATAACTCGCAGCAGACGACCGCTGAGGAGACCGCACAGCCCATCGGTCAGCACCATGCACAGATCACCATCAAGGACCACGGCACGATCGACATCGAGCTGGACGGCGATGCAGCGCCTATCTCGGTTCAGAACTTTATGGACCTGGCAAACGACGGTTTTTACGACGGACTGACCTTTCACCGCATTATTACCGGCTTTATGATGCAGGGTGGCGACCCGCTGGGCAACGGCACCGGCGGCTCGGAGAACACCATCAAGGGCGAGTTTTCGGATAACGGTGTGGAGAACAAGCTGTCGCACACGCGCGGTGCGGTTTCGATGGCACGCTCAAGCAATCCGGACAGCGCATCCTCGCAGTTCTTCATCGTTCAGCAGGACAGCACCTATCTCGACGGTCAGTACGCCTGCTTCGGCTATGTGACCAAGGGCATGGATGTTGTGGATGAAATCTGCGATAATACGCCGGTCGAGGACGATAACGGTACGGTTAAGACGGAAAATCAGCCGGTTATTGAGAGTATTAAGATTATCGACTGACTGTGCAAAGCGTAAAGAGTTGAGAGCGAAGATTGGAAAGTAAGTTACGGTTTTTCTCTTAACATAATAAAGCACCCCATCTGTCAGACAGTATGTCATACTGTCTGACAGATGGGGTGCAGTTCAATTTCGGACTGTGCACAGGACGCAGACTGTTTTGATTTACCGCGCTGTTAATTATTTCAGATGCCGTTCCGAAGGATTTCAGATTTTCGGTAAATCCGGATTTACTGAGATGACACCACTTTTTCAGTCGGCCAGGATTTTCTGAGTGCCGCATAGGAAACCAGGAAGTTGGCAAGCCAGCCTGCCGGCACGGCAAGCCAGACAAACGCAATACCAAAACGCGGAGCACAGATCAACGCCACAGACAGGCGAATCGCAAGGTTTACCATATTGGCAATGAGAAACGGCCGCATGATTCCGAGTCCGCGAAGAACTCCGTCGGTTGCCATTTTGATACCCATAAAGATAAAGAAGCAACCAAGCCACCTCATATAATCCCCGGACACCTGATAAGCCAGGGCGGTTCCGTCTTTTCCAAGGAACAGCGAGGAAATCTGCGTGTGCAGCGTTTTAATGACAAGGAAGGCGAGAACAGCAAAACATACATCCAGCATCAATGCTGCGCGGTAGCCTTTTTTGATGCGCTGGGTTTTGTTTGCGCCAAGGTTCTGGGAAACATACGGCGAAACCGCATTGCCGATGGACACAAAAATCAGGGAAAAGACATTTTCCACCCGCATCGTCGCCGCGTATCCCGCGAGTGCCTGTGTGCCGAAGGGATTTACCACTGCCTGTACGATCATCATACCGATGGATACGGTAGACTGCTGAAGAACCGATGGAACAGCAATTTGAAGCATCGAACGCAGCTCCTGCCCGTCAAACCAGACAAAGCTGCTCTTATACCGCCGCATCCGGTAAAAGAAAATCAAAAGTGAAAACACAGCCGAAATGCCCTGTGCAATCAGCGTTGCAAGCGCCGCGCCGAACACGCCAAGCCCCAGACCGGCTACCATCCAGAGATCCATCACAATATTCAGGATTGATGAAAAGATCAGCAGTCCCAGCGGAATTTTTGATTCACCGATGGACGTGAACATGGTAGAGAGAATGTTATACATGAACAAAAACGGAAAACCCACAAAATAGACCCGCAAGTACAGTACCGCCTTCTCCAGAATATCGGCAGGGGTCTGTAATCCGCTCATCATCGCATGGGAAAAGCAAAAGCCAAAGACGCCAAGGATGATGCTCAGAAGTAAAAAGCTGATCAGGGAGGTAGATACAATGGTTTTCATTTTGCCATACTCTCTGGCGCCGAAATAACGGCTTACGAGCACGCCTGCACCGACACCGGCACCCAGCGCCACACAAATGAAAACATTGGTCAGGGCAGCGCAGGCGCCGACCGCCGCCAGTGCGGAGGAGCCGACAAACTGACCGACGATAATGGAGTCAGCCATATTGTATACCTGCTGAAAAAAGCTGCCGAGGATCATCGGCATTGCAAAAACCGTCAGCGCTTTCAGGGGCGCATCGGTAATCAAATATTCATCTTTTGACATTTATATTCCTCCACAATTTCCTGCTTTTATCAGAAAGTACGAGCATAGCAAGTGCGATCGGTACAATGATTAGATCTGTAATCGAAAGCATAAGGACACACTGCTGTACGCAAAGAATGCATCAGCATGAACAAGATAGTTATCGCAATAATGTTCTCGCAGATTGCCCCGGTTGTCAAGACCATACCCGGTAAATTTAAGAAATACGCTTTGCCGGTTTTGACCTTGCGGATAGGACTGCCGTGTACCGGTCGGTACGCGCACGGTGGTGCGGGAGGCCGGCTTTCTATGCAGGAGAGACTCCTGCTCGATTGGCTGTGTCAAGCCGGACAGCACGGCTGTTATCCGATCCGATAATATCTTTTTATAAAATCCAGAAAGTGAATAGCCTGCTCGGACATACGTCGTATGGACGGATACACAATGTACAGCCGGCGCAGGAACGCTGACTGTCCGAGGGGGAACAGCAGCAGCCGTCCCTGCTGTGCATCGGTCTGCACAGTTGCGCGCGACAGAATGGAAATGCCCATGCCCAGTGCGATGCAACGCTTGAGCGCTGCCGCGTCATCCATGACGGCAATGACATTCAGTTCATCAAGCGACAGACCGTGATTCTGGAGGAAATACAGTGTTTCCTGCTTGGTGCCCGAGTTGTCCTCGCGCAGCAGGAACGGTTCGCGCAGGAGCGCTGTCAGCGGGTCCTGCTGGCTTTGATAGGCACGGAAATGCGGTGTGCTCGGCGACGAGGCGCACACCCGCAAGAATATCGAGAAAATGCTCGAGTATGAGAACAAGTCCGGTCAGACGACCGTGCGTCCGGACGGGTGCTTCGAGATCGTTTTTCAGGCGTAATGCGAGAAAAAAAGCCGTATCAGGTGCTCACCTTCCACACCACCGATGCCGCCATGGAGATGGAGTCGTTCTGCAAGCAGAACGGCATTGCCGGCCGGCTGGTGCCGGTGCCGCGCAGGCTGTCCGCCGGATGCGGCATCGCGTGGCGCATGGAAGCCGAAGTTTACGCGCAGTATCAGACGGTTATCGCGGACTGCGGGATTGAGATCGAGCAGAGCGAGGCGTTTGTGTTTTAAGTAACCATAAAGCGACATGACTTTGATGAAGTGACCCCAAAAAGTTAGACAATATTTTGAAGTAAAAATTGTTCAAGCAGCCGAAAGGGCTTGCTGTCTGTGAATTGCAGGCGGCAAGCCCTTTAGCTTTGCCTTGATCCTGCGGTTGTTGTAGTAATCCAGATATTCA
>QEKJ01000010.1 GCA_003096535.1 Agathobaculum butyriciproducens | reverse complement strand
CTTCCGACCGGCTGCGGTACTCGCGCGGCGAAACGCCGACGTGCTTTTTGAACAGATAGCTGAAATAGTGCGAATCCTGATAACCGACGTCAAACACAATATCGCTCTTGCGGCTGTTGCCCTTGGTCAGCAGATGCTTTGCCGCCTCGATGCGGACAGCGGTCAAATACTCGACAAAGGTCTGTCCGGTCTCCTGCGAGAACACGGTGGAGAAATGATTCGGGCTGAAGCCGACTTTCTCCGCACCCCGATGCAGTGAGATCGCACTGTCTGCATAGTTTTCACGAATAAACTCCTTTGCACGGCTGATCTCCGCGCTGTATCGCACATTCTGATGGCGATAACACAGACGAGTCATGCGCTCCAGCACGGTTTCGGCATAAGTGCGGGCGCCCTCGAGCGTTGCCGCCTGGCCGAGCACCGCCTGCGGATCCTCCGGGGGCGGGATGCTGCCCGGCTGCACCTCATCAGCCAGCTGCGAAGCCGTAGCGAGCAGATTCATCAGCAGATAATACCGGTACAGCACGCTCTGCACGTCCTGCGCCGCAGAGTCACCGAAGTAGCCCTCGACAATACGCGGCACGTCCTCGTGGGCGCGCACCGAGCTCATCACCAAGGGCTGCCGCCGCCTTGGTGTGCCGCTGCATCTAACTGAAAACGCCGATCATTCCATGGAAACCGGCGATGTCCTGCGGGATATCACAATCCTGCACACCATTCTCGAGCAGACCGATCGCTGGATGCGACAGCGTTGTATCTAACCGTGCCATCTCCGACAGCAGATCCCGTAAAATTATGTATCCGTTTGAGGAAAGCATTGCAGCTCGGTGCAAAATGTTGTGCTCTTTTCTTGTATGACCTTACAGGAGAGTTTACTATGAAAATTTTACATATCACACCCTTGCAGGACGGGTTTTATATGCCCGCGGAATTTGCGCCGCATGAAGACTGCCTGATGATCTGGTCTGAACGTGCCGATTCGTGACAGTACGGCGCCTATGCCGCACGCAAAGCCTTTCTGCGCGTGATCGAAACCATTTAAAGCGAACACATGACCGTTCTGTGCTCGGAGGGGCAGTACGACAACGCGCGTGCCCAGCTTCCCGACCTTTGTCATCCACGCCGACGGCGAGAACGACCCGCAGTATGCGCTTTCCAAGCCGAAACCGGACACTATGTTGGCCGCCTGGAAGAACTGGCGTTCAACCAAGGTGGCTGACAGCCGAACAGGTGCACAAGGACGGACAAGAGCTCGGAATAACGCTTTATGGACAGTACTTGCAGTGCTTATGATGGAGAGCATTAACGAGGAGAAAACATTGTTGTTAATCCCTCAATATTAGTAGCTAATGATGCCCATTCCCATCTCCTCAAACTTTCCCAACAATTTAATAAACTCAGATTTCTTAATTCTGCAATCTTTCTGGACGGCTGCGAGCGAAACGCAGCCGTTCGCCTTTTTCACGATACGACGGAGCTTTCTCTTCGTCTTTTCGCGGTACTTGGAGGCATTGATACAATCCAACAATTCTGGGATTGAAATCGGGTCAAAATGCGCCATATGCAGCCGGTGGAAAAACTTATGCTGCTGTTTTTTAATCTGAGAGCCAAACTCGACAAGCTGGCTTTCCCAATCTTTAGATTTGGTCAGTTTAGTGATTTTCGATCGTCCAAACCGCAATTCCAGACGGAGAATACGATCATCAATAACGATATGATGTCGTTTCTCAAGTTTATAGGATTTATCATAGACCGAGAATGCACAGCTTTTAGACTTATTCTCAACCGTCCACGAATGCTTATTGGCACCTTTGAATTTTTCATCGGAATTTGAATATTTACCGAACTTAACTGCGCTGTAGTGAGGGATAGGAAAGGATTTCTTGAAAATATCCAAACGATCTTGAACATCAGCCTTGCGCTCATAGTACAGATTGCGGGTCAAGTCACACCGTGACAGCTTGAACTCCTTGAGCCGCCGGTCAACGCCGATTTTATCAAGGATATTTCGCAGGCGGTGCTTTATCTGCTGTACAGACTTTTCGTCAGTTTGAAATAATGCAGTCGGCTCATAGGTACCGGCGAGCAGGGAAGACGGGTTAACAATCAGTATCAGCCAGCACGGATGCGAAACGGACTGGCCAAGCTGTATCTCAACGCCGATATCCTTGAACTGTGGCATCTGGTAATACGATGAAAGGCCTAATTTCCCTTTTCCGGTGCGAATACACTCGTTTTGTTCAATAATGTTCTGGATCTCGGAATATTTGCATTGTAATTTCAACGAAAAGGTGTGAATACCGTACTCGTTCGTAATCATTTGCTGTTCCTCCGTTTCTGCGCGCATGCTGTGTAGCGTTTACAGGTTTTCACCTCATGCTGCCCTTGGTACTCGAGAATATCACTTACCATGCAGTTATCGCTGTGGATAAAGTCATGCACCTGCTTCCGTTTTGTCTTTATCGTTTTAGCGGCTTTGGCTGACTGCTTTTTGACTTTCTTGATAAAGCTGTCCGAGACCGTGTCATCATCGCCGTTCTGATCGTAGAAGAGGACACAGTGCGCCTTGCGTCCGTCGCGTCCCGCTCGGCCAATCTGCTGAATGTAATCCGTCATGCTGATCGGTGCATTGAAGTGCACGACAAGTTCAATATCGGCAACATCAATGCCCATACTGAATGCCGAAGTTGCAATCATAATCTTTCTTTTGCCTTGCAGGAAGTCGAATAGCAGCTGTTTCTTGCGGCGTTCCGGCTTGATTCGTGAGTGATAGCGGGTAACGTCACCGGGGTATATTTCTTCCAGAATGTTGTACAGCGCATCTACATATGTAGTCGTCTGCGCAAAGATCAGCACCGAGCCATCTTTGTGATACTTATCAATCAGCTTGCAGAGCTTCTTGATACGGAATTCCAGCCGTTCCTCCAGCGTTTTCTTGTTGCAGGTAACGTCCTTCTTGAGCAGAATAAGATTATCACGCCGTAAATCACTGCGGAGCACAGCAGGCTTGTCCATATGCAGACTATCATGGATGATATTCAAAGAGTCAGCAGATATTGTCGCAGAGCAGGCACAGATAACCGGTTTATGTTTCAGTTTACCAATAAAATCACCGATATGCAGATAAGCGTCACGAAACGTATAACCCCATTCCGTAATGGAGTGACATTCGTCTATTACGACCATAAAGATATCCGAATGCTGCATAGTTTCAATAAATGAATGGTTTTGCAGTTGCTCTGGTGTGACATAGAGAAAATTCAGCTTTCCCTTGCGTACCTTGTTCAGTATCTTAGAGATATCCTTTTTCGAGCGGGTCATATCGATATAATCGGCAGGAATATCATGAGCCTGCAACGTCTGCACCTGATTGTATATCAGCGCAAGCAAAGGCTCGATAACAATCGTAAGCTTGTCGGAATGAGCAAGCCCAACGGTTTCATAGATGACCTGTTTGCCAGAACCCGTGGCAGCAATGACGATTGCGTCCTGTTCAGCATCCAGCGTATTCATCGGAATAATCTGAGCCTTGCGAGGCTTATCAAAACCAAGCTGTTTGAGTGCAGATTTTAAATGTCGTTTGATATCCATAGAGATAACCTCCAATGTGTTAAGATTATCTTTATGTTATCGGAATGTAAAAAGATAATGCCGAATAGTGAATATTTCTCGAAAATAAATTACATTTTTCAATATGACTGATTTTCTTCTTAAATGCCTTAACAGGATAGTTTAGACCTGAATATGGCATTGTCAATGATAGAAAGTGTAAAAAGGTTAGAATAGATAAGTGCGGTTCATGCGCAAAACGACAGGCCCTGCCGCTCGAAAAGTATCCGAATGGCAGGACCTGACTTGCTGGGTAGTTGGACTAAATCAGAGAGCAGATTTTTATGAAGTTGTTGGAAGTTCAATAGGCAATATCTATCAATTTCTTGCTTTTGAATTTATTTCTCTTGACAAAATCCCATTCCCCTCCTATTCCATAGAACAAATATTCGTGTTATTTGAAAGGAGGACTTTATGCAGGTAATCAAAACAGTCGCCTTACAGGCAGCAAACAATACCGGTCAGCGCATTCGTGAACAAGCTGCATGGTTTTATCTGCGGCATATGAATATCGACGAGGACACTTCCTCCTCTACAGCATTTCATGCGCTCCTGACACGGAAAGAACGTGAATCTCTGCCCGCACCGCAAGGCGAAAAGGAAAAAGCGGTACGGAGCCAGCTTTGTACTCGTTCAGCCTTGTTCGAAGCACAGCTTTATGATACGATAAATGCATACACAAAGCTGTTCATCATGAGCACAGAAGATATTCCCACCGGTCTGCGGTACAAGCTAAATTCTGATCTGACTTCATTCAATGAGCAGACCACGCAGGCGCTGATGAATCAATCCACAATTTGCATACGTCAGAACAGCACTACCGACCAAATGGCAAAAGAACTGCTTCTTGTATGGGATAAAGCCTCCAAGCGATTAGCCGATGATATTGACGGCGCCTATATACAAGCCAGCTGGTATTATCTTCTCCATCAATTTGATAAGGCCGGCTATCACAAATTTCAGTATATCGTCAAACATCAGCAGGGACTTTGTAATACCTGTCTTTCATTCAGCAACAAAACTTTTACGCTGAATGAATTGATTCAGCAGGATTTGCTTCCTCCGCTGCACCCGCACTGCCGCTGTGCCGTAATTCCGGTTTACGAATCTTCATCGGCATTGGAACAGCCTGTTGTTGCTGCATCCCCCAACGCCGACAATCATTCGAATTGGTATGATGCACTGCTGCGTATTCCCTCCGATGCCAGAGCACTGCTGAACGGTTTTGTTGCCGCCCAGCAGGAACGTATTGGTCGTGGAACGCTCAGCGGCTTTCTTGACTGGCTCACTATGGGTACAGTCAGCG
This sequence comes from Agathobaculum butyriciproducens, assembly GCA_003096535.1. GTDB lineage: Bacteria > Bacillota > Clostridia > Oscillospirales > Butyricicoccaceae > Agathobaculum > Agathobaculum butyriciproducens. Next base: position 76,359 of record QEKJ01000010.1, on the reverse strand, counting down.
GTCTTTATGAGGGATTAAAAACGCGCACAGATGCGATGACAAAAGATCCCTCACTTTATAATATCGTAAACTGGCTGACCCTCGGTACCGCTGATATGGTAAAGGGCGCATTTTCGCCGGAAAAAACACTGTCGCTTGAACATTGGCTGGATTCACTTGGCGTTGTCTCTATTGCTTTTGGCGCGTATGAATTAGCCCAGAAATATGCTCCGACGATGATTGATGATGTGGCGGCGTTTGAAAATACAGCGGCTCAAAACGCTGTGGAAATCAACCTGCCAGAAGATGCTCTGATTGTCCGTGATACCAAATACGTTGATGAAAGCGGTCATGTTGACTATCCTAAATACGCACCGGATAATGGATTTGTGGCAGGAACAACGCATATAGAAACACTTGATGTCGGTGCTTTAATCGACCGCTATGGCGGACCAGGTGGTGATTTTACCGCACCCAAAGGTACACCATATAAAATGCGGTCATTGCCCTATTATAAAAATCAGAATGTCTATCATGTTTATCGAGTGATCAAACCCATTGAAAATGTAGAAGCAGGAAGAATCGCTCCGGCGTTTGGCGAACGCGGCGGCGGCATACAGTACCGCCTGCCAACTAATATTAAAGAACTAATCGAAAACGGTTATCTAGAGGAGGTTATTAAATGACTGCAATGAACCAAAACCAGCTCCGTGCGATCTTCCACTATTTGAAAGTCCCTGCCAGTGCCTATGACTTGGGTAATAATATGCGACTGGGTGCCTGTGAAACAATAGAGCATACCTCGCAAGGCTGGGAAGTATATGCGACTGAACGCGGCAGCAAGTGTGCTGTTAAGGTATTCTCCAATGAAACCGATGCCTGCTATAATCTGCTCTATCGCATGACACATTATTGCGATATTGATAAAACCTTGCCGAATTTAACTATCCGTAAGCTGCATTCCATTCTGGTCTATCTGAAAGTACCCGAAGACCTGTATGACTTCAGTGCCGGCTATTTCGGCACGAACTGCTATTCCATGGAATGGACAGAACAAGGCTGGGAGGTATTCTTCGCCGTGAACGGCGAAAAGTGTGATGTTGCCGTCTTTGACAGCGAAACCGATGCCTGCCTCGACCTGCTGTATAAGGTGATGCATTGCTAAGCACCTTGCACAGCAGCAACAGATTGGGTATAATAAAAGCAAATATCTGGAACAGCAGGAGAGATAACTATGGCAGAAAGTTTTACCACTCGGCTTATCCAGCGTCTTCAAATTGAGCAGAAGAAAAATGACCACGGCGGCGTATTTGAAGATATTGCAAACGGTTATCCGATCTGAGAATACAAGAATCGCCGAAATATCGTATCGGATATTACAACTGCACTGCCGGAAGATGTTCACGCGCGCATGACGACACTGCTGGACGAATATAATGCCGCAGACAAGCATGATCTGCACGGATTGGCAAAGTTTCATGCAGATTATGAGGCTATCCACCCGTTCCAGGACGGAAACGGACGAACCGGACGGCTGATTCTGTTTAAGGAATGTCTGAAAAACGATATTATACCCTTTGTGATAAATGACCGCCGCAAAGCAGAATACTATCATGCGTTGAATACCGCGCAGACAAAACAGGATTACAGCCTGCTGGAGCGGTTCTTCCGCGAGGAGCAGTCCGAATACCGCCAGCAGGTCGAGGGTTTCCTGCCACCGGTCAAAGAATAGCCAACGCCACTGCGGCTACTACGAGGCTACTGCCACCGAATATCGGCAGTCCCAACAGGTGCAGAAAACATACAAAAACCACACAAAATGTTGGTGAACTGCGCCTTTTTAGTAGTCGCTGCGATGCAAACACCTCACATAGCACCGCTCCGACTCCAAAGGCCATGCGTTCAAATCGCACCGGGCGTACCATGTTAAACCGCTTATTTCGTTGAAATGAGCGGTTTTTCTTATTTTCTATACAAATGGAAATCGAAGAAAATTTTTTACCGCCTATTTGTCGTCCATACGGACAGCAGAAAAGCCTCAGACATTTTATCGTCTGAGGCTTTTGTTCTATCTCGCTTTCGGTAGAAGCGTTTTTTTCAAATCAGCAGACTATACTCCACCAACAGCCCTCCTTACGATCCGGCAGTTTTCCAGATTGTGCCGCCAACTTCTTTTCCTAAGATTTTACGCGCCACTCCAGTTTTTTAATATCTTCCGCAGGCGGCAGATCCTCCGGCTGAATGCCACGCTGTCCAAGCATATCGCGTACAGAGCGATCATTCTGCAAGTGTTCACACACAGGAGCAGCCGCCGTATCGGCACGAACTTGATGTACCTTGTAAGTAAGCGACAGATGCTAAAGTGTATGTCATTGATGACAAAACACACAGCACCATGCTGTTAGCTTCAGAGTATTAACCAAATAAAATGGAGGAATTACCAATGAAAGAGACTATAATTTGTGCGAATTGTGGTATCGAGCACCCACTCGATATCATGTACCAAGTAGAGGGGCGACGGGCTTTGCGAAGATTGCTTTGATGCTTGCTATGTCCGCTGTGACGACTGCGGCCGTATTCTGCGCCGCGACAATGCGTATTGGGGTGACGCTGTCAATGCCATCTGCAACGGTGCTTACAATTTTTGTTAAACCTATTTGTCTAATTTTTGGGGCGCTTCAACGTGCGGAAGTTCCTCTATTCTACTTTAATGTGCGGTACGGCGTCCGAACGAAGTCGAATACCTCGCCTTCTGCAGCGCGGGCAGAAGCGCCAGCGCATAGCCCTCCTCCATCGGTTCGTCGCTGCGATTCATATGGGTCGGTCGAAAAATACCAAGCGAAGCGTGCACTGCGTGCAACGGCGTTCGTCGGTTCTCGGTTTGCATCGTTTTTTTGATTATTACGCCTATTTATTTTATTATAAATTGTGCATCATCAACTACTAATTTTACCTATCGCACAAAATATATTTAGTTTTTTATATATAGTATACAAGAATTTCTTGCCATTCGTGTAAATTCGTGATATTATAGCAGATGCGGTCACGCCTTGCGAGGATGTAGATTTCGAAGCACGATCTCTGCAAAGCAGGCAGGCTGCACTCTAAACAATCCTATCCGCTTGCAGCAGGCCGGAAAACGCAGTTTGATCAGGTGCATTTTATTGGGGCGGCTGTAAATTGGAAGCGAAACCAGAGAAGGAGAGAATGTTTCGTGAAAACCAATCCAACCATGCAGGCAGAGGCGGTTCTGCCTACACGACCTGTTTCTGAAAACGGAAAAATCAATATTCTGACGCGCCTGGCTTACGGCGGCGGTGACGTAGCGTGCAACGTTGTCTACGGCATGATCGCCACGCTGCTGACCCTGTTCTATACCGACTATGCCGGTGTTTCCGTCGCAACCGTAGGTCTTGTCATGCTGATCTCGCGTTTCTTTGACGGCGGCTCGGATGTTGTCATGGGCTTCATTGTGGACCGCACCCATTCCAAATGGGGACAGTCCCGTCCGTGGATCCTGTGGATGTCGCTGCCGTATGCGCTGAGTGCGATCCTGCTGTTCAGCGTACCGCACACCAACGCCACGATCCAGTTCCTGTACATCTTTGTCACCTATAACTTCTGCACGACCGTCTGCTACACGGCGATCAATCTGCCGTACGGCTCGCTGTCTGCCATGATGACCCGCGACTCCAAGGAGCGCGATCTGCTGTCCGTATTCCGCATGGGCCTGTCCCCGATGGGCCGTATCATTGCCGTCACCTGCACCATGCCGCTGATCAAGCTGTTCGGCAACGATCAGGCTGCCTGGGTCAAGGTAATGAGCATCTGGGCCGCAATCGCTTTCCTGCTGCTCATCACCTGCTTTGTCAAGTGCGAGGAAACCGTACACATCACAGCCCGCTCGGAGGAAAAGATTCCGGTCGGCCGCAGCCTCAAGGCGCTGGTCACCAATCAGTATTTCTGGGCTGTCCTGCTGCTCTGGATGTTCCAGAGCACCAATCAGGCTGTTGTCGGCACGATTCTGCCGTACTACTGCAAGTATGTGTTCCATAACGACTCGTGGATGTACAGCACGCTGTATCTTTCCGAAACCATCGTTCTGATCGTATTCACCTTCCTGTGTCCGCTGCTGCGCGATACGCTCGGCAAGCGCAACATGATCGTAGCAGGCGCTGTCCTTGTACTGATCAGTCAGGGACTGTTCTTCCTCAACACCACCAGCTTCAGCTGGTGCCTGTTCACCACCATGCTGCGCGGTGTCGGCGAAGCACCGCTGTGCGCCTTTGTATTCGGCATGATCGGTGACGTTGTCGAGTTTGGCCAGTGGAAGCACCACATCCGTCAGGAGAGCTTCATCTTCGCAGGCGGTTCGGTCGGCACCAAGCTGGGCACCGGCATCGCACAGGCAAGCATTGCAGGTATTATGAGTCTGTGCGGCTATATTTCCTCGACCGGCAGCGCTGTTGTGCAGTCGCAGTCCGCAATCAACTCGATCATCAACATCTATATGTTTGGCCCGCTGCTGATCTTTGTCGGCGTCCTGATCGTCGGCCTGCTGTATCAGCTCGACAAAAAGTATCCCGCTATCATGAAAGAACTTGCAGAGCGCGAAGCGCGCGGCGAGCTGTAACTTTCTGATCTTCATATTCCCTCAACCGTTCCCGGCATGGCTGCAAAGCTGTGCCGGGAATCTGTTTCTCGCCCTGCCCGCACCGGTCGGCAGGGCGTTTTCCGTCTGTGCACCGTGTCCTCCTTGCCGAGAAGCGGATATTCACAAAAAGTTTATCTCTGCGGCATTGCGGCTGTCCGCTCTCCTGTATATAATAAATGCAGAGCACATTCCTGTGTCTCCCCTCCCGATTACCGAACGATTCAGATAAAGAAGCACCCGTATGTCAACCAACAACCTGTCCACTCCCGCCTCCGGCCGTTTTTCCCTCAGCGCCGCGGCACTTCACATTCTCGCCATGGTGCTGATGCTGATGGATCATCTCTGGGCGACCCTCCTGCCCGCGCAGGACTGGCTGACGTGTGCCGGACGGCTGGCCTTCCCCATCTTCGCATTCATGGCGGTGGAAGGATATTTTCACACCCACAGCTTCCGGAAATACGCCCTGCGACTTGCGCTGTTTGCCGTGCTCTCCGAAGTGCCATTCGACCTGATGTACGGCGGAACCTGGTTCTATCCGGTGCACCAGAACGTGATCTGGACGCTGCTGCTCGGTCTTCTGAGCATTCATCTGATGGAAACCGTGCGCAAAAAGCAAAAGACATGGCTGTATCTGCTCACCGCCCTGCTTGTTGTGCTGATCGGCACAGTGCTGGGCACCCTGAGCATGGTGGACTACTACGGCACCGGCGTGCTGACGATCTTTATCTTCTACTTCTTCCGCGGACGGAAGTGGTGGTGTCTGGCAGGACAGCTTCTCGCCCTCTACTGGGTCAATGTGCAGCTGCTGGGCGGTCTGCTGTATCCCGTCCATATATTCGGCATGGAATTTGAGATCTGTCAGCAGGGGCTTGCACTTCTGGCGCTCCTCCCCATCTGGCTGTACCGCGGACGGCAGGGCTATCACAGCAAGCCGTTCCAGTATGCCTGCTATGCCTTTTATCCCGTACATATGCTGATCCTTGTGCTGATCCTGCAATATCTGACCCGCTGACGGCCATACCAGCATCTGCAAACATCTGTAAAACTTTTTATTTATCAAATGCGCGTTCTGTTATATAATAAGTAAAACATCAAGACCGCGCATTTTCTATTTTCTGTTTTATGAAGGAAAGTGTGCAAGACAGGCCGGCTGCTGTGTGCGGTGCAGATCGACTGCAAGAGAGAGCGCTTTCCCCATGATAACACTGAAAATTTTCAGTAAGAGAGAAAGGAAAAACCATATGAACTGGAACATTATTACGGATTCAAGCTGTGATCTGCTCCCTTCCACCAGTCCAGACGGAAGGATTCGGCTGACCAGTGTGCCGTTTACCATCCGCATCGGAGAGCGGGATTTTGTCGATGATGAGCATCTGGATACGCTGGAAATGCTCTCCGCCATGGAGCAGGAACACTCGGCCGGCCACACCTCCTGCCCCACGCCGGACGCATGGCTGGCGCAGTTTGAACAGGCGGACTGCGCGATCGCGATCACCATTTCCTCGCAGCTGTCCGGCAGCATGAACAGCGCTCTTGCGGCAAGAGATATGGCGCTGGAGAAAGATCCGGATAAAAAGATCGTCATTCTGGACTCCTTATCCACCGGACCGGAGGTTCTGCTCTGCGTAAAGGAGATCGAGCGTCTGATCCGTCAGGGCCTTTCCTTTGACGATATTGCGGCGCACGCCAGAGGTTTTCTGCAGAAAACCAAAATTCTCTTTGCGCTCTCCTCATTTGACAACCTGATCAAGAACGGACGCATCCACCGTCTGACGGGTATGCTCGCCAAGGCTCTCGGCATCTGGGGCATCGGCAGCGGCAGTGACGAGGGAAAGATCGCCTTTGAAAGCAAGGCGCGCGGTGCAAAAAAGGTCGTACAGACGCTGGTCAGCACCATGAAGGAGCACGGATTCATCGGCGGAAATGTCGCGATCAGCCATTGTGATAATCTCGCACTGGCTCAGACGCTGAAAAACAGCATTCTGGATATCTGGGAAAATACAAGCATCGAGATCCTGCCGACCCGCGGGCTCTGCAGCTACTACGCCGAGCGCGGCGGATTGATCGTCAGCTACTGAGCCGGAGCCGATCGACCGTCTCCGTTTTCAACAAACAAAGGGCGAAACCGTATGGTTTCGCTCTTTTTCTGTTCGGTTGATTGTTTTCCGCTCACAGCACCTGCACCCGCTCCGCGCGGTGCAGCACATCCAGATCCTCACACGCCCCACCATCGCCAGCCATACCTTGAGCGGCTCGGCCTTCTTAGATAGCACGGACGGCGCCAATTCGCAAAAACCAGTTACTTCCTATTATGTCTTTGCATATTCTCATTGTCAGCACATCATTTTCCATCATTATGTACTAACTCCACCCATTTCTTTTGGCTAAATTGCTTACCGCAAAACAGAATTTCTCCCACTGTGCCAATGTCATCTGCAACGGGTCGCCCTCTCGAATCCTAAGCGTTCTTCTGATTTCCTTCGGAATAACAACGCGGCCGAGATCGTCGATCCGGCGCACGATTCCGGTTGCTTTCATAGCAATTCCGCCTCCCATTTTCGGTATTTCTGCTGCGATAGTGGTAGTATTTACTGAAATCGTGCAATTCATGTAGAAAAACCGTATGCACAATGTGTTCCTATTCATGAAAATTATGGTTTGCAGATCTGTTCCTTTCGCGTTAGCAGCTGCTCTGCACAGCGGACGCACGGCTGATATGTAATCAATCCGCAACCCTCTTTGTCGTTCATTGTTTTTCTGCCAGTCCTCGAAGAACGGATACAATAAACGTCAGTATATTCAATATCATGCTGTATATTCTCCTCATTTTTGTATTGCGGCAAAATAAAAAATCCCCGATCAAACCGCAAGGTCAGCAAGTTCGGCTGACCTTGGGTTAAACCGAGGATTTTTTTGATTCTGCTTACTTTTTCGCCTTGCTGCCGACCAGATAGCACACAGCGGCAACGATCATGCCGTTGATGGATGCGATACCCCACGGGACCAGATTTGCCACCACAGCGCCCAGCACAACGCCGAAAACCGCAAACCAGTTGACGTTTTCGGTCACTTCAACGTCCTTGTACTTTTCACGGTCCATGAAGAAGCTCATCACCAGAATGATGCCGACCGGCGGCAGCGTACAGTTGAGGATATTCAGCCAGCCGGTGAAATTCCAGTACAGCCAGACCGCAAGCACGGTGCCGATAATACCGGAAACCAGCACCATCGGCTTCTTTCTCTGGCCGAAAATGTTCGCCAGACCCAGACCCGCCGAATACAGTGCATTATCGTTCGTGGTCCAGATGTTGAGACCGAGGACCAGAATCGCCAGATAGAACAGACCGAGGTTGATCATAACCTCAAAAATATCATTGCCGCCGACGTAGACCGACGAAATACCGCCGAAGAAAAACATCAGCGAGTTGCCGATAAAGAACGCGATAACGGTCGTGACCGCACCAACCTTGCCGTTGCGGGCAAAGCGGGAGAAGTTCGGCGTTGCCGTGCCGCCAGAGACAAACGAGCCGATAACCAGACCGGCGCCGCCGACAACGGTCAGCGTACCGCTGGACTTGGCAAACTGATCAATCAGCGTACCGTTGCCCTGTTTGACCGCCATCACCATGGCAACCGTACCCAGGATTGCAACCAGCGGAACCGCAATATAGCTGATGAGCGTCAGCGATTTGATGCCGAAATACGCCGAGGCCGTCATGCACACACCCGCAATGATAACGAGCACCCATTCAGCCGCTGTGCTGCCGCCGAGCAGCTCATTTGCAACCGGAATGGCAAACATGGCGATACCGACGCCGAACCAGCCGATCTGCGTAAACGAGATCATCGCGCTCGGCAAGTACGAGCCTTTTGCACCGAAGGCTTTGCGTGCCAGCAGGTCAAGGCTCATGCCGGTTTCCGCGCCGACATAACCGAGCAGACCGGTGTACAGGCTCAGGATCAGGCCGCCGATGATCATGGAGATGATAAAGCCGCCGAAATCCAGTCCGTCTGCCAGCTCCTTGCCGACCCACATGCTGGCCGAGAAGAAGGTGAAACCCAGCATGATCATGAACATAGTTACGATGCCGCGGCGCGCATAATGCGGCACAGCCGCTTCCGCAAAGTCGATATCGACCGGTGTGTTGTCATTTTTCATAGATTTTATCCCCCTTTTGTGTATTTGTCAAAGAATGTACTTTTTGAGCGTCGTGGTGAACTCGTCAATGCGCTGATGCGCGATCTCCTCCAGCGTTACGTCCTTCAGGCTCTCGACAAAGCCGCGCTCCTGCTGATACAGCCAGCGCGTCAGCTTTGCGTCCAGCTTTTCATAGTGGCAGTCCTTCAGCCAGTCCTCATAGGAAATCGGCAGCGCATGACCCAGTTTTTCCTCCAGCAGCGCCTGCTTGTCGATCTTGTCGGCACGCGCGAGAATGCCGTTCCAGAATTCCAGCACCTCTTCAATGTGCTCGTGGATTTCGTAACGGCGTGCACCGCCATCGTAGATCGTGCACTTCTCAAACAGCGGATTCTGCATGGAAAGCGTCTGACGGCGGAACTCCGGCGCCACAATGCCGCCCTTCCAGTAAAAGTCGATGAGCGCACGGTTGATGCCGGAAACGCCCTTGTCGCCTTCCTCGTAGCAGCTGAAAACGCCCTCGTAGTACACGGTGATGAAGCCCTCAAAGTCCGGCCAGTAGGTGCGGATTTCTTTAGTCAGCTTTTCGAGAATCTCAATGCCCTGGGTACCGCCGATGGTAAACAGCAGGATGTTGCGCAGCTTGGCGCCCTGCTTGCGGTAATAGTCGGTGACATAGCGCAGGCACTGCACAAGCGTCTCGCCCGAGGCGATGATATCGCCGATCATCAGCGTGCTGTTGGGCACCATGGTCAGCTTGCAGTACTTGATATCGAGCGACATCTCATCATTCTCGCCGAACACGCGCTCACTGGACATAAAGCTGATGTCATGCACGCGGATATGCTCCTTGTAGCAGCTTTCCTCGAGCGGGTAGTTGAGTGCGCCGCGCAGAATGGACAGAATGTTCGCCGAAGTGATCTTTTTCTGCTCCTTGAGGTAGTACATCATCTGCGAGGTAGCCGTCACAAGCGACGCATACACCTCGTAGCCGACAACCTCCGGATGGTTCATCAGCTTGCGGGTCTCGGCCTCCGAGACGATGTAGTATTCATTGACAAAGCTGCCGCCCGCCAGACGGTAGCAGTCCACACCCTGATCGCTGAATTCCGGTACGATATGGACGTCATTCCAATTTTCGATCATATCAGTTTCCTCCCTAAAAAAAGGGACCGACTGCCATTTTGCGGGCAGAAGGTCCTTGGTTTTCATCGTTTTCCTATTGGATTCAACGGAACGCCGCATGTTCTGTTTTTACACAGCATATCCGTCCATCCCCTCTTTTTCGACTTCATTTTACTGCATTTATTATACGGGAGAAAACATACTGTTGTCAACAGCTTTGCAAGCCTCAGGCCGGATTTCTTACTTATAATCCGCATTCAGAAACAGCGGCTTGATCGTAGAAATCTCGGCGTATTCCTCCTGCGATACCTGCATATCCGCATTCATGGTCTGCAGATCGGTCTTGACGACCTCAAGCGCCTCCATGACGTTCAGCGCATGGCCTTCCGCGATGGCCTGCTGCATACGGCGCAGCACGATCGGGTGCGCGTACCGTGCGGGCAGCGGAAATGCCGGAAAACGGTCGATATAGTTCTGCATCTGTACCCGCGCCTGCTTATCCCCGCGCAGAACAGCCGCATTGTTGTTGCGCGCCGTCGGCAGCAGGCGCCATCCGCCAAACAGGAAAACTGCCGCCAGCAGACACAGCAGCAGGTATCCGCCGGAGAAACCGCGGCACACGAGCGACACCACGCCGTAAATCAGCGCCGCCGCCCCGAGCACCATGATCGCTGCAGCCGCCCAGCGGTATCCCGCGCTCCTGCTCTGGTAGTTGCGCCGCCGTTTGGCTGCACGACTGAGCCGCTTGTACAGCTCGGGCTTGCGCTCGAGGTACGCGATCGCATTCTCCAGCTCCTCAATCTCCCGCTCGGCGCGCATGCTGAGCGGCGGTCGTCGGCGTTCTTCCGCTCTCCGGCGCTCGTACTCGACCTCGAGTTCAGCCTCCTCTTCCTCGCTGACGCACGGAATCTCCGGATGCATCTTGTGCAGCACGCGCAGCAGCTCGTCAATCTGATCCTCGTACTTGAAACAGCACACCTGCTGCATGCCGCCGTCATACTCCACAAGCAGACAGGCTCTGCCTGCAAGCACACCCCGGACACCGCCGGTGCCTTCTTCTATAAACTTAAATGCCCGCGTAATGGCGGAAAACGGCACATAATAATGCCGGTCAATAAAATAACTGTTCAAATATAATGCCCGACGACCAACACCGCACGGACCGATCCGGCGGCAGTGCTGCTTATCGCGGACAAGTGAAGCGTCATCCAGCATGGTTCTGCTGAGCGGACGCGGTTTAAAAATCATATTCATCACCTGTAAATATTGTAGCACAAAAGCGTGGATTCAGCCACCCGATCCCACAAGAAATCCTGCTGCGGCGGTTCTTTATGCAAAGCGACAAATTCTCTCTTTCAGACAAATCGTTTTTGGCATACTATCCAAAATCACAGTATTCCTATTGACAATTAGGACATTCAAGTCTATACTTTCAACTACTGAAACCCGATAGGATTTATATGAATTGAAAGGAGAACCTGTCATGAGCCGAATGTACTGTATGAATCGCTGCTGTATGTGTATGCACCGCTGCTCGTGTATGCGTTCCCTTGTGACCTGGCGAATGTGCGAATAACGCGCATAAACCATCCTGGCGGAAGGCATACGTCTTCTGCCATTTTTTGTCGAAAGGAGTTCTCCCTTGTGAAGCATTTTGTCAAATCACTGCCAGTTCTCTCCATTCTTCTGGCGCTCGCCTGCGATATTCTGCTGCCGGATTCCGCGCAGCATCCTGCCGCAGAACATCCTTATTTTACATGGGCGCTGCTCATCGGACTGGCCGTGTATGTGATTGCCCTGCTGATATCGCTCGGCAACACCAAGGTACGCGATAAGCTGTCGTACAGCGCACTGTTCTATGCAGGAGCGGTTCTGGTGCTGAACATCCTCAACCTGCTGACCGCCAAGTTTGCGATTCTGCCGGTGCTGTACTTTCCCTCGCTCGACCGTGTGTTCGGCGTTCTCGTTGATGACAGCGCGTTCCTCGCGACCTGCCTTGCATACTCCGCACGCCTGCTGTTCTTCGGCTGGCTCGGCGGTGCGGTTGTCGGCGTGCTGACCGGTATCGCCATCGGCTTCAACAAGACCTTCGCCTACTGGGTACAGCCGCTCGTCCGCGTGCTCGGCCCAATCCCGTCCACCGCGTGGATCCCGCTAGTGCTCATTGCTTTCCCGACTGCGGTTTCCGCCAGTGCCTTCCTGATTGCGCTGGCTGTGTGGTTCCCGACTACCGTGCTCACCAGCAGCGGCATCGCTTCCATCCCCAACTCGTACTTCGAGGTCTCCTCGACGCTTGGCGCGGGCGGCTTCTACCGCATTGCCAAGGTCGGCATTCCGGCTGCTATGCCGCATATGTTCCTCGGCCTGTTCAACGGCACCTGCTCGTCGTTCATCACGCTGGTCACCGCCGAAATGCTCGGCGCCAAATACGGCATCGGCTGGTACATCAACTGGCAGAAGGAAATGATGGCATATGCCAACGTATATGCCGGACTGATCATCATTGCAGTCACCTTCTTCATTCTCATCACGCTGCTGTTCAAGTTCCGCGACCGCGTGCTCGCATGGCAGAAAGGAGTTATCAAATGGTAGGAAGTATTTCGATTTCGGGTGTATCCAAGCATTTTGTCAATCCCACCGGAGAGCGCATTACCGCTCTCGACAATGTTTCGCTCGATATTCCCGCCGGTTCGTTCGTTTCGCTGATCGGACCGTCCGGCTGCGGCAAGTCCACGCTGCTGCGTTTGATCTCCGGTCTGATTCCGATGGATGACGGCAGCCTGACGCTGGACGGTACACCTATCAAGGCCCCCGGTGCAGACCGCGGCTTCATGTTTCAGGAGCACACGCTGTTCCCGTGGCTGTCGATTTACGATAATATCGCGTTCGGTCTGCGCGCCCGCGGCATCTACAAGCAGGAAAAGAACCGCGTAGACGAATTTATCGAGATGGTCGGCCTCAAGGGCTTCGAGCATTCGTATCCGCACCAGCTTTCCGGCGGCATGTGCCAGCGCGCGTCTCTCGCAAGAGCACTCGTTGGCAAGCCCAAGGTGCTCCTGCTCGATGAGCCGCTCGGTGCACTCGATGCCTTCACCCGCATGAACATGCAGGACGAGATCCTGCGCATCTGGAAGGAAACCGGCATGACCGCCATCATGGTAACGCATGATGTGGATGAGGCCGTGTATCTTTCGGACAAGGTGGTCGTTATGACACCCCGACCGGGACGCATCACCGGCACGCTGGATATCAAGTTGGCCCGCCCGAGAGCACGCAGCTCGGAGGATTTTCTTCACTACCGTGCGGAGATCCTTCGTCAGCTCCATTACGGCGGCACAATCAAAGAGCCCAACTACTACATTTAAGATCGTATTAAAGAACGCACATTCATTATTATTGTTTTTATTATATATTTTCCTTGAAAGGACAGAAAACCATGAAAAAGAACGGTATTTTATTTCGAGCGGCAAGCGGACTTCTCGCAGCTGCACTGACACTCTCGCTTACCGCCTGCGGCGGCTCAAGCAGCAATTCGGACGCTTCCACGGCAGCAGATTCCGCCGATTCCGGCGCAACCCACCTGCGTCTGATCTACTCTCCTTCTCTCTGTGCCGCACCGATGTACATCGCGATCGAGAACGGCTACTTTGAGGACGAAGGTCTGGACATTGAGCAGGTAACGGTTGACGCGGCACACGTTTCCGAGGCCATCGGCGCGGATCAGGTTGATGTCGGCATGGGCCTGATCGGCAAAATGCTCCAGCCGCTCGAGAACGGCCTGCCCATCAAGTTCACCACCGGCCTGCACACCGGCTGCACCAAGCTGCTCGTACCCGGTGGCAGCAACATCAAAAGCATTGCCGACCTCAAGGGCAAGAAGATCGGCGTACCCGGTCTGGCTGACGCGGCAACCGTTGTCTCCAAGCGCTCGCTGAGCGCGGCAGGCATCGGCGTGACCGACCAGAACATGGAGGTTGAATTCTCGGTTTACTCCCGCAACGATCTTGCACAGGCACTACAGAACGGTGCCGTTGACGCAATCGCACTCGGCGACCCGGCGGCTTCTATTGCAGAGGAGCAGTACGGTCTGACCGCTCTCATCGACACCGCAACCGATCCCGAGTACAAGGACGAGTACTGCTGCGCAGCATTCGTCACCAGCAAGCTGGCTGAGGAGAACCCGAAGGCTGCAGCAGCCTTCACCCGTGCCGTACAGAAGGCATCTCAGTGGGTACAGGAAAACCCGGACGAGACCGCAAAGATCATCACCGAAAAGGAGTATGTCTCCGGCGACGCGGACTTCTGCGCACAGATTCTCAAGACCTACAACTACAAGCCTTCGGTTCAGGGCGGCTATGACGCACTCAAGCAGAACGCCGAGGAGCTGACCCAGATTGGCGTGCTCAAGGAAGGCACCGATGCGACCAAGTTCGCAGACAATGCATATATCTTCTTCGATGATGTTCCGGATGCACCAGAGAGCGACGCTTCCACCGATACCGCCACTAAATCCACAAAGGCCTCCTCTGTTAGCTTCCAGCCGGCAGCAGCAGCCGAGGCTGAGGACGACTGCTGCAGCGGCAAAATCATCAAGCCCGCACAGGACACAAACGCAAAGGCATAACATCGTTTTACAGGGAGGAAAGGATTATGTCGGAACTGAAATGCACACACAGCTGCTCGGACTGCAGCAGACTCGGCTGCCGTTCGGCCAGCGAGGAGCAGTACCCGCCGTTCTGCTTGACGACGAACGTAGATAAGGCACTGCTCGAGGAAACACTTGAAATCTACCGCAACGACCCGGAACAGGGTCTGATTGCCCGCACCTCCGCGTGCATTGAAGGCGAGTTTTACGGCCGCCTGACCCGTGTCGAGGAAACCATCGAGTTCATCAAGCGCATGGGTTATAAAAAGATCGGCATCGCGTCCTGCGTCGGTCTGATGCGAGAGACTTCCATCTTCGCCCGTATTCTCAAGGCAAAGGGCATCGAATATTTCACGGTCGGCTGCAAGGTCGGTGCACAGGACAAGACCGAGATCGGCGTGCCGAACGAGAAAAAGCTCAACGGCGGCTGCGGACACGAGTCCATGTGCAACCCGATCATGCAGGCCAAGACGCTTGCCGCGCACGGCTGCGATTTCAACATCGTGATTGGTCTGTGCGTCGGACATGATACCCTGTTTCTGCGCCACAGCAAGGTTCCGACAACGGTTATGATCGTCAAGGACCGGGTACTGCAGCACAATCCGGTGGCGGCACTGTACGGCGCACAGTCCATGTATTCGCGGTTTAAGGATTTGGGATTGTAAATTCAGCAAACCGGCTGCAATCCGGCACCGTCCGAACTGCATCCCTGCGTTTCTACCCTTTGGACTTCATCATCATCTCTCTTTCGCCGTTTTGAATGATTGCAAAAACCTCCTGCCTTCTTTCTGAAGACAGGAGGTTTTTTCAGCTTAACCTGTAACATCGGGCATAGCCGAGGCGGCTCATCTGTTTTTCTCTTTGCCGAGCGTTGAATACAGCACACCGAACACGATAAGCACCGCACCGGCAATAAAGCCGACCGTCATATGCTCGTTCAGCAGCAGGACACCGAGCACCATCGAGGTGAGCGGCTGAATCGGGTAAAACAGAGAACAGGTGCTCGCCTCTGCACGGGAGAGACAGTAATTCCACAGCGAATGCGGAATGGTCGTGCAGAAAATCGCCACATAAAACAGCACAAGGATGTACTTCGCGTGCAGGAAGTCCATCTCCGGGTGGGTGATGATCTCGCGGAGCATCAGCGGCAGCGTGCCGATAGCGGCAACGTAAATACCGTAAGTCGTGACGGTCAGCGCGTCATACTTCTGCGAGAACGAGCGCATGAACACGCTCAGCGCGCTCCACGTCAGCACCGAACCGAGCGAAAGCGCTATGCCGAGAATATGACCGCCGCCGGCGTCTCCCCCGACGATGCAGACCGCACCGGCAACCGCGCTGACAATGCAGACGACCTTCTTCATCGTCATGCGCTCATGCAGCAGCAGAACAGCGAAAAAGCAGATGGCGATCGGATTCATGCAGTTGATGAGCGAAGCCAGCGATGCGCCCGCCAGCTTGGTGCCGTACTGCTGCAAGCCGATGGACAGCACATAGCCGCCCAGACCGAACATGATAACATATTTCCAGTCGCCGCCCTTGATCCTGCGCGGCTTTCCGTTCGGGTCGGGTTTGCGAAGGCGCTGCAGGATGGTCATGGCAATGGCTGCGATGATGTAGCGCAGGCACAGAAGCGTGAACGGCTGAATCACATCGAGCAGTACCTTGCTTGCCGTGTACAGGCTGCCCCAGAAAATCGTGGTCAGCGCAAGCAACAGGCAGGTTGTTTTATCGTTCTTTTGTTGTTGCACAGTTTGTCAACTCCCCTTTTGTGCATTCTGAGTTAATTGTAGCACTATTTCAGCGAGTTGAACATAGGACGATATAATTTTTTAGTGATTCTGCATTATGCTACTCCCACTACGTTCTCCACACTTCACTCTGTATATACGATAAAAAAAGAGGACCCCAAGGTCCTCTTTTTCGCGCTTTAATAAACGTACTCGAACTCGAACTCTCCGATCACGACCGGAGCGCCCTCCTCGATGCCCATTTCCTCCAGCTTGGCGTAAATGCCTGCAGACTGGAGCATACGATCCATATACTGGCGGGATTCGTAGTCGTCGATGTTGACCGAGCCCATAATCTTGTCCACCCATGCACCGGTGACAACGTATGCGTCGCCGTCGCGCTCGATGGTCCAGTCGTTCTCGGTTGCGGCCTTCTCCTCGACCTCGACGAACTCCGGCTCGTAGATGAATACCGGCGGGAGCTGCTGCAGCTCGTGCCACGTCAGATTCATCAGCTCCTTGACGCCCTGGTTGGTCGCCGCGGACAGCTCCGCAAACAGGAAGCCGCGCTCCTCTGCGTACTTGCGGATCTTCTCGACCGGCTCACGGTCATCGCCCAGCAGGTCGGTCTTGTTGGCAACAATGATCTGCGGACGCGCTGCCAGAAACTCGCTGTAACCGGCAAGCTCGGCGTTGATCTTCTCAATGTCGTCGATTGGGTCGCGGCCCTCACTGCCTGCCGCGTCAACCAGATGCAGCAGCAGACGGCAGCGATCAATGTGGCGCAGGAAGTCGTGGCCCAGACCGGCACCCTCGCTCGCGCCCTCGATAATGCCCGGAATGTCGGCCATGACGAAGTTCTGCTCCTCACCGACCGAAACCACACCGAGGTTGGGCACCAGAGTCGTGAAGTGGTAGTTTGCAATCTTCGGACGCGCCGCCGAGACCATGCTCAGCAGCGTGGACTTGCCGACGTTCGGGAAGCCGACCAGACCGACATCGGCCAGCAGCTTCAGCTCAAGGATAATGTCGCGCTCGACACCCGGCAGACCCGGCTTGGCAAAACGCGGTGCCTGACGCGTCGGCGTTGCAAAATGCGTGTTGCCCCAGCCGCCGTTGCCGCCCTTGGCCGCTACAAACGGCTCGCTGTCGGACATATCCTTCATGACCTGACCGGTTTTCTGGTCACGGATGATCGTGCCGCGCGGTACACGAATGATCAGGTCCGCACCATCCTTGCCCTTGCAGCGCTTGCCGCCGCCCGGCTCACCGGGAGCCGCAACATACTTTTTCTTGTAACGGAAATCGAGCAGCGTGGACAGATTGTCATCTACCTTGAAGATGACCGAGCCGCCGCGGCCGCCGTCGCCGCCGTCCGGACCGCCGGCCGCCACATACTTTTCGCGGTGAAAACCAACCTTGCCGTCACCACCCTTGCCGGATACGATCTTGATTTTTGCAATATCAATAAACATGGTAGTCCTCCTTTCTTCTCAAAGGTGTAATATCTATCTAAAATCAACAAAATCCCAGACGAAGTCTGGGACAATAAAATACCAGTTTGCTTGCAAACTGCAACCACATGGCAGATTTTCCGAACGGAAAATCGAGCCATCGGCCCGCCGCAGCGAATTGCGCCTCCGGCGCAATCATTTAATCGCGGCACTCCGTGCCGCAACAAAACGTCCAGCTTTGCCGGATGTTTTGTTACCCCGACCCAGCCGCATTGTGCGGCGCCGTTGGGGTATCAAATTTCGGTTTCACAAGGAACCGGAATTTGAATATAGGGGGCTTTTGAAGCCCCCTATACGCAACGCTATAATTACTGCGGGTAAACGGAAACCTGCTTGCGGTCCTTACCCAGACGCTCGAAGCGAACAACGCCCTCAACCTTTGCGAACAGGGTGTCGTCCTTACCGCGGCCAACATTCACACCCGGGTGGATCTTGGTGCCGCGCTGGCGAACCAGGATGTTGCCTGCCGGTACGGTCTGACCGTCTGCACGCTTTACACCCAGTCGCTTGGACTCGGAATCACGACCGTTCTTGGTCGAACCAACGCCCTTTTTATGAGCGAAAAACTGTAAGCTAATCTTCAGCATCTGCTTGCACCTCCATTACGTTCAAGAAATCAGAATAATTTTGTTCCAGTTCGGAAAAATGCAGCTTCAGAGCACAAAGTGCATCCTGTCCGCGTTCCACATCGCCTTTCGGCAACGTAAAGCGGATATGCGCTCCGTCATCCTCGATGAGAGTATCGACCGGAATATGCTGTACATCATACAGCAGCGCATGCGTCAGCATAACCGCACTGGAGATCGCTGCGCAAACGATGTCTTCCCCTTCCTCCGCATAGCCTGCGTGGCCGAGAATATCTACCGCGAGGATTTTATCCTCCTGCAGCGAAAAAGTGACTTTGGTCACGGTCTTACGCCTTGATGGACGCGATGGTCACCTTGGTGTACGGCTGACGATGACCCTGACGACGGCGATAACCCTTCTTCGGCTTCATCTTGAAGATGTTGATCTTCTTGCCCTTGCCGGTCTTCTCAACCGTGCCGGTTACAACCGCGCCGGAAACGTACGGAGCGCCTACGGTGATGGAATCACCCTCGCCTACTACCAGAACCTCGTCAAAGAATACGGTAGCACCGTCCTCTACGCCGAGCTTCTCAACGTAGATTACGTCGCCCTCGGATACCTTGTACTGCTTGCCGCCAGTTTTCAGAATGGCATACATATGTTTTCCCTCTCTTTCGTTGTAGAGTCACGCTTGGCACGGCGGTGCATCGTTTGATACACACTTACAAAAGCCTATGCACAATGCGGCTTTTAATAGCATAGCACAAGAGGCACGAACTGTCAAGTCCATGCCTCTGATTTTTTTAATTTTTCCGCAGATTATGCGTTTGCATCCGCAGATGCGGAAGAAGCGCTGCTGTCAGACGAATTGTCGGACGCACTGCTGTCGCTCGAACTGTCAGAGCTGCTATCCGAGCTGCTGCTATCGCTCGAACTGCTGCCGGAAGCCGTGGTATTGCTGCTGTTATTGAAGAACGAAGCAACAAAGTCATAGAAGCCGGACGGAATCGTGCTCGTCGAGCCGGTTGCGCTGCGGTCGGTGCTGACAAAGCCGGTGTCACCCTCTGCAAGACCGATCACGCGGTCGGTGAACAGCACATAGTACTGGCAGATCGGTGCATCGCCGGTGGAGGCGGCATAGCCGGAAGCGTCATCGCGGTACTCGCCCAGCTTGTCCTGCAGGTAGCCCTTTGGAACGCTGATGTAGCGAAGCTGCGAGCCGGTGCTCTGTACTACATAAACGCCGTCGTTCAGCATCGGGATCAGATCCACGATGCTGTTGGTCTCTGCGGTCTTAGCCGCAGGAAGCGTTGCGGTGATGCTGCTCTGCAGGGTCTGATTCTCCTGCGTCAGCGCACCAATCTGTGCGGACAGATTGTCCTTATCCTTATTCAGTGTTTCGATCTGCGAGTTCAGGTCCGCAATTTTACTGCCGCGGGACTTGAACAGTCCGCCGAAGATGATCGTCAGCAAAAGCAGTACCAGCACGGCAATGCAGAGCACCATGCGGTAGTTCAGCTTGACCGATGCTCTGCGCATCGGCTTGCCTTTGCCCATGCGCATGCCGGAACGCACCGGACGTGCCGGCTGACGTCTGCCTGTGCGTGCGGGACGCTCACTGCGGTCGAGGCTGCTCGAGCGCTCACTACGGTCCGAGGCACTCTCGAACCGGCTGAAGTCCGGCTCAAAGCGGTCGAATCTGTCGAAGCGGTCGTTCTGATCGTTCTGATCCATCATTAATTCTCCTGCCTTTCAGCTGCGCTTACTTGGACGGATTTTCGATGACCTGAACCTCACCGTTGGAGTGGCCGACGATCATGCGCTTGCACATGTTGAGGAACAGACCATGCTCCAGCACGCCGAGCATGCCGGTCAGCTTGGAGTAAACGTCCTGAATGTCAAAGCCTGCGCCGAGGTGCAGATCCGCGATAAAGTTGCCGTTATCGGTAACAAAGGTCTTGCCGTCGCGTACACGCAGAACCGGATTCCAGCCGTAAGCTGCCATGCGCTCCATCGCCTGCTTGGAGCCGTACTGTGCGATCTCAACCGGCAGATGGAAAGCGCCGATCTTGTCCACCAGCTTGGACTCGTCCATGATCCAGATAACTTCCTTCGCCATGGATGCAACGACCTTCTCGCGGTACAGCGCACCGCCGCCGCCCTTGATGGCGTTGAACTGCGGGTCGATCTCATCTACGCCGTCGATTGCCAGATCAACGTGATCCAGCTCGTCGATGGTCAGCAGCGGAATGCCCAGTTCACGAGCCTGCGCCTCGGTAGCCTTGGAGGTCGGGATCGCCTGAATCTTCAGGCCGTTCTTTACCATCTCGCCTACTGCATTTACCATGTGGTACGCAGTGGAACCGGTGCCCAGGCCAACAACCATGCCGTCCTTTACATACTCTGCCGCCTTATCGCCGGCAAGCTTCTTCATATCCATTGTATTCGTCCTCCCCTGACGTGATAAACCGTATGTTGCGGTTAACTCATTAGCTTTATTATAGAATGAATCCGGACAAAGGTCAATCTTTTCTAATTTACAAAATAAAAACAATCCCGCCGAAATTTGGTGGGATTGCAAAGGCAGTCGATTTCTGATATACTTGTCGTTAAGAAAGGTGCTGCCGCGCCTGCGGTAGGCGGTTAAGTCTTGCCCCTGTAAAGGGGGTGGTTTTATGGAATATCTCGTAATTCTTGTAGTGATACTTGTACTTATTGAGCGTATTTTAGGACCAAAGAAGAAATAACCGCCTCTCACTCCCAATGATTGCGGTTATTTCTTCCGTTTTCTTTAGGGGCTGACCGTCTACCGGCAGCACCTTTCGTTATCTTTAGTATACCCGCCCGCACCCGGATTGTCAACCCGGATACGGGCGGTTTTTGTTTACTGAATGCCGTGCTGGAGCTTTGCCGCCTTGAGCGTATTCTTCATCAGCATGGTGATGGTCATCGGACCAGCACCGCCCGGAACCGGCGTCATGTAAGAGGCCTTTTCCATAACCTCCGGCGCCACATCGCCGCAGACTTTGCCCTCGGCGTTACGGTTGATGCCCACGTCAATCACCACTGCGCCCTCCTTGACCATATCCGGCGTAATAAAGCCTGCCTTGCCGACAGCGGCTACCAGAATATCCGCACGGCGGCACACCTCTGCAAGATCCTGCGTGCGGCTGTGGCAGATGGTAACCGTACCGTGACGGTGCAGCAGCAGCATGCTCATCGGCTTGCCGACGATATTCGAGCGGCCGACTACGACGCACTCCTTGCCCTTCGGGTCGATCTTGTACTCGTCAAGCAGCTCCATGACACCCGCGGGCGTGCACGGCACGAAATCAAAATTGCCGACCATGATCTTGCCGACATTAACCGGATGGAACGCGTCCACGTCCTTTTTCGGATCGATGGCGTCGATGACCGCCTGCTCGGAAATATGCTTCGGCACCGGCATCTGGCACAGGATGCCCGAAATTGCCGGGCTCTCGTTCAGTTGTGCAATCAGACCGAGCAGTTCCTCCTGCGTGGTCTCTTCGGGAAGCGCGTACTTCTCGCTGTAAAAGCCGCACTGCTCGCAGGCGCGCTCCTTATTGCGGACGTAAATCTCGCTCGCCGGATCGTTGCCGACGATAATAACCGCCAGCCCCGGCGTTACACCCTGCTTTTTCAGCGCCTCGGTCTCTGCCAGAATGCTACCGCGCACCTTCGCAGACAGTGCCTTGCCGTCCATTCTTACTGCACTCATATTGTCGTTCTCCTTTATCGTGAAATGTTATTCGCCTTTTTTCTCGTCCGCCTTGTCCTGCTCCGGCGCGTAGAATGCCTTCTCGACCTTGATGCGCTTATATCGGCACACCAGCACAGCAATCGCCGCAATGCAGCTTATGCCGGCCAGCAGCTGCGATACGCGCACCGGGCCGAGATACAGGCTGTCCGTCCGCAGGCCCTCGATCCACGCACGGCCCAGACCGTACCACGCTACATACAGCAGCGCCATTTCGCCCTTAAACTTGCGCTTCTTCGAATAGAAATGCAGCACAAGGAAACCGACAAAGTTCCACAGCGACTCATACAGGAAGGTCGGATGCACCGGAGAAGCGCCGTCAATGCTCATGCCCCACGGCAGAGAGGTTGCACCGCCATGTGCCTCACCGTTGACAAAGTTGCCCCATCTTCCGATGCACTGACCGATCAGCAGACCGAACGCCGCCAGATCGCACAGGCTGGCAAACGACAGTTTCTTAATTCTGCTGTACACCGCCAGTGCAATCACAACACCGATGACCGCACCGTAAATCGCAATGCCGCCCTTCCAGATGGCGATGATCTCATTCGGATGCTGGCTGTAATAGCCCCATTCAAATGCCACATAGTAAATACGAGCGCAGATGATGCCGACCGGCACACAGATGATCAGGCAGTCCATCAGATTGTCCGACGTAACGCCGAACTCCTTCGTCCGTCGATTGACATACAGTGCTGCCAGCACAAAGCCCAGGCAGATAATAATGCCATACCAGTAAATATCCTTGCCGAACAGATTGACGGCGACACGGTTGATGTTAAAATCCAGTCCGAGCGCCGGAAATGAAATTGCGTGTTCCATGATCTTTCTTCTTTCTATCGTTACTTCGGCTCTACCACCGACATGGTCGAGCGGTTCGGCTGTGCCCAACGGCGGAACATTTCCTGCACATCCTCCGCATGGATGGTGTCAAACAGCCCGGCAAAATCCAGATAATGCTCACCCGCAAAAACAGACGCGATCTCCTGTCGTGCATACAGATCGGGCACATCCAGCATACGCAAACGCATGCCGTACAGCGCGTTCTTCATGCGGCGGAACAGCTTCGGCTCGATACCCTCCTGCGCCAGCCGTGCAGTCTCCCGCTCAAGTGCTTCGCGCACGGCCGCCGGATCTCGGCTCTCGCCGCCGAGGATCGCGCATGCACCATCCGGAATGAGCGAATAATCCACATCAAAATCGCGTCCGAGCAGCCGCTTCTCGTACAGCTTTGCATACAGCGGAGAGGTATCGCCGCACAGAATACGCACCGCCAGATCACCGATCAGACTGCGGCGCAGGCGGCTTTCGCCTGCCGGAACCGGCTCGTCCTTAAAGCCGACCATGCACTGCGGCAGCGACACCTGCATTTTGCGCGTCACAACCGGCTGATGGACTTCCGCGCGGCGCTCGCCGTAATGACGCTGACCGATCTCGGGTGCGTCCTTCGGTGAAATCTCCTCTGCCATGCGGCATACCTGCTCGAAGTCCGCTGTGCCGCACACCACGAGTGCCATGTTCTTCGGACTGTAAAACGCACGGTGACAGGTGTACAGCAGCTCCGGTGTAATATGCGAAATGCTCTCCTCGCTGCCCGGAATGGACACGCGCACCGGATGATTGCGGTACAGGCCCTCATACGCGCCGACGAACACCTCCCAATTGGGTGTGTCCTCTACCATGCGGATCTCCTGATTGATAATGCCGCGTTCCTTCTCCACGTTTTCATCCGTGAAGTACGGCGTGAACACGAATTTAAGCAGAATCTTTAGATTCTCCTCAAACCGGTCGGTGCAGGAAAAGTGATACGCCGTCATGGTGTGGCTTGTGAACGCGTTCGGACTTGCACCGGTGCGGGCGAATTTCTGCAGTGCATTGCCGTCCTCATCCTCGAACATCTTATGCTCAAGGAAGTGCGCAACGCCCGCCGGCGTGTCATACCGCTTACCCTCAAAGGTGAACGATGCGTCCACCGAACCGAAATCGGTCGCCAGAATGGCGAAGGTCTTGCTGAAACCCTTCTTGGGCAGATAGCAGATGCGCAGACCGTTTGCCAGCGTGCGGGTCTGCATACTCTCGTGCAGAGCGGAATAATTCTTTATCATTTTGCCGCTCCCTTCATAAAGAATACCGTGTCAAGCGCTGTGCTCTGTGCCGCGGCAATGACCTGCTCGCGCGTGATGTCGGCCACCTGCTCGATGCGCTCCTCGGGCGATACGAGCGTGCCTGCAGCCGCCTGTCCCATCCAGTAGCGCTCGAGTGTAAGCGGGTCGTCGAGCATGGTACGCCAGCCGTTGACCAGCGTTTTGCGTGCGCTTTCGAGTTCTGCGTCCGTAATTTCGCCCTTGCGGCACAAATCCAGCTGGTGCAGGATTTCATCGCGTGCGACCTCGAAATTTCCGTTCTCAATGCCGGAGTTGACGATCATCAATCCCTTAGAGGCGACAAACTGTGCGCTTGCATAGTAGCACAGCGACTTTTTCTCGCGTACGTTGAGGAACAGCTTCGCGCTTGTCGAGCCGCCGTAGATGGTCTGGAACATCCAGTACGCCGCCGGTTCTCCGCCGGTCAGTGATGCACCGCCGGTACGGAAGCCGAGCGACAGCTTGCCCTGGGTTACCTCGGCATCCTCAACGACCTCACGAACATCACCGGCAGGCCGCGCCTGCACGACCGTGTGCGGCTGATACAGCGTGCCCTCGCGCGGCTGGGCCAGCGGCGTTGCCATGAAGTGCGCTTCCACCTCGTCCGGCATCATCGTACCGCAGTAGAACAGCTCCACCTGCGCCTCACTCAGCGCACGGCGATAGGCCGCGTACAACGTTTCCGGCGTAATGCGCTCCGCCTGCTCGATCGTACCGAGCGCGGACTTGCCGTAGTTCTCGTTTTCGCACATGAGCTCGTTCAGTCGGCGCGGCGCCCACGAACGCGGATCGTTTTTGAGCGCGGCAATGCGGTCGATCAGGTTGCCGCGCTCGCCCTCTACATAAGCGGCGCAGAACAGGCCGTCCTGCAGATACGGGTCATACAGCAGATCGCACAGCAGACCGATCACACCGGCGGTCAGACCGTCGGCTCCCGGTGCATAAGTCTCATCAATACAGTCGGACAGAAAGCCGATGCACAGGTTCTCTCCCTCCTTGCGCACTGCGGCTTCGATACGCGCACCGTACAGCTCGTCAAGCGCGGTGCCGAACGCCTGCATGTCGTTCAGCCTGGCCGTGCCGCGGCGCAAAACCTGCGGCAGACACGCGCGCAGCGCGGCATCCTCGCCGCCGAGCGGCAGCACCAGCATCGTGCGCAGCACTGCCCGCTTAAACTTCGGTGTGGTCACGCAGGTGAGATTGATTCCCGCACCCAGCGTTTTTCGGGTCACTTGTTGCATAATTTCCCTCGATTCCGGAAAAGTTTGTCTAACGGGTTATATTATACCGTATATGTGGGAGTAACGCAAACGTAGTTTATGTGAAGTTGCGGCGGTTTAACCGCAACGCAGGCTATTCCGGAACCGACCCGTTGGGATGCACGAACCGCGCAGGCGGTTCGCCCTATCCGGGCAGCATTTCTCAGCACCGGCTGAGCGGGGTACTCGAACTGCGCAAGCGTGTTCGTCCCTAACGGGCGGAGAGTTTTTCGCTGAAATTCAGCGAGGAGTTGCGCTCTGCGAAGCGCGGGAGATTGCCGCAGGCGCGGCTGGGACAGCGCCGTACCCACGGCGGTGGGCAAAAAGGAAGGGACACCTACGGTTTCCCTTCCTCTTTGAACTCCTGCCTTTCCCTTGCTTCCTAATCTGGCGCAGATTTCCTATATGTGACCGCTTCGAAAATAGGGAACGGCAGAGGATTTTTTCTACCGTAGGGGAGCACAGTGTGCTCCCATGCCGAAACCTATACGCA
This sequence comes from Agathobaculum butyriciproducens, assembly GCA_003096535.1. GTDB lineage: Bacteria > Bacillota > Clostridia > Oscillospirales > Butyricicoccaceae > Agathobaculum > Agathobaculum butyriciproducens. The sequence continues at coordinate 50,333 of QEKJ01000010.1, read as the reverse complement.
GTGCCGGATATCGTTCTGCTACACATGTGGGTTAGTTTACGCAGGCGCGGCATAGCAGTGCCGCGCAATTCGTGAGCACGTTATTATAGACAGCACCTGCGAAGATAAATCGACCAAACGCCTAAATTCGCAGGTGCCTTCCGTTACAACACGCAAAAAAATTGCGCGGCACTGTTATGCCGCGCTCTGCGTAGAGTTGACCGTATGTGTAGCAGTACGCTGTCTGTGAACTGCGAATATTTTACGAAACCCACGCTGCGGTAACCCGACTGCCGTTCCCCTTTTCGCAGCGGTCACAGGTCGGCAATCTGCGCCAGACCCTCCCAAAAGGAAGTGGGAGTTAAGAGGGTAGAAACCTTGGTGTCTACCCTCTTGCCCCGCCGCGGGGCGCGGCGAATCCCCGCGCTCCGCAGAGCGCAACTCCTCGCTTGATTTCAAGCGAAAAACCTCCCGCCCGGAAAGGGTGAACCGCCTGCGCGGTTCAGGTACCCCGGTCAATCCGTGCAGAAAAAGGTGCCGCCCAGACAGAACGTAGCGCTGCGCGCCTCGTATGCCCCGGAAAGCCAGCGGTTTCTAAAGACAAAAAGAAAAACCACTCACTTTCGTGAGTGGTTTTCGTGGTGGAAGTTAACGGGCTCGAACCGCTGACCCTCTGCTTGTAAGGCAGATGCTCTCCCAGCTGAGCTAAACTTCCAAGTGGTGACCCGTGGGGGAATCGAACCCCCGTTACCGCCGTGAAAGGGCGGTGTCTTGACCGCTTGACCAACGGGCCAAGGGAAAATGGTAGCGGTAATTGGACTTGAACCAATGACCTTCCGGGTATGAACCGGACGCTCTAGCCAACTAAGCTATACCGCCATATCCTTTTCCGTTGTTATCGCCCGCTCGCTGACGACTTGTTTAGTATAGTCCATAATCGAGCAAATGTCAACACCTTTTTTCAAAAAAATTTGAAAAAGTTTTGGAACCGGTTTTCCCGCTATTTTCCGCCCTGCTCCAGACTGTCCAGAAGCTGCTCGTAGAACGCCTCATTCCAGGTATGCGTCTGCGCCAGCTCATCTCCGGTGAGCATAAAATACTGATCGGATACATATTCGCCTCTGTCCGGAATCGGATCGTCAAACGTGCAGTCGATGTAATATGTTGTGCCGCCCAGCCGCACGGCATTCCAGCCGTGGTTCATTTCCTCGGATGCGACATAGATGACCTGAATGCCTGCCGCCTTGCACAGCATCTCATACGCGCGGCCGTAACCGGCGCACACGGCCTTATGATCGAGCAGCGCGCCGTCTGCCGCAAAAGCGGGTGCCGAGCCGTCCGGAGCGTCCTCCTCTGCCGTATCCACATCGTACTCGCACTGGCGGATGAGGGTATCGTGCAGCGCACGCAGTTTCTCCTCGGCCGTCATGGTCTGTGAGATCGAACCAGCTGTCAGCACCTTGGCATACTCCCACGCCTGCTCCTGCCGCGCCTGCCGGGAAACCTCGGCGTTCAGCTCGATGGTCTTGTTCGGCCGTGTTACCGCGTGCAGCGCGAATGCGTATGGATACTGCGCCTCCAGCGCCCGGTACACCTCGTCCGCATCCACGTTGTCCTCGCGGAAGGCAACGCCGTTTCCGCCGTTCTCCGCGTCCTGCCGGAGCAGATCTGCCGCCTGATAGACGTTATCCACCGGCTCCGCCTGCAGATACGGCAGCCAGAATACACCGCCGCCAAGCAGAGCCATGGTCAGCAGAAAGCCGAAAAACCGTCTCATATGTCCCCTCCTTCGGGTATGACAAAGCGGGCGGCTGCGCCGCCCGCTGTCTAACCGTCAAAACGCGCCGCGCTTCGACAGGAAAAATGCAATTATCACATCAGCTTCACGGTATAGTATACCGCAGTGATGAACAGATATGCCGCTGCCGCACCCAGTGCGATCATGACATGGCTTGCCGCAAGTACAACGACTGCCGTCAGCGCTACCATCACGATCGGCGTAATGGTGAGCATCAGGTACGCGTTCTTGCTGAACTGGGTGTCGATCTTGCGGCCGTGGAAGGTGAACTTGCCCTTCTTGCGGCGCAGAGAAGCCGTAACAGCGATCTGGATCAGCGCCAGCACCGCGGTACCTGCTGCCGCCACGGTGGACATCCATGTATGGTTAGCCGAAACCAGCGCGCGGTGAATCACCAGCATTGCCGCAACACCCACACCGGTATCTACTGCAATCAGGAAAAATTCCGGCGCATAAGAATGATACACCAGATAATACACTGCCAGAACCGGCAGAACAACATACATCGCCTTGATCGGCATGGTGCCGTAGTAGTTGATCGCGGTCAGGAACACGATGGCAACGATGCTTGCAATCAGCATATTGCGTCCGCACACGATGCGGCGCACGCTGCTGCGCTTGCCTGCATGCTCCTGTCCCAGCATGATGATGCCGGCTGCCGCGCCGACAATGCCCACACCGAGCAGCACCCGCGTTACCAGCACGCCGGTCTTCCATGTGTTGCTGTAGCCCAGCAGGCGCTCGAGGATCATCAGTACCAGCACGCCGAGCAGGCACACACTGAATACTGCGAGCACCTTGTTGGTGGTATACTCTTCCTGAGAAATTGGCTTTTTACCCACATTGTTTTTTGCCAATGTTTAACACTCCCTTTATTTCTTCTCACATGTTGCCGCCGGCATAGAGCACGGCCGCAAGCGCCGCAATCGGCGCAGTCTCACACCGCAGGATGCGTGTACCGAGCGAAACGCTCTGCAGTCCCGCGTCCACGGCTGCCTTTGCTTCAGCCGGATCGAAGCCGCCCTCCGGCCCGACCATCAGCGAAACCGTGTCCCTGACACCGCCTGCAAGCGCATCACGCAGACCGGTCCGTCTCTCGTTTTCGTAGAAAAACAGTGCCGTTTCGCTTTCCGCCGCCTGCGCGATTGCCTGAGCGACCGGTACAACGGCTGCCACCTCCGGCAGACGTCCTCTGCCGCACTGCTTTGCTGCCTCGGCAGCAATCTTACGCCAGCGTTCCACCTTCTTTTCGGTCTTATCCGGTCGGGAAACGCAATTCTTGGACAGATACGGCACGATACGGCTGACGCCGAGCTCTACCGCCTTCTGCACGATAAATTCCATTTTGTCGCCCTTGGGCAGCGCCATAAACAGCGTGATAGACTGCTTCGGTTCGGTATCCGCCGCGTGGCAGCTTACGACCCGGCAGGTCACAGCTTCCTTCTCCACGGCTTCCACCGTGCAGTCAAAATCCATTCCGGCACCGTCACACAGGGTAACACCTTCGCCGACACGCAGACGCAGAACACGTCCCGCGTGATGCGCGTTTTCTCCGGTAAGGGTCAGCACGCCGTCCTGCGGCTGCTGATCGACAAAAAATCGAGGCATAATAATCAAATAACCTTTCCTATTTTAGCAAAAAAACAGCCGTTTGGCAAGTGAACATTCCGTGAATCCTGAAACAAATCACTTTTTCGCAGCAAAAGCGCTCCAGTCATCGCTCTTCTCGTGCGAAAGAATCGTAAATCCGCTCTTTTCCAGCGCCGCGCGCACCTCCTCGGCACGCTCGTTGAGGATGCCGGAGCAGATCAGCGTGCCGCCCTTGACCAGCTTATCCGCAAACATGGGCGACATGCCGATGATGACATCAGCCACGATGTTCGCCACGATCACGTCGTAGCCGCCGCCGATGTCCTCGGCGAGCTTCGGATCGCGCAGCGCGTCGCCGCACAGACCCCTGCCGATCTCGACATGATTTTTTTCCGCATTTTCATGTGCAGTTTTCAGACAGTTCTCGTCGATATCGACGATGGTCTGCACATCCGCGCCGAGCATAGCCGCCGCAATGGCCAGAATACCCGAGCCAGTGCCCATATCGAGCAGCTTGTCGCCCGGCTTTACCGCATCCTCGAGCGCCATCATGCACAGCTGGGTCGTGTCGTGGCTGCCGGTGCCGAAGGACGACGCCGGATCGATTTCAAGAATACGGCGGCCCTGCGGGTCCTCAACCGTCTCCCACGAGGGTTTGATCATAAAGCTGCGTCCCACCGGGAACGGTTTGAAATACTGCTTCCAGCCCCACTCCCAGTCCTCCTGACGGGTCAGCGCGGTTTCGGTACACAGTCGGCCCCAGGCGTGCTCCTCATCGCGCGCCTTGAGGTTTTCCAGCGCGGCACGGATATCCGCGTACTGCTTTGCACCCTCGTCACTGTCCGGCAGATAGATTTTGAGACAGGTCTCCTGTGCACGCTTCTCGCGCACCAGATCCTCGTCTACATAGTCCCAGTATATTTCGGTGTCCTTGAGAAATTCTTCAAAATCCGCCGCATCCTCAAGCACATAGCCTTCTACACCATTGTCCTCGAGCAGTGCCTCGACCGGACCGATGCCCTCGGTCGTCGTGTAGATCGTAACTTCTCTCCAGTCCATAGGTTCCACCCTGCCTTTCCTATCCAGATAACCGCGCTCCGCGCGGTATTCAATAACAATTTGCTTGCATAATTGCAACTACAAGACCGGTTTTCGTCCAGAAAACCGAGTCTTTGGTCCCGCCCGCAGGCGACTGCCGCTCTGCGGCAGCATTCAATCCGCGGCGCATTGCGCCGCAACAAAACCCGCGACATGTGCGTGGGTTTTGTTTCCCCGCCCCAGTGCCCCTGGGGCACGTCATTCGGGTATCGAAAGGCGGTTTCTCCGGAACCGTCTTTCGTATATAGGGGACTTTTGAAGTCCCCTATAAGCGGATCATGCCGTATTTCGTCTCGAAGTACGAAATGACCGCGTCTTCCTGCTCCCATGTGCCGTCATACAGTGCAAGTCCCGGAAATACCCGCAGACCCTGCTCCAGCAGGTCGGCAGATTCCGCGCACAGGCACAGCGGACGCGAGATCATATAGCGGGATTCCTCCAGTGTGACAACATCCTCTTCGGTTTCGAGCAGCAGCTTGAACGCACCCGAATCATCCTCGGCTTCGATGAGATCCTCATCCAGATGCGGACCGCACTCGATCTCATCCGAAATGTCGATGGTCGGAGCGATAAAATGCGCATGCTTGCCGTCCGGCGCACAGATAAAATCATCGTGATCGCGCGGCAGCGTTTTGCACGCCACCTGATTGCCGCGCAGCGCTGCGACAAATGCTTCCGTAATGTCGGGCACAATGACCTCGGTGTTGTACAGTGTGGTTTGAGACAGCCAGTCCGCGTGCATGCACACGCCGAGCGACAGCCGCGCATACGGCGCCGCGATTTCGAGCGCCTGCGTCAGCGATTCGGGATCGTGTGCGCTGATCAGCACAGTCGTAACGCCAATGCGCTGCAGCACACCGATAGCCGCCCGCACATCCGTGCCGTCCGGCAGATGGCCTTCATCGTCCTCCACATGCAGCTCCGCAATTACCGTTCGGCCGCACAGATCACCCAGAGCCAGCACAGCGGCACGCAGTGCCGGAAACGTCGGCGCACCATGCAGATAATAGAACGCCGCATCGTCGTGCAGCAGAGGACGGAAGACCTCCTTGCACTGCTCAATGTAGTGCATGGTGATCGGGCGTTCGCAGTGCTCCGCATCGGGTTCGGGCGGGCACGCGAGCGCCAGGCCGACCGGCAGCGGCGCCAGCTCTTCAGCCCATGCATCGCACAGTTCAGCATTCGGTGCAAGCGCGCCTGCAAACTTCTCGGGCGCGGTATGATACAGCGAAATTGCCGCCGGATCGTTCAGCAAAAGCTGCGGTTTATGCTCGGATTGACATAAAGGAATATCCAAGGTTGTTCTTCCTCCTAAGAAGATGAAAAATGTTCATATTTCAGTTGATAAAGTTTACTTTTTCGTCCAGCTGCCGTCACTCTTAACGGTATACTGCTGCGGTTTTGCCGCCGCCAGCCTGCACATTTCAAGTGCGCTCTGCAGCTGATCGTCCACCAGATAGGTCTGGCCGTTCAGCGCAGTAACCGCTTCGTCCAGTGCGCTCAGCATCTCCGGAGACGCATACAGCGCCGCAGGCAGATCGTAAGCCGCCCGGAAGGACGCTACCGCGTCCGCTACGTCGCCGTCATACCTGCCGGTTGCTTCGGTGAGCAGTCCCAGCAGCGACAGGCGCTCGGTCATGGCGTAAACCGCGTCCGAGCTGTCGCCAAAACGCAGGGTTGTACTCGTATCGAGCGGTTTGAGATCCTTGGTATTGACCGTAACCTTGCGGTTTTCCAGCTGGATATCCGGCGTCAGGCCGACACCTTCCCAGCAGCCCTGCTTGGGCAGCTCGAGCTCCAGCGTGGTGATGACCAGCTTGTCGCCGTTTACCAGATCAATGTGGAACTGCCCCTGTCCCTTGCCGTAGGTCTTGCTGCCGATGAGCGTCGCCGAGCCGGTATCCTGCAGACTGCCTGCCAGCAGCTCCGCCGCGGAAGCCGTGCCGCCGTCCACCAGAACGACAATCTTGTTAAGCGGCAGCGCATTGCCGGTCGAATAGGTCTGCTCCAGACCGCCCATATCATCGCGGTAGCGCACGCCGGCAAGCTCTGCATCCTTGACCGGTGTCATAACATTGGCCATTTTGAGCGCCGCGTCGATCAGGCCGCCGCCGTTGCCGCGCAGGTCGAGAATGACCGCACGGGTGTTCTTGGACGGCAGGCTGTCCCAAATCTCCGAAAACGCCGACCAGTCGTTCTGCGAGCCGATGGCGCTGACCTTGATGTACTCCACACCGTCCGCCATCGTCTTGTTGGAAACGTACACGCGGTTGACCTGACGGCGCTCACAGGTAACGGTAATGTCCCGTCCGTAGCGGCGCACGGTCAGCTTGACCGACGTGCCTTCCTCGCCGCGCAGCTTAGATGCTACATCGGCATTTTTCAGCTTGGTTGCGTCCTCACCGTTGATTTTCACGATAAGATCGCCAATCTGCAGACCGGCTTCCTCCGCCGCTGAATAGCGCATGACCTCAGCAATCTGTACGCCGTTTTCTGTCTCCTGCAGGCCGACACCGATGCCGACAAAGCCTTCAAGCGTCGAAAAGCCCTGCGAATACTCCTCGCTCGACAGATACATGGAATGCGTATCGAGCAGCGAGAGAATGTCGTTTAGCACGTCATACATCTCATCCGGATGCTTTTCCAGATATTTATTGATATAGTTCTGCAGAACGTACGGATCATGCTCCGCCTTGAGGCCGAAAGCATCAATGAGCGCCCAAACGCCGTCAAACCACGTTTCGCTCTGTCCGTCCTGCGTGATCGCACCGGCGGAGGCGGTCATCATCGCCGCCGTCATCGCCAGTGCCGCTATTCTTTTCGCTAATTTTTTCATGTGGGTCTCCTCGCGTGAATAACGCGGTTCGATTGAGGGTATGCGAATTACATGGATTCCGGTGCGTCTACGCCGATGAGCTTCAGCACGTTCTCAATGGTCTGCTTTGCCGCCAGACACAGGGTCAGACGCGCATCGCGGACAGCCGGCTCGGCATCCTTGATGCGGCAGGCGTTGTAGAAGTGATGGAACTGCTGCGCCAGTGCAACGGCGTACTTGTTGAGACGCGACGGATCGCGGCTGACAGCGGACTGCACGATCTCCTCGGGCAGCAGAGCAACCTGCTTGATGAGCTGACGCTCATCTGCGCCGGTTAGCACGGACAGGTCGGTCTTGCCGGTATCCGGCAGCGCGATGCCGCTCTCCTGTGCGTTCTTGAGCACAGAGCAGATACGCGCGTGCGCGTACTGCACATAGTACAGCGGGTTATCGGAATCCTGCTTGATAGCAAGGTCAAGGTCGAACTCCATCTGGGTCTCAGCGGCGCGGCTGTTGAAGAAGAAACGCGCTGCATCGACCGGAATCTCGTCGAGCAGGTCGGTCAGCGTCAGGCTCTTGCCGGTACGCTTGGACATGCGGACAACCTCGCCGCCCTGCATCATGCGGACAAGCTGCATGAGCACGATCTCCAGACGGTGAGAGCCGTCCAGACCGAGTGCATCCAGTGCGCACTGCAGACGCTTTACATGGCCGTGATGGTCAGCGCCCCAGATGTTGATAACACGGTCAAAGCCGCGCTTCTCGAACTTGTTGCGATGGTAAGCGATATCGGCCGCAAAGTAGGTATAGAAACCGTTTGCACGGCGCAGAACGTCGTCCTTGTCGCAGCCGAAGTCGGTCGAACGGAGCCACAGTGCGCCGTCCTCGGTCTCGTAGGTTGCGCCCTTGGCGGTCAGCATGTCGATGGTCTCCTTGACGTAGCCGCTCTCGTGCAGAGTGGACTCCCGGAACCATACGTCGTAGTTGATCTTGTAACGCTTGAGGTCGCGCTCCATGCGGGCAATGTTGGTCGGCAGACCGTAGCCCTCGATAATGGCAAAGCGCTCCTCCGGGGTCTTTTCGAGCAAGCTGTCGCCGTACTGCTCTACCAGATCATGCGCCAGTGCCTTAATGTCATCGCCCTGATACCAGGAAGCGTCAAACTCGATGGCGTCCTCGCCGCGGATCTCCTGGATATAGCGGCCCTCGACCGAGTGCGCGAACTTGTCTACCTGATTGCCTGCATCGTTGATGTAGAACTCACGGGTAACGTCGTTGCCGGACCAGTCCAGAACCGAGGACAGGCAGTCGCCCAGAACGCCGCCGCGTGCATTGCCCATGTGCATCGGGCCGGTCGGGTTGGCGGAAACGAACTCTACCATGACCTTTTCCGGCTTTTTGCTCTCGGTACGGCCGTAATTCTCACCCATGGCGAATACACCGCGGACAGCCTGCTCGTACCAGCCCTGATTCAGCGTGAAATTCATAAAGCCGGGGCCTGCGATGGTCACGGTGTCAAAGCAGCTGCCCTCGAGGTCGAGGTTTGCCACGATGCTCTCCGCGATCTTGCGCGGCGCCATATGCAGCGGCTTTGCGCACTGCATGGCAAAGGTGGATGCCCAGTCGCCGTTGGAGGAATCCTTCGGGGTCTCTACCGCAACCGGAGGAATAGTGCCCTCAGGCAGCTCGCCTGCGGCTACAGCCTTGCGGTACGCCGCTTCTACAACGCGGGTTGCTTCGGCGCGTGCGATCTCATATGCGTTCATGTGTACACTCCTATATCTAAAATCTCTTATTTTTACTTTGTTAAACGACCTGAATGTTCGGTTTGGTCGATACCGTCATCTCAAAGTGATGTTCTCCCATGAGAGAGTTGTCCACCTCGACCGTGTAGTCGATGATGAGGTGTCCGCCGTCCTCGCCGATGGTGTTGTGCACCCGCGAGGTGTGGGTGGCGATAGCCATTTCGCTGCCGACCGGCGTCTGATACAGACCGACATGGCGCTCGTCCTCGGCGAACAGCATGTGCGAGGGAAACGTACCCGTGCGGATGAGGGCAACCGTTTTGCCGTCCAGTTTGACGGTGGTCTTGGTGCCTTCGAGTCCGGTCAGCTCACTTTCCTCGTATGCGATGTAATATTTTCCGCCGCGCTCGTACAGCGTGGCAGCGGTTTGCAGGTCGATGTTCTCCTCGTCACAGCCCGCAAACTGCTGCTGAGAGGAAATCGTCAGCCAAACGTCCTTCTTCATATTTCTATGCTCCTTAGCCGTAAAACAGCTTTAATAACGGGAAATATCCACAAGCTCCGCACCGACATCGACCTTTTCCTGCAGGAACAGCTCGGCGAGCTGGTCAAAGCCCTGCGGATCGTCCGAAACGAAATACTGCGTCGTGCCCGTGCCCTCGTTCGGGTCAAACTGCGTGGAAGCGAGGTTTGCCGCCTCGGCGCCCGAGTCTATGAGCGTCACATCCGGACCCATAAAGTCGCCGATGACCTCCTCAAGCAGCGGATAGTGCGTGCAGCCGAGAATGAGCGTATCCACACCTACGTCCTTCAGCGGCGTGAGATATTCCTTCACCACAGTCTCGATGACCACATCGCCGCGGTGCACGCGGCCGTTCTCGACCAGCGGCACGAACAGCGGACACGCCTGCGTGAACAGGTCGAGCGTGCCGTCCTTTTTATGCAGATACTTCTCGTATGCACCCGAACGGATGGTGGCCGCCGTGCCGATTACGCCGACTCTGCCGGTCTGCGTCATGGTCATGGCGCGGCGGCAGGCAGGCTCGACCGTGCCGATGATTGGGATGTCGTTCTCCTTGGAAAGCAGGTCAAGCGCGATTGCGGACACGGTGTTGCAGGCAATAATGATGGATTTCAGATCAAACTGGCGCAGAAACGCCACATCCTGCCGGGCATACTTGGTGATGATATCGCGGCCGCGCGTACCGTACGGCACACGGCCGGTATCGCCGAAATAGATGATATTTTCCTGCGGCATCAGGGCGTGCAGACGGCGCACGGCGGTCAAACCGCCCAAGCCAGAGTCAAATACGCCAATCGCACGCTTATCCATTGTGCTCCTCCAGTGCCAGAGAGATCAGGCGGTCGAGCAGCTCGGCATAGCCGATGCCCTCGTAATCAAACAGCTTGGGGTACATGCTGATCGAGGTAAAGCCCGGAATCGCGTTCAGCTCGTTGAAAACAACCTCGCCGCTGTCGTGGGTGACAAAGAAGTCTACGCGCGACAGGCCGCGGCAGCCGAGTGCGGTGTAAACGCGGACAGCATCCTGACGGACGGTCGCAATCTGCTCCTCGGTGATATGTGCCGGAATGTACAGACGCGAGCTTTCGTCCTTGTACTTGGCGTCAAAGGTGTAGAACTCCTGCGTCGGAGCAATTTCGCCGACCGTGGAGGCCTGCGGTTCGAGGTTGCCGAGTACAGCGCACTCGACCTCGTGACCGTCGATGAACTCCTCGACGAGCACCTTGGTATCCAGCTTAAATGCTTCGGTCAGGCCCTCGGCCAGCTCGAGCAGATTGTTCGCCTTGGCAACGCCCACGGACGAGCCCTGCGAGCACGGCTTGACGAATACCGGGAATGCGCCCAGCGTTTCCGCTGCCGCGGCGACAACCGCCTCGGCATTGCGCTCAAAGTCATATCTCAGCGCCAGATAGTACCGCGCCTGACGGACGCCGGTGCCCTCAACGACCTTTTTGGTCAGTGCCTTATCCATCGTGTTCGCGCTTGCAGCTACGCCGCAGCCGACGTACGGAATGCCGGCCAGCTCGAGCAGACCCTGCATCGTGCCGTCCTCGCCGCCGACGCCGTGCAGCACCGGAAATACGCAGTCCAGACGGACAATCTCGATTTCTCCCTCACGGAGCAGCACCATGCCATGCATGCCGCGGTCGGGTGCCAGAACGACCTTGACCTTGCCGGTCATGCGCTCCCACGCACCGCTCTCTACGCGGTCCGGATCGCAGTCCGGGCAGTAGAACCACTCGCCGCTGCGGGTGATGCCGACCGGATAGATTTCATATTTATCTTTATTCAGGTTTCGCAAAATAGAAGCGGCAGACAGGCACGAGATATCGTGCTCACTCGAAATACCGCCGAATAATACAGCCAGTTTCATTTATTAGATTCGCCCTTTCGTTCGTTTCCTCTGCCCATACTTATACAGATATCATTATACGCTATCTTTTCCGCGAATACAATGTGAAAACAGTGTTTTTCCTGCACTGATCCCACAAAATTTACAATTCCTTCATAGTTATTTTTGATATACCTGTTGACGGACTATATTATATTCCATATAATATTATTAGAAACACAGGAGAGGAGGATTCCATATGTCCTATCCCATCTCGTCCTCCCTGCTGGACGGCATCGTGCTTGCCGTAGTCGAGCGAGAGAGCACCTACGGCTACCGTATCACGCAGGACGTACAAAAGGTACTGGATATTTCCGAATCTACGCTGTATCCGGTACTTCGGCGGCTGATGAAGGATGGCTGCCTGACCACCTACGATCAAGCCTATGCGGGCCGCAACCGACGCTACTACCAGATCACCGAGCACGGCAGAGCCGCTCTGCGGCAGCACCGCATCGACTGGCAGAACTACCGCAGCGGGATCGACACGATCTTTTTTGGAGGGGTGAACGAATGAACAGAGCAGATTACATGACAGCGCTGCGGCGTGCGCTTTCGGTTTTGCCGGAGGAGGAACGCGCGAACGCTCTGCGCTATTACGAAGAATATTTTGATGACGCAGGCCCGGAAAACGAGGCGAAGGCCATCGAGGAACTCGGCGAGCCGGCAAAAGTTGCGGCGCAGATCCTGGCGGACTACCGCGAACTGACCGCTGTACCGCATGCACAGCCGATAAAAGAGAAGCGCCGCTGGCGCGGTATCAGTCCGCTGCTGCTGATTGTGCTGGTGCTGCTCGCCATCCCGATCGGATTGCCACTCGTATTCGGCGCAGGTGCAACCGTGCTTGGCGTGCTTCTGGCGATCGTTGTGACCGTGCTCGCGGTGATTTTCGCTGTACTGCTCATTCTGTACGGCATTCCGCTTGCGCTGATTTGCGGCGGAGCCGTGATTGCCCTGCTGTCCTGCACACTGTGGGCGACACCGGCGAACGCGCTCGTCACACTCGGCAACGGACTGGCTGCCTTTGCCGCCGGTATCCTGCTCGGACTGCTGTCCATCAAGCTGAGCATTCTGTTTGTGCCGCCGGTGTTCCGCGCCTTTGTCGCCGTGCTGCGTGCGCCGTTTAACTGGATTCGCAACAGATGCCGCCGTACAGGAGGTGGAAATGTATGAAAAAGCTCATTATTGCCTGCGCTGCCGTGCTGGTGCTTGGACTCGGACTGACAACGGTCGGTCATGTGCTCGGCGGACAGTTTTACAGCGTGTACTATAATGGTGCGCTGCACCCGTTCAGCGATGCCGCACAAAATTTTTCCGATAAGTTTGTGAACATCAGCGACCACATTGTCACCGCCGATGAAGATGATGACAGCGATTTTGACACTGACTGGGTGCAGGATTACCTCGAAACCCGCCGAAATGCCATCGAGCACGGCAATATGCCTATCCAGTCGGTCGATCAAATCGATTACATCGACTTGACGCTTAATGGCGGAGAATTTACTATCGAGAACGGTTCGGACTTTGCCGTCAGTGCAAGCGCTAATTTCGCAGATACGCAGATAAACGGTACACACTGGACTGCTTCGCTCTGGGCAAACGATGAACCGGCAACGATTACCCTGCCCCGTGACGGAAACTATCTGCAAATCCGCATTTCCTGTGGACAGCAGGCAAATGTGACTATCCGCGACCGTCTATCCGCGCAGAATATCGAGCTGTCTGCCGGAAATGGTACGCTCACCGCCGATGAACTGTATGGTCACAGAATCACGCTGGATGCAACCGACGGCCGCTTATCCGCAACCCTGCCCGAGTCGGCAGGCCAGTATCATATCCAGGCCACTACCAACTGGGGTACAGTCATAATGAACGGCACACCGCTGGTTCAGATGGACGAACTCGGAAACGGCACTGCACAATACGATAACCGCGCCGAGCACGTTCCACACGATCTGCAAGCCAGAGTGTCCGGCTCCGGCCAGATCAGCCTGCTTTCTCAGGTCGCATCCGCGAACGCTGATACCCCTGTCTGAACTGTAACTTGACGAAACCCGCAAAACAACGTATGATAAAAGAAAAGGAGACTTTACGATGAATGGCAAGAAATTGTATCGCAGTGAATCCAACCGCATGCTGTGCGGTGTCTGTGCCGGCATCGCGGAATATTTTGATCTCGACCCGACTTTGATCCGTCTGGCATGGGCACTTGTATGCTTCCTCGGCGGTTCGGGTATCCTGGCGTATATTATCGCCGCGATCATCATTCCGTCCGAGAGCACGCGCAATAACAATATGATGTGACCCATCGCCGTTTCTCCGGAAAAGAGAGGAAGTGCTCGCTATGAGCGAAAACCAGCAGCCGCTGGACGAAGAACAGGCGGTTTCCGATGTGCAGAAGCAGGAAACCCTGCCTGCCGCAGCCGAAGATACCCCGCCCGCTGCGCAGGATGAAAATGCACCCGCCATCCTCGACGCGGAACCAGAAGAGGAAGAAGAAGATATTGATCCTGCCGATGTGAAGATCTTCGGCATGAAGCGCCATGTGTTCCAGCTGACCTGTCTGGGCGCCGCTGTCGGCTATATCCTGTGCGGACTGGTCGGTATTCTCGGTGAGAAGATGCAGGGTACCGGTCTGGGCGATATTCTGGCGAAATCCCCGAGCACAACCGTCTGGGCGGTCGTTGTGGCCGCTGTCGGCTACTTTATCGGCTCGCGTCTGGAGAAAAAGCGCGAAGCTGCTCTTGCGGACGAACAGGCCGCACTCGAGCAGTCCAATGATACAAACGCATAATTTTCCTTTTGGAGCTGTCCGGAAAGAGAGTCTGTGTAAGCAGGCTCTCTTTTCGCGTTTGCACAACAAAAAAGAACCCCGAAGGGTTCTTTTTACCGCTCATCGCTGTGAATTTTATCGAGAATCTTTTTATCCCGCTTATCCTGCGGCTCAAACTGCGCAAACAGGTCAGGCCGATCCTTTTTCGTGCGGCGCAGGCTCATTTCGCGTCTCCATGCTTCGATGTTTGCATGGTGACCGGAGAGCAGCACCTCCGGTACTTCCCTGCCGCGCCAGTTTTCCGGGCGGGTGTACTGCGGATGCTCGAGCAGACCATCCCAGTGGCTTTCCGCCGTGAACGCTTCCTCGTCCGGCAGAACGCCCGGCACCATGCGGCATACCGCGTCCGCGACAGCCATCGCAGGAATTTCCCCGCCGGTCAGCACAAAGTCGCCGATGGAGATCTCCTCGTCCACGCACTCGTCAATAAAGCGCTGGTCAATGCCCTCATAATGGCCGCAGACCAGAATAAAGTGCTCCTTTGCGAGCAGCTCACGCGCTTTCTGCTGGTTAAACGGCTGTCCCTGTGCAGAGAGGAACACCGTGTGCACATGTTCGCCGGCACTCAGCGCCTGATGGCACAGATACAGCGGCTCAGCCAGCATGACCTGTCCGCGTCCACCGCCGTAGGGCGCGTCATCTGCCTTGTGGTGCTTGTCGAGCGCATAATCGCGGATGTTGGTTGCCTTGACCTCGACAACACCCTTGTCCTGGGCGCGTCCGATAATGCTTTCGCGCATAACCGCGTCGATCATCTCCGGAAACAGCGTCATAATGTCGATTTTCATTCGATCAGGCCCTCGATGCTCTCAACGTAGATCACGCCGGCTTCCATGTCGATCTCCTTGAGGAACGGCTTGATGGCCGGAATGTAGATCAGACGTCCGTCCTCACCGGCAATCTCGTACATATCGTGCGCCGGATTACTGGTCAGTACGTCACGGATGCGGCCGATTACGCGGTCAACGCGCAGATCGAACACCTTGAAGCCCAGAATATCCTGAATGAACACGAGATCCTCGGGCAGCTCTACGTCCTCGCGGTCGAGGTGGAGCACCTTGTTTCGCATCGCCTCGGCGGCTTCGACCGTGTCAATGCCCTTGATGTGCATAAGCACAACATTCTTGTGAACCTGCGCCTTTTCGACGGTCACAGGCGTTTTTTCGTCCAAATAGAGCGTGTCAAAGTCACACAGCACCTCAGGGCTGTCGCACCAGCTCTGCACCTTCAAGTCGCCGCGCACGCCGTGCGTGCCGACGATCTTGCCGGCCTCTAAAAATTTCTTCGGCATATTCGTTCTTTCCTCCTGCCTGTGAGCGTTTTTATTCCTGCGATGTTTGATATTGATGGTGATTCGTTTATCTGTCGGGGATTTCACCGTCTGCGGACGGGGCGCGCAATTCTTTAGCCCGTTACTACGCACGGCACCTGCGAATTTAGGCATTCACCACCACTGAACTGCGTAGGTGCCTTCCAACACAACACGTTAAGAGTTTGTGCGGCACTGTTATGCCGCACCCAGCGCTGATTAACCCGCCTGTGTAGCAGTCCGGTATCTGGCACTGCAAAACGGTTGAGAAAGACACGGAAGGAAAAATCCTCTGCCGCTCCTTTGCAAGTCTCGACTCTGCAAATTTCGCCGTGCCCTCTAAGGGAAAAGGGGAGATTCACAAGAGGGTGGAAAACCGCAGGTTGTCTACCCTCTTGTGCGCCCGCGGCGCGCAGCCGCAGCGTCCTCGCCGCCCGCAGGCGGCGCCACTCCCCGCTGAGGTTCAGCGAAAAACACCCCGCCTGTTAGGGACGAACACGCTTACGCAGTTCGTACCCCCCGCTGGATCGGTGCAGATAAAAACAAAAAATCGCCGCGCTGCGGCGATTTTCGGAAAAAGCCAGCGCCTGACGGCACCGGCTCTTCATTCAAGTTGAAGTGATTAACACTTCGGCGCGATCCGCGCAGGCTCAGTCGAGAATATCAACTGTGACGCGCTTGTTCTCGCGATTGCCTGCCGCTTTCATGAGTGTGCGGATTTCCTTTGCGATGCGGCCGTGGCGACCGATAACGCGACCCATATCTCCCGGTGCTACACGCAGCGAGTAGGTAATGTTATCGCCGTCGATCTCCTCAGTAATGGCAATCGCAGCCGGATCGGAAACCAGATTTTCGACTATATAAGTCAGTAACTCTTTCATTTCGACGACCTCACTCAATTCAGCACACCGGCCTTCTTCAGGATACCGCGAACGGTATCGGTCGGCTGAGCGCCGTTCTTGATCCACTCCTGAGCGCGGTCAGCGTTTACGTTGACAACAGCCGGCTCTGCCAGCGGATTGTAAGTGCCGATCTCCTCGATGAAACGACCGTCACGCGGGTAACGGGAATCAGCGACAACGATGCGGTAGAACGGAGTCTTCTTAGCGCCCATGCGACGCAGTCTGATCTTTACCATTGAAATTTCACCTCCTGTTATAGAAATTTATCTATTGTAAATTTACTTTACAAACGAATAGCGATTAAAACGGCAGCTTGAAGTTGCCCAGTCCCGGGAAGCCGCGGCGCTTTTTGCCCTTGCTGCGTGCCATGCTGGTAAGCTGCTTGGTCATCTTCTGCATGGCTTCAAACTGCTTGAGCAGCTTGTTGACCTGCTCGACCGACAGTCCGCAGCCGTTTGCAATGCGCTTCTTGCGGGAGTAGTTGATGATGGAGGGATTATCTCTCTCCTTCGGGGTCATAGACTGGATGATGGCTTCGGTATGCGCCATCTGCTTTTCGTCGATCTTTGCACCGGCGAGGGCTTTTGCGTCCACACCCGGCAGCATGCCGAGCATTTCCTCCATCGAGCCCATGTTTTTCATTTTCTGCAGCTGATCGTAAAAATCGGTCAGCGTCAGCTTGCCGGCCATCATCTTCTTGGCGGTTTCGGCTGCCTGCTTCTGATCGAAGGACTCCTGCGCCTTTTCGATCAGCGTCAGCACATCGCCCATGCCGAGGATGCGGCTTGCCATACGGTCCGGGTGGAACGGCTCGATATCGCCGAGCTTCTCGCCCGTGCCGATGAACTTGATCGGCTTGCCGGTAACGGCCTTGACCGAAAGCGCTGCACCGCCGCGTGCGTCGCCGTCCATCTTGCTCATGAGCACACCGTCGATGCCGAGAGCCTCGTCAAAGGTCTGTGCGACCGTTACGGCGTCCTGACCGGTCATTGCGTCCACCACAAGGATGATCTCGGTGGGCTTGACCGTTGCTTTGATGTTTTTCAGCTCGTCCATCAGCTTTTCGTCGATGTGCAGGCGGCCTGCGGTATCGAGGAAAACCAGATCATAACCGTTCTTACGGGCAAAGTCGATGCCGTGCTTTGCGATCTCGACCGGATCGCCCTGACCTTCGTCAAAAACGGGGATGTTAAGCTGCTTGCCAACTACCTTTAACTGTTCGATAGCCGCCGGACGGTAAACGTCACAGGCTACGAGCAGCGGTCGGCGCTGCTGCTGCTTGCGAAGCAGAGCGGCCAGCTTTGCGCAGTTGGTGGTTTTGCCGGCGCCCTGCAGACCGGCCATCATCACGATGGTGGGCGGGTTCGGCGATATGGTCAAACGAGTGGTCTGGCCGCCCAAGAGCGAAACCAGCTCCTCGTTTACGATCTTGATGACCTGCTGGGTCGGAGACAGGCTTTCGAGGATCTCCGCGTCCGTTGCCTTTTCGGTAACAGTCTTGATGAAGTCCTTTGCGACCTTGAAGTTGACGTCCGCCTCGAGCAGTGCCATGCGGATTTCCTTCATTGCGTCCTTGATATCGGACTCGGTCAGCCTTCCCTTGCTGCGCAGGTGCTTAAAAGCAGATGAAATTTTTTCGGTAAGCCCTTCAAATGCCATGTTAAGCCTCCTGCCTGAGCTGTTCGAGCAGTGCCGTCATGCGGGAAACGATCTCGTCCGCCTCGGCACTGTGCAGTTGTGCGGCGTTCAATTCATGCAGCTGCTCAACCTCGTGCTGAAGTTCCTCTGCGCACCGCTCGGTGTCGCCGTATCGGGCCACCAGACCGAGCTTGTCCTCCATCTCATGAAGGGCGTGCTCCGCTCGCTTGATGCTGTCGCGCACACCCTGACGGGTGATGCCGGCGTGCTCGGCGATCTCGGAAAGCGAAAGATCTTCATTGTAATACAGATCAAACAGCTCGCGCTGCTTCTCGGTGAGGGTCTCGCCGTAGAAGTCAAACAGCAGGCTCATTTCAAGCGGTGTTGCCTTCATGGTGATCCTCCCTGCGAAGTGTAAAGTGTTTTACCTTTACATCGAACGTGATTATTCTATCCTATATCGGCTCTTTTGTCAAGAGGAAACTTTTCATATTGTAAAGATTTTTTCGTTCCGGTTGCATCATCGGGCATTGCGGATAGAAACCGCAGCTTCTCTCGCTCACCGATTCATCCACCGAATCACGCTCAGCGCCTGCGGCGCGATCTCACTCGGAGACGCCGCCGGCTTCGCCAGAAAATATCCCTGCAGCAGATCAACGCCCAGTTCAATAACCTTGCGCAGCTCGGCTTCGGTCTCGATGCCCTCGGCAACGATCTTCATGCCGCGCCCGTGTGCGTATTCCACAATATCCTTGACCAGCTGCTGCTTATCCGCATCGGTATCAATATCGCAGATAATGGTGATATCCACCTTGATATAGTCCGGCGACAGCTCGAGCAGACTGTTGCTGTTGCTGTAGCCGCTGCCCCAGTCATCCAGCGCGAGCGCGCCCTGATCGCCCATTGCTCTGCGCTTGCGCTCCAGCGCCTCGCGGTCGATCTCCTCTTCCTCGGTGATCTCGATGACCAGATTATTCAGCAGCTCGGCAAACTGCGCCTTAAATTCCGCAACATCCTCATCCGTCAGGCTGCTGCTGGCAATCGAGTTGAGAAACAGTTTGGTGTTCCTATGCAGCTGCCCCCTGTTCTGCATCATCACAAACGTGGATGTCGCCTTGAAGGCGGTCAGCCGCTCAACCTCGTACAGCTTGTCCATCTCGCGTGCCAGTTTCATCACGGTCAGCGGCGAATTCAGAAGCTGCATTTTCACACGCATCAGCGCCTCATACGCCGCCACCCTGCCGGTATGCGCCGAGAAAATCGGCTGGAAATGGTAGTCTGCGCTGTTCTCACGCAGCATCTGCAGAAATTCCCTGCGCAGCTGTGCTGCGTAGACCTCCTGATTATAGGCGCCGATATCAAATTCACCCATTTCGCCCTTGGACTCATGCTTCACCTGATACATGGCAAAATCCGCATACTTTTTAAGCGTAGCCAGATCCCTGCCGTTCTCCGGATACCACGCGATACCGCCGGAAATGCTGATGCGCATGGTGTCGCCGTTTGGCAGAAGCGCCGTGCGCTCCTTCATTGCTTTGGAAAGCCTGTTCAGCACCTGACGGATTTCGTCCCGTCTGTCGTAGCCATAGAACAGCACAATGAATTCATCTCCCGACATACGGGCGCAAATGGTATTCTGGGGCAGCGTCTGTGCAAAGCACTGACCCGCCAGATTGATATATCGGTCGCCCCAGTCATGACCGAATGTGTCGTTGATATGCTTGAGGTTATCCATATCCATCATCAGCAGTGCAGCATGCCCCAGCTTTTCCGGCATACGGAACAGTTTTTTCGCCCGTGCATCAAAGGCACGGCGGTTGTACAGACCGGTCAGCACATCGTAATCGCGCTCATGCTCGATGCGGCGGCGCTCAAGTGTCGCTGCAGTCACATCCTCGACCAGACCGACCTGCACCTCGTCCTCGCCGGTGATGCGCAGCATGACAAACCGCTCGCTGCCGTCCTTTTGCGGAATGGTGAACACACGGCCGCCATCCTGCAGACTGAAGCTCTCCTTCTGCAGCACCAGCTCCTCCATCAGCATCTCAAACCGCTCCCGCGTCACATCATTCGGGTTGGCGTCCTGCATGCCGAGCATGGAGAAAAAGTTGTCGGTCACGAATACTTTATCGCTATCCTCACGGATTTCATAGCCGCCGAGTTCAATACTTGCCATGTCCATAATACGCAGGAATTTCGTGGAGGTATCCAGAATATCCTGACTGAGCTGGGTGATTGCGGTGGAAAAGCCGTCTATCTCGCGGATGCCGGTGCGCGAGAGCTTTGGGATTTCCGTTCTCTTATCCTGTATAGCAGCTACCTCGTCGGACAGCTGCCGGATCGGATGCGCCAGTCCGCGGCTGACCAGATAGCTGCATACCAGACCAACACCCAGCGTCAGCACGACTGCTACCAGCAGCAGACTCTGCATATCGTTGGAGATTTTATACAGCGTGCTGTTGGGCACAATGCCGAGCAGCAGCCAGTGCTCATTCGAAAATGGTGCGTTGCGGTCGTACAGCGTCAGCGGTTCCGCACAGGCGAAGTATTTTGTCTTATTGACGACAATGGTGCCGGCAGCACTGCTGTCCTGCATGACAATGCTCTGCGCGCTTTTCAGCGAACGATCCTGCGTGGAAAACGTCACCGGCTGCAGCGGAATGCTGCCGACCGGCTTTTCATCAGTCATTACGGCGAGCAGGTATGCGCCGGTGCCGTCATTCTGCAGCTCGGTCAGCGGCAGCTGCTCCTCCAGATAGCTGCACAGCAGTTCCACGCCGACAACGCCGTACACCGTGCCGTCCGGCAGGATGAGCGGCTGCGCGTACGCGATTGCTTCCCGCTTGTCTCTCGGCAAAACATACGGCGAGGTCGTCCAGCGGCCGTACTGCGCCATCAGCAGCTTGCCGCCGTCCTGATAGGCGTTCATGAACGGCTGATACACAAAATCATCAAGCTCTTCATAGTCCAGCGCGGGCTGCCAGCAGGAGTCCGTCGAAATACGCATGGACTTCACGATTCCTGCCGGTGCAAACGACAGCATCAGATCCTCGTTGCGCTCGGAAGCCGCCGCATCCGGGTCCAGATCGCGCAGATAAATGCCCGGCAGACGCCCATTGGTCTTGCGGGCATCCAGATCGCATGTATTGAGCACCACGAATACGCCCGTCACCGACGAGCTGCGCAGCTGCGTCACCAAATCATCCGCAATCGCTTCAAGCAGCGGCTCGCTCGAAGCGCTGCTCTGTCCCAGCGTATCCTTTGAGATTTGACCGGAGGTCAGCAGCGCTTCGGTCTTCTCGTTGATCCGATTCGGCATATCGCCGAGATTCTGCGCCTGCACGAGAAAATCCTCCAGATATCTGCTGCGGTTCTCAACCTGTTTGGCTAAAATATCCTCCGCATTCCGGTCCAGCTGCTGCGGCACGCGGCTTACCGCGATGGAGCCGATCAGCAGTGTGACCTCGACCGCCAGAATGACCAGTACCGATATAAATATAGTGGAAAAGACCGATCTTTCCCGTTTTTCTGTTGGCTTACTTCGAGCCTTCATACCGCACCGCCTGTTCAAACCTGATCTCTCGAGCTGTTTCTCTTATCCTTCGTATGCCTGAAGCTGCGCCAGCGTATCCCGATACCAGCTGTCAAAATATGCATCTGTCAGGAATTCCACCTCGGCCTGCTCCGCGCTCTGCCCGGCTGCAATGCGCTGCTCCACCGTGTCGCGGTCTGCCACAGCAAGATCACTCATCGCGTATTCCAGCACCTTGCGCGCGTTCTTGCTGCCCTCGAAGGCACGGGTGGTGTACAGCTTATTCTCGTTTACCGTCTTGACCGCCATCTGCAGAACGGACTTGACCTCGGGTGTCATAGCAACCTCGCTGTCAGCCAGCATTTCTTCTTTATTCGCTTCCTGGGTGACCGGCAGATAACCTGAGCCGATCGAGAACTGAATGTTGTTCTCCGGTGCGGTGAAATACTTGAGGAAGGTTACGCTCGCCTTGATCTCTGCCTCATCGCCCTTGGTTACAACCATGCCCGCACCCTGCTGCACCGAAACCGGTTCACAGCCCGCAAAATGCGGATTCGGCAGCACTTTCAGCTCGATCGAATGGCTGTCGTCATCACTGGTCATTACGCTGTCCGGAAAGAAGGTCGCGCTCGAGCTGGAGCCGACATAGGACAGGATCGTACCGGTTTTGATGTCATCGCTGCGGAAATGGCCGGTTGCCTCAAAATAGCCCTTGATAAACGGCACATAGTAGTTGTCCCACAGCTTACGGATAACATTTTTATCAAAATCAAGCGTCATTTTGCCGTTCTGCACGTCAAAAATCGTGCAGCCAAGCTCCTTTGCACCGATGAGCAGATAGTTTGCCATCGCATCTCTGCCAAACAGAGCACGGCCGTCATCCGGCGCTTCGGTCTGCGCGTCCGTCCAGTTATAGTATTTCTCGGCTGCTGCGGTCAATCCCTCAACCGTCGCAAGATCGTCATAGGTCGTGCCGGTCGCCTGCGAAAACGCCTGCCAGTCGGTATCGTTCAGATAGAGCACCTCGGTGGCCTTTGCGGTCGGGAAAATCTTGATGCTGCCATCACCGTCAAAGTCGCCCTCGGTGAGATAGCCTTCGATGTACTCGCTTTTTTCGCTTTCGGTCAGGTAGTCGTTCAGGTCCACGACCATGCCCTGCTGATCGAGCGCATACGCGGTATCCGCATAGCCGGAGAAGATATTCGGCAGCTCTTCCGCACCGACCTTGCCTTCCGCGGCGTTCAGCACGTTAGTCTCCAGATCATTTACACTGCCCTGACTGGAGCTTTCCACCGTGATCCCCTGCTCTTTGCCGACCGTATCGTTGAAATTCTGCACCATCCGGTTGAATGCTTCGAGCTGCTCACCGTTATAGTAGTTCCAGATTGTGATCGTCACCGGCTCCTTTTCCGCACCGCAGCCGCCGCATGTCAGCGCCAGCATGACCGCAGCCGCCGTTCCGGCGATCAACCGCTTGTATGCCTTCATAGTTTCCTCTTTTTCTCCCGATAGTATGTAAACAAATTCATCCGATTCTATATATTTTCCCATATACACGGAATTTTCTTTTTCCATTCATATAAATAGTGCAGCAAAAGCAGCGTGTACAGCGCGTAAAGAGCGCGGAAATTTTACGCGGGTATGCTGCCGCATGGCAAATGAACCTGATAATGGTATTTGCGTGCTGTATGCGTGCACCTGCTGCAGTATCTGTCTGAACTGCTATAGTTTATCACAATACGCGAAAAACGTAAAGCGCGAGTTCCCGAGGGCACATTGCACATTGTTTTTGCTTTTCTTTTTCCGCACAGCATGGTAGAATACTATCAGTCCGAAAAAGGAGGGCGCATGCCATGAAATGGCTTTCACATCTGCGCACGGTGCAGCACCATCGTTTTCTGGTGCTCCGGCACTGCTGGCGCGTTGGATTATACTGGCAGGGACTGACGCACGATTTGAGCAAGTTCAGTCCGGTGGAGTTTTCCGCCGGTGCAAAATATTATCAGGGCAACCGCAGCCCGAACGAGATCGAACGCCGCGAAAAGGGCTACAGCGCGGCATGGCTGCATCATAAGGGCCGGAATAAGCATCATCTGGAGTACTGGATCGACTACGCCGCCGACGGCTCCGGTATGTGCGGCATGAAAATGCCCATTCAATATGTAATAGAGATGTTCTGCGACCGCGTAGCCGCCAGCAAGACCTATCGCGGTGCTGCCTACCGCGACAGCGATCCGTATGATTACTATGCACACTCGGTCGATCACTATATCATCCATCCGGATACCGCCGCCGCACTGGAATCCCTGCTGCGTATTCTGCGCGACGAGGGCGAGGAAAGGGCGTTTGCGGCTGCACGAAAGCTGCTTAAAACGGGATATTGAGCAAAAAGGAATCAGCCGGCCGGCTGATTCCTTTTTATAATATAATGTGCAGCCGCAAAAGTATCCACAGGCTGTGGATACTTTTGTTGATATCCGCTTTGCAAGCAAAGAACCGAAACAGCGCACAGGACCTTCGTCCTGTGCGCTGTACATTTCAGCATTATCTTCCTTGGGCAATACCGCCGTCCCGAGGCGGTACGATTGGGAACGTTGGAGCGTCAGACCCGACCGTTTTTCCAAAGGAAAAGAGATTTAAGGCAATACCGCATAATTGAACAAGAGTGATTTGCGAGTAAATTTTGCGTACTGACGAGGCACAGTTTTGCGGTAATACTTGATGTATTACCGTGAAACTGCAACAAAGTCAGGACACAAAATTTCCGCAAAGCACCGCCGCTTTAATTGTGCGGTGTTGCCTTAACAGCGTGCAGCCGGTCTGTGAATTACTCCCACAGGCTCTTAGCCTTCATATCGTCGATGTACTCATCGCAGTTGGTGGGGTCAACGACCTTGGAACCGGAATCAATAAAGGACTCAACCTGTTCGCCTTCCAGAGCCTTTACCGCAGCTTCCACTGCCTTATAGCCCATGTCGTAACCGAGCTGCGCGATATCCATGCCGAGAGAACCGTCCTTGATGGCGGAGATAGCGGAGGTATTGCCGTCAAAGCCGCACACGATGGTATCGGCATACGCCTTCTATCTATAAACGCAGAAAAGCTGCACTTTTGCAATAAAAAGTGCAGCTTTCATGGCGGAGACAGAGAGATTTGAAAAGCAAAGTTTTGATTTTTTGCATCTTTTTCTGTGTTATTCCGTCTTATTCAGTTCATCATCCCGTTTTTTGAGTACATATAGCACATACAGTTTCGGTTGTTTTTATCGTGATTGCTGTCACGTTGCTGTCAGCCCGAGCGGTTTCCCGCTCGGGCTTTTGGCTTTTATACCGGTCTAAACACACCGCCGTCCAGACGGCCGATTACCCATGCGTCAGAGCCGTTGACCTCTACAATATATTCGGCTTCCCATTCATACTCGCCAATCTTTGCACAAACCAGATATTCGTTTTCTGCATATGGTCTAACATAGTCGAAACCGGTACAGTAATCGCCTTGGCTCTCCACATAGCTGCTGACCGCACCCTGCGCCAACTTTGTCGGCGAAACATCCTGCTCGGCCCAGCCCATCTTCTGCTCATATGCAGAAATAGTATCGACATTCGCCTTTTCTACATCACTCAAATCGCTTCCATCATAGGACGAATTTGGCGTATACCACGATTTAGCCGCAAAGTAATTCTGGATTTCCTGCGTCTGGAATACATAGCCGTGACGAGCAAAAATCTCGTTGCGGGCCAGCAGAGCCGTCTTTTGATCCCAGCCTGCCATATCGGACTCAGTGATATACTGGCGGTCACTCGGGAAAATATAATCAGCCGATGAGATATCCGCAGTCGATGCCAGTTCTACTGCTGTCGTATCAGCAGTGTCCTGCTGTGCATAGTCGTTCATATCCAGATAGCCATACGCATCCAGTACCCACGGAACCGAGGTTTCCAATGCGTCCTCACCAAACAGTGTACAAAGCTGTGCGCGATCACCTGTATAGTTTGCCGCTGCGCCATACAATACCGCAGAACCGGAGATTTGATCCAGCTCATCAATAAAGGCTTTCATCTTCTCTGCGCTGTCGAGTTCTGTTTCATGCTTTGTGGTGTAAGCCATAAAGTATAGACTGTTTAACTCTGCCGCAAGGTCGCTTGCCTTTTCAATCTCTGTATTGGGATCATGAAAAGCAGAAATTTTGAACACCTGCTCGTCCAGCATTTTGAACTGAATCGTTGTGTCGCCCACAGTTTCATCTGTATATTTTACTTCAACAATCTGCTGACCATCATCGTTCTCTCCGCCGTCCCACTCGGCTGTGCAACCCAGCTGATCTTCATAGTAGCTGCTGAGCAATTCCTGCACCGTCATATCGGTAAATTCGCCGAGATAGCCATTTTGTACGGTTTCGATATAAGTGTCCGTGCTGGTCGAGCCTGTATTACCACCAGACGTACCAATCATCACTGCAATCAAAATCAGTACAACCGCCACAATACCGCCGATGATAAACTTCTTTTTACCGCCCTTTTTCGATGGTACTGGCGCTCCCTGTGGTGGTATTACATTCTCATGAACGTTTTCTGTGCTTGCAGCAGCTTCCACCGTCTTTGTGTCCTCTTGAACTGCCTCTACGCCCAGCGGAGAGCCGCATTTCGGACAAAATGTTTTCTTCTCCTTAATTTCCGTACCGCAATTTGGACAGAACATCTTTTACCAACTCCTTAGCATTAAATTTTTTACGAATAACAGCAACGTTATCGCCATAGAGCAGATACCATATCCCGCTAAAACGCCTGTTGCAAATCTTCTTCGATTGGTAGACACCTGCCACTCCCATAGCTGAGTTAAACCGTCTATCACCAGTGGGATACAGCAAACGGCATACACGCTCACGTTCTTTCTGCAAACCGTATACGCTGGCACAGCGAGAATATATCCAACCAGAACACCTGTACAACGGGCACACAGCGGAAACTTCCTGCCTTTCCAGTAAAAGCTCCTATCTGCGCGTTGATGACAGCCTGCTCGATGGCCGACTGCCATCAGCATTCATACACCGTTTTCTTCATCACGAGCCTTTTTCAGTCTATCTAAATACTCTTTATATTTCTTTGCATTTTCGACTGCTTCGTTTAACTCGGTTAAGGCTGGTGATAGCTTTATGTAATACGGCGGCATCATGCACATTACTCCAATCACCATTGCAGCAAGAAACCAGATAATTATCGTAATCAGTTCGTCCATATCAATAGCCAGAAATGCTATAAAGCCCATCAATGCAATGATGATTCCTCTCCCAATCATCCGGAATGTATTCTGTACCTTACACGCCGGGTACTCTTGCAAAAATGCCTGCTTATCCGCTTTCAGGCGAGCTTTCAAAGCCTTATAGCGGTTTTCAGCTTCTATCACTTCGTTGTCGATATTCTGGAGTATTACTGGATTCGCTGCCGACAGCAATGCTTTTCGCCTGGCTTTTGCATTAAGTTCTTGTTGAATTTTCTCCTGCCGAGCCTTTTCCGCTGCTTTCGCAGTCCCCGCTTGAAACTTTTTACCGCAGGAATGGCACACCCAGTAATCATCGGTAAATCCCGGACTTGCTCCGCACAGGCCGCACAATATGCCGATCGGCCCGAAAATCATCATACCGCAGCAGGCATCTGTAAACGATCCGCTGCTGCCAGAATGATGAACAGCCACATACTGCGTATTTTCCGAACCGCACTTTGGACACTTCACGCGATCCCCTCCCCTTTGCTTTCTTATGCACAGTATATCATTTCCAGCCTCATTTGTAAATGATATAACAATCACTATTTACCAGTGTATATATCAATTTGCCGATTGGAACAACTACCTCTATGATGGTATGAGAGGTGTTGCCAATGACTGATATTTCGGCTGCAATCGGCAAACGAATCCGGACTTTCCGCAACGCACAGGGCATCAGCTTGGAAGAATTATCTTTCAAAGCCGATCTGAACGCTGCACACTTGGGACAAATCGAACGCGGTCTGCGCAATCCGACGATTGAAACGCTGAACCGTATCGCCACTGCGTTGGACATATCGTTTTATGAACTGATCGGCTCGGTCGAGGAAGTCCCGCAGAAACAACCGGAAACCAATGAGATCAAACGGAAAATCGACGCACAGTTGTCCTCCATGACTTTGGACGAGCAGAAGGACATACTGCGCATCATTCGCATATTCCGCCGCCGTTTTGATGAAGAAAACAAAAAGACTGACTGATATACTTATGTGGTATCAGTCAGTCTTTTATATTTTGTAGTTTATACACATTGTAAAACATTGCTATTCGATGCCCATTGTGGTAATATTAAACCAATAAAAGTTAAATTGTCGCAAAATAATTGGACAAAATACAAAGAGATCTCCTAAGAGATCTCTTGTTCCACACACTATGGAGCCGCATACACGGCGCTTGCGCTAAAAGCTTATTTGAACTTGTAGTGTAATACCTAATGGTAGTAAATCATTGGTACACTATTATTATCCACCCCAATCATCAATTTGTCAATCAGGGAGATAAAGAAAATGAAAGAAAAAACACAGATTCCTTATTATCTCGGAATAGATGCCGGCAGCAGTTCTGTCGGCTGGGCCGTCACGGATACAATGTATCATGTTCTAAAAACTAAAGGAAAAGCCATGTGGGGTGTTCGTCTGTTCCCCCGATGCATCAACTGCTGCAGAGCGCCGTACTCATCGTGCTG
The DNA here is from genome assembly GCA_003096535.1 of Agathobaculum butyriciproducens. Taxonomy (GTDB): domain Bacteria; phylum Bacillota; class Clostridia; order Oscillospirales; family Butyricicoccaceae; genus Agathobaculum; species Agathobaculum butyriciproducens. Next base: position 21,953 of record QEKJ01000010.1, on the reverse strand, counting down.
CAAGGCGTCGCTTGCAGCGCAGAAAACAACGTCTTGATATTTTAGAAATGCTCTTTGCTCCTGCATTAAATGAAAAGGATCCTCAATTTTTAGCCCGTATGCATGAGAGTGATTTATGGCAGGAAGATAAAAGTATAAATTCTAAATATTCTCTATTCTCCGATTCCAATTTTAATGACTGCGATTATCACGCCCAGTATCCAACCACATATCATCTTCGCAGTGAATTAGCACATTCCACAGATTCGCATGATGTCCGTCTTGTCTATCTTGCACTACATCATTTGATGAAATCACGGGGACATTTCCTCTACGAAATATCGGAAACATCGGACAATGACTCATCTTTAAGGGATAAGTTCGATGATTTTTGTACTCTTTTATCAGATGCATACGGATTGGATTTTGTTCCGCACAATATGGATAATTATCTAAACATTTTGAAAACTCCTAATATGCGAGTTACGGAAAAGGCAGCTTTACTTACCGAAGGTCTAAAGAAGCCCAGCAAAAATGAAGCCGGAATTTCTCCCTTTTACATTTCTGAATTGCTGGCAGGAAGGTCTGTTGCACTCTCCAACCTGTTCGGTGATGACCGATTTAAAGATGCCAAGAAAATTACGCTGCAAAATGATCTTGATGCAAATTACAATGAACTTTGTGAGGTATTAGATGATCATATATCCGTAGTTACTGCTGCCAAAGATGTATACGATGCCGCACGCTTTTCGGAAATTATCGGTACGCACAGATACCTTTGCGATGCCAAAATTGCTGTATATAAGCAAAATAACATTGACTTAAGAGCACTTAAAGATTATATTAAGGCGCACTGCATTGAACGATATAACTCTATTTTTGTGACAAAGAGGACAAGCTTGATAATTATGCTGCCTATAGCCAATATCATCATAAAAGCGGCGATTACACTTGCTCACAGGAGGCTTTTTGCAAATTCCTAAAAAAGTCTTTGCCTGAAATGGCGGAATCCAAATCCCCTGTCATTGCAACTATATATCAAAAAATCGTTGATGGTTCTTTTCTGCCGCGTTTGCGAAGCTCTGAAAATGGAGTTATCCCCTATCAGCTTCAACTGCGCGAACTAGATGCAATATTGAAAAACGCTTCTTTATATTTACCATTTCTAGCACAACAGCAATGCGATGGTTACACTCCCGCTGAGAAGATTAGAAAAACATTTGAATTCCGTGTTCCGTATTATGTCGGTCCACTAAATGATAAAGCAGCACATCACTGGGCTGTTCGTTCTAACACTGATAGCAAAGAAAAAATTTATCCGTGGAACTTTAATCAACTGATTGATCTTGATCATTCAGCTGAAGCATTTCTCGTCAATTTAATCGGTCGCTGTACTTACACAGGTGACCCTGTTCTGCCTAAGGATTCTTTACTATATAGCGAGTATATGTTGCTCAACGAATTAAATCCATTAAAAATTGATGGTCAACCGCTTTCTACAGAGCATAAAAAGCAGTTGATTAAAGATATGTTCATACACCCTGTTTCCAAGCAAAAAGGCAAAGTCACTAAAAAGAAAATCTATGAATATCTGAAATCAAAAGGCTGGATTTCTAAAGCTACAAATATAGATTCTATCAACGGAATTGATGATAAGATCAAATCTGATTTGCGCTCCGCCTTCGGCAGTGCACAGCCGTCTGCCGGATTGTGGGCGATCAGCCGCTGCTCGACTGCCAGCTTCAGGGCAGAGGAAATGATTTGATGGATGTTGCGCACTGTTTTGGCGCTCAGTCCCTTGGGCTGCTTCTGTGCTTCGATTCGCTCTACTCGCCCTTCTGCCAACAATTTCTTGTAGAACTGTTGCAGATGCAGCGTCGTCAGATCATTCAACGGGATCTTGCCGAGCTGCGGCTTGATGTGGTTTTCGATGTAGCCATGATAGGTCAGGTAGGTGGATGGGCGCATTTTGATTTTGGCATAGTTCTCATACCACACTTCTAACCAGTTACCCACGGTGTAGGTCTTGGCCCGTCCGTAGTCGATGCCCACATTTTCCTCGATGGCTTTCTTCAGCTTTTCCTTGACTTCCGCTTGCGTCTTTCCAAGGACGTTTTTAATGATGGCCTTTCCTGTTTCTGGATCGTGACCGACTGTGTACCGACCCTCCCAGCGTCCGTCCTTTCGTTTGCGGATATTTCCCTCCCCGTTTGCTCGTCGCTTTGGCATATGTTAAGCAACCAGAGATTACAAGCGGGAATCCTGTCCACAAAAGAGCCAGATCTGGAATATATGTTCCATCGCCATCCACAAAGCAACAAGAGCGGTATATGAGATACAACCTTACCCTACGGAACAATCTCAGTGCAGTCGATCACCAAAAGGGGCCCAATTACCCTCGCACAGGCCCTGCTCCTTGGAAAATGAGCAGATTCATTTTTTATCATCATGCCAGGTATGACCGCCCAAAAGATCAGGCATACTGTAGCAAAGGGGGCCTGCGTATGAGAAAACCAAGCCGCGAGGCTTTGACGAAACGAATCTGGTTTGATTACTTCAATGAGGTCCTTCGCAAACAAAACCTCATTGATTGGAACACCTATCAGAAAATCAAGTTGTCTATCCAACAATAAGAAGCTGTTGATTGCATAAGCTCAAGTCAAAACCACCAGCTAAGCTGGCTGTCAGCATGTCCAGACACCCGGTCATTGTGCCCCATTTTTCCCCGTTTCAGCATCCCTCACCACTCATTTTTCCCGTTTACAAACGAAAAAGCCCAGCTTTCGCTGGACTTTTTCGACAGACTGGGGCATCCAAAAGGGTGCCCTTTTTCATTTCTGCAGGCCATGTACAGCCCACTCTGCTTCTGCCCTGTTCGTATCTAGGATACTCAACTGGCACTTCGATTTGCAGGATGCATGGATCTGGGCGCTTTACTCCCCATCCACAGGCTTGCCAACCATGTATACCCAGCCATGAGGAGGACAGACAGAATATGTCCAGTACCCGATGACCACACCGTCAAAGGGAGCAATGACCCGATCCACTTCCTCTCCGAACAGGTTCGTAATGATGGAAAGCGTGTCGCCCTTACGCACAGAATCCATTGCCTTCTTCACAGGCACATGAATCCCGCCGTTGCGGTTATAGATATAATCAATGTCATAGTGGTGTACGCCCTCATTGGCGGGCACGCTGCCCTCCAGAATCCCCAGCAGGGTCATCACATTGCGAATTCCGGTCTCCAACATCTGCTTGTGCTCATCCCGCTGATACATGCGGGTGCACTGTCCGCCGATCTCGGGTGTAATGCAGGGAATGCCCATCTGATAGGCATACTCATCCTCAATTCCGCTGTTCTCCGCGTAGCGGGTGTTCTTCCACAAGACCTTAAAGCCAAAGCACTGGGCCATTTCACGGGACTTATACGCCACAGGAGACTCCTCTCCGCAGTACAGCACAACAGGCTCCAGATACTCGCTGTTGCCGCCGCCGTGGATGCAGATCACCGCGTCAGCCTTCTTGATGATGTTCTCACAGTACCAGCTGCACACATAAGCCGTCATGGGGCCGGTTCCGCCCGGATAGATGCGATTCAGATCCTGGGTCACAAAGTCCAGGGTATTATAGCGCTTCATTTCGGCAAAGGCCTCTGCATTCAGGGCAGGGATTCCAATGAAGCTTCCCTTCATCTTGGATACATCCAGCCCCTCAAAGGTCTTGATAATTCCCTCAGTACCCTCATACTCGTCGCCGTGGTTGCAGGCATCCACCACCAACGTGGGACCGTCCTGGGCGCCCACCGCCAGCATAATGGGAATATTCACCCATGAACCGTTGGCCCGCTGGGCCAAATGAATAAAACCATATTCCTTGGTGCCCTTCTTTTGGAGTGCCTGGGGAAGATCAAACGATTCGTCATACTCTTTGATATTGGTCTGCATAATCCATATCCCCTTTCTCTATCATACCACACTGTCCGCGTCGCTGTTCAGTGCTTGGACAATGCTTGTGCACTCAGATACAAAGCGGTTCACCTGCCGGCGGAAGGCTGTCCGCCAATACAAAAATTCCTGAGGTGGCAGGTCGTTGCGGTGCTTGCCCCTGACCAGCTGCAGACCGGGCAGCAGGCCCACTGCAAATGTGTTGTCAAAGTGATATTCATCACAGGCACTGCACAGCAGTCTCGTCAGCCGGCCTCCTGCCTCCTTCGCCTGTCTGTCACTGGAAAAGCAGATACGCCCGGCACAGGCCTTGTCCAGCTCCTCCAGTGCCCGTTCTACAGGAGCGAAATCAAAGTCATCGCCGCAATGGGTCCGGATGTCTGCCACAGTATCTCTCATTTGCGCCAGACACCCTGCCGCGTCAAAGGGAAGATGCGCTTCATCGGCAAACTCTTTTACCAGCTCCACCAGCACCCGTGTATCCCTCATCAGAAGCTGGGGGTCCACCTTATCCATGGTATCCTCCACGGAATGCCACCACCAGCCTCCGCCGCTGCCTGCACAGTGCCAGCGGCCACGGTTGGGCGGCGCCTGATAAAAGTCAAAGGACACCTGGATGGGAATGCGCGGCCCGAAAAATGACAGGTCTGATCCCCGCCCCAGCGGGCGGATCACCACCTCAGCCTGCCCGGTGCACCGACGCAGGATATCCCCAAGGGTATCCCCTGCCACACCGGACGTGGAAAACCCGATCTCCTGCGCTCCCATACAGCCGGGAGAGTCCATGTTGACCAGCGCCACACAACGGGCATCCAGGTCCTCAAACTGCTCATCGCAGTACCAAGTGCTCCCGGCATACCGTCCGTTGGAGTGGGCCGGCCACCACGCGATTTTGACACCCCGCCGCAGCTGCTTCTGGGACAGTACCCGTGCCAGTTCCAACACAGCGGCATTCCCGGTGGCATTATCCGTCACACCATAATCCCAGGAGTCATAGTGGCTGCCCACCAGCACATACTCCGGCGTTTCACCGGCCAGCTCGGCTACAGGGATCTGAAGACGCACACATCCACACTGCAGTACGCTGCGCACCGTCGCGGTACGGCTGCAGGCTCCAGGCGTCAGCAAGGGCAGTATGGATTCTCTGTCACAGCTTCTCAGGCCCACCACCGGAAAATCAGGATAGGTTTTTCCGTTTTCAGGCTCCGCGGTGCCCCACACAGGGCTGACCGTCTCGTAGTGAAGCACAGGCTCCTCGCTGGTCCACAGATGGATCAGGCCCTTTACACCGTATCCCCGCAGCTTTTGAACATAGTCCTCATAAAAATTGTCCCCAATCACGATGCAGCCCCGCGCCCCCGCGTACCAATCCTGCTCCTGTCTGGGCTTCAGCTGGTCGTGGGCATGGACATCATAAAACAAGGGGGCGGTCACTCCGTCCGGACAATGGGCGGAGAAGGAACGGGGAAGGGCTTCAAAGGTCTGATCCATCCCCTCTACAGTAACTGACGCTTCTATAGGAGTGGAGACATATCCGTCACACTCATACACGCGGCATGGAATGCCCCATTCCTGCAGCTTCTTGATCAGATAGCCGCAGGCACGGTGCTCATCTTCCGAACCGCCGATGCGCTTCAGCCCGGAAAACACATCCAGTGTCTCCATCAGGCATTCCCGTGAGAGTTCTTCCATTCCTCAATTCTCCTTTTGGTGCGCAAGGAAACACTGGTACACATCCTGCCAGGCAGCCTCATCCGTCACAAGGCGGAAGGCAGCCAGTGCACAGCACACAGCACCGTCATAGATGCCCTGATGAGCCCGCGCCTCTTTCCCGGTCTTTACCCATGCGTCCGTGTGAGGAGGATCATCTGTCTCGATGGTCTTTACCCGCAGGCAGCAGCTGGGCAGCCGGTGGGTCACCGCGCCGAAATCGGTAGAACCGCAGTCCTTCCGGGGCGGAGCAATTCCGTCACACGCAAATTTTTCTGCACACTCCATCAGCAGCGCACCCATGGCATCATTGATGGTGGTGTTGTAAATATGCGCCACAGGGGTAATTTGTACCTGTGTCTGGGTCGCCATGGCAGCAGCCTGGGCAATCTCCCGGGTCCACTGCTCCACGCTCTCCAGATACGCCATGGAGGAGTGGCGGATCTCTACCTTAACCTTGGCAAAATCGGGCACGGAGTTGACTGCCGTCCCCCCAGCCAGCACAATATTGCTCACCCGGCTGGAATCCTTGAGGTGATTGCGCATGAGCCCAAGCCCTGTCTGCAGCATGGTCACCGCATCCACTGCGCTGCGCCCAGCATAAGGCGCAATACCCGCGTGGGCGGTTTTGCCGTGAAATTCCACATCCATCTCGATCAGAGCCAGAGAGGGCGTCTCCAGCTGGGTCAATGTGCTGCCGTGCACCATGAAGGCCACATCAATATGGTCAAACCCGCCGTGGGCGGCCATCTCGTTTTTGCCTCCGTCCAGCGACTCCTCGCTGGGCGTCCCGATCACATGGATCTCAAAGGGCTGGTCCGAAGACTCCAGCACTCCCCGCAGGGCCATTGCCGCGCCGATCATGGCAGGGGTCTGCATATGGTGGGCGCAGCCATGTCCCTGGCCCCGCAGCGCATCATATTCCCCTAAAAATCCTACTGCGCGCCCTCCGGCAGCCCGCCCTCCCTTGTGGCGGTACACGGCACAAAAAGCCGTATCCAGCCCGGCGTAGGGAATGGTTACTTCAAAATCGTGGGCTCGCAGCCACTTTGTCAGCGCAGCTGAGGAGCGGTACTCCTCATAGCCCGGCTCGGCGTAATCAAAAATTTCGTCGCTCAGCGCGCACAGCTGCGGCATCAGCTCTGAAACGATATTCGCAATTTGCTTCTGAATTTCTTCCATGGCATGTCCCATCCTATATCTTTGAAATTTATAATATCCTGCCGTCGCGCCATGCAGTTGCGGCGGCCAGCTCTAAACGGATCAGTAACCGATCACCACAGCCAAAGCCAGGAAGGCCATAGAAACCAGGCTGAGCAAAATCACCAGCTTAATGACGTACTTCAGCCACACGGAATAGGGAATCTTGGACGCAGCCAAAAATCCCAGCATGGTGGACGAAGTGGGGTAGATGGCATTGGTCAGGCCGTCACCCAGCTGGAAGGCCAGCACAGTGCTCTGGCGGGTCAGGCCCACCAGATCGCCCACAGGCGCCATGATCGGCATGGTGGCTGCCGCCTGGCCCGTACCAGAGTTGATGGGCAGGTTGATGATGTTCTGCACCAGGAACATACCGATGATCTTTACCGAGCTGGGCAGTGCCACAATCGCATTGGCCAAGGCATTGATAATGGTATCAATGATCATGCCGTCCACCATAACGGTATTGATCGTACCGGCCACTCCCACAATCATCGCACCGAAGGTGATATTGGCCATGCCCTGCACATACAGATCGCAGATCTTGTTGCCGCTGAACCCGGCCAGAATACCGCATACCACACCCAGCACCAAAAACAAAGTAGCCATTTCGGTGATAAACCATCCCAAGTAGGCCACGCCGTAAATCAAAACGGCAAGCGCGATGACAACGGCCAGAAGGATCAGCTTGTGCCGTCCGGTCACTTCAATCGCAGATACATCCACATCCTCCAGGTTGGAATCCTCGTTCCCCATCAGGTTCTTGGAGGGATTCTTCTTTACCTTCTCCGCGTAATGAATAATATACAGGCTGGTCACAACAATAAACGCCACCAGGATAATCCAGCGATACCAGGCTCCGGAGAACATGGGAGTCACACCCGCGATGGACTGAGCCACACCCACATTAAAGGGATTATAGATGCCCGCCGTAAAGCCCACGATGGAGCCCATGGCGATCATGGCTGTACCTGTGATGGTATCATAGCCCACTGCCTTGGCCACTGCAATCCCAATAGGCACAAACACCAGAACCTCCACAGACATTCCCATGGTGAAGCCGCCTACGGCAAAGACCGTAATGAAGATGGGGATGAGCAGCTTTTCTTTTCCCGCAAACATCTTGCCCAGCTTGGCACAAAAGGCGGTGATCATCCCTGTCTGCATAATCAGCTCAAAGGCGCCGCCGATGATGAAAATAAAGAAGATGATCTCGTTTACGCTGGAGCTGCCCAGAGTTCTCACAAAAGCCATGGGGATTTCCAGCGGTGAAACCGGTGACGATTCCACCTGAGTGTATGTACCCGGTACAATCAGCATACGGCCGCTGGCATCCTCCTGGCGCTCAAACTGGCCGGCAGGAATCACGTAGGTCAGCAGGCAGACAACCAACACGATCAGAAACAGAATAATGTACGTGTGGGGCATCTGGATGCCTTTTTTCTTTTTCGACGTTTCAATGGACATTCTTCTCTGCACTCCTCACAATCAAGTGTCTAATAATTATACATTTATTTTTTTCTTTATGCAAGGGCAAATCGAGATTTATCGAGGAATCTGAATTTATCGTAAAAAACTCCCTTGAGCCGCTGGCGGCTCAAGGGAGTCTATGGATGTTTTGACCACTGTATCCACAAAAACTGATTAAAGTTCCAGCCCATTCCACGCTTCTGTCAGCCGACACAGCCGTTACAGAAGCGTGTGTGCTGCTGAAGTTTCCACTGGGCAGGCTGACACGGGCATAGCGGCCATCCCAAATTCAGTGTAAACTCCTCAGCTTGGAAGCGCGCAAAGTTTATCTGCAGCCACAGCAGATTCATCCCGCTGCCGCCTTCTCCTATACGATGTTCCCCCTCACAGACTGAGGGTACAGATGTAACGGATGGGTCGAATATGTCCTGCAACCGTGCGGTCTATGCGCCGATAATTCATAGTTCGTATGGGCACCATCTTCTTAATAGTGAGCATAACCTCCTGCATTTTTCGCTCCCGATCCAGTTCTGCTTGCTCTTGTTTTCGACGAGCCTCAACGGCAGCATAATCGGTGAACAGATCCATCTGCTCAAATTCGCCCTCTCTGGTCATCGCCTCACTCTCTGAAATCACCCGCCCCGCAACGATGTTAAGTCGCCGCACTATGAGGTCGGTATTCACAATACGATCAAAGAGCGCTGTAGCTGCCCCCATGATTTTCTTTGTAGAGGAGGTATAATCGTTCAGGCGCTCAGTTCCATGGGCGTGCTTTGGAACCTCGCGGCCATAGTGATCCTTGACTATTGGGCCATGATAACGATTTCGCCGTGCCGGATCAGTTAGGTTCTCAATGTCATAGCCGACCGTCAGAACAATCTGGTCGGTCATCAGCTTCTTACTCACCAAATCCAGTGCCAGTTGCTCTGCCATTTCTCTCAGCACCAACCGAGCCCTTTCTGCGGAATACGGGCAATGCAGGACCTGACCGGAACCAAGGCTGTTTTCACTGGGATGATATGCCTTAACCGCTTGGATGGTACAGGGTTCCCAGCCCCACGAATGGTCAATCAACAACTCAGCGTTTTTCCCAAAGAGCTGGTAAAGAAGATCCTCATTGCATACCGACATTCGCGCAACATCGCCCATGGTAAACATTCCGTGTGCCTCTAACTTCTTGGCGTATCCACGTCCAACCCGCCAGAAATCGGTGAGTGGCTGGTGCGACCACATGGTTTGACGGTAGGTCATCTCATCCAGCTCTGCGATGCGCACGCCGTTCTCATCCGCAGGGATATGTTTTGCCAAGATATCCATTGCGACTTTACATAAATAAAGATTCGTACCAATACCTGCGGTGGCTGTAATTCCGGTATTCTCGATCACATCCAGGATAATTTTCATTGCAAGTTCTCTGGGGGTAAGTTTGTAGGTGGATAGATAATCGCCAAGCTGGACTAGAGCATATTATAGAGAATTCTACGGGCAATAACAATAAAATTTTCGCTGATTTAAGTTATGAAATGCGATTGAATTGTGAAGATTTGAACCGAATTGCTGATGTTCGTGTATATGTCAATGATGTGCTTGAGTCCTCTGTTTACAATAATGGACATACAATCGAACTGTATGTGCCGGAAAGGAGTATTCTTTTACTTATGGCACGAAAAAATAAAAAGCGTGAAGCCGGAAGCGGCTCTATTACCAAGCGGAAAGACGGCCGCTGGCAGGGTCAGTATGTGTCCGGTTACAATCCGGAAACCGGAAAGCCTCGTCGTCATACCATTTACGGCCAAACACAGAAAGAAGTCGCAGAGAAACTGCGTGCTGCAACCTCCAGTATTGACAACGGCACCTTTCAGGAACCGCGTAAAATCACGGTAGCCGAATATGCCGCAGAATACATGACAACTCACGTTGCCACGCTGACCGATTCCACACAGCGCAGTTACGAGAAAAATCTTCGGCTGCATATTCTTCCCGCACTGGGTACTCGCCGTTTGACCGACCTCACCCACCGCGAGGTACAGCGCTTTGCTTCGTCTTTAAGCGCAGGCGGTAAAGGACTTGCCCCCAAGACTGTACACACCGTATTCGGCACGCTGCACGCCCTGTTGACCGCCGCACAGCGCGATGAGATCTTACAGCGCAATGTTGCTGACTTCTGCTCTCTGCCGCGTGTAACGCAAACCCGCGCCAAAGCGATCACCTCTGCCGAGCTGAATCAGTTTCTCGATCTGATCCGCAAGGACGAATTCTATTATCTGTTCTTCCTCGATATTTTCTCCGGTATGCGCCAGTCCGAAATTCTCGGCTTGCGCTGGGCTGATATTGACTGGAACCGAAACAGCCTTGTTGTACGCAAGCAGCTCCAGCAGAAATGCAAGAAAGGTGATTACAGCTATACGCTCATTGACCCGAAAGAGAACAAGCAGCGGCGTATTATTCTGGCGGAAACGGCTATGCTTACGCTTCAGAAGCAGCGCACCAAGCAGCAGCGTCAGCGTTTAGCCGCCGGACCGCTGTGGAACAATCCGTTTGATCTGGTTTTCACCAATGAATTTGGCCGCGCACTCAACCACCAGACCGTGTACAAGCACCTCAAGCGTCTGCTGCGTTCCTGCGGTATGGGCGATTACACGTTTCATTCTCTGCGCCACTCATTCGCTACGATTTCGTTAGAAAACGGCGATGATATTAAAACCGTACAGACAAATTTAGGTCACAGTACCGCTGCGTTCACACTGAAAACCTACGCTCATGTCAGCGATCAAATGCAGCGCAGCAGCGCCGCCCGTATGGAGGAGCTGATCTCCAGTCTGGGAGCCGTAAATTAGCCCGTTGCTGTCACGATTGCTGTCAAGAAAAATTAAGTCGTTCTAAAAGTTATCGTTTTCTATCTATAAATGCAGAAAAGCTGCACTTTTCGTAATAAAAAGTGCAGCTTTCATGGCGGAGACAGAGAGATTTGAACTCTCGCGCCGATTTCTCGACCTACTCCCTTAGCAGGGGAGCCCCTTCACCAGCTTGGGTATGTCTCCATGTCAAGGTATTGAGTTGTACGCGGAGTTATCCTCGATCGAACCCTCCGCGCGCAATCTCGTGATTGGCGGAACGGGTGGGATTCGAACCCACGCGCCCTTTCGGACAAACGGTTTTCAAGACCGCCTCGTTATGACCACTTCGATACCGTTCCGTATCTTGCCCGATAAGCAAGATTTATTATACAGGAATTCCTCCTGCTTGTCAACAGCTTTTTACAAGAAGAACGGCTGTTACAGCCGCTCTTCCCATTCTTTTACCTTAAAACCCGGAAGAGCAAAGTCCTCTCCGATGATCAGCGGGCGCTTGACCAGCATGCCGTCGGTCGCGAGCAGCGCATACTGCTCGTCCTCGGTCATAGCCGGCAGCTTGTCCTTGAGCCCCAGTGCCTTATACTGCAGGCCGCTCGTGTTAAAGAACCGCTTAAGCGGCAGACCGCTCTTTTCGTGCCACGCACGCAGCTCCTGCTCAGTCGGATTGTCCTGCTTGATATCACGCTCGTCAAACGCCACGCCGCGCTCCTGCAGCCACGTCTTCGCCTTCTGGCAGGTCGAGCATTTGGGATAGCATACAAACAGCATTTCGGTGTCCTCCCCTGTTAATCCTCGGCTGCCGTCTGCGCTGCGTCCGAGCGGCACAGGCAGAACAGCTCAGCAGCCAACATAACGCACGCTGCTGCAGCCAGAATGCCGCGCAGCACCATTTTGATCGACCACATGGACGGAATGCCCATCAGCATAGCCAGACCGTAGCCGCCGATATCCGACACCGACATGGTGACCGACACTGCGGCAAAGAACGCCAGCATAGCCGGAGCCGGCTTGCCAAACAGCAGACGCGCCAGCTCATAAAACGCCAGCACAATCATCACATCCGCTACCAGTCCAAAGCCAAACGACGCCAGCTTCGGATCGGTGCAGGTCATGCGGTAGTTGACCAGCAGATGCAGGCAGCTCCAGAACAGCGGTACGAGTGTCATTGCAGCGCTCTTTTCCGTCATCTGTACGCCCTGTGCCTTGGCCAGACTGATCATGCAGCCGCCGGTCAGCACACCCATGATTGCGTAGACGATCTCCAGAACACGCGCCCATGCAGCCACGTCCTGCTCTGCCGTGGTGATGGTCAGATACAGGTAACCCAGACTGCCCGCCGCTATAATCAGTCCCGCAACGACAGCAGCCATGCGGAACAGCGTCTCTTTCGTGCCGAGCAGCTGCTCAAACGGTACCTTATTGCGTGTCTTAAGCGGCAGCGCCAGCACAGCATATACAATTGCACTGATAACGAACAGCGCGATTACGAACCAGATCCATTTATCGCCTGCCGTCGGCAAGCCGGTGCTTACGTCAAAACCGTTCAGCAGGTGCAGCGCGCGCAGCGCAATCCCCGGAACACACAGCACGACCGCCAGAATCGGCAGGAGCTTCGTTGCTTTCATGTTGTTTCCTCCATTAAGAGATAGTATTAAACGCTACTATTATAGCATACTTGCCGCAAGGCTTCAATATCGCAAGGGCGAATATGCTGACGATAACAAGCAGGGCGGGGTGCCCCAGAAGGTGAATTGCGGCAAAGTTGCAAGAGAAGCCACTCCGGAGTGCCCCGTCCTGCAATTTAGCAAATACAAAAACAACGTCCTGCACACAATACAGGACGTTGTTTTCCTTCGGATGAAGCATTTTCCATTCTCCATCCTCAATTTTCAATTTTTAGTGCTGGCTTACCTTGGGCATCTGCACCTTTTCCTGTGCATTGAACTCCGTGTTTGCCGGGGTCTGCTTGCTCATGCCGAGCTTGAGCAGAATCGGCGTTACCAGCGTAGTAACGATAACGACCAGTACGATCGGCGGGAACATGTGCGGGTCGATCAGACCGGCCTGCTCGCCCTTCTGTGCTACGATCAGCGCAACCTCACCGCGGGATACCATGCCCAGACCGATGGAGAACGCATCATAGGTCTGGAAGCCCATGATGCGGGCACCAATGCCACAGCCGATGATCTTGGTCAGGATTGCAATGATGGTCAGTACCACTGCGAAGATCGCCATGGTGCTGGTCAGACCTTCCAGGTTGGTCTTAATACCGATGGAAGCGAAGAACAGCGGAGAGAACAGCATGTAGCCGAGCACGTTGGTCTTGCTTGCAACGTAGTCACGCGCAGAGGACAGACGGCACATTACGATGCCTGCAAAGTATGCACCGGTGATATCTGCAATACCGAAGTAACGCTCTGCAACATAGCTCATCAGGAATGCGAATGCTACCGCATAGATTGCAATACGGCGATGATGATGCCACTTCTCCTCCATCTTGAGGAATACGCGGTACATAACGAGACCAACAACCAGTACGAAACCGAAGAACGCAACGATGCGGCCGAGTACCAGAATCGGCTTTACCGACGGGTCAGTCAGTGCGGTCAGAATGGTCAGCACCACGATACCGAGGATATCGTCGATTACAGCTGCGCCGAGGATTGCTGTACCGACTTTACTTTTCAGCTTGCCCATCTCACGCAGGGTCTCGACGGTGATCGAAACCGAGGTAGCGGTCAGAACGACACCGATGAAAGCAGCCTTCAGCATGTTCATCGGGTCGGTCGGATCATTGTCGAACGCCAGATAGCATGCAACACCACCGATCAGCGGCACGATAACACCGATCAGCGCAATAACGAAGGACGCAAAACCGGTGGTTTTCAGCTCGTCCAGATCAGTATCCATACCTGCGTTAAACATCAAGATGATTACACCGATCTCAGCGGCCTTTACCAGAAAATCGGTCTCGCCTACCCAGCCGAGGCAGCTCGGGCCAACCAGCACGCCGGCAATCAGTGCACCGACAACCTGCGGCATATGCACGCGCTCCGAAGTAAGGCCGAATACCTTTGTGAACAACATGATGATCGCAATCGTCAACAGAAAGTCATATGACATTGTTCCCACCCTTTCTTAATGTGATAACCTTTTGCATAGAATATTATACTCTTTTTCGCGCAAAGAACCAGCTAAGATTTCAATTTTTGCTCCGTGATTTTGAACGAAATTACCAAACAGCGCATCCAATCTCTGTGCACTCTGCCAGTTTCGCTATTTTCTGACATTATCCAGCAGATCCTTCCGAAATCGCCTGTTATCCCTCTGCGAAGATATGCGTGCGCGCGCCCATGCGTCCGTCAAATACAAATCGGCAGAACGGACCGACCACAAAGATCTGCAGCGGATACGCCAGCAGGAAGCCTAATTCGTCTAACTTGATTTTGAACATTATTTTTCTGCCCCGTCTATGCCGCAAGGCAAAAAAGAACGCCTTGCGAGCATAAGCTTGCAAGGCATTGAAATTTTAGCTTTTTCATTATATCATATTGCACGGAAATTTCAAGTGTTTTTTCTTCGCCTATTCCTATTATATATTGTCGCCGCTTGAGAAGCGAACGAAATGTGCGCTGACGCCGCGCGGGCGCACAAGAGGGTAGACACCTGCGGTTTGCCCGTAGGCTGCTAAACCTTTTTCCCGCGCCGTGCGCGGATTAAATGAGTGCCCACCCTCTTGTGTATCTCCCCTTTCCCTTAGAGAGTCTGGCGCAGACCAGAGACCGGCGACCGCTCCGAAAAAGGGAACGGCAGTTGGGTTACCGTTGCGTGTTTTTCGTGAAATATTCGTAGTTCACAGATAGATTACTGCTACACAGGTGGTTTACTCTACGCAGGCGCGGCATGACCGTGCCGCGCAACTCGTGAGCGCGTTATAATAGACAGGGTCTGCGAGGATAAATTGTACCAAACGTCTAAATTCGTAGGTGCCGTGCGGTACAACGTGCCAAGGATTTGCGCGGCACTGTCATGCCGCGCCTTGCGTTGATTAACACGCATGTGTAGCAGAACGGTATCTGACCCTGCGAACAGGTTGCTCAAGAGGACGGACTCCGAAGGTAGTTCGTCCGTAGCAGAGAAAAAATCCTCTGCCGTCCCCCTATTTCACAGCGGTCACATGTTGGCAATCTGCGCCGGACTATCAAGCAAGGGAAAGGTAGGAGTTCAAAGAGGAAGGAAAACCGCAGGTTGTCCTTCCTTTTTGCCCCCGCGGCGGGCGCCGCGACGCTCCCGCCGTCCGCAGACGGCGAATCCCCCCGCTGAGGTTCAGCGAAAAACTCTCCGCCCGTTAGGGTGAACCGCCTGCGCGGTTCAAATACCCCACTCAGCCGGTGCAGAAAAAGGTGCCGCCCGGAAAATGACGAACACGCTTACGCAGTTCGCGTCCCCCAGCCATTCGGTGCCAAGAATGCGCGACCGCTCTGCTGTTTTAGGCAAAAGTAAAAACCCCATTCCAAACGGAACAGGGTTTTGTACTTCGCTTTATATGTGTTCAGGAATTAGCCCTGAGAGATAGCGCCTACCGGGCAGGAACCTGCGCAGGTACCGCAATCTACACATGCGTCAGCGTTGATCTCGTACTTGCCGTCGCCCTCAGCGATAGCGCCAACCGGGCACTCGCCAGCGCAAGAGCCGCACATAATGCAGCCGCCACCGATAACATATGCCATTGGTATTGCACCTCCAAATGTATTTTACAATTATCATTTTACCACAAGATTTAAAAAAAGCAACAAAAACAAGCGGTTAGTCTTTGGTAACTTTTATCATAGTACACAATTTGGGTCAGTTTATGAAAAATCGAGAAAAATCGTGATTCAAAGCGATATAGCGAGAAAACTCATGGTTAGCCTTATCTACCTCACTTTAATAGTCAGAAATGGTCAAATTTTTCTCTTGATTTTAGACGCCTCCGGATATACAATATAGACAATGATCAGGGAAGGTCAGATGAGTGAGTGCCTTCCCGGAAGGAAGTGAAACACCATGAAAATGTCCGATGTGATCGCCGACTTCATCGGTGAGATGCTGTCAGACGGCGGCGGCGTTGCTGAGCTGCAGCGCAAAAGCCTTGCTGACCGGTTTTCGTGCGTACCGAGTCAAATCAATTATGTGATAGAGACCCGCTTCACACCGGAGCATGGTTATCTGGTTGAGAGCCAGCGCGGCGGCGGCGGTTTCATCCGCATTATCCGTCTGCTGGATGACAAGCAGCGCACGCTGCTCGAAGCGGCACGCGGTATCGGCGGACGGCTGAGCCAGAACGACGCGGCGCGGCTGACACGCGCACTCGTTTCCGCTGAGCTGCTTACCCAGCGCGAAGGTCAGCTGCTGCTGTCCGCCTGCTCGGACGGTGCGCTGGCGGAGGTTGATAAGACCGACCGCGACAGACTGCGCGCCGCCATCTACCGATGTTCGGTAATGGGCGTTGCGACAGTCTAAGGGGGACGCTGTCCCCCTTAGATACCGAAAAAGTTCCGAAGAAACTTTTTCGGATAACCCCCTCTCGTTCGCACAGCGAACGAGGACGCGCCGCCACGGCGCGGGCAGCGGTATTCAAATCCGGCAAAGCTGGATTTGAATGAAAATGAAAAAGCAAACCAATTTACCTTATATAATAGTATAGAATCTCTTAGAGAGGAGTTTTGACTTATGAAATGCGAAAAATGCGGCAAGAATGAAGCTACCATGTATTATAAGGAAACCGTAAACGGTGTCACCCGTGAGATGCACCTGTGTCCGGAATGTGCACAGAAGGAAAACCTCGGCGGTGCGTTTGAAAACGCCTTTCAGTCGATGAACCACTTCTGGAGCGATCCGTTCCATTCGTTCCTCGGCGGCGGCTTTGGCAGCCTGTGGAATGACATGCTGGGCGAAGCGGCTCCGACCGCTACCATGCTCGGCACCGAGCGCAAGTGCCCGACTTGCGGCATGACCGAAAGCGAGCTGCGCCGCACCGGCCGCGTCGGCTGCCCGGACTGCTACGCCACGTTTGCGGATATTCTGAATCCGTATGTACAGAAGATTCACGGTGCAACGCGTCATATCGGCACGGCACCGGCGGCGCCCGAACAGCCCAAGGCTGATCCGGTGGCTGACCTCAAGGCACAGCTGAAAGCGGCAGTTGAAAGCGAAGATTACGAGCGCGCAGCAAGCCTGCGCGATGAGATCCGCAGAATGGAGGGTGAACAGAAATGAGTATGTTTGAGATTCACGGCGGCTTTACCGGTCTGGCTGCATCTAGCCGCGTCCGCCTTGCACGAAATATCAAGGGCTATCCGTTCCGTCTGACCGAACAGCAGCACAGTGAAATTGCTGACAAGGTATTCGCTGCACTGAAAGAAAACCCGACCATCGGTCCGGAGTTTGACAAGAAGCAGATCATCCCCCGTTCGACAGAAGCCTCTCAGTTGGTCGAGGAACACCTCATCTCCCCCGAGCTGGCGCAGAACGGCGGCTGGCTGATTGTCTCCAAGGACAGCGGCGTGTCCATCATGGTCGGCGAGGAAGATCATCTGCGTTTGCAGGTCATCGGCACCGGCCTTTGCCCGAAGGAATGTCTCGAAACCGCAAACCGTGTAGCTTCGCTCATCGAAGCGGCGCTGCCGTTCGCGTATGACGAGCGTCTCGGCTACCTGACCGCCTGCCCGACCAACATCGGCACCGGTCTCCGCGCCTCCATCATGCTGCATCTGCCAATGCTGACCGTAACCGAGCAGATGGACCGCATCATTGGCTACGCGGGCAGCCGCGGCTGTGCCGTTCGCGGCACCTACGGCGAAGGCTCGCAGGCGGTCGGCGGATTCTATCAGGTGTCCAATCAGGTTACTCTCGGTGCGTCTGCCGCAGAGCTGACCGACAAGCTGGTAGAAACGGCAACCACCATCATCGACGCAGAGAAGAAAGCGCGCGAGCAGGTACGCAGCCAGAATGAACCCGCACTGCGCGACCGCATTTACCGCGCGGCAGGCACGATGAAGAGCGCCTACCTCATCGACACGAGCGAAGCCGTACAGTGCATTTCCGATGTGCTGATCGGTCTGCAGATGGGTTTCCTGTCCGGCATGGACGCGCAGAAGCTGTACGCACTGGAGGAGCACATCCGTCCGGCAATGCTGAACGGCGCACCGCAGGACCGCGATAAGAAACGCGCGGAAATCCTACGTGAAGCGACAAAGCCGATTCAATTCAACTAATCACCTGTCCCGCAGGGGCGCACAGTGTGCGCCCACTCCAACCACGATGCTGAAATCCGGACGCACATTGTGCGCCCCTGCGAGGACGTTTTACCCCTAAATCAAGCTATTTTCCTACTCTGAAAGGAGTGTTATTTATGTTCTATCAAAACCGTTTTACCGAGCGTGCCCGTCAGGCACTGACGCTTGCACAGGAAGCGGCCGCTTCGTTCGGTCACAGCTACATTGGCTCGGAGCACCTGCTGCTCGGTCTGCTGCGTGAGGGCGGCGGCCCTGCCGCAAAGGCACTCACTGCCGCAGGCGTGACCGACGAAGCTCTCGTTCATCAGATCGAGGAGTTGTCCGGCCGCGGTACCCCGGATTCCACCGCGCCGCAGGGCATGACGCCGCGCACCAAGCGCATCGTGGAGCTGTCCGTACAGTCCGCGAACGAGATGGGCACCGGCTATGTCGGCACCGAACATCTGCTGCTCGGCATCCTGCGCGAAGGGCAGAACGTGGCACTGACCGCGCTTGCTAATCTGAAGATTACCCCGCAGATCCTTATTGAGAAGCTGAATGAGGCGCTCGGCGGCGTACAGGACAGCGTTTCCGGCGAGCCTGGCACTGCTGCAAACGGCGGCGCTGACAGCAAGGACGCGCTCAGCCAGTTTGGCCGCGACCTGACAGCCGCTGCCAAGGAGGGCAAGCTGGACCCGGTTATCGGCCGCTCCAAGGAGATTCAGCGTGTCATCCAGATTTTGTCCCGCCGCACCAAGAACAACCCGGCGCTGATCGGTGATCCGGGTGTCGGCAAGACCGCCGTTGTCGAGGGTCTGGCCCAGAAGATTGTTTCCGGCGACGTACCGGAGACCCTGAAGGGCAAGCGCCTGATCTCGCTCGACCTGACCGGCATGATCGCGGGCACCAAGTACCGCGGCGAGTTCGAGGAGCGCATCAAGAAGGTCATCGAAGAGCTGACCGCCAAGAAAGACACCATCCTGTTCATCGATGAGATGCATATGCTGATGGGCGCCGGTGCCGCTGAGGGCGCTGCCGATGCAGCGAATATCCTCAAGCCCGCACTGAGCCGCGGCGAGGTACAGGTCATCGGCGCGACCACGCTTGACGAGTACCGCAAGAATATTGAGAAGGATGCCGCTCTGGAGCGTCGTTTCCAGCCTGTTCAGATCAACGAGCCGTCCGCCGAGGATGCCGTTGAGATTTTGAAGGGTCTGCGCGACAAGTACGAAGCACATCACCGCATCAAGATTCCGGACGAGGCTATTGAAGCCGCTGTCAAGCTGTCTGTCCGCTATGTAACCGGCCGTTACCTGCCGGATAAGGCAATCGACGTAATTGATGAGGCCTGCTCCCGCGTTCGCCTGTCCAGCCTGACCACTCCGCCGGATTTGAAGCAGCTCGAGGACGAAATTGCCGCCGTTGCTGCAAAGAAGGAAGAGGCCGTCAAGGGTCAGGACTTTGAGAACGCCGCCAAGCTGCGTGACGAGGAGAAGTCCAAGCGTGAAGCGATGGAGGCCCGCAAGAAGGAGTGGGCTGACCAGCAGACCAAGTCGCACGGTGCTGTCACCGAGGACGATATTGCCGCCGTTATCTCCGGCTGGACCGGTGTTCCGGTTGCTCAGCTGACCGAGGACGAGGGACAGCGCCTGCTGCACCTCGAGGATACGCTGCATCAGCGTGTCATCGGTCAGAGCGAGGCTGTAACCGCCGTTGCTAAGGCAATCCGCCGCAGCCGTGTCGGCCTGCGCGACCCGAAGCGCCCGATTGGTTCGTTCCTGTTCCTCGGCCCTACCGGTGTCGGCAAGACCGAGCTGAGCAAGGCACTGGCCGAGGCCATGTTCGGCGATGAAAATGCGCTGATCCGCATTGATATGTCCGAATATATGGAGAAGCACGCTGTTTCGCGTATGATCGGTTCGCCTCCGGGATATGTCGGCTACGATGAGGGCGGTCAGCTGTCCGAGAAGGTTCGCCGTCATCCGTACTCGGTTGTCCTGTTCGATGAGATCGAGAAGGCACACCCGGATGTATTCAACATCCTGCTGCAGATCCTTGAAGATGGTATCCTGACCGACGGTCAGGGCCGCCATGTAGACTTCAAGAATACCATCATCATCATGACCTCCAACATCGGCGCACAGAAGATCACCGGCAGCGGCCGCAAGTCGCTCGGCTTTGCGGACGGCAAGCCGGAGGACGCTGCAGAGCGCACCTTTGAGCAGATCAAGGCCGACGTTATGGCGGAACTCAAGACCGCGGTTCGTCCGGAGTTCCTCAACCGTATTGATGACATCATCGTGTTCAACCGTCTGAACGAGGACGAGATTGCACAGATTGCTGACGGCATGCTCCGCAAGGTTGCTGCCCGCATGCAGGATATGGAGATCACCATGGATTGGACCGAGGCCGCTAAGAAGCATCTGGCTAAGGCTGGTTTTGATCCGGTTTACGGTGCCCGCCCGCTGCGCCGTGCCGTTACCAACGAGGTCGAGGATCTTGTTGCCGAGGAATCCCTCGAGGGCAAGATCAAGAAGGGCGACAGCGTAACGCTCGATACCGCCGACGACAAGCTGGTACTGACGCATAAGGACGCAAAGGCTCCGGCAGAAAACGAAAATAAGGACGAATAATCCTTATCTGGATAGCGAAAGAGGTACGATTCAGGAGAATCGTACCTCTTTTTTGTGCAGAATTGAGAATTGATAATGGATAATGAGCGTAACAATTATGCCTTCTGAATCCTTTGCAATCGTGCTCCCCTACGATGTGGGCTGTGCAAATCGTTTGATACGGTATCGTTTTCTCTAAATTTATACTTTCAGGACGAACCGATTTACAGTATAATAAAATATATATCAGACAAGGCGGTGATACCATGCTAAGCGCACGAATCAAAGCAATTTTCGTTCTGTTGTTCGCCACCATTGCGATTATGGCTGTAACGATCAAAAACACACCGCCGGTTTCGGAATATATGCAGACCGGAATCCGGCTGTCCGACCTGCCAGACAAGGAATGTGTTGCATTTATGGCATCCAAAGGGGCACACATGCCGGGTCATTACAAGCAATCGCTTTATTTTCCGGCTGCAACCAAGGACTATATCACCACTTTCGAGCAAAACCCGTATAAAACACTGCGTGGCGTATACAGCGACACATCCACAAATCAATCCGTCGAAGATGTCCGCAAAATCGTAAACGATTATTACGGGATTTACCATGTTGAATATTATCTCGACCACGACCCTGAATATCCCAGTGTAGGCGCCGAACAATGAACCCAAACAGCACAAAAAGCCTCTGTCCATCGGACAGAGGCTTTTCTATCAAATCTGAACGATATTCAGTTGATTACTTGGACTCCTTAGCAGCCTTGATTGCGTCGATCATCATCGGAACAACCTTGAACAGGTCGCCGCAGATGCCGTAGTCAGCTACATCGAAGATCGGAGCGGAATCAGACTTGTTAACTGCTACGATGCACTCGGAATCCTGCATACCAGCCTTATGCTGGATAGCACCGGAAATGCCCAG
>QEKJ01000009.1 GCA_003096535.1 Agathobaculum butyriciproducens | reverse complement strand
TGAATATCTGGATTACTACAACAACCGCAGGATCAAGGCAAAGCTAAAGGGCTTGCCGCCTGCAATTCACAGACAGCAAGCCCTTTCGGCTGCTTAAACAATTTTTACTTCAAAATATTGTCTAACTTTTTGGGGTCACTTCACATTTGAGATGACGGTTTTTGCCTGTGTTATCCTTTATTCTCCACGCCGGTCAGGTCCTTAACAACTTCGCCTGCAATGATAAGCCCCGCAACAGCAGGCACAAACGCAGTGCTGCCCGGAACCTGCCTGCGCTGGGTGCACTTGCGCGCGGTGCCCGGTGGGCAGATACAGTTCTGGCGGCAGCTGATCGCCATATCGTCGATTGGCGTCATGGCAGGCTCTTTGGAGTAAACAACCTTGAGCTTACGGATACGGCGCTTGCGCAGCTCGTAGCGCATAACACGCGCGAGTGGACAGCCGGAGGTCTTATAAATATCCGTCACTTCCAGCTTGTCAGCGTGAATCTTGTTGCCCGCCCCCATGCAGCTGATGATGCGCGTACCGGCCTTGGTTGCCTGCTCGATCAGCTCGAGCTTGCCGGTTACGGTGTCAATCGCATCCACAACGTAGTCATACTGGGTGAAATCGAACTGAGAAGCGGTCTCAGGCGTGTAAAAAGTTTTGTAAACGTTGACCTTGCAGTCCGGATTGATATCGTGAATACGCTCGGCAGCGGCCTCTACTTTATACTGACCGACCGTCTTGCGGGTAGCGATGATCTGGCGATTGATGTTGGTCAGGCACACCTTATCATCGTCGATGAGGTCAAGTGTGCCGACACCCGAGCGCGCCAACGCTTCTACTGTGTAGCCGCCTACACCGCCGATGCCGAATACCGCAACACGCGCGTTGTACAGGCGCTCCATGCCCTGCTTGCCAAGCAGCAGCTCGGTTCTCGAAAATTGATTGAGCAAGTTTTTTCTCCCTTTCGTGCAGTTTTTCGCTTAGTTATAAGTATAGCGGGGAATGCCTACTGTGTCAATAGGAAAGCTGTCGTTTCCCTGCACCGATTGACCGAGGCCGAACTGCGCAGGCGTGTTCGCCCCTAACGGGCGGGAAGTTTTTCGCTGAACCTCAGCGGGGAGTTGCGCTCTGCGGAGCGCGGGAACGTACGCTGACGCCGCGCGGGCGCACAAGAGGGTAGACACCTGCGGTTTCCACCCTCTTGTGAATCACCCCTTTCCCTTGGATAGTCTGGCGCAGATTACCGACATGTGACCGCTGCGAAAAGGGGAACGGCAGTCGGGTTACCGTTGCGTGTCTTTCTCCGCCTTTTCGCAGTTCACAGACAGCGTACTGCTACACATACGGTTAAATCCACGCAGGCGCAACACAAGGTGAATTGCCCGCAGGGCAAGAGAGGGTCTCCTGGGGGATACCCGTGTTGCGCAATTCTTTAACACGTTATACCGCACGGCACCTACGGATTTAGGCATTTGGTGCAATTTATCTTCGCAGACGCCCTATCTATCATAACGCGCTAACAAATTGTGCGGCACTGTCATGCCGCACCCAACGTAGAATAGCCGACCTGTGTAGCAGAACGGAATCTGACACTGCGAATAGGTAAAGAAATGGGAGCACACTGTGCTCTCCTACGGTAGAAAAAATCCTCTGCCGTTCCCCTATTTCGAAGCGGTCGCCGATCTCTGGTCTGCGCCAGACTCGGAAACAAAGGGAAACGGGAGTTAAGAGGGTAGAAACCGTAGGTGTCTACCCTCTTGCCCGCCGCGCGGGCGCGGCAGGCGCCCGCGCAGTTACACTCGCTTCCAAGCGACCAATGCAACTCCTGCCGAGATAAACTCCGTCACCCAGAACGCATGCCAGACGCCATTCGCGCCCATAATCCTACACAGCACGACCGTGATCGGCAGAATGACCACGGTATACCGGCACAGCGAAATCACGAGTGACGCCGTACCCTTTCCGAGTCCTTCCAGTGCGCCGGACGCCGTAACCGAAACCGCTGAAACAAGAAATCCCACACAGATAATGCGCAGCGCATGTGCACCGATGACCACCGTCCGGATATTTTCGGTGAAAAGCGCCATCAGCGGAGACGCGAACGCCAGACACAGCACAGTGCCGATCATCATAATGCACGCGCACAGCGCAAGCGCTACCTGAAAAATACGGCTGACGCGTTCCCGCTCACCCGCACCGTAGTTGTAACCGATCACCGGACGCATGCCCTGAACAATGCCGCTCGCAGGCAGATACAGGAAAGTCTGCAATTTGTAATAGATGCCGAGCACGACCACATACGCCTGACTGAGCTCAGCCAGCAGCGCATTCAGACACGAGATGAGCAATGACGGCAGCGCCAGATTGAGTGCCGCCGGAATGCCGATCGCATACAGCCGTGCCGTGATGCCTCGAGTACCGTGCAGCCCCTTGCGTGTGATATGCACGGACACCGGCCGCAGTCGATATATCACCAGATAGAACGCCAGCGTTACCAGCTGGCCGATGCCGGTGGCGAGTGCCGCGCCGCGCATGCCGAGCTGCGGGAACGGCCCGATACCGAAGATGAACAGCGGATCCAGCACGATATTTGTCACACAGCCGAGCAGCAGCGCCGTCATGGTCACCTGCATGCGACCCATCGCCTGATAAATCTTCTCGAATGCGAGGCCGACCATGATAATCACCGAAAACGCAAACGCGATGGACGCGTACTGCGTCCCCATCTCCGCTACCTGCTCGGAATCTGTGAACAGCCGCAGGAAACGCGGCATAACGGTGATGCACACGATCATGCTCACCACGCCATGGATAACCGAGCACGCAATACCGCGCGTCGCCGCCGCGTCTGCCTTATCAGTCTCACCGGCACCGAGATGATACGAAATCACCGCGTTGATGCCCACGCCGAAGCCGATAGCGAGCGCGTTTATCAAATTCTGCACCGGATAAACCAGCGACAGTGCTGTTATCGCGTCCTCACCTATTTTTGCAACAAACAGGCTGTCGATGATGTTATACAGCGAGTTCACCAGCATGGAAACCACCATCGGCAGCGCCATTGAGAGCAGCAGCGGCAGTATCGGTTTTTCCCGCATAAAGCGTTGGTTCACGTTCGGTTCCTCCCTTTTGTGCAAATAAAAAAACCGCACGGCCGGAATCCCGGTCGTGCGGCGAAAAAGAACATCTTGAGATGCTGTAAAAATCCACACAAATTTTAGTGAAATAAGTTTATCATAAAAGGTGCGGAATTGTCAAGCCGTCAGTTAATCTCGGTCGGCAGATCGACATAGCTGTCCAGATCGGTCGGCAGCGTAATCTTAACCGCATCGCCGGTAGCGGTTACCTTAGCGACTGCGTTCAGAGTTGCGCTGATGGTCTCGCCCTCTGCCGTAATATCAACCGTACCGGAAATCGCGGTATCGGTAAGCATGCCATTGACTGCCTTCGCGGTAACATTCATATCGCGGGTTTTGATGGAAACACCGTCCAACATGCCGCCGAGCAGCTCATCAAACAGGTCGGAACTGAAGACACTGTTCATGTTGTACTTAACGGTCATACTGCCGCTGCCCTTGGTAATGCTCTCGATCGCGCTGACCGGAACAGAGCTGTTCATAGCAGAAATCTCCATGCCGTTCAGCACATCATCAAAGGACATCGCCATTTTGTACTTGCCCTGTGCACCCATATCCATGTAGTAAGTGCCATTGGTGAAGTAATAGTTAATATCCTGCGAAATACTGGTATCGCCGCCGTTCGCCAAAGACGGGTCGATCGTCATGTTCAGCTTGCCGCTGAATGCCATCACGGACTTGTCCAGCTCCTTGAGGTTCATATCGGTCTTAACCGTCATCGGCATGGACATATCGAGCAGCTTGGTGGTGCCGAGTTTAACGCTTGCCTTGATGTTCATATCCATAGCCATCTTGGACTCCGCCGAGGTGTTCTCCGCAGCGGTGTTGAATGCGTCCGCGTCTGCGAAAAATGCGCCCAGAGAAGCAGCCTTGGTCTTGTCAACCGCACCGTCTGCAACCAGCTTATCGAGCAGAATGCTGTCACTGCCCTTGACATCGGTATCAAGCGCGGTCAGGCTCATTGCAACTACGTTGTCACGCAGGAAATTCTTGGTGCTGCAATTGACATCGTCCACCAGGCCAACCTGCTCACCGAAATCCAGTGCTTTGGCATAGGTGAAATCGCCCTTGGTATCCGAGTAGCCGAGTGCACGCAGCAGGAATGTGGTATACATCTGTGCAGAGCACTTGCCGGTCGGGTTATAGGCAGTCGCACTCATGCCGTTGGCAAGGCCGTTATCGTACAGGTACTGCACATACGGCTTTTCCCAGCCCTTCAGATCGGTAAACGGTGCGGTGTAGGTCAGCTTTTCCGCCTCGGCTTCCTTGCCCAGCAGACGGACCAGCATTGCCGAAGCCTCGGCACGGGTGGGTGCCTTGTCAAGCTGGTAACCCTGATTAGTGCCCTGGAACAGTCCCACGTCCTTCAGGCGGTCCGCACAGTTTGTGAAGTTCGCCGCACCGGCTGTTGCCGTAATACCGGCAGCAACCAGCATGGATGCCAGTGCGATTCTCATCTTTTTCATATTGTCTTCCTCCTTTTAATCGAAACAGCCAATAGCTTATCCTTAATATAGCATAGTTCTTGGAAAAAGTAAACAACAATTCAGAAACGATGCGGCTATCTGATGCATGATTGCAAATCCGCGCAGAACATGGTAAACTAAAGGTGCTTTTTGTCGGTTGTTTTGCCTTTCTGACAGCAATTTTACCATACAGGGATGTTTGCTACATGGTTTTCAGCAGTCTGATTTTTCTATTTTTCTTTTTGCCGGCGGCGCTGTTCTGCTATTATATCGTGCCGCAGAAATTTATCCGAGTGCGGAACGCGGTGCTGCTTTTATTCAGCCTGTTCTTTTATTTCTACGGAGAGCCAAGGCTGATCGGCATGCTAATTTTTTCGATACTGATGAACTACCTGTTCGGTCTGTCCATGCGCAGTACATACAGAAAACCGCTGCTTATTTTGTGCGTTATCGCCAATCTAAGCCTGCTGGGTGTGTTCAAGTATCTGAATTTCTTCATTAGTACGGCGGACAGTCTGCTTGGACTGAGTATTCCGGTGACAGGCATTGTCATGCCGATCGGCATCTCGTTTTACACCTTTCAGGCGCTCAGCTACGTCATTGACGTATACCGCCGGGAGGTTCCGCCGCAGCACGATCTGTTTTCGCTGGCGCTGTACGTCTCCATGTTCCCGCAGCTGATCGCAGGCCCGATCGTACGCTACCACAATGTCAACGTGCAGCTTGCCGTGCGCAAGCACTCGTTTGCGCAGTTTTCCGAGGGTATCAGCCGCTTTCTGTTCGGTCTCAGCAAGAAGGTACTGCTGTCCAATGTGTTCGCGCAGATTGCGGACGGCGTATTCAAATATGCACCGAACGAGCTGTCTGCCGCCGGTGCGTGGATGGGCGCGATTGGCTACACGCTGCAGATTTACTTCGATTTCTCCGGCTACTCGGATATGGCGATCGGTCTCGGCAAAATATTCGGCTTCGAGTTTCTCGAAAACTTCAACTATCCGTACATCAGCAAGTCGGTCACCGAGTTCTGGCGCCGCTGGCATATCTCGCTGTCCACCTGGTTCCGCGACTATGTGTACATTCCGCTGGGCGACAACCGGTGCTCGCCCGCACGGCACATTTTCAATCTGCTCGCCGTATGGACGCTGACCGGCTTCTGGCACGGTGCTAACTGGACATTTATGGCGTGGGGTCTGTACTTTGGCGTGCTGCTCATTCTGGAAAAGAAATTCCTCGCCGGATGGATTACGCGCCTGCCGTCCGTGCTGCAGCACCTCTACGCGCTGTTTTTCATCGTCATCGGCTGGGTGTTCTTCCGCAGCGATTCGATGGGACTGGCGGTGCAGTACCTCGGCAGCATGTTCACTTCGACGGTACCGCTCAATCGGTTCGTAATCGAATATCTGCTGCGGTTCTGGCCGTACCTGCTGTTCGGTGTTGTACTGTCCGCGCCGGTGTTCCCGCGTCTCAAGTCCACCCGTATATGGCGTGTACTGGAGTTTCCGGTGCTGGCTGTCTTGTTCACGCTGTGCCTGATGCGCCTGCTCGCCAGCAGCTATAACCCGTTTATCTACTTTCGTTTCTGAGGAGGCTGAGACCATGAAAAACGCGAAGCATATTGTCAAAACCGTTCTGTTCTGCGGCACGCTGGCCGTTTTTTCGGCTGTCAGTGTATTCAGCCCAAAGGAAAAAGGCTCGTTTTACGAAAACCGCAGGCTGGCGGTCTTTCCGGTGCCGAGCGTCGAGACCGTGCTGGACGGCACGTTTTTCTCCGATGTAGAGACCTATATCAGCGACCACTTTGCCTGCCGTGTTCCACTGCTGCGGCTGAACGTCCGCAAGGAGCTTGCGCTGCACAATCCGGTCGTCAGCAACACGGTTATCGCAGGCGATACGCTGCTGCCCTATCACGGCAAGCCGCGCACCGATTATGACCATGAAAATATGCAGACCGTACTGGATGCGCTCTCGCAGGTGAGCGCGGCGTGTGAGACTGTCGGTGCAAAGTTCGTCTATCTGTCCATTCCCGAGCAGAGCAGTGCTTTGCGGTACAAATATCCGTCGTACCTCACGTCCGGCACCTACACGGATAATTCCATGCGCACGAACTTCCTCGCCGGACTGGATGCGCGCGGCATTGACTGCCTGAACATGGCTGAATATCTCTGTGCGAATCCGGAGAAATATTACAGCAAAACCGACCATCACTACAACTTTTACGGCGCATACGAGACCTATCTGCGCACCATGGAGCACTTGCAGACGCTCGGCATAGACGCACCTGTCACCACCGATGTGACCATCGAGCCGATCGAGCGACCGTTTCTCGGCTCCCGTTCCCGCAAGCTGCTCGGCGAGTACCCCACAGATGACAAGCTGTACCACTTTACGCTTGGCACGCCTGTGCCCTTCACCCGCACGGATAATGGCAAGCCGGTTGCCAGCACGGTGGTCAACGAAAATTTCAACAACGTGTATGATTACTACATGGGCGGTGACATCGGCGAAACCATTATTAAGACAGACCGTCCCGGTCTGCCGCGTATGCTTGTCGTCGGTGATTCGTTCACGAACCCTTTGGAGGGTATCCTGTATACCTCGTGCGACGAAATGCGCAGCCTGGATTACCGCCACTATGACGGCGAGAATATTCTTGATTATATCGCTGATTATCAACCCGATGTCGTGCTGTATGTCCGCGATGATCTGACCTGCATCACCACCGAAGGAAACGGCACGATGGGACTTGCGGAATAAAAAAGACACCCCTCGGGGTGTCTTTTTCAGGTAGGCATGCGGTGTAATTGAGAATGAAAAATCCTTCTCGGGCTTTTACTTCAATTACTGCCAATCAAGCGGCTTCGGTTGCTCAAATGTAGTTGTTGGCTCACAGAAGACGTGCTCATGTGCACTCTTGAGGATGCACTCCATCACCTCAAGCGAATGCAGCGCCATCTCGCCGGAGGCACGCGGCTTGCGGCCCTCCTCGAGCGCGTAGACGAGATCCACCAGACCGATACCGCGCGGGTTCTCGGCGTGGCTGACCGAATTATACGGATGGCTGTTCGGCACGACCGGCCACGGCGCGTTTACGTTCTCCGGACGGCGTTCGGCATCCGCCCAGCGGTACTGGTCGGGCGTGCGCATGAGCGTATCGCCGCCGAACAGGTTGGGACCGGAAATCGGATCCTTTTCATCAATGAGCACCGTACCCTCAGTACCGTAAATCTCCATGCGCGGCAGCTCGGAATCCCAGACGTCAAAACTGCAGGTCAGCGTCACCTGTGCCCCGCACACAAACTCGAGAATCGCGTTGATATGAGTATCCACGTCCACCGGCAGCACCTGTCCCTTGCTCGGGCCGGACGGCACAGTTCGCGTCTCCCCTGCCTTGGTGGCCATTGCGCAGACGCGCTTTACCGGGCCGAGCAGGCTGAGCAGCGCGGTGACGTAGTACGGCCCCATGTCGTACAGCGGGCCCGCACCCGGCTGATAGAAGAATGCCGGAGCCGGATGGTGGAACTCGTGCCCGTGACCGACAAACCACGCACCGCCGCCCGTGATGCGGCCCAGTCTGCCGCTGTCGATCAGCTCGCGGATGTTCTGCAAGCGGCCGCCGAGAAAGGTGTCCGGCGCACAGCCAATCAGCAGTCCCTTCTCCTTGGCGAGCGAAACAAGCTCCCTGCCCTGCTCAAACGTCATCGCCAGCGGCTTCTCCGTGTAGACATGCTTGCCTGCCTTCAAGGCTGCCAGATTATACTCATAATGTGCCTGCGGCGTTGTCAGATTGAGAATAATGTCAATATCCGGGTCAGCGATCAGCTCCATACCGGAGGCGTATGCCTTGGGAATACCGTGCTCCGCTGCCTTGCGCTGTGCCTTCTCCAGTCCGCGTGAGGCACACGCCACCACCTCGACTGCGTCATACTTTTTCAGATTGTTCAGGTAAACATTGCTGATGTCGCCAATGCCAATTACACCAACGCGTAATTTCTTCATCTTATGTTCCTCCCTTTGCTCTTTGACCATATTATAAAAGGAATGCGGGTGGTTGTCTTACAATATCTTGCGATTTCTTACAGGCAGGAGACAGGAGTTTCGGTTGCGGTTTATCGCTGCGCAGGAGACCACCGGCCACCCGACAACACGGGAAATCACCGCCCGCTCCTCACTTCTGCCTCCTCATTTCTCACTTTTTACGACTTGCATGTGCGGATATGCAATATCAATGCCTTCCGCGTCATAGGTAAGCTTAATGCCCTCGAGCACGGCGCACTTGAGCGCGAATGCAGTGGCGTTATCCTTCGCCCACAGCGATGCACGCAGAACAACCGCGGAATCCGCCAGCTCAAGCACAACGACCGGCACATCGGGCACGCCGTCCTTTTTCTGCTGCTCGGTGCGAATATCGAGGAAGGCCGGCTGCTTCCGCACCTCGCGGGCGAGCAGCTCTTTGGCTTTTTTGAGATCGCTTTCGTAGGTAATCCCCACTGTCAGGAACACGCAGACCTTGCTGTCCGCATAGTCGGCGTTCTCGATGATGGCACTGTTCATCTTGCTGTTTGGGATGATAACGCGCTTGTTCTCGAACGTGCGGACTGCAGTATGGTGCAGCGTGATCTCCTCAACGCAGCCGGTGATGTCATTATCGACATAGCGCACGACATCGCCCATCTTAAACGGCTTGAATGCGAGGATCATCACGCCGCTGACCACGCTGCCGAGGGCTTCCTGTGCAGCAAGACCGGCAACCACCGCGATCACACCGCCGGTAGCCAGCAGAGTACGCACCGCACTCGACAGCACCGGAATCGCACCTACGATGACCATGCCGCCCGCAAAGTACACCGCAGCAACCGCTATGTAGCGCACAAATCCTAAGACGGTCGCAATACTGCTGTTCGTTTTCCGGTGACGGTCAACCAGCTTTTTCATCAGCCGATTGACCAGTCCGGCCGCCGCCAGCGTCAGGAGCAGCACCGCCACGGCCAGTATTCCCGTGGAAATCAGCTTTCCCAGCGGCGATTCCATAAATTCTGTAAACCATTCAAACATCAGGGTTCCCTCTCTTTCCGGAGATAGGTTTATTATAGCGTATCTGCGGGTACGATACAATAGGAAAAGCCTCGGAGCATACATCTCCGAGGCTTTTCACACGTTCATAAATGATATCCTGTCGTTTGCCTGATGCTATCACCGCATAACCTCCACGAATGCAGGTTGCCCGGCAGGATGCTTACCCTTCCGGATAAAACTCCACCGACGGTTCGGTCAGATGCTCATACATACGCACGAACGAGCTTTCCATATACGCCGAGAGAAAACCGTTCAGTACGGCAGTCAGGCATAGCGCCGCCACCAGAGCTGCCGCGAACACCGCAATCGCCATGCCGGTGCTCATCACAGTCACACCGACCGTGCCGAGCAGGATACATCCCCAGAGGACAACCGCCGTCAGGATATACCAGCCGATAAAGCTGAGGTCGAACACAAACAGCTTCATCAGATTTCCGCGAAACGCCCATGAAGCCTCACGCGTAGCCGCCCATGCGCTGCGGTTCTCGTCCTGCGCGAGCAGGAGCCAGCCAGCATTGTAGGTCTGCAGCTTAACGCGAATCGGAATCATCACCAGCAGGTACACAACCTGCAGCGCTCCCGCAATCACCTGATACTGTGCTGTATCCGAGACAGCCACAGCAACCGAAAATACGATTGCCGAATAGATGACGGTCGGCACGATTGACCAGATAATGCCGCGCAGCCACAGCGTAAACACCATGCGGATGCCCGCCCAGACACTTTTCAGCGAGGTAAACGGATACATGAGTGTACCCACCGTTACATCCTCGCCGTGTGCGAGACCGATGTAAAAGTGCATAAGGCCGAACTGCAGGGGGCCTGTGATTGCCAGCATGAGCGCAATGCACAGCCAGATGGTATTCAGTCCGCGCGAGAGCGCCGCCATCAGCTGGTAATCGTTTGCGCTGACGCCGCCTGCGATGAGCGCGAACGCTCTGCCGAACACGGAAACGTACAGGATCACCATAAGCAGCACATACGGCACGAGATACATCAGCTGGATGCCGATACACCGGCCAAGGTTTTCCATTACACACACCTTCTGCTCCCGCTTGAGCTGTCTGCGGGTCTCAGCTGTAAAACTGTTCATAAAATTCTCCATTTTCTTTATCATTCACCGACGTAAACGACCTCATCCCGTTTGGAATAGGTGGAACTGTTGGCCAGCACCTCGGTCGTCTTGCCGTTTTCAGTAATCTGCTTGTAGGTCTTGGTCGAGTAGCCCGTGATGCCCGAGGTCTCCACGCGGCTGTCGCCTGCCTCCATCGAGCTGTCCGTCTTTGTAACGGTCTCCGGCTTATAGGTCTCGAGCACCTCTGTGCGAGTCGTGACCGTCTTGTCACTCGTTTTGGTGCCGACAATGGTCATGATCATCTGACCGTCGGTCTGCTCGGCAAGAATCTTGACCGGATACGCCGTATTGTTGACGAACCGGAAATCCAGATTGCCGTAATCCACGGTTGCGTCCTCGCCGAGCGGTGTGTAGGACACGGTAAACGAATGATTATGCCGTTCGGTCACCTTCAAATCGGCACGCAGCACGGCCATGTACAGCGTCGAGGACGGCTGGCAGACACCGCCGCCGAACTCGTCAATAATCTTGCCGCCCGAGTAGGCGTGCGCCTCCTGATAACCGCGTGCGGCTGTGCGCTCGCCAACCGTGCCATTATAGGAAAACTCGTCGCCCGGATTGAGGATGGTGCCGTTGATGGCTTTAGCCGCCAGACGGATGTTGTTCGTACGCGGTGCATTGCCCTCGTCGAGATTGGTCGCCGTGCGCGCGAGCGTATCGTGGAACAGCTTCGCCTTGAGCGTTTCTGCCGTGATGGACGGCTGGGTGATCGCCACCGGAATGGTGTAGGTCTCCTGCGAGCCGTCGCCGATGATCTCCCTGGCCTTATCGGTGTCGAACGATACGCCTGCCTTGCCGGCAATGATGGTCTTGCCGTCCTCCTTGCTGACGGTGGCATTGACCGGGTCACCGATAATGTCGGCTGCGATCTTGTCAACGTCAATCGCCGGAGCGGCTGTCACCTCGGTCGAGACCTCATACGGCTCAAAGTCCATCAGGCGGATCTGATCGGTCAGCGCCTGCTCTACCGCATCCGTGTCAAACTTGACGCCCGGCTTGCCGGAATGCACGATCAGATTGCTGTCCTTCAGCTCCCAGGTCGGATTGACCGGCTCGGTCAGCGCCGTGTCCGCGATTTCGTTGAGCGTGCCGCGCAGGCTTTCCTCGTCTACGGTTGCCGCAATCTGCGCCTCTCTTTGACCGCGCATTGCGCCGATGATATCGCGCACGCGCTCGAGCGGATTGCCGGTGCGGCCTATTTCATAGGCGTTCTCGGCGGACTGGATGCCGTCCACGTTTTTCAGCACCTTATCGACCGGAATATCATAGTTGGAGCCGTAAATCGTCACCGTGACATTCTTGCCCTCGTACAGCGGCGCACTCTGGTCCTCGATGGTGTTTGCCGCATCATCGCGGTTCATGCCCCCGACCGCGATCGGTCCGACAGTCACGCCCGGAAAAACATTCGGGTAGCAGTACAC
This sequence comes from Agathobaculum butyriciproducens, assembly GCA_003096535.1. Taxonomy (GTDB): domain Bacteria; phylum Bacillota; class Clostridia; order Oscillospirales; family Butyricicoccaceae; genus Agathobaculum; species Agathobaculum butyriciproducens. Next base: position 75,908 of record QEKJ01000009.1, on the reverse strand, counting down.
ATAGCCGAATGCACCAGCTGCCGCCGCAATGACAACCCCGACGGCAATCTTTACACCGATAGGAACACGACGTTTCTTCTTCGGCTGCTTCGCTTCCGTCCGGATGACCTGCGCCGGTTTTTCCGGCTTTGGGGCCTGTTTTTTGATCAAATGCGCTCCCTTCTTCGGTTTATTTGCGCTTTTATCTGCCATGAGTATACCTCTTAACTAATCTATGTCTATGCTTGAAATTGTTTACTGATGTAACGAAAACGTCAAATGCATCGTCTTTCCCCTTTGTGCTGTATTTCATTTGTCTGATGTTTCCACGCCGAAGCGCGCATGAAATAGAATTTGCTGTGCAAATTCCAAAAAAGAGGGAGCATATATCACTCTTTTTTAACATCCGGAGGGAGAAAGTTTCCGCATGGGAACTTTCGGACGACTTTGGAACGGTCTATGGTCCGTTCCTGCTTGTCGGCGAAACCACGGTTTCGCGACAGCCATTCGACAGGTACACCTTTATATTATAGCGCCCTGTATTCATGATAGCAACCACAAATTCGGATAAATTCGGTATATGCCGTCATAATCTGTCGCTTTAACTTGCTATCAGATGTATTTTCTGATATAGTATTATTAGTATGCTAAAATTTTTTGTGAAAAAGAGGAGTAAATGTAAGTGAAACAATTAGGACTGTTAATTCGACTGATTATCGGCATCATCGCCGGTATCCTCATCGGTATGTGCGGACAGTGGTTCGGCATCGCGGACACTGCGTTCTTCGTTACCATCATCCGCCTGCTGGCAACCTTTACCTCGCTGTTCTCGACCTTCCTGTCGTTCATGATCCCGCTGATCATCCTGTCGTTCATCACGGTCGGCATGGCAGAGCTTGGCAAGAAGGCCAACCGTCTGTTCGGTCTGACCCTGCTGTTGGCCTACGGTACAACCGTTATCTCCGGTCTGCTGACCTTCTTCATCGGCAAGGCCGTTCTGCCGGGACTGATTCAGCCCATCACCGGCGATGTACTCGAGAGCAACGCCTTTGAGCCGCTGTTCACCATCACCGTTGACCCGATATTCGGCGTTATGACGGCGCTCGTGTTCGCATTCGTGCTCGGCATCGGCATGGCAAACCTCAAGGGCGATTCCCTGCTGAACGTTTTCCGCGATCTGCAGAAGATCGTTACCGGCGTACTCAGCCGCATTATCATTCCGCTGATTCCGATCCACATCGCAGGTCTGTTCGCCAACATCGCAGCCGAGGGCCGTCTGGCGGCTACCGTCAAGATGTTCGCTTCCCTGTATGCTATCATTATTGTGCTGCAGCTGCTGTACATCTTGTCTCAGTTTGGTCTGGCAAGCATCGTCTGCCGCAAGAATCACTTCAAAAGCATGAAGAACGCCGCTCCAGCGTACTTTACCGCACTCGGCACCCAGTCGTCTGCATCGACTATTCCGATTGCACTGAACTGTGCATATAATAACAACATCAACAACGACGTTGCCGACTTTGTCGTTCCGCTGTGCGCTACCATCAACCTCAACGGTGATACCATCTGCCTCGTACTCGGCTCGATGGGTATCATGCTTGCAAGCGGCATGAACCCGACCTTTGCCATGTTTGCTCCGTTTGTATTCATGCTGGGCGTTACCATGGTTGCGGCTCCGGGTGTACCGGGCGGCGGCGTTATGTCGGCACTCGGCCTGATCACCTCGATGCTCGGCTTCACCGACCCGATGCAGCAGCTTATCATTGCCCTGCACTTCTCGCAGGACAGTTTCGGCACTGCTACCAACGTCACCGGCGACCAGGCGATTGCCCTCATCGTGGACAAAGTAGACCGTTCTGCTTCCGAAAAATAACCGAGAAGCTGTTTTCATAACCATCCCTTGGCCATAAAAACAACTTCTACTCTCCTGAAAGGCGGCGATTCCGGTAAATGGATATTCTGCTCGATATTGTGCATTCAGTTGACTACGGCGTTCTCGCGTACATCTCGGAGCACTGGCGCGGTGGTCTGTCCGACACGGTCTGGAAGGTGTTCTCCCTGCTGGGCAGCTATGGTGCTGTCTGGATTACGCTTGCCGTACTGCTGCTGTTCTTCCGGCGAACACGCCGCGCCGGCGCGGCGATGCTGATCGCGCTCGGCGTCGGTTTTCTGCTTGGCAATGTGTTCCTCAAGAACCTTGTCATGCGGCCGCGTCCGTTTGTCACCCACACCGACCTGACGGCGCTGCTCGTTCCGGAGGACCCGTGGTCGTTTCCGTCCGGGCACACGCTCAGCTCGTTTGCGGCAGCTTCGGCGCTGTACTTCTTCCACCATAAGACCGGTTTTCTGGCCTTTCTGCTGGCGGCAGCCATTGCGTTTTCACGGCTGTATGCCAGCGTCCATTACCCGACCGACGTACTGACCGGTGCGGTCATCGGCGTGCTGTGCGGCATCATCGCTGCATGGCTGACCGACCGCGTTACCGACCAGTGCCACACACTCCGGCTGAGAAAGGGCAAAAAATGAATCAATACAAACGCCTTCTCGGCAATACCTTTATCTTCGCGATAGGCACGTTCAGTTCCAAGATTCTCGTTATCCTCATGCTGCGTTTCTACACTGGCATGATGACGCAGGATGAAATGGGTGTCGCTGACCTGATCATCAAGACCACCAGCATTCTGTATCCGGTGGTGTCGCTGTCCATCGGACAGGCGGTCATCCGCTACGGACTTGAGCGCAAGTATTACAAGCGCAGTGTGTTTACCATTGCGCTTGTGACCGTGCTGTGCGGCTTTATTATCGCACTGCCGTTCCATCCTCTGCTGAGTCTCATCCACTATAACACCTCGGCGGGTGTTACCGGCTCACTGCTTGAGTATCAGTGGATCATCTACCTGTATGTTCTGACCTCGTGCACGCAGAATGTGTGCAGCCAGTTCATCCGCGCGCTTGGACACGTCCGCCTGTACGCGATCGACGGCATTTTCCGTACGTTCGTCACCATCATGCTGAACATCCTCTACCTGAAGGTGTTCCGTTGGAACATCCTCGGCTATGTGTTCTCCATCATCTGCTCGGACGCACTTTCCACTGTTTGCCTGTTCATTATCGCCGGTTTGTGGAAGTACGTCAAGCTCAAGCGTCTGGACACACACCTGTGGCGCGGAATGCTGGCGTACTCGCTGCCGCTCGTGCCGGATGCGATTCTCGTGTATATTATCGGCTTCTCGGATCAGGTGTTCCTCGCTTCCATGCAGGATACCGCAGTCAGCGCCATCTACTCGATTGCCTACCGTGTGCCGACACTGATCGCGCTTGTCGCGTCCATCTTTGTTGATGCATGGCAGATATCCATGGTCAACAACAACACCAAGGAGGAACAGATCACGTTCTTCTCGAACGTCGGCAACACATACTCGTCCATCGTGTTCATCATCGCGTCCGGCGGCGTAATGTGCGCCAAGCTGGCTATGACCGTGCTTGCCGTGCCCAGCTACTATATCGGCTGGACGTTCATCCCGATTCTGGCGGTCGGCGCGGGCTTCAACTGCCTGTCCAGCTTCCAGAAAAGCGTGTACCTGCTGGAAAAGAAGACGGTCGCGTCCTTCCTGTCCACGGCGTTCTCCGCGGTTATTAACATTGGTCTGAACGCCCTGCTCATCCCGCGGATGGGCGGCACGGGTGCGGCGCTGGCAACGCTCATCAGCTATGTGGCTCTGTTCCTGTACCGTGCAATCGACAGCCGTCGGTTCATGCCGGTCCGCTGGAAGGTGCCGCGCCTGACGCTGACCGTGATTTTGCTTGCCGTGCAGTCCGTACTCATGCTGCTCGAGCCGCCGCTGTGGCTCGTCTGGCAGATTGTACTGTTCGGCGCGGTTGCGGCACTCAACAGCCGCGAGATGCTGCTCAGTGTCAAAAAGCTGCTGCATCGAGCATAAGCTTATATGCAAGGGGAATGTCTGTGGGGCGTTCCCTTTTTTGCGCTCCGAAAAGGAGAACGGCAGTCGGGTTATTCTTGCATTTGCTTCGCAACCCTTTCGCAGTTCACAGATAGCGTACTGCTACACATGCGATTTACAAGGTAAATTGCCCGAAGGTCAAAAGAAGCCGCTCTTCACTCTGAGGATAATCCTCCATTACTCAACCGAATGGAACGAAAAAAAGACAGACGAAAAATCGTCTGTCTTTTTGCGTTAGATGGAAAAATTAAGCGTTCCGTTATTGACAAGATCCTCGAGCGTGACCGAATCAACGTAATTGTTGATCGCATCATACAGGCCGCGCCAGAAATTCAGCGTGATGCACTCCTCCGCGCGCACGCAGTCCACCGGCTCGTGCTCCAAACACGCCACCGGCGCAAGAGAGCCTTCGGTAATACGCAGAATATCGCCCACGGTATACTCCGAAGGATGCCGCGCCAGCTGATAGCCGCCCTGTGCGCCTCGCGTCGAGATAACAAAGCCCGCACGCGAAAGCTGCACCACGATCTGCTCCAGATACTTGGCTGAGATCTGCTGTCGCTTGGAGATATCGCGCAGCGGAATGTAGCCGCCTGCGTCATGCTGCGCCAGGTCGATCATCAGACGAAGCGCATATCTTCCTTTGGTTGAAATCTTCATAGTTGCAAATTCCCCTTTTCACTAATATACCACAGGTTTACTATGAATTCAAGTCCAAACCGATTTTGTTTACAATTTTTTCAGAATTGCCTCAATATGCTCATTGGCCTGCTCCACTTCCCAGTGCAGCTCGGTCGCAGAGATACGCTCCGCGCCATGGCCGAGAATAATCATCTGCTCCATGCCGTCCGATGTAGCCACACGAACACGGTGCTTGCGCGACAGGTCGTAGGAGGCCTGCTCGATGTACATATCCGCGGTTTCGGCCTCCTTGGTGTACACGATATGGATACCGCCGCGCTGCTCGATCGAGCCGGTGCCGCCTTTGACCTTATAGGCATCGAACACGAGAATAAGATGACACCTGCGCACGCCCTGATAATTGCTCAGCACGTTGACGAGCGCTTCGCGGGCGGCGTTGACATCACGGGCGGCAATGTCGCGCAGCTCGTCCCACGAGAAGATGATGTTGTAGCCGTCCACGAGCAGATAATCGTCCTCACGGATGCGGGTGACGTACAGCTGCTCGAGCGTCGCGGCCTTTTTACGGCTCTGCTGGAAGGCTTCAAAGCCGCGGTTTTTGACTGGACCGTAGGTGCGTTCAAACAAGGCCCGCAGTTCCGCATCGCCGCCGAAGCCGTCTCCGCCGCCTGTGCCGGAGGAACGCACCGGACGGACTTGTTCCGGCTCTTCTTCCTTAGGTTTAAGCACGTTTGAGGTATCCGCATGCGCGTGCTCCGGCACTTCATCCCACTTGACAACGTAGCCCGCACCGTGCGAACAGAACACGGAATCCGGCGTATTTTCCACATCGGCGGTCGGGTCGTAGGCGGCTGCCGAGATGACTTCCTCCGCGTTGTGGCAGGGTGCGTAGCCGTCCGGTGTGCACGACAGCCGACCGCGTCCCTTGGTGTACGCCGCAACCTCGGTCCAGTAGTTGCGCATGGTGGAAACCGGCGCCGTTCCGGTCAGAATCGAGCCGTGAGCACCCTGCTCGGGCGGCTCGAACGTGCCGTTCATTCGCTGAATGTCGGTCATGGCGCGTCCGACGCACTCGTCCGGCAGCTCCAGCCGGAAGACGTAATACGGCTCGAGCAGCAGGCTCTCGGTGCGCATCAGGCCGTTGCGGACGGCGCGGTAGGTCGCCTCGCGGAAGTCACCGCCTTCCGTGTGCTTGACGTGTGCGCGGCCTGCAAGGATGGTTATCTTCACATCCGTGATGGGTGCACCGGTCAGCACGCCCAAGTGCGTTTTTTCCGCCAGATGCGTGAGGATCAATCGCTGCCAGTTCAGGTCGAGCACATCGGTCGGACACGCCGTTGACAGTTGAATGCCGCTGCCGCGCTCTGCCGGTTCAAGCAGCAGATGCACCTCAGCGTAATGCCGCAGCGGCTCGAAATGGCCGATGCCGATCACCGGCTCGGTGATGGTCTCACGGTAGACGATACTGCCCTCGTCAAAGGTCACATCCTCGCCGAAGCGTTCCGCAATAACGCTGGTGAGGATTTCCAGCTGCACCTCGCCCATGAGCTGCAAATGGATTTCGCCTAATCGTTCGTTCCACACCACGCGAAGCTGCGGGTCCTCCTCCTCGAGCTGGCGCAGATTGCGCAGCATGACATGCGCATCACACCCTTCCGGCAGGCACACGCGGTACCCGAGAACGGGTTCCAGAACCGGCGGCAGCGCACCGGCTTCCGCGCCAAGACCCATACCCGGACGGGTATGGGTGAGCCCAGTTACGGCGCATACCATGCCGCTCTCGACGCGCTCGGCCGTGCGGAATTTTTCACCCGAGTAGATGCGGATGCCGCTCACCTTTTCCTGCCAGCCGCCGTCCTCGCTGCCCGAAAGCTGCTCACGCACGGAAAGCGCACCGCCGGTGATTTTCAAGTACGACAGGCGGTTGCCCTGTGCGTCACGCGCGATTTTGAACACACGCGCACCGAAGTCCGCGCCGTACTGCGGTGCAGGAAGATAGCGTTCCAGACCATCTAGCAGCGCGTCCACGCCGTCCAGTCCCAGCGCCGAGCCGAAGTAGCACGGGAACGCTTTTCGTTCCGCAACCAGCTGTGCAATCTGGCTGTCATCCACCATTCCTGTCTCAAGGTACTGCTCGAGCAGACCTTCATCGCACACGGCAAGCTCCTCTGCCATTGTATCCGTCGAAGTGAAGTCCACGCAGCCGCTGTCCAGCCGCGATTTCAGCTCCTGCAGGAGTGCATTTCGGTCTGCGCCGTCCAAATCCATCTTGTTGATGAACAGAAACGTAGGGATTCCCTGCCGCGTCAGCAGCCGCCACAGCGTTTCCGTATGCGCCTGCACGCCGTCCGTGCCGCTTATGACCAGCACCGCACAGTCGAGCACCTGCAGTGTGCGCTCCATCTCCGCCGAAAAGTCAACGTGACCGGGCGTGTCCAGCAGTGTCACCTCGGTGTGCGGCAGGGAGAACTCCGCCTGCTTGGAGAAAATTGTGATGCCGCGCGCGCGCTCGAGCGCAAACGTATCGAGGAACGCATCCTGATGGTCCACACGGCCTAATTTTTTCAGCGCACCCGCCTGATACAGCATGGCTTCCGACAGAGTGGTTTTTCCGGCATCAACGTGCGCCGTGATGCCAATACAGATATGTTTCATAGCAAAATTCGCTTTCATGTTCGAGTGATTCTAACTCCTACTATTATCGCAGGTTTTGCGTGATTCTTCAAGGCATAGCATGTATTCTTTCCCGTTATATCGTCATAAACAACAGATATTGGACAAATTTCTTGTGCAGGTTTACAATAGAACCATCAGCAAAGGCGCTGAAACCTACCGACTAAGGGGTTTCAGCACCTTTTTGTTTTCTTGTATTCCAAATCTTAACAGGAGCGATAGATATGCAGTATGAAATTTCCAACCGTATGAGCGATGTGCACGGCTCGGCCATCCGTGAGCTGTTCAAGCTCGGCGCGGACCCGAACATGATCTCGTTTGGCGGCGGCAACCCGTCCGCAGAGACCTTCCCGGTGCCCGAGATTGCGGACATCATCGCAGACGTCATGAAGAACGCACCGGTCTCTGTTCTGCAGTACGGTCTGTCCGAGGGCTACACGCCGCTGCGCGATACGATGAAGGACTACCTCACCCGCACACAGGGTTTTGATTTCGAGAACAATGAGCTGTTCATCCTGTCCGGCGGTCAGCAGTGCGCCGACCTGACCACCAAGGTTCTGGTAAACGAAGGCGATGTCATTCTGACCGAGGACCCGGCCTTTGTCGGCTGCCTGAACACATTCCGTTCGTATGGCGCCAAGCTGATCGGCATTCCGATGCAGCAGGACGGCATGGATACGGATGCGCTCGAGGCCGCTCTCAAGGCACACCCCGAGGCCAAGCTGCTGTACACGATCCCGTCCTTCCAGAACCCGTCCGGCATCACGACCACGCTCGAAAAGCGTAAAAAGGTGTACGAACTCGCGTGCAAGTACGATATCGCCATCCTTGAGGACAACCCGTACGGCGAGCTGCGCTTCTCCGGCGAGGATGTGCCGACCATCAAGTCGATGGACACCGAAGGCCGCGTGCTGTACGCAGGCAGCTTTTCCAAGGTGATGGCTCCGGCGTTCCGACTGGGCTTCCTCGTGTTCAACAAATCGCTCACCATGCCGCTGACCATCGCCAAGCAGACCACCGATGTGCACTCTAACGTACTGTTCCAGTACGTCTGCAATGAGTACATGACCAAGTACGATTTTGCCGCGCACCTTGACAAAGCGCGTGACGTATACCGCGCAAAGTGCAATCTCATGCTCGATACCATGCGCCGCACCTTCCATCCGGCGGTCACGTTCTCGCAACCGGAAGGCGGCCTGTTCGCCATGGCCTTCCTGCCGGACGGCATGGATTCGCAGCCGTTTGTCCGCGAGGCGATTAAGCGCGGTGTACTCTGCGTGCCCGGCTCAGCGTTCCTGGCAGACGAAAAGCAGGTGTCCAACGCCTTCCGCCTCAACTATTCTACCCCGACCGATGAGCAGATCGTCAAGGGCATCGAAATTCTCGGCAAGCTCACCCACGAATGGATCAAGGAGTAATAAAAATGAAAGTTATGGCATTCAACGCCCGTCCGGACGAACGCGCGTTTTTCGATCACTTCAGTCAGTCGCTTGATATGGACCTTACGCTGCAGAAGGACACGCTGACCCTCGATAATGTTGCGCTGACCCGCGGCTACGACGGCATTTCCTGCACCTGCGACCTGCCTGCGCCGATTCTGGAAAAGCTGGCCGAGAACGGTGTCCGCTATGTGGCCCTGCGCACCATCGGCTACGATAATGTAGACCTGAAAGCTGCAGAGCGTCTCGGCATCCGCGTATCCCACGCCGGATATTCGCCGTATGCGGTTTCCAACTACACGGTCATGCTCATGCTGATGTGCATCCGCAAGGCCGGCTACATCATGTTCCGCTCGCACACCGCAGACTACTCGCTCGGTGCATCCGGTGCAGCACGCGGCATGGAGATGCAGAACCTGACCGTCGGCGTCATCGGCACCGGCCGTATCGGCAAGGCCGTCATTCACAATCTGTCCGGCTTTGGCTGCCGCATTATCGCGCATGACCCGTTCCCGTCCGAGGAAATGAAGCAGATGGGCGTGGAGTACGTTTCGCTTGAATCGCTGTATGCGCAGTCCGATGTCATCACGCTGCACACCTTCCTCAACAACAGCACCTACCACATGATCAATACCGAGGCTATTCAGCAGATGAAGCCGGGTGTTGTCATCATCAACTGCGCACGCGGCGCGCTGATCGACACCCGTGCTCTGATCGACGGCATTGAGTCCGGTCGTGTAGGCTCGGTCGGCGTGGACTGCTTTGAGGGTGAGGATAACGTGATCCGCGTCGATCACAATTACAACAGTCGCGTCACCAACCACGATTACATCATCCTGAAATCCTTCCAGAACACTATCGTTACCCCGCATGTTGCGTTCTTCACCGATCAGGCGGTGTTCGATATGGTTCAGTGCTCGCTCGAAAGCCTGCATCAGTTTGAACTCGGTGAAAAAGTCCCTCTCGAGGTACACGCCGCATGACCTGTCGCGGATTTACGCCATCTGCGCAAAATACCGCTCCAAATACGCAGTAAACGCGCGAATGCTCTGCGTGCGGAACCGTCCGAGCGTCTGCACATAGATATACCGGCGGCACTGTGCGTCCTTGATGTGCAGCAGGCGCACGCCTGCGTCCTCGCAGACCTGCCGCCACTCGCCGGACGCGACCAGTGCAACACCCATGCCGCACGACAGCAGTCGGATCTGCAAGGCCGCGCTGTCGCACTCGATAGCGGCGTGCATCTCCATACCTGCTGATCGGAAAATATGCTCGGAAATCTGCCGGAACGACTGCGAATTGCTCAGCGCGATAAACGGGTCGTCAGCAAGTTCTGTCAGCGATACGCTTTCCCGATCGGCATACCGGTGTCCCTCGGGCACAGCCACGCACATCTCCTCATCGTACAGCAGGACGGCTCCTGCAGGCACCTCGTCCCGCGATACCGCGGAATCGAGCAGCAGGTCGCTGCCCTCGGGCGTGCTGCTGATGCGCAGATCCAGATTGCCGTACTCGGCGGAAAACCCCGCGAGTATCTCGCTGATACGCTCCGCGCACGACAGCGCACAGATGCACAGACCGCCTGTCCGGTGCAGGCTCTCCTCAATTTCGCCGCGTGCGTCGCGCTCGGCTTCCAGTATCGTCCGTGCGTACCGCAGCAGGATATCTCCCTGCTCGGTGCGGCGCAATCCCTTTCCCGTTCGCTCGAATAACTCGGCTCCCAGCTCGCTTTCCAGATTCCGTATGGTTTTGGATACAGCGGGCTGCGCCACGTTCAGGCTCTCGGCGGCGCGCGTCATATTTTCGTATTTGGCTACGGCGGCAAACTGCCGAAGCTGGTATAATTCCATTGCGTTCCCCTCCATTCTATGAAAGTACAGGAAAATTTCCCTTATGATTACTCAAATTCTGCTTCAGCAGACGATCATCATGTTTCTTTTGATGATGCTCGGCCTGCTTCTTTCCCGCCGCGGCATGATAACCGAACAGGGCAGCCGTGATCTATCCAACGTGCTGCTGTATGCGGTCATTCCGTGCGTTATCCTGCGCAGCTATATGTCCGAGTTCAGCGTGGACAAACTGCGTGCCATGGGCGTTTCGGCTGTGATCGCGGTGATCGCGTTTATCGCGTCCATCGGCGTGGCGTACCTCACCTGCGGTACTCGGCACCGGATTGAAAACTTTGCGGTCGCGTTCGGCAACGCCGGCTTCATCGGCATTCCGCTTGTCACAGCTGTATTTGGCGCGGAGGCGGCGTTCTACGTTGTCTCATACAGCACGCTTGTCAATCTGCTGCAGTGGACGTACGGTATTGTTATTATATCAGGCAAAAAGGAAACCATCAATCTGAAAATGGTGTTCGTCAACCCGGTTTTCATTTCCATGGTAATCGGTCTTATCCTGTTTGTAACTCAGCCGACACTGCCCTCGGTCGTCACCGGCACGATTGGCTACATTGCGGACGCCAATACTGCTCTGGCGATGATCATTCTCGGTTTCTACCTGTCCAAAGTACGCCTGCGCGATCTGTTTGCGAGTGCAAGGCTGTACGTTGTCTCTGCCGTGCGTCTGCTTGTCGTTCCGGCGGTGACGGTGCTCATCTTCCTGCTGTTTCCCTTTGCGCGCGGCGAAATCACGCTGATTACGCTGATCGCAGCGGCAACGCCGGTTGCCAGCAGCACAGCTATCTTCGCGCAGAAGTTCGATCAGGATTACCGGCAGGCGGTGTCGTATGTATGCCTGTCCACCATCCTGTCTGTGGCGACGCTGCCGCTGGTCATGCTGGTGGCAGAGCGATTTCTCTCTTAAAGTTCCAGATATAAAAAGCGGCGTGAACCCTACGTTCACGCCGCTTCTTTGCGTCTATCAGGAAAGATCGTCCCTCGACAGCTTTTAGCCAAGAATTGCCTTATGGAAGGTCTTTTTGCCCTTCTTGATCATGCACTCCTCGTTAAAGAAGTCCTTGGCCAGCTGCTGCTTGAAGTCCGCGACCTTCTCACCGTTGAGCGATACGCCGCCGCCCTGCACCAGCTTGCGCGCCTCACCGTTGGAGGACGCGAGGCCGCACTTCACGAGCAGCGTCAGCACACCGATCTGACCGTCAGTGAAGTCCGCATCGGTCAGCGTGGTGGTCGGCATGTTGGCAGCCGCACCGCCGGAAACGAAGATCTCCTTGGCAGCGGTCTGTGCCTTCTCGGCCTCCTCCTTGCCGTGTACCAGAGCGGTCAGCTCGTATGCGAGGATTTCCTTTGCCTTGTTCAGCTGTGCGCCTTCCCAGCTGTCCATCGCCTCGATCTCCTCAAGCGGCAGGAAGGTCAGCATACGGATGCACTTGAGCACGTCCGCATCGTCCACATTGCGCCAGTACTGGTAGAAATCGTAAGGAGAAGTCTTGTTCGGATCGAGCCAAACTGCGCCGGAAGCGGTCTTGCCCATCTTCTTTCCCTCAGAATTGAGCAGCAGGGTGATGGTCATGGCATGCGCGTCCTTGCCCAGCTTGCGGCGGATCAGCTCGGTGCCGCCGAGCATATTACTCCACTGGTCGTTGCCGCCGAACTGCATGTTGCAGCCGTAGTTCTTGAACAGGTAGTAGAAGTCGTAGGACTGCATGGGCATGTAGTTGAATTCGAGGAAGCTCAGGCCCTTCTCCATGCGCTGCTTGAAGCACTCGGCGCGGAGCATGTTGTTGACCGAGAAGCACGAGCCGATGTCGCGGATGAACTCGATGTAGTTGAGGTTCATCAGCCAGTCGGCATTGTTCACCATCTGCGCCTTGCCCTCACCGAATTCGATGAAGCGCTCCATCTGCTTCTTGAAGCAGTCGCAGTTATGCTGGATGGTCTCGACAGTCATCATCGAGCGCATATCGGTACGGCCGGACGGGTCGCCGATCATAGCGGTACCGCCGCCGATTAGCGCGATCGGCTTGTTGCCTGCCATCTGCATGCGCTTCATCAGGCAGAGCGCCATAAAGTGGCCAACGTGCAGGCTGTCTGCGGTCGGGTCAAAGCCAATATAGAACGTTGCCTTGCCGTTGTTGATCATCTCGCTGATCTCTTCTTCGTTCGTTACCTGCGCGATCAGACCGCGCGCTTTCAGTTCGTCGTAAAGCTGCATTATTCTGTCTCCTGTATTTCAATTTGTTTGATTTTTATGATTAAAAGAATCCGAATACCGTTACGGAGCACGCTCTTTTCTGCGTTCGTCTATGATTACCACGGGTTCACGCTCCCTGTCCGGCCGCGTCGAGCAGTTCCTCTGCGTTGCGGCGTGCTGCATCCGAGATTTCCTCGCCGGAGAGCAGACGTGCAATTTCGTCTACGCGGTGTGCTCTGTCCATCGGGCTGACATCGGTGTAGCTGCGGCCGTCCCGCACGGATTTGGAAATGCGCAGGTGATGGTCGCCCATGGCGGCAATCTGCGGCAGATGGGTAACGCACAGCGTCTGCTTCTTTTTCGCAATGGCAGACAGCTTGCGGCCGATCTGCTGAGCCGCATGGCCGGAAACGCCAGTGTCGATCTCGTCAAAAATCAGCATACCAACATCTTCGCCCGCTGTCAATACGTTTTTAAGCGCAAGCATAATTCGGCTCAGCTCGCCGCCGGAGGCCACCTTGGAGAGCGGCTTTTCCGGCTCACCCGGATTGACAGAAATCTCAAACGTCACGGTGTCGCAGCCGTGCGCGGACAGCTTGGTGCCGGTGCGGACCGCAACCCGCATTTTCACCTTATCCATGTCGAGTTCGCTCAGCTCGCGCACGATTTCGCCCTCCAGCTGCTTGGCAGCCTTGCGGCGCTGCTCGGTGAGTTCAGCGGCGATGCCCTTGGCCTCCGCGAGCATGCCGCGGTACTGCTCCCGCAGTTCTTCCCTGCGGTCGTCCGCGTTCTCGAGCGTATCCAGTTCGGCGGTTATCTTCTCAAGGTACGCGAGGATTTCCGGAATCGTGCCGCCGTATTTCTGCTTCAGGCGATAGATTTCATCCAAGCGCTGCTCGACCATCTCGCGCTCTGCCGGAGAAAAGTCCAGATTGTCCCCCTGACTTGCCACGCTGTCGCGCAGGTCTGCCGCCAGCAGACGTACTTCCTCTGCCTGCTCGGCCATGCCGTCGAAGGCGTCCGATACTTCGCGCAGGCTCTCGATGGCGCTTGCCGCCTGATCGAGCAGCTCACACGCGCCCGCAATTTCGTCATCTCCCGAGAGCGCCATACGCGCCTGCTCGAGTGCGCCCGCAATCTTGCCCGCGTGATCGAAATACGCCTTGCGCTGTGCAAGCGCTTCATCTTCATCGGGTTTAAGTGCTGCCTGCTCGATTTCCTCCTTATGGAAGGTCAGCATGTCAATACGTTGCAGGCGTTCCTGCTCGCCGGTCTCCAGCGCGGTAATCTCCCGCCGGAGTGTCACCAGCGCCTGATATTTCGGGCGGTATCGCTCGAGTATCTCGGCACAGCCTGCGTAGCCGTCCAGATATTCGATGTGATGCGCTTCATCGAGCAGCTTCTGACCGTCATTCTGGCCGTGAATGTCGATCAGATACGGCGCCAGCTGCCGCAGGACAGCCGCACTGGCCGGCTTCATGTTGACCCGGCAGGTGCTCTTGCCGTCCGCGGAAATCTGCCGCTGAACGTACAGCGTGTCCGGCTCGTCACCGGAAAGCGCAAGCTCGTCAAGCAGTTCGCGCAGAGCACGCGGCAGATCGGTGAACACCGCGCTGACAAAGCCCTTCTGCGCACCCGAGCGCACCAGATCGCGGCTGACACGCTTGCCGAGCAGCGCACCGATGGAATCGATAACGATACTCTTGCCCGCGCCGGTTTCACCGGAAAGCACGGTCAAACCCTTATCGAGTTCGATGTCTGCGCGTTCGATGACCGCTATGTTTTCAATGTGGAGTAATTGCAGCATTGCCGCTTTATCCCTCGCTTACTTTAGAATATCTCTTGCCTGTTTGCAGAACTTTTGCGCGCTGTCGTTATCGCGCATAACGGCAAATACGGTATCGTCGCCACCGAGCGTGCCGACCACATCGGGTGCGCGCATGGCATCAATCGCCATTGCCGCCGCCTGTCCCAGACCGGGCAGTGTTTTAATGACGACCATATTCTGTGCCGCATCAATATCCGTGACGCACTCACGGAAAATATTGCGCAGACGCGTGGTGAAGCTGTCTGCCGCCCCGGCGTTCGAGGAGGTGTACTTGTACTTGCCGGTCTCCGAGGAGAGCGTCTTGATAAGCCGCAGCTCCTTGATATCGCGCGAAATGGTCGCCTGCGTGGTGTTGTAGCCAAGTGCCCGCAGATGTGCGGTAAGATCCTCCTGCGTTTCAATCTCAAACCGGTCGATGAGATCGAGGATTTTTGCCTGTCGTTGAAACTTCATCGTTCGCGTTTTCCTCTCTTATAGCAGCGTCTCTCACAGCTTCTGCTGTAAAATTCGATAAAAACTATTGCCTTTCAGACGAATCAGCCGCGTCTGCAGGTCGGAACGGGTGATAATGACCCGATCATCCGGCCGCACGGCAAAACCCTGTCCGCCGTCCGCCGAGATGAACACCTCACTGCCGCCCTCACAGGCTGCGGTGATGGACACGCTGCGCTCGGGCGCAAACACGAACGACTTCGCCGCCAGCGCATGTGCACAGATGGGAATAACGGCGATGTTCTCCGCGCTCGGCTCAATGACCGGGCCGCCTGCCGACAGACCGTAGGCCGTTGAGCCGGTCGGCGTTGCCGCGATCACGCCGTCACCGTTAAAACGGGTGACCTCCTCGTTGTCCGCCGAAATGCCGACGCGCACCACGCGGAATGCGGTGCCCTTTGCGATAACAATATCATTGAGCGCGTCGTTCTCATACACAATACGCCCGCCGCGCTGCACAGCAACATGCAGCATCATGCGGCTATCCAGTGAAAATTCATCGGTGAACAGCTTTTCCATTTTGGGCAGCTCAGCCGGTTCCAGTTCGGTCATAAAGCCGACGTGACCGACATTGATGCCGAGCAGCGGCAGCTGATTCTGCGCCGCCTCTCTCGCCAGACGGAGCATGGTTCCGTCTCCGCCAAGCACGACCGCCATATCCGCAAACTGCACGGCGTCCTCGGTTTTCATATAATCCGCGTCCTCAATGATGGGCGGCACGACTCGCATCTGCTTGGGCAGCATAAGCCGCACACCGTCACGCCGCAGCTGATCGCACACCGGCTGCAGGATATCGCGTGCGCTGTCCTTGCGCAGATTGGGATAGATGAAAATGTTCTTCATCATGCCTTTGCGTCCAGCTCCTCATGTGCCTGACGGACAACCTCCGCCAGATCCGGAATGTGCTCCTCGCCCTGTTTTGCCAGATAGCCGAGAAATTCGATGTTGCCCTCAGGGCCCTTGATGGGAGAAAACGTCACATTCAGCACCTTAAAGCCTGCCGCGTGCGCGTTTTCCACATAATTCTGCAGCACCTCAAGGTGGATTTCCGGCTCGCGGACAACGCCCTTTTTGCCGACCTTGCCCTTGCCGGCCTCAAACTGCGGCTTGATAAGGTTGGCAACATGGCCGTCCTCGGTCAGCAGGCTGGAAACGACCGGCAGTACCAGCTTGAGGGAAATGAACGACACGTCGATGACGCACAGCGACGGCGTTTCTTCCAGCATATCCGGCGTTACATAGCGGATATTGGTGCGCTCCATGCACTTGACACGCGGATCCTGCCGCAGACTCCACGCCAGCTGACCGTAGCCAACGTCAATGGAATACACCTTGCGCGCACCGCGGCGCAGCAGGCAGTCGGTAAAGCCGCCGGTAGATGCGCCAACGTCCATCACGACCAGATCGGTCGGGTCGATATTAAAGTAGCTGAGCGCCTTCTCGATCTTCTTGCCGCCGCGAGACACAAATGCGTTCTCGTTGCCGCGAACCTCCAGTTCGGCGTTTTCGTCAACCATATCGCCTGCTTTGCCCGCCTTCTGGCCTGCAATGTAGACGATTCCCTCCATAATCGCAGTCTTTGCGCGCTCCCGTGAGGGGCAAAGGCCCTTTTCAAACAGCAATACGTCCAGTCTCTTCTTAGCCAACGCCGTTCTCCTTCCCATTCCGATTTTTCATGATATATGCCGCAATGCCCTCGGCATCAATGCCGCAGTGACGGTACAGCTCGTTTACGCCGCCGTGCGGCAGAAAGCGGTCGCCGGTGTTCAGCAGATCGGTGCGCTCGCTGCGGTGCGCGGCAAGCCACTCACCGACGCTGCCGTTCGGCACAACGTCCTCCGCAACGACACACCAGCCGCCCAGCTTTTCCTTCACCTCGGCATACGCCTGTTCCAGTCCGCTGCCGATTTCATTTACCTTGTAAACCTGTGCGCGGATACCCTCGTGCATGAGGATTTCCGCGGCGTCGATCGCCTGATTGACCATAATGCCGTGTGTGACGATCGTCACCTCACTGCCGGATTGCTCGTGTACGCACACGAGCGGCTGCGCCGACAGCTCCTTGCGGTACGCGCCTTCGCTGCCGCGCGGGTAACGGATAGCGACCGGTCCGGTCTCCCTGTAAATCGCACGGGACAGCATGACTCGGAGTTCCGCAAAGTCGGACGGACAGAAAATCTTCATCCCCGGGATAGACCGCAGGAACGCGATATCCAGCACACCGTTATGCGTTGCGCCGTCCGCGCCGACAATGCCCGCGCGGTCCACGCACAGAACAACGTGCAGACCTTCGATTGCAATATCGTGAACGATCTGGTCATAGGCACGCTGCAGGAAGGTCGAGTAAATGGCCGCTACCGGCACCAGTCCCTGTGCCGCCATACCGGCCGCCATACCGATAGCGTGCTCCTCGGCGATGCCGACATCGAAAAAGCGTTCCGGGAATTTCTCGGCAAAGCGGGTCAGGCCCGTGCCGGACGGCATAGCTGCCGTGATCGCACAAATGCGGTTATCCTTCTCAGCGAGTGCGCAAAGCTCCTTGCCGAAGAACGCAGAGAAGTCCTCCTTCTTCGCGGCAAGCGGTGCGCCTGTTACGCGGTCGAACTTGGAAACGCCGTGGTATTTCTCCGGATACTGCTCACTCGGGGCATAACCTCTGCCCTTCTGTGTCATAACATGCAGCAGAACCGGTTTTTTCATTTTTTTCGCCAGTGCCAGGAACTCGCACACGCTCTTGAGGTCGTGTCCGTCCACCGGACCGAGATAGGTAAAGCCCATCTGCTCGAACAGCGAGGTCGGCAGGACAGCCCGCTTGATCTTCGCCTTGAAGCGCGAAACCGCGCGCGTGATTGTTCCGCCGCCCGGAATACGGCTGAGCCGCTCCTTGATGCGGGTTTTTGCACGCAGATACTGCGGACTGACGCGCAGGCGCGACAAATGGCGGCTGAGTCCGCCGACATTCTTGGCGATCGACATATTGTTGTCGTTGAGCACCACGAGCAGCGGCTCCCGAGAGGTGCCGGCGCTGTTCAGCGCCTCATAGGCCATGCCGCCGGTCAGCGCGCCGTCGCCGATGACTGCGACAACGTGGTACTTCTGGTTTTTAAGCGTACGTGCATGCGCCATGCCAAGCGCCACCGAAACCGAGTCCGAGGCATGTCCCGTGATGCACGGGTCGGTGATGCTCTCCTCCGGCTTCATAAAGCCGCACAGACCGCCGTACTGCCGCAGCGTGTCAAAGCGGTCGCGCCGACCGGTCAGGATCTTGTGGACATAGCACTGATGACCTACATCGTAGATGATGCGGTCGCGCGAGGAGTCAAACTCGCGTTCAAGTGCGACAGCCAGCTCTACAATGCCCAGATTGGACGCCAGATGACCGCCGGTCTGCGACACCGAGTCCACGATGAACTCGCGCAGCGCCGCACACAGCACGCCGAGTGTGTCGTACGACAGTCCGCGCAAATCAGCAGGACTGCTTATATTGTCTAAAATTCCGTATCGTTTCTGCTTCATCAATATCCCCACCTTTGGAAAGGCAGATTTATCTAAAATATCTTTGTTACTTTCTGTTATCCAGCTTGAGCGGCAGAACGGACAGCACGCGTCCGCAGATCGCCAGCACCTTGCTGCTGCACATTACCGCGATGCCCTTGCCGGCTGCCTTGCCGCCGATGGTCAGTGCCGAAACCAGACCGGTAATCAGCAGAGATACCGCAACCTTGAGTCCCGCACTCACACCTGAGGTGATATGTGCAACAATAAGTGCTCCGGTCGCACCGGAGATAATGCCGCAGATATCGCCCACCACATCGTTGCAGATGCTGGAAACCTTCTCTGCGTTTCGCACCATCCAGACCGCCTCGCGCGCACCGCGCACACGGTGTGCCGCCATCGAGTGAAACTCCTTCTCGGTCGCCGAGGTTGACGCTACGCCGATCATGTCAAACACAATGCCGAGTGCAATGAAGAGCAGCAGCACCGCAAAGGACAGAATCGTACCCGCACTGGCCAGCGCTTCGTTTGAAATGTAGGACATGACCACGCTCAGCGCAAAGCTGATGACGGTGATCAAGCTGACCCATGCGGTATTAACAGCCTTGGGCTTTTGCGGCGATTTTTTCTTTTGTTTGTCGGTCGTATCCACTGAAGATAACTCCTTCACCGATTTTTGCCCCGGATTTATTCCATAATAGCAGAAAATTGCGGCAAACCGCAAATTCCGCCGCCGAAGCGTATAGACAATACCACATAGCGGTGTTGCCTTTATAACCGCTTTCACAGTTTCTTTATTAAAGTAAGTGACGGCAGACCGAGTAAATCTTGCGGCTTGAGGTTCGGTTGGTTTTCCCCGCGGACTGCCTCGCGTCGCCGTCAAGGGGGTTTCCCATTAAAGTCCGTGCCGAGATGTTACCATGTTCGGGACCGAATTGCCACTGAGTCCGCACTGCAATCCACGGTCTGCCTCGTTTGAATAGCCTAGGTGATTTCCACTACAGTCAAAACGATTCTTAGCCTCTTTTGCAGACATGGTTTCAAAAGTCAATTCCCGCGGCATTCCTGGCCGGGAAACCGCAGGCGGATACCTTATTCACCATGGCCACTCAAGGCAGGCTACACTGCACACAGCACTTTGGTCCTTACGTCGGTGATCAATCCTTTGTAACTTCCGCTGCACCGCATTGCAGGTTTCATCCCGTGCCGTTGGACGTCCATCAATCTCTTGTGAAATGCTATAGGCATCCGACAGTCACGGGTCTCCACGGCAAGAGGGTCGGTACTTCATGCCATTGAAGCGCGCCCTCAAGCCTTAACCTCCAGCATCCACCCCAAACTGGGCGTAAGAAGCAAACACCAGAGACTTCATCGATATGCCCGTCTACGGATTTTTAGGCCCGTCTTGGGAATCGCATGAACTGACTAGGATACTACGTCACTTATCTGTTATATTAACACAGAACGCATAAATATTCAAGAAATGTGTGTAAATTTTATGTGAATGTGCGTCTTACTTGGTACGTCCGGTCAGGCTGCGCGCCAGTTCGACGAGGAACGCATGACCGTCCAGCGGTTTTACCGCGTCCACCGCTTCCTCGGTCAGCTTTGCCGCAAGCTCTCGGCATTCCTCCAGACCGAGCAGAGACGGAAACGTGGATTTCTCGCTTGCCGCATCCTTGCCGATGGATTTTCCGAGTGTTGCGGCATCTCCCTCGATATCGAGGATATCGTCCTCAATCTGGAACGCCAGACCCAGCTTTTCGCCGTAAGCGCGTGCCCGAGCGAGGGTGTCCTCGTCGGTCGCACCGGCCGCCGCACAGCCGAGTTCACACGCGGCGCGGAGCAGGCACCCGGTCTTCAGCTTCTGCAGCAGGCGCAGCTCGTCGAGCGAGATTTTGCGATGCTCGGCGCCCATATCGAGCACCTGACCGCCGATCATGCCGTTCATGCCCGCGTTTTCGCCCAGAATACGAATACAGCGCACGATGGTCTCCGCCGGAACATCCTTTGCCGCCGAAGCCGTCTCAAAAGCCGCCGTCAGCAGTCCGTCACCCGCGAGGACCGCCGTTGCTTCATCGAAAGCCTTGTGGCAGGTCGGTCTGCCGCGGCGCAAGTCGTCGTTATCCATGCACGGAAGGTCATCATGGATGAGCGAGTAGGTATGGATCATCTCAAGCGCACACGCGAACGGCAGCGTCTTCTCAATATCGCCGCCGCACAGGCGGCAGAATTCCAGCACGATTACCGGACGCAGGCGCTTGCCGCCTGCCATCGCGGAGTACTTTGCAGCCTCGAAAATGCGGTCGTAACCCTCGCCGGTCTCCCGCGAGAGGTATTTCTCCAGTGCAGGTTCAATGAGCGCAATATCTGCCTTTAACTGCTCGGAAAACGTCATTTTGCTTCCTCCTCTGCCACAAACGGCTGCTCTACGAGTTCACCCTGCATGTTCTCCTGCATGACGGTGACCTTCTGCTCGGCCTTGTCCAGCAGCTTGCCGAGGGACGCGGACAGCTTGGTGCCCTCCTCAAACAGCTTCATGCTTTCGTTCAGCGGCGCTTCACCGCGCTCGAGCATCCGCACGATCTCTTCCAGACGTGCCATCTGGCTTTCAAATGTTCTTTCCGCCATGTTACTTGTCCTCCTCGATATCGGTCACGCGGCAGTCAGCCGCACCTTTTGCGAATTGAATATGCAGAGTGTCTCCCTGCTTGAGCGCCGCTGCATCGGTTACGACCGTGTGCTTGACACCCTTGGTCGCTACCGCGTAGCCGCGTCCCAGAACGCGCAGCGGGCTCATTGCGTCGAGTGTCGCTACGGTCTGTGCAAACCGCAGTTTACGGCGATGCAGGCCGCTTTGTCCTGCCGCGAGCAGGCGCTGCTGCAGTCCGTTCAGTCGGTTGCGCTCGGTCTCCAGTCGTACCGGAACCGCCGAAAACAGGCGTTCCTCGGTCTGGGTCAGCAGCAGGCGTTTTTCCTCGATGTATTTCATCGGTGTGCGGTTCGACAGCCGCTCCTGCAGACCGTCCAGCAGCTTTCTCTGCTGCTCTGCCCTGCGGCGCGCCGCCGTGTGCAGACGTGCATCCAGTGTGCGTAAGTTCAGCGCGTACTCGGCTCTGTCAGGCACGGCAAGCTCCGCCGCACCGGACGGCGTAGGCGCACGAAGATCGGCAACAAAGTCCGCAATCGTGAAATCCGGCTCGTGACCGACCGCGGAAATCACCGGAAGCTCGGAGGCAAAAATCGCCCGGGCAGTCACTTCCTCATTGAACGCCCACAAATCCTCCATCGAGCCGCCGCCTCGGCCGCACAGAATGACATCTGCTTCGCCGATGGCGTTCGCCAGAGCGATCGCGCGTGCAATGCTCTCCGCCGCGCCCTGTCCCTGCACCTGCGCCGGATAGAGCACAACCTTGGCCAGTGGCCAACGCCTGCCGAGAATGCGGATCATGTCGCGCACCGCCGCGCCGGTCGGCGAGGTCACGAGCGCGATACTGTCCGGACAGGACGGAATGGGCTTCTTGTACCGCTCGGAGAACAGGCCTTCCGCCTGCAATTTAGCCTTGAGCTGCTCAAACGCAAGGTTGAGCGCACCTGCACCGTCCGGAATGATTTCAGACACATAAAGCTGCACCGCGCCTGTGCGCGGGAACGAGCTGACACGCGCCTTGACGATGACCTTCATGCCGTTCTGCAGACGGAATTTCAGCCGCATCGCATCTGAACGGAACATGACCGCATTGATGGCCGCGTTTTCGTCCTTGAGCGTCATGTAGTGGTGCCCGGACGAATGCGCCTTGTAGTTCGAGATTTCGCCCTGCACCATTAATCCGCGGTAGCCGGGAACCGCATCGAGCAAGTCCTTTATTTCATTGTTTAATTGAGATACTGTGTAGATCGTTGCCATTCCAACAAGTTAGGAGTGAGGAGGAAGGAGTGAGGAGTTTGGTTCATTTTCCATCCTCCATTTTCAATTTTCCATTCCTGCCTCCTAACTCCTACCTCCTATCTGTTACAGAGTTTTGCCGCCAGCACTGCCACGCCCACTGCGTTATCTCCAGAGAGCGTTGGCTCCGCAAAGGAGACCTCCCCGCCGAACCGCTTATTCATGCGGGCACGGATGATTTGGCTGGCCATGACGCCGCCGGCGCATAAAATCGGACAATGATACTGCTCGCGCGCCTGCTCGGTCGCCTTGATGACGGCATTTGCCACGGTCTCGAGTGCAAAACGCGCCATCTGCTTTGGCTCGGCGGTCTTGAATTTATTCTCTACCTGATTCTGCATACCGGAGAGCGAGAATTTACACTCGTTTACCTTGGGTTTGAAACCCTTTTCCGGCTCGGCGGTAAGCGCCAGCGCGTCCAGTGCGCCGCCGGACGGGAACGGCAGACCGAGCAGATTTCCCGCGCGATCGAGCAGCTGACCGGCTGCAAGGTCGGTCGTGCCGCCGATGCAGGTGCAATCCGGCAGGCCGTCCGCGCCGCACTTCACATGCAGCAGCTCACTCGTGCCGCCGGACAGGTGCCACGCCAGAAATTCGCCGTCAAGCAAATCCAGCTTGCCAGCCGACAGCGCTGCCGCCGCGATATGTCCCTGCTGATGAGACACGGTAAAAAGCGGCACGGAAAGCAAATGCGCCGCGCTCCGCGCGACGCTCTCTCCTGCCAGAAAACACGGCATATACGAGCCTTCCACCGCGCGGGGACGGGTGCTGACGCCGATGGCGCGCACCTCTCCCTGCGGCAGAGCCTCGATTTTTTCATGCAGACGCACGGTATGCTGGAACAGCGCATCCGACTGGCGCAGACCGATCGCGCCTTCCGGCACGGTCAGCAGTCCGCCGCGGTTGACCCACTCACCGGTCTCGGCGTTGTAAATCGCCGCTGACGTGCGATAGTTGGACGTATCAATTCCCAAAAAGCGCTCAGGCATTGCTGCTCTCCTGCTTTCCCTGTGGGAACTCTGCACGGGCGGCAGAGCCGAGCACGCCGTTGATGAAGGAAGCGGCATCCTCGGTGTCGTACTTCTTCGCCAGCTCAACGGCCTCGTTGATGGCTACGCCGACCGGAACGTCGTCTACATCGCGCATCTCAAAGAGCGCCAGACGCAATACCGCGATCGTCATGTGGGACAGACGGTTGAGCGACCAGCCCTTGGAATTGGCCTCGATAATGGTATCGAGCACCGGCAGGTCGTTTGCCACGCCCTTTACCACTGCGCGGATATACGCGGTCTGTTCCTCACTCAGCTTGCCCGCATACAGTGCGATATCTCCGCTGATGGACTTCATGATTTCCTCATCCAGTCGCTCGTTCAGGTTTTCTTCTTCAAACTGCTGGAACCCCATCTCAAAGATCAGGTGCAGCGCAATTTCTCTTGCTTTTGTTCTGCTCATCACACTCATGCAGCAGGACCTCCTATATTTACGCAAATTTCGCCTATTATTCAGTATAACTATTTTATCCTATTTTCGGGCAAAACGCAAGGCGGTATTCCATATTTCATAAAACCGGGCAACAGAAAAACAGGCACAGCCGCAGCCATGCCTGTTTTGCTCATGTTACTCAGCGTCTGCCGTCTCCGCCGGAGTTTCGGTCTCGGACGGTGCCGGCTCGGCCTTTTCCTCAGCCGAAGCGGACGGCTTGAAGGTCACGCCGCCGACATGCACGTTGATCTCGACAACGCGCAGACCGGTCATGGACTCGATCGAGGACTTGACGTTCTCCTGCACTTCCTTTGCCACATCACAAATGTTGTAGCCGAACAGTGCGAGGAAGCCGATCTCTACCTTAACGGTATCATCGTCGCCGAGTTCGATACGGACGCCCTTGGACAAATTCTTTTTACTGATAAAGCCGACAATGTCGCTCGTCAGGCTGGAATACAAACCGCTGACACCCTTGGTTTCCGAGGCCGACAGTGCTGCGATAGACGCAACAACGTCCTCAGAGATACGGATAGAGCCTTGATCGCTTTCGGTGGACCAGTACTCCTTGTGATCTGCCATAGTGCTCACTCTCCTTTTTTGAGACAATCCCATCATCCGGCATTGTCTAAGAGCATTATAGCACAGTTTGTGTAAAAAGCAAAGTAAAAATACACGCTGTCTATTAAGACGCTTCCACAATTTTGATCTGCCCTGCCGTCATGCCGGTCTCCGAGATAACGATATCGCGGATAACAGCTACGTCCTCGGCCTGCAGACCGCCGTCCGGCGGCGCTACTACGATATTCGCGCTGCTGTCACCGAGCATCACAACTGCGTCCTCATAGCCTTTGGCGCGAATCAGGCTCTCGATATTGGCTTCGGCCACCGTGTCGTCTGCCAGTGCGGAAATCTGTGCCGCCGCATCGTCTTTCGCACTCTGGTCTGCGGTGTCGCTCTCACTGAGCTCCTTGAGCGTGCTCACCGCTTCGTCTCTCGCCTGCGTGCGCGTCAGCCGTGAGGATGCAAAATAATCGCCCTCACCGGCGGTGCTGTCCGCCGAGGCATCGGTCTGCGTATCCGCCTGCGTGTCGGTCTGCTGCGCCGCAAGAAGGTCCTCCGGCGTGTCAACGTAGCTCCAGTTCAGATAAGCCGCTGCGCACAGCAGCAGCGCGATCACACCGTAGACCGCTCCGCGTTTTTTGATCTTCTTCATCTGCCTGCCCTCCTAACGAATTGCTATACCTTATGTATCGGATTGCATTTTCAGAACCGTAACTTTGTCTGCGCCGATGCCGCACACCGTGCTCACCGCCTGTGTGACGGACAGCCGAACGGATGCGTCATCCGCGCCATCGCACAGCACGACCGCACCGCGGAATACCGGCAGAACGCGCTTGACCGTCACGGGCGTTTCGCCGCAGCTGCCGTTCGAGACCACGCTCACATCGCTTTCCCGGCTGCGGCTGTCACTCCCGCTTGTCTGGCGGGTGTTGACCGCGTAGACCGATTCCTCGGTCTGGTCGAGCGACAGCATGAGCTCCACACGTCCGGCGCCGGAAATTGCGGCAAGCCGCGCCTGCAGTTCCTGTTGGAAGTCGTTCAGATCGAATGACTGTGAAACCGTTGTGTCCGCACTTGCGGTCTGCACCTGCTCCGTGTTTCCGCTGTGCCCCGAGCTGAGCAGCAGCACGCCCGCGAGCAATACCGCCAGCACGGCCCGGTATTTCTTCAAAACCGGCAGGATTTTCTCCCTGACGGCAGTTAAGTTTTCGTTATCCGGCAGTTTCATCTTGCGATCAGCTCCTGTCGTTCTGCGGGTACGCCGCATTCCTTGGTCAGCAGACTTTGCAGCTCGGACAGGCGATTCGCCGCTGTACTGTCGTAGTACACGGTCACTTTATCGACCTGCAGCAGTCCGTCCGCATCATTCGCCATCTCCACATTCACCGTGCACGGAATACCGGCTTCCTCCGCACGCTGCTGCACCGCCTTCGCAATGCTCGCCGCGACCGTGCTCATTGTGGTCTGCATGTTGCGCGCCTGCATTTCGTCTATGTCGCTCTGCGAGACGCTCCCCTGCCAGTTCCACGACAGCACATGCAGTCCGGCCAGCGGCTGCAGGAGCGCCAGCAGCATGAGCAGACCGGCGGCTGTCCGCACAACCTCTTTTAAGGCCCCGCCGCCCGCCAGTTTGAGCGCCATCGCGGACACGGCTCCCGCGATCGTCACGCGCAGTAATATCGTTTGCATTAATTCAGTCATATTGGTTTCACCATCGCCACCATATACACGAGTTCGAGGAATAAAATCATACAGCAGGTGCTCAGCATGCCGAGCAGCAGACCAAAGCCGGTGCCTACGTTTTCGAGGAACCGCTTCATGCCGTCCGAGCACAGCGGCGAGAGTACGGCAGCCCCCGCCTTGTAGCACAAATAGCTTGCTCCCGCTCGAACAAACGGCACAAAGCAGATAGCCGCTACACACAGCATCCCGAAAATGCCGATCGAGCCGCGCAGCAGAGCTGCACCGGACAGCATGGTTTCGGTCGCGTCCGAAATCACACCGCCGACCACCGGAACCGCACCGGACACGGCAAGTTTCGCAGTCTTTAGCGTCATGCGGTCCACGTTGCCGGAAACACCGCCCGCTATCGCAAGATATGCGGTGAACAGCGTTAAAATGAGTTTAAGTACACCCGAGGTCAGGGATTTTATGCCGTCTGCGATGCCGCGCAGCATGCCGTTGCCTGCCGCGGCATCCACCGCCGTGATGGCAAGATAGGCGCACGCCGCCGGAACAAGCAGGGCGTTCACCAGCCGTATCACCAGGTCGAACACTACCATGGTTGCCGCCTGCAGAACGGTTGCGGTCGCCGTGTTGCCGCCGGTCGCAAGTACGGTGGCGAGCACCGGCTGAAGTGTGCCCGAAAACACGCTGATCTGGTCGAGCGTGTCGCGGCAGAGCGACAGCACACCCGTGAAATCCCGCAGGAGCACTGCCGCACAGCCAAGTGCCGCCGCCATGTCGATCCAGTCGTTGGCCTCGCCGCCCGCCGCCGCAGAAAAGCCGCGCGCCGCCGAGGCCAGCAGCACAATCACGGCTACGCGCAATAGTCCGCCCAGTGCAGTCCGAATCGCACTTTGGCTGTCCGAGGTCATGTTTTCCAGCACGCGGGAGACCGAATCCGACAGCGTGTCCGCGTTTTCCGGCGATACACCGTCAAGGTATTGCCGCGCACTGTTCGGCATAGCGTCAGTCAGACTGCTGCCGCCGACTGACTGCACCTGTTCCTCACTCACAGCCGCATGCGCGAACGGCAGGAACAGCAGGAGCACGAGAATGGCATTCAGCGCCAGTTTGCATTTGCTCATACTGCCCACTCCGTAATAAGGTCGAGCACCTGCTCGAAAAGCGGTAGGCACACAGAAAGCGTCAGGACAGCGCCTGCAATCTCCACCTTGGCGGCAAGCGCGGACTGACCGGCATCCCGGCAAAGCGCAGCTGTAATCCGCACCACGACCGCCACACCGACTGCCTTGCACACCGGCAGATACAGCGCGGAATCCAAGCCGCACTGCGAGAGCAGACCAGAAAAACGCTGCGCCGCACTTCCGGCCGCGCTGAACACCCGCAAAAGTAAAATCACCCCTGCCGTCAGCACCAGCAGAAACGCGATAGCGGGCGCGTCCTTTTTCAGCACCAGCGACAGCGTGAGCGCCGCAAGGACAATGCCGCAAATCAAGCCTAATTCCATCGTCAAAACCCGAATACATTTTTCATCATGGTGAACAGGCGGTCGATTTCCTGAACAATCAGCATCAAAACGACAATTAAACCCGCGAGTGTCGTCATCAGCGCCTGCTCCTCCCTGCCCGAGCGGGAGAGCAGCTGTCCGAGCACCGCCACTAAAATTCCTACCGCCGCAATGCGGAAAATCAGATCAACATCCATCGTTTTCCTCCGCTTAGATCAGCACCAGAATCACCAGCAGACCGAGCGCGATGCCGCAGGTACGGTACAGATTTCCCCGATTTGCCAAATCCTCCTGCGCCGCCTCCCGCGAGGCCGCCAGCCGCCGCTCCACCTGCGACAGTCCGGTCAGCTGCTCGTCCGCGTCGTAGCGGCCTAAGTAGTTTGCGGCGTCGCACAGAATGTCGCATTCCTGCGTGCCCAGTCCGACCTGTGCACGGCAGTCCCGCAAGGTGCTGCGCCACAGGTAGCCGAGCGACAGACCGTTCTGCTCCCGCAGGCGGCGCTGCAGCGTGCGAAAGATTTTGCGGACGATCGGCTGCTCGTTTTCCGTCAGCAGGCCGACAATTTCCGGCATGGGTGTCCGTCTTCCGGAAATCTCGCTGCGGATAAGACCGAGCGCAAGCAGCATGGCGTCTGCCGCCGCCACTCTGCGCCGCAGATTTTGCCGCGCGGACAGTCCGAGCGCCGCACATGAGCCGAACACCATCACCGAACCGATCAGCTTTAACATTTCGTCTCCTCCCATCGTTCCATGCGGTAGACCCGCTGTCCGTCCTGTTTTTCGATAATAACCGCCTGATGAAATGCGCCGAGCGCGAGCAGCTCACGGTAGATCGGCCGCTGCCGCAGATCATCCAGTCCGGCCGCGTGTGCACACGCAATCACTGCCGTTCCGCAGTGCGTGCAGAGCGATACCGCCTTTGCGTCCTCAGGCGCAGTAATTTCATCAAGAGCGAGCAGGGCAGGCGACATGGTTTTGAGCAGCATGACCGCCGCCTGCCATTTTGAGCAGCCTTCCATCACATCCGTGCAGCGTCCAACTGCAAGCTGCGGTACGCCGTCCGCGAGAGCGGCAATCTCGCTGCGCTCGTCCGCAATCGCAGCAGTGAAACCGCGGTCGGAGAAGTAGCGCACCCACTCTCTCAGCAAAGTTGTCTTGCCATATCCCGGCGGTGACAGGAGCAAGGCAGACTGTGGCTCGTCCGTTCCTATCCAGCGGGCGATCTGCGCCTGTAAATCCTCAGCTTGATGTGCAATACGCAGGTTGATTGAACTCAGGCCGCGCACACCCAGAACGCGGCCGTCCTCTTCGGCGGCTGTGCCGCAGATGCCCAGTCGATGCCCGCCGGATAACGTCAGGAAGCCGTGCCGCAGACTGTCTGTATAACTATGCACGGAATACTGCGCGGCGCGGCTGAGCATCTCGCGCAGCTCCGCCGATGTGACCGCCTCAAGCGGGAGCGGCCGCTCTCCGACGGCGGTTCTCGCCGCAGGCGGCTGTCCCGCGCGAAAGCGTAATTCCTCGATGTCCTCCGGCCTGTCCAGCTGCTCCAGCTGTGCCCGCCGTATCGGCGGCAGGCACGAAATCGCCTGCCGGAAGGCCGCTTTTCGTTTGTCCATTTTCATCACCACTATAACCTATGCAGGAGCAGAACGGAGTAGAAGGAGTAATTGAAAATTGAGAATGGATGTTGTGATTGACCATTATTCTTCATTTCCAATCTATATTGCAGGGCGGGATGACCTCATCCCGCTGTTTCCCAAACAAACCACCGGATTATAGATAAAATTTACATGGTATCAAAAATTGCAATCACCGGCATATTGCATAACCGTAGGGGCGCACAGTGTGCGCCCAATACACATTAAACTTAGCGTTGTGCGGGAGCACACTGTGCTCCCCTACGAGATAAGATTACACATCCGCTTGACGTGCGGAAGGCCAGGGACTTGTCAGAATATATGAAAATTTATGCATTTTTCCATCGAACCATGTCAAATTAGTCATTGACAACTCGCCCGTCCAGCGATATAATAAACACAAATATTGCACAAAGCGATGACAGAGGAAAGTAATCGTTCCAAGTGCGGCTTTCAGGGAGTGTCCGGCATGACTGGAAACGGACGCAGACGCCGGTACGATGAAGTTCCCTCCTGAGCTGCGGCGCTGAACCCTATCGAATTAGGCGCTGACGGATTTCCTCCGTTACAGGGATAGGATATATTTGTATCCGAAAAAGTGCGGCATTATGATGCCGAATGTGGGTGGTACCGCGGAACCGTTTGTCTTTCGTCCCTCTTTGTGGATGAAGGGCTTTTTTTATACCCATTCCGCCGTGACAAACAGCAAATACCACCTATATAAAGGAGATACACAACATGATCATCATTATGAAGCAGGGCACGACCCATGAGCACGTTGAGGAGCTGTCCCAGCACATCGAGCGCTGGAACGTAAAGGCAAACCCGATCTACGGCGAGGACACCATCGTTATCGGTCTGGTCGGCGACACCGGCGCTGTTGACAAGGACGCACTCATGCTTGACCCGCAGGTCGAGAACATCATCAAGGTGCAGGAGCCGTTCAAGCTGGCAAACCGCAAGTTCCATCCGGACAACTCTGTCGTTGAGATTGCACCGGGCGTTGTTGTCGGCGGCAAGAAGCTGGTTGTAATGGCAGGTCCGTGCTCGGTCGAGAGCGAGGAGCAGATCATCGACGTTGCTAAGCACGTTCAGGCGGACGGCGCGACCGTTCTCCGCGGCGGCGCGTGGAAGCCGCGCTCTTCCCCGTACTCTTTCCAGGGCCTGAAGGCCGAGGGTCTGGAGCTGCTGCACAAGGCACACGAAGCAACCGCTCTGCCGGTCGTTACCGAGATCACCAATCCGGCGCATATCGACATCTTCATGGACAAGTGCGACTGCTTCCAGGTCGGCGCACGCAATATGCAGAACTTCGAGCTGCTGAAGGAGCTCGGCCAGACCCGCAAGCCCATCCTGCTCAAGCGCGGCTTCGCGAACACCATGGAGGAGTTTCTGATGAGCGCCGAGTATATCATGGCGGGCGGCAACGAGAACGTTATCCTCTGCGAGCGCGGCATCCGCACCTACGAGAAGTACACCCGCAACACACTCGATATTTCCGCTGTTCCGGTACTCAAGCGCATGAGCCATCTGCCGGTCGTCGTTGACCCGTCCCATGCAGGCGGCATTTACTGGATGGTCGAGCCGCTGGCAAAGGCTGCTGTTGCAGCCGGTGCGGACGGTCTGATGATCGAGGTTCACAACGATCCTGCACACGCTCTGTCTGACGGTGCACAGTCGCTGACCTACGATTCGTTCCACCACACCATGAACGCACTGCGCGCAGTTGCAGCGGCAGTTGACAGAGAAATCTGATACATATTATAATGTAACATAGCCGGAGGTCGGTGTTCCACCGACCTCTTTCGCAAATATACGGGAATCAGTAATCCGGTTTCGCACCGACTAATTACGAATTCCTCATTACTAATTCAACCAAAAGGGTGTTGTAAAAATGGCAGAAACGCTGAGTCTGACGGGCGCGAACGGCGTGTCCGAAATTCATATCGAAACCGGATTGCTGGACCGTGCAGGCGCGGTAATCCTCGAAACCTTTTCGCCTAGCCGCGTGCATATCGTATCGGATTCAACGGTAGCGCCGCTGTATCTCGAAAAGCTGGAAAAGCAGTTCTCCCTGCCGGTGACGCACACGGTCATTCCCGCCGGTGAGGAGCACAAGCAGCTTTCCACGGTCGAAGGTATTTACCATGATCTGCTGGCCGCCGGCATGACCCGCAAGGATTTGATCATCGCGCTCGGCGGCGGTGTTGTCGGCGACATCACCGGCTTTGCCGCGGCGACCTTCCTACGCGGCGTGTCGCTGTGTCAGATCCCGACCACGCTGCTCGCGCAAGTAGATTCCTCGGTTGGCGGCAAGACCGGCGTGGATCTGCCCGAGGGCAAAAACCTCGTTGGCGCGTTCTATCAGCCGCGGCTCGTGCTCATCGACCCGAATGTGCTCGCTTCCCTGCCGGACAGCACCTTTGCGGACGGCATGGCCGAGGTCGTTAAGTACGGCTACATTTCCAACCGGGAAATCCTGACGATGGTTTCTCAGCCGGACTACAAGTCCAACATTGAGAATATTATTTACGAGTGCGTTAAGATCAAACGCGATGTAGTTGCCATCGACGAGCACGACACCGGACTTCGCATGATCCTGAACTTCGGCCACACCATCGGCCATGCAGCAGAGAAGCTCGGAAACTACACCGACCTCACCCACGGTCAGGCCGTCGCCATCGGCATGGTGGCCGCGATGCGCCTCTCTGCCCTGCTGGGCAACGAGGATTTGACCGCGCCGCTCATCGACATTCTGAAGCACATCGGTCTGCCGACCGAGCTGAACTACGACCGCGAAGCCATCTTTAATGCTCTGCTGTCGGACAAAAAGAAATTCGGCGCAACGGTCAACTTTATTCTCGTGCGCGAAGCCGGTCGGGCAGAAATTACCCCGATTGATGCAGAAAAGCTGCACGAATACGTTCTGAAGCTGTAAGGAGGGAGAAGCATGGGTTCTACCTGGGGCAATACAATCAAAATTTCCATTTTCGGTGAATCGCACGGCACAGGCATCGGCGTTGTGATCGACGGATTCCCGTCCGGTGTTATGTATGACGAGGCGTTTGTCCTGCGCGAGATGGAGCGCCGTGCACCGGGCCGCAACAAGCAGTCCACCGCGCGCAAGGAGCCGGACAGGCCGGAAATTCAGTCCGGCATCTACAACGGCAAAACGACCGGCACGCCTATCTGTGCCGTCATCCGCAACACCAATCAGCGCTCGAACGACTACGCCGAGCTGGCGGCGCAGCCGCGTCCCGGCCACGCAGACTACACGGGTATGCTGCGCTACGATTCCTGCAACGACCCGCGCGGCGGCGGCCATTTCTCCGGCCGACTGACAGCTCCGCTGGTGTTTGCCGGTGCGCTGTGCAAGCTGTGGCTCAAGGAGCAGGGTGTGACGGTCGGTTCGCACATCCAGTCCATCGCCCAGATTCAGGATATGCCGTTTGATGATGTAGAAGTCACCGCCGAGCAGCTGGATGCGCTGCGGAACGCCGAATACCCGGTGAACAATCCGCGTGCGCTCGAGGCCATGCTGGCCGCTATCGAGGAAGCGCGTGAGGAGCAGGATTCGGTCGGCGGTGTCATCGAGTGCGCCGCTGTCGGCCTGCCGGCCGGTATCGGCAGCCCGATGCTCGACAGCGTGGAAAGCCGCCTGTCCTCCATCCTGTTCGGCGTGCCCGCTGTCAAGGGCGTGGAGTTCGGCGCAGGCTTTGCCTTCGCTGCTCTGCGCGGCTCGCACGCAAACGACCCGTTTTATGAGGAAAACGGGGTTATCAAGACCGAAACCAACAACAACGGCGGCATCCTCGGCGGCATCACGAGCGGTATGCCGCTCATCGTGCGCGCGTGTATCAAGCCCACGCCATCCATCGGCATGGTGCAGGATACGCTCAACATCCGCACCGGCAAGGTCGAGCCGCTGTCCATCCACGGCCGCCACGACCCGTGCATCGTCACCCGCGCCGCGCCGGTGGTCGAGGCCGCCTGTGCCGTTGCATTGGCAGATCTTCTGAGGGAGGCGAAGGGTTATCATGCGTGAACTTCCCGAAATCCGTCAGGATATCAACCGCGTTGACTCCGCTATCCGAGAGCTGTTCCTGCTGCGTATGTCGCTGGCGCTCGAGGTCGCAAAGACCAAGGCCCAGTCGGACGATAAAATCTACAAGCCGGACCGCGAAGCGGAAATCGTTGAGAAGCGCTCCGCCGGTATGGAGGAGGAGCTGCAGCTCAAGTACGTTTCCCTTCTGCAGAGCATGATCCGCGCGAGCCGCGAGTACCAGTACAGCGAAATCCTCCGTCAGACGCCGGAAAAGTTCCCGTTCTATCCCGCAGAAACGCTTGCAAAGCCGAAAACCGTGTTCTATCAGGGGGTCCCGGGTGCGTATCAGGAGCTGGCCGCGCGTGCGCTGTTCCCGAGCTGCGAACCGCAGAACGTACCCACCTGGGAGCAGGTTTTCCAGTCCGTCCGCGACGGCAAGGCCGATATCGGCGTTGTGCCGGTCGAGAACACAACCGCAGGCACGGTCAGCGAAGTCTATGACCTCCTGCTCGACTACGACCTGTACATCAACCGCTCGTACATCAAGAAAATCTCGCACTGTCTGGCGGCGGTGCCCGGCACAAAGCTCGAGGATGTCAAGCGCGTCTGCTCGCATCCGCATGCGCTGCCGCAGTGCCACAGCTTCATTTCCGCGCACGATCTGGAGGCCATCGAGGTGGCGAACACCGCCATCGCGGCCCAGAACGTGCAGAAAAAGGGCGACAAGAGCCTTGCTGCCATCTGCTCGCAGGAGGCGGCTGTGCGCTACGGTCTCGATATTCTCGCCGAGGGCATCAACGACATGCAGCACAACGAAACACGCTTTATCGCCGTCAGCAGAACGCTGACCTGCCAGCCCGAGGATAACCGCATCGAGATCGCATTCCACATCCCCAATGCGTCCGGTACGCTCATCACCGTGCTGGACACCATCGCGCACTACGGCATCGACATGACCGAAATCCACTCGCGTCCGCTTAAGGACAGCCCGTGGTGCTATGTGTTCTATGTGGATTTCACCGGCAATATGCGCGACCATGCGGTGCAGTCCCTGCTGTATCAGCTTCATGAGGAGCTTCCCTATATCAAAGTAATCGGCAGCTATTGCGTGCCTAACGAATAAAAGGAGTACAAACCCATGCAAATTCAACCCTGCGGCCCTTTGCGCGGTGAAATTACCGTGCCGGGCGACAAATCCATCTCGCACCGTGCCGTTATGCTCGGCGCACTTGCCAACGGCACCACCCATATCACCGGCTTTCTGATGGGCGAGGACTGCCTGTCCACCATTGACTGCTTCCGCAAGATGGGTGTCGAGATCAACATCACCGACGACGAGGTTATCGTGGAAGGCGTTGGTCTGCACGGTCTCGAAGCGCCGTCAGAAGCGCTGTACACCGGCAACTCCGGCACGACCACCCGCCTGCTGTGCGGCATTCTGGCCGGTCAGCCGTTCACCGTTACCATGAGCGGCGACCCGTCCATCCAGAAGCGCCCGATGGGCCGCGTGATGAAGCCGCTGCGTGAAATGGGCGCGTCCATTGAGGGCAAGAACGACAATTTCTGCCCGCTGACCCTGTTCCCGAGTGAGCTGCACGGTATTGAATACCGTCTGCCGGTAGCATCCGCTCAGCTGAAAAGCGCCATCCTGCTGGCAGGTCTGTACGCCGAGGGTCAGACAACCGTTATCGAGCCGGCTCCCTCCCGCGACCACACCGAGCGCATGTTCCGCGCACTCGGCGTTGAGATTGAGACCAACGGCAGCACCATTACGCTCGACCCGCCGGAGGATCTCCATGCGGTCGATATTGCGGTTCCGGGCGATATCTCGTCCGCGGCGTTCTTCCTCGTTGCGGGCGCTATCGTACCGGGCAGCGAGCTGACGATTAAAAACGTGGGCGTCAATCCGACCCGCACGGGCGTTCTGGACGTTCTGCGCGACATG
This sequence comes from Agathobaculum butyriciproducens, assembly GCA_003096535.1. Lineage (GTDB taxonomy): Bacteria > Bacillota > Clostridia > Oscillospirales > Butyricicoccaceae > Agathobaculum > Agathobaculum butyriciproducens. The sequence continues at coordinate 40,491 of QEKJ01000009.1, read as the reverse complement.
GGTGTGGACATCACCGAGTCGAACTTCCGCGATGAGGCCGAGCCGATGTGCGACCTGACCGTCAAGTACAGCAAGCTGCACGGCGTGGAAATCGGCGGCGCTATCATCCCGCGCCTGATCGACGAGCTGCCGGTTATCGCGGTAGCCGCTGCATTCGCTGAGGGCGAAACCGTTATCCGCGACGCGCAGGAGCTCAAGGTCAAGGAGTCCAACCGCATTGCCGCTATGGTCGCAGAGCTGACCAAGGCCGGCGTAGATGTCGAGGAGACCGACGACGGCATGATCGTGCACGGCGGTGCAAAGCCGCACGGCGCATCGTTCGAGACCTATAAGGACCACCGCATTGCGATGAGCCTTGCCGTACTCGGTCTGGCAGCCGAGGGCGCAAGCCGCATTGACGAGCCGGAGGTCGTTGCCATCTCCTACCCCGATTTCTTCAACACCCTCGAACGTCTGGGGGACTGAGTTATGCTGCTTTCCATGGACGAATTTCGCGCTTTCGAGCCGAAAAAGACCACCTATGCCCTGTTTGGCTGGCCGCTCGGTCATACCATGAGCCCGGAGCTGCACGCGCAGCTGTTCGAGGCCTCCGGTCAGGATGCGGACTACATCGGCGTTGCCGTTCCGCCGGAGGATTTACCCGAAGCGTTCGAGCTGGCCAAGCGCAAGCTCGGCGGCATCAACTGCACGATTCCGCACAAAAAGGCTGTCATCCCCCTGCTCGATGAGATTGATACTGCTGCCCGCGATCTGCACTCGGTCAACACGGTCCGCTTTGCGGACGGCAAGGCGACCGGCTTCAACACGGACATCCTCGGCTTTGCGGAGTCGCTGAACCGTGACGGCGTATCGCTTCAGGGTAAAAAGGTGCTGCTACTCGGCTATGGCGGCGCGGCTTCCGTGATGGCATACCACTGCGTGACGCAGGGCGCGTACCTGACCATCACGGGACGCAATCTCGAGAAGGCGGAGGCACTGCAGAAGCAGCTGACCGATGCCGTTCCGGGCGCACGCATTTCCGTGTTCAGCCGCCGGCACATTCCGCGCGATATTCATATCGTGCTCAATTCCACGCCGGTGGGCATGTACCCGAAGGAAAACGCGGCTCCGCTGCATTATCTGCCGCACAAGACCGAGTATGTGTTCGATGCGATCTACAATCCGCCGGTGACCTCGACCATGAAGCTCGCCAATCCGCGCAAGACCAAAACACGCGACGGACTGTTCATGCTGGTCATGCAGGCGGCGCACGCGCAGACCATCTGGACCGGCGTGACCTTTGAGCCGCAAGCGTGCGAAACCATTCTGCGCCGCACCTACGGCAAAATGGCGGTCAAGCGTCTGCACGAGAAGCATGGCAAGAAAAATCTGGTGCTGTGCGGCTTTATGGGCAGCGGCAAGACCACCATCGGCCGTAAGCTGGCGCGTCTGACCGGACTGGAATTTATTGATGCGGACATCTACCTTGAGGCGAAAGAAGGCAAGAAAATCTCCGAGATTTTCGCTGAAAAGGGCGAAACCTACTTCCGTGACCGCGAGACCGCGTATATTAAAGAACTGGCGCAGAAAGACGGCATCGTGCTTGCGCTCGGCGGCGGTTCTGTCCTCCGTCCGGAGAATGTGGCGGCTGTCAAGGAGACCGGTCTGCTCATCTTGCTCGACACGCCGTTCTACCGCATTATGAAGAACCTTTCCTACTCCACGAATCGCCCGTTGCTCGATAAGCCGGACAAGCAGGCAGAAACACGCCGCCTGTACAATGCACGCAAGGTGCTCTACCATCGAGTGGCCGATATCGCGGTGCGCAGTCCCAGGCTGTCCGAGGTTCTGGAAAAAGTAGTAAAGAGCGTGTAAGGCACTGGACAAATCCACCAAATGCGTTTACAATTAGGGACATACTGAAAAGTATGTCCCTTAGCTTGTCGAAAAAGCAATATTTGATTTTTATGCTTCGTGCGGCAGCACGCATTCAATCGAATTTGCTTTGCAAATTCATAAATTCCGGGAGCATGGCCCAGGCCACCCTCTCTTGCCGCTATGCGGCAATTCACCTTGTGTATCTCGGAATTTATACAAGGGAAGAAAAAATGTGTCCGCAGGACGCGGTTTTTCTTCGAGATTCGCTCGAAAGCATGGTTTCGAGCGAGAGGCTGTTCGGAAAACGAAGTTTTTCGACAGCCTCAGGGACATACCGAAAAGTATGTCCCTTTTTCACACCCGCAATAAAAGGAGGAACTCAAAGGATTATGAGAACATCAGTCAAACGTCCCTGCCGCCTGATTGCAGCCGCGCTTGCCGCTCTGCAGCTATGTGCAGGTGCTGCCGGAGCCGTTTTCGATAACAGCTTCAGCTACACCTACTCTCTCGGCAGCGGCCTGCAATACAGCCGCACTGAGGGCAAAAACAGCGCCGGTCTACAGCGCGCGAACGTACTGACATACTCGCCGAACACCGGTGTAACGCCCATCATGGTCTACGCCGATGAGCAGCTGTACGGCAGCAAGGCCACTATCACAAACGCGGTGAAATATCTGCAGAATCAGGGTAAAACCGTGCTTGGCGGCACGAATGCAGACTTTTTCGTTATGTCCACCGGCATCCCGATCGGTCTGGTCATCGACAGCGGCGAGCTCATTTCGTCCGATGCCTGGCAGTATGCGGTCGGCTTCAAGAAGGACGGCACAGCTGTCCTCGGCCGCCCGACTATGGGCATCCGCGTGAGCGGCAAGAGCGGCACGGTCAACGTATCCTACTTCAACAAGACGCGTACGACGGCTGGCGCGTACCTGCTCGATCACAACTACGATGACTCGACGCACTTTGCAGCCAAGGGCACGAGCATTATTCTCGAGCGCGTGGATGATACACCGGTCAAGGTCAACGGCTCGGTCAAGCTCAAGGTCGTAAACAAGGGCACGGGCAGCAGTCCCATTACGATCACAAAAAACCAGATGGTGCTCACCAAGTCGGACGGCGCAAATGTGCCCTCGTGGGTGGATTTCGAGGTTGGCGAGGAAGTCACGCTGTCCATCGCATCGAATGACAGCAGCTGGAGCGACGTGCAGTACGCAGTCGGCGGCAAGCTGCTGATGGACAACAGTACGATCACGACCGACGGCATCGACGCAGGCTCGACCCGCAGAGCACGCAGCGCAGTCGGTGTGAAGGCGGACGGCACGGTTGTTCTGTATGAAATCGACGGCAATCAGTCCTCGTACAGCATCGGTCTGACGGCGGCAGAACTCGGTCAGGAGCTGAAGGATCTCGGCTGTGTCCGCGCCATCTGTCTGGATGGCGGCGGCTCCTCCGCGATGGCGGTCCGCAATCCCGGCGAGAGCACCGCAGCATTGATCTCCCAGCCGTCGGACGGCTCGCAGCGCGCGTGCGCCAACTACATTTTCTTTGTGAACAACATCGCGTCGGACGGCGTGACGGCTCATGCTGTGCTCACGCCCAGCCACCGCTATGTGCTCCCGGGCGGAAGTACCTGGTTCTCGGTCAAGGGTGCAGATGCGTCTTACGCCTCGGCGGACGCACCGACCGACCTCAGCTACACGGTGAATGATGAGCTGGGCACGGTCTCCGGCCAAACCTTCACCGCAGGCAGCAAGGCCGGTCGCGCGATCATTACCGGCTCAAACGGCGCGGTTTCCGGCTCGATGAACGTGTGCATCACCACCGGTGTGGACTCGATCGCACTGCAGAGCGGCGGCAAAGCGCTCAGCTCTATCTCGGTCAAACCGGGCCAGAGCATCAACGTAGATGCGCTCGCGTATCACCTCGGTCATACGATGGGCGCTGCGGATTCCTGCTTCAAGTGGAGCGTGTCCGGCGATGTCGGTGCGGTAAATGCGGACGGCGTGTTCACTGCGGGCAGCCGGATGGCCTCCGGCACGCTCACCTGCTCGTATGGCGGCGTAAGCAAGTCCATTTCGGTCAATGTCGGCATGGGCGACGCGCAGAGCGCTCATACCGTTGCGGATTTTGAAAGCGGTCTGAACAATCTGACCGCATCGGACGGCGTGACGCTCTCGCGGGTGACGGATTACACCTCGGTGGCACGCGGCACCGGTTCGCTCCAGGCGATGTGGAACGGCACCGGTACGGATGGCTTTACGATTTCCGTTCCGGCGGCCGATGCTTCGAGCATGAAGCACCTGACACTGTGGGCGCACAGCAGGAACACGGCAGGCACGCTCACAGTGGTGTTTGCCGACGCGGAAGGCAATGAGCTGACCGCTCCCCTGTCCGCTGCAACCGGCAACAGCTGGAAGCAGCTGACGGCAAGCGTACCGGACGGCGCACAGCAGTTCACCGGTCTGCGGTTTGACAAATCCGGCGCAGGCTCCGGCGGCTCGGCGCTGTACCTCGACCAGATCGTACTGAGCGCAGATCATGCGGTGACGAATACGGATGCGCCGTCGGTCAAGCTGAATACGACCTCGGCAACGGTCAGCATCGGCACAAATGCCGCGCTTTCCGGCACTGCCACCATGGAAAACGGCAAATATCCGGTCCGCGCAAGCAATATTGCGGTCAAGGTGGACGGCAAAGCCGTTCCCGGTGCAGCTGTGATGAGCGGCTCGACCATGACCATTACAACCGGCACGCTGTCTGCCGGTACGCATACCGTGACTGCCGACGTGTCCGATGATGCAGGCAACCGCACGCGCGTTTGTGCGACCGTAACCGCCGGTTCGGCATCCAACGTGTTCGCGGACACCGCGTCGCATTGGGCAAACGGCTATGCTTCCCTGCTGAGCACACGCGGCATCATGAAGGGCGAAACCGCAAACGGCAGCACCTATTTCCGCCCGAACCGCAACCTGACCCGTCAGGAGTTCGCGGTGACGATGGCGCGTCTGCTGAATCTGGATACCTCCAGCACCTCCGGCACGCTCGGCTTCGCCGATGAGGACAGTATTCCGAGCTGGGCGCGCGGCGCAGTTGCCGCAGTTTCGCGTGCGAACATTATGAACGGCTCGGGCAGCAACGGTAAGCTGTACTTCAACCCGCAGGCCACCATGACGCGTACTGAGGTTATGACGGTCATCGGCCGCTGCCTGCCGCGCGGCTATGCGGCGGTCAGCCTGAATTATACGGACGCGTCCGTGATTCCGTCGTGGGCGACCGAGCAAGTCAAGACCTGCGTTTCCGCCGGTGTCATCGGCGGTTACTCGGATGGTACCATCCGACCGAACGGCAATATCACCCGCAGTGAGATTGCGAAAATTCTGGCTCTGTTCTGATAGCTGTCGCGAAACCGCAGTTTTACAACAAAAACACCCGTCAAGAAAAATCTTGACGGGTGTTGAGACTGTCGAAAAACTTCGTTTTTCCGACAATCTGTGTTTTGACTTCGCAAAACACGGACGTCCGAAAGTTCCCGTGCGGAAACTTTCTCCCTCTTAAAGTATCAAAACCGAGGTACACGCCCCCGGTTTTGATATATTTGCTTCTCAAATATTATTTCATGCGCGCTGCCGCGCGGCAACGTCAACATCACGAAAACGAACTTTATTGACCGACTGAACACCCGTCAAGAAAATCTTGACGGGTGTTTTCTTATGCCTTTTCAGTTTTCTTCGGAAGCAGCAAGCCAATCAGCAGACCGACCGCAGCCGGCATCAGCCAGCCGAAGCCGAATGCGTTCAGCGGCAGTGCCCGCAGCAGCGGCGACAAGACCGGAATCGGGAATGCCGCGGCAATGCTCTGCACCGCAGTAAAGGCAATACAGAGGCGGTAAACCGCACCGTGTTTCTCCGGCTTCGGGAGAAACGACAGCACGATCAGCACGATAGCGACCGGATAAATCGCGTTCAGCACCGGCGTGGACAGACGAATAATACCCGCCAGACCGATATTCGAAATAATCATGCTGGCCGCAGCAAAAAACGCCGCAATGGCCGGATACGGAATACGCGGCAGCAGCTCATGGAAATACTGACCGACGCAGGCAATCAGGCCGACACAGGTATTGAAGCATGCAATGACGAAAATTGCGGCAAGCAGCACCTGCCCGACCGGGCCAAACAGACCTCTGGCAATATTGCTCAGCGTGTCCGCGCCAGTCGAGCCGCCCGGCCATGCCGCTCCGGACAGTGCGCCAACGTGCGTCAGCATCGCGTAAACCAGAAGCAGCATTGCGCCTGCAATCCAGCCTGCACGGATGGTGCTGCGGCGCACCTGCTGTTCGTCCTCGATACCGTAATCCCGAATATTCAGCGCGATAACCGCGCCAAAATTAAGTGCCGCCAGCGTATCCATTGTCTGGTAGCCATTCAGAATGCCCGTCAGGCCCGGCAGCGAAGCGTAGGCTGCGGTCGGCACGCCGTAATGCTCTGCCACCGGATGAAACAGGCAGCCGAAAAACAGCACGAAAATCAGTACGATCAGCGTCGGACACAGAATGCGTCCGAGCCAGCTTGTCAGCTTCTCCGGGTGCAGTGCAACGAAAAACGCTGCCGCAAAGAACACGATAGAGTAAATCAGCTGCCGCATTGCATCTCCGCCAATGAGCGGCGCGAGCATTTGGAACGATGTGCTCGCCGTGCGCGGGATGGCCAGACACGGACCGATCGACAGGTAGACCAGCAGCGCAAATATCTGCGCAAATCGCGGATGCACACGCCCGGCCAGCTCGGACAGCCCGCCTGCACGCGCGACAGCGATCACGCCAATAACCGGCAGACCGATCGCGCTGACCGCAAATCCGACAAAGGCCAGCCACGCGTCAGCGCCCGCCTGTGCGCCGAGATACGGCGGGAAAATCAGGTTTCCGGCGCCAAAAAACATGGAAAACAGCGTAAAGCCTACCAGAAGCAGGCTCCTTCGGTTTAACTTTTGCATAGCAGTTCTCCCCTTCCTTATGAATAGTGAAAGCGCCATTATCGCGGGACAATGGCGCTCGGGTTTGCATCCGAGTCAGATGCGTTTGCTCATTTTTTCGCTGTATTCTGCGCGATAAGCCTCGAATGTGCCGTTATCGAGTGCGTCGCGGATTTCCTGCATGAGGTGGTTGTAGAACCACAGATTGTGCATGACGAGCAGCCGCTGAGACAGCATTTCACCGCTCTTGAGCAAGTGGCGCAGATAAGCGCGGCTGAACCGCTGACAGGTCGGGCACTGACAGCCTTCTTCAATCGGGCGGTCATCGGTCTGGTACTTGGCATTCATAATGTTCAGGATGCCGTTATGCGTGAACAGATGACCGTGACGCGCGTTGCGGGTCGGCATAACGCAGTCGAAGAAATCAATGCCGCGAGCGACACCTTCAATAATGTTGCTCGGCGTGCCGACACCCATCAGGTAGCGCGGCTTATGCTCGGGCGCATGCGGCAGAACAACATCGAGAATATGGTACATGACCTCGGTGCTTTCACCGACGGCAAGACCGCCGATGGCATAACCCGGCAGATCCAGCTCCGCAATTGCCTGCATATGCTCGATACGCAGGTCGTCATAAGTGCCGCCCTGATTGATGCCGAACAGCAGCTGGTGCGGGTTTACCGTATCCGGAAGCGTGTTCAGACGGTCAAGCTCGGTTTTACAGCGTTTGAGCCAGCGCGTGGTACGGTCAATGGAGTTTTTAACATACTCACGCGGCGCAGGGTTCTCGATACACTCGTCGAACGCCATCGCAATGTCCGAGCCGAGGTTGGACTGGATGCGCATGCTCTCCTCCGGTCCCATGAAAATCTTGCGGCCGTCAACGTGCGAGTGAAAGGTTACGCCTTCCTCCTTGATCTTGCGCAGGGTCGCCAGCGAAAATACCTGAAAGCCGCCGGAGTCGGTCAGCATCGGACCGTCCCAGCGCATGAATTTGTGCAGACCGCCCATTTGCTTGACGATCTGGTCGCCCGGACGGACGTGCAGATGATAGGTGTTCGACAGCTCAATCTGGCAGCCAAGCTCCTTGAGATCGAACGCGTCAACCGCACCCTTGATGGCACCCGCTGTGCCGACATTCTGGAATACCGGCGTCTGTACCACGCCATGTGCCGTGCAGAACTCGCCGCGGCGGGCGCGGCCCTCGGTTTTGATTAGGTTAAATTTTCCGATTTCCATAATTCCCTCTTATCCTGTTTCATTAGTACAAAAGCATCGAATCGCCGAACGAGAAGAAACGATATTCTTCCTTAATGGCTTCCTGATACGCGTTCATGACCATTTCTCGTGTTGCAAATGCCGAAATCAGCATCATCAGTGTGCTCTCCGGCAGATGGAAGTTGGTCACAAGATGATCGACTGCCTTGAACTTATAGCCCGGATAGATGAAAATATCCGTCCAGCCGGACTGTGCGCGCACGGTCCCGTCGTCAGCCGCGATGGTCTCCAGCGTGCGGGTAGCTGTTGTGCCGACCGCCCAGATCTTGCCGCCTGCGGCACGCGTATCGTTGATGATCCCCGCGGTCTCTTCGTCCATGATATAATACTCGGAGTGCATGATGTGGTCGGTGATCTCATCCTCCTTGACCGGGCGGAACGTACCCAGACCGACATGCAGCGTCACGAACGCCAGTTTTACTCCCTTGGCTTTCAGCGCGTCAAGCAGCTCGGTCGTGAAGTGCAGGCCGGCGGTCGGTGCAGCTGCAGAGCCCGGTGTTTTGGAGTAAACCGTCTGGTAGCGTTCGGGATCATCCAGCTTTTCCTTAATATACGGCGGCAGCGGCATGGTGCCGAGCTTGTCGAGGATTTCCAGGAAAATGCCCTCATAGTGGAAACGGATCAGGCGGTTGCCGTCCGGCTGAACCGCCTCGACGGTTGCGGTCAGCAGGCCGTCACCGAAGGTCAGCTCTACGCCGGTGCGGGTCTTTTTGCCCGGACGCGTCAGGCATTCCCACAGGCCGTCGCCTTTGTCGGTCAGCAGCAGCACCTCGATCGGCGTAACATGGCCGACAGCGTGACCCATCAGCCGCGCCGGAATGACACGGGAATTGTTGAACACCATGCAGTCGCCCGGCTGAACGTACTCCAGCAGATCGCGGAAATGACGGTGTGTCACCGAGCCGTCCCTGCGGTCGAGCACCATCAGGCGGGACGCGTCGCGCTGCTCCAGCGGATGCTGGGCAATCAGGCGTTCGGGTAAATCAAAATAAAAATCGCTTTTCTTCATCACAAAGGCAAGGACGCGTTTAAGACAATATCGCCTTGAGCGCCCCTGCCGTTTTTCCTCCCTTGCGTGTTGATTTTACAGATTACTCGGCAATCTCAATGCCGGTAAAGTAGAATTTCAGAATCTGGTCATAGGTGAAGCCCTTCTGCGCCATTGCGTAAGCGCCCCACTGACTCATGCCGACGCTGTGTCCCCAGCCGGAGCCGTTGAACGTATAGCCGGTCGGATTGGTAACGGTCGGCGTGGTATTCGAGCCGGTATTGCCCGAATTACCACTGTTTGCATCCTCGTCATCGCCGGAATAGTCACTTGTGGTTTTGACAAGCACAGTGCTGCTTGCGTTGTCAAAATCAACATCGAAGCCGATCGCCTTGCCGATATCGCGCAGCTTGTAGTAGTTGTTGCCGTTGATGATGTAGCCGTCCAGTGCGATCTCCTCGCCGTCGAGCACGATCGTCGAGGTGGATTTGCCGATTTTCTCCACCGCCGTGGACGAATCCGCAAGCTCACCGCCAACGGTCTCATACGCCGTGCCGGAGGTCAGCAGAATGCGTTCATTCTCCTTATCCCAACGGACGTTGAACTGACCTTTGGTGCCGCTCAGCAGATAGGCAATATCGCGCAGTTTGAAGTAATTGTTGCCGTACTGCGTGCCGTTTACAATGTAATAGCCCTGCGGAGATACGGTTTTGCCGTTGACCTTGACGTTATGCGTCGAAGCCTTGACCTGCAGACTGGTCTTGTTGCCCGAGCCGCCGACCGGCGTGATCGTGTAGCGAATGCTCTTGAGACCGAACACTGTGCGGACGCTGCTCCTGGAAATCGTAACCGACTTGCCGCTCGTATCCGTCACGGTGACTTCGTTTACATTATCGGTCGCGGTGCGCTTTGTGACCTGCACATTTGCTACCTTGCCGATGGAGTAGCCTGCGGCATTCACCTTCTGCTGAATCTCATCTGCGGTGAGCGTCACCGTCCACTTGTCCTTGTTCGGGTCCTCATACGGGTCAGCCTTGCCCTTGAGATACGCGTAATCGCCGCCCCAGACGTTCGCTGCGTCCTCGGTTGCGCCGCCGTCCGACGAATAAAAGTAACCGATGACCGAGCTGCCGTTGTACGACAGCGTTTCACCCTTGGTGGCGTTCACTGCGGCATCCGAGGCCTCGGTCGCACGGTTGGCGCCCAGATACACCTGACAGTTCGTGGTGTTGCACAGATCGTAATCACTGCCGTGCTTGTGTGTGCCGAGTGCAAACGAACGAGCACACACTGCCTGCGCCTTCTGTGCTTCGACAGGCCAGTCCGGGTCGATCTCATACGGCAGCACGCCCTTCACATAATCCTCCACACCCACATAGTTTATAACAGTGATGCTGCCGTTCGATGCACGGCGGTACACAAAATCGCCGTACCACTTGTAGCCCTTGAACCACGTCAGCGTGCTGTTCGGACGAATGGCGATATGGTCTGCACCCGCTGCGGACGTATACAGCACTGAGCCGCTGTCGGTATCGCTGACCTGAAAGGCATCATTCACCAGCTTGACGGTCAGCGCACTGCTCGTGATCGACTTGCTGCCGGAGAACGCGGTGCCGCTGACGGTGCCGACCGTGTAGCCGGTTTTGTAGCCGCTGACATTTTCAAGCTGCGGTGCAGCAAAGGTGGAAGCGCCGCTGATCGTCAGACCGACACGCAGGCGTGTATCGCTGCTCGCTGCATGTGCCGGAACAGCACCGATGCAGGTGACCGTCATCACGGCGCAAAGCAGCATGGATAACAGCTTTTTCATTTTTATCAACTCCTGTTTTATTTTTTATCCTTGTTTCGCCTTGTTCTTATTGACAAACTCAAGGGTATATTCTAAAATAAAAAGCGAAAGTATCAATACAGATAGAGGTGCGGTTTTCATCAGTACCGGTTGGAAGGGTCCGCAGACCCGATAATCACCCGGGAAAGGGACCTCCGCCGAAGCCGGTGCTTGTTGCGGAAAGGCCGTGCTGGACGCCGTCGGAAAATATCCCAGCGTCTGTCATCAGCGGAAACGCCGGTGGAGAGCTATTCTGTTTAGAGCGCAGCGGTTTGTTCCGCTCCCTCTATTATAGTATAGATCATACCGGTTTTTCAACCGGTATTTTTCTTTTGAGGTAACTCTGTACAATTCGTCTGCGGCACTTTGCGGAAAATTGCTCTTGCCGAATCATCTGAAGTCGCCTCTGGATATTCTTTCTGTATGTTTTTCATCACATAATTTCTTTGTTAGAATACCTTTTGGAAGGATTTGATAAACATGAAGCAGTACAAAGTAGGCATCGTCGGCGCGACCGGTATGGTCGGTCAGCGCTTCACCCTGCTGCTGGAAAACCACCCGTGGTTCGACGTTGTAGCACTCGCTGCATCCGGCCGAAACAAGGGCAAGACCTATGCCGAGGCTTGTGAGGGCCGCTGGAAGATGACCGTTCCGATGCCCGACAAGTACAAGGACATGGTTATGTACGACGCAACTGCCGACGCAGAGGAGATCGCCTCCAAGGTTGATTTCATCTTCTGCGCAGTAGATATGAAGAAGGACGAGATCCGCGCCCTTGAGGAGAAGTACGCAAAGCTCGAGTGCCCGGTTTGCTCCAACAACTCCGCTCACCGTGGTACCCCGGACGTTCCGATGATCATCCCGGAGATCAACGCGGACCATGCCGAGATCATTCCGGCACAGCGCAAGCGCCTGGGCACCAAGCGCGGCTTTATCGCCGTTAAGTCCAACTGCTCGATCCAGTCCTACGTTCCGGCGCTGTCCGCTCTGATGGACTTCGAGCCGACCGAGGTTTCCGTCTGCACCTATCAGGCAATCTCCGGTGCCGGCAAGACCTTTGAGACCTGGCCCGAGATGGTAGACAACGTTATTCCGTACATCGGCGGCGAGGAAGAGAAGAGCGAGAAGGAGCCGATGAAGATCTGGGGCCACATCGAGGGCGACCACATCGAGTCTGCGACCACTCCGGTTATTTCCGCACAGTGCCTGCGCGTTGCATGCTCTGACGGTCACATGGCTGCCGCTTCGGTCAAGTTCAAGAACAAGCCGAGCAAGGAAGTTATGATTGAGCGCTGGAACAGCTTCAAGGGCCGCGCACAGGAGCTGAACCTGCCGTCCGCTCCGGAGCACTACCTTACTTACTTCGAAGAGGATAACCGTCCGCAGACCAAGCTGGACCGTAACCTCGAGAATGGTATGGGTGTTTCCATCGGTCGTCTGCGTGAAGATACCATCTTTGATTACAAGTTTGTCAGCCTGTCGCACAACACTCTGCGCGGCGCAGCAGGCGGCGCTGTTCTGATGGCAGAGCTGCTTTGCGCCGAGGGCTATATGGACCGTTAAGGAGGTCACCGTTTTATTATGAAGAAGCCTGTTTTTACCGGTGCTGCGGTTGCTATTATTACGCCGTTCAAGTCCACCGGTGAGGTCGATTATGAGGAATTCGGCAAGATTATCGACCACCAGATCGCACACGGCACGGATGCCATCGTTGTCTGCGGCACCACCGGCGAGGCATCTGCCCTGCACGATAAGGAGCACCGCGAAGCACTGGCATGGTGCTGCGAGTATGTCAACCACCGTGTACCGGTCGTTGCCGGCACGGGTTCCAACGACACCGCATACGCCATTGAGCTGACCAAGTTTGCAGCTGAATGCGGCGCAGATGCCGGTCTGTCGGTTACGCCGTACTATAACAAGACTACGCAGCGCGGCCTGATCGCACACTACACCGCAATCGCAGACTGCTCCGATCTTCCGATCGTTCTGTACAACGTACCGAGCCGTACCGGCGTTTCCTTCACCGCCGATACCCTGTATGAGCTGTCTAAGCACCCGAATATCAACGGCCTCAAGGCTGCTTCCGGCAACTTCTCGCTGCTGGCTGAAACCATGGCGAAGTGCGGCGACAACCTGAACGTATGGTCCGGCAACGACGACCAGATCGTCCCGCTGATGTCTCTCGGCGGCAAGGGTGTTATCTCGGTGCTGTCCAACGTAGCACCGCAGGTTGCACACGACATTACCCAGCTGTGCTTTGACAACCGTTATCCGGAGGCTGCTAAGCTGCAGCTGCAGTATCACGATCTGATCGATGCACTGTTCTGCGAAGTCAACCCGATTCCGGTCAAGAAGGCTATGGAGCTGCTCGGCTGGAAGGTCGGCGGTCTGCGTCTGCCGCTGGTTGAGCCGAGCGAGGAGCACATCGCGTACATCAAGCGCGAGCTGGAAAACGCCGGCTGCAAGATCTAAAGGAGCTATAAAAAGATGTTGAAAATTGCACTTTCCGGCTGCTGCGGCCGCATGGGCCATGTCATCAACGACATTGTCAGCGGCAGAGAAGGTATGGAGATCGTTGCGGGATTTGATATCAATACGGTGCAGTATGCAGATTTCCCGATTTTTGCCGATCCGTTTGAGTTTACCGGCGAATGCGATGTAATCATCGACTTCTCCAACGCCGCTTCTACCGAGCGCCTGCTCGATTACTGCGAGCAGCACGGCACGCCGGTCGTTATCTGCACCACGGGTCACTCTGCGGCGCAGTTGGACCGCATCCGTGCGGCTTCTGCAAAGATCGCGGTGTTCCGTTCGGGCAATATGTCCCTCGGCATTAACCTGATGAGCGAGCTGCTCAAGCAGTCCGCCGCTGTTCTGGGCGACAAGTACGACGTGGAGATCATCGAGAAGCACCACAACCAGAAGCTGGATGCTCCTTCGGGCACGGCTCTGATGCTGGCTGACGCAGTTGCGAGCGCACTCCCCTATGATGCGGAGTACGTTTACGACCGTCACGAGCGCCGCGAAAAGCGTCCGGCACACGAGATCGGTATCTCCGCGATCCGCGGCGGCACCATCGTTGGTGAGCACAGCGTGCTGTTCTGCGGCCGCGATGAGATCATCGAGATTAAGCACACCGCTCTGTCCCGCGAGGTTTTCGCAGTCGGTGCGGTTGATGCAGCCGCTTTCATGGCCGAGCGCACCCAGCCGGGCATATACGACATGAGCGACGTTATCGCATCCCACAAGTAAAACAAAAGGGATTCTGTTTCTGACAGAATCCCTTTTTTCGTGTAAAAACCGCTCTCAAAAGTTCGAGAGCGGTTTATTTTTATTCCACGCGGAGCTTTTCTACTTCGGCTTCGTCCGGCGTGACATACGCGGTCTGGTACACATGGTAGATGACCATGCCCGGCTTCGCACCCGCAGGCTTTTTCACCTGGCGAACCGGCGTATAGTCCACCGGCACCAGAGAGGACGAGCGTCCTCGCGAATGATACGCTGCGATCATGGCGGCCTCGGTCATGGCCTCATCAGTCGGCTCCCTGCCGTCCGTCACGAGGATAACGTGCGAGCCGTGAATCTTCTGCGTGTGGAACCAGATATCGCTCTTGAACGCAGTCTTGAGTGTCAGCAGGTCGTTTTGCAGGTTGTTTTTGCCTGCAAATACGTCAAATCCGTCGCTCGTGCGGTAATGGAACGGCTTTGCCTGCGCCGGCTTGCCGCGCAGCTTCTTGTTGCGCGTCTGCTTGGCAGAAAGCACACCGGACTGCGTGAGCTCCTCGCGCAGCTGTGCAAGGTCGCGCTCGTTTTCGGCTTCGCTGAGAGCAGCGAGGACACTTTCCAGATAATCCAGCTCGGCTGTGCCCTGCTCGATCTGCTGTGTGAGCACTTCCTCGGCGGTCTTGGCCTTGTTGTACAGCTTGAAATACTTCTGTGCGTTCTGCTGCGGCGTCAGCCGCACATCTAACGTAATTTCAACCTCCGGACAGTTTTCTGCGTAGTAATCGACCACTTTCGCCTTGTTCATGCCCTTTTCCAACTGGTACAGGTTCGCGGTGATGAGTTCACCGGTGCGCTTGTACTGCTCACGGTTGTGCGTAGCCGCGAGTTCCTTTTTCTGCGCCGCCAGCTTGCGGGCCACGCGGTCGCGGGCATTCGTGACCGTTTTGTGCAGGTCGCCGGTGCGGCGCTGCATCCGCTCAGCCTTACCTTTTTTCTCAAAGAAGGCTGCAAGCAGTGCACTGAAGCTGTCCGCCTGCGTGACGTTCATCAGACCCTCGTACTGCGTCACCGGAAGGAAGGTGAAGTCGAACACCGCACCGTCCTCGACCTTGGTCAGCAGGAAAGGCTTGGCTCGGTTATCCTCGACATACGACATGAAATCGTCGTACACCTTGCCGAGCTGCTGACGGTTCTCATCCGTCATGCGTGCGATGGGCTTGGCTGCGTCACCGGTCGCGCGGAAGGACAGTTCGCGGCAGAGCAGCGGCGAAAAACCCAGAAGCTGACTGAGCAGCCAGCGGTCGAGCGTCTGCCCTTCTTCCGCCTGCGATGCGGCGGCGGCAAGTCCTGTGCCGGAAACCGTGAACGGGTCGTGCTTGTCCTGTGCAGGCGGCATGCGGTAAAACAGACCGGGCAGAACCTGCCTCTTGCCGGACAGGTCGCCGTCTACACGGCGCAGAGCGTCAATAATGCGGTTGTCCTCGCCGCACAGGATGACGTTGGAGTGCTTGCCCATCAGCTCGCAGATGAGGTGCTTTTTGCAGGGTACACCCATTTCATCCGTCGTATCCAGTTCGATGGTGAGCATACGCTCGACCGCCGGCTGGCTCACTGCCGCAATCTTTGCGCCCTGCACATGCTTGCGCAGCAGCATGCAGAACATCGGCGGCGCCGCCGGATTCTCTCGAGCCGCGTCAATGAAATGCACGCGCGGCGAGCCTGCCGCGATCGACAGCAGCAGTCGGCGCGGACCGCCCTGACCGCCGCGTGTCTGCAGCACGATTTCATCGCGGTCCGGCTGATAGACCTTCTCTACACGACAGCCTGCCAGTACGTTATTGAGTTCATTTGTCACTGCCCGCAGGCAGATCGCATCTAATGGCATATAAATTCTTCCTTAAACAAATTGGATACAGTCCGCGTGCCGCTCGGAAACCTCGGTGAGAACCTGCGGGAATGCGGCTGTGATTTTATCGGCGAACACGGCCGCAACCGGATTCTCGGTCGGGAAGTGTCCTGCATCCACCAGAGACAGACCGATGGCCTGCGCACGCTGCATGAGATCGTAGCTGCAGTCGCCGATAACGAACGCCTGTGCGCCGCCTGCGACTGCATAGTCCATCAGCTTGCCGCAGGCACCGCCGCCGACCGCTACGCGCGTGATCGGCTTGCCGCCGTCGCAGAAGCGCACACCGCCCGCACGCAGGCACTCCTTAACATAGAGTGCAAATTCGCGCGGCTGCATTTCACGCGGCAGATCGCCCACACGACCGAGCATGCCGTTCTCGCCGGCCTCCATGCTCACCACGTTGGTGAGGAACAGCGCGGACGCGAGTGCGTCATTGACACCGCCCTCCGCACAGTCTGCGTTGGTATGCATGCAGATAATAGAAATATCGTGCTTGATCGCGTAACGCAGCACTCGACCGGTCGTATCGTCCGATGTCACGCGGCTGACTGAGGTAAAGATCGCCGGATGGTGTGCGACAACAAGCTGCGCACCGCGCTCAGCCGCTTCCTGCACGACCGTTTCTGTCACATCGAGCGCACAAAGCACGCTCGTGACCTCCTGCGCACGATCGCCGCACAGCAGGCCGACATTGTCCCAGCTTTCCGCCAGCTCGTAAGGAGCAAGGCCCTCCATAAATGTCAAAATATCCTGAACCGTCGTCATTTCAGTTCCTCCCTTGCAGATTGGATGCACTGCACCAGCGCACGCTGGTACGCGAGACGCTTGTTCTCCGATGCGCCCTGTTCCATGCCGTCCAGTGCCTTTTTCTCCCGCAGGTAGAGCTGCTCAAGATAATCGGCAGCCCCCTCTGCACGCAGCAAGGCCGGAGAAACCGCACATTCGCTCAGCGGTATTTCCCGCTTCGGTGCACCGCCGCGTACGCTGAGAACGACGTAACGCCGTCTGTCCTCGCGGCACAGCGTTTCACGCTCGACGGCGTAGCCGTGCGCGTACAGCCACCGGCGCAGCTCTGCAATCATGGTCATCGGCTGGAGCAGCAGCAGGTGGTCACCTTGGGCGGTCCACGGTGCGGCAGTCAAAATCTCTGCGATGGTCTGGCCGCCCATGCCTGCGATCGTTACGGTGTCGCATTCCTCCGCCCGCACGGCCTCCAGTCCCGGCGCAAGCCGCAGAGACAGGGATACATTATGCTCTTTCGCATTGCGCTCCGCATGCGCCAGCGGTCCCGAACGGATATCCGAGCCGATAGCCGATGCAATATGCCCATCCAGCAGCAGTGAGATCGGCAGCTTGCCGTGATCCGTTCCGATATCCGCCAATCGAGCATTCGGCGGCACCAGAGCCGCCATACAGGCCAGCCGCGGTGTTAAAATCATACTTTCCATGTAAAACTCCAAAAAAACAGAGCCGGCAAACAATGCCAGCTCTAATTTTCTTACTCACTCGACTTATTCGCCCAGAAAAGCGTTGAGCTTGGCAACCAGTTCATCTGCATTGGTGCCGTGTACCATGCAGGCCTCCTCGATGCTCTCGCCCTGAGATGCCGGGCAGCCGAGGCAGTGCATGCCGATTTCCATAAAGAAACGAGCGGTCTCGATGTTCATATTCAGAACCTCACCAATGGTGGACTTCTTCGTAATAGCAGCCATGATAGTAGCCTCCTGTTGCTTTTTATTTGTTTATAGTATACCGCAAAAATCCGTACTATTCAAGCAGTAAATAGTATTCCCTGTGAAATCGGTCGGAAAACTGCGTAAAACAGACCGTTTCACTGCTGTGAAGCGCCCTGTTTTCATTTTTATTCCTGCAACAAAAAAGCCGGCGCCTGCAAAATGCAGGCGCCGACCTCATACATATCTGACACTTTTCCGCTGACGATTGTCGTAAATTTAACGATAAACCCCTAATCGAGCATATGTATTATTATAGGAGCATCCTTGTTGGCCGCCCGCACAGCGGTAACCCGTTCCCCTTTCTCCAATCTTCACGCTGATAGCACTTCTCTATTTTCCTACCACAAGAATACTGGAAGGACTGCCGGATTTTCCACGCGATGTGCCAGATACCGCCCGAGACGGATGCCAAGCAGCCTCAGCACGAGCAAATACAATATGATAGCTGACACGAGCGCTGCCGCGAGGGCGGTCACGGTGTTATCAAACCGGCAGACGAATGTCTGCGCGAAAAAGCGAGTCCACAGGTAAACCGCAGTGCCGCAGAGCAGCGGCACGCCGAACCGCCGGAAGGGTTTCAGGCGGAACGCTGTTCGCCGGTGCAGGATGGCAAGGTTGACCGCAGCGGCGCTCACTCCGGTTAAAAACATGGCAAGTAAATAGCCGTAAATGCCGAGCGTTGGCCTTGCACACCAGCGGTACAGCAGCGCAAGCTGGCACAGCTCCGCAGAGATGGCGGTTGCCACGTTCCACCTTTGCAGGCCGAGCGCATTGAGCAGGCTGCCGGTCGCCATCTGGTAATAGGCCGCCACGGCTGCCGCGCCGAGCAGCGCGGCATAGCCGCCGGTGAGCGGCTGGCGGAAAAACAGCTCGCTCAGCTGCGGTGCCAGCGGCACGAGAACGGCAGTTGCCGGTATGCCGATGAGACCCACAGTCGTAACGGCTCGGCCGGTCAAAACACGCACGCGTGCCTGCTCACCGACTGCCTGCGCTGCCGTGACGGCGGGCAGCAGCGCCGTGCAGACCGAGCTGACGAACGCGACCGGAAACAGCAGCAGCGGCATGGCCATGCCCGAGATCACGCCGAGCGCGGACAGCGCCTGCTCATAGTCCAGACCGGCCGCCATCAGACGCTGCGGCAGCAGGACGGCGCCTGCCGAGCCGAGCATATTGCCGATCAGCGCCGAGGCCGATAATGGCGCGGCAATGCCGAAAAACTGACCGTAAAGTTCCTTATCCGGCCTTGTAAAGCGAATATGCCGCATATTTCGTCGGAACAGCCGCGTGAGGAAAAGCGCGCTGAAAATCTCGCTGCACACCATGCCCGCGAAGATGAGCATGGCGATTCTGCCATAGTCGCCGCTGCCATATTCGTACAGCAGAAAGCTGACCGCGAAGATGCGGATAAGCTGCTCCCCGACCTCAGAGCAGGCTGTGTACTGTACCCTTTCCAGGCCGATAAACAGCGATTTGAAAATATTTTCTACGCCGGTGAGCGTCAGGCACAGCAGCATGTACGGAAACGCGCGCGCACAGCGTCCGTCACCGAGCAGATTTGCCGCGATACTGCCGCCGCACAGCAGAACCACCGCTGCGCAGGCCGCACTCAGAGCAAAAAAGGCGCGGAACGCCAGCTGCAAAACCGCACCTAAGCGGCCGCTCTCCCCTCTTGCTTCGCACGCTGCGCTCAGCCGCGAACACGCCGTCGTCACGCCGGACAGGCAGCCTGCATGCAACACTAAATACACCGAATTGACCAGCCGGTACACGCCCAGACCTTCCGCGCCTGCAAAGCGGCTGAGCACCACGCGATAGACAAATCCGAGCACCTGCAGCAGCACATTTCCGCACGCGAGCACACCTGCCGCGTATAAAATCGTTCCTTTTCTGACCCGCACAGCATGACCCCATTTCACGAAATTCTATGCGGATTCTGCACGGAATATGCGTACAAAAACTCCCGCAGCAAACTGCCCGTTCTGTACGCGAGAATGCTTCTTTTCCCGCAGTTTTCCTCATCAAAAAAATCCCTGCACAGAATTCTCACTCTGTACAGGGATTTCTTACTTGCGTTTGCGCTTAGGCTTCTCCTCGATGCCGGTGGACACAATATAATTCTGCCGGAACTTATTCGGCGGCATGCCGACGTTTTTGGTAAACTGCAGATTGAAATAGCTCTGCGTGTCATATCCCACCATCTCCGCGATACGCGTGATGGACAGGTCGGTCGTGATCAGCAGCGTCTGTGCTTCACCGATGCGGCGGCGCAGCAGATACTGCACGGGCGAATACCCACTCATCTGCTTGAAAACATGCGATAAGTAATACGGACTGATGTGCAGCGCCTCACCCATGCTCTGCAGCGTGATCGGCTCCATATAATGTTTGTCAATATATTCCTTAATCCGTCTGCCGAGAATGTGCGGCTCCTCCAGCGGCTTTTCCGACTCCGCGCGAGGACCGGCGGTGACCGTCAGCACCGACACCAGCAGCGCGTGCATCAGCGAGCTGCAGAACATCTCAGCGTTCGGCTCACCGGCTGACAGGGTGCGGAACATCATTTCAAACAAGCAGCGCAGATCAGCGAAATACTTGCCGGTCGGAAACACATAGCCCGCATCATCCGGAATGAGCGCGTTCTCGCGCATACCGGGCATATGCAGCCCGCCGACGGCAATGCAGTAGCTGCCGACCTCCATATCCGGACCGGAAACCTCGTCGTGCACCACGCCTGCGTTGTATACGAGCAGATCACCCGGCTTGATGATGACTTTTTTATCGTGAATCAGGTATTCACTTGAACCGCTGCAAATGAGAATCAGCTCGACAAAATCCTCATGCGCGTGCATGACACGCGGATGTGCACTGGCATCCGGTCGGATTTCACTGACGTAAAGCAGCTTCGGCTGATTCTCGCCCTCAAAAATTGATTTAACTTTCTTCTCTACAAAACACTGTACGTTCAGGCTTGCCTTCGGCATAGTTTTTTGCAGCTCCTCTCTTTCTCTGACGGTGATTTTACTCTTATAAAAGTATAGCACACGGGTCCGTTGTGCGATAGCACATATTTGCTTTTGCAGACCGCCGTATATCGTGCTTTTTTGCGGTCGGGCCGAGGAAAATTATAAATTCTTGCTATTGGCAGATTCTTGTTTTTTTCCGCTTATTTATCGTATAGCCTATCCGACCGAGAATCTTCCGTATGTTTCTCTGCGGTTTTTCAGCTTTCGCAAACCGGCCGATTCGCCGGTCTCCGACCGGCAAAAAGCAGGATTTATAAAAACAAGCGCACAGCCTCAAACCCGCTCTGAAAAAATACTGTGCATTTTTTACCGCCGCTTTTACCTCTAATATATTATATATATGGGATTTTCGGGCGTCCGAAAAAAAGTTTCCGTTTTTTGAATCAAGCCAAGAATCTAAAAGAAACCGTTCGCCATATCTGCTAAACTATAAGCACAAAGAGAAAGAAAGAATCTCACGGCTCAGCTGTGAGATACAACAAGAACGAAAGGACGAAGCATTATGTTAGATCCCAAAAAGGTTAAAATCGGTATTGCCCCCATCGCCTGGACCGAGGACGACATGCCGGAGATGGGTGCTGAAAACAGCTTCCTGCAGACGATCAGTGAAATCGCTCTGACCGGTTATGTTGGCACCGAGATCGGCTGCCAGTTCCCGCGTGATCCGGCGATTCTGAATAAGGAGTTTGGCCGCCGCGGTATTTCCGCCATCACCGGCTGGATCAGCACCTACTTAAATGAACTGCCGATGTGGCAGAACGAGCGTGCATTTGTTGACCACATGAACTTCCTGAAGTCGATCGGTGCTACGATTATCAACACGTCTGATCAGTCGTTCTCCATTCAGCATCAGTGGAACACTCCTCTTTCCAACAAGAAGGTGTTGAACGACGATGAGTGGGAGGTACTGACCAAGGGTCTGGATCACCTCGGCAAGATCGCTTACGACAGCGGCATGAAGATCGTGTACCATCATCACATGACGACTACCGTACAGAAGACCGACGAAATCGACCGTATGCTCGCTATGACTGACCCGAAGTACGTCAGCATGATTTACGATACCGGTCATCTCACCTTCTCCGGCGAGGACCCGATCGAAATTCTCAAGAAGCACCACGACCGCATCGGCCATGTCCATCTCAAAAATGTCCGCAAGCCTGCAATGGACAAGTGCTACGCCGAGAACAAGAGCTTCCTCCGTTCGATTCCGGAAGGCGTATTCACCGTTCCCGGCGACCCGGAAGGCTGCGTAGACTTCCCGACCGTATTCAAGCTGCTCGACGAGTACAACTACGAGGGCTGGCTGGTCGTAGAGGCTGAGCAGGATCCGGCTATCGCAAATCCGCTCGAGTACGCCCGCATGGCCCGCGCCTACGTCAAGGAGCACACCGGACTCTAATCCGCCGTTTTGCACACGATCCCAAACTGTTAAGCTGACAACTGAATACGGATGTCTTCTTATCGGTTTACAAGAATACCGGTTCAAAAGAAGGAAACTCGGAAAAAGAAAGGAAAAGTACTCTTATGCAAAAGTTACTGGCAACCGTTCTGACTGGCACCATGTTATTCAGCCTCGCAGCATGCAGCGGCAGCAACACCCCCTCTTCTTCCGGAGATTCTGCCGATGGTAGCAAGAATCTTTCTATCAGCGTAATTCTGAAAACCACGGCTTCTGAGTACTGGCGCTATGTTGTTGCCGGTGCCGAAGCCTACGGAACCGAAAATTCCAATGTAAAGGTCGATGTCAAGGGTGCTACTTCGGAAACTGCTTACGATGAGCAGCAGAATATCATCGAAACCGACCTGAACTCCGGTGCTTACGATGCTTATGTTATCGCACCGCTGCAGTCCGATGTTGCAGCTACTCTGATCAAGGGACAGACCAAGCCGATCATCAATCTGGACACCCGCATTGATGCACCGGAGATTCTCTCCTTCGTAGGTCTCGATCAGGAAAATGCGGCCGAATTCGGCGGCGAAGCCGCTGTAAAGGCCGCCAAAGAGGCCGGCTGGACCGAACTGAAGGCAATCGCCATCTCGGGTGTACAGGGCGACAACACCGCAACCGCACGTCTAAACGGCTATCGCACCGGTATCACCAATGCAGGCGGCACCTTTCTGGATAACGAAATTCAGTACGCGGATGCTGTGGCGGATAAGGCCGCCAACTCGATGGAAGCGATTATCCAGAACCATCCAGAAGGCATTGCGATGATTGTCTGCAACAACGACGACATGGCCATGGCCGCTGCCCGCGCAGCAGAGAGCCATCCAGCTTATGCCAACACGGTCTTTGTCGGCTTTGACGGCACCAAGTCTGCCTGCGATTCTCTGCTGCAGGGCGGCGAAACGCTTTCCGTTTCCTATAACTGCTACGACCTCGGCTACAAGGCTGTAGAGGCTGCTGTTGCCGCTGCAAACGGCGAAAAGGTCGACGAAGTCATTTCCGTAGATGCAAGCATCCTGACGAAGGACAATGCACAGGAGCGTCTGGATTATCTGAACAAGCTGTTGGGTTAATCTATAATTCTATTCACATTCACTATATTTTTCAAAGGAGATCGATGATTATGAAAAAGCTGAAGATCGGTATCATCGGTGTAGGCCGTCTGGGTTATGAGCACGCCTGCAACATTGCAAACCGCGTTCCGGGCTCCGAGCTGGTAGCTATCGCAGACGCAAACTTCGACCGCGCAAAGCAGGTCGCTGAAGAACTGGGCGTAACCGCCGTTTACAACGACCCGAAGGATCTGTGCGCTGACCCGAACGTTGAGGCCGTTGCCATCATCACCAACACCGCTTCTCACGTTGAGATGATCAAGATTGCGATGGACGCAGGCAAGCACGTTTTCTGCGAAAAGCCGCTGGCTGACACGGTTGAAAAGTGCAAGGAGGCCGAGGCCATCATCGCGGCTCACCCGGAGCTGACCTTTATGCTGGGCTTCATGCGCCGCTATGACCACTCCTATCAGGTAGCCAAGAAGAAGATGGAGAACGGCGACATCGGTGATGTTATTCTGGTTCGCTGCTACTCGCAGGACCCGATCTCCATCATCGAGGGCACCCTGGAGTACGCTCCGCGCTCCGGCGGTCAGTTCATCGATATGTCCATTCACGACTTCGACCTGATTCGCTGGCTGACCGGCTCCGAGGTCAAGGAGCTGTGGGCAACCGGCGGCTGCTACGAGTTCAAGCAGTACAAGGACTGGGACGACGGCGACAACGTTTCCGGCCTGATGAAGATGGAAAACGACGCAATGGCCTTCTTCTTTGCCGGCCGCGCTGCGGCACACGGCTCTCATGTTGAGACCGAAATCGTTGGTACCCGCGGCACCCTGCGTATCGCTTCGGTTCCGACCGATTCTCTGGTCGAGGTTATGAGCCAGCACGGCGTATGCCGCGAGTGCTATCAGGACTTCATCACGCGCTGGCACGATGCATACATCACTGAGATTGAGGAATTCTGCGACTGCGTAGCAACCGGCCGCAAGGCAACTCCGGGCGTTATCGACGGCACCCAGTCCACCAAGATCGCCTTCCGCTGCAAGGAATCCTTCCTGACCGACAAAAAGCTGACCCTCGAATAATCGTTCTCGAAACCGCATTCTTATTCCACATTCAATTTATTCTCTCTTATTTATATTCAAGTCTCCAAACAGAATACAAATACAGCCTAATTCAAAAAGAAACCCGAGAATCCTTCGATTCCCGGGTTTCGCCTTTTATTCCACCGCCAGCACGCTGCGGATCGTGCGGCACACGCCGTCCTCATCATTGGACGGACAAACATGCTTTGCGACCTTCTTGAGCCGTTCATGTGCATTCGCCATCGCGTAGGACTCGCCCACCGAGCGCAGAAGCTCCACATCGTTCAGATAATCGCCGAACGCCATGCACTGCGCGGATGTGATGTGCAGATTATCGCACATAACGCCCACGGCCACGCCCTTGCTCAGCCCCAGGCGCATCAAATCCACCCAGTCCGCGCCGGAGAGCGCTACCTGCAGCTTATCGTCGAACATCTGCCGATAGTACGGCAGCACGTTGGTTTCCGCCGCATTTTTGCAGAAAAGCGCTACCTTGCACACCGGCTCCTGCTGCACGGCTTCGAGCAGATCAGGCACCTTTTTGCGCCGCGCGTAGTACATCGCCATGTTCTCCACGAACACCGGATCGTCGTCCTCGTAGGCTGCGCCGTCCCGCATGGACGCGATTGCGTGCACATTCGGCAGACCGCGCGCCAGCTCCACAGCCGCGCACACCAGCTGCTGCGGCATGGCCTCGAACGACACGATTTCGCGTCCGTCGCACACCATACCGCCGTTTTCGCTGATGTACATCAGCTCGTCCGCGATCTCGCCGAACTGCTCGTACAGGTTGTAATACTGCCGTCCGGATGCAGGTGCGAAGCGTACGCCTATCTTTTTCAGCGTGCGCACCAGCGGAAAAAAGCCCTTGGGCAGCTGCTTACGGCTGGACAGCAGCGTGCCGTCCATATC
This sequence comes from Agathobaculum butyriciproducens, assembly GCA_003096535.1. Taxonomy (GTDB): domain Bacteria; phylum Bacillota; class Clostridia; order Oscillospirales; family Butyricicoccaceae; genus Agathobaculum; species Agathobaculum butyriciproducens. The sequence continues at coordinate 15,174 of QEKJ01000009.1, read as the reverse complement.
TGCGGCGATCAGTTTGATCGACATGGTTTACCGTTCCTTTCCGGCGGTCTCCTCCGCCTCGAGCGTATGTTCTTCCTCGACAAACATGACTGTAAAGACCAGACTCAGCGGGATGCAGGTCAGCAGCAGCGCTTTTTCGCCAATTCTCGCGGTCGTCAGTGCGCCAATCGCACCGCCGAGGATAAAAAACAGGATGATTGAGTAATAGTTGCGCGTTTTGCGGATCGCATTCCGGTCGCCGGTCTGCGCCCAGATTACAAGCTGCTCGGTGCCCGAACGCAGGTTGCCTGTACACATCGTGGTTGCAAATGCGCTGCCGCGCACCTTGCGGAACGACTCGACCTGCATCGCGCAGATGAACGAGATCATGATGTTGACCGTGGTGTTCATGCTCTGCGGCAGGAATGCCGCTGCAATCAGCAGCACGATCTCGACCAGCACGACAATCTGTCTCCAGTGGATGTTGATGTCGCTCTGGCGTTTTTTGTACCGCCGCTTGACAATCTCCGCCGCCACAACGCCCAGTGCGAACGCCAGAATCGGCAGGAAATATTCGGCTGCCCGCAGCCAGTTGCCCTCGGCAATATTCGCGCCGAACAGGACAATATTGCCGGTCTGCGCGTTAGCAAACACCTTGCCGCGGCAGAGATAGGTATATGCGTCAAAAAAGCCGCCGGCCATAGCCAGCATTGCGCCCAACAGCAGCGATTCCGACATCTGCCCGTGCGCTCGTTTCATGGAAATTCCCCCATTTCACTTCAGCAGAGAACTTTTCTTTGTCTTCCAGCGGCTATTATAGCACAAAAAATCCCCCGATTCAATCAAATCGAGGGATTTATATTCGGTCAATATGCCGAATTATTCAGTAATACTGATACAATTCCTCTGCAGGAAATTGTATCATTTGCTCTCCGCGATGCGAATACGGTTTACCGCCTTTTTCAGCTTGCCCTGTGCGATATCCATTTCACGGTCGCCGGCCTTTTTCTGCAGAATCGCTTTCGCACGGTCTGCGGCCTCACGGGCACGGGCCACGTCGATTTCGTCGGCCCACTCGCAGGTACGCGCCAGCACGACCGTCTGCTCTGCCGAAACATCCACAAAACCGCCCGAAACCGCCGCTACACGGCGTTCGCCGTTCCGGATGATGGTCAGACCGCCGACGCCGAGCGCCGCAACATACGGCACATGGTTCGGCAGGATGCCCACATCGCCCTGTGAGGTGCGAACCACGATACGGTCCACTTCACCGTCGAAAAACTGCTTATCGACCGTGAGCACCTTGAGATGAAAGGTAGCCATATTATGCCCCCTTCTTAGCCTTCTCCACTACCTCGTCGATCGTGCCGGCAAACAGGAACGCCGACTCAGGCAGATCGTCATGCTTGCCCTCAAGAATCTCCTTGAAGCCGCGGATGGTCTCAGCGACCGGCACGTACTTGCCCGACATACCGGTAAACTGCTCTGCAACATGGAACGGCTGCGAGAGGAAGTTTTGGATCTTACGGGCACGGGCAACGGTCAGCTTGTCCTCGTCGGACAGCTCATCCATGCCGAGGATGGCGATGATATCCTGCAGGTCCTTGTACTTCTGGAGGATAGACTGCACCGCACGGGCAACCTCGTAGTGCTCCTTGCCGACAACGTCTGCCGACAGGATACGAGAGGACGAATCCAGCGGGTCAACCGCCGGGTAAATGCCCATCGAGGCAATGTCACGCGACAGTACGACCTTTGCATCCAGATGCGAGAACGTGGTGGCCGGAGCCGGGTCAGTCAGGTCATCGGCAGGCACATAAACAGCCTGTACGGACGTGATCGAGCCCTTCTTCGTCGAGGTGATTCGCTCCTGCAGCGCGCCCATCTCGGTTGCCAGCGTCGGCTGATAGCCTACAGCAGACGGCATACGGCCGAGCAGCGCGGATACCTCCGAGCCGGCCTGCGTGAAGCGGAAGATGTTGTCGATGAACAACAGCACGTCCTGACCCTCGACATCGCGGAAATACTCCGCCATCGTCAGACCGGAAAGTGCAACGCGCATACGCGCTCCGGGCGGCTCGTTCATCTGGCCGTAAACCAGAGCCGTCTTGTTGATAACGCCGGATTCCTGCATCTCGTTGTACAGGTCGTTGCCCTCACGAGTACGCTCGCCTACACCGGTGAATACCGAAATACCGCCGTGCTGCTTTGCGATGTTGTTGATCAGCTCCATGATGATAACGGTCTTGCCGACGCCTGCGCCGCCGAACAGACCGATCTTGCCGCCCTTGGCGAACGGCGCGATCAGGTCAACGACCTTGATGCCGGTCTCGAGGATCTCGGTCGTGGACTGCTGCTCCTCGTAGGACGGCGCCGGACGATGGATCGGCCAGCGCTCCTCGTCCTCGACCGCCGGCTTGTTGTCCACCGGCTGACCGAGCAGGTTGAAGATACGTCCGAGGTTCTTGTCGCCTACCGGCACCGTGATCGGGCTGCCGGTATCGACTGCCTTCATGCCGCGCACCAAGCCGTCGGTGGATTCCATTGCGATGCAGCGCACGGTATCCTGACCGATGTGCTGCGCAACCTCGACCGTGATGATCTGACCGTGGTTGTCGATCGTAATAGCATTCAGCAGCTTCGGAAGCGCGTCAGCGGCAAATTTAATGTCAAGCACCGGTCCGGTGATCTGGACAACGGTGCCAATATTCTGCTCACTCATTGGCAAAACTCCCTTTTGTGAAAAGAGTGAAGAGTGCAGAGTTCAGAGTGAAGAGATGAGAGGTATCTCCGCTCTCCACTCTTCTATCTCCACTCTCGATTAAGCTCCTACCTCGCCCGAGCCGGCTACGATCTCCGTAATTTCCTGCGTGATCGCTGCCTGACGCGCACGGTTGTAGGACAGATTCAGATTTTCGATCATCTCGCCCGCGTTATCCGACGCAGCCTCCATTGCCATGCGGCGCGCCGACTGCTCGGAGCAGTAGCTTTCGACTACCGCGCCGTACAGCACGCCGTACAGGTACTCCGGGATGACTGCATCGAACACGCTCTCCGGCGAGGGATCGTATTCGGTCAGAACATGAGCGCCCTTGGGCTGAGCCTCCGCCGCATCGAAGTGCGCGGGCAGCAGCTTGAGGCACTTCGGCTCCTGCTGCAGAGGAGAGATAAACTCCGTGTAGCACAGGAAAACCTCGTCCACCTTGCCCTCGCGGAACAGCTTCAGCATGTCCTCCACGATGGGATGCGTATCACTGATGCGCATGGTCTCGGCAATGCCGGGATAGTCCGCCGCCACCGTTACCGGACGCTTTGCGTAATGCTCCTGCGCCTTTTTGCCGATGGTGATGACCTGCGCCTGCTTGCCCTGCATCTCGGCAGCGGCAAGCTTGAACAGGTTGGCGTTGTAGCCGCCCGCCAGTCCGCGGTCGCCCGCAATGACGATGTACAGGCTGTTCTTGACCTCACGCGGTCTGGTATAAACCGATTCGCTGCCGCGCGTTGCACCCGCCAGATGCGTAATCGTCTGGTACAGGGCGTTGAAGTACGGTCTTGCACCGAGCGCACGCTCCTTCGCGTGGCGCATCTTGGAGGACGCGACCAGCTCCATCGCCTTGGTGATCTGCATGGTGGACTGCACCGATTTGATACGGCGCTTGATGTCCTTCATATTTCCGGAAGCCATTTTCAGTCCCTCCCTTTCGCGTTAGTGCTCGGAAAGGAACTTACTCTTGCATTCCTCGATTGCCTTTGTCAGCTTTTCCTTCACATCGTCCTCCAGCTTGCCGGTGGTGCGGATGGACTCCGGAATGTCGCTGTAAACGCTGTCCACGAAGGAGAACAGCTCCTTCTCGAACTCGCTGATCTGATTTGCCGGAATATCGAGCAGTGCGCCCGAAACAACGGCATAGATGATGATAACCTGCTTTTCGACCGGAATCGGGCTGTTCTGCGGCTGCTTGAGCACCTCTACGATGCGCGCGCCCTGTTCCAGACGCTTCTTGGTGTCCGCGTCCAAGTCGGAGCCGAACTGCGAGAACGCCTGCAGCTCACGGAACTGCGAGTACGCCAGCTTAAGCGTACCGGCAACCTTCTTCATCGCCTTGATCTGCGCGTTGCCGCCGACGCGGGATACCGAAATACCCGGGTTTACCGCCGGACGGATACCGGAGTTGAACAGCTCGGTCTCGAGGAAGATCTGACCGTCGGTAATGGAGATTACGTTGGTCGGGATATACGCTGAAACGTCGCCTGCCTGCGTCTCGATGATCGGGAGTGCGGTCAGGCTGCCGCCGTTCTGGATGTTCGCTGCACGCTCGAGCAGACGGGAGTGCAGATAGAATACGTCGCCCGGATAAGCCTCACGTCCTGGCGGACGGTGAAGCAGAAGGGAAAGTGCACGGTAAGCTACCGCGTGCTTGGACAGATCGTCGTAAATGACCAGAACGTCCTTGCCCTTGTGCATGAAGAATTCACCGATCGAGCAGCCCGCGTACGGTGCAATGTACTGCAGCGGTGCAGACTCGGATGCGGTTGCGGCGACGATGCAGGTATAATCCATCGCGCCGTTGGCAGCGAGCGTCTCTGCAACCTGTGCAACGGTCGAACGTTTCTGACCGATGGCTACATAGATACAAATAACGCCGGTGCCCTTCTGATTGATGATGGTGTCCAGACAGATCGCGGTCTTGCCGGTCTGACGGTCACCGATGATCAGCTCACGCTGACCGCGGCCGATCGGAATCATGGAGTCGATTGCCTTGATACCGGTCTGGAGCGGCACATTAACGGGTGCGCGCTCGATGATGCCCGGTGCGGGCATTTCGATCGGACGGCTCTCCTTAGTCTCGATAGCGCCCTTGCCGTCGATCGGCTTGCCGAGTGCGTCAACAACGCGGCCCAGCATCGCTTCACCGACCGGGACCTCCACGATGCGCTTGGTGCGCTTTACCGTGTCACCCTCGCGGATGTTCTGATCCGAGCCGAGGATAACCGCGCCGACCAGCTCTTCCTCGAGGTTCTGCGCCATGCCCTGCACGCCGCCCGGAAATTCGAGCAGCTCGCCTGCCATGCAGTTTTCAAGGCCATGGATATGCGCGATACCGTCACCGACGGTAACAACCGTGCCCACGTCGGTCAGCTTGATCTGGCTCTGATAATGCGTGATCTGCTCCTTGATAATGCTGCTGATCTCTTCGGAGCGCAATTCCATAAAAATCACCTGCTTTCCTGTGTACCGGTCAACCGTGCTGCAAGCTCTTCCAGACGGGTGCGCAGGCTGGTATCGAACTGCTCGTTGTTGACTTTCACAACGATGCCGCCCATGATGCTCGGATCGACCGAGCATTTCAGCTCTACCTTTTTGCCCGTAACCTGTTCCATCTTGCCGCGCAGCTTGTCGGTCAGCGCCGCACTCATCGGCACCGCCGTGACCGCCAGCACCTCTACGATGCCGTTTTCAAAATAATACTGCTCCTTATATGCCTGACACATCTCGTGGATAAGGCCGATGCGGCCCTTATCCGTTACGAGCATCAGGAAATTGAGCAGAAAAGGCTCGATACGTCCCTCGAACACGGTTTTGAGGACCTTTTGTTTGTCCTCCGCCGCGATAGAGGGCGTTGTGAGCATTTTGAGGAAATCCGGTTCGCTGTCAAACGCCGCGCACACCTCGGTCAGCTGATCGAGATACAGCTTTTCCTGCTTCTCGTCCTGCGCGACCTCGTAAAGGCTCAGTGCGTAGCGCTCGCTTACCATATCCGCCATGTTTGCTCACCCCACCTTGTCAATAAAGTCTTCGATAAAGCGTTCGTGATCCTCCGGCTTTACATCGCGCTCCACGATCTTGGAGGCGATCATCACGGACAGATCCGCAACCTCATCCTTGAGTTCCTTGTGCGCCTTGATGCGCTCCTGCTCGATAACGCGCTCGGCCTTCTTGACCATAGCGGATGCCTGCTGCGAGGACTCGCGCAGGATCTCATCGCTGCGCTCTGCGGCACGGCGGGTAGCGGAGCCGACGATCTCGGCAGCCTCCTCCTTCGCCTTGGACAGACGCTCGGTATATTCGCTGCGCATCTGCTCGGCCTCGCTCTGCGCCTTTTCGGCGGTGGAGTACATGGACTCGACCTCCTCGGTGCGGGCAGCCAGCATTTTGCGCACCGGCTTGTACAGAAACTTCTTGATGATCAGGAACGTAATGAGCGTGTTGCACATCGTCACGAGGATCTCCCACCAGCCGATGCTGACGAACGCTTCATATAATGCTTCTGTCACTGGTTTACCTCCTTCCCAAACGGAAGAATCCGTTTCGTCTTTTCATTCTCAACCACTCACTTTACAGCGAAGCGGTCGTAGAAGTGTCAATATTCCAGTCGGCATAAACGATTGGGATATTGCCGCCTCCAATTAGAACTGGCCAACGAACGGATTGGCAAACAGCAGGATCAGCGCGATAACCAGCGCGTAAATACCGGTGGACTCGGCCATTGCGATACCAAGGATCATGGTACGGGTGATATCGCCCTGCGCCTCCGGCTGACGGCCGATTGCGGAGCACGCCTGACCGGCAGCATAACCCTCGCCGATACCAGGGCCAAGGCCGGCGATCATTGCCATACCTGCACCAAGAGCGGACATACCTGCTACGAATGCTTTGGGATCCATACTTTTCTTCCTCCTAATTCAGATAACGAAATTGGAATTTGTTTTTTCTTCACGTCAGCTGTTGCGTGCGTCGCCTACATAAGCCATGGTGAGCATACTGAAGATGAACGCCTGCATGCAGGCCGTGAAGCAGTCAAAATACAGCGACAGCACACCGGGCAGACCGATCTGCAGCAGCGCGATATTATCGGGCAGGAAACCCAATACCGCATTAGACAGCACCTTGAGTGCGCCCATGATGAGCGTGGTGATAACCAGGCCGCCTGCCATGTTGCCGAAGTGACGGAACGACATGGAGACCGGCGTTGCGATCTCGCTGAGCACGTTGAGCGGCGCCATAACGAAGATCGGCTCGAGGAACCCCTTCAGGTAGCCCTTGATGCCGCCGTACTTGATCTTATTGAACGTGATCAGCACGAACGTGATGATCGCCCAGCCGAGCGTGGTGTTCAGGTCTGCCGTGGTGGAGCGCATCCAGAACAGGCTGGCCAGCGAACCGAACAGCGAGCTCATCATCAGCGTCATAATGTACGGCGAGAAAGCCTGACAGCCTTCACCCATCGTGCTTTCGACCAGACCGTCGATCATCAGCACCGCCTTTTCGGCCAGTGCCTGCTTGCCTTTTGGGATCTTCTGCATGCGGTGTGTTAAAAAGATACACAGGAACAGGATAAACGCCATGATGATCCATGAGTTTCTCATGGTCTCCGTGATCGGCAGATTGGTATTGCCGAACAAATAACCCAGTATTTTAGGACCGTTTATTTCGACGTTCAACCGTTTAACCTCCTTTCCGCTGAACTGCGTGGCGCCAGAGGAGCAGCGCCTTGGTGAAAAACAGCGGAATGACCGCTGCAGCTGCGTTCAGATACGGCAGCTTGATCGCCGCGATAACGAACACCGCCGTGAGCATGTAGCGAACTACATAGCCGCGCCGCGTAATGCGAATGCCCTGTGCCGGCGGAAAGGCGGTTGCCCTTACCGTGCTCCTGCCGATCATGTAGAACAGCAGCAGCGCGAACGCCGTACCGAGCAGAACGCTTGCGCCGGACCGAGCGATACCCTGTCCGCAAAGAGCGAACACACCGAAGGTCACCAGCGCCAGCGGGAGCATGCCGCGCAGCATGCGCTTCGTTTCCTCATAAACGATGTGCATTCCCGTCACAGCTCCTTTTCTTTCTCTGCACTTTCTCTGGCTTTGCGCTCGGTGAATCGCAGAAAATCACGCAGGCTGCAGGCTGCAACCGCGATGCCGAGCAGGATTCCGATAATCACCACACCGTTGCCCCAACCGAACCGGTTGCGGAGCCATATCGCTCCGAAGCAGCAAAGCACCGGCGGTGTGATCACTGTGAAGCCTACCTGAGAAAAATAGATCAGGTAGCGCAGCACACTAAAGCCTTCTTTCCCTCTTTGCAATCGCATTCCCCCTTCATGAACGCCATAGCAACATTGTACAAAATGCAGTGTGCTCCCTCGGCACACTATATTACTTATTATAAACAACTTACCCAAAAAGTAAAATACTTTTGCTCAGAAAATCTAAATATTTTTTGTAGATTTGTGTCGTATTATACATTCTGCACAAATTATTCTTATTAAGTATATGCAAAATGCCAGATTGTCTTTTTTATCACAAAGGGAAAAAGACGCAGCATTTCTCATTATTTTTTCTTACCAGCCCGGCTGCGGGCAAAAGAAAAAAGCAACGACTTTCATCGTTGCTTTTTTGTGCTTGCGATATGTATTTCCGTTTAAGGATTACAGGAAACGCTTCATGCCTTCGGTAGCAGACTCCGGCTCCTCGCTGAGCGAAACGGTGAAGTTTACGCTGTGCTTGGAAGAGAATGCGTCCAGAGCGACGAGGAACTCCTCAGCCTTGGCTGCGTCCTTGCCGCCGATGATCTTGTACAGACCATCGATGAAGACACGGGTGATATCGTAGTTGCCGGCATGCAGACCGCCAACAAAGCCGAGCAGGCCTGCGATGTCGCTAACCGGATAATCCGCTGCGTCGATCAGACGCGCGTCATGCGAGATATCGAAAGTCAGCTTGTTGCCGCGGGAAATGCAAACGACACTGCCCTTTTCTTCTTTTACTGCAGCGTTGACCTGATCAATAAGCTCCTTGGTCTTACCGGAACCGGTACCGCCAATAATAAGTTTTACCATAGTTTTTATCCTCCCAACCTTTGAGGTTGCTATTAGTGTACCATAGTTTAGCCAAAATCACAAGTCCGAATTGCAAACTTTCCGTCATTTTGTATGGTAAATTTCTCAGCCTTTCCAATTTTGTTCGGAAAACGCCGGATTTTGATGTTATTTTACATCTTTTACAACATTTCCTGCAAGGCCGCGCACAAAGGAAATAAGCAGCTCAGGCAGTCCGAGCGCGTCCACACCGGCTTGGGCGATGATGGGAACAGTCAAAACCGTCTCTCCGCCGGCGGATACCGTCATTTCGCCCAACCGCTGACCGGCCTGTATCGGCGCGGTGAGCGTCTCCGGCAGGTCGAACGCGGTCTGCATATCCCCTGCTCTCGTCTTTTCAATCACGAACGAATCGCTGCCCTCGAGCACCGGCTGCACGGTCTCCGCGGTGCCGAGCGTCACCGGAATGGGTGCCAGATCGTCAGCCGCAGGCATGTACGCCGTGAAGTTGGCAAAGCCGTAATTGAGCAGCGCGGTCGCGTCCGCTGTGCGGTTCTCCTTGGTGGGCGCCGCCATCACGACCGCTACAAGGCTCAGTCCGTCCCGCTCGGCACTTGCAGAAATGCAGAAGCCGGCCTCGCGGATGTAGCCGGTTTTGAGACCGGTCAGACCCTGATAGCTTTTGAGCATCTTGTTCGTGTTCGCCAGACCGAATTTGCCGCCGCGCACGGTATCCATCCAGATGCCGGTGTACTCCAGTATTTTCGGGTGACGCAGCAGCTCGCAGGAAATAAGCGCAAGGTCGCGTGCCGAGGTCAGCGTCTTTTGACCTTCGCCGTCCAGTCCGTTGGCGTTGATGAACGTTGTGTTCGTGCAGCCGAGTTCGCGTGCGCGCGTGTTCATCCGTTCGACAAAGGCGGCCTCTGTGCCCGCCAGATGCTCCGCTACCGCAACCGCACAGTCATTCGCTGAACCGACCGCAATCGCCTTGAGCATTTCATCCAGTGTCAGCTGCTCACCCGGCTCCAGCCAGATCTGCGTGCCGCCCATCGAACAGGCGTACTCACTGCCGGTTATCATGGTGTCCAGTGTCACCTCGCCGCGCTCGAGCGCCTCCATCGCCAGCAGCATGGTCATGATCTTTGTCACCGACGCAGGCTGCAGCTGCTCGTCGGCGTTATAGACGTAAAGCTCCTGCCCGTTTGCCGCATACAGTGCCGCCGATTTCGCGTAGAGCGCGCCCATTTCGGGCAGCGCCGCCGCCTGCACCGTAAGCATACCGCTGAGTAAAGCGGTACAGATTATCTTCTTCACTTCTGTTCACCCCTTTATGACAGGCTATGTGCCGGACAGATAGATTATGCAGTCAGGCAGGAGTTAGGAGTGAGGAGGTTTCCTTAATTAATAATTAGGAATTAGGAGTTAGTAATTGGTGAAATCTGGTGTGTTCTTCCAACGTTCCGGATTTCTTGGCGAGAAATCGCTATTTCTTGGCGAGAAAGTACACAGTGAACGGGATTTATCGTACGGAAAATCCACAGAGCAGAGAAGAGTACAGAAGAGTACAGAAGAGCAGAGAACAGTACAGTACAGTAGAGCAGACCAGAGCAGAGAAGAAAAGAAAAGAGTAGATATTACAGCAGAGAACAGCAGAGCAGAACAAAATTGAGAATGGAGAATGGAAAATGACTGACTGATCCTGATTTGACGGTTCTGATGGAGAGAGTGAATTTATTTCTCTGAATAAAAAATGGAGAACGCTCTCCCATCGAGTTCATTCTCCATCTTCCATTTTCAATTCTCCATTACCTTCCACGGTGCGACCGTACCGAACGAATGAAAATTCCACTGCGCCTCGGTGAGCGACAGCCCATGATTCTGGTCGCTCGGCTTATCCGGCTCGCCTTCGACATCGTAATCAATCTCCCAGCCGCACATGGGGCAGATATACCCCCACGAAGGATTCTCGGGGATCTCTGCGCCGCAGCACGGACACGGCTCGGTCGGTGTTTCCGGCATCCAGTCAAGGCTGTCCGGCTCGTCCTCCCCGGATACGGCATCCGGCCGGAAGTACGGGTCAAGTTCTTCCTCGTCCTCCTGCTCCTGCACGCCGCCGAAAAACGCCTCCGGCAGAAAGGCATACTCGTCCTTATTCAATTTCGATCAGCACCGGACAATGATCCGAACCGAACACGTCGGTCAGGATACGCGCGTCCTTGACCCGCTGGGCAAAGCGATTGGACACGAGAAAATAGTCGATACGCCAGCCTGCGTTCTTCTCTCTGGCGTGGAAACGGTAGCTCCACCACGAATACACGCCCTCGAGCGTGGGGTTAAAATGGCGGAACGTATCCGTAAAGCCTGCGGCGAGCAATTCGGTCATCTTGCCGCGCTCCTCGTCGGTGAAGCCTGCGTTCTTGCGGTTGGTCTTGGGGTTCTTGAGGTCAATTTCCTCATGCGCGACATTCATATCGCCGCACACGATGACCGGCTTCTCCGCATCCAGCTTTACCAGATACTCGCGGAAGGCATCCTCCCACGTCATGCGGTAATCCAGACGCTTGAGTTCATTCTGCGAGTTGGGCGTATACACGGTAACGAGGTAGAATTCGCCGTAGTCGGCGGTGATGACACGGCCCTCGTGGTCGTGCTCCTCAATGCCAAGACCATAGGTGACGTTCTGCGGCTCGGTTTTGGTGAACAGCGCCACACCGGAGTATCCCTTCTTCTCTGCCGAGTTCCAGTATTCGCGGTAGCCGCCCTCGAGCGGCACATCAGCCTGTCCCGGCTGCATCTTGGTCTCCTGCAGGCACAGCATATCCGGCTGCTCGGCGGCAACAAAATCAAGGAAACCCTTGCCCATGCACGCACGCAGACCGTTTACATTCCATGAGATCAGCTTCATTTGCGTTCTCCTTTACGCTACGATGCGGACGGTATTGCCGTCCGGGTCGAGCACAAAACTGCCGTAGCAGCCATCCTTGCCGACGACAGGGCCATCTGTGATCTCATAGCCCTCCGAGCGCATCTGCTCGGTCAGCGCGTCCACGTTCTCGCGGGTGCCCGCCTTGAACGACGTATGCGCCCAGCCGGTCCACAGACGCGAGTGCTCGGCGTCCTCAAACTGCGGACGGGTCACAATTTCAAGCCGTGCGCCGTCGGCAAAGGACACAAAGCACGCCTGCGTGCCGGTCTCCTCGTTCTGGTACAGCTTGCCCGCCGTACCGTCAAAATATTTGGTGTAAAATTCACACAGACGCTCTAAATCGCGTGTATACAGTGCAATATGGTCGATCTGCATAACGGAAACTCACTCCTTTACAATACCGCTCTCGTCAATGCGGCGAACCGCCTCTGCCATGCGCTCGGGCGGAACGACAAGCGCCATGCGGACGTAGCCTTCACCCTGTTCACCGAAGGCGCTGCCCGGAACCACGATAACGCCGGTCTTTTCCATCAGCTCAATGGCGAAGTCCACCGAGGACGCAAAGCGCTCCGGAATCTTCGCCCAGACGAACATGGTGCCCTGTGCATCCGGCACGTTCCAGCCGATCGAGCGCAGACCGCCGCACAGCGCGTCGCGGCGCGCCATGTAGCCGGTGCGGTTGCTCTCTACCACATCCTGCGGACCGTTGAGCGCGGCAGCCGCACCCGCCATGATCGGGTAGAACATGCCGTAGTCGATCTGCGAGCGGAACGCGCGGAAACGGCTGATAACCTCGCGGTTGCCGAGTGCGAAGGACACGCGCATGCCGGTCAGGTTGTAGGTCTTGGACAGCGAGTTGAACTCGATGCCGACCTCCTTCGCGCCCGGAATGGACAGGAAGGACAGACCCTTTTCCCCGTTCAGCATAATGTCGGAATACGCGTTATCGTGCAGAACGATGATGTTGTGCTCACGCGCCCAGAGGACCAGCTTTTCGTAGAACTTACGGTCGGCAACGGCGGTGGTCGGGTTGTTCGGATAGGAAACAACGATCGCCTTTGCACGCTCTGCCACGTCCTCCGGAATGTCGTTAAAGTCCAGCTGCCAGTTCTTCTCGGCATACAGCGGGTACAGACCGACCGTTGCGCCGGTCATCATCGGGCCGAACGAGAAGATCGGGTAGCCCGGGTCCGGTGCAAGGATCAGGTCGTTCGGGCCGGCGAAGGCAAAGCCAACGTGTGCAATGCCCTCCTGCGAGCCGCACACAGCCATGATCTCGTCGTCGGCAAGCGTGACGTCATAGCGGCGCTTGTACCAGTTTTCTACGGCGTCGAGCAGCTCGCGCGTTTCGTTCAGCGAATACTTGTACATATCCGGGTCGAGTGCAGCGCGGCTGACGGCCTCCATCACATGCTTTCCCGGCTGAAAATCCGGCGTGCCGATGGACAGATTGATGACGTCCATGCCGCCTTCGAGGAGCGACTTCTTGCGCTCGTCGAGCTTGTTGAAAATATTGCTGTCTGCGATTTCTCCCGCTTTGATGAATTTCATGCTGATTATCTCCCAAGTAAAAATTCTATAACCGTCCGGTTGAAGCGGGACGGCTGCTTTGCTGCAACAAAGTGGTCGCCGTCGCGGAAAACCTCCACTTCACAGTGGGGGATGTGCGAGGCCATCTCCTTTGTCTGCTTTTCGCGTATTGCATCGTGCTCGCCGACGATGATGAGGGTCGGCATGGTCAGCCGCTCCAGATCGTTCATCGTCACTCCGTACGGGTGCACCATCAGTCCGAGCACATCCCTTCGGCGCGCCGCCTTTTTGCTGAAACGGCTCAGCGCCGCAGCAACACCGTAGCCTGCCATAACGGGCAGCTGCACCTGCGGCTTGACGCCGCTGAACATCTCCACATTGGCCGCGTTGAGGATGAGTTTATCTATATATTCCGGGTGCGTCAGTGCGAATTTGATCGCCAGATTGCCACCGTCCGAAAAGCCGAGGAAGTGCGCTTTTTTCACGCCGAGCGTGTCCAGCACGGTTTTGAGATCCTCCGCCATCATTTCAAACGACAGGCCGTGCCCGCCGCTCCCGGAGGCGCCGTGCCCGCGGCTGTCCACCGCAATAACGCGGTAAAAGCGGGTCAGCTCGGGTATCTGGGCGTTCCAGTATGAGCTGTCCTCGCCGTTGCCGTGCAGCAGCACGAGCGGCTTTCCTCGGCCGACATCGTAATAAGCAATCCGGGCATCACCGCACACGACGAATTCCGGTTCATAACCGAACATATCTATTTCAAACCCTTTCTGCATTGCTCCACAAAATCAGTCGGGTGATGGATGAGCGCGGCGGTCTCTTCCACGGAACGGCCCTCGCCCAGCAGGCGAAGTGCGATGTGCTCCATGGACTCACCGACCTCGATCATGTGCCAGTCCGGGTCGTACAGGCGCACCACACGCTGCTGCCACGCATGCGTCATCGGCGGATGCACCAGTTCCACGTCCAGGTGTCTGCGCAGCTTTTCCGTGAACGCGTCAAAGTCGTCCACCTCAAAGTAAAGCTCCATGTTGTGCGACTGGTGCAGGATCGTGGATTTGGGCACGCCGGTCAGCCTGTCAAAATCCTGCTGCACGGCAAAGCCGCCGGAAAACGTCACGTTTCCGCCTAAATCCAGCACAACCTCCTGATCGAACAGATCATGGTAAAATTTCTTTGAAATCTCCACATCACGCACCGCCAGCAGCGGCATTCGGAACTTTATCATAGTGCAGCCTCCATCAACCCAAACCAAAAGCGGAAAATCCGCTCGGAATAGAAACTAAATTTTCTGTTTGGCTTCTATTTTATCACATTTTGATGAATCGGTAAAGTAGGCATAGAAAAAGGGAATGAATTTTACTTCATTCCCTTCTTTGCGATCAGATTGTCGCCAGAACGCTCTTTGCAAACTTCAAATCCGCACGTTTAACGTAGATTTTGTAAACGACTCTCGCCTCGGCATTCATGCCGAACGTGCCGGACGAACGCCGGTTTTCAAACAGTCCGCCGCTCATCAGATCGACCGTTTTCGTGGCCGCATCTATGCCTTTCGCTCTGAGTGCCTTAACGATTTTGTCCATCTCCGCCATGGTGAAAACTTCGGTAAGCTCTGTTTTGAACAGCATTGCATTCCCTCCCTGTGCAATTCCGTAAATGGTTATCCTGCCTTGTGCTTATCATACCCCGGAGAGTGCGGCTTGTCAATCGTCATACGACAGCCGGATTACTGCTTTTAATAAACAGGCGCGAGGAAAAGAGAGGCAACGGTGTAAAATTAAATCGAGACATAACAAAAACCCGAGCTTTCGTTAAAAAACTCGGGTTTTGTGGTACACCATCACGGGCTCGAACCGTGGACCCACTGATTAAGAGTCAGTTGCTCTACCAACTGAGCTAATGGTGCATACTTTCTTGTGTACAAG
>QEKJ01000008.1 GCA_003096535.1 Agathobaculum butyriciproducens | reverse complement strand
ACCTGCTGGGACGATCTGCTGTCGCCTGCACTGGCAGGGCAGATTGTGATGGCAACTCCGAAAAGCTCGGGTACCTCGTATACTACGCTGGCAACACTTGTGCAGATGCGCGGCGAGGACAAGGCGTGGGAGTATCTTCAAAAATTAGACCAAAACGTCGGTTTGTACACCCGTTCGGGTGTGGAGCCGGCAGAGCGGGTAAAAAACGGCGAATACGCCGTCGGTATCGTGTTCTCGCACGACGCCTTCCGTGCGGCGCTGGATGGCTATCCCATTGAGGTGCGCAGTCCGGCAGACGGCACCGGCTATGAGATCGGCGCGTGCGCGCTTGTGCGCAATGCACCGGAGCAGGAGCGCGAAAACGCCCGCATCTTTATCGACTGGCTGACCTCTTCCCGCGGAGAGGAATGTTACATCGAAGCGAAAAGCTGCCGCCTTCCGGCAAACAGCACCGCCCGCGCAGCGGACGGACTGCCGCCGCTGGACGAGGTCAAGCTCATCACCTACGATTTGGAGTGGGCAGGCGAGAACCGCACGCGGCTGATTTCGTACTTCGACACGCATATTTACAGCGCGCGAACCTTAAGGCAACACCGCACAATTAAAGCGGCGGCTCCTTGTGCAGGCTCTGGTCGCACTGCCGCGGTGCTTTGCGGAAATTTTGTGTCCTGACTTTGTTGCAGTTTCACGGTAATACATCAAGTATTACCGCAAAACTGTGCCTCGTCAGTACGCAAAATTTACTCGCAAATCACTCTTGTTCAATTATACGGTATTGCCTTAACTTAAAAGGTTTAACATAGACGCGGCGGTATGGCAGCAGCCGTACCGTGAAGAGAAAGGAGAAAAGAAAATGGCTAAAAAATCTTCGCGTATGCGGCGGCTGCTCAGCGGTGTGCTGTCGGCCGTGATGCTGGCAACACTGGTGCCGAGCACTGCTTTCGCAATCGGAAGGACGGATACCGGCTCCTTCCTGACGGGTCCGTACCTGATGACCCCGAAAACAAACGGCATGGTTGTCGTTTGGGAACTGGATAAACCGATGAAGTCCACCATTACCTACGGTACGAGCGATGCGGACAAGAAAACGCTCGAGGTTCCGGTAGAGGAGGGCGAAAAGTTTAAGGGTGAGAGCATGCACATGTATCGTGCCCGCCTGACCGATCTGACTCCGGGTACGACCTATACCTACAAGGTTGAGACCGAGGACGGACAGACTATGGATGGTCACTTCCGCACGCTGCCCGAAAATTCGAATGAGATCCGCTTTGTGGTTGTCAGCGACAGCCATCGCTTTGAAACGGCAACTAAGGTTTCCGATGTGATCGCACAGTTCGATCCGGACTTTATCCTGCATACCGGCGATATGGTAGAGGGCACTGGCTCTCAGAAGGATCAGTTCCCGTACTGGTTCCAGAATGTCGGCTCGTTCCTGCACAATGTGCCGGTTATCTACAACAGCGGCAACCACGATTACGGTGTCTACTTTGATGAGTATGTCACCAAGGTGCAGAAGGAGCAGTATAAGTCCAACGAGACCGGACGCAACGTAGCGTTTGACTGCGGTCCGGTGCATTTCGATATGCTGGACAGCAACCCGTGGTCCCTGTTTGAGCTGAACTCCACCGCAGGAGGCGGCGAGGCGGATGCGGCAACCAAGGCCGTTGTAAACGAGTCGCTCGACTGGCTCAAGGCGGATCTTGCAACCGACAATGCCAAGAAGGCTGACTTCCGCGTTGTTACCATGCACCATCCGTTCGAGGATGATCTGACCCGCAAGTACGTTCCCTCCATCGTGGAGAACGGCAACGTAAATATTATGTTCAGTGGCCATACCCATCTGTATTCCCGCTATGCTTCTGCTGACCCGAAGCGCGGCGCAGATACCCTGTATGTAACTCAGGGCGATGCCCGCATCGGCGACGGCAAGATCGACACCGGCAAGCCGGATCAGCGCCTGAATGACAACTATCCCAACCTGCTTGCAACCGGCAAGGGCGATATGCTCGAAGTAACCGTCAAGGACGGTCTGCTGACCTATAAGAATCTGGGCCTGAGCAGCGACGGCGAGAAGGTATTTGAGACGGTTACGCTGTCCAAGGACGGCGCCAAGCTGGCGTACAGCGATATTTCCATCACCCCGGACACCGTTCAGTCCAACGGCACTGTCACGGTATCCGCAAAGGTGACCAATGTCGGCAAGGGTCTGGCGACTGCCTCCATGTGTGTCAAGGACAACGGCACCGACCGCTGGCTGTATGAGTTCGGCAAGAGCGGCAAGGAGCGCGTTGTCGGTCTGAATCCCGGTGAGTCCGTAACGCTGAGCGCACCGCTGACGCTTTCCGCACTCGGTACGCATACCCTCAAGCTGGACAGCTACACCAAGACAGTCAATGTTACCTTCCGCAAGGCGACCTACGCCTACAGCAACCTGCGCCTGCAGCTTGGCAGCGGCACGGTAAGCGAGCCGACCAGCGATGTCATCTACGCCAAGGCGGATGTGCAGAACATCGGCAATGAGGACGGCACCGCAGAGGCAGTACTGTACATCAACGGCGCAGCCGTTACCTCGCAGAAGGCTGCGCTCAAGGCAGGCGAGACCCGCACGGTTGAGTTTGCCTACAAGGCACCGGCAGGCGGCAGCTATACCGTCAAGGTCGGCAACTCGGCAGAGAAGACCGTTGCCGTGCTCGGTTCCATTCAGGGCACCCCGATCGTAAAGGATAAGTCCGGCAAGGGCAACGACGGCATCATCCGCGGCAATCCGACGCTCGTTAAGTACAACGGCAGCTGGGGTCTGTCTCTGGACGGCGTGGACGATTATGTGGAAATTCCGGATAACAAGAACTATGTGGTAGACAACGGCGTTACCGGCATGGTTTGGGCAAACATCGATCGTCTGGCAACGGGCGATGAGTGGGACCACAACCCGCTGCTGATGAAGGGCGCTTCCATCAGCTACGGCACCAACTACCTGTTCCGCATGGCAGTCCGCAAGACCGGCATGGTTACCTACGGCATCGGCTTTAACAACGATAACGGCGAGTACTTCTGGAACGACGACGAGAATATGGGCGGCGGCGTTACCCTCGGCAAGTGGGTACAGTACACCGGCGGCTTTGATCGTGCAACCGGCGGCGACAGCTACGAGGATACCAAGGCAAGCGGTCACACCGATGCACCGGCTTTTGATTCTGAGATCCGCAACTGGGAAGGCAAGTCCATGTACTCCGGCTTTGCATTCCACCGTCATCTGCTGACGGGCCGCGGCCGCGGCAAGACGCACACCATGCTGACGGGCGACATCGGCCAGCTCCGCTTCTACACCACCAAGCTGACCGCAGAGGAGAACAAGCAGATTTACGCAAATCCGACTGCAAAGGGTCCGGAAAGCGACAAGCTGGTCGTATGGCTGGATTACGCACCGGAGAATATCGTCACCAAGGGCACGCACACCACCGAGTGGCGCGCAATGACCGGCAGTGCAGCAAAGTTTACTTATAACGCAGAGATCACCGGCGCGGCTTCTGCAACCGCAACCGTTGAGACCTCGGACGACGGCAAGACCGTAAAGGCTTCCCAGTCCGCAGAGCTGAAGAACGGCAAGAACACGGTTGATATTTCCGCACTGGGCAGTGCAAAGTATGTTCGCGTTACTACCGTACTGAACTCCTCTGTTGCAGAGAAGTCCACCGATATTCCGGTTATCAACTCGTATTCCATCAAGGCAGGCAATACCAATATCTGGGCAACGCTGGCAGACTGGAACGAGGGCACCTTCACCGATGCAGTAGGCTACGAATCCGATGATGTATTCAACGATTACTCTGTGGATTACGACAACTACGGCACCGTAGGCAAGAATGTCAAGGTTGTTGAGGGTACGGTAAGCACCTTCACCGACATCGCGGGCCACTGGGCAAAGGATGCCATCGAATATGTGACCGATAAGGCGCTGTTCAACGGCACGACCGCAACCACCTTCTCCCCGAACGAGGGCATGACCCGCGGCATGTTTGTCACCGTGCTTGGCCGTATGGCAGGCGCAGATATCTCCGCGTACAACACCCAGAGCCAGTTTGCCGACGTAGACAGCAAAATGTACTACAACGCATACGTCAACTGGGCAGCAGCCAACAAGATCGTTTCCGGCGTGGACGCTTCGCATTTCAATCCGAATGCGCTCATCACCCGTGAGCAGGCTGCGGTTATCATGGATAATTATCTGACTGCCACCGGCACTAAGGTAGAGGAAACCGGCAGTGCAGCTGCATTTGCCGACAGCGCAAGCATCCGCGCTTACGCGAAGGACGCTGTAACCAGAATGCAGAAGGCTGGTCTGCTGAGCGGCAAATCGGGCAACCGTTTTGACCCGCAGGGCACGGCCACCCGTGCACAGGTAGCTGTTATCATGCAGAAGCTGTGTGAAAAGACCGGTAAATAAGCCGGTAAAATGAGAAAGGGTCTCCCGCCATTCGGCGGGAGACCCTTTGCGGCTGTCGAAAAACTCCGTTTTTCGAGCAGCCTCTCGATTGAAACCACGCTTTCAATCGAATCTTGACGAAAAGCCGCGCCCTACGGGCACAATTTTTCGTCCCTTGTATAATTCCCGAGGTACACAAGGTGAATTGCCGCATAGCGGCAAGAGAGGGTGGCCTGGGCCACGCCCCCGGGAATTATGAATTTGCTGTGCAAATTCTATTTTATGCGTGCTGCCGCACGAAAAGTAAAAACGATAGATTGACTTTATCGACAGACTGAAAGGGTCTCCCGCCATTCGGCGGGAGACCCTTTGCGTTCAGAACAGGAAAAACCAGGAGAGGTTATCCCTCTCCTGGTTTTTCAGGTTTGATTGTGTCGAAATTTAGTTACTTGATCTCAGCGAACATCTTCTCGAGCGCAGCCGCTGCAGCCTCCTCGTCCGCGCCGTCGCAGGTAACAGTGATGCTGTCGCCGCCCTTGACGGCCAGACCCATTACTGCGAAAATCTTCTTGAGGTCAGCGGTCTTTTCGCCCTTGGTGAGCGTTACTGCGCACTGGAAGCCCTTGGCGGCCTTACTCAGCAGACCGGCCGGACGGGCGTGCAGGCCTTCCTTATCCTGAATGGTGATGGTAAACTGTTTCATGAAACTCTCTCCTTTTACTGCAGGTGGGTCAGTACAAACTTGATATCCGGGGTTTTCTTCATCATTTCAAGCGCCTCCTCGTCCTCGAGGACCTCGCAGACATGGGCGAGCAGGTCAAGGTGTGCATCACCGACACCGGCAATGCCGAAAATGAGGTATGCTTTCTCGTCACCGAAGTCTACGCCGTCAGGGTACTGCAGCATGACAACGCCGGACTTCTTGACAGTGGATTTCTTTTCGCTCGTGCCGTGCGGGATGGCAACGCCCATGCCCATGTAGGTGGTAACGAGCTTTTCGCGCTCGACCATTGCATCGGCGTAGTCGGCATCGACATAGCCGCGTTTGGCAAGCAGCGCACCTGCGGCGCGGATCGCGGTTTCCTTATCAACAGAGGGTAAGCCAAGCTGAATGTCCTCGGCCTGGATTACAAGGCCCTGATCCTGCGCGGCAGGTTCGTCAGTGGTTTCGGGAGCCGCGGCTTTCGCGGCAGGTGCAGCGGTCAGCGTCTGGTACAGGGTGTCCAGATTCGGGTCCGCAAGGAAGTTGTCAATCGTGATGATCTGTGCCTGCGGTGCACTCCTGCGGGCACGCTCGGCGAGAACACGCTGGCAGACAACGATATCTGCGTCAGCAGGTACGTTATCTACACTGGAGTTAGTGACGATCAGCTCCGGACGCTCGGCCTTGATGCGGTTGTGGAACTTGGTCGCGCCCATCGCGCTCGACCCCATGCCTGCGTCACACGAAAAGACGATCTTGTGCACGTCACCGGCGTTTATCGGTGCGGATTTGATGGCTGCGGGTGCTTCCCCCTTGGCCTGCGCCTTCATATCCTGCATTTTGGCCTGCGCTTCGCTGAGGTTCTGCGCATTGCCGGAAGTTGCTTTGAGAATGACAGACGAGAGTACAAACGATACGGCAGCTGCAAGGACAACGCCGATAAATACCGTCAGAACGGAGTCACGCGGCGCCATCGCCATGTAGGCAATGATCGAACCGGGGGATGCCGGGCCGGACAGACCGGTACCGGTCATGGTGTAGAACAGGATCGCGCAGAAGTTGCCCGCGATCGGAGCCAGAATGATGATCGGATTCATCAGAATGTACGGGAAGTAGATCTCGTGGATACCGCCGAGCAGGTGAATGACAACCGCGCCGGGAGCGGACTGACGTGTGGTCTTGTCCTTGCAGAACAGGCAGTACGCCAGCAGAACGCCCAGACCGGGACCGGGATTGGTCTCGAGCATGTACATGATGGAGCGGCCGGCCTCTGCAGCCTGGCTGACGCCAATTGGGTTGAAAATACCGTGGTTGATGGCGTTGTTCAGGAACAGCACCTTTGCCGGTTCAATAAAGATGGAAACCAGCGGCAGCAGGCTGTGGCTGACCAGAAAATCAACGCCTGCGGTAAGTACGGTGAGAATGGCGGTCATAAACGGGCCGATAACGTAGTAGCCGAGGATCGCCAGCAGCATGCCGAGGATGCCGATGGAGAAATTGTGGACCAGCATTTCAAAACCGGCGGGAATGTGCTCCTCCACGCGGTTGTCAAACTGCTTGATGACCCAGCCTGCCAGCGGGCCCATCACCATCGCACCCATCAGCATGGTGTAGTCCGAGCCGCAGATGCAGCCGATAACGGCGATGCAGGCAATGACGCGGCCGCGTTCCTTTGCGACCATATAGCCGCCCTGACCGGCGATGAGAATGGGCAGCAGGTAGCTCAGCATCGGTGAGACCATCGAGCTGAGCCGTTCGTTCGGGAACCAGCCCTTTTCGATGAACAGCGCTGTGAGGAAGCCCCATGCAATAAATGCACCGATGTTCGGCATGACCATGCCGCTCAAAAACTTGCCAAAACGGGAAATTGCGTTTTTCATAGCTTTTCAACTCCTTATCTGTGTTGCCGCATGACTTGCGGGATTCGGGGAGTCGCTTTCGTTTCGTTTGACTATATTGTACAGGCGGAATCCGGGTCTGACAAGGGAAACTATAGTGACTGATGTCACCGGCGAATGGTGACAAGTGTCGTAAGACTGTCGAAAACGCGCAGGGGAAAGGATGGCTGCTTGTGCAGTCTGCACAGAACAATGGTGACAGCAGAGCGGGTTGTCGGAGTTGTGTCACCGGAAGATGGTGACAAAAAACGCAGGATACGGAACAGTGTCACTTGTGCTGTCATTTTAGAATGTGGTATCATAGAGATAAGTAATTGAGAATGGAAAAGGGAGAATTAACGTATACACGATTGCAAATGAATTTACAAATGAATGCACTATGCTGACAGTGACATTCATTTTCCATTCTAAACCTGTTGGATTTTATAGAAAGGAGCTATCCCGATGTCTGAAACCCTGCCTTCGCTGACTGCGAACGGACAAAAGTTAATCGACCGTCTACTGACGCTGCCGCAGGGCTGGGTGACGGCGGCGATGCTCGCGGAGAGCATCGGCGTGAGCCGCCGCACGGTGCTGCGTGAGCTGCCGAGTGTGGAGCAATGGATTGCCGCAGCAGGCTATCGCTTTGTACGCAGTCCGGGACAGGGACTGCTGCTGGACGAGCCGCCCGCACGCCGGGAGCAAATGCGCGCGCTGCTGAACGGCAGCACAGTCTACGCGGAGCTGCCGCGCCGTCAGCGGCGGCAAAAGCTGCTCGGTATGCTGCTGCAGGCGCGTGAGCCGATGAAAACCGCAGCACTGGCGCGGGAGCTGCTCGTCTCCGAGAGCACACTGGCCGCCGATCTGGACGAAATCGGGCAGTGGGTATCCTCGTATGCGGTGACGCTGCACCGCCGACCCGGTGTGGGCGTATGGCTCAAGGGCGAAAAGCTGTCCTGCCGCCGCGCCGCTGCCGCGCTGCTGCAGAGCAGCCTGACCGAAGAAGAGCTGCAGGCGGTGCTGCGCGGTAATTTTGCTGCAGGCGGCGCATTTGCCGCGCTGCTGAATACGAAAATCGCCGAGCGGGTATGGCAGGTGCTGCAGCAGTTCGAGCAGAAGGAGAAGCTCCGTCTGCCGGATGCGGGTTTTCTGACGCTTGCCATCCACTGCACGCTGGCGGTGCAGCAGCTGCGCGAACAGGGCGGTTCGTCTGCCGCAGTTCACCCGCCGGAAAACGCCGCACAGCGGTTAGGGGCAGCTTTGGGACAGGCGTTCGGCCTGACGCTGCCGACCGAGGAAGTGCAGTATTTAGAGCAGTATCTGGCAGCGTATATCACCGGTGACGATGGCGAAAAATGGGGAGCCGGCGAGATGTACCTGCGCCATCTGACCGGACGGCTGATCAGCGAGGTAGGACGCGCGATGCGCGTGAATTTCTCGGGCTATGCATCGCTGAGAGACAACCTGTTTACGCATTTACGGCCGATGCTGCTGCGCGTGCGTGAGCAGATTCACATGGATAATCCGCAGCTGGACACGATTCAGCGTGAATATCCGCAGTTGTGGGCGGCAACACGCGCCGCATGCGACACCGTCGAGATGGAACTGGCGTTGCCGCACATTCCGGACAGCGAAGCGGCATATCTTGCCATGCACTTTGGCGCGGTGCTCGAGCAGAACGGCGCACTGCGGCAGGCCGCTCGCGTGGTGGTTGCGTGCCCGCTGGGTATGAGCTCAAGTCGATTTCTGGCTTCGCGTATCGAGGGCGAATTCCCGACCCTCAAGGTGGACGGCTGCTGTTCGGTGCGCGAACTCGATCCAGAGCAGCTGCACAGCCGCGGCATCGACCTTGTGATTGCAACCGTGCCGCTCGAGCTGGCGTATCCGTCGATTACGGTCAATCCCGCGCTGCTCGAGCCGGATCGCGCCCTTCTGCGGGATGCGGTGCAGCGGCTGAACGGCACTGTGCGGACCGGCACACCGGCAGAGCCGTCTGCCGCCTCGGCGGCCGAAGGCGGCCTGCGCTACACCTATCGCCTCACGCGCTCGATGGTGCAGATGCTCGACCATTTATGCATCCGGACTGTGTGCAAACCGGTTTCGCGGCAGGGCCTGATTGACGCGGCAAGCCGTCTGTTCTGCCCGAATGAGGACGCATCGCGTCTGGTGGCGCAGCAGCTGCGCCGACGGGAAGCCATGGGCGATACTTATATCAAGCCGCTGTTCGCGCTGCTGCTGCATTGCAGGACAAAGGCGGTATCGGACTGCCGATTCGGCTATTTACAGGCACAGCCGCCGGTCTACGAGGCCGGAAAGATGATTATGGGGGCATTTGTGCTGCTTGCGCCGGATACCGGTGATCCGATTCCGGTGGAGGTCATGCGCATGGTGAGCGCACAGCTGATCGAGGAGCCTGAGCTGATCGAGCGCCTGCGGACCGGTCAGCGCGACGCAGCCGTGCAGCTGTTGGAAGAAAAGCTGGATCGTCTGTTCTCAGAACACGGAAATTAAGCATAAAAGGGAGCGGTAATGCGGAAAATATTCTGCATTGCCGCTCCTTTTGCGCGCAGAACAGAATTTACAGAGAGAATGCGCTCTTGTGAATCATCACAAAAATGAAAGTGATTATTTGTTGAAATAACAGATTGACGCTTGCACAGGCTGTTGGTATTATAATTATAGCTTTCGTTTCAACAGTTTCAAATATCTGAAAGGGGTCATTCCATGATCTATACGGTAACACTCAACCCCGCATTGGATAAAACGGTAGAAATTCCGGGTATGGCGCTTGACACGGTCAACCGCATCACGGAAATGCGCACGGATCCCGGCGGCAAGGGCATCAACGTAAGCAAGGTGATTGCCAAACTCGGCGGAGACAGCCGCGCAGTCGGCATTCTGGGTGGTGAGAGCGGCAGAACGCTCGAAAAGCTGCTCGAAAACGAGAATTTCACCACGCAGTTCCGGTTCGTTGAGGGGCAGACCCGCACGAATATCAAAATCATTGACCGGGTCGGCCACACGAATACCGACATCAATGAGCCGGGGCTGACCGTCACGGACGCAGATTTAGATGCGCTGCTGAACGACCTTCTGGCCGAGGTGCACGCAGGCGACATCGTGGTGCTGGCGGGCAGTCTGCCGAAGGGCGCACCGCAGGACACCTACTGCGTGTGGACGAGCGCATGCAAAAAAGCAGGTGCGCGGGTGTTCCTCGATGCGGACGGCGCTTTACTGGCAGAAGGCTTAAAGGCCGCGCCGTACCTCATCAAGCCGAATGATGATGAGCTGTCGCGTCTGGCGGGCAAAAAACTGGAAACCATCGAAGAGTTGACCGCAGAGGGTCAAAAGCTGCTGGAGAGCGGCATCGAACGGGTGGTTATCTCGCTGGGCGGACGCGGCGCGCTGTATCTGCGCAAGGGCAGCACGATTTATGCTGAGGGACTCAAGGTTCCGGTCGGCAGTACGGTCGGTGCGGGTGACAGCGTGGTGGCCGCGCTGGCGTATGCCGAGTCGCAGGATATGAGCGAGGAGGACGCTGTCCGTCTCTCGACTGCGACCGGAGCCGCGAATGTCATGTGCAGCGGCACACAGGCCGCCGAGCGCTCGGTTATCGAGGAGCTGCTTCCGAAAGTACGTTTTTCCAAGCTGTAATTGTTGAAATCTATTGCCTAAGTGATAAAGGAGAGTTATTATTATGAAAGCAAGGGCTGTACGTCTGCATGCTGCGAATGATCTGCGTCTGGATACCTTTGAGCTGCCGGAAATCCGTGACGACGAAATCCTGGTCAAGGTCGTATCCGACAGCATCTGCATGTCCACCTACAAGTGCGCGATCCTTGGTACCGAGCACAAGCGCGTGCATCCCGATGTTGCCGAGCATCCGGCCATCATGGGTCACGAGTTTGCGGGCGATATCGTCAAGGTTGGCGCGAAGCATCAGGATAAGTTCAAGCCGGGTATGAAGTTCACGCTGCAGCCGGCGCTCAACTACAAGGGTACGATGTGGAGCCCCGGATACTCCTATGAGTTCTTCGGCGGCGATGCGACCTACTGCATCATTCCGGCTGAGGTTATGGAACTTGGCTGCCTGCTCGAGTACAAGGGGCGTGCCTACTACGAGGCGTCTCTTGCCGAGCCGATGAGCTGCTCAATCGGTGCGTTCAACGCCGCTTATCATACCAAGATGGGTGTTTACCATCACGAAATGGGCATCAAGCAGGGCGGCAAGCTGGCTATCATGGCCGGTGCGGGCCCGATGGGTCTGGGTGCGTTGACGTATGCGCTGCACCGTGACGTCCGTCCGTCCATGGTCGTTGTGACCGATGTGAACGAGGACCGTCTGGCACGCGCCGAGGCGCTGTTCCCGCCTGCCGAGGTCAAGGAGAAGGACGGCATCGACCTGCACTTTGTCAACACCGGCAAGATGGAGAATCCGGCGGCAGAGCTGCGCGAAATGACCGGCGGCACCGGTTTTGACGATGTATTCTGCTACGCGCCGGTTGCGGTGGTTGTCGAGCTTTGCAGCGCGGTGCTCGGCCGCGATGGCTGCCTGAACTTCTTCGCCGGCCCGACCGACAAGCAGTTCTCTGCCAAGATGAACTTTTATGATGTACACTATAATTCCACACATGTTATGGGCACGACCGGGGGCAATACGGCGGATATGATCGAGTCGCTCGAGCTGACCGCATCCGGACGTATCGACCCGGCGGTTATGGTGACGCATATCGGCGGTCTGGATGCGGCAGCCGAGACTACGCTCAATCTGCCGAAGATTCCGGGCGGCAAAAAGCTGATCTACACACACCTGACCATGCCGCTTACCGCGCTGACCGATCTGCGGGCAAAGGGCGCGGAGGATGCGCGGTTTACCGCGCTGGCTGACATTGTGGACGCACACAACGGCCTGTGGTGCTCGGAGGCAGAGGAATATCTGCTGGCAAACTTTCAGCAGCACGACTAATTGGAGGAAACAACCGATGGAACAACGCCGCAATGCAATCGTCGAACTGGTCAACCGAGAGGGAAGCCTGAGCTTTGTACAGCTGAAGGAGGCTTTTCCGTCGGTGTCCGAAATGACGCTGCGAACCGATCTGAAGGCACTCGATCAGGCGCGAAGAGTGGTTCGCGTGCACGGCGGCGTCAAATCGGTCGAGGTAGTCGTCGGCACGGACGACCAGTTCGGCAGGCGCACGGCGCGCAATGCGTCGGAAAAGCAGATCATTGCGGAGAAGGCGGCGGCGCTGCTGCGGCCGAATACCACGGTGTTTCTGGATTCCGGCAGCACGGCAACCGCCGTGGCACGCTGTGTGCCGGATGAGCCGATGCTGATCTTCACGAGCGGATTGACGTGCGCGATCGAACTCGCGCGGCTGGAAAAGCCCAAGGTGTCCATTCCCGGCGGCACGCTCAACCGGTTCAGCCACAGCGTGTGCGGCGTGCGCGGCATTCAGGAACTGGAGGGCGTGCATTTCGACCTGCTGCTGCTCGGCGTGACGAGCTACAGTCCGGAGACCGGCTTTGCCTGCGGTGTAGAGGAGGAGGCGCTGCTCAAGCAGACTGTGCTGCATCGCGCGGAGCATGTGGCGGTGCTGCTGGATTCCTCTAAAATTGATCGAAGAAGTACATTCCGCATTTGCGGTCTCGATGAGGTAGATACCGTCATTTCGGACGGCAGACTGCTGCCGGAATTCCTTTCGGCGTGCGAGAACGCGGGCGTAAAAGTGCTGTAAAAGTGAGAAAACCCTGTCTGGTGTTGGAACAGACAGGGTTTCTTTTAGGGCTAAAGTTAGGTATTCGGCTCGTATGCCGGTATGGCGGCGGCATCTTTATATTGGCTCTTGCAAATCGGAACAAAAATTTTGACCTATATCAGAAAATAAGAAAAACCGGTCATTTCTTACGAAATAACCGGTTGATCTGGTACGCCAGAAGGGATTCGAACCCCCGACCTTTTGGTTCGTAGCGCTTGTGAAACTGTTTCAACCGACAAAATATCGTGTAAAACCGTCCCGTTTGGGTCGGTTTCTGCTTTTCGGAACGCTAGGAATTGGGAAAATCCAATGGTGTCCAAAGCGTTCGGACGGTTAATGGACGGTAAAAATAGGTGATTGCTTTTGCGAACTTGATTATACGCTATCTGCAGTTCATTTTTATAAGGCATGCTTTATTCACAACACCGTAACACTTTCACAGTTATCCTGCAGCACTGAGCGGTCATTGGAGCTCCACAGCACGGCGGTTCCTCGTGCGCGAAGTACCGCAATACAGTGCAGCAATTCCGCTTTAATCTGCTCATCAATGGTATAAAAAGGATAGTCCAATACCAGCAGACCAACCGGTGCAAACATGACACGCAGCAGCACAAGCTGATTCCGCATACGATTGGACAGGTGACGCGGATATACGTCCAACCCTTCCGGATCAAAGCCCATCTCTGCTGCAAAATCACGCAGCGCTAGCCGCAGCATTCGACGATTGATCACATCACCGCGTTCACGAAAACGATTCATCGACCGGAATACGATATTCTCTGCCGCTGTCAGATTCTCAAACACGTCCTTCTCCCAAAAGCGCGGTCCCATACAGCAAATCTCACCTGCATGTCGCTGCCGCCAATCAGCTAAATGGTACATCCGGCCGTCCTGCATTGCAATACCTTCCGTCTGCCCCTGTCCGGAAAACATACGGTATATGATACCCCTACCATTTAAACCGCAGCACAGCACCCCTGAGGCTCGCCCAGTGTATAAATCCACAGAAAACGGCGCTATATCATTATCTATCAGACTGATTTCCTGCAGCGAGAGATACAGACGCGGCACGGTCCTTTCCTTCGGAGACACCACCATTGATGAAATACGCAGGCGCTGATGAATACCATAAGCTGTCATATCCTTCCGCAGACGTTCCCAGCATATCATACCGCTGCGCATCACCGCGATACGATCCGCATATTGCAGCACCTTAAATACACTGGAATTAAATACAATGACCGATACGCCTTCATCCCGCAGCTGATGTAGGAAGGCGGCAAACCGTATCAGTTCGTCCCTGTCAAGACCCTCACCGGCCTCCCGGCAGACCAACACCTTTGCACCGCACAGCAGTGCACGGCAGATAGAGATTTCAAGCCGCTGCTCGTTTGTCAGACTGCTGCCGCAGGCGTGCGGCTCACAGCCGATGCCATAGTGTTCAAACACTTGTTTGGACATTTCAGCTATATTCTTTCGGCGTAAAAGTAGATTCTTCCATGAGAATCTACGTAATACGGCCAGATTTTCCGCTGCTGTCATACCATTCACTACGGAAGCCTGATGGGTAATCTCGTAAATTCCCAGCTTGCGGGCTTCGTTCTCCGAACGGTAGCTGACCGGAACGCCATCCAGATAGATCGTGCCCGAAGCCGGGCATAACTTGCCGCACAGTACATCCGCCAGTACAGAGGCACCGCTTTCGCTGATACCCGTAACACCCAGTATTTCACCCGCTCGAAGGGACAGGGAAACATACTCCAGATTCTGTCCGGATGGCTGTGCAGTAACAATCTGCTCCAGATAAAGAATCTCCTGTTTCATGGTTTAATTTCCCCTCATCTGCGGCAGTGTTACGATAACTGTTGTACCGATATCCTGCGTGCTAGCCACATCCACACCGTACTGCATGCCAAAATAAAACTGGATACGGCGGTTGACATTGCGCAGCGCAATACCTGTTGACCGAGAACTGTCTGCTCTGCGTTCAATCGGACCGCTGCGTTCCCTCAGATTTTTGCGCACACGGTGCAGTTCGTCTTCGGCAATACCGACACCGTTATCCTCCACTGAAATCTGCAGACGACTTCCTATACTTTCCACACGCATGGTGATCTTACCGCCGTCTACCCGGCGGTTAATACCATGTGACAGCGCATTTTCTACCAGCGGCTGCAGTGTCATAACAGGCAGACTGCTGTCCATTACGTCTTCATTCTCGATATGCTCCTCATAGGTGAAGCGATCGCCATAGCGATACCGCTGAATGAGCAAATAGTGATGTACATTGTCCAATTCCTGTGCCAGCGTAGCCAGTTCTCCCGGGCTGTTAATGCAGTAGCGGAACAGCATGCCAAGTGCTTCGGCCATCTCCGCTACATCCGCGCTACCTCGCCGCATAGCGCGACTGCGGATAATTTCCAGTGTGTTATACAGGAAATGCGGATTGATTTGGTTTTGCAGCGCGTGCAACTCGGCTTCGGTCTTCAGCGCTCGTGAAATAGATACCTCATGCAGCTTGTCAAACACCTGCTCAAGCATTTCCTGGTCATCCATGTGCAGCAGACGGTCTTTTTCCTCCGGTTCAAGGTAATCCGTATCGCCATCTGCCAGCATATTTTCTAATGCACGCCGTCTGCCAATATTACACCGTAGTTCCGCTGTATAGCTGATGGCCATCGCCAGCAGAGCTGCCGTGATACCGCATATTGGTATAATGCTACGTCTGCCGAGCGTGCACAGCATTCCTGTCATGACACCCAGCAACAGCACAAAGCCGCCCGCAAACAGCCATACACTTCGTTGATTGCGAATCTCTTTCCAATATTTCATGGTGCTTCCAGCCTTATGAATAGAATTTACGGTACTCAGACGGAGTAACCGTAGTTTCCTTTACAAAAATCTTGTTGAAAAACTTGATATCGCGGTAGCCTACTTTCTCAGCAATATCTGCAATGCGCATCTTTGAGGTCTTCAGTAGCTTCTTCGCCTGTTCAATGCGGATATGCTGCAAATACTCGACAAATCCAACACCGGTCTCGGTCTTGAATAGCGTGCTGAAATACGATGTGCTCAGGCACACATGCTTTGCTACCTGCGCCAGAGAGATGCTCTCTGCATAATGCTGCACCACAAAGTTTTTTGCCTGTCGAATCACATTATTCTCCCGATTTTGCACAAACTGACGGCAGTTCTCGAGCATCTGCGTAGTCAGATCTACAAACCGTGTTGCAAGTTCTTCGCAGGAATAACCGCCGCACAGTACGTCAAACGGCTCTAGCAGCCGAGGTGCCCGGGCCTGCTCATCACGCGGCAGCTGTTCTGCCGCATCATTAAGGCAGGACAGCATCTGCTCCAGCAGAAAACAGCGGCTGCCTGGTACGATATTCTCGCTTTCCCACTTGCTCCATACCCGGCGAATGAGGGCAGCGGCACTGTCCGTATCCATGTGCTCCACCGCATCACTCAGCGAGTTTTCCCACTCGCCGGTATAAAACATGACGATTTCCCGCAATGCAGCATCGGTCTGTTCATTGAACACCAGCACCGAGCTTTGCCGCTTTTCTAGACGCCACTTGAGCGCTGTTTTCGCCTGCTCTACCGCAGTCGGAATATTTTCGGTATCGCCGTCCAACAGCTTACTTGCTGCACCGGTCAAATGGATCAGATGATTGACGCTGTTCAGGCTGCGAATCTCCTGTCTAATAGCACGGAGCAGCGTCTCGCTTTCGGATTCAGCCTGCTCTGCGGAATAGGACAGCAGGC
This sequence comes from Agathobaculum butyriciproducens, assembly GCA_003096535.1. Lineage (GTDB taxonomy): Bacteria > Bacillota > Clostridia > Oscillospirales > Butyricicoccaceae > Agathobaculum > Agathobaculum butyriciproducens. The sequence continues at coordinate 86,126 of QEKJ01000008.1, read as the reverse complement.
ATACTGTATCCAGATGATCAGAAAACGCCGCTAGCAGAGTGCTGTGCTCCTGTGCAAGCGCTCGAATGTGCTCGAGCGTATCGCTCGCCTGATTGACCAGTGAACCGGCCTCATCGGACGATGCCGTAAAATTGCTGTCAATGCAGAAGGTCACACACTGCAGTTTTGTGTTATCCAGCACAAACAACTCACCGCCATGCCGTTGGGAACGTGTCGGCGTATGTCCGGTCTTCCATACAGTATGCACGTATTGCTCCCGCAGGGTATCCATACTCTCCTGCAGTTCATTCTGTACACGGGCTGCCTGCTGCCGCTGCTCGGCCCGCTCGCACAGTTCATGATCCAGTTTTTCGAGTGCTCGGTTCAGTTCGGCTTTCTTGAGCGGCTTGAGCAGGTAATCCCATACGCCGAAACGCAGTGCTGTCTGCGCGTATTGGAACTCGGTATAGCCGCTCATCACAATAAAATTTATAGCCGGGAATTCCTGCTTGGCGCGTTCGATCAGTTCCAGTCCGGTCATGCCCGGCATACAAATATCCGTAATGACAACATCTGGATGGAGTTCCTCTATCTTTTTCAACAGTTCTATGCCATTGCACGCTTCACCGACTATCTCTGCACCGGGATAGGTGATTAGCGCACGGCATAACTCAACAATATCAAATTCATCATCCGCAATGATAATCCTCAACATGGCGATTCCCCATTCTCTCTTTGCGCGGGTGTTCTCTTCTTCTGATAATAGAGTACCACAAAATTTCTCACGATTCAAATTTTTACGGCAGGTTCAAAAGATACCCCCTGTGAATCCAAAAAACGACCTGTTCTATCTGTCCGCCAGTCTGCTATACTGGTTACAGTGAGAGAACCCCACTGGCATTCTCTTCTTTAACACAGCAAAGGAGTTTTGCGTTATGGGAAAAACCGCTATCCCATCTGTTTTTCCGGCAGAGGGTACTTACGAGCTGTCCACACTTCATGTAAATCTTTCTTGCGCGGCATCGCATGCCGTAATCCATTACACCATTGACGGTACCGAACCGACAGCAGACAGCCCGATTTACCACCGTGAGGCAGGTCTGATTCCGGTCAAGCACACAGATGGAGCAGAATCTATTACTATCCGCGCTTTTGCACAGGCAGACGGTCTGCAGCCAAGCGATACTGTTGCGTTTACCTACCGTTTTGCCTGCCGCCCCAAGGGCGTATTCCGCCATTCACTGCTGCGTGAACCGTCGGATACGGCTGCCGGTCTCATCCGTATTGAGGATTTCGATCTCGATCGTATGTATCTCATCATCGGTCAAAAACGCGCTGCACTGATTGACGCTGGCTGGGACTATGACGGTGATCTTCCGGCGCTATGTCACGCGCTCACCGGCGGTCTTCCGGTCGATCTGCTCATTGCACACGGTCATCCCGACCATGTTGCACAAGCTGGAAAATTTATTGAATACGGCTGCAAGGTCTATGCTCCCTATGCTGACAAATCTATGAAGCAATTGGACTGCGGATTGGACTTTACCCATATTGAGGATTTGAAAGACGGCATGCGCTTTGACCTCGGCGGCACCGTACTGCAAATCTATGCTACGCCCGGACATACTCCCGGCAGCGTTGTTATTTTAGATGAAAACACCGGTGATCTGTTTGCATCCGATTCGTTTGGCAGCAATCGCCGTGAAATTCCGGACAGTGCATGGCTCCAGCTGAGCGGATACTCGCTGGAAAGCTGTCTGCGCTCTCTGGAGGCTTTTCTTGATGCCGCAGGAAATAAATGCAAACGCATTTTCACCGGTCACAACGCAGAAATGATGGACGCCCAACAATATTTGTCCACCTTGCGCAAAGCTATGCACAACGCTGTGGATAACGGTGCAGCCTGTCTTTTTCCCTCTCTGCGCAGCGCAGCCGAGTCGTTCGGCTCCGGCTCTATTGCCGTAGAAGGTGACTGGCGGCATGATCCAATCTGGGCTGCGGCTAATCTGCAATTCCTGTACGATACCGACACACAACAGGATCCACCACGTTATGCACCCGGCTTTGATCCAACGATCAAAACCATACTTTGACATCATTCCCCACATCTTTCATCTCATCTCTCTTCTCTGCCGCCGATCGGTTCTCCGGTCGGCGGTTCTTCTTTGCGCGAGTGAATATGGGATGATTTTTACGCCTCTCTGCCAACTTCGAAAAAACACCCCCATAAATCAAAAAATACCCGCATTGGAAAATCGATTAGAAACCGGTATGCTTATATCATCAAAAAGAAACACGGGAGGGAAAACGATGAAACGTGAATATTGTCTGGATATCGACGGCAACGTATATACCATTGGTGATCTGAATATGTTTCTTGACAATAAGGAGCCAATCTCCTATCCGGCAGCTGACTCACAGAATCCGACTAGGCCCTTCTTTACCGGAACCATCCGGCAGGAAGTCGAGGTAAACGGCGTAAAGCGTTCGTTCCTTCTGTATATTCCGCAGCATTATCCCATTTCGGGTGCAGGCATTTTCCTCTATCCGGATGACGACATATCTGCCGAAGATTATCTGGAAAATAGCGGCTGGAAGCCGGTTGCCGAGCAGACCAATGCCGCATTGATCGTGCTTGAATCCCGTTCCGGCGGCTGGAATAAAAAAGATATTCAAAGCGAAATCAGTTATAGCGAAGCGGTTTTCAAAAAATCCATTGCCCGCGTGTATTTCAGCATGAACGAAGCCACCTACTACTGCATGGGTTTTGGAAACGGCGCTTACGTTGCAGCAGCATACGCTATGCTCAACTCGGCATTGATTGCAGCTGTCGCTCTGGATGGAGACTACGACCTGCATCCAGATTTAATGGCACAGCTCCGCAGCATTCGCTCTGACCGAGACGCAAACAAGTCCAAACTGGATGTGGCGATGCCGGCCTGGCTGATTGGAAAAGCTACTCCTCTGTTGGACAGCCTGAAACGTGCAGCCGATGTCAGCGACGAACAGCTTTACAATGATGCTGCATACATCTATCGTCAAAATCTCAAGCAGTATTTCGACCAGCCGAACGGTCTGCCGATGGTGGAAATCTGGCACACCGAACCTGGTCGATGGAATCCCGAAGCAGATGAAAAATACCGTCGCATGGCAGAATTTGTGCTTCGATTTAAACGGTGGTTGAGCACCGGCAACGGCGATTTCCGACCCGCTCGGACATGGCAGGACATGAGACTTCACCGCTTCACCGCCGAGATAGACAACAGACAGCGCGAATGGTTCGTATACGAGCCTACGGCACTCCGTGCCGGCAAACTGCTGCCGTTGGTACTGGCCATTCATGGATACAGCTGCACCGGCGAACTGTTTGCAGAAAACAGCAGTTGGCACGAGTTAGCCGAACGGCGTGGTTTTCTTCTGGTTTATGTTTCCGCTTTTCCTGATAACGGCATCAGTGGTGGACACACCGTGCCGCTTCCTTCGTGGAATGCGCTGAATATCCACGCGCAAACCGATGATGTGAAATACATTGACTATGTACTGAGCAGTGTTAAAAACTCCTATCCGGTTGACTCTGAACGTGTTTACGTTTCCGGTCACTCCAATGGCTCTCTGCTGACGCAGCGACTGATGGAGGAACGACCGCTTGCATTTGCAGCCTTCGGACCACAGGGCGCACCCTATCATATGGGATTGGACGGTACTGCTGTTGATCGTACTATCCACAAGGATGGCATCATCCGTCCGGTATGGCTGATGATGGGTGCCGAGGATATCGGTGATCAGGACAAGTTGGACTGCGGCTCGATCAACGACCGTTTTCTCGATATGATGTGTGAGCTGAACGATCTCGATCGCACAGGTGGCATTGACCGTGAAAACGGCAAGTATCATACCCGCACCTTTGTGAACGCAGAACGCGTTCCGCTGGTAAAGTTCACCGGCATCACAGACACGCCGCATACCTATACTCCGGAATTTGCCCAGCTTTACTGGGATACGTTTTTCTGCCACTTCCGCCGAAAATCCGACGGAACGATCATTTATACAGACTAAGCGCTTTTAGAGGAAAAAGATTGGAGGGATTCCTATTAGCACGATACTGGAAATGCGGGACATCACGAAATCGTTCCCGGGTGTGAAAGCCCTCGACGGCGTGAACCTGAAAGTGGAAAAGGGTACTGTCCACGCACTAATGGGAGAAAACGGCGCAGGCAAATCTACACTGATGAAAATCCTGTTCGGTCAACAGCCTCCTGACAGCGGTACGATCCTGTTTAACGGACAGGAAGTCCACTTCAAATCAGTAAAGGAAGCGGTAAACGCGGGCATCTCGATGATCTATCAGGAACTCAGCCCGATCAAGGAACTTTCCATTGCGGAAAACGTATTCGTCGGCCGCTATCCGAAAACCAGAGCGGGTGCGATCGACTGGAAAACCATGTACGATTCTTGCCAGAAGATCTTTGACCGCTGGGGACTCAATTACAATCCTCGCACCAAGATCAAGATGCTCAAAACTGCAGATATTCAGATGATTGAAATCATCAAGGCTATCTCGTTTAACGCACAGCTTGTTATCATGGACGAACCGACTTCCTCCATCTCTCAGAACGAGATCGAGATGCTGTACGACTTCATCCGTGCTCTCAAGCGTGAAAACATCACCATTATTATCATCACGCACAAGCTGGATGAGGTATACACCATCGCAGATGAAGTTACCGTCCTCCGTGATGGTCAGTATATCGGCGCCAAGCCGATTGGTGAACTCAGCCGTCCCGAGCTGATCAAGATGATGGTAGGCCGCGAAATGACCAACCTGTTCCCGCCCAAGGACATCGGCTACGGCGATGTTCTGCTGGAGGTCAAAAACCTCAATAACGGTGCCAAGGTAAAGGACATCTCCTTCCAGCTGCACAAGGGCGAAATCCTCGGCTTCGCTGGTATCGTTGGCGCCGGCCGTACCGAGACCATGCGTTCGATTTTCGGACTTGATCCATGTGAGTCCGGCGAGATATACTTAGAAGGTCAGCAAATCAAAATCCGCTGTGTACGCGATGCCATTAAGCACGATATTGTAATGGCGACCGAAAGCCGTAAGGACGACGGTCTGGTGCTCTGCCGCTCGGTAGAGGAGAACATCATGCTGCCGTCGCTGTACCGTCGTTCCAAGGGCGGTATCCTGGATGTAAAGAAAGAGCACGAAATCGCAGATTCTGCTTCCAAGCGTCTGTCGGTTAAGACCAGTTCACTGTCCACGATGGCTAACTTCCTGTCCGGCGGCAATCAGCAGAAGCTGATCCTGTGCAAGTGGCTGCTGATGGATCCCAAAGTGCTCATCCTCGATGAACCGACCCGAGGTATCGATATCGGTGCAAAATGGGAGATTTACAACATCATTATTGATCTGGCAAAGCAAGGGGTAGGCGTAATTCTTGTTTCGTCCGAAATGGAGGAAGTCATCAACCTGTCCGACCGCGTGATGGTCATGTGTGAGGGACAGATCAACGGCTGCCTGCATAAAGAAGACGGCATTACGCAGGAAAAGATCATGACTCTGGCATCGGAGGTTCAAAAATGAATAAGAAAAAAGAAGGATTGTTCAAAGGCGCATCTGTTGCGGAACTATACAGTAAATTCGGTGTTGTACTGATTCTGATCCTCTGCCTGATCATCGGCACCATCCTTTCGCCGGAATTCCTTACCGGCTCCAACCTGATGAGCGTAGCGCGAAATGTCGGCGTTTACGCAATCATTGCACTCGGCATGACCCGACTGCTAATTGGCGGCGGTGTTGACCTTTCCGCTGGCTCCAACGTAGCATTCTGCAGCGTTATTGTTGCGGTTATCTACGCACAGACCGGCAGCACGCTGATGGCCGTTATTGCTGCTATCCTCTGCGGTATGATCATCGGCGCGATCAACGGTTACTTTGCAAGCTATATTGGCCTGATGCCCTTTATCGTTACACTGGCCACCCAGATGACAGTTCGTGGTCTTGCTTATCTGGTAGCAGGCGGCGCTCCGGTTTACGGTGTCAGCAGTTCGATCGTATTCCTCGGTCAGGGCAATATCCGCGGCTTTCCGATGCTACTGATCGTTGTACTGGTAGCAACCGCAATCATGCTGTTTGTTATGACCCGCACCTCTCACGGCCGTTATCTGTACGCCATCGGCGGCAACCCGGAAGCAGCAAGCGCATCCGGTATCAACGTAAAGCGTCAGGTATTTGTCAACTACATTATCATGGGCCTGATGTGTGCCTTCGCCGGTATTCTGTATGCAGGCCGTACCAACAGCGGTCTGCCGGCAGGCGGCGTAAACTTCGAGTTTGAGGCCATCATCGGCAGCGTACTCGGCGGCACCAGCATGGCAGGCGGCATCGGCAACGTGGCTATGTCCATCGTAGGTATTTATGTTGTAGGTATTATCAACAATGTTATGAACCTGTGCAGTGTCAACGCATTCTGGCAGCAGGTTGTAAAGGGTATCGTTATTCTGATCGCGGTACTGCTCGATATCTTCACTCGCAATGCGATTATGAAATCCACGAAAAAGCGTTAAACTGCTTGTATACGGATTTTATGATAGAACCATGAGAAAGAGAACGGAGGAAAAAGAATGAAAAAGAGATTACTGGCGACATTATTGGCGGCAAGCGTAGCACTCTCCCTGGCAGCATGTGGACGGGGCGGCAGCTCCTCCGGCGGTGACTCCGCAGACGGTGAGCAGGCACTCAACAAGCTCGGTTATATCTCCGCTGCGTGGAATGATGATTACTGCAAACGTCTGAATGACGCAATCGTTGAGCATGGTCCGGAATACGGCTTTGAGGTTGAAGCACTGAACGCCAGCCCGAACGGTATGATGGACGTTACCGGCTATATTGAAGCCACCGAAGCACTGGCTCAGAAGAACATCGATGCTATCCTCTGCCAGCCACTGTTTTCCGTGCCGGATATGCTGATGCAGTTCCAGCAGAAGGATGTTAAGGTTGGCTTTGTCAACATCGTACCGCAGATTTCGGATTCCAGCAAGGATCTTGATTTCTGCTACGCGGGCAGCTCGGAGGAAGCAATCGGTGCTCAGCTAGCGGAAGCTATGTCCCCCGGCTTGAAGGATGGCGCAAAAATCTGTGTTATCTGCCTGCCGTATGGTCAGGACAACGCCGCAGGCCGCCTGAAGGGCCTGCAGGACTGGTTCGCGGCAAACCGCCCGGACGTTGAAATTCTCGAGGTCAACTATGTAGAGCGCAACGAGGCTACTCTCGCACAGAGTATTTTCGAAGACTGGATCCAGAAGTACGGCGTTGGCGGCTTTGACGGCGTAGCAACCCAGAGTGATATGCAGACGCAGGGCATCGTGGAAAGCATGAAGGCTCTTGGTCTGGACGCTACCAACTTTACGCTGGTCGGTATCGGCGCTTCCACCAGCCAGTGGATCACGGATGGTGTGGAATATGCAGATCTGTATCAGGATGCACAGGTTGAAGCCAAAGCTGCACTCGATATGATGCGTCATATGGTAGATGGCACCACTGATGAACTGGAATTTCTGGATGGCGCTCCCTGCAAGAACTTTGTAAGTGTTCCGATGACTACGGTTAATGCAGATAATGCAGATCAGTTCACTGAAGAAGCACTGGCAGCAAAATAACACCATTTCTTCTTGTTTATTAAACCAATCCCCCCTAATGAAAGGCGCGGCACATCGTGTGCCGCGTCTTAGTTTGTCAAGAAACCCGGTTGCGCATTAAGCTACAATTGGGTTTCTATCATATTTAGAACAAGTCAAAAGCAAGAAACGGAAATAATCCTTCCATTTCCATATCGCTAACTTTTTCAAATTCATAGCAGCAAACTTAAACTTCACCCAGTTTGTCACCTGAGCCAAGCCTCTGTACTGTGTATAATGCATAAAGCGTTTGAACGATTTCCTTCTGTACAAGATTTGATTATGCACTCAGATCAGGGCTGGCAGTACTAGCACGCATTTTACCGGAGCGAACTTCAAAAGTATGGAATTATTCAATCTATGTCCCGAAAGGGCAACTACTATGACAACTGCATTATGGAGACCTTCTTCGGCAGGCTGAAAAATGAAATGTTCTATGGCTTAGAGAAGGATTATCCCCGCCGTAGGCGCCAGCCGGATTCCCTTGAGTGTCTCAGCGAAGGATTTCTTCTCTTTCTGCGGCACATAGGCCAGAATATTCCGCATGAAATGCACCTTGCAGCGCTGCCATGAGGCTCCGGAAAAGGACTCACGGATTGTCGAAGCCAACCCAGAGTGAGCATCTGAAATGATAAGCCTGGGCGTGGACAGACCACGGTCCTTCAGATTCTGAAACAGCACTCCATAGGAACTTCTGGATTCATCGGTCATGGGTTCAACGGCGATGATGTCTCGATGTCCATTTTCGTCCACACCGCACACGATAAGTACCACTATGCTAACAATTCTGCCATCTACACGAACTTTTTCATACAGTGCGTCCACCCACAAAACCGGGTACACCGTACCGGCAAGAGAGCGATTACGGAACTCCTCGACCTGCTCATTCAGTCCTTTTGTCATCTCACTGACCTGGCTTCTGGATAGATTTTCAATGCTGAGGCTATGCGCCAGCTTCTCCATTTTCCGGGTAGACACGCCCTGCACGAAGGCTTCCTGAACCACCTGTACGAGCATGGCTTCACTGCGCTTGCACTCCGTGACGAAGAACGGAATGTAGCCGCCCTGACGAACCTTGGGCACCATGAGGTACATTGTTCCCATCCGGGTATCCAAGCGGCGTGGACGATAACCGCTGCGGTAGCCGCTCCTGCCGTCCGTGCGCTGGCTTTTCTCTGCTCCCAGCTGCTGATTGACCTCTGCCTCCATCAGTTCTGTACACAGCCATTCCAGCATACTCAACATCGGATCCGGCTGCGTCACACATTGCAGTAGCAATTCTGTCAGATTTGTGGTATTCTTTTTGTGAGCCATTAGGGTCTCTCCTTTATATCATGATTTTTTCGACAACTATCATTTTACAGGAGCCCTGATGGCTTGTCTATTGCCTATTTGCTTTTGCGAACTTGATTATACGCTATCGATTTGAAAAACCACTTTTAACAAAAGAGAGACATAGCAAAAGCCTCAGACGATAAAATGTCTGAGGCTTTTGCTATGTCCGCATGGACGGTAAATAGACGGTAAAAATTTTTTCTTCGATTTCTATTTGTACAGAAAATAAGAAAAACCGGTCATTTCTTACGAAATAACCGGTTGATCTGGTACGCCAGAAGGGATTCGAACCCCCGACCTTTTGGTTCGTAGCCAAACACTCTATCCAGCTGAGCTACTGGCGCATACAAGATCTATTTTCCTTCGCTGTCGGCGTTTCGTTTTGTCGTTCTCGCTGACTGCCTTATTATAATATCACGGGTGGGGCCTAATGTCAACAATTATTTTCAGATTTTTTGAAAGTTTTTTCGGAAACCTGTTTTCGGCAAAACAAAGCCGCCTGTGGGGGAACAGGCGGCTATATACAGCAGAGAAATTGGAGGTCTGCCATATACCTTATATTGCGTTTTATTCCTGCGGCGGAATGGTATCGAAGCCGATCTGCAGCTCTTCATCGGTGGGAATGTGGTTGCGCATGGTGCCGTTGTGATACGCCTCGTATGCTGCCATATCAAAGTAGCCGGTACCGGTCAGACCGAACAAGATGGTCTTAGCTTCGCCGGTCTCCTTGCACTTGAGCGCTTCGTCGATTGCGGCGCGGATGGCGTGGCTGGACTCCGGCGCCGGAAGAATGGTCTCCACCTTGGCGAACTGAACTGCCGCGTCGAATACATCGGTCTGCTTGACCGAAACCGCCTCCATATAACCGTCGTGGTACAGCTTGGAGAGGATCGGACTCATGCCGTGGTAGCGCAGGCCGCCTGCGTGGTTGGGCGCGGGCATGAAGCCGTTGCCGAGCGTATACATCCGTGCGAGCGGCGTAACGTGGCCGGTATCACAGAAATCGTAAACATACTTGCCGCGGGTAAGCGACGGGCAGGAGGCCGGTTCCACCGCGATGATGCGCGGGTCGGCCTTGCCGAGCAGCTTATCCTGCATGAACGGGGAAATCAGGCCGCCGAGGTTGGAGCCGCCGCCGGCACAGCCGATCACGATATCCGGATACTCGTCGAGCATTTCCATAGCCTGCTTGCTCTCCAGACCGATGATGGACTGGTGCAGCAGCACCTGATTGAGCACGGAGCCGAGTACATAGCGGTAACCCTCGTGCGTAGTAGCCACTTCTACGGCCTCAGAAATCGCACAGCCGAGCGAACCGCCGGTGGTCGGATCGTGTGCCAGAATAGCGCGGCCTGCCTCGGTCGTATTGGACGGAGACGGCGTTACATTCGCGTCAAAGGTTTGCATGATGGCCTTGCGGAACGGCTTCTGCTCGTAGGAGACCTTAACCATGAATACCTTCAAATCCAGTCCGAAGTAAGCGCATGCCTCAGAGAGTGCAGTACCCCACTGACCGGCACCGGTCTCGGTGGTAAGGCCCTTGAGGCCCTGTTCCTTGGCGTAGTACGCCTGTGCGATCGCGGAATTCAGCTTGTGGCTGCCCGAGGTGTTGTTGCCCTCAAACTTGTAGTAGATCTTAGCCGGGGTGTCCAGCGCCTTCTCCAGATTGTACGCGCGGCACAGCGGAGACGGACGGTACAGCTTATACATATCGAGCACCGGCTCGGGGATATCAATGTAGCGGGTGTCGTTGTCCAGCTCCTGGTGCGCCAGCTTTTGACAGAAGATGGGATACAGCGCTTCTTCCGGCAGCGGCTGGTGCGTGCCCGGATGAATCAGCGGGTCCGGCTTTTCCTTCATGTCCGCCCGCAGGTTGTACCACTGCTTGGGCATCTGGTCTTCGGTCAAATAAAGTCTGTGGGGGATCTTAGCCATGGTGATTTCTCCTTTACAAATTTCAGATAGAGTGGAGAGATGGTGAATAGTTTCACTCTCAATTTGTTTTACAAAATAAAAAGCTCCTGTCCCAGATTTCTCTTGGGACAGGAGCGAATACGCTCTTGCGGTACCACCCAGATTGACGCAAACTGCGTCCACTCTGCTCACACATCAAACAATGCGCGCTCCCCTGATAACGGGCGGAGTCCCCGTCGCAGTTACTTGGCCGAAGCCGTTCGCCTTGCCCTGCTGAAGTCCATTCACACGGTCCTTGCCTGCCGCAATCACACCGCCTGCGGCTCTCTTGGAGGTTCGGTCTCCCTGCTACTCGTCTTCGTCATTGGTTTGTGTTGGTTTACTTGGTATGGTCACAGTATATTCGCAAAACAGTGGATTGTCAAGTATGATTTGCGAAAAACAATATATTATTTCTGTTATAAATTCTTATTATGAGAATGAAGGGCGCAGTATCGTCTTTTTCTGCACACTGTGCTATAATGGGTAGCAGAATGAAAAAGCAGAAAGGACATGAGTGCAAATGCGGGTGATCGAGGGCGAAAACGAACTGCGGCTGACCTGTTCGCGGAGTGCGAGCGGCGGCATTGCGCTTTTGCGGTGCGAAACGCAGGACGATATTGTGCGTCTGCCGGATGAGATAGACGGTGTGCCTGTTACCGAGGTCGGCGCGTATGTACTCAGCGAGCGGGCCCCCGATCTGACAGGCAAGGACACGTTCGCTGTCCGTATCACCTGCGGCGGCACGGAGCCGAAGCACAATGCGGCGGCTATCCGCACGGTTACGCTCCCGAAGGATGCAAAAAGTGTTGGCAGTTATGCATTTTATAACTGCCGAAACCTTGAACGCATCGAACTGACTGATTCCGTCAGCGAGTTCGGCGGCGGTGCGCTGATGAACTGCATGAGCGTGCGCGAGGTCGTTATCCACGCCGAGCCGTCCGCGCCGACCTGCCTGCCCAGGCTGCTCGGCGAGTACGCCGGAGAACTCGATGTGCGGTTTGATGAGCACGCGCGGTTGCTGTTCCCCGAGTACGTCGAGGAACTGGAGGACCTCAGTCCGGCGCATATTTTTCAGCGGCGCATTCACGGTGCAGGATACAGCTACCGTCAGTGCTTTGACAGCGGTGTGCTGAATTTTCGGCAGTATGATGCTGCCCTGAGCGAACTGCTCGAGCGGCACGATTTTTCGGTCGCGGCACGTGTAGCCGTGCGGCGGCTTGCCATACCGTTTGCGATCTCGGATGCCGCAAAAGCGGAGTATCTTACGGTTTTGCGCGCACACGGCGGCAATCTGGCGCAGTCCTGCGCCAAGACAGGTGAGACCGCTGCCTTGACCTTCCTGCTGTCGCTCGGTGTGCTCTCTGCCGCCGATGTGGATGCCGCGTGCACGTCTGCCCGCGAAGCAGAGCAGACCGCCGCACTGTCCGTTCTGCTGTCAGCCGCCGGCAAAACGCAGTCCAAGGGACGCGCCAAATCGTTTGAATTATGATATAAATATATAGAAGTTATCAATAAATCCGTAGGGCACCCCGCCCTACGATGCAAGATGAACCTGTGAGGTGATGTTTTCTATGTCGCAGTCCTCCCGCTGGACTTCTATCGGACGCGAAATCCTGTTTTCCGCCCGCACCGAACTGTACATGAACCTGCCGTTCCTCGATTCCGCGCTGGCGGCACTGCCTGCGGCAGACGGTTACGATACACCCACGCTCGCTACCGACACGCGCGTGCTGTTTTTCAGCGGTGCCTGGCTGGCACAGCAGTACGAGCGCTCCCGCGCGAACGTCAACCGCGCCTATCTGCACACGCTGTTCCACTGTCTGCTGCGCCATCCCGGAAAGACACGCGGACGCGATGCCGATTTGTGGGATCTGTCGTGCGATATTGCGGTCGAAAGCATGCTGGATTCGCTGGATTACCGCTGCCTGCAGGCGGAAAAGGTGTCAGTTCGGCGGCAGAATATCTACCGTGAACTGCGGGACGAGCTGCCGGTCCTGACGGCTGAGGCGGTCTATCGCCACTTTCGCCGCACGCGGCTGAATTCGTATGACTGTGCCACGCTCACGCGCGTGTTTGCGACAGACGAGCACACGCTGTGGTACAAGGAGGATGACGATCAGCAGGAGCGCCGCTGGCAGCAGCAGGCCGAGCGCACGCAGACCGCGATGGAGACGGTTTTCGCGAACAAGGCGGAAGGCGGTCAGGCTGTGCGGGAGCAGCTTGCCGTTTCCACCCGCAAAACGACTGATTTCCGCGCGTTCCTGCGCCGGTTTGCCGCTCTGCGGGAGGAGGTCTCGGTGGATGCGGATTCGTTCGACTACGGCTACTACGCCTACGGGTTGCGTCATTTCGGAAATATGCCGCTTATCGAGCCGTTAGAGACGCGGGAGGTGCGGAAAATAGAGGATTTCGTCATTGCCATCGATACCTCGATGTCCACCTCCGGTGAACTCGTGCGCGCGTTCCTCAGCCGCACCTATGAGCTTTTGCAGGAGAACACCAGCTTTTTCCGGCATTTCAATCTGCGTATTCTGCAGTGCGATGATCAGCTGCGCTCGGACAAAAAGGTGACAAATGCGCGGGAACTTGCGGAATATATGGAGCATTTTGAACTGATCGGTCAGTCTGCGACCGATTTCCGTCCGGTTTTCGAGCACGTTGACCGCTTAAATGCCGAAGGCGCGTTCCGCCATCTGCGCGGCCTGCTGTACTTCACGGACGGACTCGGCATCTACCCGAAAAAACGTCCGAAGTACGATGCGGCGTTTGTCATGCTTGAAGGCGAAGCCTATCCGGATAAGGTGCCGTCATGGGGGATTCGGGCGGTAATCAGCGAGGATGCGTTATCTGTAGAATGAAAAAGGACGCTTTACGCGTCCTTTTTTGCAGTTCGGTTATTTTTCACCCATTCGGCGATCGTCTGCTTGACCTTCTTTATCTGCAGCGGCTTTGCCAGATGGGCATTCATGCCTGCGGCGAGGCACTTCTGTGCATCCTCGTAAAAGGCGTTTGCGGTCATGGCGATGATGGGCAGCGTTTTCGCGTCCGGTCGGTTGAGCGAGCGAATGGTCTTCGCAGCGTCAATGCCGTTCATCACAGGCATCATCACATCCATGAGAACCGCGTCGAATGTGTCCGGTGGATTGTTCTGCACGATCTCCACAGCCTGTTTGCCATCCGTGACGACAGTTACGGTCGCTCCTTCGTCGGTCAGCAGAATCTGTGCGATTTCGGCGTTGAGCGCATTGTCCTCGACGAGCAGCAGCTTGCAGCCTGCAATGCTGATATCCGGCGCGGCATGTGCGTCCGGTGTCTGCTCAGGAGACGGTGCAATTTCAAACGGCAAAGTGATTACAAAGGTGGAGCCGACACCAAGCTGACTCGTGACCGTAATCGAGCCGCCCATCCGGTCGACAAGCTCCTTGGTGATGGTCATGCCGAGACCGGTGCCGTGATAATAGTTGCGCGCGTCCTGCTTTTCCTGCGTGAACGGTTCAAAAATATGGTCAACAAAGTCCGGACTCATGCCGATACCCGTATCCGAAATCGTCCAGCGATAGGTGCATTTGCCGTCCTGTTCACCGAGCGAGTCCGTATGGGTGGTGATTTTACCGCCGGGACGGTTGTATTTGATGCAGTTGCTGTAAATATTGAGGAAAATCTGCCGCAGATGCAGCGGACTGCCGTAAATATACGGATACGGAATGATAGATTTGTCCTTTTCGTACTCCCACTTAATGCCGGCTTCTTCGGCGCGGCCGATGATGATGGTAATGATATCGCGGGTCAGCTCCACCAGACTGATGCGCTCGTGCGTAAGGACGGTCGTGCCCTCCTCCAGCTTGCTCATCTGCAGCACATCGTTGATGAGCGACAGCAAGTGATTGGCGGAAATCTGCATTTTTTTGTGATTTTCCAGCAGCAGCGCCTTGTCATCAAAGTGGGTTTCGTCCACCTGCAGCAGACCGATAATGCCGTTGAGCGGTGTGCGGATATCGTGACTCATGTGCGAGAGAAATTCGGTTTTGGTGCGGTTCGCAATACGCATTTCATCGAAGGCGGCCTGCAGACGGGCGTTCTCTTGCTCGTCGCGGGCGTGCATCTGCGAGGTATCCTGCAGCAGGATAATCGCCGTGACCATCGGCATTTCGGCATTGATTTCCGGATCAAACACGGTGGTCTGCGTCATCAGCACGGTTTTCTGTACCCAGCGGATAGCGCCGTCATCCTCCTGCACGCAGTATTCCACCGTGATGTGTTTTTCACCGGCGGCAAAGCGCTTGAGCAGACGGGCACTGGTATCTGCCGTGCGGTAGCTGCCGAGTGTTGCCGGTGTGACGCGCTTGCGGTACTCGTCGCAGTAGTCGCGGTAGGAGCAGGGAAGCGGGTAGTCAAGGAACAGCGCCCGGTCCGAATCGCTCTTGCCCGCAGGTGAAATGTTGCGCTCGAGGGTGTCGCGCGTGAGGTTTACCGTGTAGATTGTGCCCGCCATATCGAGCAGCGCGTCCACATAGCTGTCGTTCTCAAGGATAGACTGCTTTAGCTGCTCGTAGTACAGCGTCAGCTGCTCCTTCGGGTCGATGGCTTGGTCGGCGTTCAGCCGGATGGTCTCGAACGCGAGGATAAAGTGGTGCAGCACACCGGCTTCATCCCAGTCAATCGGAAGAACGGTCAAACGGCTGTAGCGGCTTTCCTCGGCCGCGTTGTACTGCAGTTCGAGGGTATCCTCTGCGCTATGCAGGCTGCGCTGCAGTACGTCAAGCTGCAGCGCAGAACGGACGCGGCTGCGCTCGCTTTTAGCAGCCTGTTCCTCGGCAATCTGCTCGACGGCGCCGGTGTAGCTGCCGTCCGATGCCAGAAAAAAGCTCTCGCATGCGCGGATGGTGCGGTAGGTGTCCAGATGCGCATCGCAGTACAGACAGTCGGAAAAGCTGCGGTGCAGGCGGTTGACCTGCTTCAGCAGCTGAAAATCCAGCCGCTTTTCGGCGGCGGCTTCCTCGCGCTTGACGTGGTTTTTGTTGATGTACATGTTTTTGTCCGCAAGGTCAAACAGATCGCGCATATTGCTGTCCGGATTGTCCGATGCAAGCGCAAAGCCGGCCGCATAGCTGAGCGGTGTATCCGGATGCTGTCGGGAATCCTCAGCAAGCTGTTTACGAACATGGGAGAGTAATTTCTGAAGCGCATCGGCATCCGGTCCGTGCGTTATCGCGAGGAACTCATCGCCGCCTGTACGGCCGACAAAATGCTCCTCGGGCATGGCCGCACGCAGCGCGACCGCAAATCGCCGGATGTATGCGTCACCGGCCTCATGACCCATGCTGTTGTTGATGCGGCGCAGATTATTCAGGTCAAAGCTGCACACGCCGGTTTCTGGCGCAGGCGGCGTCGGATCGTCGAGCAGCTCCTCGCACTTGTTCTTGTTGGGCAGGCCGGTCGCGGCATCTAGATAGACCTTATGCTGCAGAGCGCGGTTCATCGCAGCCGTATGCAGCGCCTGAAACAGCTGGTAGCCGATCAGCAGCATGAGCACAACGATATCCGCTGTGATGTACTTCTCCAGAGCGGAAAGCGAGGTTGCCTTGCGCTGCGAGTACGCCTCCGCCAGACCGGTCGCGTCGTCGCAGATGCCGAAAAAGGTTTCGCTGATGGGAATGATGTCTGTGTTATTTGAGCCGACTGCGCGCACGCGGCCGATCTCCTGCTTGAGTGCTTGAAAATAGTCATCCAGCTCCTGCATTTTGCTTTGGAAGGCATCATTGTTCAGCCGCACGAGGCTGAGCTCGTCGCTGCCGAAGCGCAGTCCGTCGATAAACGCGTCAATATCTGCGATCATGCCGTCCTGCGGCTGACCGGAGATTTCCAGCTTGACGATACGCTGGGTCTTGCCGCGCACGAGTCCGGCGTAGTTGATGATACGCGCGGTGCCCTGAATACCGGAAACGAGGTTCATCATCCAGACAATCAATATAGCCAGCACGACTGCCAGCGCGCCAATGGCGGCGTTGACGATGCCGGTGCTTTTCTTTTGGGGTTTGCCAGCCATGTGCAATGACCTCCTTGCAGGCTGTCGAATTTTGTCGAACAAATTAGACAGGTGAGAAAGTTATATATAAAATCATTATATCGTGAAAAGGGAACAGATGCAATGACAGAAGCGGAGAATCACGCGCTTCACAGAGATATCCACAGACTTGTGGATACATTGCCGATTTTGTGCTATAATGCAGAAAAAGCAATCGGAGGAACAGAGGATGAAGCTGCGTTATATGATTATCGGTGCCGGTGGCGTTGGCGGACCGGTAGGCGCGTATTTGAGCAAATCCGGTGCGGATACCACACTTATTGCACGCGGAAAGCATCTTGCGGTCCTGCAGGAGCACGGCTTGACGCTTGTATCCGGAGAAAATGAGCGCGAGAGCATTCCGGTCAAGGCGATCGACATGGACGGCTTTCTTGCCGCGAGGGAGCAGGGCGCTTCCGCGCCGGATGTGATTTTCGTGTGTGTCAAGGGATACTCTCTCGCGGATACCGTGCCGTTCATCCGCAAGGCAGCAGGCAGGGACACGGTAGTTATTCCGGTGCTCAATATCTACGGCACGGGCCGTGCCCTGCAGGCGGAGCTGCCTGAGCTGCTCGTCACGGACGGCTGCATCTACATTTCGGCCAACAGGATTGCGCCGGGCGTCATTCAGAAGCACGGTGCGATCTGCCGTATCGTGTACGGACTGCCGAGCCACAAGACCGATCATCCGGTGCTGCAGCAGGTCGAGACTGACCTCAAAAACGCCGGGATCGACCCGGTTTATTCTCCGTATGTCGAGCGCGACACGCTGCTCAAATTTGCGTATGTGTCGCCGAATGCGGCCTGCGGACAGTATTATCACGCGAAAGCTGCGGAAATGCAGCATCCGGGCGAGGTGCGCGACAGCTTTGTGAGCCTGATAAAAGAGGTCGTTGCGCTGGCGGACAAGATGGGTATTCCGCTGGAGAGCAGGCCGGGGGAGCTGGTCGAGCGCAACCTGCGCATTCTGGATGCGCTTGCACCGACCGCGTCTACCTCTATGCAGCGCGATATGGAAGCCGGCAAGCAGTCCGAGGTGGATGGTTTGATTTATCAGGTTGTGCGTCTGGCGGAGCAGTACGGCGTGGACGTGCCGGAGTATCGCAAAATCGCAGAGGCGGTAAAAAAACAGACGGAAAATAAGTGAAAACGGCAAAGACCCGGAATCTTCCGAAAAAGATTCCGGGTCTTTGCGCTATAGGTGGTGATGCTGTTTCGACTGTCATTGTAAACAACGACAAGAAATTTCACTGTACACCGTCCGACGGACGGTGACATTCGCAATCCTTTTCGAGCGCCTGAAGCTGCTGCTCCATGGTTGGCACCTCACACTTGCCGGTGCGGATGGCTTCGCGCACGACTTCGGGCGACGCAGGCACCTTATTGATGCGCACGCCGATGGCACGCGACACGGCGTTCAGGATAGCCGGTGTGACGGGCACGGTCGCAACCTCGGAAATGCCTTTCGCGCCGAACGGGCCCTGCGGTTCCGGGTCCTCGATTAAAATGATCTCGTAATCCGGCGTATCCTCGGCGCGCGGCAGACCCAGCTGACGGTACAGCGTCTTGACCGGATAGCCGTTTTTCGTCGGATATCCCTCGGTCAGTGCGTAGCCCTGTCCCATCGAGCACGAGCCGTGCATCTGACCCTCGATGATATGCGGATTGATGGCGCGGCCGACATCGTGCGCCGCGATGATTTTGAGCAGCCGGACCTCGCCGGTTTCTTTGTCCACCTCGACAATGGCGGCCTGCGTGGCATACGCATACGCCGGAAAATTGCGGTATTTTGCACCGCGCTGCTTTGCACCCTCAAAATCACCGATGGCAAAGCACGGGTCGGAGGCATAGTAATATTCCGCGCGGCGTTCCTCGCCCGGCTGCCATGGACGGCTGTCTAAATCCTGCTTGAGCTTGACACACGCCTCATATACCGCACGGCCGCCGCACAGCGTCTGCCGCTCGGAAACCGACTCGCCGGTCGGGATGGTCAGCTCGGTGTCGCCGTTCGTGATGAAGATATTCCCTATATCCATGTCCAGCGTTTCCGCCGCGATCTGCGTCATGGCGGTACGGAAGCCCTGTCCCATATCCGTGCCGGAAACGATCATGTGCAGATGGCCGTCACCCTGCAGAATCAGCTTGCACGCACCGTCATCGGTGAAGATGCCCTTGCCGACGCCGACATTCTTGAATCCCGAGGCCATTCCCCAGCCGAGCACCTTACTGCCCTTGGGATACTGTCCTTCGTACTCCTTGAGCGCCTTTTTCAGGCTTTTTTCGCATTGATTGATGGTATCTATCATACCCATGCTGTATTTGAGCACCTCACCGCCGACTGAGGTCGCACCCGGATAGACGGCATTGCGCCGGCGCAGCTCGAACGGGTCGATATCCAGCTTTTCCGCCATCATGTCCATCGCAGTTTCAATGGAGATCGCCGCCTGATTGATACCGTAGCCGCGGAACGCGCCGCCCTGCAGATTATTGTTGCGGATCGCCGAGCCTTCCACCTTGACATTGGGAATGATGTACGGGCCGCCGCTCATCAGCGCGCCGGTCATCAGCGTGCCGTAGCTTTCGCATTCGTACGGGCCGCCGTCCGAAAACATGCGGCAGTCCAGATACTGGAACTTGCCGTCCGGCGTAAAGCCGATCTCGTAATCCGTATGGTAGCCGTGGCGTTTGGTGGTGAGGATCAAATCCTCCTTGCGCGTCAGCGTAATCTTAACCGGCTTGCCGCAGGCGTGAGCGGCAACAACCGCCGGTGCTTCGAGAAATGAGTCGCATTTTTTACCGAAGCCGCCGCCGAGCGGTGTCACGATAACGCGGATATCCTCCTCTGGCTTGTCCAGAATCTTTGCCAGCATACTGCGGATCTCGAACGGCGCCTGTGTGCAGGAATAGAGGATCGTTTTGCCGTCCTGCACCATGCCGATAGCCGAAACAGGCTCCATGCAGGCGTGCTCCTGCGGCTCAATATCCTTGGAGACGTTGAGCTTGACGATATCCGTCCGCTGCTTTGCCTGCTCCACATCGCCGCTGACGCGGCCGGTGTGCACGATGAAGCTGTTTTGGCGGTAGCCGTCCGCCATGGTGTAGATACCGGGCAGTTCTTCATAGTCGATTTTGACCAGCTTGACGGCCGCTCTCGCGTGCGCCGCCGTATCCGCGACAACCAGCGCCAGATGGTCACCGAGAAACCGCACCTCATCCGTGCAAAAGACCGGCTGCTCCGGCGTCCATGTGCCGACCTTGTTCATGCCGGGCACGTCAGCCGCCGTCACGATGCGCATCACACCTTCCGCCTGTTCGGCGGCGGAGTAGTCCACCGTGTTGATCTTTGCGTGCGGTGCCGGCGCCCAGACGAACGCACCGTGCAGCAGGGTATCCGCGCCGATGTCCTCAGCGGTGAGGTCGTCGCAGAATTTCAGTTTGCCGCCGGTCTTGTCCATGCCGTCCACATCCCAGATCGACTTGCCGACTGCGGAACCGGTGATTTCGGGCACGACCTGATTTTCCCCGACCACAATAACCGTGCTTTCGTGGCTGCGGAAGCTGTCGATATCCGGATCTTCCCCGCGCAGCCGCGCTGCTGCCAGCTTGACCGCCTCGATAATTTTGACGTAGCCGGTGCAGCGACAGTAGTTGTTTTTCAGCCCGTCGCAGATTTCCGGCTCGGTCGGGGCCGGATAGTGCAGCAGCAGCGCCTTTGTCGCCATGACCATGCCCGGTGTGCAGAAGCCGCACTGCACAGCGCCGACATCGAGAAACGAGTGCTGAATCACCTGCAGCATGGTGTCGTTCGGTGCGTTTTCGATGGTCTCAACGGCTTTGCCGTCCAGTCGGCGCACGAGCGTCACGCATGAGCGCGTCAGCCTGCCGTCCACCAGCACGCTGCACGCGCCGCAGTGACCGGTGCTGCAGGCTTCTTTTGTGCCCTTCATGCACTTTACATTGCGGAGATATTCGAGCAATGTGCGGTTTTCACCGTCTTCTATTTCAATTTGTGTGCCATTGAGCGTAAATCGTAGCATGGGATTTCGCCCTCCTGCCGTTACTTGATTTTTGCTTTGATGCGCATGAAGCGTCTGTGACCGGAGTCAAGCGCCTCGTAAAAGTCCTCGCTGTCCTTCGGGTCATCCTTTGTCAGCTTAGAGACCACATACATCAGCACGAACGCGGTCGCCAGACCGATCGTGCCGTACCACACATAGCCGAGATCCCAGACGAAGAAGGTCAGGCAGATGATGATCGCACCGACCGAAATCGAGGTGATAGCGGCTTTTCGGGTTGCCCACTTGCAGTAAATGCCGAATACCAGCGCCGGGAACAGCGATTCGACCAGGGAATCCGCGAAAATCATCAGATTGTAGACGTATTCCCAGTGCATGAGCGATACGGCAACCGTTACGGCACCGAACAGCAGAATTACCACGCGGATAACCGAGGTTTCGGATGTCTTGAATTTGCAGTGACCGATACCGACCAGCAGGTCCTTGTAGATGATAGAGGACATGACCATCAGCAGCGCATTTGCAGTGGACAGACCGACCGCCAGTACGCCGATGAGGAACACGATCATCAGAATCTGCGCGAGCAGACCGTGCGTGCCCGCGATGATGTTGCACATATACGGGATAACCAGTTCGGTTTCCGAGCTGGTAAGGTCAGGCATGGCAGCCAGCGCGACCAGACCGATGAGCATCGTGCCGCCCCAGACAATGATCTGCAGGAACGGTGCAAGGAACGCCATCTGACGCTGGTCCTTCAGACCCGCGCTGTAATAGCCGGAGCGCACGAACACCTGTGGCAGCAGCAGCGTGTAGCCGAATGCACACGCAAGCGGATAGCTGACGCGCGACGGATAGGTGCATATGCCGATCGGACCCGGATAGGAGAACCAGTCCGGTGTCTGCACGCGGACGGTCTGGAATGCCTCGATGATCGAGCCGTTGAATACGATCTTGAGCGTTACGAAAATAATTGCCCACAGCGCCAGAATGAAGAACCAGCCCTGTACAGCATCCGCCAGTGCGGTGGATTTTACGCCGCCGAGCATTACGAATACCGTCATGATAATGCCGCAAATGAGCGTAAACGTCTGCGAGGATACCGCGCCGCCGGTGGCCACCTCAGCTGCACGTCCGCCGGCTACCAGTACCGCCGAGATAAACGGCACGGCGCAGATAATGTAAACAATGTCGATGATAACGGTCAGCGCCTTGGACTTGTAGCGGCAGAAGAAGAAATCCGCCGGGGTGGTGAAATGTTTCTGCTGGTTGACCAGCCATACCTTGGTCATCGTGAAGTAGCAGATGATCGGGAACATGGAGTAGATGCACATTTCCGAGAAGAAGTAGCCCAGTCCGTAGCGGTAATACGCGCCCGGGCCTGCAAAGAACACCCATACACTCATGCACGAGGCGATGTACGTCATGACCATGACCGGCCACTTGAACCGGCCGCCCTGCAAGTCCACGCGGCCTGCATCGCGCTTTTCCTTCCATGTCGTGTAGCGTGCGATAGCGATCAAAAACAGAAAGTAGACCGCAAAAACGATCCATACTGTCTTGCCTGAAAGTAAACCCTGTGTTGTCATTTCTCTAATATCCTTTATCTGTCCTGTTTCGTGTCGGAAACGGTGCTGTCCGCTGCCGGTCCGTCCTGTTCCTCATCCTCGATGAGAGGATATTCCTTTTCGGTCAGCTTGCAGCCGATATACACGGAGAGCACCGTGCCGACAAAGCTGATGAGGCCGTGTATGATGCAGGCCGTTTCGCTGCCGTAGGGCGGGAAGCCCGGGAAGTTATAGAATACCCAGAAGAACAGCACAGACGCCAGCCAGATTTTCTCTGTTCTGCCGATTTTCATTTTGTGTCACCTTGATTTCTCTATCATTTTATTTTTGCGAACGCCACTCGCCGAGCAGCGCATCCGAATCCACGACAAGTCCCAGATGCAGCGAGATCATGCGCAGCGCAGGCTCTTCGAGGTGCTCGGAGCCGCGGGTCAGGTCGCGCGGCACGACGACGCGGAAATCGCGGTTTGCGGCATCGAAGGCGGTGTTGATGACGCAGCAGTCGGTCATGCAGCCGGTGAGCACCACGCGGCGGATGCCAAGGTTGCGCAGCAGCAGCTCCAGATCGGTCGGATAGAACGCGCTCAGGCGCTTTTTGGTCGTTACCATGTAGTCCTCGTCGTGCACATCGATGGACATTCTGTTCCAGCGTGTGCCTTCGATGGCGTGCTCTGCGATGTTGGGAATCTCACCGACCGTAACCGGAAACACCATGCGCCACGCAGACGGAAACAGTTTTTCGTCTGCGCCGCCCTTACGCAGCGTTGAGCGGACATGGATGATCGGCAGACCGAGCGCGCGTGCTTCGTTCATGAAATGATTGAGCGGTTTGATGATCTCGCGTCCTCGCGGAGACGGACATGGACAGTCCGGGTCGGTTGACAGGTGTCCATCGTGCATGTCAATCGTAATGACAGCCGTATCGCGGCGATTGAGGAAAACCTGCTGTAATTGCTCCGGAACCTCCTTTTCGATGCTGTCAAAGTATGCTTTCATTTGATTTTTCTCCTTCCCGGCAAAACGCCGCAGCAATCTGTGCGGCGCTGTCAATAGCGGTATTGGAGTTATTATAGCACATATGTCATGACATGTGCAAATGTTTTGGTCGGGTTGGGGAAAATCGTGAAGGGATGGAGGCGATGCGGCTATCTGTGTCGCTCCGCGAAGGGAGCAACTAAGGAAATCACTGGCGAGGACTACAACAAGTAAATTTCAATCCACGCTCCGGCGCCGCGCGGCATATCGCCCTGCATGAACTGCTCGGTACCCAATATGCCTGCCAAGAAGACCACTTTGAATTACAGCAAACTGCTGAAAATATCAGTTAAATCCCATAGATTTTACTGACTTGATTTATACAAAACTGGCAAAACCGCCAGAAAACAAAATTCCTACAATTCCGAGGTTGACACTGGGGATTGACTGTGTTATTCTATAACCAACAAATCCAGTAGGGAATCGGAAGGGAGCGAGTAAAATGTTCATCGTAAACGCACGAATGTCGGGTCGAATGTGTATGAACATGCTGTATTATGCTCAGATGCTGCCTGACCGACAGAATATGAAATTACTTTGAACCGGCTTGCCTGACGCTGCGCGTCCTTGCGGATTCATTGCATTTTCTGAAGCGGGGAGCTGCGAGCTTCCCGCTTTTTTGCGCATTTAAGAGGAATAAGGAGGAATTTTCTTGATAGAATTGTCACATATCTCGAAGGAGTTTGTGAGCGGCAAGCGAACCGTTCATGCGGTGCAGGATGTTTCGCTGACGATTGACAAGGGCGAAATTTTCGGTATGATCGGCTTTTCCGGTGCGGGTAAATCGACGCTGGTGCGCTGCATCAATCTGCTCGAGCGACCGACCTCTGGCAAGGTGATCGTAGATGGTCAGGATATGCTGTCGCTCTCGGCAAAGGAGCTGCGGCAGGCCCGCAAGAAGATCGGCATGATCTTCCAGCACTTCAACCTGATGCCCTCGCGCACCGTAGCCGGCAACGTAGCGTATCCGCTGCGCGGCAGCGGCCTTTCTAAGCAGCAGATTGCGGAAAAGGTACAGCGCCTGCTTGATCTGGTCGGCATCGGTGATAAGGCGGAGGCGTACCCCAAGCAGCTGTCCGGCGGTCAGAAACAGCGTGTAGCAATCGCTCGCGCACTGGCCAACGACCCGAATGTGCTGCTCTGCGACGAGGCTACCTCGGCACTCGATCCGCAGACCACCAAGGCGATTCTGCAGCTGCTCAAGCACCTGAATGAAACGCTCGGCATCACGGTCGTTATCATCACCCACGAAATGGCGGTCGTCAAGGAGATCTGCCACCGCGTAGCCGTTATGGAGCACGGCAAGGTGGTCGAGTCCGGCGAGGTGTTCAACATTTTCGCCAACCCGAGAGAGGACATCACCAAGAACTTCATCCACACGACCTCCAATCTCCGCAAGATCGAAGAACTCATCGCGGAGGATTCGCCGGTCGTCAAGCTCAATCCGGGCGAGCTTATCGTGCGCCTGAGCTACATTCAGCGCAATGTATCCGAGCCGCTCATCTCGACGGTATCGCGCAAATTCGATATTGTGCTCAACATCATCTTTTCGGATATTGCCATCGTGCAGGATGCACCGATCGGCGGCACGGTAGCCATCATCAGCGGCGAGCGTGAACAGATCACGCAGGCAATCGCATATCTCATTGAGAAAAACGTAGGAGTGGAGGTCATCAAGGATGCAAGAGTTTCTGAATAACATCATTCCGAATGTAATGGCAAAGCTGCCGGACTTCTACGCGGCCATCGGTGACACGCTGCTCATGGTGGTCTGGTCGGGTGCAATCTCGTTCGTGCTCGGGCTGACGCTGGGCGTGCTCATCACCGTCACCAAGCCGGGCGGCATTCTGGAAAACAAAATCGTCTATCAGATTCTGGACAAGCTGGTCAGCCTGTTCCGTTCCATTCCGTTCATCATCCTGCTGACATGGGTAATGCCGGTGTCGCGTGCCATCATGGGCACGGCCATCTATGTCCGCGGCGCTATCGTACCGCTGGTATTCGGTGCGGTGCCGTTCTTCACCCGTCAGGTGGAGAGCGCCCTCGCAGAGCTGGACGGCGGCCTCGTCGAAGCGGCTCTCTCGATGGGCTCCACGCCGCTGGAGATCATCTTCCGCGTTTACCTGAAGGAAAGCGTTGCCGCCATCGCGCGCGGCACAACCATCACGGCCATCAGCCTGCTGAACCTGACCGCAATGGCGGGTGTTGTCGGCGCGGGCGGTCTGGGCGACTTCGCTATCCGTTACGGCCACGACCGCAATATGCTGGACGTTACCAACGTCACCGTGCTGGTCCTCGTCATCATCGTTTGCATTATGGAGTTCGCTGGCGGCAAGGTCGTCAAGAAGAACACGCACTAAGGAGTGTCTGACATGAGTATTTCCAATCGCAAAGTTGTTATCGTGGGCGCGGGCCATGTCGGCTCCCACGTTGGCTATGCCCTTATTTCCCAGAGCCTTGCAGACGAGATCGTCTACATCGACTCCGACCACGCAAAGGCAGTTGCACAGGCGCTCGACCTGACCGATGCGACCAACTATCTGCCGGTCCGCACCAAAGTCATCGCCGGTGATTACAGCGATGCAAAGGACGCGCAGATCATGATTATCTCGGCGGGCCCGCTGCCGACCGGCAATCAGACCCGCATGGATACGCTGGGTCAGACCATCGCCATCCTGAAAGATGTAACAAAATCCATCAAAGAATCCGGTTTTGACGGCATTATCGTCAATATCTCCAATCCGGCGGACGTTATCACGCATTACATCCAGCACACGCTGAACTGGGCACCGGAGCGCATCTTCTCCACCAGCACCACGCTGGATTCCGCAAGACTGCGCCGCGCCATCGCACAGGAGATCGGCATTGACCAGAAATCCATCACCGCTTACGCGCTCGGCGAGCACGGCGAAAGCCAGATGGTCGCATGGTCGGCTGTCACCATCGCGGGCAAGCCGCTTTCCCAGTGGCGCGAGGAGTATCCGGACACCTTCGGCAAACTCGACCTGGATGCGCTTGCTGACGCAGGCCGTGAAGGCGGCTGGACCATCCTGCGCGGCAAGCAGTGCACCGAGTTCGGCATCGGCGCTTCTGCCGCAGAGGTCGTTCGCGCCATCTTCTACAACGAGAACCGCGTTCTTTCGGTTTCTGTTCTGTTGGACGGCAAATACGGTCAGCACGATGTGTACGCCAGCGTGCCCGCTATCGTGGGTCGCGACGGCATCGCAGAGATCATTGAGCTGCACCTCACCCCGGAGGAGCAGGAGAAGTTCAACGCATCCTGCAAGACCATGAGCGAGAATTATCAGCTGTCGCTCACATTATAAAAGCAGTCAATTAAAAATTTTATTTCACAATAATGGAGGCACCTAAAATGAAGCTCAAAAGAATCATCGCACTGTCCCTGTCCGCAGCGACCCTCGCCCTGTCCCTGACCGCCTGCGGCGGCTCGAGCAGCGCAGCTTCCGATAATGCACAGGCATCCGACAGCAATTCCGGCGATGCCGTAACCGTAAAGCTCGGCGTAGTAGGCAGCATCTACGAGGATCTGTGGACCCCGGCCAAGGAAAAGCTGGCTGACGAGGGTATCGACCTTGAGTTCGTACAGTTCTCGGACTACGTTACCCCGAACAACGCACTCGCTAATGGCGAGATCGATCTGAACGCTTTCCAGCACCGTATTTACCTGCAGAGCGAGATCGACAACTACGGCTACGAGATTGAGAATATCGGCAACACCTTTATCATCCCGCTGAACCTGTACTCCGACAAGGTTAAGTCGGTTGATGAGCTTAAGGACGGCGACACCGTAGCCATTCCGGACGATGTAACCAACGGCGGCCGTGCCCTCAAGGTTCTGGAAGCAGCGGGCCTGATCAAGCTGAAGGACAGCGCAGAGTTCAACCCGACCATCGACGACATCGAGACCTACAACACCAAGATCACCATCGAGGAGCTGAAGGCTAACGTAATCCCGTCCACGCTGGCTGACGTTACCGCAGCTGTTGTAAACGGCAACTATGCACTGGATTTCGGCCTCAAGACCGAGGACGCCATCTACAAGGATGATCAGCTGGACATCGAGGAGTACTGGAACCTGATCGCAGCACGTTCCGCTGACCTCGAGGATGCGGACAAGCTGGAGACCTACAAGAAGGTCGTAGCAGCGTTCCAGTCCGATGAGACCGAGAAGGTATTCAACGACCAGTTCGGCGGCTACTTCATCAAGGCAGGCTGGGATCAGGATCTGCTGGCAGACAAGTAATGCATAATCGTTCCCAATGCCGCCGGAAACAACCGGCGGCATTTTCGGCAGGAGGAAACAGCAATGGAAGTAAGCAAACAGGCTTTGCAGAATATCATTTCGGATGAAGAACGTCTGCTTTTCGCAGAAAATATTCCGGCGGAATACCTGAGCGATGCGCTCGGCCGCCGCACCGGCACGGCGGATGCGCTCGTGTTCGCGCTCTCGACCGAGGAGGTCAGCGGCGTGCTTCGGTATGCCAACGAAAACGGCATCCCGGTCACGCCGCGCGGCGCGGGCACCAATCTGGTAGGCTCGACAATCCCGCTGTTCGGTGGTATCATTCTGGATGTATCCCGAATGAACCGCGTGCTCGAACTTGACCGCGACACGATGACGGTCACCGTCGAGCCGGGTATGCTGCTCAAGGATCTGCAGGCGTATGTCGAGGAACGCGGTCTGTTTTACCCGCCCGACCCGGGCGAAAAGGCCTCGAGTATCGGCGGCAACATCAGCACCAATGCGGGCGGCATGCGTGCAGTCAAGTACGGCGTAACGCGCGATTATGTGCGCGGGCTGGAGGTCGTTCTTGCGGACGGCACGGTGCTGAAAGTCGGCGGCAAGCAGGTGAAGGATGCGAGCGGACTGTCGCTCAAGCACCTGCTCATCGGCTCGGAGGGCACGCTGGCCGTTATTACCAAGTGCCTGCTGCGCCTTCTTCCCAAGCCGGAGACTACGGTGAGCGTGCTCGTGCCGTTTGCCGACCTCGGCACGGGTATCCGCAGCGTGCTGACGATTTTGCAGGCGAACGCCAACCCGACCGCAGTCGAGTTCATGGAACGCAAGGTGGTCGCGCTCGGCGAGAGCTTTTCCGGCGTGCAATATCCGCGCCCGGATGCCGGTTCATACATCCTGCTGACGTTTGACGGTCACGAGAGCGAGGTCAACGCGAATATCGAGCGCGTGCGCCGCCTTGCACTTGACAACGGTGCCATCGACTACATCGTGCTGCGCAGCGCTGAGCAGGCTGCCGACATCTGGAAGGTGCGCGGTGCGCTCGTTATGGCGGTCGAGGCCGTGTCCGAGCAGGAGCCGGTGGACATCGTGGTGCCGATCAGCCACACGGCGGATTTCGTTCGCTATATCAACGAGCTGGAAGCATCCTCAGGCGTGCGTATGATCGCGTTCGGTCATGCGGGTGACGGCAACGTGCATCTCTGCGTGGTGCGCGACGGCCGCGACCAGCAGACATGGGAGCGCGAGCTGCACGAAAACATGGAGCAGGCTTACGCTAAGGCGTATTCTTACGGCGGCGTAGCCTCGGGAGAGCACGGCATCGGCATTTCCAAGCGGTCGTACTTCCTGCGGGAGACCGCGCAGGAGAATCTTGCCGTGATGAACACCATCAAGACCGCTCTCGACCCGAAACATATACTGAACGATCAGAAATCTTACATTGTGGGAGGAAAATAACCATGCAGAGCTTATCTGAACGCACCGCCGGCTTTACCGACTCGGTCATCCGCCGCATGACGCGCGTTTCCATGCAGTATGACGCGGTAAACCTGTCGCAGGGTTTCCCGGACTTTGAGCCGCCGAAGGAGCTGCTCGACCGTCTGGCGCAGGTGGCCTACGAGGATTACCACCAGTATTCCATCACCTGGGGTTCGCAGAACTTCCGCGAAGCGCTGGCCGCCAAGCAAACCTATTTCATGGGCCGCAGGATCGACCCGAACACCGAGATCGTTACGACCTGCGGCAGCACCGAGGCGATGATGGCTGCGATGATGACAGTCACCAATCCGGGCGATAAGGTTATCATTTTCTCTCCGTTTTACGAGAACTACGGTGCGGATACCATCCTGTCCGGCGCAGAGCCGATCTATGTGCCGCTCGTGCCGCCGGATTTCCACTTTGATGCGAACGTGCTTGAGGACGCGTTCCGTCAGCACCCGAAGGCCATCATCCTGTGCAACCCGTCCAATCCGTGCGGCAAGGTGTTCACCCGCGAGGAGCTGGAGATTATCGCGTCTCTCGCGGAGAAGTACGATACCTACGTTATCACCGACGAGGTGTATGAGCACATCGTATTCGCGCCGAACAAGCACACCTATTTTGCCACCCTGCCGGGCATGTGGGAGCGCACGCTGTCGTGCTCGTCGCTCTCCAAGACGTACTCGGTTACCGGCTGGCGACTGGGTTATATCATTGCCCCGCCGGAGATTATCGACCGTGCGAAAAAAGTACATGACTTCCTGACTGTCGGCGCAGCAGCACCGCTGCAGGAGGCTGTCGTTACCGGTCTCAAGATGGGCCAGGACTACTACGACGACTTGCAGGCCAAGTACACACAAAAAAAGAAGCTGTTCCTGAAAGGTCTGGACGATCTCAAAATTGCCCATACCGACCCGCAGGGCGCGTACTATGTTCTGCTCGATATTGCCGAGTTCGGCTACGAGAGCGATCTTGCGTTCTGCGAGGATCTGGCGCATTATGTCGGCGTAGGCGCAGTTCCCGGATCGAGCTTCTTCCGTGAGCCGGTCAACAACCTGATTCGCCTGCATTTTGCCAAGAAGGACGAGACGCTGCTCGATGCACTCAACCGTCTGGAAGGTCTGCGTGATAAGATCAAACCGAAACACCGATAAACAGGAGGAAAAGCCGTCATGGATGTAAAGAAAGCCGCAGCGGAAACAAAGGACTATATCGTATCCATCCGTCGGGAATTTCACCGGCACCCGGAGCTGAGCCTGCAGGAATTCCGCACGGCACAGCGCATTGAGGAGGAACTGGACAAGTTCGGCATTCCGCACACGCGCGTAGGCGAAACCGGCGTGCTCGGCACGCTGAAGGGCGCAAAGGACAACGGAAAAGTGCTGGTTCTGCGTGCGGATATCGACGCGCTGCCCATTGAGGAGACGCATGAGTGCGTCTATCGCTCGGAGAATGCAGGCGTCATGCACGCCTGCGGCCATGATGCGCACGCGGCCTGCCTTCTGGGTGCCGCGAAAATCCTGTCGGAGAACAGAGACGCGTTCCGCGGAAAGGTCCGTCTTGTGTTTCAGCCGGGTGAGGAAATCGGAAAAGGCGCAAAGCCGTTTGTCGCAGCCGGTGTGCTGGAGGGTGCCGAGCGCGTGTTCGGTCTGCACACGGCATACGATTTGGAGGCAGGCACGGTAGGACTCAAACCGGGCATCAACAACGCCGCAGTCGATCATTTCCGCATTCGCGTGCACGGCAGGTCCACGCACGTTTCCACGCCGCATATGGGCGTGGATGCGCTGTATATCGCCAGCCAGATTGTTGTGGCAGTGCAGGGACTGGTTACGCGCCGCACTTCACCGACCGAGCCGGTGATTATCGGTATCGGCAGGTTGAACGCGGGCACGACCTACAACGCCGTGGCAGCATTTGCTGAAATGGAGGGCACAACGCGCACTATTTCGCAGGAGAGCCGCGACCGCGTTCGCGCACAGGTCAGTGAGACCGCGCAGAGCATCGCTGCGCTGTACGGCGGCACGGCGGAAATCGAGTGGACGGACTTTGCCGCTGCGCTCGTCAATGACCCGCAGGTGTGCGAGGAAGCTGCTCAGGTCGTGGACGAGCTGCTCGGAGAAGGACACGTTGTCACTGACCGTGAGCTGTCGCTCAGCGGCGACAATTTTGCCGAGTTTGAGCTGTATAAGCCGGGCGCGTATGCGTATCTCGGCACCAGCAATCCGGATTTTCCGCACACGATGATCACCAACCATAACGGCGGCTTCGATGTGGACGAGAATGCACTTGTGACCGGTGCCGGTCTGTATGTCGGCTACACAGTCGCGCGGCTTGGATAAAGAAAACGCTCAGCTATCAAACGATAGCTGAGCGTTTTGCTTTTGAAATTACAGTTTTGAATTTACATCCCGCACTCAAGTCCGTTATACCGTGTCACCACAAACGGATAGCTGAGTGTTTCAGGCTGGATGCCAAGCTGCCGCAGACCGGCGCACAAATCCTCGACAACCTGCATATCGTGATCGCGCTGCGCAACGGACAGTTTCATTTTATCTCCATACGACGAGATCAGCAGCGCAAACGGCTGCACGGCGCACGGCAGGATTGCGCCGTAATCGAGTACATACGGACGGCAGCTTTCCGGCAGGGCGAACCGGCCGACATTGGTAATGAGAAAGCTGTCCTCGAGCACAAAATCAGTCGTGACCTTCTGTGCCGCCTGCATTTTCTCTGCGAGCGGCATGTCTGCCTCATGCAGCGATTCACAGCGGTCTGCGGCGGCTTTTGCACGATAGAGCAGCTGTTCGCGCTGCATCTGATCCTTCAAAAACGCCTTCGTGCGCCGGAACACTTCGTCATTCGGCAGATCGCGGTATTCCGGAAAATACGGCAGATCGATAAAGCAAATAAAATACCGCGTGGTAAGCGTCGGCAGCAGCGGACGCAGATCGACCGGAATCTCCGCGATAACCGGCTTGTCCGTTCCGCCGAACTTATCATCAAACGCTTTCATCATCAGCGGAGCCAGTACAGACAGCGGACTGACACCGATGGACTTTGCGTAATCGTGCAGCTGAGAAAACGGGAACGTCACCTCGGTGACGACCTCGGAGCCGTCAGCGCCCCACTGTACCTCGGGGGCATGAACAGCCGCCGGCTTTTTCCAGATGCCATCCGGCGAAAATTCACGGTCTGCCAGCTGCTCGTAGCCGTTTGCGCTCTCCTCGGGAGACCAGCGGGTATCCATGCCGCGCACAGAGCCGTCATTCTCAACCGGGAAACCGCAGTTTTTCAGGTACTGGAACAGTACACAGCGGATAAACTCCTCGAATCCGCGTCCATCCGAGATAGAGTGCTGATACTCCATATAGATGGTCTTGTCGTGGTAGCCGACGAGAAATAAGTATCCGTTCGTATCCTTGGAGCCGATGGTGTAGCGGGTGGATACACCGTCGAACGGCAGCACTACGGCGGGCTGCACGTTGCGGCGGTAGCGGAACGCGGTCTCGGTCGGCTCGGCGGTCAGCATCATGTGCGGAAAGCGCAGCAGTGCCTGCTCGACGGCTTCGCGCAGCTTGTCCGGGCGCACTTTATCGCGCATGCGGATGGTGTGGCGCGGCACACAGGCGACGGTTTCATGGGTGTTATACAGGAAGATTTTTGCATAGCTGTCCGTGCGGAGCAGCGGGTCATTCATGGTCATTATAGCATTCTCCTCAAAGCATAATCCGGCGCATCTTATATGGTAATTTCAGTATATCACCCTGCAACGACGTTGTAAATCAAAATGAGTCGAATTTGCACAGTATTATGCAAATATAGAACATGATGTACGATATAATGAGCCGCGAGCCTGAAAATACTTGCGATTCGGTTGGCAGAGTATATCACGCCGGAGAAGCTGACATATGAGCATGGAATTTCTGTCGCGGCTGTTCGATTCGTTCTCGCGTGAGCGTATTCCGTGTGAGAAGCAAAAAAACAAGCGACACTATATTTCGATTGGTGTCGCTTGTGTGCGTTTTCAGGCGCTGTCGGTATTGTCTGCCCTTGCAGGGCGGTTGTTCATACCATATCCGTTGGGGGGTATGGATCGGATGGGATTACTGGTCGGTGTAGCGGCTGAGGATAACCGCTACCTGAGCACGGGTTGCGGTGCCGTTCGGCACGAGCGTGGTCGGGGTAACGCCGGTTACCAGACCGTTGCCGTTCGCCCAGCTCATTGCTTCAGCAGCCCACGACTCGACAGAAGCCGCGTCTGCGTAGCCATCGAGTGCTGCGCTGCCCTGCGGCGTATGACCGCGATAGGTATCGTAGCGGTACAGGATGGCCGCCAGCTGCTGACGGGTGATCAGCGTATCCGGCTGGAATCTGCCGTCGGTGAAGCCGTTGACAATGCCGTTTTCGGAGGCCCATGCGATGGCTTCTGCGTACCACTTGCCGTCCGCCACATCGGTGAACTGTGCGGTGGAAGCGGCCTTGCTGCCGCTCATGCGGTAGAGCACCTGAACCAGCATTGCGCGGGTCATGCCGTCATCCGGACCGAACCTGGTTGCAGTCAGGCCCTTGAACCAGCCGTTCTCGAGTGCAGTGTTGACCTCGTTGTAGAACCACTTGCGCAGGTTGACATCGGAGAAGTCGCTGCTGTACTCGTGGGTGATAACGAAGGTGGAGAAGTGGGTGGTCTTAAAGGTAGCCTTTCCGGTCGCTGCATCATAAATGACAGGCAGCTTCTCGAACGAGCCGTCCTCAGCAAGATAGTATGCAACCAGATGCGCGGCGTTCTCGCCGCTCTTGAGGCTGTATGCTACAGAAACCGAAGCCGTGCCGTTCAGCGCGTGAACGCGGGTTGCAGTGCCGTTTTTCGGCTGTACCTGCGCAGAAATGTTCAGGATGGTGCTGTTCTTCGGCAGGTATTTGCGCTGTGCGTCCGTCAGGGAGGACTTGTCAGCGGAAGCGATCGAAATACTTGCCATACCATCGGCCTGTGCGGCGCTGCCGAGTGCGGTCAGCGTCTCACGGTCGAGTGCAACCGTGCCGTTCGGCAGGGTAAGCGCTGCGCCGTTCTTTGCACCGGCGAGAGCAGCTACCACATCACCGGTGAGCGATACCGTGCGTACGGTGGAATCTGCGGACAGGTCAAGCGTCAGCGAATCCTTGCCGGAAACCGCAGTCAGCTTGGAGCTGTCGGCGGAAACTGCTGCGATGCCGTTCTTTACCTCAACCGTTGCGGGAACCTTGGTGCCGTCCGGCGAGGTAATGGAGGACGAGCCGCTGTCGGTCGGAGCCGGTGCAACAGCGCCGCCGCCTGCTCCACCGCTGCCGCCTGCGCCGCCGCCGCTGCTCGGCTTGACGGCAAAGGCTGCGGTAACTGCAACGTCATTCGCCGGCATGGTGAAGGTGTAGGTCAGGGTGGACGCGGAAACCGTCTTGTCGAGCGCGGTCTCCGGTGTCAGCGTCAGGGTTTTCAGCTGATAGCCGCTTGCGGGTGCAGCGGTGAGCGTTACCTTGTCGCCAGCCTTGGCGCGTGCCGCAGAAGCGGAAACGCTGCCGTTTTCGGCCTTGCCGGCCGTAATTGCGTAAGTTTTGTGGAACAGATTGTCGGTGTTGACCGTCAGAGCTTCCGTTACGTTGCGGATAACCGCTTCAAAGCTGCCGTTATTCTCGGTGACGGAAACAACGGCATTCGGAGCCGCCTTCTCGAGTTCGGACTTGATCTCCTCGGCGGTGCCAACACAGTTTGTGCTCGGCGTGAGCGTCAGCTTGAGCGTGCCGTTCGTGCGAACCTGAGCGGATGCGCTGTTGACTGCACCGGTGTCGTTCGGCTGAATCGGCGTGGTGTAGGTGAATTTGCCGGTGCCGTTCGTGCCGGAAATCTTGGCATCGTACTGTACAAGGTCGGTGAAGTGAACGCGGATGGTCTGGTTGCCGCTCAGCGTGTGCGTGTAAATCGGATCGACCAGATTAGCACCGTCCGCCTGTACAGGTGTTTTGCTTTCCGCAGCAGCGAGATCGCCCTTGGTAACCGTCCACTTTTCAACCATCTTGCCGGTGTTCGGTACTGCAGTGAAGGCGATTACACTGCCGTTCGGCTGATTTTCGCCGGAGGTAATCGTGCTGCCATCGATAGCAGCGGTCAAGCTGCCGTCTGCCGCAGCCGTACCGAAGTACGGGAAGTACTTGGCGGAAACCTTGAAGTATACCGTCACTTCAATATTTTTTGCGGCTCGGATTTTGCCTTCCGGATTGGTCAGGCTGTTGCCGGAGGTCAGCTTGCCGTCTACCTTCCACTGCTCTACCTGATAGCCGGATTTCGGCTGTGCGGTGAAAGTGATTTCTTCGTCCTGATAAATGGTTACGCCTTCGGTCGACATGGTTTTGGTTTCGACCTCATCGCCGTAGATATCATACAGCGTATACGCTACCGTGCCGTTGCCGGCCGCAGCGGTAGCCTTGGCGGTGTAGGGAGCGCTCTCGGCAAATTCAGCGCTGATGGACAGATCGTCGGCCAGTTCGCTGATGGTGTAAATGCCGTTGGTTTCCTTCTGTACGGTGTCGTTTACAATCCAGTGATCGAAGTGATAGCCGCGGTCTGCGCGTGCCTGCAGCTCAACCTTGCTGCCGCCGGGAATCTTGGACAGATCGTCCACAGCTTCGCCGTCTACGGTTGCAATGATCGTGCCATGCTCCATTTTCAGTGTGGTAATCGCAAATGCGGCACGGTCGGTCTTGAGCGAAACCTTGGTGTTCTCGGTGATGGGGAAGGTATAGCTGCCGCCAGCGTTGAGCTTTCCTGCTTCAACAGCCTTGCCGTTTACCTGATAGGTCTCGCCTGTGGCGGCAGCATAGCCTGCCTTGGGCGCTACCGTAATCCGGGTATCGCCGGTGACGCTGTCTCCGCTCTTGAGCGTCTTGGAGGTATCGTCCGGATCAACCGTCTGATAGCTTGCGGTCAGTTCACCTTCCAGTGTCAGCGTGTAGCTGTCGCGCTCAAATACGGCGATCAGATCAATATCCTGCACGCCAACCTCGACAGCGAGCGTGTTGGAGCCGTTGTCGTGCTTGGTGCCTGCCGGATAGTTGTTTGCACCGAATTCCTTGCGGATCCACTGCTTGAAGTGCCAGCCGGTATCCGGCGTTGCGGTGAAGTTGAACTTTGCACCGCTGGCAATGTAAGCCGGGAAATTCTTGAGGCTTTCGGAGCCATTTTCATCCGTGCATTTGAGTGTACCGCCCTGCTTATTCTGAACGGAAGCATTCAGTTTGGTATTGGTGGTCTTGAAGTAAACCAAAACAGATGCCGGTTTTGCAAGGGTCTTGATGGTAACCGAGCTCTTCTCCTTGCTGTTCTCGATTTCCTTGCCGTCATAGGTCCAGTAATCGACTGCATAACCTGCATCCGGCACAGCCGTCAGGGTAACATCGGTGTTTGCGGTAAAGCTGGAGATTGCGCTGCCGTCATCCGCCTTGCCGGCATTCAGACCTGCGGTAATGATCGACGCAGAACCGACAGAGTGTTTGTTTGCGCCTTCGCCAAAGTCCTCGGCCTTGAGAGTCAGGATGTAAGTCAGACCGTTTACCGTGTAAACGCCGGGGATAAAGGTAAATTCATAGTTGTTGTACAGCGTTTCGTTGGTAGCGGTAGTCTTGCACGGAGAAACCGTGTAGTTGCTGGGCGCAATGTTCGGCTCGAGCGTCACCGTGTTGCCTGCGGTGTTGACTGCGGTATAGCCAAGGTGCAGAGCAGCAATCTCATCAGCAGTCATGTTTTTCGTGTCTGCCGCGAGAGAAAGCTGTTTCGAGTCGGTAGGGTTAACCTTATCCTGTGCAACGCCGTCCTTCGGGGTAACAACGCGCAGCGTAACGGCACGCTGAACAACGGTAAACTCGGTTTCCGCAACCGGTTTGGTTTCGCCGTTTGCATAAGCATACAGCGTGTAAGTGCCGACATCCAGCGGATTGGTCAAATCCCGTTGTGTTTCCGAACCGGAAACTGCATACTTGAAGGTCGCGTTATTGACCTTCTGCAGACCATGCGTATCCTTACTCATGCGGGAGAGCGACGGCGTTACCGTATCGCCGTAGGTGAAGCGGGTGACGCTGTTGTTATCCTTGCCGTTGGTGAGCGTCAGCTGGTAGCCGGTCGCGTTCTCGCCAACGAGAACCATCTGACCTTCCGCGTTGCTCATATCCTTGAATACATAGCTGCCCGGATAATACGGGGTAACCGTATATGCGCCGTCTGCGGGCACGACAACGTCCTTGGTGGCCACGCCGTTGGCGCCAATCTCTGCCGCAACCGTGGTGGAGAAGTCCGTGCCGCGAATCAGGAAGCTGAGCGTGCCGGTCGGGATGGTGGAGGTAGCAGACGCGGAACTCATTTTAGCGTTGATGTGCAGCGTGCGGTTGTACGTACCGCCAACCTGAGCAGTCTTCGCTTCAACCGTCAAATCACACTTGGGCGTGCGCTTGCTGTACTGTGTGGTAATCTCAGGCGAGTAAGCGGAAATGCTGAACTCCTTCTGGGCGGTGTTGTCGAAGTAGAGCACATTCAATCGGCAGCGGTAAGTGCCCTTGTCGGCAGAACCGGCGTTTTCGATGCTCAGCGTATCGGAAACGCTGCCGGCAATCTCGGTCCAGGAACCATTGTTCAGCTTCTGCCACTGATAGCTTACGCTGTTGTACTTGCCGCCGTCCGGATTTTTATTGTCTCCGTTATACTTAACCGTTGCGGTTGCCAGAGAATCCGGATAGATCGGCAGAACCGTCTGCTTCTCCTTGCCGTCAATCGTTACCGAAATATCGGGATAGCCTGCTGTGGTCTTGGTACGGCAGGTCAGCGGTTCGCTGTAAATGCTGTTGCGCTGCTGCTCAGCCTTGTTGTTGTTGCGGGTCTGAATCTGATATTCATACTCGGTATAGGGAGACAGGTTCTTATCCGTGTAGCTGAAGGTGTAGGTGCCGTCATCGTGACGCTCACCATCGGTGAACGGAACAAATGCGAGTTCCTTGCGTCCGGAGCCGTCCGGGAAGTTGTAGTAGCGGTACAGCTGGAAACCGGAAACGATCTTGTCGTACGTCCACGTCAGGGTGACGGAATCATCGGTGGTTGCCGCAACATCCTGCTCAAAATCCTCCGGCAGCGGAGACGGAGCCTGCGGCTCGGTTACCGCGTAGGTAACAACCGGGAACGCCTGATTGCCGCTGCGGTAGTTGTAGCAGAAAATACGCCAGTTCATGCCGTAGCCGTACGGTTTGGCTTCAATCGGCATGTTCTGCAGCGAACCGGAGAACGAGCCGCCTGCGGTGTTGACCGATACCTTGCCGGCAGAGCTTTCCGAACCTGCCACAACGCCTGCGGTTACGCCGCCTGCGCCTGCACCGGCTTTCGTTTCGATAGAGGTGGTGTTGGTGTAGTTTTTGCTGTCCGAGGTGGAGAAGCTGATCTCCTGCGTGATGCCGGAGCCGCCGCCTGCCGCGGTGAAGTCAACCTTAGCCGGATCACCGTTATAAGCCTTGGAGTCTGCACTCGGTGCGCTCGGATAGCTGGACGGATCACCAATCGTATGCGTCAGTACGCTGCCCGAAATGGATGGCAGAACGCTGTAATCCTCGGCTATATTTTCGTAGTCGGACAGGTCGATCAGACCGATCGAGGCTTCGTGCGGGATGGAAACGGTGGAGGTTACTTTAGTGTAGCTGCCCTTGCCATCCGGGATGTAGGAGGTATACTCGTAAATCTCCATCGGGATGGAATAGAACGCCACTCTGTCCTCGCCGGAGGTTGTCTCGTAGGTGATGGACTGCTCGAGCGAGGAGGTGTGCTCGGTCTCGTAGGTGAAACCGGAGGTAAAGGCGGCTTCCGCCTCAACGCTGCCGATCTTAACGCCGAATACCGAGAATTCCTGCTCAAAGGAGACGTATGCGCCGACCGAGATGGTAGAGGAGGAGCTGGTGCCGTTCTCGGTGCCCTTCATGCTCGAGTAGGTGGTGGAGGACTCGGCGTAGTTGCCCGAAAGGTCATCACGGTCGAGCAGATCGGAGAAGTACGGAGGCGAAGCCAGTACCGCCAGAACCTGCGGGTCGGAGTAGGTGTAATAGTGCTTGCCGGTGTAGGTCATGTAGCTGGTATCGTCGTCCGTGTTGGCGAGACAGAGCGTGTACGAGCTGTTGACATCGGTTTTTACCGGCTGAGAGCCGTCAAACAGGTTGACGGTCGAAAGTCTGGTTGTACCCGGCGTGCGGGTGGTGTAAGGTGTTGTTTGCGATGTAGTAGCATCTACATAGCCGACAAAAGCCTGATAGGAAGATCTTTTGCGGAACAGTTTATGCCACCAGCTCTTGTAATAATAACGGGTTGCGTACTGGGGAACTTTACCGGTGACGTTGTAGGATTCAGACTGCTTGTCCTCATCCTTGGACATGGTCTGCGTCAGTGTGAACAGCGTACCCGAACCTGCGGTGTTGTTGTCTTTATCCACCGCGGTGGTCACAGAGCCTGCGGATGCATCGTACTCAACGTAGTCGTCATTCGGCATAGCAGGCGTGTTGTCGAGCGCCTGCTTGATATTCAGACCATTCTCATCGCAGGAGATAACAAGGCTGTCAAAGTACAGCAGATCGCTGGTCTTGCCGTCATCGCCTTTTTCGCCTGCGGTCGGACGGGAGATAATCGCCGTATTGGCCGGGCACAGCGGCAGAGAACGGAAAACGTCGGTGCCGTTTTCGATGTGATTCTGCATTGCGCTGTAAATATAGTTTCCGTCCTTATCCTTGGAGAACAGATCGAAATTCTGCGAAACAGACGGCTGGAAGGTGACGCCGTTCCATGCGTACAAACCTACATAGCGTGTATTCTGCTTATTTGCCTTGAGGTCGGCATCCGACTGAGCCGCCAGAATCAGCGTTTTGCCGCCGCCGGTCATATCGCCGAAGGCGAAGGATGCGCGGACCAGATTGCTGCCCTCGTAGGTCAGCGGGAATTCCTGCGAACTCTGCAGCATGTGCGCGCTCGTGGAGCCAAACATTACAACGGCACGCGAGCCCGCGTTCTGCTGCGGACCGTAGTAGTAACCCCAGGTGCAGGCGAGATCGTCTACGCCGTCCTGGTTGACGTCACCGCTGACGAGAGAGATCATGTTGGAAACGACACTGCCCTCACGGAAGAAGTACGTCCACGCCTGTCTCCAGTTAGAGGGATTGGAGTAATCGTTAGTCTGCAGGTCGTAAATCTCAATGCGGGAATTGCCGACCTCCGGCACATAGACCGCAACCTCGTCCTTACCGTCGTTGTCCCAGTCGCCGGTAGCTACCTGCAGGTAGTTTTTCAGCTGATACGGGTTTTCTGCGAAGTTTTCGACCTTTTTGGCAGTCGTGCTGCCTTCGTCGCTGGTGTCGGTCAGATTCGGGTTGCCGATTTCCTTGCTGGTGTCCAGCAGCGTGATCGGCTTGCCGTACTCGCCGGTTTTCGCATCGCCGAATCGCAGGTACAGACCACCTTTCGCGCTCAGGTCACCGGCGTAAACCATGACCGTCTGCGAGGACTTGGCGTCACTGCTCGAGGTGAAATGGCCTGCGGCCACGTCTGCCATAGCGTAATCGGTACCATCCTGCAAATCGGTAGTAGCATTGGTCATGCCGGTCAGATAGCCCTTGGTGGCATAGCCGTCATTGCCCTTGCTGCCTGTCGGGAACTGTGCGTATGTGCCGGTAGAGGTGGTTTTACCCTCAGAAATAGTTTGGTTCTGCTTCTGAGCGCTCAAAAACTGCTGAGCCTTGGTAGATGTGTTATCATCATTGCCGTACAGCGTGCTTTGAAGGGCATTGTCCTTCTGGTTGGACTTGGAAACGCTTGTATCGCATTGCTCTGCGCTTTCACGCTTGTCCAGATTGATTTTATCCGACGGCAGAACATCACTTGTCAGACC
The DNA here is from genome assembly GCA_003096535.1 of Agathobaculum butyriciproducens. Taxonomy (GTDB): domain Bacteria; phylum Bacillota; class Clostridia; order Oscillospirales; family Butyricicoccaceae; genus Agathobaculum; species Agathobaculum butyriciproducens. The sequence continues at coordinate 44,832 of QEKJ01000008.1, read as the reverse complement.
AACGGTATACAGCTCGTACACCGGCGTAACCTTGATGGTATTGCGCCCGTATGGGTTGCTGGGGTCGTTGGCATTAAAGCCGTCGGGCGCTTTGCTCGAATCAATACCGAGCGCCGCAAGCGCGTCCGAGCTGCCGGTATCCGCCGCCGCTGCGCGGATATCAAGCGGGCCGCCTATGCCGGCGATAAGAGCCAGTGCCAGAGCAAGGCTTATGCCGCGTTTGAATTTCATGGTATATTCCTCCTTTTCCAATTCTGCGGTGCGGTGGAACGAGCCGCGCCTGCAGAAAAGAGACTGAAAATTGCCTGCGCTTATCATAGCAGCTTTGCAGCCTGCTGTGCGGTCGGGCACACGAAATGTCCGATTTTTGACACGAAATACACCGATAGGAAAAACAGAGTGAACTACGCGTAAATTCTGCAAAAAATGACACACAATCCACAGGAATTATCAACAGGCTGTGGATAAAATGCGGCAAAAAACACCCCGGTTTTGTCAGGTGACAAAACCGGGGGAAAAGATGACGAATGCTTTCGGGCAGGGGGTTAAAGCAGCTCGCGCAGCTTGTCCGCAATGAGCCTGCCGAGCACGGCGTGCTCCTCTGCGGTCAGATGAATCTGGTCCGAGCACTTTGCCGCCGTGACAGCCGAGCCGTCCACAAAGGCGCAGCCGTATTTTTCTGACAGCGTGCGGAACCGTGCGGGCAGAGCATGGATGAGTGCGGCACTGCTTTCGTCAAACATGCCGTAGTAGACGCTGTCTGCAAGGTTTTCGCCCATTTTCGGCGGTGCAACCAGAAGAATCTGCGGTTTCTGCATGGTATTTGACCATAAAAGCGGACTTTGCATCAGCTTGATCGTGCGGTCCATGGCATCGCTGATGGTGAACGGTGAGTGGCCGTACATTGCCTTGCTGTCGTTTGTGCCGAGCATGATAACGATCACGTCGAGCGGATCGTGCGTTGCCAGCAGGGCAGGCAGCATTGCCATGCCGTTTCGGCTGTAATCAATCGGGTCGGTGCTGCAGATGGTGCGTCCGCACAGACCTTCCTCGATAAAGTGCACGTCCGGGAACTGAGCCGCAACCACACCGGTGTAACGCTTGTCCGCGTCCAGGCGGTGCATGGGATCGTCGCCCTGATAACCCCAGGTGTTGGAATCGCCGTAGAACAGTACATTTTTCATTTTTACGCTCTCCTTTATCTCTATCATAGCATGAAATTGAGGGAATAGATAGGAAAACCGCATTGTATTTCCGCACAGACATGCTACAATAGATACAGATTATTTCCCGGAGGTTTTTCCTATGACCCTGCAGCAGTTGACCTATCTTGTCACTGTGGCCGAATGCGGCAACATCACGGACGCCGCCGAGCGGCTGTTTCTCTCGCAGCCGAGTTTGAGCGCCGCGATTCACAATTTAGAGAAGGAGATGGGCGTTACCGCCTTTGTGCGCTCAAACAAGGGCGTAACCGTCACGCAGGAGGGCGAGGAGCTGCTTTCGTTTGCGCGCATGCTGCTCGAGCAGGCAGACATCATGCAGGAGCACTTCGGCGTGGGCAAAAAGCGCGTGCCCAAGTTCTGCGTGTCATGTCAGCACTATTCGTTCGCGGTGAACGCATTCGTCGAGGTTGTCAAGGAGTACGACGCGGACCAGTACGGTTTTATCCTGCGGGAAACGCAGACCGGTGAGATCATTGATGATGTGGCGTCGGGCAAAAGCGAGCTGGGTCTGCTGTATTTGTCCGAGAGCAACGAAACCGTGCTCTCCAAGCTGCTGCGCAAAAGTGAGCTCGTGTTCGAGGAACTGTTCACTGCCGCACCGCATGTGTTCATCAATAAGGACCATCCGCTCGCAGACCGGAAGTGCATCACGCTCGATGAACTGAAGCCCTATCCGTATCTGATTTTTGAGCAGGGAGACCGCAATTCCTTTTATTTTTCCGAGGAATTGCTCAGCATGCTCGACATGCCGAAAACCATTCAGGTCCGCGACCGCGCAACACTGTTCAGTCTGGTAATCGGACTGAACGGCTTTACGGTCAGCTCGGGCATTATCGACCGCAAGCTGAACAGTCCGAGCATTATCGCGCGGCCGCTCGAGATGGAAGGCAGCATGCGCATCGGTCTCATCCGCAAGAAAAACGTGGTATTCAGCCGCTATGCGGACTCCTATGTGAAGGCACTGAAAAAGCATCTGTCGATAGATTAAAACTGCGAAGGGCGGCAGATAAGACGTATTTGTCAACCGATAGCTTTCGTGGCAGGTTATTGTCAGACAGAAAAAGCACCATCGTGTTACCCAAAGAGATAGATACCCATGAGCAACCGGCCCCCATCTCGACATATTCTGTCGCGATGATTCGGGTGTGTCGGTGGAGCACCGGAATGATTCGTGGTCGTTCGACATCGCAAAAGCCGCTAAACGGTATACGTTTAGCGGCAGTTTTTTTATCGGTTTCTTCTCCACGTTTCCGGCGCAAACAGCAGAAGCATGGGGAACAGCTCCAGACGACCGGCGAGCATATCGAAAGTCAGCACGATTTTACTCAGCGGGTGCAGTGCACCGAAGTTGGCTGCAGGACCGACCTGATTGAGTCCCGGACCGACGTTATTGATGCAGGTAACGACCGAGGTGAAGCTGGTTACCATATCCTCACAGTGCAGACTGACAATGAGGATGGAAGTGGCAATGACGATCAGATATGCCACAAGAAAGGCGTTGACCGAGCGCATGACCTCATGCTGGACGCGCTGTCCGTCCATTTTATGCACGCGCACCAGACGCGGATGAATCAGCGACATCATTTCCTTCTTTACGCCCTTGAACAGCAGCAGGATGCGCGAGCATTTCATGCCGCCGCCGGTCGAACCGGCACACGCGCCGATGAACATCAGCAGCACAAGCAGCAGCTTGCTGAATGCAGGCCACTGGTTAAAGTCCACGGTTGAAAAACCGGTGGTCGTGATGATAGACGCAACCTGAAACAGGGAATGGTGGAAGCTCTCGCGCAGCGAACCGAAGCAGCCGCGCACGTTGAAGGCGATCAGCGTGGTAAATACGGCAATCACGCCGAGGTACACGCGAATCTCCTCGATTTTGAACAATTGCTTGAATTTACGGGTCAAAAGCAGAAAATACGCGTTGAAATTGATGCCAAAAAGGATCATAAAGACCGAGATGACATTCTGCAGGTAGGCGCTGTTGTAGTGCGCGATGGAATTATTCCAGTTGCCGAAGCCGCCGGTGCCTGCCGTGCCGAGCGAAACGCAGATGGCGTCGAACATCGGCATGCCGCCGAACAGCAGCAGAATAATCTGCAGAACGGTCAGTCCAAAGTAAATCGCGTACAGGATAAGCGCGGTATCGCGCATGTGCGGCGATATTTTGGAGACCGAGGGTCCCGGGCTTTCCGCGCGCATCAGATAAATGGTCTGACCGCCTGCCAACGGCAGGACGATCAGCATGAACACCAGAATGCCCATGCCGCCGACCCAGTGCATCAGGCAGCGCCATAGCATAGAGGCATGCGAAAGCGCCTCCACATCGCCGAGAATGGTAGCGCCGGTGGTGGTGAAGCCGGATGCGGCCTCGAAAATCGCATCTACTGCGAACGGAATCTCGCGGCTGAGCACGAACGGCAGGGCACCGGTCACGGCCAGCACCAGCCAGCACAGCGCGACTGCCACAAAGCCTTCGCGTGCGTAGAACTTGGTGTTTTTCGGCTTGTATTCACACAGAATGCCTGCGCCGACCATACAAATCAGTGCGGTGGCGATATAGGCAGGCAGCTCGGGTTCACGGTAAATGACCGCGGTAAATGCGGGCAGCAGCAGGAACAGGGACTCAATGCCCATCAGCCAGCCGATCAGATAGCGGACGATTGCGAAATTCATTTTTCGCGCCCTCCGGCTGTCGGCAGGAAGATATCCTGAAGGTCGTTCATGCCCTCGAAGGTGGAAACGACGATAACCGTATCGCCTTCATGCAGCACATCGTGGCCGCGCGGAATGATACGCTTGCCTCTGCGGTTGATGCAGCACAGCAGAACATCCGGACGAATCGGCATATACTGCAGGGGAACACCGGTGAGATGGTGCGCCGCAACACGGAACTCAAGCGCTTCTGCGCCGTCCAGCTGATGCAGGGTCTCCACGTTGGAGCCCATCGAGTTCTGCATCGCGCGGGTGTACTGGCTGATCAGCTCGGCGGTGGTCTGCTTGGGGCGAATCACCTTGCCGATCGGCATGCTGGCAATGACTTCCTCGAAGTTCACACGGTTGACCTTGGTGAACAGCTTCGCACGGGAATGACGGCCGGCGTGCAGCGCAAGCAGGATGTTCTCCTCGTCCATGCCGGTGAGAGCCGCGAAGGCCTCACAGGTTGCCAGCCCCTCCTCATCGAGCAGGTTGCGGTCGGTGCCGTCGCCGTAGATGATGGTCGCGTGCGGGAGCATTTCGGACAGTGCCTCGCAGCGCTCGAGTTTGTTTTCGATAATCTTGACTGAAATGCCGGAATTCAGCAGGATTTTCGCAAGAAAGTACGAGATTTTGCCGCCGCCGACCAGCATCGCAGAGGAAATGCGCTTGACCGGCAAACCGACCTTCTCGAAAAATTCGCTCTGCTCGTGCGGCGGAATGATAACCGTGATGTTGTCGTTTTCGCGCAGGATGAAGTCGCCCTTGGGAATATAGGTCTGACCGTCGCGGCGGACCATACACAGCAGCACGTCCGTGCGGAGCAGCGGATTGACCTCGCAGACCGCCATACCGTCCAGGCGGGACTCGTGCGGGATTTTGAGGTCGAGCAGCTCGATGCGTCCGCGGGCAAACGTGCTGACGCGGATGGCCGACGGGAAGCGGATCAGACGCGAAACAACACGCGCGGTGGACAGCTCGGGGTTGATGACCATCGAAATACCCAGCTCATCGCGGATAAAGCCGAGGTCGGATACATATTCCGGATCGCGCACACGCGCAATGGCGTGGCAGCCGGATGCTTTACGAGCGATCAGGCAGGAAAGCAGATTGATTTCGTCATGGGTGGTAACGGCGATTAGCAGGTCGGTATCCTGCACGCCGGCTTCACGCAGAACGTGATAGCTGGTGCCGCTGCCCTTTACTGTAGCAAGGTCGTATGTGTTGGAAAGTTCATCCAGACGGCGTTCGGACAGGTCAATCAGTGTCAGGTCGTGTCCGGCCGCGCTGAGCTGTCCCGCCAGCTCCGAGCCGACTTTGCCGCAGCCTACAATAATGATGCGCATAGCGCACCTCCGATCTATTTCTCTATAGCTGTGCTCTGTTGACACAGTCTTGATACGCATATAGCGATTATAGCGGTTTGACCGAGAAAAAGCAATATCCAGACAGGAATTTTGCAGGAGTTTAGCGGAAAACCGACAAATAGGGAGAAATGGTCGGTGTATAGCTGATAATAGTATGTCCGAAAAAAAGGAAAAACCACCCGAACGGGTGGTTTTCACTGCGGATTAAAGTTCCGCGACAGGTCACTTAAACTGTGTATAAGTGGTATCGCTTGCGTAGCCGTCGCTGTCGGTCTGGTGCATGGAGACCAGATTGCCGTTATCATCAAAGGTACGGGTATCGGTCGAGAGGGTGCCGCCTTCGATGGTCGAGCGGGTGGTCTGCGTTTTGCCGTCCACCGAGTACACGGTGAGCACCTCGAACACGACGCCGCTCTCGTCTACGGTGACCGACTGGATGAGCCGCCCCTGACTGTCGTAGCGGTTGTCGGTGGAGGAGGTGATATTGTCCTCGCCCTCGTAGGTGCGGGAGGACAGCACGTCGCCGTTGGTGTTCATGCCCATGCGGACGACCATCAGCTCGTTGCCGTCTGCGTCGTAAACCGTGTTGACGGCAGAGGACTGACCGTTGTCCACCTCGGTGTAAACCGTCTCGGAGGAGGCCGAAAGTTCGCCGTCTTCGTAGTTTTCCGTGCGCAGAACGCGGTTTTTGTCGTCATAGCTGCGGCGATACTCCGAGGTGGAGTTGTTGGTCTTGTCGGTGGTGATAGCATCCGTGCAGTTGCCGTTTTCGTCGTAGGTGTAGTCCGTGTAGGTGAAATTGAGCGGTTCTTCCTCGCCTTCCACGGTCTGCATGGTGTAGGAGCGGAAGGTGCTGCCGTCCTTGTCATGGCAGTTGACCGTGTAGCTGCGGTTGCCTTCCTCCGTACGCAGCTCCAGTTCATAGGAGGCAGCACGCGGCAGAACGGAAGCCAGCTGTGTCGGCACCTGCTCCATCACGGCAATGCGGCATGCAGGCGTGCGGTCATACGCGATGGTGGCACCGAGCACGATGACCGTGCTTACAATACAGGAAATAATGCGTTTGATCATATTTTTGTTCCCCTAAAATAATTAAGGCAATACCGCATAATTGAACAAGAGTGATTTGCGAGTAAATTTTGCGTACTGACGAGGCACAGTTTTGCGGTAATACTTGATGTATTACCGTGAAACTTCGGCAGCGCGGACGGAACTCGCGCAAGGAACCGAAGCCAAAGTCAGGACACAAAATTTCCGCAAAGCACCGCGGCAGTGCGATCGGAGCCTGCACAAGGAGCCGCCGCTTTAATTGTGCGGTGTTGCCTTAAGGTATAATAATTTCGGTAATCAAGGTGATTCCGGAAAAATGCAGCCGAACCGGAATTCGGCTGCATTCAGCGTTGCTGGATTTTTACTGCGGTGTTGCCTCAGTTACTTTACGATTTCCTTCGCTGCAGCGGTCAGAGCCTCGACCTTTTCTGCGGCCTCGGCCTTGTTCTCGCCCTTGGCCATGATGTAAACCTTGACCTTCGGCTCGGTGCCGGACGGACGGATGATAAAGGTTGTGCCGCCCTCGAGCTCGTAGTACATCACGTTCTGACCCTTAAGCTCCATCGGCTCGGACTTGCCGTCTGCCATGCAGGTGCGGGTGCCCGGCATGTAATCGCGGGTGTAATCGACCTTGTGGGTGCCGATCTGGGTCAGCGGCTTGTCGCGGAGCTCCTGCATGAGCTCCTTCATGCGCTGCAGGCCGGAAACACCCGGCATAACGATCGAAATGGTCTGTTCGCAGTAGTAGCCGTACTTTTCGTACATCTCTTCCATTGCGTCGTACAGGGTCTTGCCCTGGGTACGGTAGTAAGCCGCCATCTCGGCGATCAGCATGGAAGCGGTAACGGCATCCTTGTCGCGGGCATAATCGCCGCACAGGTAGCCGTAGGATTCCTCAAACGCGAAAATGTACTCGTGCGAGCCGTCCTGCTCGAACTGCTTGATCTTCTCGGCAAGGAACTTGAAGCCGGTGAAGGTATCAAAGCACGCAACGCCGTTCTTTTCAGCCGCCGCGCGTGCCATCTCGGTGGTAACGATGGATTTGAGCACCGCCGGATGGGCAGGCATGGTGTTCGTCAGCTTCTTTGCGGTGATGATATAATCGGTGAGCAGCACACCGACCTGATTGCCGGACAGGGTGACATACTCGCCGGACTTGTCCTTGAGGACGATGCCGGTGCGGTCGGAGTCCGGGTCGGTGCCGATGATCAGATCAACATCGTTCTGCTTTGCCAGCGCGATGGCGAGCGTAAAGCCTTCCTTGTACTCCGGATTCGGGTTCTTAACGGTCGGGAAGTCGCCGTCGATCTTCATCTGCTCCGGCTCACAGATAATGTGCTTGTAGCCCAGACGGCGCAGGATCTCGGGCACCAGACGGTAGCCGGCACCGTGGAACGGCGTGTACACCAGCTTGAACTCATCGGCAACCTGCTTTACGCAGTCCGGATTTACCGCAACTTTAATGACTTCGCCGAGGTAAGCTTCGTCGGTCTCCTTAGACAGAATACGGATCAGACCGTTTTTGACGGACTCATCGTAGTCTGCAGTTTTTACACCGGTGAAGATATCGGTCTTTGCCATTTCGCTGGCAACCACGTCTGCCTCGGCCGGAGGAAGCTGTGCGCCGTCCTCCCAGTAAACCTTGTAGCCGTTGTACTCCTTCGGGTTGTGGGAAGCCGTGATGTTGATGCCTGCGATGCAGCCGTAGTGACGGACAGCGAAGGACAGCTCCGGGGTCGGACGCAGCTCATCGAACAGCAGCGACTGGATGCCGTTTGCGGCCATGATGCACGCAGACTGCTTGGCGAACTCGGCCGAGAAATGGCGGGAGTCATATGCGATGGCAACGCCGCGGTCCATTGCGGCCTGACCGTTCGATACGATCAGGTTTGCCAGCCCCTGTGCAGCCTGACCGACGGTAAAGCGGTTCATGCGGTTGAGGCCGACGCCCAGTACACCGCGCAGACCGGCCGTGCCGAACGACAGCGGCGCAAAGAAACGGCTTTCGATCTCTTCCTGATTATCTGCAACAGCAGCCAGCTCGGCATGCTCGTCCGCAGAGAGGGCAGAGCAATCCAGCCAACGCTTGTATTCCGACATATAATCCATTGGTATCACCTCATCGTGTTAGTTGGCGCATCGCCGCTTTCAGCCGACGGATTGCCACTATCTAAATTATACAATATCCGGCTGTCAATGCAAGGGGTTTTGCGCGAATTTGTGAAAAGATTCCATGAAGCGGAGTAATGATATACAAAACGGCAGAGCAGAAATTGTACGTTCTGTGAGAATACCGGAAAATTCTGCGAAAATGTGAAACCAAAACCGGCAGCAGGCCGTCTCTTTAGACAAAAGCCCTGTCTCGAGATAAAAATAACAGTACACAAATAAACAAAAGAATGGTAGAATAAAGGTAAATTATAATAAGAGGTGATAGCTTTGAAAAAAGTCCTTTCCGCCGTACTGACAGCGGCGCTGCTGGTCAGTACCGTGCCGGCTGCCTTTGCGGCTTCGGATATTGATGGCCACTGGGCAAAGTCCTACATTACCGAGCTGCATGACAACGGCATTATCAATCCGTCTGCCAGCACGGGCAACTACGGCCCGGATGACAAGGTAACGCGCTGGGAGTTCATGCGCTATATCAACCGCGCGTTCGGCTTTACCGAAAAGGCGGATATCAGCTTCTCGGATGTCAATTCGAGCGATGTTTTCTACGAAACCGTGCAGATTGCGGTCAAGCAGGGTTATATCAACGGTGTCGGCAACAACCGTATGGCGCCGGAGGGCACGCTGACCCGAGAGCAGGCGGCAACCATCCTCGGCCGACTGCACAAGTACACGCCGACGGCTGACCTGTCTGCGCTGGATATGTTCTCTGATCGGGCCAAGCTGAGCGATTACAGCAAATCCTACGTTGCGGAAGCGGTCAAGCAGGGTTATATCAACGGCTACACGAACGGTACCTTTAAGCCGCAGGGCACGCTCAGCCGAGGCGAAATCGCCAAAATGCTGTACGGCTATATGGGCACCTCGCTGAATAAGAACGGCAACGTGTATTCGCAGGCTACGCTCAAGAGCGATACCAAAAACGTTACGATTTCCGTACCGTGCACGCTGGCCGATGCGGATATCAAGGGCAATCTGTACATCACCGAGGGCGTTCTGGCGGGCAATGTAACGCTTGAGGATGTCACCGTTGCGGGCGATATCATCGTCAGCGGCGGCAATGTAACGCTGGATGGAGTTTCCGCACTCGAGATGGTCGTCTCCAACCCGACCGGACTGACCCCGCAGGTCATTGCGACCGGCAACACCAATATCGGCACCACCGAGGTAAAAACCTCTGCAACGCTGACCGAGAGCAATCTGGCAGCGACTGCAGGCGGCTTCTCCGATCTTAAAATGAACGGCAGCAGCGTCAGCCTGACGCTGGATGCAGCTGTCTGGGACGTTGCCAATGAGCAGACCGGCACCATCCTGACGACCGGCAGTACCTCCATCAGCACGCTGACCGCGAACGGAAGAACCACTGTCACCGGCGGCGGCTCGGTTCAGAAGGCGGTGCTCAACTCCAACGGCTGTGAACTGACCATGCAGCCGACCAGCGTTGAGCTGGCGAGCGGCGTCACCGCGAAGATTGCCGGCAAGGACGTTGCGGCGTCCACCAGCGTTTCGGTTTCTCCGTCCACGCTGTCTATCGACGTGAACAACAAGGACGCGATCGCGTTCTCCTACGAGTTCACCTTCAACGCGGACAAGAACGATCTGACCCGTGTTTCGGTCAACGGCACCAATCTCAAGCAGGGCACGGATTACAACCTGCTGAGCGACAAGAACGGCATTCGCGTGTACAAAACCTATCTGTCCACGCTCAAGGCGGGCACCTACACCGCAGAACTGACCTTTGAGGACGGCTCCAAGGCAGCCATCGGTCTGGCGGTCAGCAACTCGGCACAGAGCGCAGTCAGCCCGAGCCAGATTACCTTTGACAAGTACGAGCAGTCCGCAAACTATGCCGATCAGACCGTAAACGTCGTTCTTCCGGCGGGCACGCGTCTGGATTCCGTCAAAATCGGCAGTACGATGCTCGAGCGCGGCACGGATTACACCTATAATGCAACGAACGGCACGATTCGTCTGCTCAAGGAGACGCTTGCCAAGAAGAGTAAGGGCACTTATACGGTTACATTCGTACCCAATCAGGGTTCGTCCTTTACCTGCTCGCTGAGCGTGGTAGATACCGCGCCGGTGAACGAAGTGGTTCCGGGCACGGTTGATTTTGACGCGAACACCTCGTCCGGCGGCTACGCCGATCTGGTGGTAACGCTTAACATGGTAGACGGTGCAAAGCTCAAGAATATCCGCTCGAACGGCAAGACGCTCGAGGAGAACTGGCAGTACAAGATCGAGGGCAGCAAGGTCACGATCAACAAGTCTGCGGTTGCGGAATTCGGCAAGAGCGGTGCATCCTATGCGGATTTCGTTTTTGTGATGAGCAAGGGTCAAAGCCCGACGCTGCGTGTCAACTACGTTACCACTTACGCGCTGACGGCTTCCGTAGTCGATGATCTCGGTCTGCCGATTTCGGGCGCGTCCGTCACCTTCACGCCTTCGGACGCGGAGAGCGGCACGGCAGCGCAGACGCTGACCACCGGCTCGGACGGCACGGCAACTGTTTATGTCAAGCGCGGCTCATACGTTGTAACGGCAACGCATTCGCGCTTTACCGCGGCGGTTACGCAGACGGTCAAAATCTCTGCAGGCCGCACGGTCAAGCTGACCGGCGAGATTCTCGAGAATGTACAGCTGGTTGTCACCAACGCGTACGGCGCACCGCTGTCCGGTGCGGTTGTCACGGTTGGCGGCAAGAGCATCACCACCGGCACGGACGGCACGGCGTCGTTCAGCCTCAAGCGCGGCAGCTATGTGGCGCAGGTGGCGTGCACCGGCTACTCCGCACAGAGCGTACAGCTTTCCGTAACCGATTCGATTCGTGAGCGCGTACAGCTCAAGTAATTTCTCAAAAATGCAAGCCGCCCGGTTTTCCGGGCGGCTTTTTTGTGCGCTTTTACAGGCGGATGAGGGATAGGGCGCAAGGGCGTCAGAACGGCGCACAGCGGCTTGCGGTTGGGGTGTGATAGAGAATAAGGGCGGCCTTCTGACGGGTGATGGACTGGCGCGGTCGGAATGTTCCGTCATCATAGCCGGTTACAATACCGAGCGCCGCTGCCAGACAGACACTCTCGTTCTCGCAGTCGGAAAAGGCCGCTGCCGGAGCCACGGAGGCATTCAGCTACACCTTTTGATACAGCTTGACCGCCAGTCTGCAGAAATCCACGCGCGTGATATTCAGCCTGGGATAATAGAAAGAAAGCGAAATATCATGTTCCCGAGCGGCTTCCAGTTCCGCCTTGGCCCAGCTGCTTTCCTGCGAAGCGTTAGCCGGAAGTCGGATTTCACCGCCTTTGCCGTCCAGCTGGTAAAGCGCGGTGCCGCGCTTGCCGATGTAGCGGCTGTCCGTCCAGCTGAGCTCGTCGAAGTCGTGACTGCCGACAAACTGGCCGGTTTTGTCAATCAAACCGTACGTTCCGTTGCCGATTGCTCCTTTTCGGAAACCAATCCACAAAGTACTGCCGGTCTGAATTGGCATCAGGCCATTCGTAAAATGCGGCGTGGATACAGCACCGCAAGCGCCGTCGATATCATCGCGGATAACCTTCATGTTTTCGTCGAGCAGCACAAGTGACGGAATATCATACTGCTCGGCAGACTGCTGTACTGTAGCCGTCAGCGGACGTTTCGCATAGACACCGATGAAGAAACGGTCATCGCCTGCCATGCTGAAATAGGTGCCTTTGACCGGCGTCTGAATCGGTGTGACCGTTCCGCTCGCATCGGCATAATAGAACGAAGAAGCCTGGTTTTCATAACGAGTCAGCAGAAATCTGCCGTCTGACAGCACATCGATTGTGGTATATTCTGCGGGAACGATCATTTTTCCGGTTTTCAAATCGGCAATACCGTACAAGCTGTCGGCAGAAATTTTGTACAGATTTTTTTTCGGCACGAGCGCATACGCTGCTATGCGGGATTGGCCGCTGTCCGCGGAAAGATAATCTGCGGAAGTATCTGCCTGCTACTGCTGCTGCAACTGTGTTAAAGCAGTGCTCGGTATCGATACCGCACCGGCTCCCGCCGCCATGCTGCCCGCGATCAGCGCGGCTGCACATAAATAACGCCATCGTTTCATAAAAATACCTCCTGCCTGTGAAGTCCTTCGCTTACTATAACCGTTAGACGAGGAAAAATGCGACAAAGTTCTCTCAAAAAATTTATTTTCATGTCACAGTTGACAGTGCAGAATGGTTAGGTTATATATATGGTATAAATTCATCTGGCAAGGGGATAGGGAACATGAAAAAACGAATGGTTTTGCTGTCTGCACTCGTGCTGTGCGGCTGTATGCTGATTGGCGCCGGAGCCGCAGATGCCGCATCGCAAACACAGCTTACGCATCAGGCAATTACGCATTTTCAAAAAAGCCCACCAGAAGAGGATACCAGTTATCCGGGATATCCGACATGGAAAACTTGGCAAATTGACAGCTGCGAGGTTTTTCCGTGTCGACTGATCGAGGAAAAGGACATCTGGGAGCTGATATTTACCCCGAGTGACGATAGAAGCCGATGGATCTGTGCGGTCGATCTGTCCGCCGGAAAGATCATCACACCGCTGTTCAACGGCAGCATGTGGAAAGCTGCGAATGATCAGCTGCTGCTGGAGACCGGCGGCACGTATCAGATGTGTGACCTGAACGGCAGCTTGACCGATGTATCCATTCCTCATGCTGGTCATGTACTGGCAGTTGATGATCAAGGATATGTCCTTTGCCAGTACCCCGTCACCAGAACTGTGCGGACCGATAGCGGCACAATGCCGTACACGTTCCATCAGTACACGCTGCTGGGACCGGATTTTACCGTCCTGCAGGACGGCATCGACCAGTATTACAACGTTGGTCAGTATGATTGCTCTTGTGATAGCGAACTATTTTATAACGACCTTGTCGCCGTTCGCGTGGGCGCGACTGACTGGTATCTGCCGGACGGCGGACCGTGGCCGCGGCTGTATTTCAACAGTAAATATATGTTCATCGACCGCAGCGGCAAGATCGTCAGCAACGCGCGCTATGATGAAGTATCGAACGAAAACGATCGCTGGTTTGGTTGTCACGGTCGACCGAGTATCTGTTGGACAGCAACGGAAATGAGCGCGAACAGGCGAATTACTGCTATGTTCCCAGCACTTGGGCTGAAAATATAGTCGAACAAGCGGAGAAAGACGGACTCCGACTGTCCTATCATACACCATACCGCCTGAATATCCACCGCGATGAATTCTGCAAGCTGGCTTGGCAAACCATTCAGACGGTAAACCCAAACATCAATCTGCCTGAACTGGCACAGCCGTTCTCCGACTGCGATGAAGACATAGTACGTCAGATCGCGGCACTCGGTATTGTTACCGGTTATGAGGACGGCACTTTCCAGCCCACGCGCGAGCTTTCCCGACAGGAAGCGACGGTTATCCTGCAGCGCCTTTATACGGTGCTGTATGGAAAGATCGAAGTCAGTCCTACGCTCTATGCTGACAACGGAAGTATTGGCGCATGGGCAAAGGATTCTGTCTATGCGATGAGGCAAACCGGTATCATGCAGGGCGTAGGAGCGAATCGATTCGATCCGAAGAATGGCTATACTTGCGAGCAGTCGATCATCACTATGCTGTGCATGACGCAGAAGGCGTAATCAGGGAGGAAAATCATGCGTATTGTGAAAAAATACTGGCTGCCGCTGCTGGCGCTTGTGCTTGCGATTGGACTGGCGGCCTGGCGAATCGGCTATCTGGAGCGGACGAACACGTCGCTCAGCATAGAAATCGGCAGCAGGGAAGCCCTGCAGAACGGAGAGCCGATCACGCTGGAGAACCCGGTTATTCTGTACAAAAACGAGCCATATATCCCACTTTACGAGGTTGTAGAGCGCCTTGGCGGTACGACAGACGGCAAAACCTACACACTGCACGGTGCTGAGACCGCTGTCTCCGGCGTGGAACGAAATGGTATACTGTACACACCGTTTTCGTACCTGTGGGACAGTCATATTCCGCAGATACGGTGGGATAAGAGCCGCAACCGCGTTATCATCACCGAGGCACCGGATGAAATTCCACTGACCCGCCGGTGGCTGTTCTGGCGGCACAAAACTGTGCGCGGACTGCGTGTCGGAGACAGCGAAGCACGGTTCCTCGATCTGTACGGCTCACTTGACGCACGGGACGAAATGATGATTGACTTGCTGCATGTCACCATCGAAAACGGTGTCGTCACCGAGATTTCCATGGGACGTTATGAGTAAGCAAAAAGGACTTCGTAAAAACGAAGTCCTTTTTGGTATGGCTGGTTATTTGATGATTTGATACATGCGCTCGATGGTCACAATGGACTGCTCTGCGGTGTAGCCGTCGGTTGGGCAGAACCGATTATTTTCCTTGCCCTGCATGATGCCGGTCTGGCGCATGGCGTAAACGCTGCCGCGTGCCCAGTCCCCAAGCTGTGCATCATCGGCGTAGGCAGGGTCGGCAATCAACTCGGTCTGGCCGCCGAGTGCTGCGTACAGGCGGTCGAGCATGGTGGCCGCCTCCTGGCGGGAGATGGTCTTGTACGGACGGAAGGTGCCGTCCTCGTAGCCGGTGACAATGCCGAGTGCGGCGGCATTATTCACGTTCGGGTCGTCCCTGCAATCGGTGAACTTGGTTTCCAGAGCCGGAATCTCCTTGTTGGGATAAATCTTGTTGTACAGGTTCATCGCCAGCATGGTGAAGTTTTCGCGGGTAATGTCCAGCTTGGGATAGGAGAATGACTCAGTGAGACCGTGCTCTCCTGCGGCAGCTACTTCGGTTTTGGCCCAGCTGCTGTACTCCTTGACGTTTGCGGGCAGCAGGGTTTCGCCGCCCTTGCCATCCAGCAGATAAGATTTTGTGCCACTGCTGCGTGTGCCGATAAAGTGCTGATCGTACCAGAAAATCTGGTTAAAATCGTGCTTGCCGACAAATTTTTCGGTTTTCGGGTCAAACAGACCGCAGGTGCCGTTGCCGTCCGCGCCTGCCTTGCCAACACGTTCCCACTTGGTGCTGCCGGTCTTTGCGATGAAGAAATCGGCGTACCAATCCGGTATCATGTCGATGTCATCGAGGATGATGTTCATGTCTTTGTCGGCCAGAGCAAAGAAGGTGACATCCTCAACCTGTGTGGTTGGACCATCGCCGGAATACGGGTCATATACCGGCTTTTTCTCGTTTTTGAAGAGCACGAACACATTGCTGTTTGGCTCATACGTCGCAAGCTCATAACCGGACGGCAGCTTCATCGGCGTCAGTTTGCCGGTTTCATCGGCGTCAGTTTGCCGGTTTCATCGGCGAACCAGTAGTTGGGGTGATGATCAGCGTCGTACTGGCTAACCAGTGTTTCCGTGCCGTCAAGCGCAATGTAATAATCGTACTCCACAGGAACAACCAGCTTGCCGGTTGCTTTGTCCAGAATACCATACTTGTGTGTGCTGTCAGCTGTTAGGTTAACCAAATACTGTTTCGCGTTGAGGTTCGAGAGGATAATTTCGCAGTTTTCACCGGTAAAGCCGAGCGTTTTTACCTGACCGTAATCCTTGATCTCCTGCTGTACCTTAGTCATAGCCGATTGCAGCGTATCCTTTGCCGCACTGGGCAGTTCCGCCGCCTGTGCCGAGAACAGCAATGCACCGCTCACCACAACACCGAGTAACGCCTTCTGAAACCGTTTCATATTTTTTCCTCCTTTTCACTGTTAATGCTTATACTCTCTATCCTGTATATGACAATAACGAATGCCATCGACAGCACGGCCGTTGCTGCGGTGGGGTCATTGCCATATATCAGCTTAGACGTTTGTTCCGTATGGTTTGTTCCGCCTGTTTCAAAATTTTTTCTCGGACATCGAACCGGTACGCCAAATGCATAGCCGGAACGCATGGAACGCGTACCGTATGCGCGTTTCTGCACAGAAGAACTGTTATATTTATTGTATAGCTTTTTACGGAAGGACGCAACAGGAAAGCAGCAGAGGCGGGATTGAAAAATCCTCAAACCGGCGGCGCACATGTTTGACAGACCGTGCCCGTTCTGGTATAATATTTACACGCCGCCATGGCGGAACTGGTAGACGCAGGGGACTTAAAATCCCCCGGCCTTAAAACCGTGCCGGTTCGATTCCGGCTGGCGGCACCAGAAAAACCCCGTATTTCTTACGAAATACGGGGTTTTTCCTGTCAGTTTGATTTAATTTTTGTTAAATACAGACTTATTCAGTGCGCCGTCCTGATGCGCCACGATCGTGGTGCAGACAGCGTCGCCGGTGATATTAACGGCAGTACGCGTCATATCGAGGATACGGTCGATACCCATGATCAGGCCGATGCCGGCAACCGGCAGACCGACCGAATCGAATACCATTGCCAGTGTAACCAGACCAACCGACGGCACGCCTGCGGTACCGATGGAGGCGAGCGTTGCGGTTGCAATAACGGTCAGATAATCCGCAGGGCTCAGCTGGATGCCGAACGCCTGTGCAACGAATACAACGGCAACACCCTGCATGATGGACGTACCATCCATATTGATGGTCGCGCCGAGCGGGATGGTGAAGGACGAAATACGGCGGTTGACGCCGATTTTTTCCTCCAGCGTGTCGATATTCATCGGGATAGTGGCGTTAGAGGTTGCGGTCGAGAACGCAAAGCCCATAACCGGAGCGAATTTCTTGAGGAAACGCAGTGGATTGAGTCTTGTAAGCAGCGCCAGCAGAATCTGGTATACGCCGCAGCACTGGATGAACAGCGCCAGCAGCACCGCGCCCATGTACTTGAACATTGGCACCATAGCGGAGAAACCAAGACCGGCAAAGGTCTTAGAGATCAGGCAGAATACGCCGATCGGCGCAAGACCCATGACCATCATGGTCATTTCCATCATAATATCGTTGCCCTGCTGGAAGAAGTTCGTTACCAGCTGGGTCTTATCCTGCAGCTTGGCGAGGATAACGCCGACGATCAGTGCAAACACGATAACCTGCAGCATTTCGCCGTTGGCGAGTGCACCGATCGGGTTTTTCGGGATGATGTTCAGCAGGGTTTCCGCAAAGCTGACCGAATCCGAAGAAGCAGCGACTTCGGCGGTTTGGATCTGCGACATATCCAGACCCATGCCCGGCTTGATCAGAAGACCGATGCCAAGCGCAACGGCAACCGCCATCATCGTGGTGAAAATGTAGAAGCCGATGATCTTTACGCCGACCTTGCCGAGCGTTTTACTGTCGCCGATGGCGGTGGCGCCGCAGATCAGCGAGCAGAATACCAGCGGTACGACCAGCATCTGCATCAGGCGGATAAAGCCCTGACCAACAACATAAAAAATGCCGTTTACCAGCACGTTCTGCACAAAATCCACATCAGCTGCGAACATGTTGAGCGCAATGCCGACGATTGCACCGGCGATCAGCGCGATGAAGATCCTTGTAGTCAGACCGATTTTCTTTTTCTCTTTTACTTCATTCATTTATTTACTCCCGTCTGCCGGTGGGACATGTATTCGCTCAGTGCGTCATGCCAGTCCGGCATTTGATATAAACCAGTGATGCGCAGCATCATATTGTCCAGCAGCGTAAAGCGCGGGCGCAGCGCAGTGTTCTCGGAGGCCGAGGTGACCGGCACGTTTTCCTTGCCGGCGAGACGCAGAATTTCGCGGGCGTACTCTGCGCGGGAGCACGAGCCGTCGCACGATGCGTGAAACAGGCCGTACTCGCGGCTGTGCATCAGGCAGTCGATAAAGCCGGCGAGCGCTTCCGCCGAGGTCGGGGAGGAAATCTCATCCTCCGGCAAATGGACCGCGCCTTCCTTTGCCGCCGTATCGAGCACGCGGTCAACAAAGTCGTACGAGCCGACGCCGTACAGCCACGACGAACGCACGATAACATGCTTGTCGGTCAGCTCACGCACGAGCTTTTCACCGGCGTACTTGCTCTTGCCGTACATCGTGGTCGGATGGGGATCGTCGAACTCACAGAAAGCCTTGCCCTCGTCGCCGCCGAATACGTCGTCGGTCGAGATCTGAATGAATTTTGCGTCGATGCGTCTTGCAGCGGTCGCCAGATTGCGGGCGCCGATGGCGTTGATCTTATACGCTTCTTCGGGGTTCTCCTCGCAGGCCTGCACGTCGGTCAGACCGGCACAGTTGATGATGACATCCGGATGGTTAATATCGGCAAAACGACCGACAACGGATACATCCTCGACCGCTACATCACGGTCACTGGTTACCAGCTTATATGCTGTGTTGCCGCCGAAACGATGACTAAGTGCGGAACCCAGTCTGCCGCTTGCTCCCGCGATCCAAACGCGGGTCGTAATACTGTTCATAAAACACCTCTCCTGTCGGCTCGGTGCAGCGGAACTGCTCCGGCGCGCATTACCCATTTTATGGGCTGTATATTCAGTATAGCACAAAATTGTTAAAAAAACAACAAAATATGCGGTCTATTTGCATAAGTATGCTCGAATTCCTGCAAACTATCCGATTTGTGCAAAATTTCTTTGCATTTTTATACAAACTGACAAGACAACTCAGCCGAAGAAAAGAAACAGCCAAAAACGCGGAGAATTTTTTGGGAATATGGACGGCAAATATCCGTCAATGCCATGATATCCGTACACCGATCGACGGTATTCGCGGCATGGTCGAGATCAGCCGCCATTATGCGGAAAATGCTGTAGATCACCTCTCTGCATACGAAGCAGGGAAGTGGTTTATTTTATATGAAAACATCTGATTTTTATTGTGCAGAATGCTGAAAAAACCTGCGTTGACCTATATGGTTTTTGGTGATATAATTAACCGATAACAGTGTGGATTGAATCACATAATTTGCCAAGCGTTATTCTGTCTCGAAGGAGGAGCAGGAAATGAAACCGGTTCTGGAGGTTTGCACCCACTCAGTCGAGTCTGCGGTAAGCGCGGAGCGCGGCGGTGCTATGCGGCTGGAGTTATGCGCCAATTTAATGATCGGCGGTACTTCGCCGGATGAGGATCTGTTCCGCATGGTGCGGGAACGGGTTTCCGTACCGGTTCGTGTGCTGCTTCGTCCGCGCTGCGGCGATTTTTTGTATACGGAAAGCGAATTTGAGCTGCTCTGCCGTCAGGTGAAGCGCTTTGCCGCGCTCGGCGCGGACGGCATTGTCATCGGCGTGCTCACGCCGGAGGGCGATCTTGATGAGGAACGTATGGCCAAACTGATTTCGCTTGCAGGCGGCTGCGGTGTGACGCTGCACCGTGCGTTCGATGTCTGCCGCGACCCGTTTGCGGCACTGGAAACCGCAAAGCGGCTGGGTGTGGATACCATTTTGACCTCAGGGCAGCAGGCGGACTGCACCGCAGGCGCGGATTTACTGCGCGCGCTGGTTGCAAAAGCAGGAGAGGACGTGCAGATTCTGGTCGGTGCAGGCGTAAACGCCGATGTTATCCGCGATTTGCAGCCGAAAACCGGCGCAAATGCGTTCCATTTATCCGCGAAGCGTGTAGAAAACAGCAGAATGCAGTTTCGGCGCGAAAATGTGCCGATGGGGCTGCCCGGACTGAGCGAATTCAGTTTGTGGCGGTGCGACGAAAATGCAGTCCGTGCGGCGCGTGAAGCGTTTGATGCGTGCTGCGGTGCGGGTCAGGAGGCGCGGACGTGAAAATAGAAAAGGTACTCAACAACAATGTTGTGGTCGCGCTGGATGAAAACGGTGCGGAGACTGTGCTTATGGGGCGCGGTCTGGGCTTCGGCCGCCGCGCAGGTGACGAAGCACCGCCGGACAAGGTGGAAAAGCGGTTCACGCTGCACTCGGATCAGCTTTCCGACCGGTTCCAGCAGCTGATAACAAGCATTCCGCTGCCGCATTTCCTGATGAGCGAACGCATTATCAACCATGCGAAGATCGCGCTCGGCAAGGAGCTGTCGGACAGCATTTACGTTACGCTGCCCGATCATATCTCGGCGGCCGTCAACCGCTATAAGGAGGGCATTGTACTGCCTAATCCGCTGCTGTGGGACATTCGGCAGCTGTACAAGGACGAATTCCGCGTGGGTCTCAAGGCGAATGAGATCGTCAAGGAGGAGACCGGCGTGGAGTTCACCGAGGACGAGGCAGCGTTTATCGCGCTGCACTTTGTCAATGCACAGCTCGGTGGTGAAATCCGCGATATTTACGACATGACTTACCTGCTGAAAGCGGTTTTCGGCATCGTTTACGACGAATACGGCTTCCGGCCGGACCATGAATCGCTCAATTACTACCGGTTTGTCACGCACCTGAAATTCTACGCGCGGCGCATCGTCAGCGGCGAAAAGTACGGGGACGAGGATGCCGATCTGCTCGAGGTCGTGCGGTTCAAGTACCCGCGTGCCTACGCCTGCGCGGACCGCATCCGCGCCTATGTGCAGACGGAAAAAGGGTTTCATTCCGGGCAGAATGAGCTGCTGTATCTCACCATCCATATCGCCCGGGTGATGGAGCACCCGGATGAGAAATGATTCTCACAGGGCAGTGTCAAACCGGCGGCGCTGCCCTGCTTTTGTGCAAAGTGTCGAAAAACAGGGCGAAAATTTGGCAGTCGATTCGACAAAATCTGCTTGTAATCGTGAGAAACTTTTGTTATACTGCAATTAACAAGTAAACAGTATCCGTTTGAAATGGATTGTTACCGCTTCGGCGGGCAAAACCAGATTTCTCGCAGGAGTTGCCATCAAAGGGCAAGTTGTATCTGTGCAGAAGTTTGGTTCTTTTTATTTTCTGTATGTTTTCGGACAAAATAGGCATACTTAAGGCAACACCGCACAATTTACGCGCAAATCACTCTTGTTCAATCATGCGGTATTGCCTAATCAAAAAGGTTGTGAGCAAAATGTTTGGTAAACTGAAAAATCTGTTCGGCGGTGATACCGGCATCACCATCGCAGCGCCCACTGCGGGCACGGTCGTGGCGCTCGAAAGTGTACCCGACCCGACGTTCGCACAGGGCATTCTCGGTCCGGGCATTGCGATCGAGCCGGCCGAAGGACGCATCGTTGCTCCGGCGGACGGCACGGTGGATGTGATGTTTGAGACCGGCCACGCCGTTTCCATGACGACGGCGGACGGCGCGGAGCTGCTCATCCATGTCGGTATCGACACCGTACAGCTGGAGGGAAAGCACTACAAGGCGTGCTGCAAGGCAGGCCAGCAGGTCAAAAAAGGCGATGTCCTCATCGAGTTTGACCCGGCGGCCATCAAGGCTGAGGGCTATCAGATTGTAACGCCCATCCTCGTGTGCAACCCGGATGCGTTCACCGTGGAGCCCGCCGCGGGCGGCACGGTCGCCGCAGGCGATGCACTGCTGACATTGAAGAAAAAGTAACGGAAAGGGAGTATTTTTCATGAAAACCGTTGAATATACCATCAAGGATGCACTGGGCATCCACGCTCGACCGGCGGGACTGCTGGTCAAGGAGGCAGGCAAGTTTGCCTCGAAAATCATGATCGCCAGCCCGAAAAAGGAAGTCGATGCCAAGCGCATCATGGGCGTGATGAGTCTGGGCGTCAAGTGCGGCGATACCGTAAAGATTACCATCGAGGGTGAGGACGAGGAGGCCGCTGCAGCTGCAATGCAGGCGTTCCTCGAGAGTAATTTGTAAGGATTTCATTTCGCCGGGTGTGAACGGCGATGAAATAGGGGGACGGAAACGGAGTTCGGCTCTCCCATCCGTCAACACAATCGGCCGCTTCGGCGGTCCACAAAATAAGGAGGGGAAACTCTTATGATGAAAAAACTGCAAAAGCTGGGCAAGGCCTTGATGCTGCCGGTAGCTGCGCTGCCGATCTGTGGTATCCTGATGGGTCTTGGCTACGCGATCGCTCCGGGCGTTATGGGCGTGCCGGGCGCGGCAACGAGCGGTGCACTGTATAACATTGGCTTCCTGCTGGTAAAGGCAGGCGGCGCGCTGATTGACCATATGGCATTGCTGTTTGTCATCGGTGTTGCAGTCGGACTATCCGACGACCGTGAGGGTACCTCGGCACTGGCCGGTCTGGTATCCTGGCTGATGATGACCAACCTGCTGAGCACCGGCGTTGTTACTACGCTGATGCCGGCCATCGCAGACGATCAGGTCAAGACGCTCGCGTTCGATAAGATCGAGAACGTCTTTATCGCGATCATCGCAGGCGTCATTGGTTCTGCGTGCTACAACCGCTTCAAAAATGCGAAACTTCCGGACTGGCTGGCATTCTTCAGCGGCAAGCGCTGTGTTGCCATCGTAACCGGTCTGGTCTCCATTCTCGTATCCGTTGTTCTGCTGTTCGTATGGCCGATCATCTTCAGCGCTCTGGTAGCTGTTGGCGAAGGCATCATCGGCATGGAAGGTATCGGCGCCGGCATCTATGCATTCCTTAACCGTCTGCTGATTCCGACCGGTCTGCACCACGCACTCAACAACGTATTCTGGTTCGATACCATCGGCCTGGGCGACCTGTCTCACTACTGGGCCGGCGACATTACCGGTCAGAACGGCGTTACCTGGAGCCTCGGCATGTATATGTCCGGCTTCTTCCCCTGCATGATGTTCGGTATTGCCGGTGCGGCTCTGGCTATGATCAAGGCTGCGAAGAACAAGAAGGCTGCTATCGGTCTGGTCCTGTCCGCTGCCATCTGTGCATTCATCTGCGGCGTTACCGAGCCGTTTGAGTTCGGCTTCATGTTCCTGTGCTTCCCGCTGTATGTTGTTTATGCAGCTCTGTACGGCATTTTCACCATCATCACCTACTATGTCGGCTTCCGCGCAGGCTTCTGCTTCTCCGCAGGCGCGACCGACCTCGTATTCTCGTCCTTCCTGCCGGCAGCGAACAACACGCTGATGATCATCCCGCTGGGTATCGCAGCATTCGTTGTATTCTATCTGGTATTCTACTTTGCGATCACCAAGTTCAACCTCAAGACCCCGGGCCGTGAGGATGAAGAAGCCGACTTCGCAGAGGTTGACAAGAATGCCAAGCTGGCAAATAACGACTTCACCGCTATTGCAGCTGCAGTCCTCGAAGGTCTGGGCGGCAAGGAAAATGTAGAATCTCTGGATAACTGCATTACCCGTCTGCGTCTGGAAGTCAAGGACGGCACGCTCGTCAACGAGAAGAAGATCAAGGCTGCAGGCGTGGCTGGCGTAATGCGTCCGTCGCAGACCGCAGTTCAGGTTATCATTGGCACCAAGGTCCAGTTCGTAGCCGACGAAATGGCAAAGATGCTGAAGTAACACTGAAAGCAATTCAACGCAGCCTGAAGTGCTCGCACACGGTTTGGAAATACAGCCGCGTGGGAACACCGAATGGTTAAGAAATCGCAACCAATCTAACTAACCTATCTTGTTTGCATATCACGATTGCGCTCCGCGCAATGGAAAGGGCGGGCACATTGCCTGCCCTTTCTATTTCCGGAGACAGAAGAAAGAGGTATTCCATGAAAATCATTCGCGCTAAGGATTATAACGACATGAGTCGCAAGGCAGCCAACATCATTTCGGCACAGGTTATTCTCAAACCGGATTCCGTACTCGGTCTGGCGACCGGTTCGTCACCGATCGGCATTTACGAGCAGCTGATTAAATGGTATAACAAGGGCGATGTGGATTTCGGCGGCTGCACGACCTTCAATCTGGACGAATATCGCGGCCTGACACCCGATCACGACCAGAGCTATCACTATTTCATGCACAAAAACTTCTTCGACGCGGTGAATGTGCCGGCAGAGCGCATCAATCTGCCGGACGGCGCGCAGCTTGACGCCGAGCGGGAGTGCAAGCGCTACGATGCAGCCATTAAGGCGGCGGGCGGCATTGACCTGCAGCTGCTCGGCATGGGCCTGAACGGACACATCGGCTTCAACGAGCCGGACGAGTATTTCTCCAAGGGCACGCATTGCGTGAACCTGACCGAGTCTACCATCGAGGCAAACAAACGCTTTTTCGCGTCGGCGGATGACGTGCCGCGGCAGGCGTACACCATGGGCGTGCAGACCATCATGCTGGCACGGCGCATCGTGCTGGTGGTTTCGGGCGAAAACAAGGCGGAAACCGTCCGCGAAGCGTTCTTCGGCCCGGTAACGCCTCAGGTTCCGGCATCCATCCTGCAGCTGCACACAGATGTTTCCATCGTAGCGGACGAGGCGGCACTGTCTAAGTGCGGCGATTTGCTCTAAAAAGGAAGAGAAGTTATGGAATTTAGCAATTTGAGGGTATATCAGCCGGACGGCACGTTCAAAACCGGCGGACTGTCCATCTCGGGCGACCGGATTGCATCCGCAGAGGTGAGCGCGGATGCGGTGGATATGGGCGGTCTGTACGCCGTGCCCGGACTGGTCGATCTGCATTTTCACGGCTGCATGGGCCACGATTTCTGCGACGGCACGCATGAGGCTATCTCCACACTGGCAAAGTATCAGGCACAGATCGGCGTGGCCGCCATCTGTCCGGCGACTATGACCTATCCGGAGGACAAGCTGACACAGATTGCCGAAGCCGCCGCAACCTATCAGGCGGAGAGTAATGACGCGGCGCTTGTGGGCATCAACATGGAAGGCCCGTTCATTTCCGAGGCGAAAAAGGGTGCGCAGAACGGCGCTTATCTGCATGCGCCGGACGCGGCCATGTTCCGCCGGGTGCAGGAAAAAGCCGGCGGTCTGTTCAAGCTGTGCGATCTGGCACCTGAGCTGCCCGGTTCGATGGAGACGATCGATGAGCTGGCAGGCGAGGTGCGTATCTCGATTGCGCATACGACAGCGGATTATGACACCGCCTGCGAAGCCTTCAAGCACGGAGCCCGGCAGGTGACCCACCTGTACAACGCCATGCCGCCGTTTTCTCATCGGGCACCGGGCGTCATCGGTGCGGCCTTTGACAACGATAACGTGGCAGTTGAACTCATCGCGGACGGCGTGCATGTGCATCCGTCGGTCGTTCGCGCGACCTTCCGGCTGTTTGAGAACCGTGTTATCCTGATCTCGGACAGCATGATGGCGACCGGACTCGATGACGGCGAGTATTCGCTCGGCGGACAGGCGGTTACCGTGCGCGGCAACCTTGCCACCCTGCACGACGGCACGATTGCGGGTTCCGCGACCAACCTGATGGACTGCGTGCGCTCGGCTGTTAAAATGGGTGTTCCGCTCGGTCAGGCGATTCGTTCCGCGTCCACCAATCCGGCGCGCGCTATCGGCGTTGAGCACGATTACGGCTCGCTCGAGCCGGGCAAGCTGGCGAATGTGCTCCTGCTGGATGAGGAGCTGAACATTCACACGATTCTGCTGCGCGGCAGAATGCTGGGCTGAACAGCGATTTGATAAAGAAATGAAATGAAAAGAAACCGGCATCGGAAGATGCCGGTTTTGCGTTGTTTTGGGTTGCATGGTGCGGAAAACTGGAATTTGACTTAATATCCATGGTCAACATGCTGCCACTTTCCGCCATCTGTTCTAACTAAAATCCACTTCCAATCACTGTATGTACTATTTGGATTCAATGACCCGTCTCCACCAGATGAATCAACATCGAATGAAGATAATAAAACAATGACTTCATCTGCATTGTTTCTGTCTGCCCAATCTTTATGATCTTTCGTGCAGTCATCTCCGGCATAGTAAATTTCTGTGAGAGTGCATCCTTTCCAGTCACTCTTAAACTCCTTTTTTATTGTGTCAATAGCGGCTTTAATATCCTCTTCTGAATAGCTCTCAGATTCAACATTATGAGTTTTTACTTCACTGACATCTCCACCACAAGCACTCAAACCAAATAAAAGCATAATACATAGCATTGTACATACTATTTTCTTCATACAAGACCTCCTTAAATTCCGATTTGATATTTCAGCCAATAGTATGCAGTTGAAAACGCCTTACTTCTTCCTCTTTTTCTTCTTCTGCACGCTGTATCCGAACTTGCCGAGATACTTGCCAAGCGCAAAATACTCGCCGTGGGAGTACATAATCAGGTTCGCATCGTTGATATGAAACCGGTCGTTTTCGTCCAGATATTCGTCATCAACCGTCACGCTGACCACCTCGGCGATGAACATGGTATGGCTGCCGAGTGCGCGGCTCTCGGTGACGCGGCAGGCGATGTTGACCGGGCTTTCCGCGATAGCGGGTGCGCTGACATGCTCAACCGGCATGGGCGTCAGACCGGTTTTCGCAAATTTATCCACATCACGGCCGCTGACAACGCCGCAGTAGTCGCACGCGCGCGCCAGCTTTTCGGTGGTGAGATTGATGACAAATTCACCGGTTTTTTCGATAATATCGTAAGAATACCGTGACGGACGAACCGAGATCGACACCATCGGCGGGTTGGTGCAGATCGTACCGGCCCACGCTACCGTGATGATGTTGGGACGGTGTTCTTCATCGGCAACGCTGACCATCACCGCCGGAACGGGATTGAGCATGTTGCCGGGCTTCCAGCTTTGTTTACCCATGTTTATCTCCTTTATTGTGCGTGGGATAGACGGCACGCAGTTGTTTTGAAAGTCTGATTATGCCAGCGGCTGCACCGTATAGCGGAGCCGTGCGGGCGAGTGCGGATACCGACGGTAAAACGCGCTTACCAGTCGGTCGGCAACCATGCGGCTGTTTTCGTAATTCGCCTGCGGCAGCAGGATGATATACTGCGAAATGCTGCATCGAGCGATTACATCGCCGCGGCGCAGATTGTTCTGGACAAGCACTTGCAGATTATTCATTGCGGGGTCCAGACTGCGGCGTGCAAGCATTTCGCCGTCCTTGCCGGAGACCGACAGCAGGCAGATATTCGCTGAATGGCCATTTCGCGCGATCGAACGGGCTTCGGAACGGTACAGAATCTTGAAAAAGTCGTATTCGCATACCATGGCGCCGCCGTGCGGCGCAGGCTCCTCAAGCTGAGAGCAAACCTCGTCCATGGTCAGTGTGCGGTCGTTTACGGTGCGTGTCGCCTGACGATACAGTGTGCGCAGCGTCTCGGACGGCATGACGCCGAAATGCGCAAACAGCTGCTCGCTCATTTCCTCGTAGACCGACATAGCGCCCTTCATATCGCCGGTGCGGAGCAGACCGCGCATGAGGTGCTCATACAGATCCTCCTGATACGGCTCAATATGAATCGCCCGACGGCACAGCGCAACGGCTTCGGCTGTGCGCTCCTGCTTTTCGAGCAGCTCGATCGCACCGGCTGCCGCACGGGTGTACAGGCTGTGATAGTAGGCCACGATTGGAATAGTCCAGATTTCATCGGTCATGCGCGGCAGCGGATCGCCGGCATACAGTGCCAGTGCAGACTGATATTCCGCCAGACGGACATCGTCATCTCCGGCGGCTTCGGCGGCATGAAAATGCGCCTCAAAATCCTCAATATCGAGGGAAAGCGGCATAACGTTGTTCCAGAAGTATCGGCCTGCTTTGCGGCGGATGAGCAGGCGGCCAAGTCCCGGCTGCAGTTTGTCCAGCGCGGTGCGAATGCGGTGAAAGATTGATTTGAGCGCATTTCCGGGATCCGCGCTTTTCTCGCTGTTGCTCCAGTATAGATGGATTAGCTCCTCCTGTGCGAACGAGCGGCCGTGGTTATACAGCATATAGGCCAACAGTGACCATACCCGGCGGGAGCGGTCGTCGCTGTCGGAAATGGTGCGGTCGCCGTATCGAAGGGTAAACTGCCCGAGCATCTGCACTTGTAATGTAGGTCCGTTCATCTTTGCTCCCCACCTTTGTATGATGTGTTCGCAGATTGACGCGTATGACCGCTTACAAAGTCATACGGCATATATTAGAAATATACCACGAAACCGGCAAAAATGCAAACCGGAGAACAGGGAACAGCGGAGCTCCTGCAGGTGCAGCCGCAGATTTGCGGGAGAACTGTCGTTGAGAAAGAATGTATAAAATAACGCGATAGATGAATTGATTTTGTGAAAAATACGAAAATACAGTATGATTTGCAGTAAAACGAACGCACGTTCTTTATTGAATGCTCGATTTCTCTGTCCGGATAGGAGCAAGGACAGGGTATCTTCTGAATAGCATGGACAAATGCAGCTTCAGCGATTTGGAGAATCCTTGCAACTGATTGGCAGAAGTGCGGCTATAAGGGCAACTCAAAAGCGGAAAGGAGATTTTTGAGATTTATCCGCACTAAGAATAACCGTGCGCCGGACGGAGAGGACCGGTACGCTGTCAGATCGACCTGCTTCTTAGCGGAAGACCGGAATACAATCGTACTGCAAGAAGATGGTTTTATTGCTGCCGGACGCATCTCTGCGCAGTGCGATATGGACGCTCAAGTAAAGGAGCTGCTTCAGAGTCGTGCCGCAAAGATATAAGACATTTTACACCTCAGCAGCCGAGCGGGATATTACGGAAAAGCTGATGTACATTATGCAGCAGTATCGGGATACCGCTTTGGCAGAACGGTGGGACAACGCCTTTGCACTTTGATACAGGAGAATTTGACTGTATTTCCGGCTAAGTATCCGCTGTATGATGTAGAGCCGTGGAGTTCTGCGGGAATTCGACAGTATGCTACGCGAAATGACGTGATTTTGTATTCGGTTGATGAAATCCACAGCTAAGTGCACATTCGCAGTGTTTGCACACGCGGTCGAAATTTGGATTTGCATCTGTCGGAGCAGAGCGAAAGCATAGAGTAAAACGAAAAGAGCGGCAAGGCAGCTCCCGATAAGAAAACATCGTGAGGAAAGAGAGAACGGTATAGCTTCGGCTGTACCGTTTTCTCATTTTTCCATTGATGCCGTGACTTTTGACATTTCCAAGGATCCGATACCCTTGTAGTAAATATCGATCTCCTGCATCCGGTTCTTGCCCTTCGGGTCGCTGGCCGCATGGACGATGATTTTCTCCACGAACTCATGGAGGATGCAGGGCGTGAGCTCCGGGATATCCGTGTACCTCTCCACAACGGAGAGAAAACGATCAACATCCGCCGATTTGCTTTTCCCTAGCTCCACTTCTTTCCGAAGGGGACTCGTCAGCACCTTGAGCTCCTGTCCTTCCTTCTCATAGTCCGCAGAGAGCTTCTGAAAGCGTTCATCGGAGAGCTTGCCCGAAATGTTGTCCTCATAGAGCCGCTTGAAGATAGCATCCAACTCTGTGATCCGCTTTTCGGAATCGGCAAGCTGCCGTTTCCGCTTTGCAATATTCCGGTCACGTTGCCGCAGGTCACTGTCCATGACCAGCCTCACAAACTCGTCCTTACTGCGGGAGGCGAAGGAAACGATCTCCCGCGGGAGTCGCTGATGGCTGAGGCGCAGATGTGCCGGAAGGCGTTCTGCCGGGAATAGCGAAAAGAGAACAGCGCAGCTTCGGGGCGAGATGCCCGTCCGCTGCGCTGTTCGATGTTCGCTTATGGGGTCAAGGCAGTGGCTTTACTGCTTGGCCGTATGTCAGCCGATCACTTCTTGCAGCGCCAGAGGAAGGTCACGATCTGCGCTCTGGTGCAATCCGCGTCGGGGCTGAATGTGGTGTTGGTGGTTCCCTTGGTGATGTCCTCCTTGACCGCCCACAGTACCGCGTCGGCATAGTAGGCGGTGGACTTCACATCGGCAAAGGGATTGGCCGTACCCGCTGCCGGGGACTTCTCAGAGCGCCACAGGAATGCGACGATCTGGGCACGGGAGCAGGTCATGTTGGGGCTGAACGTGGTGTTGCTGGTGCCCTTGGTGATGCCGTTTTCTACCGCCCACAGCACAGCGTCGTAATAGTAGCTGCCCGCGGGGATGTCGGTAAACGGCATGGTGCGGGTTTCGGGTTTGGGACTGCCAGCGGCACGCCACAGGAAGGTCACGGCCTGCGCACGGGTGCAGATGCCGTCCGGGGAGAAATGGGTATTATCGGTTCCCTTGGTGATGCCGTTTTCGACTGCCCAATCCACGGCGTCCTCATAATAGCTGCCGGTAGCTACATCCACAAATACGCCGGTCTGGGGGTTGCCGTTGGTCTTCACAAAGATGACCTCGATGGTATGGGTTCTGCGGACATTCTCAAAGGTGTAGGACTTCACCGCGCCGATGCTCTTGCCGTCGATCTTGACGTTGGCGACAGCATAGCCCTTATCCGGAGTGATGGTGAAGGTCTGATCCCGGCCCTCGCGGACGCTGACGCTGCCGGAGGGAGAAATGGAGCCGCCAGCCCCGGCAGTTGCCTTGATGGTGTAGTAGCTGTAGCCGCTGCCGCCACCGCCATTGTAGCGCCAGTGTGCCGTATAGCTGCGGTTGCCGGTGCTGCCCTTCGGGATGGTGACGGTCATATTATTCTCGCCGTCAAGCCCCGTGCCGCTCCAGCCGGTGAAGGTATAGCCGGATTTGGTAGGATTCTTGAGGGTGAAAGCCACCGTTTCAATGGTGTAGGTGTCTGGATTGCCCTCCACAGTGCCGCCGGCCAGATCATAGGTAATCGTGTACTGGTTGACTGTCCACTGCGCCGTCAGCGTGGTTACGACCTCCGGAACGCTTTCACCGGGGGCGTACAGGTTTCCATCGCTGCCAAGCCACTTGAAGTAGCTGCCTGTATTTCCGTCCGGGCGGGTCAAACCGTCGGACGCAGGCGCGGTAAACTCGCTGCCGTTTTTCACGATGATCTGAATAGCATCGGAGCTACCGCCCAGCTTGCCGCCGTTCAGGTCAAGGGTAACGACCTTCAGTCCGCCAGAGCCCAGTGTGTCAGGGTTCAGGACTTCAAGGACGGGGCGGAAACCGACGTACGGGGCGGAGTACGTAGCAGAGTTGCTGCTCCAGCAGCGGGCCGAACCGAGCCCGCGAACCGCACGGAGCAACGCGCCGCCAAAATAAGTATCCTGCCCCCACGAATACAGTATATTCCAGTTTTGGATATATCTGCTGTTCTTGTTCAGCATCGTGTCCCATTCGTTGCTTTGGGGCACGCCGCGTTCGGAATTGCCCGAACCTGTAAAGTTACTTCCCACAGACGGCGCACGCAGCGTATAGTCCACGCCGCCGCTGGCATAATCTTTGCCGAAAATCAGATTTGCGGTATTCAGGGTATCCCAGCTTACATCATTCGTTACGGCATGATCCGCCACAAACAGGCTGTGGGGATATTTGTTCTGCTTTGCATACTCCTCGGTGGTTGCCATCTCCGATGTGAGCCTGTAGGCGTCCACCGTCCCTGCGTAGGTAAAGGGCACATAGTGCAGGGTGCTGTCCGGCAGAGTGCCGTTTGCCGTTCCCGGAATATTCATCGCCGAAAGGTCAAAATAATATCTGCCGCCGGAAGCAAGGGAAAACTGCTCATCCATCTGCTTTCCCACCGTCAGCGCAATGTTTGTAAAATTGCTTGCGTAATCGGTTTTGCGGTCGCCGTTATACTGTTCGCTGAAAACCTTCAGGGTATAGCTGCCCGGTGCAAGGTCGGACGGGATTTTGATTTCAACCGTTCCGCTTTCGGCAGTAGGCTGCGCCACTCTGCCATAATACTGTGCGCCATTGTTATCCGCAATGATGACAGAGATATATTCATTTGCCCCTGTGGTCGCCCCGTTGTAATGCAGCGTAACGGTATCGTCGGGGGCGGCATCGGCAGTTTTTTCCGTTACGGCAAAATTGCGGTTGCTGTCCTTCAACGTCAGCTTCCATTCGTTGCCGCTGTATTCGGGAATCGGGGTCAGCCCTCCGTTGGGCTTTCCGCCCACGGCGGCAGATGCAAAAAGGACAGAGTTCAGATTTAAGTTAAAAGCGGGACGAGCCGCCCAGACACCGCTCACGACGTAAGCGTACACAGGCCCATCGCCGAAGACCACGCCCGCATAAGTGGTAAAGATTGCGTAAGGCGAGCGAAGCCACCACACACCGGCGCTATTGCCATAATTGGCAATACGCGCATTGTCATCGGTAAAACCGTATGCGCTGTTTTCCGCTTCCTCTGCTGAGAGGAAAAATACCTTGTCCCCGTTTAGGATATTTTCAGAGGCGGCAAATGATATGCCACCGGTACTTAATGCTTCATCGCTTTTCGTGGTTGCAAGCACCGCACCCTGCTCGCCGTTGGAAAAACTACTGCCATAAAAGTTATTGCACCACGTTTTCGCCGTACTGCTTTGCCATGCGTTGCTGGTATTTCCGCTGTTATCAAAATACACGTCTCCGTACCTGCCTGTCCCAAGCAGCGCATCGGAGAGCAGGAAAAGGCCGCTTTCCCCGGTGTTGGTCTGGTCGTCCAAAACCCGCCATTTGATTGGTTCTTCATCCCATGTTCCGAAATAGATGTTATCGTTCTGCCCGCCGCTGATATTGGCGGCAGTCCCGCTGTCCACAAGCTGGATCGCCTTGTCGTTTTCTGCCCCCGCCGCAAACGCCACGGTGGGGAGCATACACGCCGCCATGCAAAGGCAGAGCAAGATACTGAGTATTCGTTTTTTCATTGGCTTTTCTCCTCCTTTTCGTGTCGGGTGGGCTTGTCCGTCCCGTCTTTTTTCTGATTTTCTCTTTTTCTGAGCTGGAAGCACAGCGCGGTGATGACCACTGCCGCTGCAAAGGAGACAACGGCCACCAGCACGTAGCCCCCCGCGTCCTCCCGCAGCAGCATCGCGCCGAACGCACCCCATGCTTCCGGTTGCCCCGGAGCGACGACCGTGCCCGCCGCCTGCATCAAGACCGCGAACAGCAGCATACACATAGCACTCAGTCCATAGATGCCGCGCCGCTGCCTCCGGCGGGTGTTTTCCCGCACCCGCTGCTTGACGAGTGCGACCCGTCTTGCAGTATCGTACATTTCGTTTGCCCCCCCTTCCGGTTTGTCTGGAACTGTGATAAAAACCCTTTCACTTATATAGGTACAAAAAATCGAAAAAACTCTCACCCAAAACGCAAAATTTTTCAAAAAAATTGAGAGCCGCCAAAAAGCAGCTCTCAAGGAGGGAATGTTCGGTTATTTCCTCCGCGATAAGCGGAAAGCGGACAACCTTCCCACCGCCACCAGCAGCACCGGCAGGGCGTAGGCGATGTACTGCGCCGCGCCGCCGTAGGCGATGAGCAGATTGTAGATGGCGTGGAGGGTGATGGCCGCGCCCAGCAGCCCGCAGGTGCCGGCCACCTTCAGCCACGTCCGCTGCCACGTGTATGCAAGGCCACCGCCCACGATCAGGCCGCAGAGGACGTGCATCGCGCCCGTGCCGAAGCCACGGAAGAAGATGAAGGAGAAGCGGTCCGCGCCGTTCTGGATGAGATAGCAGACGTTTTCAAAGGTGGCGAAGGCGAGGGCAATCGTGATGGCGACGGGCTTGATTCTATCCCCCTCCGGCTCAAACACCAGAAGATAGAACACCAGCGGCAGCAACTTCATGATTTCCTCCACCACCGGCGCAATCTCCGCCGTGGCGGCAAGGGCGTCCGCCTGACATACCGCCGCGAGGAAGGTGTTGATATAGGCCGAAAGCAGGCACACCCCCATCCCGGCAATGCAGAACAGGAAGAAGCGGAGCTGCCGCCTGCCCATGCACAGGGCGGCCACCAGCAGGGGAGATACCATGCAGAGGAAGATGTTTTCGATGTAGGTCATGCGTCCACCGCCCTTCTCGTGGCGGGCAGCAGCCCCAGAATGGCAAACGTCAGCAGCATATCGCACCAGAAGGTGGGGCTTGCGGGAGAAGTATCCGGCCAGAAGCAGCCCGCCGTCCAAAGCAGATATTCCGAGACAGCAAAGCACAGCACCCCTATGTGAAACCACCGCATATTCCGCGCCGCGCCCGTCTGCCCATTGGCGTATACCAACCCCCGGATGGCGCAGTAAGAGAGAACGATCATCATGCCGCACCAGATCAGGTTGGAGAGAATATCCCCGAAAGCACAGTAGAACGTCAGTAGCGGCACGCCGAACGCAGGCGCGAGCCACGCCCTGCGGCAGCGGAAGCCTCGCTCATCTGCTCCCGCCAGAGTGGCCTGCAAAATGCGCAGGAAGATGAGGCTGGCCACCCAGCCGAACTCCGACACATAAAAGACCCGGGGCGTGGTATCGAACAGCAGCAGATACAGCGTCCAGTAGAGCGCGCCGAGGGCAAAGCAGCCGTAGAAGCAAAGCAGCAGGAAGTAAGCCTGCCTGCGGCTTTTCCGGTAGGCGATGCCCGAAAGCAGCGCGCCGACGAACGTGGTCAGTAATTGCAGCAGGTTCTCAATCAGCTCCATGAATCCCCTCGCGTTCTTTGTTCTGATCGTCCTCCCGGTTCATCTGCCGCAGCCGGAAGCACAAAACGGTCACGCACACGCCGAGTAAAAACGCCAGCAGTCCGATGACAATGTATCCCAGGGCCGCGCTGCCGTGAAAGATGCTGGCCGCCGTTTCAAAGCCGGAATAATCACCGGTCTGGATGCTTGCGGCAATACCGGGCATGGCGAGGGACGCACCGATGAGCAGAGCAAGGCACGCCGCCACGGCGGAAGCCATGGTGATCGTATTGTACCGCCGCCGTTTCTCTCGCTCAATTTTGGCGATGCGCCGTTTTGTCTCCGCGACCCGTTCCTCATGACTCCGCATTTGTGATCCCCTCCCGTTCCAGCAGCCTTCGCAGGCTCTCTTTTCCACGATACACCATATTGGTGATCTGCTTTACTGTCTTTCCCGTGACCTCCGCCGCCTGCGCGTAGCTCATATCCTCGAAATAGGTGAGATAGAGCGCCTCCCGATAGTCCGGGTTCATTTCTTCCATACAGAGATGCAGAACGCGGTTGCGTTCCTCCGTCCGGATAATCTCCTCCACCAGAAGCCGCCCATCCGGCTCGCCGGTCAGTTCGTCAAGACTGAGCAGGAACTTCTGCTTGCTTTTGCGGCGCAGCGCCATGTGCCGCGCCGCCTTATAGACATACGCCTTGAAGCCGCCATCTCGAATGCGCGGCTTTTTCGTGAACAGATAGGCAAAAACGTCAAGCATCAGCTCCTCCGCCTCGTGAATGTCGTGCAGATAGCCGTCGATATACAGGGTCAATGAATCGCCGTATTTTTTCATCAGGGCCTCCAGCCCCGCGTCGTCACCGTTCAGATATTGGCGGTACAGGCTCTCGTCGCAGACCATAGCGTTCACTTCCTTTTTTGCGGATGCTAAAATGCAGAGGGCTGTCCGTCAGGTGCTTGTCCTGACAGGCTCGAGGTGCCGTCCCTTGAAGCGCGGGTCAGAAGTTTTTTCTGCGTCCTCCGGGATCGCCCATGAGCGCCCGAACTGGGACACGCCGGAGATCCATCCCTCGGCGCAATGCTGGTTGCCCCGACGCCCTGATACGCCCCAACGGCAGGACGCCTCCCGAACGGAGATATAGCCCTTGCCCCCGTTCATACCGCACCTCCGCATGGATAATACTCAACATGATGCATTATATACGAATATCCGAAGAAACACAAGACTACCGGCGAAGTGTTCAGCGAAAAGTTGCGGATAAGATTGCTGTTTTTGAGAGAGTCCTCCGCAAGCTGGCCAAAACGGCTTGTTGGGATTGCAGTATGGGGAGAGGAAAATACGGGGCACGAAGTAGTCAGCAAGCACAGCAAGCGAGTACTCGCTTGCGGATTTTGCGCTGTTCAGGTCCCTTGCCCGAACAGTCAAAATTGCTTGCTGGGGCGCGGGTCTCCGGTGGAGACCTCAAAGCGTGAAACGCTTTGAAGCGCTGACCGAGCCGACAGGCGAGACCATCCCAGACCCTTATGAAGAACGGAGGGCGGCGCTGACCGCCGAGCGTCAGAAGGCGCGGCGGGAGGAGCAGGACTACGCCGCCGTGCGCCGGAACGTGGAGGAGTTCCTGTCCCCGCCACGGCAGAAGGATATGGAACTGAAATGCCCCCTGGGACAAACTTTTTGCCGCGATCTGCGTTTTCCCCTGAGCTTTTGCCGAAACGTCAGATATAATGAAGATATAAACGATTTTGAAGGAGGTGAACCCCATGACAAGAGGCGAGGCATTGCCGCTCTTTTTTATCGTTCCGGCTACCACATAGTAGCCTGCGCAGTAGCCTCGATTTTACTCCATGAAAGCTGCCCCCCAAACCGTAACAAAAAACCGCCCATTCCAACGGAACAGACGGTTATCAGTGGTACGCCCGGTGCGATTCGAACGCATGGCCTTTGGAGTCGGAGTCCAACGCTCTATCCAG
The DNA here is from genome assembly GCA_003096535.1 of Agathobaculum butyriciproducens. Lineage (GTDB taxonomy): Bacteria > Bacillota > Clostridia > Oscillospirales > Butyricicoccaceae > Agathobaculum > Agathobaculum butyriciproducens. The sequence continues at coordinate 8,210 of QEKJ01000008.1, read as the reverse complement.
CTGAGCTACGGGCGCGAGTACATGATATAGTATACCAGTCTTTCGCGCGTTTGTAAAGCGGTTATTGCGGGGTATTTCGGTCGGATTGTGCCGAAATACCCCGATTTCCGTCTTACGCCTGCGCGTCGTCCGGCTTTTTCTTCTTTTTGCGCTTGCGGTAGCGGTCCTCCTCGGAGAAAACACAGCCGCAGTAATTCTGCATGTACAGACCAAGCTCACGCGCCTTGTCCTGTCCCTCACGGAAGCGGGGAGAGAAATCGCGGTGCAGGTACTCCACACCGTATTTTTCGGCCATTTGCTCGCAGATTTGGCGCATCAGCTCGTGATTCTGGTACGGGCTGACAAACAGGGTAGAGGTAAACCGGTCGTAGCCATGCTCGGCGGCGTAGCGCGCGGTTTCCTCAAAGCGGAGCGCATAGCAGGTCGCACAGCGGTTGTCCCAGTTGGGATAAACAGCTTCGATGAACTTGCGCAGGCCGTACTCGTTCTCAATCTCCAGCTTGAGATCAATGCTTTTTGCATACTCAACGAGCGTATTCTTGCGCATTTTGTACTCTTTCATCGGGTGAATGTTGGGATTGTACCAAAAGCCTACCGGCTCGATGCCCTCCTGCCGCAGCGTGTCGATACACGCAATGGAGCAGGGCGCACAGCAGATATGAAGAAGTGTTCCGGACAAAAAATCAAACCTTTCTGAAAAGTATTCGTGTTATTTCACGCCTTTTTGATCGGGTGGCGAAGGACGGTTTTGCGTTTCTCCGGCGCGGTTTTGCGCGGGTCGGAGAGATAAATCTCGTGGTGCAGCCGTTCGGCGGTGAGATCGTTTGCATAGCCGTTCTGTGCGAGATACTCGTCCATCACCGCAACAGACGCAGGCTCGTCGTCATAGGAGCCAACGTGCATGATCTGCACGCACAGACCTTCCTCAATCGTCAAAAACTCGGCTGAGGAGCAATCCAGCTGTTTCTTTTTTGCAGCCGTCTGTACCGCCCAGTCAAAATCCGTCTTGGTCACAAAATCCGGCAGACGAATGACGGAAATCCAGTGGAAACTGGATTTATCCGCATAATTTACACCGTCTACATCATCCTGCCGCCAGAAACCTTCCAGCGGCGGAACAACATATTCAAAGAAGCCTGCGATTTTATAATCGGTCTTATAGCTCATTTTCAGCGTGTAGGCCACGGCATACAGTACGCTGATGGCCTGCTGATATGCACCGCCGTCCTCGTTCGGGTCGCCAGTGCCGCGCACGGCAATGTAGTTCATTGTTGGCACTTCGACAAGCTGCGGCTTGCTTTTCGGCATGTAGAGTTCTCTATACTCTTTTTTGAAGTCGAATGGCATAGCGTTCTCCTTTATTTCTTCCAGTGCTTGAGGGTCGGCACGATGGCTTCCATATGGGCGCGAACCTGCTCTGCAGGCCAGCTTTCGGTTGCCATATGCGTTACGCAAACGTCAATCAGCTGCTCTTTCGTGGTGTATTTGAAGGTTCCGTCGACATAGCACCACATGCAGTAGTCCTCGTTAAAGGAGCCGTCCGGCTCTTTACTGGTGATGGAATCTTCAAGCGGCATGCCGCAGCATTGGCAGATCAGCTGCCGCGGAGAGCCAAGCAGCGTATTGATCGACACGTTAAAGAACGCGGAAAGCAGCTTGAGCGTTTCGACATTCGGCGTGGTTTCACCGGTTTCCCAGCGGGATACCGCCTGTCGGGTGACAAAAATTTTTGCAGCCAGTTCGTCCTGTGAGAGACCTTTTTCGGTTCTGAGATGATATAAAATATCCTTTGTATTCATAATCGAACACCTCCGAGAGGTAAGTGTATCATAGGATCTTTTTACGGACAAGCAACATGCGGTTGCGGTATCGGACAACGCCTGTCAGCAACCTGCCGGCTTAATTATTATACCTCGTTTCCGGCCTACTTGCAAACCCTGTCGAAAACCGTTATACTGAGATTAGATTGACCCGGAATTCTGATCAAAGGAGGAATATTCTCATGAAGGATATTGCATACTATAACGGAAAAATCGGCCGCATTGACGAGGTGCAGGCGCCTATCACCGACCGCGGTTTTTACTTCGGCGACGGCGTTTACGATGCGGCAATGGTGAACAACAAGAAGATCTTCGAGCTTGAGGATCATCTGGACCGCTTTTACAACAGCCTGAAGCTGCTCCGCATTGAGCCGCCGATGCAGCGTGACGAGCTGACAAAAACGCTGAACGAGCTGGTGTCTCAGCTGGATTCGGATGCGCCGCATATGCTGTACTGGCAGTCCACCCGTGCAGTGGCACATCGCATGCACGCGTTCCCCAAGGGCGGCAAGGCCAGCCTGATGGCATTTTCCGAGCCGTGCGGACTGGACCGCCAGGATCATCCGTACAAGCTGATTTCGGTCGAGGACACGCGTTTTCTGCACTGCAACATCAAAACGCTCAACCTTATCCCGAACTGCATGGCGATGCAGCAGGCTGTTGAGGCGGGCTGTGACGAGGTTGTATTCCACCGCGGCGACCGCGTGACCGAAGGCGCACATTCCGGTCTGGCGATGCTCAAGGATGGCGTGTTCTGCACGCCTCCGGCGGATAATCTTATTCTGCCGAGCATTACGCGCAAGCATTTCCTTACACTGTGCGACAAGCTCGGTGTGCCGACCCGCATTGCACCATTTACTGTGGATGAGCTGAAAAATGCAGATGAGGTGATGATCCTGTCCACCGGCACGCACTGCGTCGGCGCATGCGAGCTGGACGGCAAGCCGCTCGGCGGCAAGGATCCTGCGCTGCTCGATAAGCTGCAGAAGGCGTATCAGCAGTGGTTTGACGAGGAAACCGCAAAATAATGGAGAATTGAAAATGGATAATTGAGAATTAACTCAATAACGCGCATTGCGTGTATCCGTCATTTTCCATTCTCAATTTTCAATTTGGAAAGGACAAAAGAATGCCCAACATTGTTATCATTGGCGGCGGACCGGCGGGACTGAGCGCTGCGATTTATGCGGTACGCGCCGGCATGCAGGCAACCGTTCTGTATAAGGACGGTGGTGCGCTGGCCAAAACGGACAAGATCGAGAATTATTTCGGCTTTATTGAGCCGGTTTCCGGGGCAGAGCTGCTCGAGCGCGGACAGAAGCAGGCTGAACGTCTGGGTGCAGTTTTGCGGCAGACCGAGGTAACCGGTATTGAGTATGCGGCGCAAGGCTTCACGGTTAAGACTGCGGACGGCGTGTTTGACGCGGATGCGGTCATTCTGGCAACCGGTTCGCCGCGTGCTGTGCCGAAAATCGAGGGCGTAGCCGCATTTGAGGGCCGCGGCGTCAGCTACTGCGCCATCTGTGACGCGTTTTTCTATCGCGGCAAGGACGTTGCCGTGCTCGGTCAGGGTGAGTATGCGCTCGAGGAAGCGCGGGTGCTGCTGCCGGTGGCGCGGTCCGTTACGCTGCTGACCGATGGCAGCGAGGCTCCGGCGGATTTGCCGGATGGTCTGCGCGTGAAAACGCGCAAGGTAAGCGCGATCGAGGGCGATGAACTGGTGTCGCGCGTGGCGTTTGCCGAAGGAGAATCGCTGCGCGTTTCCGGCGTGTTTATCGCCTATGGTACGGCCGGCAGCGGCGATTTTGCCCGCAAGCTGGGCGCGCAGCTGGACGGCACGCACATCAAGGCGAACGCCGACGGCTCGACGGCTGTGCCCGGCCTGTTTGCGGCCGGTGACTGCACCGGCGGTCTGCTGCAGGTGGCAAAGGCCGTAGCGGATGGCGCCGAGGCTGCAATGAGTGCGGTGAAGTTCGTGAGAAAGTGAAGAAAGCACCGCATACCTCGGTATGCGGTGCTTTTTTATGCGGTTTTGACCGGGGCATTAGCCCTCGTAATCATCCTCATTCTCCCAGTTGTGCCAAACTGCCTGCACATCGTCGTTATCCTCGAGGTTGTCGAGCAGCTTGCGCATCTGCGCCATATCCTCTTCCTTCTCAAGGGTGATGTAGTTCTGCGGAACCATCTGCAGCTCGGCCTGTGCGAAGGTGTAGCCTTCCTTCTCAAGTGCCTCACGAACGGTAGAAAAATCATCCGGAGCGGTGTAGATTTCGAAAACGCCTTCCTCAACGAGAAAATCCTCAGCGCCTGCGTCGAGCGCCTGCATCATAACAGCGTCCTCGTCCAGACCTTCGCTCTCCATAATGATAACGCCCTTCTTATCGAACTGCCAGGATACGCAGCCGGAAGCGCCCAGACCTGCGCCGTACTTGTCGAACAGGTGACGAACGTCTGCAACGGTGCGGTTCTTGTTGTCCGTCAGGGTCTCAACAACGACTGCAACGCCGCCTACGCCGTAGCCCTCATAGTTGTTTGCCTCGTAATCGACCTGACCGTTTGCACCGGAGTACTTATCGAGCGTGCGCTTGATGTTGTCGTTCGGCATGTTGTTGGCCTTTGCCTTTGCAATGCAGTCGCGCAGGCGAGCATTGAAATCCGGATTAGCGGAGCCGCCTTCCTTGATTGCGATTGCCATTTCACGGCCGATTTTGGTGAAAATCTTTGCTTTTTTTGCATCGTTTGCGCCCTTACGCTTTGCGATGTTATTCCACTTGGAATGTCCCGACATGGTGAGTGTCCTTCTTTCTTTTATATCATCTAAAATATTAACTGTATAACACGCAGAACAATTTTAACAGGTTTTTCACTATTCTGCAAGTCCTGCGAGTATATTTTTCACGTTTGCGGTGCAGAATAGCATTGCAAACGAAACGAGGTGAGCCAAATGAGCAAGCAGAACAAGAACCGGAACCAGCAGGGTCAGCAGAATCAGCAGCAGAATCAGAGCCAGCAGAATCAGAAAAACGATCAGCAGAACGGCTGATATTTTTTCCTGAGCCGATGGGTGTGCCTGTCGGCTTTACTTATTTTTATCTATTCGCTGAAGATTTCGGAATGGGTGCAGTCCGGACGGCTAGGGGGTCCGCCGCACCTGCGGCGGCGGGCACAAGGGTGGACACCAAGGTTTCCACCCTTGTGAATCCCGTTTCCTTTATTTCTTAGTCTGGCGCAGATCAGAGAGCGGCGACCGCTTCGAAATAGGGGAACGGCAGAGGATTTTTACTTCTGTACCTTTCTCAACCTGTTCGCAGTGTCAGATTCCTTACTGCTATACATACCGGCTGCTCTGCGCAACTCGTTCGTCTGGTGGCTGCGGACGGCACCTGCGGATTTAATCATTGATAACATTTAACATGTATCGTTCATTATTTGGTACTGATGATACCGTCGCGTAATTCTCCATTCTCCATTTTCAATTCTCAATTTGCTTTACTTTCCGAGGTTTTCATCCCGGTATTTCTGAATCGCTGCCAGAAACTCCTTGCCGTATCGTCTTGCCTTTGCGTCGCCTACGCCGCGGACGGACAGCAGATCGAACTCGCTTGACGGCTGTTTTGCAGCCATATCAGCGAGCGTTGCGTTGGAAAAGATAACGTACGGCGGCACGCCTGCGCGTGCTGCAAGGCGGGTTCGCACATCACGGAGCGCATCGAACAGCTTTTCGTCCACATCTTCCGCAAGAGCCGCGTACTGTTTGGCTGCTGCCGGCTTTTTCTCCTTGGGCAGCTTGACGCGGAATTCACCGCGTCCGCGCATGAGCGCATTGCCGCTGCGGGTCAGTACGAGCACGCCCATACGCTCGGAATCGACGATCAGGTGGCCGCGCTCGAGCAGCATGTCAATCAGCCGACGGACATACACGGCGGTGCTGTCCGGCATGATATTATAGGTGGAAAGTGTATCCAGATGGAACTGCGTGATTTTTTCGTTCTTGCTGCCGGTCAGAATGGCCGAAACGACGGTTTTGCCGAACGCACGGCCGCGTTCATCCAGACGGTATACGCACGAGAGGATTTTTCGTGCGTCCATGGTTGCATCCACTTCCTCGAAATTCGTGTCGCAGCTGCTGCAGTGTCCGCACGACAACGGCGAATTTTCACCGAAATAGCGCAGAATGTAATGCCGCAGGCACTCGGTGGTGGTGCAGTAGAACGTCATCTGCTTGAGGCGTTCGCGGTCGCGCGCGATGAGCTGCTGACGGGTTGTCTCGTCAATGGTTTCGTCCTCGGTTTCATGGCTGCGCTCAATCAGAAACTCGGCCATGCGCACATCCTGTCCGCTGTACAGCAGAATACAGTCGGCGGGCTGACCGTCTCGACCGGCACGGCCGGCTTCCTGATAGTAGCTCTCCATATTTTTCGGCATATTATAGTGGATAACGAACGATACGTTGGATTTGTCGATACCCATGCCGAATGCGTTGGTAGCGACCATAATGGTCTTGCGGTCGTACAGAAAATCGTCCTGATTCTCGCGGCGCTCGTCAGGATCGAGGCCCGCGTGATAGCGGGTGGCGGGCAGACCGCGGCTGAGCAGCAGATCGCAGATCTCCTCCACGTTTTTGCGGGTGGAGCAGTAGACGATGCCGCTTTTATCCTTGCGCTCGTTCAGCAGCTGCAGCAGCTTCATGCCCTTGGAGGTCGGCTGTTCGACAGCAAAATACAGATTTGGACGGTCAAAACCGGTGGTCTTGATGAAGGGTTCGTGCAGACCGAGTGCCTGCACAATGTCGTCACGAACCTCAGCTGTTGCGGTTGCCGTAAACGCGGAAACGAGCGGCCGCTCAGGCAGTTCGGCGAGAAAGTCGAGGATTTTGAGGTAGCTTGGACGAAAATCCTGTCCCCATTGAGAGATACAGTGCGCTTCATCGACTGTGACCATCGAAATCGGTACGCGCTTGGCAAATTCGAGAAACGAGGGAGCGGTCAGGCGTTCCGGCGCAACATACAGCAGCTTGTATTGCCCTCGTCCGGCGAAGTACAGCGCGTCGCGGAATTCCTCCGCACTCATCGCACTGTTGATGCACGCGGCAGGAACGCCTGCTTCCACAAGCGCACCGACCTGATCCTTCATCAGCGAAATGAGCGGTGAAATGACCAGCGTCAGACCGGGGAACAGCATAGCGGGCACTTGGTAACAGATGGATTTTCCCGCACCGGTCGGCATAATGCCGAGCGTATCCCGGCCGGAAAGGATGGCGCGAACCAGCTCGTCCTGTCCGGGACGGAACGAATCGTAGCCAAAATATTGTTTGAGAATGTCCTGTGCGGTCATGTTCTGCTCCTTACATATAATAGTTATAACTGCCGGCGGCTTTCTCGATTACGGTACGGCTGTTTTGCGTGACAGGCACATCGCCGTTATATGGCGCAACGCCGTCTTTCTGCGCAAACCGTTCTACGATTGGCAGGCTCGTTCCGTCGGCAAATACCGAAATGGTGATTTCCTGACCGGGCAGATATGGTTCAGCCATCAGCGTATTGCCATAAATTTCAGCACTGAGAAGCAAATCGCGGGTTTTGATAAAGTTGGCAGACGTATCACGGCGTACAACGCCCTGACTGCCGCGCCTGCTGCAAGCGTCGCGCGAATGCCCGGTACGGTATCTGAAATACCCGGTCTAAATCCGTATACAGATCGGGATTGGAAACCGGTGTTGCAGCGTCCACGCCGTGCGTCCACAGGCAGTACGCGATATCTGCGCCGCTGGACTTCATTGGCTTGCGTGAACCGTTCACTGCAGGTGGTTTGTGATCCTGATAGAGAACCGCGATTTTTATGGAATCACTTCTTTATATAGTATCGTGCAATTATCTTATCACGTTTTTAGAAAAATCTCAATAGTTTGAAAAAAGTGCTTGACATTTGATCTTGGATTTGGTATCCTATTAAAGCTGTCTCTGAGAGACAAGCGCAAAACCGAAAAGTTTGATTTAGAACGGCTTGATTCTTCAAAAAAGAATTTGAAAAAAGTTCTTGACAAACGCTTCCGGTTTTGATATAATAAATAAGCTGTTGATGAGCAGTTAAGAACAACGAAAAGTTGTGAAAACTCTTTGAAAACAGCAGATTGTACCTTGTAAATTAAACAACGATGTGCTTAAACTTTTGTTCGATATGAACAAGGTTGTAGTGCGAACCTGAAATTTCGAGAGTTTTTTTACTCTTGGTAAATCGCTGGAAGTCACAACTCCAGTTAAAACAAAGTGACACGTCAGACTCTAAAGTCGATTTTAAGAACTTCGGTTCTTTAAATACAATTTTTAGAGAGTTTGATCCTGGCTCAGGATGAACGCTGGCGGCGTGCCTAACACATGCAAGTCGAACGGA
>QEKJ01000007.1 GCA_003096535.1 Agathobaculum butyriciproducens | reverse complement strand
TCCTCTTTCCTCATATCACGCTCTAACAGTGTGTGCCAGAGTGGCTTATAGCTGATGTGCATATTGTTTTCCTGCCTTTCTATCTATACCACCGGGGCGGCTGCCCCGGCAGGAACTTTTCTCTTATTATAGCACCAATCTTGTGAAATCACAATTTATTCTTGTATCCTGCCGCTGATACCGTCTGGATTGGTTTTCCTTTCTTTTTTGTTCCCTTTAATTAGCCATGAACTGCTTCATGCCCTGAGATTTAGCACCAGATAGCCATAGGTAAGCATTTGATATGATCTCCAGCTTTTCCCCGGCTCCACACCGTGCGTGCAGCTTTCACCGCACACGGCGTTCCATCGAATTTGGTCATACAGGGCTTGCGACACTTTGTGTGTGCTTCTTTTGCCAAATTCGACTTGTGGCCTTTCCTCCACCGTTTACTTTTTCACGGCTTCATAGGTACTACGCCACTACTTTCACTGAAACAAAGAATGGTTATTGCCTTCTCACGAAGGTATTCCCATCCACCATCTCGCAGCCTTGCAACAGGCTAAATGTTTTCAGCTTCCTGCGTTCCGATATTTCTATCATGGGCCGCATTTAGGTTCTTCCTCTAAGCCTGTATTCAATTCTTTACGAATCGTGCCGCCTGTAACGGCACATGGACTTTCATAACAACCATTTTTACTTGTCCACGAATACCTCCGTATAAGGAGTACCACCGTTTCGATGGTATCAACGTTTAGACTTGTACATTCAGAAGTTCGTCAGTATTTCCATACATACTAACCATGTGCGGCTGACACCCGGCATATAGGATGCGCTATCCACCTCTGGACAGCTTTCGATTTCAGCCTTGCAGCCAAAACTACGGCATCTCTCTGCCGACTTCACCGAGCTTCTGACAATCGGCGGTTGCGCACCTATGCCAGTCGGAGTATTAGTGTGGACGCTTCGGGGCGTTACCCCCTCATTTCATCCATCGAAATATCAGTTCTCCAAGGTTTTGGACTTCATTCGTCCTTCGACCTGTGCCTGACCTTTTCAGTCAGGAACGCATCGCACGGTTGTCGTTGCCGTAGCCCTCCAGCAGATTGATCGCACCCCAAATGCCGAGGCCAGCGCCCAGCGCCACAACGAGGGTCTGAAGAACACCAACAGCAGAATTAAAGAAAGCCATAAATAGTACCTCCGAAAAATATGTTTTAGATTTTGGAGGGTACATTTCTTCCACGAAGTTTCATCGAGTCGTTGTCAAATTAGGCTGCCGCCGTCAGGCGACAGGTTCACCGGAAAGGTCTGCCTGATACACCTCAACTGCATCATCCGGCTTGAGCTTGAGGCGATGGGACAGAAAACGCTCTATGTCAAAGGCGTATTTCTTGTCATAATCCGCTGTGTAGCGGTAGAGGGGATGCTTGGTGAGATCATATTTGTTGGACAGAAACGGGCGGACGCCGCGAAGCTGCAAGATGCACTTGCCGCCATCCAGCACGGCAAGCTCATCTACGCTCATCAGCTCCTTGCCCAATTTCTGATAGTTCAGCGAATGGGAAACCTCGCGGCCACGGCTCTCGCCGGTGTTATAGCTGTCGATGGTTTCCTTGCCCAGCGCCGCCGCCAGCTCTTTCAGCGTACCGGGTTCCTTTCCACCCAAAAAGATGGAACAGTCCATGTTGCCGACAATCGTATCCGCGCTGTCTTTATACAGGGCTTTAAGCTGGCTCTGTGCCTGCAAGACAAGGCAGCAGGAGATTTCTCTGGAACGGATCGTCGCAACCAGCTTTTCAAGTCGCGGTATCTGCCCGATATTCGCGGCCTCGTCGATCAGGCAGCGGACATGAACCGGCAAGCGTCCGCCGTACACATCATCTGCCTTTTCGCAAAGCAGATTGAAAAGCTGGGTATAGCACATGGAAATGAGAAAGTTAAAGGTATCATCCGTGTCGGACATGATGATGAACAGGGCGGTTTTCCGGTCGCCCAGCGTGTCCAGTTGCAGCTCGTCATAGGCCGTCAGCTCCCGAAGCTCCTGAATGTCAAAGGGAGCAAGCCGTGCGCCGCAGGAAATCAAGATGCTCTTAGCGGTCTTGCCGGCACTTAGCTTGAATTTGGCATATTGGCGGACGGCGAAGTGGTCTGGCTTGCGCTTTTTCAGCTCGTCGAACATCAAGTCCACCGGATTTTTGAAGTCCTCATCGTCCTCGCGCACCTCCATCGCATTGATAAACTCAATGAGCGTAGAGAAATTCTGTTCCTCCACCGGCGCTTCATAGTGGATGTACCCGATAAGGGCGGTGTAGAGCAGCGTTTCCGCTTTCACCCAGAAATCGTCACCGGCTTTGCCCTCGCCCTTGGTGTTGGCAATCAGCGTCGTGACCAGCTTCAAAATGTCCTTTTCCGAGTGGATGTAGGCGAACGGGTTGTAGTGCATGGACTTCTTGAAGTTCAGGGAATTGAGAATCTTGATCTGATACCCGTTCTTTTGCAGCGCATGGCCGCAGGAAACCACGATGTCCCCTTTGGGATCGGTGACGACGAAGCTGGTGGGATAGGTTTTTGATGTGCATTGGAGCAGATTGGGCTTCAACCAAAAGCGGGTCTTGCCCGAACCGCTGCCGCCGACGATCAGGACATTTTTGTTCCGCGCCGTTTTCGGGTCTTTGGGGCGGCTGTTCATCGTCAGCCGCTCCGTCTGCGTGAGAATGATGTTGTTCTCAAATGCGGGATCGACGTAGGGCTTGATGTCCTCGGCGGTTCCCCAACGGGCGCTGCCGTACTCCAGATTTTTGCGAAATTTCTTGGTGTTTTTGCCCTTGATATAGACCGCCAGCCGAATGGCGATGGCGGCGGCAACGCCCACGCACAGGTCAATGGGATGAAAGCTGGGGACAAGGGAGTGAAACGCCGTGTTCAGGCCGGTCATAATGTTCAGGAGCTTCGTGGAAGCGTCTGAACCGGAAGCCAGCCGCACCGCCTCGCTGACCTTGGTGGCCAGCAGTGCGATGAACACATACGGAATATTGGGAAGAATGAGCTTTTTGACATTGACTTGCTTCATCGTTCCAGCTCCTTCCGCTTTGTCCTGTCTACCACAGCCGCCTGAATGAGCGACTTGAAGTGTTGCAGCTTTTCCAGCACCGAGGGGCGCTCCGCCTTTCTGACCTGCTTGGCGGTATATTCCTTGAACGCGGCGGTCATGGCGTCGGCGTCCGGCGCTTTGAAGAACACCATGTATCGCTTTTCGCCCTTGACCTTGAATGGAGCGAAGTCAATGCCATACTTCCGGGCAATCCGGTTGAATGAGCCGATATTCTGATCGGTGACTTCAATGCTCTGCAATCCCTTATCCTTGGCGGCAAGCTGCTTGACGGTCATTTTTCCGTGGGGATTGGCCTTGCTGTACTGATGCTTCTGGCGGTCGTTTTTCAGCTGCTCCAGCAGCTTGGCAATGGCTTTGCGAAATTCCTGTTCGCCCAGCTTTCCGCAGGAGATCATCAGGGATACGATTCTCTGTTCAACTTCTTCCTGCATGACTTATCACGCTCCTTTCCTCCGATTTGCAGGGAGAACGCCGGGACACTAAGGCGGTACCACCAGCCGGTGCAGAAGATGCTCATTCATTTCTGCGCCCCTGTCCCTTGACGGTCAGGATGCCGTCCAGCGTGGTGGCGGTGATCCGCAGGCGCTCGGCCACGGCGATGTCGTTTTTCACGCTTTCATTCACGGTGCCGCCGCAAACCACCAGCACACGAGCGCGGCGCAGATACTCCCGCGCCATGTCGATGCAGTCCTTGTGCTCCTGCGGAATCTCATCGCGCAGGAACAGCGGCAGAAACAGCGTGGGGCAGACGGGCGAAAAGCCCGCGTCATAGACCGCCCTGCAATACTTGGCGGCATTTTCGGTGTTCTCAAACTCGTTCTCGCTCCACGGAGCGGTGATGTAGGCAAGGGGGCGTTTCATCGGTATCAAATCCTTTCTCCCGGAATCGGGCATGAAAAATGACGGCCTTTAGGGGCCGCCGTGAAAATCGTGATTGACCAGCATGGCATAGTGGTTGTCGATGGTGGAAACGGAATTGAACAGCGCCGCCATGAGATAGGCTTTCGTATTCCAAACGCGAGTGGTGTTCTCGCGGATACCGTCCATGACCTTTTCGATATGCATGGAGGTGATCTTTTCAAAGCGCTGTTGGACGAAGCCGGTGGGATACTCCGCATCCCGCCCGATCTTGACTGTGGGGCTGCGGTTCATAGCAACCTCCAGCATAATCTCCACCAGCTCATCAAGCTGCATCCGGTCATACTGCTGACAGAGAATGGCGTATTCGATTTGCTCTCTGATCTCCGCTTTTTTCTCAAATCCGTCCGTCATTCCGTCCGCCGCAGGCAGAAAGAATGAATGAGTGCTTGATAGATCAGTATTTGATTTTTGAGTATTAGATTTCTTAGTATTTAATTGCGCGGGATTATCCGTATCCGGTGCCTCCGTATCCGGGTTATCCAGATACGGGTTTTCCGTATCTGGTAAAGTCGTATCCGGTGGAGAGGGCTTTCGGGGCTTCTCGAAGATGGTGTACTCCGTGTCGGAAATGCGCCCGTCCTTGCCGCGAAGCTGACGGCGGATGATGTAGCCCGCCAGCTCCAGCTCCTTGAGCGTTTTCCCGATGGCGTCCACGCCCTCCTTGCAGATCGTAGCCAGCCCCCGCGTGGTGTAATTCCACTCGTCGGGGAGGGAGAGCATCATGGAGAGCAGCCCCTTGGCTTTCAGGGAAAGATTGCTGTCTTTCAGGTGATGGTTGCACATCACCGTGTAATCCCGCGTCCGTTCAACGCGAAATACAGCCATATTGCTTCAATCCTTTCCGCAGAATGGTCAGGCTGTTTGACCGTCCTCCTTGGCAAATCGCTCGTCCAGCCGCTCCACGCTCCAGTTCTGCTTGAACTGTCCCAGCGGGCCGGGGCCGAACTGCGCCAGCGCACGGCGATCCAGCTCCAGCAGCTTTTCCCACAGCTCCGGGTGATGCTTTCGCAGCTTCCGCAGCTCGTCGATACGCTGGAATGGGCAGCACCAGCAGGACGCACGGTGGTATATCTCATACAGCCCGCTGAAGTCAAAGCCCCGGTCATAGCAAGCTTGGAGTGCCTGCGCCTCCGTGATGCCCCATTCCACGAGGGGATACCGCTCATCCTTGCAGCGCCACGCTTCATCGGCGGCGATGCCGACATAATGCAGCGCGCCCAGCTCGCCTTTGAGCCGGTTGACTTCCTTGGTGATGAGGTGGGTTTTGAGCAGCCCGGTACACCAGCGGACGCGGATTCCCGGCCAGCCGTTGCCGTAGGGCGGGATGCCCAGTTTTGCACGGTTTTCCAGACTGCGGGGCTTCTGCTTGGGTTCATCGAACATCAGGTATTCAAAGCCCTTGGGATGCCGCAGCGTAGTGATATGGATGCCGCGCTCCCTGTAAAGATGCTCGTCCAGCTTGGCAAGATGCGCATACATTTCGGGAAACTCCATGCCGGTGTCCGCCGACAGCACCATGTCGATGGACATACCGCGCTCGATCATCAAAAGCAGCATGGCGGTACTGTCCTTGCCACCGGACAGGCTGACGGCGTGAAACTGCTTGCCGTTTGTGTTCTGAATGGTTTCCCGCATGGGGAAGCCGCTCCGTTTTCACTCCTTTCCCACATCACAGCTCATAGATGGGCTGCTCGTGTTCGTAATAGGGATCGCACAGGGCGGCAAGCTCGGCCACCAAGTCCTCCAAATCCAGAGAAATCTCGCTGTCCGCCCAATCGCTGCCCTTGTAGACACGGTACTCGGTGACGTATTCGCCTTCTCCAGCGTTCACGCTGAATTTGGCAACGACGGCAAAGCCCATATCCTCCAGCAGCCACAGCTCCATCGACCGGGCGGCAAACACCGCGCCGATATAGCTGTCGCCCACGTCCTCATAGAGAAGCGTCGCTCGCTGCTTGAACAGCTCCGCGCTTCGATAGTCCAAGCTCAGCGCATTTTTGCCGTCTGCGCGGTAGGCATAGACCGTTTCAGCCTTGTTCCAAACGGCTTGCAGCAGGGCGTGATAGTCGATGTTTTCCAGAAACTCGTCGATCTCCGTTTCCGTGTAGCCGACCTCCGTACCCTTGCGGAACAGCGTGGTCAGCGCTTTTTCCAGCTCTGTTACTCTGCTCATGGTAATTCCTCCAATCATTTTAGTGACGCCGCTTTTTCCGGTCAGGGAGGATATGCCCCTCAATAACGGCGGCGTGTTTGCGGATTTTGATTTCTCCGCGTTTCTCGGATGCCTGCGCCTTGGCGTATCCCACGTCGGAGAGGAACAGTCGCAGCCGTTCGCCCTTTTCGCCTACGGGGGATTTCCACGACAGGACATCAAAAATAATCATGTGGCGGGTTTCGTCCATAAAGCGCTCCAGCGCAAGGATGCTGTGCCCGCCGACAAAATCATCAGCGTTCATATTCGGCACCTCGCGCTCTGATCTGAAAGGCGGCAAGCCCATAGCGGGCGATCAAAGTGGCGTTGACGATCAGGCGCAGCGCCTCCGGGTCAATGACCTCCGGTTCTGCCAAGTCCGCCATTGTGACGGCCTCCGTCTTGTCGCAGAGGTCACGCGCCGCCATGAACAGCGCGTAGTTGTGCGGCGAGGTGTTTTTCAGCACCGCATAGCCGAACTCGATCCCGTCCTTGCAGAAGCAGTTTGCCGTGCGGCGGTAAATATCGTCGTTGGAAGTCAGCAGGTACATGGCCGCATAGTAGGCGTTGGTATCCCTGCGGCGGCGGTAGCCCTGCACGGCGCATTGATACTGCATTCGGCGCTCATGCTGCTCGTTGCTCCAAAGGCTTCCGGGATAGTGCTTGATCAGCAGGTTCAGGCGCTGGAACAGGCGGCGTTCATGGGGAAATGTCTCTAAGACTGCCTCGCGGTAGCCGACCACACCGGCCTCGATACGCTCGGCCAGCCACGGGCAACGCAGGGCGGTACAGCCCAGCTTTTTCACATACTCGGTACAGAGCTGGCAGCTCACATCCTTGGGGGTATATTTGAATGTGTTGATATACATGGCGTCCTCCTTTTGGCATGAAAATAGCGGACAAACAAACTGCTTGTCCGCTCATCGGCTCTGATCGCGCTGGCGCTTTTTCTGCCATGCGTCCAGTAATTTGAAGATGGTGTTCTCAATCTGAAATGGGGTATAGGAACGTGGGAAATATTTGCGGAGCTTTTCACCGGAAAGGGTGATGTCGTTCTTCTCCGGTTTCTTCTGCTCCATCATAATGGAGAGCATGGTGTCCTCGTTCAGCTCACCGCTCTGACTGAGCTTTTTCATCCGCTGCGCCTGCGAGAGCGAGGGGGTGGCCTGTTCGCTGTCGATGGTTTCCAGAAGCAGCCCTTGTTCCTTGGGTGTCAGCGCCGCAAGCTGATAGGCGGGACTGAGGGCGATTTTCTTCTCGTCCACCATCTGCTGAAGCTCCGGGACTAACTGCGTCAAGGCGATGTAGTTGCGGATGGTATCTCCGCTCACCCCGGCATCCTGACCAACTTCATCATCGCTGCGGAACTTCGCCGAAATTTTCGGCGAAGTCAGATCCGTCCGTGCGCCCTGCCGCTTGATGGCCTCCATCTTCATCTTGTAGGCTTTGGCGCGTTCGGAGGGGAGAATGTTCTCTCGCTGGAGGTTGCTGTCCACCATGATGATGGTGGCAGCGTCCCGGTCAATGTCGCGGACAATGACTGGCATGGTGGCCAGCCCAGCCAGCTCGCAGGCGTGTTTGCGGCGGTGGCCTGCAATCAGCTCATAACCGCCGTCCTCCCGTGGCCGTGCCAGCGCGGGGACGAGGACGCCGTATTCCTTGACGCTTTCGGCGGTTTCCTGCATGGACGCATCCTCTCGCACCTGAAAGGGGTGATCCGGGAACGGATGCAGCTCAGAGAGCGAAATCTGAACAACTACTTCCTGCTGCGGTTTCGGCTTTTTGGATGGCACGGGCTTTTTGCCCGGTTCCTTCTGCACGGTTTTTTCAGGCATTGTGTTCCTCCTGTCGGCATCTGATTTTGGGTACAAAAAAAGGACATTTCTTCTTTGCAGAGGAAATGTCCTGATTTTTTGGACGGGCTGACAGCCCGCCCAAACGGTATTTTATTTTTGTCGTTACTATAACACCCCCTACGAAATAACTACTTCGCGGCTCGATTTTTCGGTTTGGAAAAGGATGAAAAACCTTGCCAGATAACCGAAAACCCTTGATATACGGGGCTTTTCCGGTTTGTCGTAATTATACCGTAAGGGCATACAGCAGCTACAAATATGCACCAACTGACAGGCGACTTCTACACCGTAGGCGAAGTGTTAGGACATACACTTGCGGGTATCGGCGTATCGCTTGGGCTGTCTATGAACTTTGAAGCTGTTACCGCCCGTTATGTGGACGTGCGGCTTGAACGCAAAAAAGAAGTCTTAGACGCTTATCATGGGGCGGTCAAACAGGCAGACCCGGCAAAGGCAGAGAAAGCCGAGCCGAAGAAAGCAAAGAGCGCGGCAAAGAAAAAGAGCAGCGATTTAGAGCTTTAACCGCTGTATCTCTTTACCGCTTCTTATATCGTTTTATAGCCCCGCGTGGGATTTGGGCACCATTTGGGCACCATTTACCGAAAAAGCACCACTAACACAGGCGATAAAAGAAACGCCGAGAACGCGCAAAAACATAGAGTTTATGCGGGTTTCCGGCGTTTTCTAATCCCTCAACCGACCTAAAATCATCTTGCGGCAGAGAGAAAAATTCTACTATTTTTTATCCAGCGTCCCTGTTCGTCATACCAGTATTTCTCGGTCGTGCCCTCCGCCTCGTCCACACAGGTGGCCGTGCGCGCGGCATCGTCATACGTCCACTGATAGTCACAGGTTCTCATCTGTCCGCCCGCGCTGACATGCACTTGCTTTACGATGTTGCCATGCGAATCCAGTATGCAGTACTGCGAGGCAAGATAGGTACCATCGTCTTCGTATATGTCCATATTGGTGACGGTACTGCCTGTTTGCGGGTCGGTTTCGGTGATCTTGCGGCCGGTCAACGCGCCCTGCGCGTTGTGCGTTTCCTCCAGATACGTTTCAGTCGCATCGCCGCGGTAGTAATACGTCGATATGCCGCCATAGTCGGTTTCCATACGGATAAGCCGTCCCTGTTCATCATACTGGCAAACCGAGTCCGCTTTTCCGCCCTGACCGAAGAAATACCGCGCCGATGTATTGCCGATGTACACATCACGGCTGCTGCCGACCGATGCCAGCTTGCCGAACGTCGTACTCGACCAAATCTCACGGTTCTGTGCATCGTATCCGGTGACAGTGTAGGTCGGGTCGCCCTCACCGAAGTCCATAACGGACTGTTCGATTCTTGCCGCCGGTGCGACCCACGGCAGCAGCCACCAGTTATCTGTCGTTGGCCTCATGTAGCGCAAGCCATTCACCGCCAGCGCCCCGAAAACCCCAGCTGTACAGACGGCAGTTGCCGCCGTCAACATTCCCACACGTTTGAGCAGATCTTTGTTCATAAACATCCGCCTTTCTCTATCCGATTGTCCTGCCTGTCTTATCTGGTTTCAGTATAGCATAAATTTTTCCGGAAGGATATATCTCTTTGTATTTTGAAACAGAAATGTATCATGCAGCGGCAAAATCGTTTGTCTGCGCCCGGTTGGCGACGGTGCGGGAGCACAGTGTGCTCCCCTGCGATTGCGCGTGTGCAGCTGAATTTACCGGCGGTGCGCCGAGGTCGCACCCCAGGGCACCTTCTCTTGCCCTGACGGGCAATTCACCTTGCCGCACCCTATGGTAAAGTCTAACATCGGATACAATTCGCGTATGTTACGAAATAAACGCAAAAAAATCCCGCAGAGAAAACCTCTGCGGGATTTATTATGCTATTTCAGCAAGCGTTTTGCGCGATCTTACGCCTCGGGAGCGTACAGATCCTGCAGGCGCTTCAGGTGAGCGTAACGCTTGGTAGACTCTACCTCGGAACGCTCGAACAGGCCCTCTGCACGATCCGGGAACGAACGGGTCAGTGCAGAGTAACGAGCCTCGCCCATCATGAACTTGCGGTAATCCTCGGTCTTGGGCTCCTTGGACTCCAGAATGAACGGGTTCTTGCCCTCGTCAGCCAGCTGCGGGTTGAAGCGGAACAGGTTCCAGTAACCGCAGTCAACAGCCTTCTTCATCTCAGCCTGGCAGTTGGTCATGCCGCCCTTGATGGAGTGCATCTCACACGGAGCATAGCCGATTACCAGCGACGGGCCCGGATAAGCCTCAGCCTCAGCGATGGCCTTCAGGGTCTGAGCCGGGTTAGCGCCCATAGCTACCTGTGCAACGTAAACGTAGCCGTAGCTCATAGCGATCTCAGCAAGGCTCTTCTTCTTGGTGGTCTTACCGGAAGCTGCGAACTGTGCAACAGCGCCGATGTTGGTAGCCTTGGAAGCCTGTCCGCCGGTGTTGGAGTAAACCTCGGTATCGAATACCATAACGTTTACGTCCTTGCCGGATGCCAGAACGTGATCCAGACCGCCGAAGCCGATATCGTATGCCCAGCCGTCGCCGCCGAAGATCCAAACGGACTTCTTAGCGAGGTATTCCTTGTGAGCCAGAACATCCTTGCAGTCCGGGCAGCCTGCTGCTGCGCCCTTTTCGAGCTCTGCAACCAGTGCCTTTGCCGGCTCAGCGTTAGCAGCGCCGTTGTCCTTGGTATCCATGAAGCTGTTAACAGCGTTCTTGAAGCTGTCGGTAGCGTTCTCAGAGCCAGCCATAACTTCCAGCTTGGAGATCAGGCGCTCACGGAGAGCTTCCTGACCATAGTACATGCCAAGGCCGTGCTCTGCGTTATCCTCGAACAGGGAGTTAGCCCATGCCGGACCGTGGCCGTTTGCATCAACGGTGTACGGCGAGGTAGCAGCCGGGCCGCCCCAAATGGACGAACAGCCAGTAGCGTTGGAGATGTACATACGGTCGCCGCAAACCTGAGTGATCAGGCGGGCGTAAGAGGTCTCTGCACAGCCTGCGCAGGAACCGGAGAACTCAAGCAGCGGCTTCTTGAACTGCGAATCCTTTACGGAGTTCGTGGAGATCATGTCGGCCTTCTCGGAAACCTTTGCTACGCAGTAATCGAATGCATCCTGCTGAGCAGCTTCCTCTGCCTGCGGTACCATCTTGAGGGACTTGGTCGGGCAGACGCCGATACATACGCCGCAGCCCATGCAGTCCAGCGGAGATACAGCCATGGTGTACTTGTAAACGCCCTTGCCCTTGCCTGCCTTGATGTCAACCAGCTTGGTGGAAGCCGGTGCAGCAGCAGCCTCTTCTTCGGTCAGTGCAAACGGACGAATGGTAGCGTGCGGGCAGACGTAAGCACACTGGTTACACTGAACACAGGTAGCCTCGTTCCACTGCGGAACGGTAACTGCTACGCCGCGCTTCTCGTAAGCAGCTGCGCCGTGCTCGAAGGAGCCGTCAACATGCTCGCCTGCGAATGCGGATACCGGCAGGGAGTCGCCGTCCATGCGGCCGATCGGCTCCATAACGTCCTTGACCATCTTGACAACTTCCGGACGGCCCTGCAGATCGCGGGTATCAACCTCGTCCTGTGCGTCAGCCCAGTCAGCCGGTACGTCGATCTTCTGGTATGCGGTAGCGCCGATGTCGATAGCCTTGTGGTTCATATCAACGATGTCCTGGCCCTTCTTCAGGTAGGACTTGGTAGCAGCGTCCTTCATGAACTGGATAGCCTGCTCGCTCGGCATTACCTTAGCCAGTGCGAAGAATGCAGACTGCAGAATGGTGTTGGTGCGCTTGCCCATGCCGATCTCGATAGCGAGGTCGATTGCGTTGATGGTGTAAAGCTGAACGTTGTTCTTAGCAATGTAGCGCTTCTCGGAAGCTGCCAGATGCTTGCTCAGCTCTTCCGGAGACCACTGGCAGTTGATGAGGAATACGCCGCCCGGCTTAACGTCACGCACGATCGGGAAGTGCTTGGTGATGTAGGACGGGTTGTGGCATGCTACGAAGTCAGCCTTGTTGATGTAGTAAGGAGAACGGATCGGCTTGTCGCCAAAACGCAGATGCGAAACGGTTACGCCGCCGGTCTTCTTGGAGTCGTACTGGAAGTAAGCCTGTACGAACTTGTCGGTGTGGTCGCCGATGATCTTGATGGAGTTCTTGTTCGCACCAACGGTACCATCGCCGCCGAGACCCCAGAACTTGCACTCGGTCGTGCCTTCTGCTGCGGTGTTCGGTGCCGGCTTCTCCTCGAGGGAGAGGTAGGTAACGTCGTCGTTGATGCCCAGGGTGAACATCTTCTTCGGCTCTGCCTTAGCCAGCTCCTCGTATACAGCGAATACGGAGGACGGGGGCGTATCCTTGGAACCCAGACCGTAACGGCCGCCGGTTACTACCTTATCGGTGATGCCTGCATCAGCCAGAGCGGTAACAACGTCCATGTAAAGCGGCTCGCCCTGGGAGCCCGGCTCCTTGGTACGGTCGAGGACTGCGATCTTCTTAGCGGTCTCCGGGATAGCTGCGATCAGCTTGTCAGCACGGAACGGACGGTACAGACGAACCTTAACCAGGCCGACCTTCTCGCCGTGTGCGTTCAGGTAATCGATAACTTCCTCTGCAACGTCGCAGATGGAGCCCATAGCGATGATAACGCGGTCAGCGTCAGCAGCGCCGTAGTAGTTGAACAGCTGGTAGTTGGTGCCGAGCTTGGCATTTACCTTGCCCATGTACTCCTCAACGATGCCCGGAACAGCTTCGTAGTACTTGTTGGCAGCCTCGCGGTGCTGGAAGAATACGTCGCCGTTCTCGTGAGAGCCGCGCATCATAGCGTGCTCCGGGTTCAGTGCGCGCTTGCGGAATGCTTCAACAGCATCCATGTCGCACATTTCCTTCAGATCCTCGTAATCCCAAACCTGGATCTTCTGGATCTCGTGGGAGGTACGGAAGCCGTCGAAGAAGTTGATGAACGGAACACGGGACTTGATGGTAGCCAGATGTGCTACTGCAGAAAGGTCCATGACCTCCTGCGGGTTGGTCTCAGCCAGCATAGCGAAACCGGTCTGGCGGCAAGCCATAACGTCGGAATGGTCACCGAAGATGTTCAGTGCATGAGATGCAACGGTACGAGCGGAAACGTGGAATACACACGGAAGCAGCTCGCCTGCGATCTTGTACATATTCGGGATCATCAGCAGAAGACCCTGAGAAGCAGTGTAGGTGGTAGTGAGCGCACCTGCTGCCAGAGAGCCGTGTACGGTACCCGCCGCACCTGCCTCGGACTGCATTTCGATTACCTTAACGGTAGTACCGAAAATGTTCTTCTGACCTGCGGCAGCCCACTGGTCAACGCTGTCTGCCATGGGGCTGGACGGGGTGATCGGATAGATACCCGCAACTTCGGTAAACGCGTACGATACGTGCGCGGCCGCAGTGTTGCCGTCCATGGACTTCATCTTTCTTGCCATGTTGATGTCCTCCTATAAAAAATTATAATTCTCAATCGGAATTAAAAGCCCTCGTTTTGGTGTATTTTAACCTAAACTAAGCCTTACCTGCCCCTTCATTGTAGCACTCACGCACAAAGTTGTAAACAGTAAATGTACTATTTTCCGCACTATTTTTCAAATTTTGATAAGCCGTTTCGTATTATGAAACGCGTGCAAACTTTTTATCATGGAGTTTCTGTGTTTTTTCCGTGTTTTTTATTGCGTAATCTGATGACACATAGTATAGTATTAGATGTATAGTTATATGGTTATGCCATAAGTATCGGAGGGATCGGCATGGTATCTCGCGTATTCTCCGCAGGACTGAGCGGCATTGACGGCTACATTGTCACCGTCGAGTGCTTCCTCTCCGGCGGTCTTCCCCGGCTGGATGTCGTCGGTCTGCCGACCGGCGCGGTATCCGAAGCCGGAGAGCGCGTCCGTGCCGCCGCAAAGGCCTGCGCCTTTGACTGGCCCGTGTCCCGACTGACCGTCAACCTCGCACCTGCCGACACAAAAAAGGCAGGAACAGCATACGATCTGCCCATTCTGCTTTCCATTCTGGCGGCAGCGGGCGAGATTGATGCACCGCCCGACAACGCTCTCTTCTTCGGCGAGCTTTCCCTCACCGGAGAGCTGCGGCCTGTCTGCGGTGCGCTTTCCATGGCGCTTGCCGCGCGTGATGCCGGTTTCAAAACCGTGTTCGTTCCCGCGATGAATGCCGCTGAAGCATCCTATGCTTCCGGTGTGACGGTGTTTCCGATCCGTACATTAAATGAGCTGCTCGGACATTTGAACGGCAGAAAGCCGCTCACGCCGTGTGCTCCTCCGCCCAGGCCCGAACCGCAGGACGATGCGCTGGATTTTGCGCATGTGCTCGGTCAGCACGCGGTCAAACGCGCGCTCGAGATCGCGGCTGCAGGCGGACACAACGTGCTTCTTTCCGGACCGCCCGGTTCGGGCAAGAGCATGGCTGCAAAGCGCTTTTCCACCATCCTGCCGCCGCTGTCTGACAGCGAACGGCTGGAGGTTATCCGTGTCTGGTCCGCCATCGGCAGAGGACAGGAGGCGGTCGAACGTGCCGAACGGCCGTTCCGTGCACCGCACCATAATTCCTCGGCTAACGCGATGGCTGGCGGTTCGGGGGCCGCAGGGCGGCTGCCCGTCCCCGGCGAGATCACGCTCGCGCACCGCGGTGTGCTGTTTCTGGATGAATTTCCGGAATTCCGCCGCGATGTGCTCGAAACCCTGCGCCAGCCGCTTGAGGACGGCAGAGTTACCATCTCGCGTGTCGCCGGTCAGGTGACGTATCCGGCACGGTTTCAGCTCATTGCCGCGATGAATCCCTGCAAATGCGGCTGGTACGGCACGGAACGCTGCACCTGCACCAAGGCTGCCGTTCAGCAGTATCTGCACCGTCTGTCCGGTCCGCTGCTCGACCGAATCGACCTGCAGGTTGCTGTGCAGCCGGTTGAATACGCCGCGCTTGCCGCACGAGGTCAGGCCAGTGAGGAACACTCCGCCGACATTCGTGCCCGTGTGCTCGCCGCGCGCGAGCGGCAGTATGCCCGGCAGGGCGCCGACGTATGCAATGCCGCCATTCCGCCGCCGCAGCTTGCCGAGCACTGCCCGCTGAGTGCGGATGCGTCTCGTATGTTTGCGGCCGCATTTCAGCGACTGGGGCTGACCGCCCGTGCGCATGACCGCGTACTGCGTGTTGCCCGCACGATCGCCGATCTGGCAGACAGCAGTGTCATCGAGGCTGAGCATCTCGCCGAGGCTCTGCAGTACCGTTCACTCGACAGAGCCGCGGGTTCTTGACAGCTTGTGGAAAAGTCTGTGGACTATGTGTATAAATTTACAATTACTGTAATTTCACCTAAATTCGACCATTTATTGACATACTGGTTTGTTTTATCGGCAAACCAACAACCAGTCAGGAGGAAAATTCAATGTCTCATCCTATCGCTCGCCGTGCCGGTATGCTTGCGCTGACTGCCGCAATGCTCATGCCGAGCGCGGGAGCATTATCCGATGTGTCCAACTGGGCGCAGGAAGGCGTTGCCGCTGCGCAGAATGCCGGTCTGGCACCTTCGTCCCTGTCCAACAGTGCCGCTTCCGGCTCTATCACCCGCGCAGAGTTCTGTGCCGTTGCGCTGAACGCCTACAAGGCTGTCAGCGGCAAGGCTGTCTATGTTTCGGGCAAAAAGCCGTTCGAGGACTGCTCAGACCCCAATGTCACCGCAGCTTACCTGCTCGGCATTGTAAAAGGCCGCACCAACGGCAACTTTGATCCGGATGCCAAGATCAGCCGCGAGGAAATGTGCACCATGCTCGACAACATCCTCGCCGCTGCCGATATCGAAGCAACTGAGATCGCCGGTGATGCCTGCATCGAGGATTACCCCGATGTAAGCATGATCAGCGATTACGCAATGCAGCCGGTCGTTACCATGGTCGATCATTCGGTCATCAACGGCATCACCGATACCAGCACGGACACCACCATTCTGGCCCCGTCCGGCACCACCACCCGTGAGCAGGCGCTGATCATGGCAAACCGCTTCTGCACCGCCTTCAAGCCGGATAAGACGCCGATTGCAGCGGTTGACGGCTCCGCTAACCTGCCGACCACCGCTGGTTCTTCCGCCTCTGCCGCAACCACCATCGCCGGTCTGCCGCAGACCGAGGCTGAGAAGATGACCTATGTTTACGGCGCAGGCAACGGCAAGTACCAGTCCGCAGCTGAGGCTGAGGCTCACATGGTAGAGATCGTGGTTCCGGTATGGCATCTGCAGTCCGACGGCACCAAGGTGGCCTCCAAGGCTTACCTGCAGGTAAACGCTTCGCTGGCTTCCATCTATCAGGCCATCTTTGAGGAGATCTTCAACGGTTCCGAGAAGTTCCCGATCTATGATGTAGGCTGCTACTCGTGGCGTACCGGCGAGCACTCGCAGGGCACCGCAGTTGATATCAACCCGGACGAGAACATGGAAGCTACCATCAACTCGGACGGTTCTCTGTCTCCGACCTGCGGCACCCACTGGACGCCGTATATTGATCCGTACTCCATCCCCGAGGGCGGCGATGTTTACAATGCCTTCACCAAGTACGGCTTCACCTGGGGCGGCAACGGCTGGCACAGCAAGCGCGACTACATGCACTTCAGCTACTTCGGCCGCTAAGCACTACATACGAAATGGCACAAGAAGGGACGGCTTATCGTTAGCCGCCCCTTATCTTTTGTGAAATTTGTGTAACTTTACAGGAATTTAATTTGCAATTTTAGAATAACATGCTATAATAATATATAGAGTAAATTAGCAAGGAGGCATGACATCATGAGAAGACTCTCTATTCCGCAGAAGCCCGACCGTCCGGACATCGACGATCTGATCTTTGGTGATGACCATAAGACGCAGAGCGAAAAGTAACCGCACTTTTTGATCGGTTCCACGCAGGGCTTGCAGAGAAACAGCAGCCGCGTGGTTTTTTTATACCTGTTTTTGAAAGGAAACATATAAAAATGGAATCATCCAGTCCCGCGTCACGGACAAAAATGTAACACCCGAAGCATTTTCAATGCCTCGGGTGTTTTCTTTTCTGTTAGTCTAGAGATTACGAACAGCGCCTGCGAATGACATATACCGTTAAATGTTATCGTAGGGCGGGGTGCTCTACGGATATAATATAAATTTCAAAGATTAAATCCGCAGGTGCTGTCTGTAATAACACGCTAACGAATTGTGCGGCACTGTTATCCCCCAGGGGACCCTCTCTTGCCCTTCGGGCAATTCACCTTGTGCCGCACCCAGCGCAGAGTTGCCCTTATGTGTAGCAGCAAAGTATCTGACACTGCGTATAGGTAAAGAAATGGGAGCACACTGTGCTCCCCTACGGTAATAAAAATCCTCTGCCGTTCCCCTATTTCGGAGCGGTCGCCGCTCTCCGATTTTCGCCAGGCTATCCCAAAGGAAAGGGGTGATTCACAAGAGGGTGGAAACCTTGGTGTCTACCCTCTTGTGCCCCTGCCGGGCAGGCAAGATTCGTTCGCTTCGCAAGCGACAAACCTTCGTATATAACGATTTAACAAACCCGAGGTTCGATTTCCGTACTCATGCAAAAAATAAAACCCCACCCTGCCGATGCAGTCCAATTAGTAACCTGCACGACTCATGCAGGTGGGTCCTCTGTTTGATACCTCTGCGCTTCCAACTTCCGTGTATACCCGGGAGGCCTGCTGCTCAGTATCAAAACTTTCCGAAGTCCCGTACTAAAAATGTGGGTTAAAAAAGGACTGCTGTCGAACAGGGCAGGATCTTACCGAAATAAAATGCTTTGCTTCCGATAACGAAGCTGCGCTGTTTACTCTTATTTTATGCTCTCGGCCGGAGAATTACTCCTCCTCTGCCTCGGCGCGTTCCATAACGATGTCGAACACTGCATCTGCAATCTCGTCATCCTCGACTGCCTCGAGCAGCTCTTCGCCGTTCTCCTCAACGATCTGCATGATAACAACCTCTGCATCCTCCTCGATGGAGATTTCTGCAGGGATAAACGCCAGATAGGTCACGCCATTATATTCCACGGTGTCGATATGCTCAAACTCGACCTCGTTGCCGTCCTCGTCGATCAGGGTTACAAAATCATTGCCGTATTCCTCGCTCATGGGTCCGGCACCTCCTTAAATTCATAGTAAAGGGGAGAAATCAGGTGTTTCCTGTCCCTTGTATTAAGCATAACAAATTATGACGTATTTGTAAAGCCTTATGTTGTGCATTCAGCACTACACTTTACACGATCATAGTATGTCTGTTACTGTAATAATCATACCAGTTAAAAAACGTGAAATAAAGCCTTGACTTTGTAAATTAATTCTGGTATAGTATTTGAGGTAACAAGGAAGAAGGCAGGTCCTCACCCGCAGCGAAGCAAACGGGTCAATAAAGCACAGAAGCCGCTTTGCGCGCTCTGCGATTTTATTCTGGAGGACGGTCATTCGATCAGTCCTTTTTCTTTTTGTCTTAAACCGATTTCGTTTGGAGGTGCTTACCAATCAGCAGCATGGAACATCAAATCAATGAAGAGATCCGCGACAAGGAAGTTCGTCTGATCGGTGACGACGGCGAACAGCTCGGCATTCTGCCTATTCAGCAGGCACAGGATATTGCCGTAGAAAAGGGCATGGATCTGGTCAAAATCGCGCCGCAGGCTAAGCCGCCTGTCTGCAAGATCATGGATTACGGTAAATTCCGCTTCGAGCAGGCAAAGCGCGAGAAGGAAGCGCGAAAGAATCAGCGTGTCGTGGAGATCAAAGAGATTCGCCTGACGCCTAATATCGACATCGGCGACCTGAACACCAAGGTAAAGAACGCTTGCCGCTTCCTGCAGGACGGCAACAAGGTCAAGGTTTCGGTTCGCTTCCGTGGCCGCGAGGTCACGCACGCGTCGCTTGGTCAGGATCTGCTCCATCGCTTCGCGGAGCTGTGCTCGGAGTGCAGCACGGTAGAAAAGCAGCCCAAGCTCGAAGGCCGCCAGATGCTGATGTTTCTGGCGCCCGCAAAGGACAAGTAAAACCAACGCGCAGATATAGCGCAAATTCAGAGAGGAGCAAAACCTTATGCCTAAGATCAAAACGCACAGCGGTGCAAAAAAGAGATTTTCCGTTACCAAGAACGGTAAGTTCAAGCGCGGTCACGTTGGCAAGCGCCACCTGCTCAACGGCCATGGCAAGACCACTAAGCTGAAGCGCCACCTCCGCAAGGAAGGCTTCGCAGATTCTACCAACGTAGCACAGCTGAAGCGTCTGCTGCCGTACAAGTAAGTTAGAAAACAACATCTTTCATATAGGAGGCAAACACAATGGCAAGAGTTAAGGGCGCAATGATGACCCGTAAAAGAAGAAAGAAGATCCTGAAGCGTGCTAAGGGTTACTGGGGTTCCAAGTCTACCCACTACCGTGTAGCTAACCAGGCCGTAATGAAGAGCCTGAAGTACGCTTACATCGGCCGTAAGCACAAGAAGCGTGACTTCCGTCGTCTGTGGATCACCCGCATCTCTGCAGCTTGCAAGACCTGCGATATCAACTACAGCCGTTTCATGAACGGTCTGAAGAAGGCTGGTATCGACCTGAACCGCAAGATGCTGGCTGACCTGGCTGTAAACGACCAGGCTGCATTCGCTGCACTGGCTGAGAAGGCTAAGGCTGCACTTTAATTGCATAACAAAAACGAGTCTGTGAAAACAGGCTCGTTTTTTTGCATTCAGCGCTCCGATCGGGACGCTGTTTTCATATTCCGCATTTCTCCGCCCTATACTGTGATGGTAAGGAGTGTGATGAAATGGGTCCATCCATTTACTTAGGCGTACAGGGCTACGGCTGCATCCGCGCCGAGGATAAAGACCGGTTTGCGCATCGGTTTCGGCAGGACGACAGCGTGCGCTGCTATGCCGTGTGCAATAAAGGCCGCTACGCCATCCAGAACCGCCTGCAGGAAGGTCAGGCGTATCATTTGACCATCCGGCAGGGAACGGTGACACAGGCCGTTCTCACCCGTCCGGATGCACAAGGCGTAATCAATGCCGTCAGCGGCAATTCCATCACGGTAGACGGCATGCACCTTCCCTGCCGCGCTGTGTTTGAAATCCGCACACGAGCCGGCGGCGCTGTCGTTCTGCCGTGCTTTCTCACCGGCCGGATCGTCGGAAGTTATGCACAGGTGTTCGGCGATGTTGCGTATATCCGGCCTGCTCCGCAGATGTATCATCCGCCGGTTCACGGTGTTCCCGGTCAGCGCACCCTGCAAAACCTGCTCAGAACCGCCTTGATGCCTGTCGGCACCGCCCTGTACGTCTACGGCGGCGGCTGGAACCGGCAGGATACCAGCTCCGGCAACACCGCTATGCACATTGGTCTGCCGCAAAGCTGGATTGACTTTTTCGACCGTCAGAACGCCTGCTATACCTACCGCAACGACAGCAATCCCGCGCACAGCTACTACCCGACCGGCGGCTGGAACCAGTACGGCTATGCCGGTCTGGATTGCTCGGGCTACCTCGGCTGGACGCTGTACAATACCCTGCATACCGAGAGTGCGTCTGTCTCCGACTGCGACGGCTATGTCGCGCCCGCCGCCGAGTTTGCCCATACGCTTTCCCAAAGAGCCTGGGGTACCCTTTCCCGTCAGGACTGCGGCAACGGCCTGCAGGAGCCGTCCTCGTTCCGTCCCGGCGATATCTTCAGCATGGACGGCCATGTGTGGCTGTGCATCGGTCCCTGCCGGGACGGCAGCATTGTCATCGTGCACTCTACGCCCTCGCCCAGTAAAACCGATTGTAAAGGCGGCGGCGTGCAGCTCAGCGCGCTCAATCCCGCGCGTGATGCGGATAAGGATTGTCAGGCGTATCGGCTTGCAGAACGCTTTATGCAACGGTACTCGAGATGGAGCGCAAGGTATCAGGCGCAGCTGCTGCCCTATTCGGTTTATGGGAAGCTGTCGGAGAATCCGCATACAGGGTTGTTCCGGTGGAATGATTTTCTATCGGATAAAGAAGGCGTTCGGGAACAGTTTGCGGAGGAGATTCTGCAAATTGAGAATTGAAAATGGAGAATGGAGAATTACGCAGCGGTAAAGCGTTGTGCGGGCGGCCAACAGCCGCCCCTGCGGTTACGCAAGGTGCAGATGGGTTACAAGCGGTGCGCCGAGGTCGCACGCTACGGTATCATCCGTTATCAAACAAAACCCGCAGATGCCGTCCATGACCACCGAGCAAACGAGTTGCGCGACACGGATATCCCCCAGGGGACCCTCTCTTGCTCTTCGGGCAATTCACCTTGTGTCGCGCCTGCGCAGAGCAGCCGGTATGTGTAGCAGTACGGAATCCGGCACTGCGCAGAGGTAAAGAAATGGGAGCACACTGTGCTCCCCTGCGGTAATAAAAATCCTCTGCTGTTCCCCTTTTTCGAAGCGGTCGCCGGTCTCTGATCTGCGCCAGACTAACAAACAAAAGGAAGTGGGAGTTAAGAGGGTAGTACTCATTTAATCCGCGCACGGCGCGGGAACAAGGTTTAGTGGCCTACGGGCAAACCTTGGTGTCTACCCTCTTGCCCCGCCGCAGGGTGCGGCGACTTCCCGCCAAAGATTGGCGCCCATTCCTCAATCTTCAGCGAACAGAAAAAGCAAAAAATCCACTTGCTTTCGCAAGTGGACTAACTGGAGCGGCTGACGAGGCTCGAACTCGCTACCTCCACCTTGGCAAGGTGGCGCTCTACCAGATGAGCTACAGCCGCATATGTGATTTTGAGAAGAAAAGGTGGAGCGGCTGACGAGGCTCGAACTCGCTACCTCCACCTTGGCAAGGTGGCGCTCTACCAGATGAGCTACAGCCGCATATTCCTTTCATCTCGCTTTTGGCTTACCGCCTCAAAGCAAGATTTATTATATCAGGTAATGTGTCCCCTGTCAACACTTTTCTTTCTTTTTTCGCAAATTTTTCCGAAATACAGAAAACCGACGGCACACACCGTCGGTTTTCTCTTTCTCTTTTCCTTTTCAGCTTCTCAGTGCACCCAGACCTCTTCGTGCTCGCCGCGACGCGGACGATTGAGCAGATGCTTGATCGCCTCCTGAGCAGGCATTCCGCCGTACAGCACAGCGTACATCGCTTCGGTGATCGGCATGGACACGCCCTGCTGCTGTGCAAGGTGATAGCCCGCCTCGGTCGCGTAATAGCCCTCGACCGTTGCGCCAACCTCCTTCATCGCCTCCTGCGCCGTTGCGCCCTTGCCGATCAGGATACCGGCACGGCGGTTGCGCGAGTGCATAGAGCAGCAGGTTACGATCAGATCGCCCACACCGGACAGACCTGCAAATGTCTCCTGCTTGGCGCCCAGCTTGACGCCCAGACGCGCGATCTCGGTCAGACCACGGGTCATGAACGCCGCCTTGGAGTTGTCGCCCAGACCCAGACCATCCGAAATACCGGCACCGAGTGCGATAATGTTCTTGAACGCACCGCCCAGCTCACAGCCGATAATGTCGGACGAGGTGTACACTCGGAAGTTGGTGTCGTTCATGAACGCCGCCTGCGTCAGCTCAGCCGCCGCACGGCTCTCCGAAGCGGCTACGATAGCCGTCGGAATGCCGCGTGCAACCTCCTCGGCGTGCGTCGGACCGGTCAGTGCAACGACCGGATTGCTGCCGTTCATCGCGTTCGAGATGGTCTCGGAGAACCGGCAGTAGCCGTGCTTGGAGTCCAGGCCCTTGCCGACGTTGACGATAACCGTATGCGGCGGCACGATCTTCGCCAGCCGCTCTGCCGTGCTCGCTACCGCGAAGGACGGCACCGCCAGCACGACCAGATCCGCTTTGGCAGCGCCGGACATGTCGGTCGTAATCTCAATACCCTCCGGAATGACAACACCCGGCAGCAGCTTCTCGTTGCAGCGCTCGCGGTGCAGCAGGTCACACTCCTCCTGCAGATAGGTCCACGAGGTTACTTCATGTCCGTTCTGGTGCAGCAGCATCGCCAGTGCGATGCCCCAACCGCCGGTACCCAGTACAAAAACCTTCATGTTACTTCTCCTCTCCGTCAGGCGATGCTTCGATCGTCTTTTTGCTCTTAAAAGAGAATTTATTTTCCGTGCCGTGCAGGATGCGTCCGATATTCGAGCGGTGCATGAAAACAACTGCCGCCGCCATGCCGAACGCCATCGCCGTCAGCACCGGATCGCGATAGAACAGCCATGTCGTGATCGGAAAGCTGACCGCGCCGAGGATCGAACCGAGCGAGATCCACTTTGTCAGCACGACCGACAGGATGAACAGCGCGAATGCAATGACGAACACGCGCCAGTCAAAAAACGCGAGCATAACCGCGCCGACCAGCACGCCCTTGCCGCCCTTAAAGCCGAAATACAGCGGAAACATGTGGCCGAGGATAACAAAAATACCCGCTGTCAGCTTGCCGACCGGACCGCCGAGCGCCCAGCCGACCGAAACCGCTGCGGCACCCTTGGCAATGTCACCGAGCAGAACGAACAGCGTCTTTTTCGCACCCATCGTGCGGTACGCGTTCGTCAGACCGGCGTTGCCGCTGCCGTAGTTGCGGATATCCTTGCCAAGCGTCACCTTGCTGACAATGATCGCAAAGCTGAGCGAGCCGAGCAGGTACGCGCACACGGCAATGATCGCAAAATGCGTAAGTGTCATGTTGCCCTCTCCTTACTGCGACTTGTCGCTGCGCTCGCGGATGACCATGCGTACCGGCGTACCGGTCAGACCGAACACCTCACGGATCTGGTTTTCCAGATAGCGCTGATAGGAGAAATGGAACAGACGCGCGTCATTGCAGAAGCAGACGAATGTCGGCGGGCAGGTGGAGGCCTGCGTCATGTAGAAGATACGCAGACGGCGGCCCTTGTCCGTAGGCGGCTGCACGCGTGCGGTTGCCTCTGCGAGAATGGCGTTGAGTCGGCCGGTCGGAATGCGCATGTGGTTCTGCTCGTATACCTCGTGGATGAGCGAGAACAGCTTATCCACACGCTGACCGGTCTGCGCGGAAATGAACAGCACCGGTGCGTACGGCATGTATGCCAGACCCTCACGGACACGCAGCGTGTACTCCTTCATGGTGGAGCCGTCCTTTTCAACCAGATCCCACTTGTTTACCACGATGATGCACGCCTTACCGGCGTTGTGCGCCTCTCCGGCCACCTTGGTGTCCTGCTCGGTAACACCTTCGGTCGCGTCAATCATGATAACGCATACATCGGCGCGCTCTACCGCCAGCAGCGAACGCATAACCGAGAATTTCTCGATCTTCTCGTCCACCTTGCTCTTCTTACGGATACCGGCGGTGTCGATGAACGTAAACTTGCCGTGCGTGTTGTCCACATCGGCATCAACACTGTCGCGGGTCGTACCGGCGATGTTGGAGACAATAACACGCTCCTCACCGAGCACGCGGTTGAGCAGACTGGACTTGCCGACGTTCGGCTTGCCGATGAGAGCCACGCGAATGCGGTCCGCGTCCTCCTCTTCCTCGTCTGCCGGCGGGAAGTATTCGTAAGCCGCATCCAGCAGCTCACCGACACCGTAGCCGTGCAGTGCGGAAATGCCGTACGGCTCGCCCAGACCGAGGTTGTAGAACTCATAAAACTCCGCCGGAGGATCACCCGGCTTGTCGCACTTGTTGACAGCCAGCACGAGCGGCTTGCCCGAGCGCAGCAGCATGGACGCAACGTCCTGATCGGCGGCAGTAATGCCGGTGCGCAGGTCGGTGATCAGAATAATGACATCCGCATGCGAGATCGCAGTCTCTGCCTGAAAGCGCATGAACTGCAGAATCTCGTTATCGTTCGACGGCTCAATGCCGCCGGTGTCGATGACGGTGAAATCACGACCGCGCCAGTCGCTGTCAGCGTACAGGCGGTCGCGGGTAACGCCCGGCGTATCCTCAACGATGGAAAGCCGCTTGCCCGCCAAGCGGTTGAACAGCTGCGACTTGCCGACGTTTGGACGGCCGACGATCGCAACAATAGGCTTTGCCATAAATTTCCCCTCCTTTAAGGTCAGTTTAAGACATTTGCAAACAAATTGCAAGCAAGAAATTCGTTAAAACCGCGCGTCAGCGCGCATTCAATAGAATTTCCGCAGAAAATTCACAAAAAGCCGCAGCATATATGTGGCTTTTGATACAAGAAAGCAAATCAGTATGCCCGCAAGGACGCGCTGATTTGCGCCCGGAACATATCCGAGCCGTGCTCGGTACGTCCCCCTCGATGCAAAGGCGAACCTTTTCATCGAAACCTGAAAAAAAATGGAGAAAGCTATCCGGCCTTCTCCATTTTTCCTGTTCTGTTTTAAGGCTTACGCTTCCTTAACGGACTTAACCTCACGACCGTTGTAATAGCCGCAGGCCTTGCACATTCTGTGCGCCAGCTTCATCTCGCCGCACTTCGGGCACTTAGCCATGCCGGGCAGAGAGAGCTTCCAGTGGGAGTTACGACGCTTGTCGCGGCGTGCCTTAGAAATTTTACCCTTAGGTACTGCCATGTTGGATACACCTCCTACTCTATCGTCTTATTTTTCAATACGAACTCATTCG
The DNA here is from genome assembly GCA_003096535.1 of Agathobaculum butyriciproducens. Lineage (GTDB taxonomy): Bacteria > Bacillota > Clostridia > Oscillospirales > Butyricicoccaceae > Agathobaculum > Agathobaculum butyriciproducens. The sequence continues at coordinate 87,135 of QEKJ01000007.1, read as the reverse complement.
CCCTTGTCGGAATCGAGCAGGGCGCGCAGCGCGGCAAATCGCGGATCGATCTGCTTTTTATCGCAATCGCAGTCGGTCACATTGCGGTCGGCGCCGCAGTGCGGACAGAGGCCTTTACAGTCCTCTTTGCACAGATAGGTCATCTGTACCTGCAGGATCAATGCCGGCACCAATACGTCCGCAGGATCCACGCTGTCGCTGGTCAGCACAAAAAGATCGTCCTCTTCCTCCGCCTCGGGGTCATCCGAGAGCATCATATCGGCCTCGGCTGAGAGCGGAATCTCGAGCGGTTTCAGGCAGCGTGCACATTCGGTGGAGTAGATCGTTTCGATCGAACCCGCCAGTCTCACAACACCGCTTTCATTGGAAACCACGCCTTTGATGTGGACAGGGCTTTGAAACGGCTTCGCGCCATAGAGCTTTTCGTCCGTCAGGTCGATCGTTTCATCGAACGGAATCGACGCATGTGCAGACGTGTTCAGCTTTTTTAAGTCAATCTTCATGTCAACCTCACATGGTACTAAGATAGTATACTACAAACAATCGGTCTTTGTCAACCAAAAAATCTACAAAACACGGTATTTTTCCGAACTGTCCGCCCGCACTTTTCTTTTTTCGGAAAATGCGGTATACTGGTTTCACCCAAACGGGCAAATCAACGGAAAAGGATACCCTGCCTTGAGAGAATATTATATCACAAAAAACGACAGCGGACAACGTCTGAATAAATTTTTAGAGAAAGCTGTGCCGCTTTTATCCGGCGGCATGATGCACAAATACCTGCGATTAAAGCGCATCAAGGTCAATAACAAGCGCACTGAAGCTGCCTACAAGCTCGCCGAGGGCGATTCCGTGCAGCTTTACCTCAATGACGAATATTTTGACGCACCCAAGGAGGAAGAAGCCTTCCGCCGCATCAAAACACCGCGCGTGCGCGTCGTGTACGAGGACGAGCACATCCTGCTGGCGGATAAGGCGCCGGGCATGGTCGTTCACGCAGATGAGCACGGCGACACGGATACGCTCATCGCACACATTCAGGCGTACCTGTTTCAGTCCGGTGCGTGGAATCCGGATGATGCCGCGTCATTTGCACCAGCCCTGTGCAACCGTATCGACCGCAACACCGGCGGCATCGTCATCGCGGCAAAGACCGCTGAAGCGCTGCGCATATTAAATGATAAGATCAAGGACCGCGAGATGGAAAAGCGGTATCTGTGCATCGTGCACGGCAGACCCAAGCCGCCTGAGGGACTGATCGAGAATTATCTCCGCCGTGATGAAAAGCGCAAGCAGGTCACGCTGCACAGGACCCGCGTGCCGGGTGCCAAGACCGCACGCACACGCTACCGCACGCTCACGTCGCACGGCAGACTGTCGCTCGTGGAGTGTGAACTGCTGACCGGCCGTACGCACCAGATCCGCGCACATATGGCGTCCATCGGCTGCCCGCTGCTCGGTGACGGCAAATACGGCACGAACGAACTCAACCGTCCCTACGGCGAGACCGGTCAGGCGCTCTATGCCTATTCCCTCACCTTCCGATTCGCGCAGGACGCGGGAGCCTTGCAGTACCTCAACGGGAAAACCTTTAAGGTTAAAGATATTCCGTTCGTGAAGAAGTATTTTCCGAATTTCAAGCCGTGAGTACTGGAAAGCGGAAAATGAACACAACGGTTTCATTCCGCAAAAAGAAAACGCTGAGCCACCGCTCAGCGTTTTCCTTTATACGATTTAGTTATCGTCCTGCAGGGCATCAAAGCCTTCTGCGCCGGTACGAACCTTTACGACGTTCTCCACATCGTAAACGAAGATCTTGCCGTCACCGATATGACCGGTATACAGAACCTTCTTGACCGTTTCAACAACGGTTTCAACCGGAACCTTGGATACAACAACCTCCATCTTCAGCTTGGGCAGCAGGGTTACGTCAACCTCAGCGCCGCGGTAATACTCGGGAGCGCCCTTCTGTACGCCGCAGCCGACTACGTTGGTCACAGTCATGCCGGATACGCCGATGGATGCCAGTGCTTCCTTGAGCACCTCAAACTTGGACTGCTTTGCAATAATAACGATCTTGCTGAGCTTATGCTCGTGCGAAGCGCCCTCGGTCGTCACCTTGGTGACCGGAACAGCCTTCTCGACTGCTACCGGGATGGTATCCTTGATCTTTGCAGCAGTTTCGCCAGCCTTGGTGCCCAGAACAGTAGGAACGACCGGCATAAAATCTGCGTATGCGGAGGACAGGCCATGCTCAGGCTTATCCAGACCCATGATCTCCTCAGCCTCGCTTACGCGCAGGCCGATGGTGTGCTTGATAACATTGAATACGATGGTCATGGTGATCGCAACCCAAGCGATGACTGCGACTACGCCGAGAACCTGAATGCCGAAGAAGTGGAAGCCGCCGCCGTAGAATACGCCGAGAGGCTCAACTTCTGTACCGTTGTAGTAAGCGAACAGGCCGGTAAGGATGGTGCCCAGTGCGCCGTTGATGCAGTGCACGCCAACAGCGCCGACCGGATCATCGACCTTGAGCTTCTGATCGACAAATTCGATGCCGAATACAACGGCAAAGCCTGCGCAGATACCGATGATAACCGAACCGAACGGAGTAACCACATCGCAGCCTGCGGTGATGGCTACCAGACCTGCCAGAGAGCCGTTCAGCGTCATGGAAACGTCCGGCTTCTTGTAGCGGATCCAGGTGATGCACATAACGGTAACGGTTGCAACAGCAGCTGCCATGTTGGTGGTTACAAATACACGGGATGCAACCTCAGCACCGCCGCCCGACAGAGCAACGGTAGAACCGCCGTTGAAGCCGAACCAGCAGAACCACAGGATGAAGCAGCCGAGAGCGCCGAGCGTCAGGGAGTGACCCGGGATTGCACGAGCCTTGCCGTCCTTGGTGTACTTACCGATACGGGGACCGAGGATAGCTGCACCGATCAGAGCGGCAACGCCGCCGACCATATGTACCGCCGTGGAGCCTGCGAAATCATGGAAGCCAAGCTCTGCGAGCCAGCCGCCGCCCCAGATCCAGTGACCGGAAACCGGGTAAATGACCGCAGAAATAATCATCGAGTAAATGCAGTATGCAGAGAATTTGGTGCGCTCTGCCATCGAACCGGAAACGATGGTCGCGGCAGTCGCACAGAATACGGTCTGGAAGATCAGGGTCGTCCAGTCGTAGCCCTCACCGACAACGCCGTCAGCGAAGAAATCAAAGCCGCCAAAGAACGGGCTTGCCGCGCCGAACATGATGCCGAAGCCGAGGATCCAGAAGATCGGCGTGCCGAGCGAGAAGTCCATCAGGTTCTTCATAATGATGTTGCCGGCATTCTTTGCTCTGGTGAAGCCGGTCTCAACCATTGCGAAGCCGGCCTGCATGAAGAATACCAGCGCCGCCGCAACGAGTGTCCAGCCTATGTCCATCGACGTAGCAAGTTCCATGATATCCATTTTTAATAACCCCCTTGGAAATAGAAACGGCGTATATCTCCACCGCCCCGAAGAAACAGTGGAAATACACGCCATTGTGTATAGAAATATATTTTCTAACGAATGTAATTGATGTCTGCTCTATTAAACGTAGAACAGAATGTCGGAGTAGGTCGGGAACGGCCAGAACTTCTTGCCTACCAGACCCTCCAGCTTGTCGGCCGGTGCACGGACTTCGTCCATCGCGGAGATGACAACATCGTGGTAGTAATGTGCTGCCTTTTCGTTGTCGTCGGTCGGAACGGCTGCAATAGCCTCGTCGAGCGCTGCGCTCTTGGTGTACAGCTCCTCGGTCAGCTCGGAAACCTTGCCCAGCAGACCTGCCTCCATGCCGCCGGTAACGCCTGCTGCCTTCTTGGCATTGACGGTGCCTGCCAGCTCGTTTTCAAATGCGATGCACGCCGGAGTGATCTCCTCGCGTACCATGTCGCTCATGGTCATAGCCTCGATGTGCAGGATCTTGTTGTACTCCTCAAGCTGGGTCTCCATACGGGAATAGATCTCCGCAGAGGTGTAAACATTGTGCTTTGCGAACAGGTCGAGGTTCTTCTGGTCAACGTAATGCGGGAATGCATCTGCCGCGCTCTTGAAGTTGAGCAGGCCGCGCTTCTCCGCCTCGGCAACCCAGGACTCGTCGTAGCCGTTGCCGTTGAAGATGATGCGCTTGTGCGCCTTGATCTCGCGCTTTACGAGTGCCATCAGCGCCTTCTCAAAGTCCTCGGCGCCCTCCAGTTCGTCAGCGAACTGGCGGAGCTCCTCAGCGACTGCGGTGTTCAGCATAACGTTTGCGCATGCGATGTTGACCGCAGAGCCCAGCGAACGGAACTCGAACTTGTTGCCGGTGAAGGCGAACGGAGAGGTACGGTTGCGATCGGTGGTGTCCTTCGGAATCACCGGCAGAACCGCAGCGCCCAGATCCATCTTGGTCTTGTAAACGTCGGTGTAGTCCTCGCCGGACTCGATGGAATCCAGAATAGCCTGCAGCTCGTCGCCGATGAACATGGAGATGATCGCCGGAGGCGCCTCGTTCGCGCCCAGACGGTGATCGTTGCCGGCAGAAGCGACGGAAATGCGGAGCAGATCCTGATATTCGTCAACAGCCTTGATAACGGCGGTCAGAAACAGGATGAACTGGGTGTTTTCGCTCGGGTTCTTGCCCGGCTCGAGCAGGTTCTCGCCTGCATCGGTGGAAATCGACCAGTTGTTGTGCTTGCCGGAGCCGTTTACGCCTTCAAACGGCTTCTCATGCAGCAGGCAGGTGAAACCGTGCTTCTGTGCCACCGTGCGCATGACCTCCATGGTCAGCTGATTGTGGTCAGTAGCGATGTTGGTGGTGGAGAAGATCGGCGCCATCTCGTGCTGGCACGGTGCAACCTCGTTATGCTTGGTCTTGGAGAGGATACCCAGCTTCCACAGTTCCTCGTCAAGATCCTTCATGAAGGCAGCTACACGCGGACGGAGTGCGCCAAAGTAGTGATCGTCCATCTCCTGACCCTTCGGGGGCATTGCGCCGAACAGAGTGCGGCCGGTGAAGATCAGGTCCTTGCGCTTCGTGTAATCCTTGCGGTCGATCAGGAAGTACTCCTGCTCCGGGCCTACGGTGGTGGTTACACGCTTAACATCCTTGCCGAACAGCTTGAGGATGCGGCACGCCTGTGTGCTGATGGCGTCCATCGAGCGCAGCAGCGGCGTCTTCTTATCGAGGATCTGACCGGTGTAGGAGCAGAATGCGGTCGGAATGTAAAGGGAACCATCCTTTACAAATGCGTAGCTGGTCGGGTCCCATGCGGTGTAGCCGCGTGCCTCGAAGGTTGCGCGCAGACCGCCGGACGGGAAGGACGATGCGTCCGGTTCGCCCTTGATCAGCTCCTTGCCGGAGAACTCCATCATCACATGACCGTCGTCGGTCGGAGAGATGAACGAGTCGTGCTTCTCGGCGGTGATGCCGGTCATCGGCTGGAACCAGTGCGTGTAATGGGTTGCCCCCTTGCTGATCGCCCAGTCCTTCATTGCCGTTGCAACAACAGCAGCAACATCGGCGTCAATCGCGGTGCCCTCGCGCATGGTCTTCTTCAGCTTCTTGTAAACGTCCTTGGGAAGACGTTCTTTCATCACAGTGTCGCTAAACACCATGCTGCCGAACAGCTCGGGAACATTCGTAATGCTCATGAATGGTTCGCTCCTTACATATGTTAATTTTAATAGCAAACAAACTGAATAAAACAAAACAGGCGCTGCGGGTCGTGTGCCCACAGCGCCTTTGCTGTTTACACTTTGCATTATAGCCGTCCTGCCTTGCTTTGTCAAGGGAGATTATGGTGTTTTTTTCATTTCCGGAAGATTTGCTACAACATACTTAATTTTCGCTTGTCCGCACCGTCACTTCCTGTGCAAAATGTGAAAATTCACTTTTTTATGTTCTTTGCGCTTGACGATTCCCGGTTCCCTGCTATAAAATATGAAGCGAACAAAGGTGTTCGCCATAGCTGAGGATTTAAGGCTTTTGATCCTCTGCTGCGGCGAGCACCTTTTTATTTTGTTAAGCAGCCGGTACATATCGCCTTCTATCTGAAAGCACCCGCCGAAGCCTGCTTCTCTGAATCCGTAATTTCAGCGCAACATATAAGGAGGAAGCACCATGTTACAAAAAGAAGGGCAAGTCCGCATCCCCGCAGGCTGCGCGATCTCCGGTATCTTCCACAAGGACGGCACCCGTGAGAACGGCACCCGCATTATCGACTCTATCCGCACCATGCACGATCGTTCCAACGGCCTGGGCGGCGGCTTTGCCGGCTACGGCATCTACCCTGAATACGCCGACTACTATGCGTTCCATGTATTCTATGATACGCAGGCGGCTAAAGAAGAGTGCGAGCGCGAAATCGAGCGTCACTTTGACATTGTAAACCTGTCCAAGATCCCGACACGCCAGCATCCGCGCATCACGGATGCCCCGATGATCTGGCGCTACTTCGTTACGCCCCTGCCGACCAAGCTGGCAGCCAGCCAGCTCGAGGAGCGTGAGTTCACCTCCCGCTTTGTCATCCGCATCAATCACACGCTGAACGGCGCTTACATCTTCTCCTCCGGCAAGAACATGGGCGTTTTCAAGGCAAACGGCTTTCCCGAGGACGTCGGCGAGTACTACATGCTGGAAAACTACGAGGCCTACTCCTGGACCTGCCACGGCCGTTATCCGACCAACACACCGGGCTGGTGGGGCGGCGCGCACCCGTTTGCGCTGCTCGATACCACCGTTGTCCACAACGGCGAGATTTCCTCTTATGATGCAAACCGCCGCTTCATTGAGATGTTCGGCTACTCGTGCGATCTGCTGACCGACACCGAGGTTATCACCTACATTATTGATTACCTTGGCCGCAAGCTGGGCATGACGTACAGCGAGATTGCAAATGTCATTGCGGCTCCGTTCTGGTCCACCATCGAAAAGCAGGAGCCCAAAGAGCGCGAGCGCCTGACCTATCTGCGCAATGCCTTCGCTTCGCTGATGGTTACCGGTCCGTTCTCCATTCTGGTCGGCTACACCGGCGGCCTGATGGCACTCAACGACCGACTCAAGCTGCGCAGCATGGTTGTCGGCGAAAAGGACGACACCGTATACATCGCCTCCGAGGAATGCGCGATCCGCGTCATCCAGCCTGAGCTGGATAAGCTGTGGGCGCCCAAGGGCGGCGAGCCGGTCATCGTTAATCTGAAGAACGGAGGGAACCAGTAATGGCTATCGATTTCTTATATCCGCAGTATGAGGTCGTCCGCAACAACGACCGCTGCATCAACTGCCGCGCCTGCGAGCGTCAGTGCGCGAACGAAGTACACTTTTGGGACGCCGACAACAACCGCATGCAGGCGGACGAGTCAAAATGCGTAGCCTGCCACCGCTGCGTGGCGCTGTGCCCGACCCGTGCCCTTAAAATCGTAAAGACCGACCACACGTTCCGTGAGAACGCCAACTGGACCGGCAAGGCGATCTCCGAGGTTTACCGCCAGGCAGGCTCGGGCGGCGTGCTGCTGTCCTCGATGGGCAACCCGGACCCGCACCCCATCTACTGGGATAAAATTCTCATCAACGCTTCGCAGGTTACCAATCCGTCCATCGACCCGCTGCGCGAGCCGATGGAGACCAAGACCTTCCTCGGCAAAAAGCCGGGCAAGATTGAGCGTGACGAGAACGGCAATCTGGTTCCCAATCTGGCACCGCAGCTGGAGCTCAACCTGCCGATCATGTTCTCCGCAATGAGCTACGGCTCGATCTCCTACAACGCACATGCCGCACTCGCACGCGCTGCAAGCGCGCTCGGCACCTATTATAATACCGGTGAAGGCGGTCTGCATCAGGACTTCTACCAGTACGGCCCGCACACCATCGTGCAGGTTGCATCCGGCCGTTTCGGCGTACATAAGGATTACCTCGAAGCCGGTGCTGCTATTGAAATCAAGATGGGTCAGGGCGCAAAGCCGGGTATCGGCGGCCATCTGCCCGGACTCAAGGTCGGCCCGGATATCTCCAAGACCCGTATGATCCCGGAGGGCACGGACGCGATCTCTCCGGCGCCGCATCATGATATCTACTCCATCGAGGACCTGCGTCAGCTGGTTTACTCGCTGAAGGAGGCTACCGAATATAAGAAGCCGGTTATGGTCAAGATTGCAGCCGTAAATAATGTAGCAGCAGTCGCTTCCGGCGTGGCCCGCTCGGGTGCAGACATCATCTGCATCGACGGCTACCGCGGCGGCACCGGCGCGGCTCCGACCCGCATCCGCGACAACGTCGGCATCCCGATCGAGCTGGCGCTCGCCGCTGTCGATCAGCGTCTGCGCGACGAGGGCATCCGTGATGAGGTTTCGGTCGTTGTCGGCGGCTCCATCCGCAACTCCGCCGATCTGCTCAAGGCCATCGCGCTCGGCGCGGATGCATGCTACATCGGCACCGCGGCTCTGCTAGCAATGGGCTGTCACCTGTGCCGCACCTGCCAGACCGGCAAGTGCAACTGGGGCATTGCAACCCAGCGTCCGGAGCTGGTCAAGCGCCTGAATCCGGATATCGGCTCCCAGCGTCTCATCAACCTGCTCACTGCATGGGATCACGAGCTCAAGGAAATGATGGGCGGCATGGGCATCAACTCCATCGAGGCACTGCGCGGCAACCGTCTTATGCTGCGCGGCATCAGTCTGACCGACCGTGAGCTGAACATCCTCGGCATCAAGCACGCAGGCGAATAAGCACAGGAGGTGCGCGAAAATGACAACTGTACAGGCAGGACTTACCTATTATAAACAAGTAAACGAGCAGATCCGCGCAGCGCAGGACAGCGAGATCACGGTTGAAAACGTGATCGGCCAGCGCTACATCGGCTGCGGCTCCACCGACCGCAAGATCACCGTGCACGGCACGGCAGGCAACGGTCTCGGTCAGTATCTGAACGGCTCCACCATTGAGGTCTTCGGCAACGCGCAGGAGGCCGTCGGTGACACCATGAACGCCGGTGAGATCGTTGTGCACGGCAGTGTCGGCGATGCCTGCGGCTACGCGATGCGCGGCGGCAAGATCTATATCAAGGGCGACTGCGGCTACCGCGCCGGCATCCACATGAAGGCCTACCAGCAGCACTTCCCTGTTATGGTAGTCGGCGGCAAGGCAGGTTCGTTCCTCGGCGAGTATCTCGCCGGCGGTCTCATTCTTGTGCTCGGCATCGGTCAGAACGGCGCGTATCCGGTCAACAATTTCTGCGGAACCGGTATGCACGGCGGCAAAATTGTGTTAAGATGTGATAAAGCACCGACCGATCTGCCGCGTCAGGTCCTCGTGAGCGAGGTCTCCGAGGACGATATGACCGAATTTGCACCGTATATCAAGGAATACGCGCAGCTGTTCGGTGCAGACGCGGAAAATCTGCTTTCGCAGAAGTATTTCGTCCTCACGCCGAACCCGGAGGCTGGGTATAAGCAGCTTTATACCTTCGAGGCGTAATCCCGCTTTGCGGAATGATCTCCATTCGTGAGATTTTCGCTTACGAAGCGAACGTAACTTGCCTGCCCGGCAGGGGCACAAGAGGGTAGACACCAAGGTTTGCCCGTAGGCCACTAAACCTTTTTCCCGCGCTGTGCGCGGATTTAATGAGTGCGTACCCTCTTGTGAATCACCCTTTTCCTATCATAACACGGCGAAAATCGGAGAGGCGAGACCGCTGCGAAAAGGAGAACGGCAGTCGGGTTACCATTGCGTGTCTTTCGTGAAATATTCGCAGTTCACAGATAGCTTACTGCTACACCGGTGGTTTCATCTACGCAGGCGCGACATACCCGTGTCGCACAACTCGTTTATCTGGAGATTGTGGACGGCACCTGCGAATTGCACCTATCTGTCAACTCCTATCTCTTCACTCCTAACTCCTACCTTACACCAACTCTTCACTCTCCACTCTTCACTCTGAAGAAAATCTTTCATTCTTAAAGGAGGTATGACTTTATGGACACCACCATGAGCGAAGTCGTACAATTTATTCAGGAGAACGACGTAAAGTTCATTCGTCTTGCGTTTTGCGATATTTTCGGCAACCAGAAGAACATCGCCATCATGCCGACCGAGCTGGAACGCGCCTTCGAGCAGGGCATCCACTTCAACGCGGCGGCGCTGCGCGGCTTTCTCAATGTAGAAGCGTCTGATCTGCTGCTGTTTCCCGATCCGGCAACGCTTTCCGTTCTGCCGTGGCGGCCGGCTCAGGGCCGTGTAGTGCGCTTTTACTGCGACATTCGCTATCCGGACGGCACGCCGTTCGAGGGCGACGGCCGTCATTTGCTGCGTGAGGCCAACCGCCGTGCGCGCCGCGCAGGCTACTCGCTGACCATGGGCACGGCAAGCGAGTTTTACCTGTTCGAGCTGGATGAAAACGGCCATCCAACCACCATTCCGCACGATCACGGCGAGTATTTCGATGTAGCGCCGCTCGACAAGGCGGAAAACGTGCGCCGTCAGATCTGCCTGACGCTTGAGGAGATGAACATCCAGCCGGAGTCCTCGCACCACGAGCAGGGTCCCGGCCAGAACGAGGTTGACTTCCGCTACGCCGAAGCCCTTGAAGCAGCCGACAATTTTGTCACCTTCAAGTGGGTTGTCAAGTCCATGGCGTCTTCAAGCGGCTTGTTTGCGTCCTTCCTGCCCAAGCCGCTCCCGCATGCGCCGGGCAGCGGACTGCATCTGTCTGTTTCGATAAACAAAAACGGCAAGAATCTGTTCCAACCCTCGTTTGAAGAATCTGCCGAGGGCCAGAGCTTTGTGGCGGGCATTCTGCAGCGTGCTGCCGAGATGACCATCTTCTGCAATCCGCTCACCAACTCGTTCCAGCGTCTGGGCGAGTTTGAAGCGCCCAAGTACATCACCTGGTCGCATCAGAACAGCCGTCCGCTCATCACCGTGCCGCTCTCCGAAGACAGCACGGCGCACCGCTTCAAGCTGCGTGCGTTCGACGGCTGCATCAACCCGTACATCGTATTTGCGCTGCTCATCCACGCCGGTCTGGACGGCATCGAGCAGGGACTGCCCCTGCCGCCCGCCTGCGACGAAAACCTGTTCACCGCCTCCGACGAGGTACGCGCCCGTTACAAGACTCTGCCCGGCGCTCTGTGCGATGCGATCCGCATCGCCAAGGACAGCGACTTTATCACCAAGTACCTGCCCGAAAAGGCACGCACGGCCTTTTTCGCGGCCAAGCAGGCCGAACACGACCGCATCGTGCTTGCCGACGACCGCACGGCTGCCGAACGCTCCCTCTATTTTGAACGCTACTAATCCCACATAATACCGTTTGAAAGGAGGAGCACACCGCATGGAACGCATTCTTCTCGTTTCTGCAACCGAAAAATCTCGCACCATGCTTTCCCAGTTTTTAACGTCCTGCGGCGTACAGGCTCAGCTTGCACCTGCTTCCTCCGGTGCGGAGGCCCGGCGCATGCTGGTGGACGGCTTGTTTGATCTAATCCTCGTCAACACGCCGCTGCCCGATGAATTCGGGCATGATATGGCACAGCAGGCTGCAAATGATACGCTTGCCGGCGTGATCCTGCTCGCTAAGGCCGAGATTGCGGACAGTGTTGCCGAAAAGGTCGAGGACGACGGCGTGTTCGTTGTACCCAAGCCGCTCTCGCGCGTGCTGTTCATGCAGGCGCTCCGCATGACGCGCGCCGCGCGCAGCCGTCTGACCGGCCTGCAGAGCGAAAACCGCCGTCTGCAAAAGCGCATTGAGGATATCCGTCAGGTGGACCGCGCCAAGTGTCTGCTCATCGAGTGCTGCGGCATGACCGAGCCGGAGGCGCATTCCTACATCGAGCAGCAGGCTATGAACCAGCGTCGCTCCAAGCGAGATATCGCCGAGGACATCATCGGTGGAAAAACGCCGTGATTTGTGCGATACCGCTTAAAAACATCTCATATCTCACGCGAAAATTTTTTCGGTTTTTTCGATTTTATAGAGAAATTCCCGACAGATTATGATATACTAAATGGTGTATGAGCAGAGAAGCTCTGTCTTTCCCTGCCTATATGCCATTTTTGTTATTTTCTAAGGAGGGAATCCGTGTGAAGCTGGCTTTCACCAAGATGCACGGCTGCGGCAACAATTATATCTATTTCAATTGCTTCGACCAGACTGTGCCCGATCCCGAGTCGCTTTCAATCAAGCTCAGTGAGCCGCACTTCGGTATCGGCGGCGACGGCATTATCCTTATTTCTCCTTCCGACAAGGCGGATGCGCAGATGCGTATCTTCAACGCCGACGGCTCGGAGGGAAAAATGTGCGGCAACGGCATCCGCTGCGTGGGCAAGTACCTGTACGACAACGGCATGACCGATGGCCGCACCACTATCACCATTGACACGCTTTCCGGCGTAAAAACGCTTGAGCTGACCGTCAAGGACGGCAAAATGCAGTCCGCCCGCGTGGACATGGGTGCAGCCATTCTTGCTCCGCGGGAGATTCCCGTTGATATGGACGGCGAAAATGTCATCAGCGCACCCATCGTTGTGGACGAAAAGGTCTACCACATGACCTGTGTTTCCATGGGCAACCCGCACTGCGTTATCTTCCAGAAGGAAGATGTGGACGACCTCGACCTTACGCGCATCGGACCCAAGTTCGAGCATCATCCGCTGTTCCCGGAGCGTGTCAACACCGAGTTTGTCAATGTCCTGCCGGACGGCAGCCTGAAAATGCGCGTCTGGGAGCGCGGCTCCGGTGAAACATGGGCGTGCGGCACCGGCTCCTGTGCGACCGGCGTGGCAGCATGTCTGAACGGCTTTGCAAACAAAAACGAGGATATCGTCGTGCACCTGCGCGGCGGCGACCTCACCATTCGCTATACAGATGAAACCGTGTTCATGACGGGCGCGGCAACGACCGTATTCAAGGGGGAAATCGAGATATGACAAAGTACATCTTCGTGACCGGCGGCGTAGTTTCCGGTCTGGGCAAGGGCATTACTGCCGCATCTCTCGGCCGTCTGCTGAAAAGCCGCGGCCTGAAAATTGCAGCGCAGAAGCTCGATCCCTACATCAACGTAGACCCGGGCACGATGAGCCCGTTCCAGCACGGCGAGGTTTACGTTACCGACGACGGCGCAGAGACCGACCTCGACCTCGGCCACTACGAGCGCTTCATCGACGAGGACCTGAACAAGTTCTCCAACCTGACTACCGGCAAGGTATACTGGAATGTTCTGAACAAGGAACGCGCCGGTGAGTACCTCGGTGAGACCGTGCAGGTTATCCCGCACATCACCAACGAGATCAAGTCCTTCATCTACTCGGTAGGCAAAAAGACCTCGGCTGACGTTGTTATCACCGAGATTGGCGGCACCACCGGTGATATTGAGTCTCAGCCGTTCCTCGAGGCAATCCGTCAGGTTGCTGCTGAGGTTGGCCGCCGCAACTGCCTGTTCATCCATGTAACGCTGGTTCCGTTCATCTCCGGCTCCAATGAGCCGAAGTCCAAGCCGACCCAGCACTCGGTTAAGGAACTGCGCGGTCTGGGCATCTCTCCGGATATCATCGTAGCCCGCGTTGACCAGCCGATGGATGACGACATCAAGCGCAAGATTTCCATGTTCTGCACCGTGCCGGAGGACTGCGTAATCGAAAACCGCACCCTGCCGGTTCTGTATCAGGCACCGATGATGCTCGAGGAGAGCCATCTGTCCGACATCGTCTGCCGTGAGCTGTCCATCGGCGCAGGCAAGGGCGATATGACCGAGTGGCAGGAAATGCTCGAGCGCATTGCCGCCCGCAAGAACCACGTTAAGATTGCACTGGTCGGCAAGTACGTCAAGCTGCACGACGCATATCTCTCGGTTGCAGAGGCGCTGCAGCACGGCGGCTACGAAACCGGCTGCTTCGTTGACATCGACTGGGTAGACTCCGAAGAGATCAACGACTCCACCGTGGACAAACTGCTCGGTGAGGTTGACGGCATCATCCTGCCGGGCGGCTTCGGCGCACGCGGCGTAGAAGGCATGATCTGTGCAGCAAACTATGCCCGCACGCAGGGTATCCCCTACTTCGGCATCTGCCTCGGCATGCAGATCGCGGTTATGAGCTACGCACGCAACGTACTCGGCTACGCGGATGCAAACTCCAGCGAGTTTGACCCGGATTCCACCCATCCGGTCATCGACCTGATGGAGAGCCAGCAGGGCATCTCCAAGAAGGGCGGCACGATGCGTCTGGGCGCTTATCCGTGCAAGATCCGTCCGAATACCATCATGGCCTCGGCCTACGGCGAGGAAATGATTTCCGAGCGTCACCGCCACCGTTACGAGTTCAACAACAATTTCCGCGAGGAGATTGAAAATAAGGGCATGCAGATCACGGGCACCTCGCCGACCGGCGAGCTTGTGGAGACCGTTGAGATCCCGAACCATCCGTTCTATATCGGCGTGCAGTTCCACCCCGAGTTCAAGTCCCGTCCGAACCGCGCACATCCCCTGTTCAAGGCGTTCGTCGCGGCATCTCTGAAAAGGAGCCAGAACAACAATGCAGACTAACAAGAACTACGACAATCTCGAGCAGAGCTATCTGTTCTCCACCATCGCACGCAAGGTGCGTGAGTACTCCGAAGCACATCCGGAGGCTGATATCATCCGTCTGGGCATCGGCGACGTAACCCGTCCGCTGGTACCGGCTGTTATCGACGCACTGCACGCAGCCGTTGAGGATCAGGCCAAGCAGGAGACCTTCCACGGCTACGGCGATGAGCAGGGCTACGGCTTCCTGCACGAGGCGCTGGTCGGCTACTACAAGTCCCACGGCGTAGAGCTCGCCACCAATGAGATCTTCATCTCGGACGGTGCAAAGAGCGACCTCGGCAACATCCTCGACATTTTCGGCACTGACAACACCGTTCTGGTTCCGGACCCGGTTTACCCGGTTTACGTTGATACCAACGTTATGGCGGGCCGCAAGATCGTATTCGCGGATGCAAACGAGGCAAACGGCTTCCTGCCGCTGCCGGACGAGTCCGTTCAGTGCGACATCATCTATATCTGCTCTCCGAACAACCCGACCGGCGCTGCTTACGACCGCGCAGGTCTGAAGGCTTGGGTAGATTACGCAAACAAGCAGAACGCCGTTATCCTGTATGATGCAGCTTACGAGTGCTTCATCGAGGATGAGACTCTGCCGCGCTCCATCTACGAGATCGAAGGCGCTAAGTCCTGTGCGATCGAGTTCTGCTCCTTCTCCAAGATGGCAGGCTTCACCGGCACCCGCTGCGGCTGGACCGTTGTTCCGACCGCTCTGCTGGACGGCAAGCTGAACAAGATGTGGCTGCGCCGCCAGACCACCAAGTTCAACGGCGTTCCGTATATCGTACAGAAGGGCGCTGCTGCCTGCTTCACCGAGGAAGGCATGAAGCAGATCAAGGAGACCCTCGGCTACTACAAGCAGAACGCTAAGGTTCTCGCTGCGACCCTCGATGAGCTGGGTATTTGGTACACCGGCGGCAAGAGCAGCCCGTACCTGTGGCTCAAGTGCCCGAACGGCATGGATTCCTGGACCTTCTTCGACTACCTGCTTGAGAATGCCAACGTCGTTGGTACGCCGGGTGCAGGCTTCGGCAAGAACGGTGACGGCTTCTTCCGTCTGACCGCATTCGGCGATCAGGCACGCACCAAGGAAGCTGCTGAGCGTCTGAAGAAGCTGCTCCAGAAGTAAGTTTCCGCAATATCGCATAATCAAAGAGCTGTCCCGCGCGGACAGCTCTTTTTGCATAGTTGAGGTGATTCGATGGGCATTCTTTATGGTCACAGGTGCGTTTTATGCGGCGCGGATTTTCCGGTGACGACCAGCCGCACGCTGCAGCTTTGTCCGGACTGTGCCGCTGCAGTCCGGCGGGAATACCGCTGCACTGAGGTCATCTCCATCGCCGGAGCGGACGGTACGATCGCTCCGCTGTATTACCGCGGCACAGTACGCAATGCCATGAAACGGTTCAAATTCAGCAGCGCCGCCTACTGTGCGGACTGGTTCGCGGCGCAAATGTCCGTGGCTCTCACCGCACGGCTGGACGACTGGCAGCCTGATTTGATTACCTACATGCCGATTGGATTCCTGCACTACCGCAAGCGCGGGTACAATCAAGCGGAACTGCTGGCAAAGCTGACGGCAAAGCCGCTTTCTCTTCCATGCGAAGCCACCTTGCGCAAGCGATGGTTTGTCGGCAAGCAATCCGCGCAGAAGGATTACGCCGCGCGGCAGAGCAACGCGAAAGACGCCGTTCTGCCGAAGGGCGGCGTGGACTTGACCGGAAAATCCGTCGTGCTGGTCGATGATATTATCACCACCGGCGCAACGGCGGCTGCCGCCGTCAAAGCCCTGCGGGAGATGGGTGCAAGCCGTGTTTACGTCCTCGCTGCGACATTTACACCGAGGAAATAACAAAAAAGACCGCATAAGCGGTCTTTTTTGTTAGTCAACGTCTGCGGTATAGAGTTTATCGAAATTATCCAGCATAACGACCTTGACGCGGTATTCACCCAGTTCGCCTTCCAGATTGCGCCAGTTTACATCGGTGTAGAATGTGCTGTCGCCCGTAAAATCTTTTATATCAATCGGCTGCATATCCTGCACTTTTCCGTTCCGATACAGCACAATATTGCTGCTGGCAGGCTTAACATCCTCACTGCTGCAGTAAACTCTCACTTCTACTCCGCCGCTGACGGTGGTAGTCGGATTTTTTTCGCCGGTGCTGCTTATACCACCATTGTTCCAATGCGCTGTCACACTCAGCCGGAACCGCTGTTCCAAATCATATTCAGATGTAACCAGAATATTGCGCGTCTCACCATTCGTGCCTGTTAATGTCAAATAGACAGAAAACGTATCCACAAACGGCACGCTCAGTTTTCCGCTGTACCCGTTATTATCCTCCGCGTCGCACTCCCACGACTGGTCGCCGCTGCGCACCACAAACTTTGCGGTTTCGCCATCCAGCATACTGCGCGGAACCGCGCTCACCGTCACAAGAAGGTTCTCCGTGTTCTGCCGGTCTACGGTCACGTTCTCCGACCAGTCGGCTAAATCGCTGTTCTCAGCGCTCGTATTATCCGGATAGTAAATCGTGCTCGGCCCGCTCTGCATCCGCAGCGTGTCGATCTGCTGCTGCATGGCGAGCACGCGCCACAGGCTGACCGCGCTGCACACGACGCTGACGCACAGCAGCCCTGCCGCTGCGATTGCCGCAATTTTCCACTTACGGTTTCCGTTCCTGACCGGCTGGTTCTCTGCACCCGGCCACGATTCATCCGAGTCCTCTGCCTTTGGCATTAGCTCCGCATCCGGACGCAGCAACGTATCCACCGGAACGCCGAACAGCTTGCTCAGTTCCATTAAATTATCCATCGTGGGCACCGCCTGATCGGCCTCCCACTTGCTGACCGCCTGACGGCTCAAGCCCAGCTTTTCGCCGAGCGCCTCCTGACTCATGCCCTGCTCTTTTCGCAGTGCCGCGATTTTCTCACCTGTTGTCATCTCTGCCACCTGCCTTTCTTTTCTGTCTCCAGTGTGCCTGAAATGCCGCAAAAACGCCACCAACCCATCGTTTCTTTTTGTCAACCGACGGTTGCGGACGTCTTTCCGGTTGCAAAAAAGTCCCGAAATGCACATTTCGGGACTTTGAGGCTATCTGAGAAAACACTTATGGGCATTACCACACGATTCAGCGGTGAGCGGTTGGCGAGTAAATTTTGCGTGCTGATGCGGCGCGGTTCCGCAGCAATACTTTGTGTATTGCAAGGGAACGCAACAAAATCAGCGCACAAAATTTCCGCCAAACGCCGCCGATGCAATCGTGTGGTATTGCCCCCAATTAGGCGTTGAAGAACTCCTCGTGGATAGCCTTAACAGCCTTCTCGCTGTCCTCCTCGTTGATGAGGACGGAGATCTTGATCTCAGAGGTGGAGATCATGCGGATGTTGATGCCGGCCATAGCCAGAGCCTCGAACATCTTGGAAGCAACACCGGTAGCGGAAGCCATGCCTGCACCAACGATGGAAACCTTTGCAACCTTGGTGTTGATGGACAGATCCTCATAACCGAGCATCTCCTTCGCGTCGCGCAGGATAGACTCTACGCGCTCTGCATCGTCCTGACGGATGGTGAAGGAAATAGACTTCTTGTTATCGCGGCCGACGGACTGCAGGATGATGTCGATATTGACATGGTGCTTCGCCATCAGCGAGAATACCTTGAACGCGGTACCCGGCGTATCATCCAGATTGATGATGGCAACTCGTGCGCAGTTATTATCACGGGCAACACCCGAAACATTCAATTTTTCCATGTTAGAACCCTCCTTGACTTTGGTACCCGGATTGCGGGTAAAGCTCGAAACGACCTCAAGATCGACATTGTACTTCTTTGCCATCTCAACCGAACGGTTGTGCAGCACCTGTGCACCCAGAGATGCCAGCTCCAGCATCTCATCATAGGTGATGGCGTCCAGCTTCTTGGCATCCTTTACGATACGCGGATCGGCAGTGTAAACGCCGTCTACGTCGGTGTAGATCTGGCAGAGATCCGCGCCGAGCGTTGCTGCAATAGCAACTGCGGTGGTGTCCGAGCCGCCGCGGCCGAGCGTGGTCACGTCGCCCATCTGGTTGATGCCCTGGAAGCCTGCAACAATAACGATGCGGCCGTTGTCCAGCTCTGCCTTGAGGCGCTCGCCTGCGATGCGCTTGATGCGGGCATCCGAGTAGTTGCTGTTGGTCTCCAGACCGATCTGCCAGCCGGTCAGGGATACAACCGGAAAGCCCAGCTTCTGGATAGCCATCGCCAGCAGAGACATGGAGATCATCTCGCCGGTGTTGAGCAGAACGTCCATCTCACGCTTAGAAGGACGGTCGTTCAGCTCGGCAGCCTTTACGATCAGATCATCCGTGGTATCGCCCTGCGCGGATACAACTACAACAACCTGATTGCCTGCCTGTGCGGTCTTGGTAACAATGTCCGCAACATTCTTCAGTCGCTCGGTGTTGGCAACCGAAGTGCCGCCGAACTTTTGCACAATAAGACTCATACTAACTATGTTTCCTCCTTATATACACGGACGAGAGCACTCATCCGTCCCCTATTACAGTCGTTTTACGGTCGCACCGACCTCATCACAGCGCAGCTGTACGGCCTTCCAGTGCGGATACAGCTTCTCGCACAGCTCCTGTGCACGGGTGATGTAGTCGCGGTCGCCCTTGTAGACGATCGCCACGATGGACGGGCCTGCGCCGGAAATGAAAGCGCCGAGTGCGCCCAGCTTCTTGGCCTCACGCACGATGTCCTCACCGTTTTCAATCAGACCGAAACGGTACGGCTGGTGCAGACAGTCACCGGTTGCCACATCAAGGTTTTCCAGCTTGCCGGTGGTCAGGCTGCCCGCGAGCAGCGCTGCGCGCGCCAGATTGTAAACCGCATCGTGATGGTCGATGGTCTTGGGCAGCGCCGCACGCGCCTTTTCGGTGGACAGCTGGAAATCCGGAATGAATACCACGAAGTCGATCGCGCCGTGAACCGGCACACGAACGTGATGCACATGGCCGTTTTCGAGCAGCGCCACACAGAAGCCGCCGAGGATCGCCGGTGTGGAGTTATCCGGATGGCCCTCGATGGTAGCCGCCAGATCAATGACCGCGTTGCGGTCGAGCGGCTCACCGAGCAGCATGTTTGCACCCATGATGCCCGCAACCGTGCACGCCGAGGACGAACCCAGACCGCGGGTCTGCGGGATAGCGCAGTCCTCAACGATGGTCAAGCCGGAAAGCGGCTTGCCGCACTCGTCGTAGACGCGCTTTGCACACTGATAGATCAGGTTGCTCTCGTCCTGCGGGACGTACTGACCATTTTTATCCGAAATATCAATATGATCGTTCTCTGCGAGGTCGATCACGTTATACAGCTCGAGCGCAATGCCGATGCTGTCATAGCCCGAGCCCATATTGGCGCTCGTAGCAGGAACGGTTACACGAACCATTGTATTTCTCTCCTTTACAGAATACGCATTGCCGCACGAACTTCACCGCGTGCGTTCAGCTTTTCGGCTGCGGCGTTCATCTCTGCGGTGGACAGCTTGCGGGTCTGAACCACGAATACGCCCTCAGCAGGCTCGGTCAGACTCTCAACCGGCAGCAGCTCCTCAACATCCTTCTGTGCGCCCTTGAAGCGAACGTACCATGCACTCTGCAGGGTATCCAGCGGACGGAGCAGATTCTTGGAGCCATCGCCCCAGAAGATACGGCGGCGGTTGTCCTTGTGCTCGATGCTGTCCAGCATATCGGCAACAACAGCGGAAGCGGTCGCCAGCTTGCCGGCGCCCTTGCCGTAGAACATAACCTCGCCGGTCGCATTGCCGTCGATCATGATGGCGTTGAATACGTCCTCAACAGCGGCCAGCGGGCTTTCCTTGTGGATGAGATGCGGTGCAACATAAGCGTAAGCGGTGCCGTCCTCGCAGCGGACCGAGCGGCCCAGCAGCTTGATAACGCAGCCCAGCTTATCGGCGTTTGCTACGTCCTCGAGGGTGATCTTGGTGATGCCCTCGCAGGAAACCTGATCCGGGTCGAACTTGTCGCCGTAAGCGAGGTCGGACAGAATGCAGATCTTGCGGCAGGCGTCGTGACCCTCGATGTCAGCGGTCGGATCCTTCTCGGCATAGCCGTTGAGCTGTGCCTGCTTGAGCGCATCCGCAAAGGTAACACCGTTGTGGATCATCTGGGTGAGGATGTAGTTGGTCGTGCCGTTCAGGATGCCGCAGATTTCGTTAAACTCGTTGGCAGCCAGGCACTGCAGCATCGGGCGGATGACCGGAATGCCGCCGCCGACAGAGGCCTCGAACATGTAGTTTACGCCGTGCTCCTCGGCAATCTTGAGCAGCTCCTCACCCTTGGTAGCAACCAGCTCCTTGTTGGAGGTGCATACGCTCTTGCCGGCCTCGAGGCAGCGCTTGGTGAACTGATATGCAGCGCCCACGCCGCCCATCACCTCGGCAACGACCGTTACCTCGGGGTCGTTCTCGATGACGGAGAAATCGGTTACAAATTTATTGCCATACGGCAGAGAGGAAAAGTCGCGCAGGTCGAGGACGTACTTTACCTCAACCGGCTCGCCAACGGTCTTTGCGATCTTGTCGGCGTTCATGTCAAACACCTCGTATACGCCCGAGCCGACGGTGCCGTGTCCCATGATTGCTACTTTAATCATATGCTGATTTCCTTTCATCAGTTAAATTAGCGTTCTGTATACCGTCGGACGGTCATTCAGATGCCAGAATTTCCACTTTGCTGACGCCTTCCATTGCTTCTGCGCGATGCACAAGCTCTTCGGATGAGTATTTCATCTCACCGGTGCGGGCCGAAATGGTGACCGATGCCATTCCTCTCATCGGAATGGACTGGTTCACCGTCAGCAGGTTTGCACCCGAGCGTGCCATCAGTCCGAGGATGCTCGACAGAACACCCGGCTGATCGTGCAGCATGAAATGGTAGGTGACAATGCGGTCGGTAGTCGCCTCAAAGAAAGGGCGAACGCCGTCCTTATATTTGTAGTACGCACTGCGCGACAGACCGGCGATCTTTGCCGCTTCGCTTGCCGTAGCCGCCTTGCCCGAAGCGATGGCTTCATTCGCTTCGATCACGCGCTGAAATACCTCCGGCAGCAGAGTGCGCTCCACGAGATAATACTTTGGTTTTACCATGCGATGTCTGTCCTTCCTAAAAAGACACTTGTCTTTTTCACGCTCATCTATCATACCATATCCATCCACCGAGCGCAAGAGAATAACTGATAAATTTCCCTAAATTCCGACGAGCGTTTTGTTACTTCTGTCAAAAGCTCCCGCTTTTCCTGTTGAAAGTACAAGTGGCTTTTTACTTTATTTTGTGTTATACTAAGTATACACTTGTAAACAAACCGGAGAATTTTATTATGCATCAGAAAAATGGAAACGGAACCTTTACCTCAAAAATCGGCTTTGTGCTGGCGGCTGTCGGCTCAGCGGTCGGCATGGGCAACATCTGGATGTTCCCCTATCGCACCGGTCAATACGGCGGCGCGGCTTTTTTAATCCCCTACCTGCTGTTTATTGCGCTGTTCGGCTATGTCGGCCTGTCCGGCGAGTTCGCCTTCGGCCGCATGACCGGCACAGGTCCGATCGGCTCGTATGAATTTGCGATGAAGTCCCGCGGCAAAAAGGGCGGCGCCATCCTCGGTACGATTCCGCTGCTCGGCTCGCTCGGCATCGCCATCGGCTACGCCATCATCGTCGGCTGGGTGCTGCGGAGCGCGTTCGGTGCACTGACCGGCTCGCTGATGAGCACCGAACCGGAGCAGTTCTTCACGGAAATGAGCAGCACGAATTTTTCCAGTGTGCCGTGGCACACCCTGGTTATCCTGCTGACGGCGGCTGTGCTGATCTTCGGCGTGTCCGGCGGCATTGAAAAGATCAACAAGGTGATGATGCCCGCATTCTTCATCCTGTTCATCATTATTGCTGTCCGCGTAGCCTTCCTGCCGAATGCGATCGAAGGCTACAAATACCTGCTCGTACCGCAGTGGGAGTACCTGTTCAACCCGCGCACATGGATCATGGCGATGGGGCAGGCGTTCTTCTCGCTGTCGATCACCGGCTCGGGCATGATCATTTACGGCTCGTACCTGCCGAAGAACGAGGATGTCGTTCACTCGTCCTGCATGACGGCGGTGCTCGACACCTGCGCGGCTATGCTGGCCGGCTTCGCCATCCTGCCGAGCGTATTCGCGTTCGGTCTGGACCCGGCCTCCGGTCCCAAGCTGCTGTTCATCACCCTGCCGCGTGTATTCCAGCAGATGCCGTTCGGCCGTCTGTTCGCGTTCTTCTTCTTTATTTCCGTGCTGTTCGCGGGCATTACCTCGCTGGCGAATATGCTGGAAGCAGTCTCTGAAGCCGCACAGACGCGCCTCAAGCTGAGCCGAAAGGCCGCTGTCCTGCTGGCGTGCGGCGCCGCATTGGCGGTTGGCCTGTTTATCGAGCGCGATACGCTCATGGGTACGCTGATGGACGTGATTACCATTTACATTGTGCCGATCGGTGCAATCCTCGGTGCGATTATGGCGTACTGGGTGCTCGGCATCGACAAGATGGAGCAGGAGCTGATGAACGGCCGCAGCAAGCCGCTCAGCCGCGCGTTTGCGCCGCTTGCGAAGTATGTGTATATCTTCCTTGCCGCACTCGTCGTATTCTTCAGCTTTATTATCCCGGGCGGTATTGGGTAAACCTCGTTAATCAAAAGGACTTCCTGCGGGAAGTCCTTTTTTCATACAGTAATGGAGAATGGAAAATGAACGTAAAGATTGCATTTTCCGAACCATTTGCAAACGTGTACCCGCAGGGGCGGCCATTGGCCGCCCAAAATCGAGGTATGCCATCGCACTTCATTCTCCATTTTCAATTCTCAATTTTCACGATTCTTCATCGAGGAAGAAAATCTTCTCAACCGGCTGTTCCAGAAGCCGTGCGGTTTTAATCGCCAGTTCGAGGGTCGGGTCGTACTTATCGTTCTCCATCGCCACGATGGTCTGCCGCGATACCCCGAGCAGCTTTGCCATGTCCTCCTGCCGCAGGCCGCGCGCCTTGCGGAGTTCTTTAATGTTGTTCTTCATCTTCAGCGCCAGAACTTCCATATCAAATCTGCGAATATCACGACCGGAATGAAAATACGCTTTACAATATCCCCGGCGAGCGCACTTTTAGACGGCGGATTTTCCTCGTCGTCTTTTGCGGCACGGTAGGTCGCGATTGTTCTGTAAATACCCTCGAACACCATGCACACGAACCACAGAATCGCAAACTCGCTCACATTTTTGCCGAATGCAATGATATCCACCAGCATCACCACGAACAGCCCGACCGTCATCAAGCGATAGGCGATAATCGCACCATTGCGTGTGATCGTGTTCTGCATTTCGTCCTGCTCCCAGCCGTTAGCCTTCGCGGAAGCGCGTGCACGAGCGGTTTTCCCGGCCTGTCCCCAGTCCTCCCAGAGCATAAAAGCCAGCCAGAATGCCGCAAAAACAACCATTACGACCACGCCTATACCGGTTTCGGTTGTAAACATAGGTGCACCTCCCTACATCCAGAAAACATCGACCACAATACACAGATACATCAGATTATTGAACACACTATGTCCCATCTGTTTCCACATTTGCGTTTTATCCTCATCGCCCGCCATATTACGAATGGTTTTGATGATAATAAACAGCACCTCAGCAACAATGGACACGATTGCCAGGACACTGAGTTCAATCGAGCGATAATCACGAAAAAAGCGGCTGTAACCAAGATAAATGATAACACCGGCCTGCAGCACACGGTAGCCGATCAAGCGACCCTTCACATTGACGGCGTGCGCCATCTCATCAATATTCCATTCCCAGTCCTTCATGATTTTTCTCGCTCGCGGCGATTGTCCTTCTTCTACCCAGTCGTGCCACAGACTCGCTACAAGAATAACCAGCGGCAGCACAATCGCAACCACAACAACCTGCACCTTCTGTGTCATATCGTACATATCCCAGCTCATAAGCGCACCTCCTACCAGTTTTGCGTTAGAACCGTCATTCCGACGGCCAATCCGATCAGCACCGCACAGAACGTCAGCTTTGCGATAAGGAAAGCCAGTCTCGGCGGATGCTCCTCGTCGTCCTTTGCTTTGCGGAACGTCTGCACAAGTATAACAGCCACCTCCGCCATGCCGGACACGACCAGCAGCGCACACAACTCCATTGCCGCCTGCCCTTTTATCAGCAACCGATAATACAGGCACACCTGGATTCCCGCCTGCGTCACGCGGTACGCGACCGCCTGCGCCTGTATGCTGATGGCGTGCTCCATCTCATCGGTCCTGCTGCCGAGTGCTTTGGCGGCTTTGCGGGCCTTTTTCGATCCTCCGGCATCCATCCAGTCTCTTACCAGCCATGCCGCCAGCAGGAGCACCGGCAGACCGATGCAGACCCACAATACCTGCATTTTCTCGGCTGATGTGTACAAATTCCACCGCATAAAAGCACCTCCTACCCTTGATGCTGTTCGCTAAAATGTAAAGTTCTCTTTACATCTTCAAGATAACAGGCGGACAGCAAAATGTCAAGAGTATTTGACATTTCAGGCAAGGAAAAACCCCACAGAATTTTCTGTGGGGTTTTGTGAATGTTTACTGATCCTGCTTATCCGGGTCGAGATCCTTTTCAGCTTCTTCGACCTTGGCAAGCTCCTCTGCGGATTCCGCAGGCTTGCTTACCTTGGCGTGCAGCTCCTGCTGCAGCTCGGTCATCAGATCCTCGCCGACGATCTTATCCGGAACGATTTCGCCGTTGTAGACCTTAACAAAGGTCTCGCCGTCCATCGTTTCGTTACGGATGAGATACTCGGCAACGCGCTTCATCTCGTCCATGTGCTCGCTCAGCAGCTTTTCACAGGCGTGATATGCGTGCTCGATAATGCGGTGAATCTCGTCGTCGATCTCCGCCGCCTTAACCTCGGAATAGCCCTTGCCGGCTGCCAGATCGCGGCCGAGGAACACCTCGCCATTATCCGAACCGTAGTCGATCGGGCCGATACGCTCGCTCATGCCGTAGCTGGTGACCATGGCGCGTGCCATCTGGGTCGCCTGCTTGATGTCGCCATAAGCACCGGTGGAGATATCCTCCATCGTCAGCTGCTCAGCCACGCGGCCGCCCAGGCAAACGATGATGTACTCCTCCATATACTTCTTGGTGCGGTAGGCCTGATCCTCCTCAGGCAGCGGCATGGTAAAGCCGCCTGCGCCGGACGAACGAGGGATAATGGTAACATGGTGTACCGGATCCTGCGTCGGTAGAACGTGGAAGCAGATAGCGTGACCGGCCTCGTGGTACGCGGTCAGGCGCTTGTCGTGCTCGTTGATGATGTGGCTCTTCTTCTCCACGCCCATTACGACCTTGAGCAGCGACTCCTCGATCTCCTCCTGCGAGATCAGCTTCTTGTTGCGGCGTGCCGCAAGCAGCGCTGCCTCATTGAGCAGGTTTTCGAGGTCTGCACCGGTGAAACCGGCGGTCGTCTTGGCAATTTCAGAGAACTTGACATCCGGGTCGAACTGCTTGTTGCGGGCATGTACCTTGAGGACAGCCTCACGGCCCTTGACATCCGGTGCACCGACATAGACCTGACGGTCGAAACGGCCCGGACGCAGCAGCGCGTTATCCAGAATATCCTTGCGGTTGGTGGCTGCGATGACGATAACGCCCTCGTTTGCACCAAAGCCGTCCATCTCAACGAGCAGCTGGTTGAGCGTCTGCTCGCGCTCGTCATGGCCGCCGCCGAGACCTGCGCCGCGCTGACGGCCTACCGCGTCGATCTCATCGATGAACACGATAGCCGGTGCGTTCTTCTTGGCCTGCTCGAACAGGTCGCGCACACGCGATGCGCCGACACCGACGTACAGCTCAACGAAGTCCGAACCCGAAATAGACAGGAACGGTACGCCCGCCTCGCCTGCAACCGCACGCGCGATCAGGGTCTTACCGGTGCCCGGAGGGCCGACCAGCAGCACGCCCTTCGGAATACGCGCGCCGATCTGCACGAACTTCTGCGGATTCTTGAGGAACTCAACAATTTCCTGCAGCTCGGCCTTTTCTTCATCCGCGCCTGCCACATCATTGAAGGTGACCTTGCGCTTATCGTCCTGCGCCAGCTTTGCACGGGCCTTGCCAAACTGCATCGGACCTGCTCCGCCGCCGGACTGCTTGTTCATCATAAAGCACCAGAACGCGATCAGCAGCACGATCAGGATCACATACGGCAGGAACTGTGCCCACCACGGAATGATCGCCGTGCGGTAATCGACCTTGGTCAGCGTGCCATCCCGCATCTGCTGCTGAATAGTCTCACCCAGATCATTATAGAACACGCTTCTGTAGTCGCCCAAATCGTAAGTGTACGTCTGGTTTTCCTTTTTCAAATGCATGGTCAGCGTGGTGTCGTCCACGTCGTACTGGTCAACATCGCCATCCATAAAATAGTTATAGATTTGATTATAGGACAGCGTTTCTGTCTGCTGTGTCTGGCTGACCACATAGCTGACGCCCGCCAGCAGGCACACCAGTATGATCAGGTAAAGGCCGAAGCCTTTCATTTTGCCTTTCAAATCGGTTTAACACCTCTTCCCTAAATTACTCGCCGCCGTAAACATACGGCTTAAGTATGCCGATATACGGCAGATTGCGATACTTTTCCGCGTAGTCAAGACCGTAGCCGACTACGAACTCGTCCGGAATCTCAAAGCCGAGATAGTCCACATCAACCTGAATCTTGCGGCGCTCCGGCTTGGAGAGCAGCGTGCACAGGCGGATGGAATTTGCGCCGCGTGCTGCAAGGATCTGCATCAGATAATGCAGCGTTACGCCGGAATCCAGAATATCCTCAACGATCAGCAGGTCGCGGCCGTCGATCGGCTGTGCGATATCCTTGATGATCTGCACCTCGCCGGAGGTCTTGGTGCCCTTGCCGTAGCTGGATACGACCATGAAATCCACGTTGCACGGCGTATCAATGGCGCGGGTCAGGTCGGCCATGAACACATAGGAGCCCTTGAGCACACTGACGATCAGCGGGTTCTTGTCGCGGTAGTCCTCCGTGATACGCGCACCCAGCTCTGCTACCTTTTCGTGAAGCTGCTCCTCGGTAAAGTAAACTTCCTTGATGTCATCTCGCATATTATAAGCCATTTTTCGATAACCCCTTTACTGTAATCTGCAGTGTATTTGCGTTATTTTTGGCTGTTCTGCTGCAGTCCGCACCGATATCCTGCACCGCGATCACGCCGTTTTTATCTGCGATGACGGCCATCGCATTCCGCATATAGCGCGGAATCTTTCGGTCGATCATCAGCTTTTTGAGCGATCTGCTGCCGCCGTTTTCGGTCAGCCGCAGGGTATCTCCGGTGCGCCGCGTGCGAACACACAGCGATTCAAAATCTATTGTACCACAATCCAGGCAAAAAGTATTGAATGTTTTGTAAAAAACTTCGGATTTTTCTAATTTTTTTGCGGCGAGCTTTACCGTGTCCTTCCAGATCGTCCCTGCAAATGGTAGGGTAAGCGGGATTTCCGGCCGCTCGACCGCAGTTTCAGCCTTGGAAATGATGCGCAGAACGTCATATTCACGTCTTGCGAAATAGCCGTTCGGCAAATCGGTTTCCGCAGACGGAGACGCGGTTTCCAGCAGATGCTCGAGCGCAGTAATATGCTTTGCAGTTACGTCTTTGAGCGGCATATCCGCATTTTCGAGCAGCAGCCGCAGCGCTCGGCTGCGAACCGCCGGTGCGGCTTCCCGCAGAGGCTGAATTTTCCACGCGCCGTTCCCGACTGCACAAAGTTGTACACAGGTCTGTGCATAACTCTGCAGGCAAGTCTCGTCCTGCCGAAGCTGACGCGAAAGCCGTGCTGCCGCCTGCGCCGCCTGCGGATTCAATTCCCGCAGAACGGGAACGACCTCCTGACGAAGGCGGTTGCGCGTATAAACTGTATCCGCGTTCGTGCTGTCCGTGACGAAATCCTGTCCGCGCTCGCGCAGAAAGGCTTCGATCTCGCTGCGCTCGACCGCGATGAGAGGCCGAATGATGCGTCCGCGCACCGGCGGAATGCCCGTGAGACCTTTCGCACCTGTGCCGCGCACCAAATGGAACAGCATGGTCTCCAGATTGTCGTCCGCATTGTGCGCCACCGCGATTTTGGCTCCGTGCGCGGCATGCTCCAGCCGTGCATAGCGAATACGCCGCGCGGTCTCCTCCACCGCGGAATCGCCTGCGGCAGCGGCTATGTCCACGCGCTCGACCGTCAGTTCCACGCCGAGCTTCTCACACAGCCTGCGGCAGAAGGCTTCGTCCCGGTCGGACTCTGCACCGCGCAGACAGTGGTTGAGGTGAAATGCCCGCACCGGATACCCCAGCTCGCGCAGACTCAGCAGAAGCGCTGTGGAATCCGCACCGCCGGACAGGGCAACCAGCACATTTTCGCTGGTTTCAAGCATCATATAGTCAGAAATCGTCCGTTTTACCGTATCCAGCATGGCTTACTCCTCGTGAATGCGGTCCGGATTGGAGAACGTGGTATACTGACCGACCCACTGCAGCTCAATGGTGCCGGTCGCACCGTGACGGTTTTTCGCAATGATAATTTCTGCGATATTTTTATTTTCGCTTTCATCATCGTAGTAATCGTCGCGGTAGATAAACATAACGATGTCGGCGTCCTGCTCGATCGCGCCGGACTCTCGCAGGTCGGACAGCATCGGGCGCTTATCCGAGCGCTGCTCGGACGCACGCGACAGCTGCGACAGACACACGACCGGAACATTGAGTTCCTTCGCCATAATTTTCAGCGAACGCGAAATCTCTGCGACCTCCTGCACACGGTTATCCATGTGGCGGCCGCCGACGTGCATCAGCTGCAGATAGTCGATGACGATCAGACCGAGTTCGTCGCCCAGTCTGCGGCATTTCGCCTTGATCTCCGCAACCGTGATGGCCGGATTGTCGTCCACATAGATATTCAGTCCTGCCAGCACGCCGGACGCACGCGCGATCTTTACCCAGTCGTCACCGTCCAGATTGCCGGTTTTCAGCTTCTGCGACTCGATGAGTGCCTCACTCGACAGAAAACGGCTGGCCAGCTGTTCCTTGCCCATCTCAAGCTGGAACACGCACACGCCGGTGCCCTTTTTGTCGCCGCGCTCCTTATTCTTGACACTTGCCTTAGCCGCATTGAGCGCCACGTTGAGCGCAAAGGCGGTCTTGCCCATGCCGGGTCGTGCCGCAATGAGAATCAGGTCAGATTTATTGAGACCGGTCAGCGCCGTGTCCAGCGCGTGGAAGCCAGTGGACATACCGGGAATTTCACTGTCCGACCGGGCACGCTCGTCCAGTTCGGTATACAGATCGGCGATAACCTCAGAAAGCCGTGACAGGCCCTTAATTTCACGTCCCTGCCGAATGCTGTAAATGCGCTGCTCCGCCAGCTCGGCAATGCCGGAGGCTTCGCCGTGGGCTTCGAGGGCGTTCTGCTGAATCTCGCTGCCCGCATCCGCCAGCTGGCGCAGCAGGCTCTTGTCACGCACGATGCGGACATATTCGTTGACGTTCCGCGCACCCGGCGTGACCTCCATCAGCTGAAAGAGATACGCGCGGCCGCCGGCCTCGTCGTAGTAGCCCATGCGCGTGAGCATATCCAGAACGGTTACCGGGTCAATACGCTGTGCGCCGTTGAACATCGAGTAGATGGTCTCAAAGATGCGCTTGTTTTCTTCCGCGTAAAAATCATCGGCGCGCACCTGCTCGATGACCTCAGGAATGCAATTCGGATCGACCAGCATCGCGCCTAAAAGCGACTGCTCCGCAGTCAGATCCTGCGGCACCTGCCGCATTAAAAGTTCGTCGGGCACTTACTTACCTTCCTCCGCTAACAAATTGAGAATGGAAAATGGAGAATTGAGAATGAGGAACAAAAAATGACAACGCAGGCATCGCCTGCGTCAATCAAATCCCGCTTTGCTTGCAAAGCGCGACCACATGACAGGTTTTCCGAATGGAAAACCGAGTCATTGGCCCGCCCTCAGGCGACCGCCGCTATGCGACGGCATTCAATCCGTGCCGCAGAGCGGCACACAAAAAGGCCCAGCTTTGCCGGGTCTTTTTGTACCCCGACCCAGCGCTCTTAGAGCGCGACATTCGGGTATCGAAATGTGGTTTCTCCGGAACCACATTTCGTATATAGGGGACTTTTGAAGTCCCCTATAGATGCAGATTACGCCTCGACTACCTGCACCAGAATCTCGCCTGCGATATCCTGATACAGCTTTGCCTTTACGCGGTGTACACCGAAGGTCTTGATCGGCTCCTCGAGCACGATCTTCTGCTTCGGTACGTTCAGACCGTACTGCTTGTTCAGCTCCTCAGCGATTTCCTTGGAGGTAACAGCGCCGAACAGACGGCCGCCCGTGCCGCCCTTGGCCGGAACCTTTACCGGGCTCTCCTTGAGCTTCTCGGCTGCCTCGCGGGCTGCCTGCTGCTCGAGTGCGATCTTGCGTGCGTGTGCCTCATCCTGCGCCTTCTTGACGTTCAGGTTATCCGCGGTTGCCGGCTCTGCCAGACCGCGCGGCATCAGGAAGTTGCGGCCGTAGCCCTCGCTGACCTCGATCAGCTCGCCCTTTTTGCCCTTGCCCTTAACGTCGGCCTTGAGAATTACTTTCATGGTGATTACTCCTTTTGTGTTTGCTATATCGAATGCGGCGAACAGCTTCGCCTGCTTTTCGGTCTAATTACGGCTGTCGTGAAACGCCTTTTCCGACAGACTGTTATTTGTTTTCGTCCTGTTTCTCGGTCCGCTGATCGTCGAAGTAGCCGCGAATGGCATCCGTGATCAGCTTGTCGGCCTCCTCCGGCGTGGTGTTTTTTAGCTGTGCACCGGCCGCCGAATGGTTGCCGCCGCCGCCGAGTCTCTCCATCAGCAGCTGCACATTGACGTGGCCTGCCGCACGAGCGGAAACCGCCATATCATCGCCGCTGCGGAACGCAACAACGCTTGCATGTGTGCCGATGATGGACAGCAGCTCGTCTGCTGCCTGTGCGGCCGCAATACGGTCTACCTCCTCGCCGGTGATAGCGAAGATAACGCCCTGACCGCAGTTGCGCGCGGACGAGATCAGCTTCTGACGTTCCATATACTGGTCAAAGCTGGACTGGAACAGGCGCTTGACATCGCTCGACTCCGCACCTGCGCGGCGCAGATACGCTGCCGCCTCAAATGTGCGGACGCCGGTGCGCGTTGCAAAGCCCTTGGTATCCAGATAAATACCTGCCAGCATGGCTTCCGCCTCGCAGGTGAGGATGCCGCTGGTCGGCACAAGATACTGCAGCAGCTCGCTGACCAGCTCGGATGCGGACGACGCATACGGCTCGTGCAGGGATACGACTGCGTTCTCGATATAATCTGCCGCACGGCGGTGATGATCAATGACTGCGATCTTGTTGATGGATTCGAGCAGCGCCGCGCTCTCCACATAGCCGGGACGGTTTACGTCCACCACGATAAGCAGCGTGTTGAAATCGCACGCGATCATCGCATCCTCGGCGCTGATGAACACGCCCTTGTACTCAGACTGGGTTTCCAGCCGTTCGATCAGGTCATTTGCCATGGTGTGCTGACGGTCCACAACAATGTGCACCGGTCTGCCCTTGACACGCGCGGCACAGACCATACCGGCAGCAGCGCCGATGGCGTCCATATCGCTGTTCTTGTGGCCCATGACCAGCACCTGAGACGAGTCGCGGATCAGCTGGCTGAGTGCGTTGGCAACCACGCGGCTCTTGACCTTGGTGCGCTTCTCGACTTCCTCGCTCAATCCGCCGAAGAAAGCAAAGTTAAATTTATTCTTGATAACCGCCTGGTCGCCGCCGCGGGACAGCGCCATGTCGACAGCGAGTCCGGCAAACTGATAGCTTTCTGCAAGCGTTTCGCCGTCGCGTCCGATACCGATGGACAGGGTAGCTACAACGCCCTCGTGGTTCTCAATTTCGCGCACCTCCTGCAGAACAGAGAACTTGCGCGCGACCAGCTTGTCCAGCTCGGCGTTTTCGATCACGAAGATATACTTGTCGCGGTCATACTTGCGCAGTACGGCGCTTGAGTCCTTCACCCAGGCAAACAGACGTTTGTCAATGCCCGCCAGAATGTTGGATTTTTCCGAGTCGGTGGTGTTCTTGACCAGCTCCTCGTAGTTGTCGATCGCGATAACCGCGATAGCCGGACGGGTAGTCTCAGCCGCATCCCGCAGACGGACAAACTCGGTGCAGTCGATAAAATGCAGCATCATCAGCTGTCCCGCACCGCTCTGCACCATACTGCCGAATACATGGTACTGCCGCTTGCCGATGCCAAGCTCTCCCGGGAACGCGGTCTGCCCCTTGATGAGCCAGCCGGTCTCAAACGTCGGTGCGATCTCGCCCATGCGAACGCCGCTTACCGCAGTCCCCCGACCGCTGATTTCCGCAAATGCGTCATTCGCCCATACGATCTCGCCCGTGGTAGCCAGCGCAACAGCTGTCGGCAGCGGCGAGCGTGTCACCGCCGGACGGATCTCTCCGCCATCTACCTCGATGTTGTTCATCAGCTCCTGCACCTGCCGCCGCCGTGCCGCATTCATGCGCAGCGAAACAATCCGCAGGATGATGCACACCACAATACCTGCCGCACCGTACACGCGGGAGAAATAAAGTCCCACGACTGCAAACAGGAAAAACAGCACATAAAAAATTACGCTGTTGGGAGCCAGCATATTCTGTAATCTCTTTTTCAAACCCCTGCCTCCTTTTTGGGACGCAAATATTCAACCTAATTATAGCAAGCCATTGTAGAAATTTCAACACTAAATGCAAACCGGTTTTGTATCTTTTCGCCGTCCGCTTGCAATTTCTGCGGCTTCATGGTACAGTAACCGTAGATTCGCAATCAGGAGGATATCATTATGCAATTTTCGTTTGCACACAACAATTTTAATGTCCGCGATCTGAACCGCTCGCTTTCTTTTTATAAGGAGGCTCTCGGTCTGACCGAATCCAGCCGCATCAACGCACCGGACGGCAGCTTCATTATTGTATACCTGACCGATGGCGTAACGCCGCATCTGCTCGAGCTGACGTGGCTGCGCGACTGGGACAAGCCGTACAACCTCGGTGACAACGAGTTCCATCTGGCCTTCCGCGTGGATGATTTCGATGCCGCACACGCAAAGCACAAGGAAATGGACTGCATCTGCTTTGAAAATCCGGCAATGGGCATCTATTTCATCTCCGACCCGGACGGCTACTGGCTGGAGGTCATTCCCGCAAAGTAAACAGAAAACGCTTAGAGCTGCTGCTTTGAGCGTTTTTTTCATTCTCTTAACAGGATTATTCTGTTCATTTTTCGACAACGGGTGTATACTATTGAAGTTATCTCCTGACGAAAGGACTGTATCATTTGAATCCTTACCTTGATTTATACCTCACGTTTGCAAGGATTGGCGTGTGCACATTCGGCGGCGGCTATGCCATGCTGCCGATTCTGCAGCGCGAGGTCGTTGAAAATCGCCACTGGACAACTGAGGACGAGCTGATGGACTACTACGCCATCGGTCAGTGCACCCCGGGCGTTATCGCGGTGAACACCGCCACGTTCATCGGCTACAAGACGCACGGCATTCTCGGCGGCATTGCCGCCACGGCGGGCATGATCACGCCATCGCTGATTATTATCACGATTATCGCCGCATTTATCCAGCAGTTTGCGCATCTCGCTGTTGTGCAGCACGCATTTGCCGGAATCCGCATCGCGGTCTGCGCGCTCGTGCTGCAGTCCGTGTGGAAAATGGCGAAAAAGGGCGTTGTTGACGTGCCGACCAGCGTTATCCTGCTCGTTACGTTCGCGGCTGTCGCCTTCTTCGGCGTATCGCCGGTTGTAATGGTCGTTATCGCCGCTGCTGCCGGTATTATCATCGGTATGATCAGGAGGAAACGCGCATGATTTTCCTTCAGCTGTTTTATGAATTTTTCAAGGCGGGTCTGTTCGCCATCGGCGGCGGACTGGCGACCCTGCCCTTTCTCAAGCAGATTTCGCTGCGGTATCCGTGGTTCACGCCGAATGATCTGATGGACATGATTGCGGTCTCCGAGTCCACACCCGGTCCGATGGGTGTCAACTCGGCAACATACGCAGGCTTCCACGCAGCCGGCATTCCCGGTGCCATCACAGCGACCTGCTCGCTTGTGTTGCCGTCGGTCATCATCATCATTCTGGTGTCGCGTGCGCTCGATAAGTTCCGCGACTCTCCGCTGGTCAAGAACGGCTTTTACGGCCTGCGTCCGGCGTCTGCGGGTCTGATCTTCGGCGCAATGCTCGAGGTGTTCGCCGCTTCCCTGCTGCATACGGAAAACTGGTCAGGTATCGCAAGTCTCGGCTCAGTCATCAATGTTCCGGCGATAATTATTTTCCTCGTGCTGTCGCTCGGTATCTGGAAGCTCAAAAAGCTGCATCCGATCGTGTTTATCCTGATCGGCGCGGTATGCGGCATTGTGTTTAATCTGTAAGTTTTGATTTGTTATCGTGCAGATTCTCTGTGGAACGGCGGGATGAGACATCCCGCCGCTGCCCTCCGAATTGCACAAAAAAATCCCTTTCTCAGTCGAGAAAGGGATTTTCTTTTTATTTCGTGAGGTATTCCTCAATCAACTCACACGCATCCTCAATGCAGCCCGGGCAGGAGCGCCGTACA
The DNA here is from genome assembly GCA_003096535.1 of Agathobaculum butyriciproducens. GTDB lineage: Bacteria > Bacillota > Clostridia > Oscillospirales > Butyricicoccaceae > Agathobaculum > Agathobaculum butyriciproducens. Next base: position 51,760 of record QEKJ01000007.1, on the reverse strand, counting down.
TTGCCGTCAGCTACGCCCTTGAGGTCGCGGCACAGATACGCGCCGTTCTTCTGCTCGAACTTCTCCTTGAGCATCTTCGTGACCTTATAGGTCTGCCCCTTGGTCGTGCCCGGCTTATCCGCTCCTGCGCTGTTCTTCATGCCCGCGAGCATGAACGCACCGCTCAGCGCGCCGCACATCTCCATACAGCCCATGCCGAAGCCGAAGCCTTCCGACATTTTATAGGCGGTCTCCTTATCCAGACCAACCAGATCGCAGTACGCGCAGACCACCGCCTGTGCGCAGTTGTAGCCCTGATCGTGAAAATCCTGTGCCAGTTTTGCCCGTTCTGTCATAACAAATATCTCCTTTTTCAAAGCAAACCGCGCCGTAAACGACGCGGTCAACTTATAGTTTACTTAAGGCACCGCCGCTTTAATTATGCGACATTGCCTTAATACTGCACCTGTGTGAAATAATACAGGATCGCATTGCACTGTGCACGCGCCTGCTTCTGCCAGTCCTCCTCACTGTCGATGAACTTCTGGTCCTCCTCGTTATCAATGAAACAGAATTCACTCGTCAGCGCCGGAATATTCAGCGCCGCTGCTGCACGGTTGGTGTAATAATAATCGCCGTGACTGCCCTCGCGGAACACGATCTGGCGAATCGGAACACCCAGCTTTTCGTACTCGTCGAGCAGCGCCTGCGCCAGAATCTTGGTCGGTCCGCCGTTCTTGTCCGCAATCTGCGCCAGGATCTCCGCGCCGCGTGCAGTGGTGTTGGCTGCATTGTGGTGGATACTGAAGAACAGGTCCGCCGAGGACGCATACTGTTTCATAACAGCGCCGCGCAGCGTCAGCTCGCTGCCTTCCTCAAGGGTATCGCGCACCATGATAACCTTTGCACCGGCTGCCTCAAGGTACTGCTTGAGGTACTGCGCCACATACAGGTTGACGTGCTTCTCATCGAGCGAACCGCCGTTGTTCGCGCCGACATCGCTGCCGCCGTGACCCGGGTCGATAATGACCGTCTTCACGCCGTCAATGTGCGAGGTGCGCGGCGGCTGTATCGGATCGTTATCCTCGTCGCCGCTGACGTAGTCGCGCACGCGCGTCAGGTAAGCCGCACTGCAGTAGCGGCCGCTGCCCGAAGAGTTATCCATAATATGCGCCCAGCCGTTGCTGATGCTGTCAACCGCGATTTCCGCGCCGTTTTTCAGCACACCGACCAGTGTACCGGAGGTGCTCGGGCTCGAGCGAACAGACAGCTCGGAACCCACGGTTACACGATACACGCCGCTTGTGAATGTCTCGGCGGGCGTGTCCGGCGTTGTCGGCTCAGTCGGCGTTGTCGGCTCGTCAGGAGTCACCGGTGTACTCGGCGTCGAAGGTGTACTCGGCGTCGAAGGTGTGCTCGGCTGGGAGACAGTCGGCTCGGTCTGCTTATCGACCGCCGCATTGTAATCCCTTACACGCACCAGATAGTCCGCGCTGCAGTAACGGCCGCTGCCACCTGCGCTGTCCAGCAGGTGCGCCCAGCCGTTCGACAGCTTGTCCACGATAACCAGCGCATCCTTGGCGTACTCACCGACTTCGGAATAGGTTTTGCCCGGACCGCTGCGCACGGTCAGCGCCGAATGGACATTGACGCGGTACACACCGGTCGTGAACGAAGCCGGAATCGGTGCAGGCGTCGGTGTTTTGAGCGAAACCGTGCGGCTTGGTACGTCATAATCCGCCGTAAAGCCGAGTGCGGCCGCCATATCAGCAATCTTGTAGTAGTTGTTTCCGTTGATGATGTAACCGTCAAACGAAACCTTTTTGCCGTTCACCTTGACGATAGCCGTGGTGGGTTTGCCTGCCGCGCTGGACAGTGCCTTCGTGTTCAGCTCTCCGCCGACCGCGGTGTAGTTCTTGCCGGTCGTCAGGGTGATAACGTTGGTGGACTTCTCCCAGCCTACCTCAAACTCTGCGGTGCTGTTGCGCAGCAGATACGCTACATCGCGCAACTTGAAATAATTATACTTGTTAATTAAGTACGCCTGCGGATTGGTCACCGCCTTGCCGTTGAGCTGAAACGCGTGCGTGGTCTTTGCCGCGCTGACGACTGCTCTCGCCTGCGGCAGATCCTGTGTCAGATCCCGCTCGGCGGCAGTCTCGGTCGTGACGGCTGTGGTCTCTGCCTCCGCGGCATCCTGCGGCAATTCTGCGGCTGCCGCACCCGCTGTCATATATATCGCCGCACTAAGCAATGCCGCGATCATTCGTTTGAAACGCATTCTTGAACCTCCATGCTGTTTCGCCGGTGGGTTGCTTTCCTGCATGCCCGCTGTGGACATTCTCGATGGTATTCTACCACAAAACATGGCACATTTCAACGAAATATGACGAAACCGGGGCATTTGTAATATTACAAATGCCCCGATTATTCCATATAAGTACAATATTTCGTTAAATCTCTTCCATCTGCCTGTTGATGGAATCCTCGCAGGAGCGCATGGCATCCAGTGTCTGCTGCCACAGCTCCTCGAGCGTCAGTCCACACAGCTCCGCGCCGCGCTCGATGACCTCACGCGAGCAGCCTGCCGCGAACTTTTTATCCTTGTATTTCTTCTTCAGGCTCTTGAGCTCCATGTCCTGCACGCTCTTGGACGGGCGCATGAGCGCCGCCGCACCGATCAGGCCGGTCAGCTCATCGGCTGCATACAGCAGCTTTTCCATCTCGTGCTCCGGCTTGATATCCACGCAAATTGCCCAGCCGTGGCTGCATACCGCGTGAATGATACTCTCGTCTGCACCGCCCTCGCGCAGCAGCTCGGGCGCCTTGACACAGTGCTGCTCCGGCCACTGCTCGAAATCAATGTCGTGCAGCAGGCCGACAATGCCCCAGAATTCCGAGTCATAACCGCGCTGCTCCGCAAAACAGCGCATGACGCCCTCAACCGTCAGCGCATGCCGTAAATGGAACGGCTCCGCGTTGTACCTGCGAAGAAGCTCCCATGCTTGTTGTCTGGTCATTTTGCAAAATCCCTTCTGTCATTTTCAATGTATGCGCAGGGCGGGATGCCCATATCAGTTTTGCAGCCAGCTTGGCTTTTCCCGCATTCTGACGCCTGCGGCGATGCCGAGCGCGGCGAACATGGTAACGATGGACGTACCGCCGTAGGAGAAGAACGGCAGCGTCAGGCCCATGACAGGCAGCAGACCGACATTCATAAAGATATTCATAAAGGTCTGGAACAGCAGCATGCCGCCTACGCCGACCGCAATCAGCGCCGAAAACGGCGTGGAGGCGCGGTACGCCACATAAAACAGGCGGATGATCAGCGCCATCAGCAGGATGATGATGAGCAGACAGCCGAGGAAGCCCAGTTCCTCGCCGGCTACCGAGAAAATATAGTCGGTCTGGTTCTCCGGCACATACTGCATCTGGGTCATCGTGCCGTTGGTCCAGCCTTGACCGGTAAACTGCCCCGAGCCGATGGCGATCTTGCCGTAGGTCGCCTGTCGGGACTGTTCCACGTCAATGGACGGGTCAAACAGCACGAGGATTCGCGTTTTCTGGTAATCCTTGAGCACATAATTCCACAGGATCGGCACGCTTGCGATACCGACTCCGGCAGCAATGCCCAGCCACTTGAGCGGCAGACCGGCCGAGAACAGCATGATAACCGCGATCATCAGGTACTGAATCGCCATGCCGGTGTCACCCGACGAGAGCACGACCGCCCCCATCATTACCAGCGTGTGCAGACCGACCGAAACCAGTCCGCGCCATTCGGTGATATGATCCTGTATTTCGGTCATGTGCGCGGCAATCGTGAAGATGAAGATCAGCTTGCCAAGCTCACCCGGCTGCAGGCTTGTCACGCCCAGATTGAGCCATGCACGCTGGCCGTTGACCTCGGTGCCGAGCGGCGTAAACAGCAGAAACTGCAGCAGAATATTGCCGATCACGAATATTTTCCATAGGTCGCCCAGATTTTCCAAGTCGATCAGACTGAGCGCGACAAACGCCGCCAGACCGAGAATGATCGCGGCACCCTGTACATACAGGTTTTTCGTCGAGCCGTCCAGCGCCGTCACCGGATTGAGCGTTGCCGAGTAAATGAGGAGCATGCCGTAGATCGAGCAGACCAGTCCCAGCAGCATCAGATACAGGTCGGTGTTTTTGATATAATGCGTAACAGAGTGTACAATGGAACGAGCAGTATCCATCAAACCCCTCCCTTTCAAAATGGAAAATTGAGAATTGAGAATCGGAAATCAATGTATCGCCGCAAAGCGGCAGAATTAAATTGCAGTGCTTTGCACTGCCACACTCATTTTCATTGTTCATTTTCCATTCTCAATTACATTTCTATATGATACCACAACACACCCCGCTTTGCGAGTAACAATTTCGGCAAATTTTTCGCGTGCTTGTATGGAAAACCGGACGAAGTATTGATATAATGAATATATTATGTTACCCGCTGCAAAATAGAGGAGGAATTTCATGTTATCCGATATTGAAATCGCACAGGGCTGTCAGATGCGCCCGATCACCGAGGTTGCCGCTGCTGCCGGTCTGGATGCCGACGATCTGGAGCTGTACGGCAAGTACAAGGCAAAGCTGTCCGCAGACGTGTGGACCAAGGTGAAGGACAAGGAAAACGGCAAGCTGGTCCTCGTTACCGCCATCAACCCGACGCCTGCCGGTGAGGGCAAGACCACGACCTCGGTCGGTCTGGGTCAGGCACTGTGCAAACAGGGCAAAAACGCTATTATCGCACTGCGTGAGCCGTCTCTCGGTCCGGTATTCGGCATCAAGGGCGGCGCGGCAGGCGGCGGCTACGCGCAGGTCGTGCCGATGGAGGACATCAACCTGCACTTTACCGGCGATATGCACGCCATCACAGCGGCAAACAACCTGCTGTGCGCCATGCTGGACAACCACATGCAGCAGGGCAATCTGCTGAACATTGATCCGCGCCGTATTGTGTTCACCCGCGTAATGGACATGAACGACCGTGCTCTCCGCAACATCACCATCGGTCTGGGCGGCAAGGTGAACGGTGTGCCGCGCGAGGATCACTTCATGATCACCGTAGCATCCGAGGTTATGGCTATCCTGTGTCTGGCTGCTGATCTGGACGACCTGAAAAAGCGTTTCGGTGATATTCTGGTGGCATACAGCTACGCCGGCAAGCCGATCTACGCCCGCGACCTGCATGCAGAGGGCGCCATGACGGCACTGATGAAGGATGCCATCAAGCCCAACCTGATTCAGACGCTCGAGGGCACGCCCTGTCTGATGCACGGCGGTCCGTTCGCCAATATCGCGCACGGCTGCAACAGCGTGCAGGCAACCAAGCTGGCGCTCAAGCTGGGTGATATTGCCATCACAGAGGCAGGCTTCGGCGCTGACCTCGGCGCAGAGAAATTCATGGACATCAAGTGCCGCAAGGCCGGTCTGGCTCCGGACTGCATCGTACTGGTTGCGACCGTCCGCGCGCTCAAGTACAACGGCGGTGTAGCCAAGGCTGATCTCAACCAGCCGAACATGGATGCGCTGAAGCACGGTATCTGCAATCTGGATGCGCATCTGGATAACATGAAGAAGTTCGGCGTACCGGTCGTTGTTGCCGTCAACGCATTCCCGACCGACACCGATGAGGAGATGGATTTCATCCGCGAGCACTGTGCCGAGCGCGGTGTGCGCGTAGCACTCTCTGAGGTATTTGCCAAGGGCGGCGAAGGCGGTCAGGCGCTGGCTGACGAAGTTCTGGCTGTGCTTGACGAGAGCAAGGCCGACTTCCACATGCTGTACGAGGATTCGCTCCCGCTCGAAGACAAAATCCGCAAGATCGCCAAGGAGATTTACGGTGCACTCGGCGTGACCATCGCGCCTGCCGCAAAGAAGGAGCTGGCAAACATCACCGAGATGGGCTACGGCAACCTGCCGGTCTGCGTTGCAAAGACGCAGTATTCGCTCTCCGATGACGCATCGCTGCTCGGCCGCCCGACCGAGTTTGTTGTCAACGTGCGCACCGCTCGTCTGGCTGCCGGTGCAGGCTTTGTTGTTGTAGAGACCGGCTCGATCATGACCATGCCTGGTCTGCCCAAGGTTCCGGCTGCAGAGAAGATCGACGTAGACAGCAACGGTAAGATCACCGGTCTGTTCTAAATACAATTTAAATGAAGAGTGGAGAGAACACCGGCTGCGGTATGCTCTCCACTTTTCCCTCTTTTTTTTGCTGTGAAAGTGATATTATGCAAATCAGTCTTATTTTAGCGCAGCAGATTGCCGAGCTGTTTCTCATTCTTCTGATCGGCTGCGTGCTCGTCAAGGCCCGGCTGCTCAAAAGTGCGGACAGCCGCGTGCTGTCGGTCGTGATGGTATATGCGGTCATGCCGTGCGTCATCATCAACGCCTTTCAGGTGGATTACTCTCCTGCCGTTGTTACCGGATTGCTGTACGCCTTTGCGCTGGCGATTGCGCTGCACGCGCTGCTTCTTCTGCTGGCGCGGCTGCTGCGCCGTCCGCTGCGGCTGGATGTGATTGAGCGCACCTGCATCATCTACACGAATGCGGGCATTCTGGTCATTCCGCTGGTGCGGGCACTGCTTGGCGAGGATTATGTGATCTATTCCTGTGCGTTCCTCGTCGTACAGCAGGTTCTCCTGTGGACGCACTGCCGCAGTCTGCTCTGCGGTACGCGCGGCTTTGAGTGGAAAAAGATCATCGGCAATGTCAATATCATCGCCATTTTGATCGGCGGTGCACTGTTCATCCTGCGGCTGCCGCTGCCCGGTCTGGTGAACGATTTGTTCTCTCAGCTTGGCGCGATGGTCGGTCCGATCGGCATGCTGCTGGCCGGTATCGTCATTGCGGACACGCCGCTCCGCCAGCTGTTTATGCGCCGTCGGCATTATGTTCCTGTGCTGCTGCGGCTGATTATCTGCCCGATTATCACGGTACTGCTGCTTCGCGTCATCGGTGCGGCAAGCTGGATTCCGGATGGACACAGCATTCTGCTGACCGTGTATCTCGCGTGCATCACGCCTGCGTGCGCTACGGTTACTTCGATGGCGCAGCTTTACGACCGCGATGCTGAGTATTCCAGTGCACTGTATGTGCTCACAACGCTGTTCTCCATCCTCACCATGCCGCTGATGGTATGGGTGTTTGAGGTGCTTATTTAACAAAAAACCGTGTATTTCACAAGAGATACACGGGTTGCGGCTGTCGCGAAACTACAGTTTCGCCGACAAGCAGGAACGGACCGCAGGCCGTTCCAAAGTCGTCCGAAAGTTCCTATGCAGAAACTTTCTCCCTCTAAAAGTGTAAAAAGCCAGATACATGCTCCGGCTTTTTACGAATTTGCACAGCAAATTCTATTTTTTGCACGCTGTCGCGCGATTGAATTAAATTTCAACTTTTTCGATAAACTAAACCCGTGTATTTCACAAGAAATACACGGGTTTTTGTTAAGGCAACACCGCACAATTAAAGCGGCGGTGCTTTGCGGAAATTTTGTGCTCTGACTTTGTTGCAGTTTCACGGTAATACATCAAGTATTACCGCAAAACTGTGCCTCGTCAGTACGCAAAATTTACTCGCAAATCACTCTTGTTCAATTATGCGGTATTGCCTTAATATCCCAGTTTTTCGCCGATGAGCACGACCTCACAGCTTTCAAATCCGCTCGGCACGCCCATATGAATGACCATGGCGCGGCAGATACGCTCCGGACTTTTACAGTTGTGACATCTGCCGTCAACCGCACACGGTGTTTTTTTATTCAGCCGCTTGGCATTGAGCGGAGCGGCAATATTTCTTGCCCGCTCGATGGCGCTCTGCAGGTCGGGACGCAGCTTGTTCACGCCGCACACGAAAATGCAGCGCTTCGGTCCGAACAGCGTGGCCGCCACGCGGTTGCACTTACCGTCGATGTTGACGATCTCGCCAGTCTCGCTCAGTCCGTTCGCTGAAGACAGGTAAACGTCCGGCGTCTGGCAGTACACGCCCTTGTCGATCCAATGCCAGTGCACGTCCGTGCTGTCCGCAAAGTTCTCCGGAAAACCAAGCTGCTTCATCGTCATTGAGCCGCCCATCGACACGGATTTGCCTGCACAGGTGTCTCTCAGGTAGGAAACCGCCTCGTCTTTTGTTGCAAAATAGTGGAAACCGAAGCCGTAGCCGGTCAGAGCCTTCTCCGCCTTGCTCACATCGGGCACGCCGTACTCGAACAGCGGCAGCAGATCGCTCGGCTCATACGCAAGCGCGTCCGCACCGGATGCACGCAGCTCCTCCGCCGAGCGAAATCCCCAGGCAACACCGATGGCGGTCAGTCCTGCGTTTACTGCGGTCTGCATATCGGTCGCGCTGTCGCCGATGTAGAGGGTCGTTTCCTTATCGCCGCCCAGCTCGTCCAGCAGCTGCAGCACGCTTGTCGGATCCGGCTTGCGCGGGATATTCGGGCGTTCGCCATAGGTAATGCTTACTAAATCACCAAAATAGTGCTCAATCAGTGCTTTCGCGGCGGAATCGTACTTGTTCGACAGCACACCGACCGTCACGCCGTTCTCCTTGAGCGTTTCGAGCACCGAAACAATGCCCTCATACGGATGCGTGCGGTTCATCATGTGCTCGCCGTAGAACGCGCGGAAATCCGCCAGACAGATGTCGATCATCTCGTCCGTGCGGCTCTCCTCGGGAATGCTGCGCTCGACCAGCTTGCGTACGCCGTTGCCGATGCGGATGCGCGTCTGCTCCATGCTCACCGGCGGAAAGCCGTGCTTCTCCACGGCATAGGTTACGCTGTCGCACAGATCACCGAGCGTGTTGAGCAGCGTACCGTCTAAATCAAAAATGGCCGTTGTCATTTTCATACATATTCGTCCTTTTCTTGTCCGTGAAAATAGAATACCGCACCACAGAATCCCGTGATGCGGTATCATTATAGCACATTTTCTTACCCGCGCATATACGTCTTGGTAATTTCACCGAGCATGGACGAAACCGTCGGGTTGAGCGCTTCCGCGCGCACGCGCCAGCGCCAGTTTTTGCCGCCGATGGTGGCAGGCGTATTCATGCGGGAATCCGCACCGAGCGAGAGCAGATCCTGCAGGGTCGTCATAGCGATGTTCGCCGAGGACGCCCATACGCACTTGATGGCACTCCAGCCCATGGCCTCGGCGTGCGAGGTACGCAGATAGCGGTATGCAAACTGCTTTTCCGGCTCGGAGCAGATGTCCATGATCTGCTCGCACACGATCTGCGAATCGTGCGTCGAGGTATAGACAATGCTGTTCGGCTTATAGTTGTGCGGCAGGTGCTCGTTGTCGTAATCCGGCGTAAAGCCGAAAATCAGCACACGCATGCCCGGGAAACCGCTTTCCTCGAGCAGCTTCTTGACCTCATCGGTCTGCACGCCGAGATCCTCCGCGATGAGCGGCACCGGACCGAGCGCCTTCTCGATGGCGTTAAACAGCTCCATGCCGGGACCCTTGCGCCACTTGCCGTTGATGGCGGTCTCCTCGTCCGCGCCGACCTCCCAGTAAGCGGCAAAACCGCGAAAATGGTCGAGACGTACCACGTCGAACAGCGCCATGTTGCTCTTCATGCGCCAGATCCACCACGCGTAGTTTTCCGCCTTGTGCGCTGCCCAGTTGTACACGGGGTTGCCCCACAGCTGACCGGTTGCAGAATAGTAATCGGGCGGTACGCCTGCCACCAGCTTGGGGCTGCGGTCGGGCTTCAGCTTGAACAGCTTGGGGTGTGTCCATACATCGGACGAGTCGGCGGAAACGTAAATCGGGATGTCACCGATGATCTGAATGCCCTTTTCGTTGGCATACTCGCGCAGTGCCGTCCACTGCTTGAAGAAAATATACTGCAGAAAAATACGAAAATCTACCTCGTCACGCAGCTCTGCGGTCACTTTTTCGAGTGCTGCAGGCTTGCGGTCGCGCACATCCTTATCCGGCCACATGTAGACCGGCATGTGATGGTATTTCTCCTCCTTGAGCGCCATGAACAGCGCGTAATCCGGCAGCCATTCGCTGTTCTTCTCGGTGAAGACGGCGATTTCCTCGCGCATTTCCGGTGTCACGCGGCTGTATGCCTTGCGGAACAGCGGCCAGCGGGTATCGGCCAGCTGCTCAAAATCCGCGGTATCCGGCGAAGCATCAAAATCGCCCTGACGAACCTCATCCGCAGTGAGCAGACCGTCCTCCACGAGCAGATCCATGTCGATCAGATACGGATTGCCTGCCGCTGCCGAAAAGCACTGGTACGGCGAATCGCCGAAGCCGGTATGACCGAGTGGAAGCACCTGCCAGTAGGTCTGGTGCGCCGCCGCCAGAAAATCTACAAAATCACGGGCGGTCTTGCCCATGGTGCCCACGCCGTGCGGCGAAGGCAGTGAAGTGACGTGCGCAAGCACGCCGCTGGAACGCTTAAACATATCCTTCTCTCCCCCTGTCAGTGGATCTGTTGTTATTATAGCACAGATGTAGCATTTAACCAAGAACTATCTGCAAATTTGCATATTTTTTGTGAAAGTTGTGGTCTTTCTATAAATTTGGCTGAGATAACGGTTGTGTCATACTATATCTCTGTGGTATAATATTATGTCTATTATTGCAGAAGATGTGCCGCAGACCGGAGTATTCTGCGACAGCTTACTCTTTTTTCGTCCCGTTTGAGGACAGTTTTCCGCACTAGGGCAATACCGCACAATTGAACAAGAGCGATTTGCGAGTAAATTTTGCGTACTGACGAGGCGCGGTTTTGCAGCAATACTGACGTATTGCAAAAAATCGCAACAAAGTCAGGACTCAAAATTTCCGCAAAGCGCCGCAGCTTTAATTGTGCGGTGTTGCCCTAAAATACTGATGTAAGGGGTTTATCACGCATGAGAATGCGCAAAAAGAAAAACTTGGACGTTCGATTTGCCGCCTGCGCGGACGTTATGGCGTTTGAGCCGAAGGAAAAACGCGGCAAGTGGCGCGCCCTGTTCGGCAACGACAATCCGATCCATCTGGAGATCGGCTGCGGCAAGGGCCGTTTTGCCATCGGCATGGCCGAGCAGCACCCGGATGTGAACTTTATCGCGGTCGAGCGCGAGGAAGGTGCGCTCATCATGGCAGCCGAGCGCTGCCAGCAGCAGCCGCTGCCCAATCTTCGGTTTGTATCCTTCGACGCAGCCGAGCTGCGCGAGGTATTCGCGCCCGGTGAGGTGGACCGCATTTACCTGAATTTTTCCGATCCGTGGCCGCCCAACCGTCAGCGCAAGCGCCGCCTGACGTGGCGTGCATATCTGGAAGTATATGACGAAATCCTGCGTCAGCAGGGTGATCTGTGCTTTAAGACGGATAATCAGCGCTTTTTCGAGTGGAGTCTGCAGGAGATCTGCCAGTTTGGCTGGCTGATTCAGAATATCTCGCTCGATCTGCATAACTCGGACTTTGAGGGCAATGTCATGACCGAGTATGAGGAGAAGTTCTCCGCGGAGGGCTACCGGATTTATCGTCTGGAGGCACGCCGCCGTCTGCCGGAATTTCTGAAAAAGTAAATGAAAGAGGAAGGTTTTTACCTTCCTCTTTTGCTTTTTCAAAGTTCCGGTTATCAGTATTGTTTGTTAGTCTCTGCCAGACGGTGGTTGAGCGCTTGCGAAGCGAACGAAATCTTGCCTGCCCGGCAGGGGCACAAGAGGGTAGACACCAAGGTTTCCACCCTCTTGTGAATCACCCCTTTCCTAAGATAGTCTGGCGCAGACCAGAGACCGGCGACCGCTTCGAAAATGGGGAACGGCAGAGGATTTTTTCTTCCGTAGGGGCGCACAGAGTGCGCCCATTTCTCTACCTATTCGCAGTGTCAGATTCCATACTGCTACACATACCATTTCATCTCTGCAAGCGCGACACAAGGTGAATTGCCCGAAGGGCGAGAGAAACCATCGCGTTCATTTTCCATTCTCAATTTTCAATTTTCCATTCTATACGCATAAAAAAGAGGAAAGCACACGCTTTCCTCTTGCCCGTTACAGCTTATTGTACCCTCTCGGGGTGACGATTGCATCCAGCGGAGTGCCTGCGGCACAGTCCGGGCAGGCTTTACCGCGCACAAAGTTCTGGTAATGCGGAAAATCCGCGCCGGAGAACAGGCTGACGACCTTTTTTCCGCTCAGCTCGCTGATATTGGAGAACAGCGCCGCAAAGCCGGAGACACGGCCGCCGTAATACTCGACGCACTCCTTCGCCTGCGAGAAGGTCTGACCGGTGGATGCGGAATTGACCAGCACAAGCACATTGCGGTGCTCGATCATATGGCGCAGGTTATCCGAGAACACAAACTGACCGTTGACATTGCTGTCCGGCTCGACAAGATAAATATCCTTGCCGCTGTTGACATTGCCCATGCCCACGCTCGACAGCTCACCGGCGAGATACGCGCCGATGTACTCCGTGCCTTCCATGCACAGCAGTGTATCAATGCTGGTGGACGAGAACTGGTATGCAATGCTGCGCGCGGCTTCTCTGGACATTGCCATGCGGTGCTTGATCTCGGACATATCAATATAGTAGTTGATGTGCGAATGATTCGTGGCAAAATGCCCCGGTATCGCGTCCGCGTAAAGCCGTTTGTTCACACGGGAGGTGATGCGGATCGACTGCTTCATACAAAAACCACCTTTCTTACAGCGCACCCCTATCGGGGAATATCTGAGAATCTATCTATATTATACCTCAGTCCGGTTCTCGTGGCAAGAAAAAAGGCGCGGCAGCAGCTTCTCAAATTGCACACCATGCATAGGGTCGGTATGCTGCGCGGCGGTGTAGGCGATGCAGTCCTTGACGAACTCGCCGGCGAGCGCACAGGCATCGGCAAGCGCCCTGCCGTTCAGCAGTGCGCCGAGCACGACCGCCGCAAACAGGTCTCCGGTGCCGGGATAATACTGCGCGATCCTCTCGTGCAGACTGATGGTGCCGCCATCCTCAGACAGACAGCCGGAACCGACCTTCCCAGGCTCGTAATCCAGGCCGGTCAGCACAACCTGTGCGCCGTAGCGGCTGTGAAGTGCATGCAGCCACTCCTGCGCTTCCGTTTCGTTCTGCGGTGCGGAGGCCGGATCGCGGTCGAGCAGGATCGCCGCTTCGGTCGTATTCGGCGTGATGATATCCGCAATTTCGCACAACTCGCGCATACGCGTGCACATTTCAGGGGTATAGGTGGCGTAGACCTCACCGTTATCGCCCATCACCGGGTCGATGAACGCCGTGCCGTTTTCGGATTTCAGCCGCAGCACAGCATCCCGCACACAGTCGATCTGATCCGCTGAGCCGAGAAAGCCCGCGTACACCGACTCAAACCGTAACCCTAACCGGTCGTACTGGTCGATAACACGCGGCATAACGCCGGTCAGATCGACCGTTTCCCAGCCGGGAATGGCCATGTGCGTGGAAAAATATGCGGTCGGCAGCGGCACGCACTGGTGTCCTGCCGCCGAAATCGCTGCAATGATCGGCACAAGCGACGAACGTCCGAAACCCGACAGATCGTGCAGCGCTAAAACCTTTTTCTGCATGGATTTGCTCTCCTTCTTACTCTATGGCAACACCGCACAATTAAAGCTGCGGCTTCTTGCGCAGGCTCCGATCGCGCTGCCGCGGCGCTTTGCGGAAATTTTACGCCCTGTCTGTATTTCAGCATACAATGAAAAGCCTTTTCTGTCAACGCACCTGTCTGCCAGAATTCACATTATGTACTTAAATTTCCCGATCGGTTGTGGTATAATATAGGGTAACAAATTGGCGAAGCTGCTTTCGCAAGCAGGGTATGCAATGGTTATGAAAGCAGCTTCCGGATAAAAGGAGATTCTTCATGCTGAAAAAACGCATTCTATCCATCGTGCTGGCGCTGACCATGCTGATGGTACCGGGCGCTTACGCCGCTCAGCCCGCAAAGGACGATATGCGCGGTGTCTGGGTCGCGTCCGTACATAATATTGATTTTCCCTCCGAGCAGGGCATGACTGCCGACCAGCTCAAGGCCGAGGCCGATACTGAGCTGGACAATATTGCCGCAATGGGCCTGAACACGGTCTTCCTGCAGGTGCGGCCTTCCGCAGATGCGCTGTATCCGTCCGAGCTGTTCCCGTGGAGCCGCTATGTCAGCGGCACGGCCGGTCAGGCACCGAACGGCAGCTTTGACGTCCTCGGCTACTGGGTAACCGCAGCGCACGAGCGCGGTCTGCAGCTGCACGCGTGGATCAACCCATACCGCATTACGATTGACGGCGAGGACGAATGGAACGCAATTCCGGATTCCAGTCCGGCCAAGCAGCACCCGGAGTGGGTAATCAAGTACAACGATAACTACTACTTCGATCCCGGTATTCCGGCGGTGCAGCAGCTTGTCGTAGACGGTGCGGCTGAGATCGTCAAGAATTACGACGTAGACGGCATTCATCTGGATGATTATTTCTATCCGGGTACGGATTTTGCCGATGAGGCGACTTACAAGCGCTACGGTCAGGATTTCAGCAGGATCGGTGACTGGAGACGCGACAACGTCAACACACTCATCGCTGCTCTGGATGAGACACTGCATACGCTGGATAAGAACCTCTCGTTCGGTGTCAGTCCAGCCGGTATCTGGGAAAACAAGAGCGCAAACTCCAAGGGCAGCAACACGCAGGGGCAGTCCTCATACAGCGAGCTGTACTGCGATTCCCTGCAGTGGATCAACGCCGGCACAGTAGACTATATCTGTCCGCAGCTGTACTGGTCGATCGGCTTTGAGCCTGCTGACTTCCAGACGCTCGTCAAGTGGTGGCAGAAGGCGGTTTCCACCAGCGATGTAGCGCTGTACATCGGCATCGGCGCATACCGTTCGGCGGAAGCGCAGCCCGGTGATACCTGGTACGGCACGGATGAAATCGAGCGTCAGCTTACTCTGCTCGATAACAGCATTGATATTCAGGGCGAGGTATTTTTCAGCTATGCCTCTCTTGAGTCCATCGACGGCTGTCCGGCCTTCCTGACCGCGCACTACGCGGAGGATAAGCCGGTCACCAAGCCGGATGCCGACAATTCCGGCACCATCACCCAGGAGGAAGCACAGCGGCAGGCTACCCTGCTGGATATGCTTTCCCGCTTTATCGTTTCCCTGTTCCGCTGACCGCACATTTTTTCGGAGGTGCATTCCCATGGTCGATCTACTCACCCGTGAATATGAGGTGAATTACAGCCACATTGACAACCGCGGCATTGCCAAGCCGTCCTTCCTGTGGAATATCATGCAGGACGCAGCGACCGTCCACGCAGAAGCGCTGCACATCGGTCCGCTCGATCTGCGGATCGTGTGGGTGCTCTCGCGCATGAAAGCGCGGCTGACGCGTCCGCTGCTGCCGTATGAGCGGCTGCGGTGCGAAACGTGGTGTCCGGGCATCAAGGGTGCAAGCTGGTACCGCAGTTTCTCGTTCTTTGTGGATAACAAGCCGGTTGGCGACGCACAGTCTATGTGGGTAACGCTCGACCCGGAGACTCACCGCATTGTGCGTCCGAGCGCATTTCCCGAAGCCGAGCAGTACCTGCACACCTCCCGCGGAGAGCTGTTTGCGCCGCTGCCCAAGCTGTCGTGTGACAACGTGCGCCTGCATCATGTTCACGAGGTTCGTTATTCAGATCTTGATGTCAACAATCATGTCAACAACGTGCGTGCGGTCGAGCTGATCTCGGACGCGCTCGACCTGTACAAGCAGCCGGGTTTTGTCTCCGAGCTGCAGGTCAACTACACCGCCGAAACCGCCTGCGGCGAATCGCTTTCGCTGCTGACCGGCACGGCGGACAGCGCACGTTACATTCGCGGTGAAGCCGATGGCAGAACCCGCTTCGAGGCGCTTGCCACGCTTTCGCCGCTGCCCGACCCGAAGGAGGGATTGGTATGACGCAAGCGATCGAGCAGGCTGTATGCGACATTTTGGGCGCGTGCCAGCCGGTCAAAATCATCCTGTATGCAGAAAAGCGTACGATGGCAACCGACAAGCTCAAGGCGTTCAGCCTTTGCGTTATCGTGCCGGAGAGCGCCAACTGCCGCACACTGCGCACACACCTGCACCTGGCGATTACGGTTTCCGTACCCGTCAGTCTGAGCGTTTACACCACCGAGGAATGGGCGGAGCTTTGCACGGACAGTACCTCGTATGCCGCATGGATCGCCCGGAAAGGCAAGGTGATTTATGACCAGACGGCGTAAAGGTGCATCCGACAGTTGTTTTTACTACAAATGGCTGGACAAGGCGCTGTGCGACCTGCAGGCCGCACGTCTGCTGCTGACCTACGGCGGCGATCATTACAACATCGCGTTCCACTGCCAGCAGGCGATTGAAAAGGCACTGAAAGGCTATCTGCTGTTCCGCACCGGACGGCATTTTGACGGACACAACCTGACGTACCTGTGCCGTCAGGCGATCCAGCTGGACTCAAGGGCGTTCTCCGAATATCTGGACGAGAGTGCGGCGCTCAACGATTTATATATTGAGACGCGGTATCCAACCGACCTGCCGTTTGAGATTGATGAGCTGGAGGTCCGCCGGTATCTAGATATGGCAGAGCGGATGTTTGCCGCGATTCGTCAGCAGCTGTATGAGGGCGGGAGACCGCATGAGATTGTGCAGCGCAGATAATTTTTATTTGCGCTGTTTGCCTAACGAATTAGGAATAGGTGCTAACCCTTAGCTGGGGTTCCAAAAGGATAGACACCAAGGTTTCTATCCTCTTGGGACTCCAGTTTCCTTTTGTTTGTTAGTCTGGCGCATACCAGAGACCGGCGACCGCTTCGAAAAGGGGAACGGCAGTCGGGTTACTCTTGCGTTTGTTTCGTAAAATATTCGCAGTTCACAGATACCTTACTGCTACACATATCGGCTACTCTCCGCAGGCGCGGCACAAGGTGAATTGCCCGAAGGGCAAGAGAGGGTCCTCCGGGGGATGCTCGCACCGCGCAACTCGTTCGTCTGGGGCTGCGGACGGCACCTGTGAATTACACCTATCCTTCAACTCTTACCTCCTCACTCCTGCCTTGCATAATCTCTCCCATCTTGACACTTGCATACTCCGTCAACTTTTGCTATCATATAAGGATGTAAGGAGTGACTAACCATGAACGCTGCGGAACGACGCACTAAAATCACCCACCTGCTTGCACAGGCGAACGGGCCGTTATCGGCGACCGCGCTGGCCGCGCAATGCGGTGTCAGCCGCCAGATTATTGTAGGCGATGTTGCGCTGCTGCGTGCAGGCGGATTGGCCGTGCTCGCTACGCCGCGCGGATATATTCTGGAGAACACCTCGGCGCCGGCCTGTGCGGAGCGACACATTGTCAGCCATCACGACAACAGCCGCATGCTTGAGGAGCTATACACGGTCGTCGATCTCGGCGGAGCCGTGATTGATGTGACGGTCGAGCACGCTGTATACGGTCAGATCTGTGCACCGCTGCACATTTTCTCGCGGTATGACGCCGACGCGTTTAACGAGAAGATTCAGCAGTCCGGCTCCCGGCCGCTGTCCAACCTGACCGGCGGCATCCACCTGCACACCATCCGCGCTACGGATGAGAAAACGCTCGAACGCGTAATTCAGGGGCTCAAGGACAAAGGCTTTCTGCTGCTCGAGGATAACTAAAAAATCACCCGAACGATAGATTTCGTTCGGGTGGTTCAGTCTATCAATAAAGTCCGTTTTCGCGATGCTGACGCTGCCGCGCGGCAGCGCGCATGAAATAGAATTTGCTGTGCAAATTCGTAAAAAGCCGGAGCATGTATCTGGCTTTTTACACTTCTGGAGGAACTTTCGGACGACTTTGGAACGGCCTGCGGTCCGTTCCTGCTTGTCGGCGAAACTGTAGTTTCGCGACAGCCGCAACCACCCGAACGACAGGTTTCGTTCGGGTGGTTTTCTTTTACTCATTTTCCGCCTGCTGTTCCTTATACATGGCGATCTGCTCCGCGTCCCATACCTCCAGATCACGCACACCGGCTCGTCCTTCAACGTGGTGGCGGAATTCATGCCGCAGGACTTTTCGCATTTCTTCGGTCAGCTCGTCCTCATTCAAATGGCGGTACGCCCGCTTGAACGAGCCGTAGTACATTATAATATACTTGCCCATCGCCGGATCAATGCGGTACTGCCCCATCACATACAGCGTTCCGTTGCGGTCCTCCGGGTGCAGAAGATAGCCGGGTTCCACGACGATACCGCCGTTCAGCTCCTCGTAAAACGACTGCGGAATCTCCTCCGCAAGATCGGATAAAATTTCTTCAAATCGGTCAATCGAGATCATGCCTGTCTTCCTTTCTGACCTTGCTGCTTGTCTGCCCTTACTATATCACAACCTGTTTTTGCAGGCAACCAAACTTTTTATGAACAAGGTGTCTTGACAGGTGTTGTTTCATGTTGTATACTTCTATCTGTTCACAAATAAAGGGATCGGAAAGGAATTGTATCACTTATGACTATGACGAAAAACAAGCTGTACCACATGGTGCTGGCCGGTATTCTTTGTGCCATTGGCATTGTTGTCCCGATGTTTATGCCGCGTATCGTACTTGGCCCGATGTCCTTCACGCTGGCAAGCCACGTTGCCGTATTCCTCGGCATGTTCATCTCTCCGGCGGTTGCCGTAGCGGTCTGCATCGGCACAACCATTGGCTTCTTTCTTACCACGCCGGCAATCATTGCACTGCGTGCGGCGTCCCATATCGTGTTCGCGTTCATCGGTGCAGCCTATCTCAAGCGCAATCCGGATATCATCAACCGTCCGGTTGCAAGCATCGTATTCAACTTCATTATTGCACTGCTGCACGCTGCCGCCGAGATGATCATCGTTACGCCGTTCTTTATATCCGGTGCGCTGTTCACTGCTGAGCAGCTCGCAAACGGCTTTGTTGCAAGCGTTGTTCTGCTGGTTGGTCTCGGCACGGTCATTCACTCCATGCTGGACTACTCTATTTCCATCCTGGTTTGGAAGCCGCTGTGCACTTCAATGCCGCAGCTGCGTACCTCGCAGGATTAAATCCCTTAAAAGAAAAACCGCCGAAATTTCGGCGGTTTTTTTGTGCTTACTTCACCTCGCAGCCGCCCCATTCAACGACAGTGAAGCCGTTGCGCTCAAACGATGCGAATGTCTGTGGCTCAATGGTCTGCGCCCTGTGCAGCGGCTTCCACGCCATGAATACGCGGAGAACGCTGTCCGGTGTCGGGTCAATGTCCAGCTTGGCGGCATCTGTGTACGCCTCGGACTGGAACGAAATGAGGTTATACGGGTTATCCTGCATTTTCGGCAGCCAGTACACGATGAATTCATTGTACTCGCGCGGGGTCAAGCCGATCTCGGCCAGTTTTTCGCGGAGAAAATCCGCCGTGTCCGCTCCAGCGACGCAGAAGCCCTTGGAGAAGTCGTAGTCGGTGTTATTCTCGCCCTCCCAGAACAGGTAGGAGTATTCGTCGCCGTTCTCATCGTACAGCGTGCCGTCCGGCTCGGCGGTGACAGTCCAGCCGTTCTCGTAGGCCGGATACGTCGCGGTGAGCGTGCCCGCGTAGTCCAGCGACACGGAAACCGTCGTTTCCTGCTCAGGATAGAGGTAGATAACGGGTTTGGCATCGCCCTGTTCCTGTTGACCGCAGGCAGTCAAGCTCAGTGCCAGCATGGCTGTGAGCGTTCCCGCAAACAATCGTTTCATGCCGTTCCCTCCTTACTTCACCTCGCAGCCGCCCCATTCAACGACAGCGAAGCCGTTGCGCTCAAACGATGCGAATGTCTGCGGCTCAATGGTCTGCGGCCTGCCCAGCGGTTTCCACGCCATGAATACGCGGAGAACGCTGTCCGGTGTCGGGTCGATATCCAGCTTGGCGGCATCTGTGTACGCCTCGGACTGGAACGAAATAAGGTTGTACGGGTTATCCTGCATTTTCGGCAGCCAGTACACGATGAACTCGTTGTACTCGCGCGGTGTCAGGCCGATCTCGGCCAGTTTTTCGCGGAGAAAATCCGCCGTGTCCGCTCCGGCGACGCAAAAGCCTGTGGAGAAGTCGTAGTCGGTGTTGTTCTCGCCCTCCCAGAACAGGTAGGAGTATTCGTCGCCGTTCTCATCGTACAGCGTGCCGTCCGGTTCGGCGGTGACGCGCCAGCCGTCCTCATACGCCGGATAGGTCGCGGTGAGCGTGCCCGCGTAATCCAGCGATACGGAAACCGTCGTTTCCTGCTCTGGATAGAGGTAGATGACGGGTTTGGCAGAGCACTCCTCCTGCTGTCCGCAGGCAGTCAATCCGAGTGCAAACGCCGCTGTGAGTGTTCCTGCAAGCAATTTTTTCATAGCGATTCCTCCTTTGTTCGGTTAGACGAAATCGGGGCGGTTTGGTTCCCTGTTCTGCGGAAATTTACGGTCGTACCCACTCACCGGTCAGTTCATTCTTCTGCAGAACCAGATGGAAGCCGTCGGCATCATTAAAATAAACCGCCTTATCCGTATCCTCAATCGGCAGGACAACGGTGTATCCCGCACTCATCGTGTTTGCACTGCCGAATGCGTTGTAAAACGTGAGATAATGTTCGCCGTTCTTCGGCTCGTCCTTATAATCCCGGATATCCTCAATCGGCGGAAAGACAGCTGCATGGAGTGTCAGCGTTTTCTCATTCTCGGAAACCGTGTAATCGCGCAGTGTGACATTCTGCTGCTCGGTCAATCCCGATCCCACACGAAACACCAGAAATGGTACGAGAACTGCAGCTAACGCAACAATAATCTTTCGTATTTTCATCGTCTTTCTCCTATCCTCTTATCTGCAAAAATGCGAAAGGCCGTCCGCAAGGGACGACCTTTCCGCACTCTCTCTTTTCTCTTTTCCCTATATAGCAGTTACTTCTTCAAGCGATTGATGTACTCCAGAATAATATCGGTGGAATATTCAACACCCAGACGGCCTGCGTTAATGCAGAGGTCGTAATGGTCGCACTTGCCCCATACCTTGCCGGTATAGTAATTGTAATAGGTAGAACGCTGCTTATCCATCTTTTCGAGAGCAGCCTCGGGCGTCTTACCCTCGATGACGTAATCACCGCAGGTCTGAACGCGCTTTACACGGTCCTCAATCGAGCCATGGATGAAGAAATCGAACTTATTCGGGAAGTCACGCAGTACATGGTCTGCACAGCGGCCGACAATAACACACGAGGAATCCTCTGCCATCTCGCGGATGATATTGGACTGAGCCAGATACAGCTGATCGGTCAGGCTCATGCCGTTCAGACCAACCGAACCGAACATCGTCAGCGAGTACAGGAAGCTGTTGGTGGCACGCTTGTCGAGCTGCTCGAACAGCTTTTCGTCAAATCCGGTCTTTTTAGCCGCACGGGTAATCAGTTCCCGGTCATAGAACGGAACGCCCAGACGGAGCGCCAGTTTCTGACCGATCTCACGACCACCGGTACCATATTCACGACCAATAGTAATAATCAAGTTGTTATTCATAACGCACCCTCCTTACCAACCGGAATTATACAAATTGTACAATTCTCTATATTTGTAGTATGAACCATTTATGCGTTTTTGTCAAGTGGGATTCAAAATTTTTTTCATTCTGTAAATCGGGTTGGAATTGCTGCCTGCAGGCGGCGGGAACGTCGCCGCACCCACGGCGGTGGGCACAAGGATGGACACCAAGGTTTCCACCCTTGTGAATCCCGTTTCCTTTATTTCTTAGCCTGACGCAGACCAGAGACCGGCAACCGCTCCGAAAAGGAGAACGACAGTCGGGTTACTCTTACGTTTGTTTCGTGAAATATTCGCAGTTCATAGACAGCTTACTGCTACACATATCGGTTACTCTCCGCAGGCGCGACACATCTGTGTCGCGCAACTCTTTTACGCGTTGTTATAGACAGTTCCTACGGATTACGATTATCAATAATCTTTACCGCAGGGTGCGGCAAGGTGAATTGCCCGAAGGGCAAGAGAAAGTGCCCTGGGGTGCGACCTCGGCGCACCGTTTGTAGCCCATCTGCGCATTGTATAACCGCCATGTCAATTCTCCATTTTCCATTTTCAATTCTCAATTTAGCAAAAGAAAACCCGCTCGAAAGCGGGTTTTCTCGTTATCTGTTTACTTATTCTTAATCAGCATCGGTCCGACTTCATTGATATTACCGGCGCCCATAGTAAGCACCAGATCATTCGGGCCTGCCTCCTTACGGAGATAATCCGCAATCTCGTCAAAGCTGTCGAACGATACCGCGCCCGGCACCTCTCTGGCGATATCCGAGGAATAAATGCCGATGGTATTCTTCTCGCGGGCGGCATAGATCGGAGCAAGAACCGCCTGATCGCACATCTTGAGCGCCTCCACGAACTCGTGGAACAGCGCCTTGGTGCGGGTATATGTGTGCGGCTGGAACGCGCACAGAATACGGTCGAAGTGCATTTCCTTTGCGGTGTTCAGCGTGGCCTTCATCTCGCTCGGATGATGTGCGTAATCGTCTACGACGGTTGCGCCGTTCGGCATTTTGCCGACCAGCTGGAAACGGCGGGACGAACCGGTGAACTTGTTCAGACCGCGCTCGGCAGCGTCACCCGGCACACCGAGAAACTCGGCAGCGGCGCAGCACGCCAGAGCGTTCAGCATGTTATGACGACCCGGAACGGACAGCGCCACCTTAGCGTATTTCTTCCCCTCTATCATAACGGTAAAGCGGTAGTAGCCGTTCTCATCGCGCACGTCGGTCGGGTAAACGTCCGAGGTTGCGCTCGTGCCGAAGGTACGGACCTTGCGGTTGATGCCTGCCACACTGCGCATTGCATGCGGGTCATCGCCGTTGACGACAACAAGACCGTTCATCGGGGTCAGCTCGGCAAACTCATGGAACGAGTGGATGATATCGTTGATATCCTTGAAGAAGTCGAGATGATCCTCCTCCACATTGAGGATAACCGCAACGGTCGGTGCAAAGCGCAGGAACGAATTGCAGTATTCGCAGCTTTCAGCCACAAAACAGCCCTTGCCGCCGATACGGAGCGTACCGCCGATGGCAGGCAGGTTGCTGCCGACCATAACGGTCGGGTCCATCTGCGCTTCCATGGTCATGAGCGTCATCATCGAGGTGGAAGTTGTCTTGCCGTGCGTGCCTGCCAGACAGACCACGTTGTCATAATCGCGCATGAGGTGTCCCCATGCCTCGGCACGCTCCATGACCGGAATGCCCAGCTCATGGGCGCGGACAATCTCCGGATTTTCGTCATGCACAGCAGCGGTGCGCACGATGAGCGACGCACCCTCGACGTTCTCCGGCTTGTGCTCGTAGGTAATCTTTGCACCCAGAGCCTCCAACCGTGCGGTAACATCCGTACGCAGACGGTCGGAGCCGGAAATCGGCACACCGCGGCTGAGCAGCAGCTCGCCAAGCGAATTCATGGATACGCCGCCGATGCCGATCAGGTGGATGCGTTCCTTATTTTCAATGTAGGGCTTAATAGACAGAGCCATTTCCCTAAGCCTCCTGTATTTTTGTTTATCAGATTTATTATAGTACAAAATCGCCCGGAATAAAATAGCTAACCGAGAAAAACTCCTGCCGGACCTGAAAAAAAGGAATATATGATACCGGAAATACCGCTGCATATCGCTTATCCGCATACATTTAACTAAAGTGTAGTTTGATTTTTTCACATGTTTACGATAAAATATCCTTAGGCGTGCTGTCCGGTCTGGTCAGCACAAACGCCGCAATATAAGGAGAGGCATTGTATGAGAGTACTGATTTTATCCGTCACCGCCGGATTTGGCCACCATGCCACCGCAAAGGCCATCGGCGATATGCTGGAATCCAAGGGCGCGGAAGTTCACACACTGGATGTTTACGCCTATATCAGCAACCTGATCAAAACCACCATCGACAAGGGCTATCTGTTCTCCTCCAAACACATGCAGACGCTGTACCGTCTGGTCTACCAACTGGCCGAGAACAACGGCGCAAGCTATTTTAACTCTGCGCCGAGCATTATCAATATCATCAACGCACTCGGTGCGTCCAAGTTTGCCAAGGTCATTGCGAACCATGTGCCCGATGTTATCATCTGTACGCACGTTTTTGCGGCGCAGATGGTCGATGAATTGAAAAAACGCAAAAAACTCGCCGATATTGAGACCATCGGCATTGTTACCGACTATACGCTCCACCCGTACTGGGAGGATGTGCCGCGCGTGCAGTACATCGTCACTGCGAGTGAACTGCTCACCTACCGCTGTGTGCAGCGCGGCATTCCGGAGGACCGCATCCTGCCGTTCGGCATTCCGGTGCACCCGAAATTCAACGAAAAGCTGTCCCGCGAGGACGCGGCGGCACAGCTCGGCATTGACCCGAATAGGAAAACCATCCTGCTGATGGGCGGCAGCATGGGCCACGCCGACCATGTGAAGAACATCGAAAGCCTGTCGCAGATCGGTACGCCGTTCCAGTTTCTTGTGGTATGCGGCAACAACAAAAAGATGCTCTACCATGTAGAGCAGTTTGCCTCACACTATCAGGGCAGCTGCAGGATCTATCCCTACGGCTTTGTACACAACGTAGAGGTGATGATGAGCGCGTCCGACTGCATTGTATCCAAGCCGGGCGGTCTTACCGTGTCCGAGGCTTTGGCGAAAAACCTGCCGATGCTGCTGTTCGATCCGATCCCCGGGCACGAGGAGCGCAATGTTGATTTTCTGGTCAACAACGGCATGGCGGCGCTCATTACCAAGCACTTCCCGATCGACGAGGCGGTGTACGAGCTGTTCTGCAATCCGGTGCGGCTGGAGACCGTGCGGAGAACCATGAGCGAGATCGCCCATCCGGATGCCACCGAACGGCTGGCTGAATTTGTCCTGCGTAAACGATAATACAGTGAAAGGGAGTACCCGCCTGCGGGTACTCCCTGAGGCTGTCGAAAAACTCCGTTTTTCGAGCAGCCTCTCGATTGAAACCACGCTTTCAATCGAATCTTGACGAAAAGCCGCGCCCTGCGGGCACAATTTTTCGTCCCTTGTATAATTCCCGAGGTACACGCCCCCGGGAATTATGAATTTGCTGTGCAAATTCTATTTTATGCGTGCTGCCGCACGAAAAGTAAAAACGATAGATTGACTTTATCGACAGACTGAGGGAGTACCCGCCTGCGGGTACTCCCTTTCGTGCCGTTAAATTCCTACTGATTTACTCAGTTCTGCGCTGCCTCCGACTGCGGCACCAGCGGTGTCAGCGGTGTCAGCAGCTTAGTGATCAGGCTGACCATCTCGGTCTTCGGGATAGGCTGCGACTCAGTGATCCACTTTTCGGTCATGCCGATGACACCAGTCGCAAGAAAGCGTGCAGCATACGCATCCTCGACACTGCGGTACGGCAGCAGCTCCATGCGGCATTCCTCGATAACGCCGATCATCTTTTTGCCGAAACCATCCGGTGCATTGACCTTGATCAGTGCGGTGACGATCTCACGATTCTCCTCCAGATAATCCATCAGACGGCTGAGCACCAGCTTGAGCGTTACCGTCTCACTCGGACGGATGGCTGCGATCATCCCGCGGAAATCCTCGATCATCCCTGTCTCGATCTTATCGCGCAGGTCATACACGTCCCGATAATGCGCATAAAATGTGCCGCGGTTGATATCCGCTTCGCGCACTACGTCGGTCACGGTGATGCTCTGGAAGTCCTTCTGCTGCATCAGCCGCGTCAGTGCCTGCCGCAGCAGCTTTTTCGTTCGTCGGATGCGCTTATCCTCCACTTCTGCCATGGTATTTCACTCCATTCATATTGCTTTTTCCGTTCCATTTCCGTAATTCGCATTTTAACGAACATATACAATATTTTTGTGCGTTATCATTCACTCTTATCATATTTGATTATTGCGTTCGTTATCCTTATGTACTATACTATAACACGAAAAGAAATCCTACACAATATCTATTTCTGAGAAAGATGGTGTTTTCTTTGTGAAACTTAAAGGACATAGCCCTGTTGACCTGATCATTAACAATCGAAAACTGATTGAAAAGATCTATATCGTACTGATCATCTTCAGTTTAATCTGTGTGCCGATGGTTGGGATCAACTACGATTTAACAAAATACCTGCCGGATTCGTCTCCGTCCGCACAGGCGCTGGACATCATGGAGGACGAATTTACCTATCCCGGCATGGGACGCGTCATGCTCGAGGATGTGACGCTGTACGAAGCCAAAAACATAAAGGACCGTATCGCGGACGTTGACGGTGTGGACATGGTCATGTGGTGCGATATGGCCACCAATATCTACGGCTCGAGCGAATTCATCAACTACGACAATATCGACGACTACTACAAGGATAACACCGCCTACATGGATGTTATCTTCACCGACAAGGACTCGTCCAACCAGACCCACAAGGCGGTGCATGAGATTGAAAACATCGTCGGTGACAGAGGTTTGGTAGCAGGCTCCGCTGTATCGGATACCAACCTCGGCCCGACCATTAACAAAGAGGTCGCCCGTGTTATGGCACTGGCCGTTGTCATTATTTACATCATTCTGACAATCACGACCACCTCGTGGTTTGAGCCGGTGCTGTTCCTGTCCGTGCTCGGCATTGCAATCCTCATCAACATGGGCACGAACATCATCTTCGGCGAGATTTCGTTCCTGTCCAACGCCGTTGGTGCGGTGCTACAGCTGGCCTGCTCGATGGACTACTCCATCTTCCTGCTGCACGCCTTCACGCAGGAGCGCGCAACCGGTGCAGAACCCGAACAGGCGATGGCGAACGCCTGGCGAACCGCCTTTTCATCCATCGGTGCTTCCGGCATGACGACCATCGTCGGCTTTGCCGCCATGGCACTGATGAACTTCGGCATCGGCCCGGATATGGGCTTCGTATTGGCCAAGGGCATCGCGCTCAGCCTGCTGACCGTGCTGCTGCTCATGCCGGCGCTCATCCTGCGTTCGCAGAACATCATTGCCAAGACGCAGCACCGTCCGTTTATCCCCAAACAGGGCCGCGGCATCGGTGAATTTGCGTATAAAATCCGTCATATCGTATTTCTTGTGGTTCTTATCATCATCATTCCGTGCTATATTGCACAGGGTATGGCGAATTTCTCTTACGGCAACGAGGCCGTTGCAAACTCACCCGGTACACCGGTTTACGAGGCCGAGCAGCAGATGAATGCCAAGTTCGGCAAGAGCAACATGATGATCGCGCTTGTCCCGCCCGACAGCAACATCACCGAGAAAAAGATGACCGAGGAGATCAACGACCTGTCCTACGTCAAGTACGCACTCAGCCTGTCGTCCGTTCTGCCGGAAGGCATTCCCGAGGATTTCCTGCCGGAGAACATCACCAGCCTGATGCACTCGAAAAACTGGGCACGCGTGATCATCAACGTGCGTTCCGCCGGTGAAAGTGACGATGCCTTCAAATTCTCGGACAACATCCGCGCGATCATTGACAAGTATTACCCGAACGAAACGACCTATCTCGTCGGCGTAACGCCGTCCACGCAGGATATTAAGGATATTATTGTACCGGACTACAACCGCGTCAACATCGTTTCCCTGCTGGGCGTAGCACTCGTTATCGCGATCACCTACAAGGCACTGATCCTGCCGATCGTCGTACTGATCCCGATTGAATGCGCGATCTTCATCAACACCGCTCTGCCGTACATTTACGGTCAGCGAACCATGTACCTCGGCTTTATCATCGTCGGCTGTATCCAGCTGGGCGCGACGGTTGACTATTCAATATTGATGACCGGCAACTATCTGGATGCCCGCTCACAAGGGGATAAAAAGGAAGCCGCAATACGGGCGGTATCGGTCAGCGCCGAATCGGTTATGACCTCCGGCCTGATCGTTATGACGGTTGCCTACGGTCTGTACTTCATGACCTCGGTCGAAGCGATTTCCGGTCTGGGCCAGCTGATCGGCCGCGGTGCGCTGATCTCGGTCATTCTCGTACTGTTCTTCCTGCCGATGTGCCTGATGCTGTTCGACCGCTGGATCGTCAAGTCGGATTACGCAGAAAAGAAGCACGCCAAGATGAACAAGATCCGCGCGACCAAGATCAAGCTGCCGATTCTGAGCGAGCTGCACCAGCAGCGCGTCAACCTGCAGAACCAGATCCGCGAAAACCGCAAGGCACGCAACAAGGAGCTGCGCCTCAAACTCAAGAACCTGATGAACGGCGATGGCTTCAAGCTGCCGCAGAACTACACGCCGCCGACGCAGGAGCCGCCCAAACAGCAGCAGACCGAAGAATCCGCACACAAGCGCATGATCGGCAAAAAGCTGCGTATGCGTATCCATAATCGCATTGAGATGCGTAAGGAGCAGCTTGAACAGCTGGCCCAGCGTCTCGGCAGCGACAAGAATAAACCGAACGACAGCCAGAATGACAACCAGAACGATAATACGGAGGAGAACGACCATGAAAACAGATAAGCTGCGCCGACTGACCGCAGCCTCGCTTGTTCTTGCGTTCACGCTGCCGCAGGCGGCACAGGCCGCCGCGCCCACGGTAGAAACCGACGAATCGGTATATATCAACATGGATTACTACGGTGCGCCGACCAATACGCGCATCGTAAAGGGTGTCAGCCTGAACGGCCACACCGAGTTCACCGATTTCGGCAGCTACGCAGATGTGTACAACATGAGCACCTACGACGAGCCGGTCATCAAAGACAATTCGGTGTACTGGAAGCTGTCCGACACCAGCAAGCAGCGCTTCTACTACGAGTGCATCCCGACCGACAAGGTCAATATCCAGATGCCGTGGAATTTTGATGTTTCCTACAAGCTGAACGGCGTTTCGGTCAAGGCGGAGGACTGTGCAGGCGCAAACGGTCTGGTGGAGATCACCATTCACGCGGTGCCGAACAGCTACGCAAGCGACTACTACAAAAACAATATGATGCTCGTCTGCGGCACCGGTATCGACATGAGCAAGGCGCTTTCCATTGATGCACCGGGTGCACAGGTTCAGTCCGTGGGCACCTACAAGCTGGTCGTATTCATGGGTATGCCGGGCGAGGAAAGCACGTTCACCGTGCGTATCGGCTCGAATAACTTTGAGAACATGGGTATGTTCATGTTTATGACGCCGGCTACTCTGTCCTCGCTGGATATCATCTCCGACCTGAAGGACGTCAAGGACCGCCTGAGCGATTCCGGCGACAGCCTGTACTCCGGCATGAGCAACATGCTCGACACCATGCAGTCCATGCAGAACGGCATGGGTACGATGTCGAGCGGTATTTCGGGTATCAACGCCGTGCGCCAGCAGCTGATCAAGGACCGCGGCACCATTGATCCCAAGACGGATGCCGCGCTGACCGCTCTGGAAAAGCTGACCGGCGAAAGCGATTCGCTGATTCCGGAGCTGAACAACACCAAGGACACACTCGTTAAGCTGAACGCGACTACGAACAGCATTCTCAATACGCTTGAGGAGTCCGGTGCGGATATCACCGAATACCAGACGCTGCTGCAGAATATCCGTACCTCGCTGAATAATCTCGAGGATCTCATGGATGATCTGGATGATAAGACCGGTTCGGAGTGGCTGTATATCAGTGAGTTGCAGAGTGATATCAGCAAGCTGAAAAAGAACCTCAAAGCTATTCAGGATGATATGAGCAACCTGAATGATAAAATTGATGCGATTACTAAAGCAGTAACTAATGCCGGTACCAAGGCTCTAACACATTTACAGAATATGGAGGACGCTGGAGTCGTTCCGTCCGGAAGTACCAAAATGGCATATGAATTACTCAACACCTTCGCTGGTAAAGGCAAGGAGCTTACCGATGCACTTAAGCATTTGAATGACAATCTCTCGAGCACCAGCAGTTCCCTCTCCGGATTCCTCGACACCTCGGATTCCATTCTCGACAATCTGGACGACATCTGCGACGTACTCGACGATTACAAGGGTCTCGGTCAGGACTTCACTGCCGAGGGCAAAAAGCTGACCGAACTCGCCAACACCACACTCGGCCGCGTCAACCAGCAGCTGACCGAGATTCCGGCACTGACCGAGTCGCTCAACCAGCTGACCTCGATCACCTCGTCCTCCATCGACAAGGGCACCGAGCTGATCGGCACCACCACCAAAACGCTCACCGCGTCCTACCAGCTGCTCGACACGGTCAACAGCACACTGCGTTCGGTTCGCAGCGACGCGGATGCCAGCACACAGACCACGCTCGACGGCCTGCTCGATGTGCTTGATAAGGCTTCCCGCTCGAACAGCTCGAATAAGCTGCAGAACGCGACCGATGATATTCATAATGCCATCGACGACGCTAAGACCGACCTTGAGGACGATACCAACATCCTCAATATCGACTCCTCGGCCGACCTGCAGTCTGTCACGAGCAGTATGAACCCGACACCGAGCAGTCTGCAGTTCATCCTGCGCACGCAGGAGATTTCGACCGACGATGACGATGATGCTGTCACCTCGGATCAGGATGCTGCCGACGAAGGCGTTCTCGCGCGTATCGTGAATATCTTCAAGAAGCTCGCAAGCGCGATTTACGGCGTATTTGCTTCGGAAGAGTAACCGCATATAGACCAAAAGGACAGGAAAATTTCCTGTCCTTTTTCTTATCCACAGGTTGGGGATAATTGCGTAACCGTATGGTGTGAAACCGTTTGTCAAATCCATTTATATCATCGACGTCGATTGGTGCAATTCAAGTAGAAACAGCGGGGTAAGATCCCCCCGCCGTTCCACAGAGAATCACACGATAACAAATCAAAATTCGCATAAAAAACGGTTCCGTCTCCGGAACCGTTTTTCCTATCCATTTATCATGCGCGAATCTTCTCGCCCATCTCCGCGCTTGCGTGACTGAGCACCGGAAGCAGCACCGCACCAACGATAATGCCCGCAATGCCCTGCACGATATTCATCGGCACGCCGAGAACAACCGCGGCTGCCGCAGCGCCCATGCTGCTGCCCATCACGACTTCCATGCCGACCTCATACACAAAGTAGCCCAGAACCATAATGATCTCTGCCGGAATGCCGCACAGAACCACACGGGTAATCGTATTCATGCCCTTGCCTGCCATGCGGTGATACAGCCAGCCGCCGAGCAGAGCGGTCAGCGCCTTGATGGCAAACGTACCGGGCACCCATGCCATGTAGCCGCCGATAAGATCTGCCATCATCGAGCCGATACCGGCTGCCAGTGCACCCAGACCGGGACCGAGCAGAATGCCGCAGATCAGCACCATGCCGTCACCGAGATGAATGTAACCCTGTGTCGGTGTCGGAATGCGGATGATCATCGTAGCAACTGCCGTCAGTGCCGCCAGCAGTGCTGCCAGCACAAGCTTTCTGATGTTTTTTCCTGTCATATCGCATACCCTCTTTTCCAGTAATTCTGTCTGTAAGCCTATTGTATGCGATATTGTGGCTTTAGGAAAGTGTCAGTTCACGCAAGTTTCACAAGGTCAGTTTCAGGCATTCGCCTTGAAATTATTGATGTAGTAATCGCCGTTTTCGTCGTCCATCACAACGCAGACCAGCTTGCCCTTGGAGACAACCTTGGCCTCATCAACGCCTACGCAGATCCACTTGCGCGGGTCAACCGTGGTCTTGAGCTTAGCCGCCGCGTCTGCCGCCTGCTTTTCATCCGCAAAGCGCAGAACAACGATGGAATGTGCCTGCGAGGTAATCATAGACTCGGAGGCCACGCCTGCCTCAAACTTGATGTCATCCGTACCAAGGTACCAGAACAGGCCGCGGCTCATGCCGTCTTCACCCATGCCGTTATAGAGTGCCTCCTCGGCAACGCCCATGCCGCCGAACGGACGCGCACCGTAAATCTTGCTCACCAGTGCGGAAAGCTGCTCATCCACCTTGGCGGTCTCCGGCTGCTCCGGCTCGCTCACCTCCGGCTTCTTATAGCCCCAGACAGCCTCGCCGTACTTCTTCATGAACAGGTCGTAATTCTCGTTGTAGCGCTTCTTATACACGCTTTCAATCTGCGGGTCAAAGGTGTACGCCGTACCGTCAATGGTGATCTCGGTCCACGCGTGAACCGACTCACTGCCCTTGGGCGAAACGCCGGTGCCCGGAATCGCCTGTGCATCAAAGCCGACCTGACGGGCGAGGTAAGTAAAGCCTGCCGCCCACGAGTAGCAGTTGCCCTTGTGAGTCTTAAGCATATCGGTCGCAGAGGTCAGCGCCCAGTCGCTCTTCGAAGTGTCAGCCGCGCCGATGCCGAGATAGCCGAACGTATTCTTCGCGTAATCATACACCGCACGCAGCTTCTGCTGCTGGGTCATGCTGTCCTTGACAACGCTCTTTACTGCAGAAGCCAGCAGCGCGTCCAGCTCGGTCGAGCCGGTGATGTAATAGCCGTTGTGGTCAAGCTCGAGCGAGCCGATGAACTTGTCATGGTCAAACTGCTTGTCCTCGTTGACATGGAACAGCTTGCCGCCAATGTTATGCCAGCCCGGCGTCAAATCGGTAGTCTCCTTATCGAACGAAGTCCACTTTTCGGAGCCGCTCGACTTGTCAAACTTATGGTCGGTGGTTGCCTCAAGCATATCCCAGTATGCCCAGTGCGTGTTCGGCACGTCCGGCATAATACGGATGCCCTCACTCGTATTGATCGTAAACTCATCCGCCTGACGGCCGAGCACACGGTTGAGGATAGTTACCGTCTCCGCACGGGTAATCGGCGCATTCGGGCGGAAATTCGTGCCTGCCGAAATCCAGCCCTGTGCCAGAGCGGTCTGCACCGCATTGTACGCCCAGTTGGTCTTGGGTACATCAGCGAACGACTTGTCCGTGCCGATGTCGGTGTGCGGGAAGCGCGACAGAATCGCTACAAACTCTGCACGGGTAATCTTGGCGTTCGGCTTGAACGTGCCGTCCGTGTAACCGTTCACCAGACCGAACCCGGTCATTTGACGAACAGCGTCCGCATACCACGCGGAAACCGAAACGTCATTAAACAGATGGTCCTCATTCTCGACCTTGTTCACCAACAGAGAGGCCAGCAGCTTGCTCGCCTCTGCACGGGTGATGGACGCATCCGGACGGAAGGTGCCGTCCGTGTAGCCGTTCATATACTGCATATGCTCTGCGGTATTCAGCTGCGGCTGCGGCGCCGAATTCTGAGCCGCGCACGCGGAAACCGGCAGGACTGCCGCCATGAGTGTCGCAAGCATACCTGCGGTCATTCGTTTTTTCATCATACTTTCATACTCTCCTTCAGATCGTTTTCGGGGATAGTATTGAATTAGACGGAATCACTCGTCATTTGGTTCCCTGTTTTGCTCATCTTTTTTACTTTTTTCTTTTTCGGGATCGAGCACGACCGGAATGAGCGCTGCCGCCAGCTTGCCCTTGCCGCGGTGCTTGACGTAGAAGAAGCCGATGATGGAAAACGCGATCGCACCGATGCAGTTGACCTGCAGATCCTTCATCGTGTCGATCAGGCCAATATCCAGATAGCCGCCAAGCTGCTCCGTCCAGTCCTCACCGTTAACGCTGACCGACTCAATCTGCACATGCACCGGCACATTCAGGCCGTCCGGGTTGAGTGACACCGTGTTGACCTCGTGCACGACATAGTCCTTCTGCATGTCCGTGTTCATCACCTGATCAGCGGTGAACTCGAAAAATTCCCACAACACGCCGACCGTCATGGAGAAGCAGAACGCCACGATAGCCAGGAACAGCGGCGACAGCTTGAAGGTAAACCGTTCGCTTCGGTTAAACAGGTCAACCAGGCAGAAGCCGACCGCCGCGACCAGAAATCCGTTTATCGTGTGCAGCATGGTGTCCCATCCGGGAATGATGGTGTAGAACGAATTGATCTCGCCCAGGATCTCGGCGGCATAGATAAAGCAGTAGATGATAGCTTCCATCATCGGCGGGATGTCGATGGCAAGCTGTTTTTCAATCAGCGTCGGCATCGCCAGCAGCACAAGCGACAGCACGCATACGAACATATTCTCATACCGCTGCATGAACGCACAGCGTATGAATGTCAGCACGACCAGAAGCGACAGTACGCCGCGAATGGTCAGTCTGCGGCGTACGCGGCGGCGCTGCTCCGTGACGCGCTGCTGTAATTGTTTTTTATCCATATTTGTTAACTCCTTAAAGTAATTGCGAAAAGCGTAAAAGAGAGAACAACAATCTGTTGTTCTCTCCATTTCTCAACTAACTACCAGATTTCATCGTCCCGCGCGGCAGCGCGCATAAAATAGCATTTGCATTGCAAATGCCAAAAAAGAGGGAGCATATATCACTCTTTTTTGACTTTAAGAGGAAGAAAGTTTCTGTATAGGAACTTTCGGACGACTTTGGAACGGCCTGCGGTCCGTTCCTGCTTGTCGGCGGAACCGTGATTCCGCGACAGCTCAGAGAACGTAAACCTGCGTGGTCTCGTACACCTCGTAAACCTTCTTGAGAGAGGCCATCTCGGTGCCGGCCAGACGGGCACATGCACGGCCCATCGCAACAGCGTAGCGTGCCACCTCGTCAAACTTCATGCCCGCGTGCATAGCGTTTGCAATCGCGCCGACCATTGCATCGCCGGTACCGACCGCACCTTCGTCGTAGATTTTCGGGTTGGTAGTAACGTACAGCGACTCCGGCTCGTCCTTTGCGGTCAGCAGAGCGCCCTCCTGACCCATGGAAACACAAACAGCCTTTGCGCCCATATCCAGCATCTTGCGTGCGGAATGTACAACGACCTCGGGATCGGCGGACGGCTTGTCGCCTACAGCCTCAGCCAGCTCGAAGATGTTCGGCTTTACAAAGTCCGGCTCGCACCTCAGTGCCTCCTGCAGCAGCTCGCCCTGTGCGTCGATGATCAGCTTGCAGCCGTGCTTTTTGATGGTCTTGCACAGCTTACGGTAGTTCTTCAGCGGGAACTCCGGCGGCGTAGAACCCGACAGAACGAAGATATTGCCCTCGTCCAGATAGTTCTCCATGCGGTCGAGCAAACGCAGGAAATCCGAATCATCCAGCTTGTTGCCCGGCTCATTTACCTCGGTATGGCCGCCCTGCGCATCAATGATCTGCGTATTGACACGGAGTTGTCCCGCAATATCAACAAAATCGTGGTGAATGTCCGCTGCTGTCAGCATGTCCTTCATAATGCGGCCGTTTGTGCCCGCACTGAAGCCAAGCGCAATACTGCTGCCGCCCAACGCCTTGATCGCGCGCGACACGTTGATGCCCTTGCCGCCCGGTTCCAGATGACTGGACACCGCGCGATTGAGCTTGCCCACCTGCAGCGGGTGCTCGATCCGCTGCGTACGGTCCAGTGCAGCGTTAAGCGTTATCGTGATAATCATGGGACGCCCCTCCTGAAATAAAATTTCCCTCATCGCGGCTCCGCATTTGTCCCGTGCGAATAACCGCGTTCTTCTCTAATATATATTTTACAAAATCCGGTCCATAATGTAAATGGTTTTTCTTGATATTAGCCGCATTTAACCGGGTTGTTTTTGTACCCAAACTTTATTTGATCCAACCGCAGTCACCGCACCACGGACACTCCCACTGTTTGCCCGTGACTTTTGCTTCCGCGCCGCACATCGGACAGCGCATTTTGCCGGTTTTCGGCAGCGGTTTCGGCACCGGCGGCTCTTCGTTATTGTTATGCCGCGGATGCAGCATCCACCAGAGAAACCCGCCTACCAGCAGCAGATTTACAATGATCGTAACGAGTTCGCCATCTATCATCCGGCACGCTCCTCACTTGTGGTACTTGCCGCCTGCCGCGATATTGAGCGCGCGGTAAATCTGCTCGAGCACCATCACTCTTGCTAAATGATGCGGAAACGTCATCGGTGACATGGACAGCCGCAGCGCCGCCTTCTTTTTCACCCGCTCGGACAGGCCGCACGAGCCGCCGATGAGCACGCAGATCTTGCTTGTCCCCGATACGGTCAGCTTTCCGAAATAGTCCGCCAGCTGCTCAGAGGACATCGGCTTGCCTTCGACACACATCGCAATCACAGACGCGCCGGGCAGCAGCTTGCTCTCGATGAGCGCGGCTTCCTTTTCGAGCGCCTGTGCGATCTCGCCCTCAGAGGGCGTCTGCGGCAGACGCTGCTCGGGCAGCTCGATGATCTCTAATTTACAATATGCGCCGAGGCGCTTGGTATATTCCTTGACAGCGTCCGCCCAGAATTTTTCTCCGAGCTTTCCGACGCAGATCAGCCGGACAGAGAGCATAGTTTTTCCTCCCCAAACGATACCGGATGCTCCATGTGCTCCTTTGGTGCAACGAGCACCTCGCACGCAGGCAGTCCGCGCAGCGCCGACAGCGTTTGCTGCCGCGCCAACTCCGGCATGTTGTTTTTCTCACTCAGGTGCGCCAGCACGAGCGTTCGCGTGCCGTTTTTCACCAGATCCGCTGCAAATACGGCGCAGTCCGGATTGGACAGGTGCCCGCTCGGTCCGGCAACACGCATCTTGAGCGAATACGGGTACGGACCGGCCTGCAGCATGTGCGGGTCATGGTTGCTCTCCAGCACGACCATTTCACAGCCGCGCAGAAGCTCGGCCGCATCGCGCGGCACAAAGCCAAGGTCGGTTGCAAAGCCGAACCGGCTGCCGCCGTGCTCGAATATGTAGCCCGTGCTCTCGGCTGCGTCATGCGGCGTCGGGAACGGCACAACGTCCACATCCCTGACCCAGAAGCGCTCACCGCTGTCGAATATGTTCAGACGGTCGGCGTACTCCGGATTCTTTTCCTCGAAAGCCTCGGCTGTGCCGCGAGTGGCAAACACCGGCGCCTTCGCTTTTTTGAGAAACATCGGCAGTCCCTTCACATGGTCGATGTGCTCATGCGTCAGCACCACCGCCGAAATATCCTCCAGCGTGAGCGACAGTGCCTTCAGCGCAGTCGTAATCCTGCGCAGCGACACACCGAGATCGATCAGGATCGCGGTGCCGTCCGCCATATATAAGCCGCAGTTGCCGCTCGAACCGCTGGCGATACTGTAATAATAATGCTCTGCCATGGTACTCCTTCAGCAGTTGTTTTCATCCGTTTGTGTGCTGCAGAAAGGCGGTTCGCGTTAGAATCATCGGTGTGACGTTTCCGCAGTAGAATGCGAACGATTCCCCGGCAATCTCTGCGCCGAATCCGGTAAGAATGTGCACCGTTGCGTCTCTCGCTTCGAGGAAAATGTTATCCACACCCTGTGCAAAAACATCGTCCAGCACACGTTTCAGCAGAAAGGTTCCCTTGTGCTGTCCGCGCAGCCTGCGCGCGACCGTGATGCGGCCCATGTGCCACTGCCCGCCCTCACGGTAAATGGCCGCTGTGCCGACGAGTTCGCCGTCCTGCTCCATGCACCACCACTGCGGCTGCTTATCCGCCGGGATGAAGTTCAGCTCCTTCGGAATATCCTGCTCGTCCGCGAAAATCTGCGCGGCAAAAGCGAGAACCGCATCCATGTCCGCATCAGACGCACGCCGAACCATACACTCTGCTTCCATTCTGCTCATCTGCCTTATATTCTGCAAAAAAGGCGAAAGGATGCTCCCTCCGCCTTTTTTCCTCATTACAATTAGAAATTACTTGTTCTCGGCGCTTTCCGGAATCTCGGAGCGATACATATCCGCACCCAGAGCAACAAACTTCTCTACGAGCGTCTCATAGCCACGCTCGATGTTCTGCACCTGCTCGACCTCGGTAACACCCTTGGCTGCCAGACCGGCGATGACCATCGCCGCGCCTGCACGCAGGTCGTGTGCACGGACCGGAGCACCATTCAGCTCCCTGACACCCTCAACAACCGCGATCGCGCCATCCACATGAATGTTTGCACCCATGCGAGTCAGCTCCTCGGTATAGCGGTAGCGGCTGCCCCAGATCCCCTCAGTGATGATGCTGGTGCCCTCTGCCAGACACAGCGCCGTCGTCATCTGCGGCTGCATGTCGGTCGGGAAGCCCGGATACGGCAGGGTCTTGATGTTGGTCTTGGTCAGCTTGCCCTCGCGGCGAACGAGCACCGCATCGTCAAACTCGGTGACCTCAACGCTCATCTCACGCAGCTTTGCGGTGATGCACTCCAGATGACGCGGAATAACATTCTTCACCAGAACCGAACCGCCGCAGGCTGCAACGGCTGCCATGAAGGTGCCCGCCTCGATCTGATCCGGAATGATGGAGTAACTGCCGCCGTGCAGGCTTTCTACACCGCGGATCTTGATCACATCGGTGCCGGCGCCCTTAACATCCGCGCCCATTGCATTCAGGAAGTTCGCCAGATCGACAATGTGCGGCTCCTTCGCGCAGTTCTCCATAATCGTCTGACCCTTGGCCAGAACGGCTGCGAGCATGATGTTCATGGTCGCGCCGACCGTAACAACGTCAAAATAAATATGTGCGCCGTGCAGGCCGTCCTCGGGTGCCTCGACCCGGATGTAACCGCCCTTGGGCAGCGTTACCTTTGCACCCAGAGCTTCAAAACCCTTGATGTGCTGGTCGATCGGACGGACGCCGCCGAAGTTGCAGCCGCCTGGCATTGCTACCTCGGCAAAGCCGTACTTGCCGAGCAGCACGCCGAGCAGATAGTAGGATGCGCGCAGCTTGCGCTCCAGCTCGTGCGGCTTGAGACTCGGGTTCTGCGTATTCTGGATTTCCACCGTAGTGGCGTTGATCTGGCGGATCTGCGCGCCCAGCTCACGCATGATCTCCATCTGCAGCGTTACATCAATGATCTTGGGCACGTTTTCAAGACGAACCGGGCCATCTGCCAGCAGAGCCGCCGGAACGATTGCGACCGCTGCATTCTTTGCGCCGGAGATGGTCACCTCACCATTCAGCGTCTTGCCGCCGTTGATTACATACTTTGTCAATCTACCTACTCCTCACTAAGCCTTGGCGCGGAAATCTCCGCGTTTTTCTCCGAATACTGTATCTTATGTCAGCGAATGACTGTCCGTGCCGATCCTCTTTACAGGCAGCTCCGACAGCGGCTAAACCCATTCGCGTAAAATCTCACTAATACATTTTACCACAATTTCAGATAAAGAAAAGCAGTTTTTCAGTTTTCTTCACCGATAATCGTCTTTTTGTCACAATCCACCAAATATTCGCCTGTTTCGGTGTCAATCTTCCAAGTAGGTGTAAGACGAATACGGCGGCTGCTGTCGGTTTGCATACGATAACCGGCTGTCATCGACTCAATCTTACCGGTTTCGCCGCTTTCTGCGGCAAACTGCAGCAAAGCATCTGCTGCGCTGCAGGTAATGCTGATGCCGTTCGCGGTGGTGTACGGCGTGCCGAAGCTCCACAGTCCGACGAGCGACACCGAGCCGTCTCCGGCAGAAAAGTCCAGTGTCAGCCGCCGATTGTGCACCGGCAGTCCGGCGACCGAGCCGGTCAGCGTAACTACCGTGTCCTCCGCCGTCCAGCTGGCCTGCTCGGCCTGAAAGCCCCACCGGCTGCACAGTCGGCGCGCCTGCTCGAGCGCTTCCGATGCGGAAGTCGGCGCAGATTCAGTCAGCGTATAGTCCGCCTGCACATTGCCG
The DNA here is from genome assembly GCA_003096535.1 of Agathobaculum butyriciproducens. Classification (GTDB taxonomy): domain Bacteria; phylum Bacillota; class Clostridia; order Oscillospirales; family Butyricicoccaceae; genus Agathobaculum; species Agathobaculum butyriciproducens. The sequence goes on along the minus strand of QEKJ01000007.1, from coordinate 12,184 downwards.
TCCGCCTGCCACTCGAGCGTGCCCCTATCGCTCTCAAAGCGCACCGTGCCGTCCTCCTGCTCGGTGCGTTCAGCGTGTTCGCCCAGCATGGCGGCTGCGATTTTTTCCTCATCTGCGCGGCTGCGGTCGAGCGACAGCTCGGGCAGCGTGATGTCCTCCGGAAACGAGAACGCCGTATCCAGCTGCATCCCTCTGGCGCTCACCAGCGTGCGCAGATTGGCCTCAAGCTCACTCGTTCTCCGGTGGCTTTGCCAGCCGCGTACCGCCAGATTGCCCAGCAGAAACAGGTTGATCGTAAGCAGTATTGCGATCAGTATATTTTTGACTTTATCCCATTGCAAGCGCTCTCATCTCCCTTCTGCGGTCACTCTGCCGCATTTTTCAGATAAAACCGGCTCGGTACATACTGTCCGTCCTGTGCCCGGTAGGCTGCCATCAGACCGCGTTCCGCGCCGGAGGCTCCGGCTGCCGCCTGTTTTGCGGGCATGACCGTGCGTTTGCCGCCGGTCGGCTGAAATTTCTGCAGCCGAATCGTTGCCGTGCGCAGCGCACTGCCATCGAATACGAAGGTTGCAAAGTCCGCGTCACCGAGCACCGGCACGCCGCTGTACATCTGCAGAAAAATCAGTGTGGTTTGCTCGCCGCTGCGCTCCACCGCGTACAGCGACGCATGCGTATCCGTATCGCCCGCTCGCTGCGCCGCATCGAGAATCAGCCGGGCGCAGTCCAGCTGTGCATCCAGCGCCGCCGCATCCGTGATATCGCTTTCGTCATAAGCGCTCACCGTTGCCGAGCCGTCCGTGGACGCGTACTGCACCAGACCGGACGCATTCAGCCGCAGCGTGCTCGTATCATCGAGGAACACGCGGACAGTTCCGTCCTGCTCATTGTAAAAATCCGTGTAGGCCGTGTAGCCGAATGCATCGAGCAAATCCTCCAGTCCGGTGCCGCTCTGTGCGGCAAACAGGTTGATCTGCGCCGGCTTCAGCACCGGAAGCGACAGCGCCTCGCTGTCAAACAGCAGCGTTTCCGGATAGACCGCATACGCATCTTCCGCAAAGCTGCATGACAGACCGCGGAAGTTCTTCTGTGCCTCCTCGAGTGCATTCTGCGAGACCGCTGCATCCGCAGCATACAGCCTGCCGTCTGCCATGCGGACAAACAGCCGCTGCACACCGGCGGCATACACCAGTGTTTCGACCTGCAGTCGGGCATTATCCTTCCACGAGCCGCCCAGCCAGCCCGCAATAGACTGCATCGGGATCGCACCGTGGTAGCGCAGCAGCGCACAGCTGCCCGACCGCAGAGCCGTGCACAGCTCACTCTCATCAGCCGTCCGCAGCCCCTCACCTGTGAGCGCCTGCGACCACAGCGAACGCGTTGCCGTGATGCCGGCGTCAATATCGGTCAGATTGTACTGCACGCCGTACAGCTTGCCGTCAACGGTCAGCGCCATCTGTGCCGGATCCGCCGCCGAAACACCGGAGGACCGTATCTCATAGCCCACCGCACCGCCCACAAAGCGGTCGTGCAGACGGCGGAGTGCGCTGTCTGCAGGCATTTGCGCAATGTTCAGACCCATCAGCCAGTTTACCGCACACAGCACGCCCATCAGTCCGCACAGCACCAAAAGCGAGATATTCTTTGCGGTGTTCTTCGCTGAGCGTTTCGCACCTCTCATACCTTATCCTCCCTGCCGTGCGGCTTGAGGTCGGTCGGAAGCGTGATCGTCACGGTCGTGCCCTTGCCGTATTCACTGGTCAGAGCGATCTTGCCCTCGTGCTGCTCAACGATCTCCTTGGCGATCGCCAGACCCAGTCCGGTGCCGCCTGCGGCACGCGAGCGTGCCTTGTCCACGCGGTAGAATCGCTCAAACAGGCGCGGCACATCGTCCGCCGGAATGCCGACACCGTTGTCCTCAACTGTGATGCGCACATGGTTTGCGCCTGCGCGCTGTGCCGTCAGACGGATCCTGCCGCCTGAAGGCGTGTACTTGACCGCGTTGGACAGAATATTTACCACAACCTGCTCGATGCGTTCTCTGTCTCCGACCATCGGCGGCAGGTTCGGCTCGGTCTCAACGAGGATCATATGACCGCTGTCCTCGGCGGTCAGCTTCATGGCATTCGTCACCTTTTTCAGCAGATCGGACACCGAGAACCGCGTCATACGCAGCTCCATCCGTCCGTAATCCAGCTTGGAAAGCGTCAGCAGATCGGTGACAATACGCGCCATGCGCTCGCTCTCGCTCGAAATAACGCCCAGAAACTGCTTTTCCGTGTCAAGCGGCAGCTCTCCGGCGGCATCGAGCAGCGTTTCGGTGTACGAGCGGATATTCGTCAGCGGCGTGCGCAGCTCGTGCGACACGTTTGCCACAAACTCGCGGCGTGCGTCATCCAGACGGCGCTGCTCGGTGACATCGTGAATGACCGCGATGACGCCGCCCTCGCCGTCCAGTGCGCCGTAAGGCGCCAGCGTGACGGACAGCACGCGCCCAAATCGCGTAATCTCGTTCGTAAGGAAGCTGCGCGAGACGGTTTCGTCCGTATCCGGCATGTCCAGATCGGCGAACATCTCATCAAAGCTCAGCTTCTGCTCTACACGCACGCCCAGCAGATTTTCGGTTGCCGGATTCATGTGGATGAGCGTGCCGTCGGTCGTGAAGGCGGCTACGCCGTCGGTCATGTGCAGGAACAGCGTGTTCAGCTTGTCGCGCTCGCCCTGCACCTCGCCGACCGTGTTTTTCAAACGATGCGCCATGTAATTGAACGAACGGGTCAGCTCGCCGATCTCATCCGACGACTGCACACCGAGGTCCTGATCAAAGTTGCCTTCCGCGATCGACCGCGCCCCCTCGGTGATGCGCTCGATCGGCGTGGTGATGGTCTTGCTGAGCAGGAAGGACAGCAGGATAGCCGCCAGAAGGCCGAACATCATCGCCTGCATGACAATCTGGAAGAACCGCCACGACAGATCGGAAATCTCCCGCTTGTTGTCCGCGATATACACGATGTAGTCCACCGCACCGTCGCCGTTCTTGTCGAGCGGCACCGCAATGTCCATAATGCTGTCGGATACCGCCGAGCGCGTTCCGGTCTCTCCTGCCATTGCGGCAATGACGTTGCTCGTGCGGGTGACGGATACGTTCGGGTTGGAGCCGTCAAGGAAGCCGCCCTCACTGTCGAGAATGGCATAGTTGCGGTAATCGTCAATGCCGAGTCGGCTCTTGTGGGCATCTATGATGGTTTTCAGACCATCCGTGCCGGGTTCGGCAGCCGCCTCCTGCATGGAGCGGATGGTGTCGGTCGTGAACACCGCCTGCATCTGCTCATAAAAGCTGTTCAGATAGAAGGTGTTGATACTGTTGATCAGAAACGTGCCGACCACCGCCATAACGGATACGATCAGCAGCACCAGAATCAGTACCAGTTTTCTGTGTAGTGAACGGAACATAGCTTACTCCCCGTCAGCAAAGTAATATCCCATGCCTCTTTTTGTGATGATGTATCTGGGACTTGCCGGTTCATCCTCGATCTTCTCGCGCAGACGGCGGATCGCCACGTCCACCGCACGCAGGTCGCCGTAGTAGTCATAGCCCCAGACCTGCTCCATCAGCTCCTCACGGGAGAAAACCCGTCCCGGAGCAGCGGACAGGAAGCACAGAATATCAAATTCCCGCGCGGAAAGCTCGAGCGGATGACCGTTTTTGTAGACCATGCCGTTGTCCTTGGATACACGCAGACCGCCGCCGGACGGCGCTTCCGCCTTTTCCCTGTCCTCTCCTGCGTAGGTACGGCGCATGTTCGCCTTGACGCGCGCCATCAGCTCACGCATGGAGAACGGCTTGGTAATATAGTCGTCTGCACCCAGCTCGAGACCCATGACCTTGTCGGTCTCTTCCTCACGGGCGGTCAGCATGATGATCGGCGTGTCCTTTTCCGCGCGCACCCGCCTGCAGACCTCGAAGCCGTCCATCTCGGGCAGCATCACGTCCAGCAGAATCAGGTCGGGCGCTTCCTCAAGCGCGCAGCGCAGACCTTCCGCGCCGTCATACGCCGCGAGTGTGTCGTAGCCCTCACGCTGTAAATTGAATACCAGAATGTCTGAAATGGCCTTTTCGTCCTCAACCACAAGGATTTTTTTCTTATCCAAACCCTTTCCTCCTCTGCACTCTCCAATCTCCACTCTTATCTTTAGTAAAGATTCTTCAGCTTTGCTCTATACATAGCCGCCACCGTTTTTGCATCGCGGATCTCGTCCCGCTCGATCATTTTCTCTACCTCTGCGATCGGCAGTCGCACGACCTCGACAAATTCGTCCTCATCCGGCTGCATTTCGCCTTCGGTCAGGTCAAGCGCGGCAAACAGATAGGTCACCTCGGTCAGAAAGCCGGGAGACGGATAGATCGCGCCGAGCGGCACGATGCGTCCGGCGGTACAGCCGGTTTCTTCTTTCAGCTCGCGGATGCCGCATTCCTCGGCGTCCTCCGGGCCGTGGTCCATCTTGCCGGCGGGCATTTCGAGCAGCTCGGTATCGAACGCATAGCGGAACTGCCGCACGAGAATAACGTTGCCGTCCTTGTCGATCGGCAGCACGCCGACACCGCCAACATGCTCACAAATCTCGCGCGGCGCGGTTTTGCCGTTCGGCAGCGATACCTCGTCCACACGAGCGGTCATGATCCTGCCTCTGAACTTATATTCGCTGGAAAGCTGTTTTTCTGTCATATCCATAGAAAAATCCTCCTTAATCAGCTGCATTTACACAGCGCAGGATATAGGCGGTCTCCGGCGGGACGGATACGATCAGACCGTCCGGGTCGGCGTACGCGAAGCCCTCGCCGCTGAGCAGGTCGAGCGCATACAGCGCATCAATTTTTGTTTCCGCATACTGGTGTCCGCGGTTGACCACGATCACCAGACGCGAGTCTCCGCTCGTGCGCTCGTATCGCAGCAGTGCACCGGCTGTCGTGTCGCTGAACTGCAGGTCGCCGTCCGCGAGCGTCTGCTCCTCGGCACGGATTTCGCACAGCCTGCGGTAGAACGCCAGCAGCTCCTGGTTTTCGTGTCCCCACGGGTAGGTCCGGCGGTTGAACGGGTCCTCGAAGCCCTGCTGACCGGCCTCATCACCGTAGTAAATGGTCGGAGAACCCGGCATAGTGAACTGGATGACTGCCGCCATCCGCAGACGGCGCAGCGCAATCTCCAGACGGTCCGGCGGTAGCTGATAGTGTGCGCGGCCGTTTCTGTCCATCTTCCACTCGTTCTCGGTTACGCCGAGAAGGGTGAGCGCACGCGCGGTGTCATGCGTACCTACAACGTTCATCAGGTTGTAGAACACGTCCCGCGGGTAGTTTTCACGGATGCACTCCATGCTCTCCGCGAAATGCTCGGCAGTGCCGCCGTTCAAAAAGCCGAGGATGGCGTCTCGCAGCGGGTAGTTCATGACGGAATCCAGTTCGCCGCCCTGGAAATAGCGCCGACGCTCGGAGTACGCAATTTTGTTGGACGCATCCTCCCACACCTCACCGATGATGAGCGCATCGGATTTCTCCCTGCGGGCGGCAGCGTTCAGCTTCTGGATGAAGCTGTCCGGCAGCTCGTCGGCAACATCCAGCCGCCAGCCGGACGCGCCCAGCCGCAGCCAGCGGCGGACCACGCTGTCCTCGTCCTCGATGATGTAATCCTGATAGCTGCCGTCGCTCTCATTGACCTGCGGGAGCGTGTAGATGCCCCACCACGAACCGTACTCGTTCGGCCAGTTGTGAAAGTCGAACCAGCTGAAATACGGCGATTCCTTGGACTGGAACGCGCCTACGCTGTCATAATGGCCGCGTGCGTTGAAATAGCGGCTGTCGTAGCCGGTGTGATTGAACACGCCGTCCAGTACAACGCGCATGCCGCGTCTGGCGGCTTCGCTGCACAGCGCACGGAAGTCCTCCTCACAGCCGAGCAGCGGGTCGATGCGCTTGTAATCGCCGGTATCGTAGCGGTGATTGGAATACGCCTGAAAGATCGGATTGAAATAAATGGTGGTAACGTGCAGGCTCTCCAGATAATCCAGCTTGGCGTATACGCCGCGCAGCGTGCCGCCGAAAAAGTCGTTGTTGAGGATTTCGCCGTGCTCATCCGGCAGATAGACCGGAATATCGTCCCAGTTCTGGTGCAGCACACGCTCGACCACGCCTTCACTCTCCGGCTGCTCGGGCGCCTTGTCGCGGCAGAAACGGTCCGGAAAAATGTTGTAGGTGATGCCCTCGCCGAACCAGCGCGGCGTATGGTACTCGCCGTCGTACACGGTCAGCTGGTACTTATCGCCGACCGCCTCGAGCAGCTCCGCCTGACCGCCGTAGCCGCGTGCACAGTAGTGCAGACCATCCGCCAGCTCCACCGAAAAATAATACCAGTACAGACCGGGATGCGGCGGCGTATAGGTTACCGTATACCGGTCGTGTGAGCCTTGATAGCCGCACCAGTGCAGCGGATAGGATTCGGCCTGACAGCCGTCTTCCTCAATCCAAAGGGTAACGTGCAGCGCGCCCTGTGCCCGCTGCGGATAAACAGAAAACTCGACCGCCTGCCCTGCCGGTACCGCGCCATACGGCTTCTTGCATGCAGTGCTGCGGGAGTGAAACATACTATCAGAAATGCGATTCACGCAAGCTCCTCCAAACACATATCCTCTTGCCAAATCATACCTTACCATTATATCAGCAATATTGGCGGTAGTATTTTTAGTATAGCACAAAACCGCAAAACGGTAAACAAAAGCTGTCGCACGAAAGAAAAGAAAACCGGCTCAATACAAACTTTTTAGGTGCAAAGCAAAGAGCTGGCTCCAACGGAGTCAGCTCTTTTGATTCGGTTTTGATTTTAGCCAAGCAGATTCAGGATTTCTTCCTTCGGCATAGCGCCGACAGCCTTATTGGCAACCTCGCCGTTCTTCATCACGATCAGGGTCGGGATAGAGACAATGCGGAACTGCATGGACAGCTCACCCTGCTCGTCTACATTGATCTTACCGACCTTGATATCGTCACGCTCGTTTGCGATCTCGTCCACAATCGGCGAAACCATGCGGCAGGGACCGCACCACGTTGCCCAGAAGTCCAGCAGGACCGGCTTGTCCGACTTCAGCACTTCGTTCTCGAAATTTTCCTTCGTAATGGTTACTACTGCCATATTAAACACTCCTTAACCTTTCAGTGATAATTCATAGTAAAATGCATACTGCTGCATGACACCCGCAAAGCCTTTATATCGTTTCAGCGGAAACCCTTTCGGATAGTGTGTGTCCAGCATTTGCCGGATATGCGTATCGACCGGAAATGCGTCGATGTGATGCAGTGCAAACAGACAGATACACTCCGCAACCTTGATGCCGACACCGGTCAGGCGCAGCAGTTCGTCCTTGGCGCGGGCGTAATCCATGTGCCGGATAGCCTCCAGATCAACCTCACCGGACGCGACCTGCCGGGCCGCAGCACAAATGTATTTGGCGCGGTAGCCGAGCCGCACCGGCGCAAGGTCCTCGGGCGTGCACACCGCCAGACGCTCTGCCGCGGGAATGCTATTGTATACCTGTTCACTCTTATTATAACAGATTTCCCCGAAAAGGGAACACAAATTTTCGACACACTTGGTAATCCGCGCGATATTGTTCTGCTGCGAGATGATAAAGCATAGAATAGTTTCCCACAGATCCTGCCGCAGAATACGCAGTCCGCCGCCGTATGCAACGGCGTTCTGCAGATAGATGTCGCGTTTGGCAACTGCGGCTTTGCAGCGGCCGTAGTCCGTATCCAGATCGAAATACGGCCGCCAGATGGCGTTAAACTCGTCTTCATCGCAGTCGAACCGTACGGTCCGGCCGTTCTGCTGAATATTCAGCAGGTGTGTTCCCGCAATTAAGTTGTACGACTTATCCCCAACCCTGTGGAAACGGAAGCACTGACCGGAGTTTGCGATCTGGTCGATGTCGAAATCGTTCAGTACGCGTTCGATCATTGGTGCATAGCCTCATGCTCGCGCACCAGCTCGGTAAACAGGTCACTCAGCGTCCAGCCGATATTGTGCTCGGTGACCATGGCTTTGTACGGCACGGAAACACCGTATGCCTTCATTTCACGGAGCAGAATGTCCAGTCTCTTTTCGGTAAAGCCGTCCAGCACCATCATCGGTGCGGAAGGCGCATCTGCAGTCTCGTCAGTCGGCTCAAAGCCCTTGCGGTTCAGCAGAAAGCCGACCGTCTGACCGGCAGAGACTGCTTCGACGTTCTTAATCCGCACGCCCATGCGAACGAGCACGGTCTTGAGCGCCGCAGTCTGTTCGCTCGGCTGCGGCTCAAAATATAACACTTTTTCACGGGATGCCGCCATAGTGGAATCCTCCTGTTTTATTCCCATAAGATTGTATACTAATATTATATCATTTCTGTCAACCCCTATTGACAGAAAGTGTATTCGGTGCTATGCTCATAGTTAGTAACAACTAACCGCAAAAAAGAGAGGTGTTTATGATACAGCAGGCATTGCTTTGGGCGGCCGCAGGCACAGGATTCACCTTCCTGATGACCACGATCGGCGCCGCCATGGTATTCTTTATGAAACGGCAGTCCAGTGCACTGATGCAGCAGATTTTTCTCGGATTCGCGTCCGGTGTGATGATCGCCGCGTCCATCTGGAGTCTGCTCATTCCCGCGATTGACGAAGCCGCGCAGAACGGCCAGCCGGGCTGGATACCCGCTGCAGGCGGCTTTATCCTCGGTTTGGTGCTTATGCTTACGCTGGACGGCTTAATGCCGCACCTGCACAGCGGCGCAGAGCATGCCGAAGGTCTGCCGTCCTCCTTTCGACGGACAACGCTGCTCGTCCTCGCAGTGACGCTGCACAACATTCCGGAAGGCATGGCGGTTGGTCTGTCATTTGCTCGTGCGGCACAGCATACCGGCAACGCAGGATTGTTTGCAGCGGCAGGTGCGCTTGCCATCGGCATCGGCATTCAGAATTTCCCGGAAGGAGCCGCAGTCGCGCTTCCGCTCCATCAGGAGGGACTCAGCCGCACGCGCTCGTTCGTTTACGGTTCGCTGTCCGGCATTGTCGAACCTATCTTCGGCGTGCTTGTTGTGCTGTGCGCGTCCGCGCTGACACCATTCATGCCGTGGCTGCTGTCCGCCGCCGCAGGCGCGATGCTGTACGTCGTGGTCGAGGAGTTGATTCCCGAGGCACATCTCGGTGAGCATTCGCATCCGGGCACACTTGGTGTGATGGCGGGGTTTCTGGTGATGATGGTGCTGGATACAGCTTTGGGATAATTGAAAATGGAGAATTGAGAATGGAAAATGAAGTTTTCTTTCTCCTTCCACAAAAACGAAAAGCGTCCCAATGGGACGCTTTTCGTTTTTCAGATAATCCGTGTTTTAACTTTGCCAAACACAAATTATCCTCAATATCTATTATGAATCTGTTTGCGGTAATCAAAATAGATTTGCCGCAATTCCTTCAGATTTTTCTTGCGAATAAGCACTACATCATCGTTTGTAAGGGTGAAGTCCTTATCCACAGCTTTGACGTAGTTCATATTCACAAGGAAGCTCTGGTGGCACCGCAGAAAACACGGAGCCGTCAGTTCCTGCTCAATCTCGCCGAGCTTTTTATATAATGTGTATGTCTTTTGCCCCGCCTGATGCAGAATACACTGTGAATTATGGCTTTCCACATACATAATCTCTTCGCGCGGAATGTGCAGCACCTGCGAACGATTCTTGATCGCATATGTATTCTCGACGATATCGGATAGTACGCGGTGCATGGTTCGCTCGAACGTCTCCGGGGTATATGGCTTGAGCAGATAACCGGATGCACCGACTTCAAAGCTGTCCGGTGCAAAATCCAGCGCAGCGGTACAAAATACGATCGTGCCCTTGTAGCCGATCTCACGCAGACGGCGTGCTACATCAATGCCGAGCGGCGGGTCCATCAGAATATCCAGCAGAATAATATCAAACCATCCGCCGTCCCCAAGCTCATAATAGAGCGGTTCACCGCTGTCGTACATTTTGCAGGAATAGTCAATCGCATGTGCATTGCAGTAATGACTGAGAAAATCCGCAAGGATATCCCGTTCTAACGCCGAATCATCACAAATTGCGACCCGCAGCATGGTTATTGACAGTCCTTTCTCGTCAGTTTTTGTCGAATTTCTTAACGGTTTCTAAACATGTTCTGCCGATTTCACAAGATTCTGCTCCAATTTCACAGAATAGCAAAAACCGCGTAATTCTTCTGATAAAATGAACATGTTCCCAAACGAAGTGGGAACATCAGCAAATATCGACGGAGGAAGCATCATGTTTGTCTACAAAGTAATCAGCAAAAACCACTATTCGCCTGAGACCGGGGCCTATATATCTTTCGGTATCAGTGCCCACGATCCGGAGCACGGACAAACCTGCTTCGTTCCCGATGTGTTCATCGACGAGTCGGAAGCACGCGCCTTTACAGAACGCCTGAATACGCTTCAGGTGTCGCCTATCCATTTGATCGATGTGATCGAGGACGCATTGGGCGTTTAACACGCAGCTTACATAAAAATGCCCAGCTCAGAGGCCAGCGAGCGAATTGCATGCACAATGCGGATGTATTCGGTCGTGACTTCGTATCGCAGTTCCGTGATTTCCTCATCCTGATTGCCGCGCAGCGCTTGCAACAGTGCTGCGCTCTTCTTTTCCAGCCGTATAAAGCCAAAGCTGCGTGCCTGTCCGGTCAGCGTGTGTACCGCTTTGATTGCTGCATCACGATCGTGCCGACCCAGGGCATCGTTCAATTCCGCGCAGCAAGGCTCGTCCAAAAATCGGATCAGGAATTTCTGCAGCATATTCTCGTTGTAAAACCGGCGGCAGGCTGCTTCAAAATCTCCATCTATTGCTTGATAAAATTTATGCAGAGACATATCGACATCTCCCTATGCATATTTTATCATTTCAAAAATCGACTGGCAAGGGGTGAAAATAGTTTTCTATCGCCATTTCTCGACAAAGATCGCGGTTTGCAGTAAAAGAAAAACGCCTGATCAAATGATCAGGCGTTTTCATGGAGCTGCTAACCAGATTTGAACTGGTGACCTCATCCTTACCAAGGATGCACTCTACCGACTGAGCTATAGCAGCGAAAGAAAAAACGGCACAATTATGGTACCGTTTTTGGCGACCCGGATGGGACTTGAACCCACGGCCTCTAGCGTGACAGGCTAGCGCTCTAACCAACTGAGCTACCGGGCCATATTAACTTAATTTGGTGGGCCTTCGGGGACTTGAACCCGGGACCGACCGGTTATGAGCCGGTTGCTCTAACCAACTGAGCTAAAGGCCCATATAGGGAATCGACTTTACCCTGCCGTCACAATGAAGTGACGGCAAAGCATTGTCTGAGTGGCTCCTCAAGTTGGACTCGAACCAACGACCCTGCGGTTAACAGCCGCATGCTCTACCAACTGAGCTATTGAGGAATATCGAGCGGATCTGCGATCCGCAGGTGTAGGCGTTGAGTTATCTTCCCGGGCCGTCGCCAGCCAAGTATTGTCACCGTAAACGAGCTTAACTACTGTGTTCGGAATGGGAACAGGTGTACCCTCGTCACCATTAACACCTACTATTTCGTTGCACATTCCTGTGCAGCTTTGTTATTATACCATACCATCAGTCTGCTGTCAACATCTTTCTTGAAGAAATTTGGTGACCCGTGGGAGAATCGAACTCCCGTTTGCGGCGTGAGAGGCCGCCGTCTTAGCCGCTTGACCAACGGGCCATAACAGTTAGACTTCCGGTATTTCTCGGTTCCGCTGTGGACTCTCTCGAACCCACAGCGCACCGAATCTGGTACACCATCACGGGCTCGAACCGTGGACCCACTGATTAAGAGTCAGTTGCTCTACCAACTGAGCTAATGGTGCATACTTTCTTGTGTACAAGAAAGTATGCAAAGAAAACTTTACCTGCACACTTCGTGTGCTTTACTTTCTCATTCACAATCTGAAAGTGTAATTTATTTCTTTACACCCTCAAAACTGAACAATCCTACTCACAAGCTATCTTTCGAGGTTACCTAACATTTAAGGTCAAGCCCTCGGCCTATTAGTATCAGTCCGCTCCATACATTACTGCACTTCCACTCCTGACCTATCAACCT
>QEKJ01000006.1 GCA_003096535.1 Agathobaculum butyriciproducens | reverse complement strand
CTGACCCGGCTCTGCCTTGCGGGCAACGTGCGGTGCCTCGATCACCATCAGCTTGGTGTTTGCGTTCAGCGTTTGCTTTTTCAAAATCTGATACACTCTTTTTCGTACCTCCTTGCGATTGTCGCATCGAACATTTTACATTATACTGTATCGCTTTAAGCAACGCAAGTGAAAATGCAAAATCATCAGTAAAAATGGGCGGAATTGATGAAAATACACCTTGTTTGTCAAAAAATTAACTGATTTGACGAAATCTTCACAAAGCCGGACGACAGTAAAACAGCACAATGTCGGTTTTCGAAACCCAGCCGCAGGCCGTGCGCGTGCGTACATGACACCAGCCGTTCTGCTCACGCAGGATGAGCAGGCGCGCACCGCTTGCCGCACTGCCGACAATCGGCGCGGAGCGAACCGGATCGGAGTGCAGCAGGAGAAGCGCGCCGCGCGGCTCGGCGCAGGCCGTGCGAAACGCAGGCGATACATATATAACAGGGGACATAGGGCACCTCCTTGTGGTTAATGCAGACTATGCTGCAAAAATGCAGAGCGTTAATTGGCAATTAACGAATTACCGATTGCTTGTGTCATGATTGCTGAAAAAATAAATGCTTTTCCATAGTTTTTCGCTGAAATTTAGGTTGCATTATTATAGAACGCGCTGTATAATAATCAGTGTTTGAAAGAGATACCCGTTTTGCACGGGTCAAATCGGAAGGAGTTAACACAAATGAAGAAGTTTTCCATTGCTATGCTGAGCATGGTACTGGCAGGTTCTATGCTGCTGACCGGCTGCGGCGGCTCCAAGACCGCTGATTCCAGCAGTGACGCACAGGATTCCACCACCTCTACCTCTGCGGACGGCGGCACGCTGCGCATGGGCACTAACGCTACTTTCCCGCCGTACGAGTTCGTTGGCGACGACGGCAACGTACAGGGCATCGATGCGGACATCGCTGCTGCTATCGCTGACAAGCTGGGCATGAAGCTCGAGATCACCGATATGGAGTTCGATTCCCTGATCCCGGCGCTGCAGAGCGACACCATCGACGTGGCTCTGGCCGGCATGACCGTTACCCCGGACCGTCAGGAGAACGTAGATTTCTCTGATTCCTACGCAAAGGGCGTTCAGGTCATCATCGTTAAGGATGGTTCCGATATCGCTTCTCCGGATGATCTGGAGGGCAAGAACATCGGCGTTCAGACCGGCACCACCGGCGACATCTACTGCACCGGTGACTACGGTCAGGAGCATGTAAAGCAGTTCAACAACGGTCCGCTCGCAGTTGCTGCACTGGTAAATGATCAGATCGACTGCGTTGTTATCGACCAGGAGCCGGCTAAGAACTATGTTGCTGCAAACAGCGGCCTCAAGATCCTTGACACTGCTTACGCTGACGAGGATTACGCGATCGCTATCAAGAAGGGCAACACCGAGCTGCTCGACAAGGTAAACGGCGCTCTGAAGGAGCTGCAGGACGACGGCACTGTACAGTCTATTGTTGACAAGTATATCAGCGCTGATTCCGCAGCACAGTAAATCAACAAACGCGTACAAAGGAAGAGGGACGGTTCAGCGCCGCCCCTCTTTTGCAGTAAAATGAAAAGAAAGAGGGGATGACCTGTGAACGGTATTACAATGGACCAGTGGCTGAAAATGGTACCGGATTCGGTTGTCAATCTGCCGGAGGGTCTGCGGAACCTGCTGTTCCAGCTGTACCAGACCTTTATCGCAGCGGACCGCTGGAAATGGTTCCTGAACGGTCTGAAAATCACATTTGCGGTCACGATCGGTGCACTGATCCTCGGTGTTATCATCGGTCTGCTGATCGCTGTAGTCCGCACGGCGCATGATTCCCGCCGCATGGGCAAAAGCAACATTATTCTGAGCATTCTCAACGCAGTCTGCAAGCTGTATCTGACCGTCATCCGCGGTACGCCTATGATGGTTCAGCTGCTGATCATGGGCTTTGTTATCATGGTGCCTAAGGATGATACAGCGCGTCTGGTGTGCGGTATTGTTACACTGGGCATCAACTCGGGCGCATATGTTGCCGAGATCGTGCGCGGCGGCCTGATGTCGGTCAATCCGGGTCAGATGGAGGCCGGACGTTCGCTCGGCCTGAATTATGCACAGACCATGCGCCTGATCGTCATTCCGCAGGCAATCAAGAACATTCTTCCGGCACTCGGCAATGAGATGATCACCCTGCTGAAGGATACCTCGCTCGTGTCGGTCATCGCGCTGCGCGACGTGACCAAGCAGGCACAGAATATTGTGTCCAATACCTATCAGGCCTATGTGCCGTATGTCAGCCTTGCAATCATCTATCTGGTGCTCGTTATCATCCTGACCAAGCTGCTCGGCATTTTTGAGAGGAGGCTGCGCGAAAGTGATCGACGTTAAAAACCTGCACAAATCCTTTGGCAACCATGAGGTGCTCAAGGGTGTCAACGAGCATATCGAGAAGGGCGAGAAAGTCGTAGTCATCGGCCCGTCCGGCTCGGGCAAGTCCACCTTTCTGCGCTGCCTGAACCTGCTCGAGGAGCCGACCGGCGGCGAAATTATCTTCGAGGGACAGAACATCACTGCCAAGGACACGGACATCAATCTGGTGCGCCGCCGTATGGGCATGGTGTTCCAGCAGTTCAACCTGTTCCCGCACCTGACCGTGCGCGAGAATATCAAGCTGGCACCGGTCAAGCTCAAGGTCATGACCGATGAAGAGGCGGACAAGCGTGCGCTCGAGCTGCTTGCGCGTGTCGGTCTGCCGGACAAGGCGGACAGCTATCCGGCACAGCTTTCCGGCGGTCAGCAGCAGCGTATCGCCATCGCGCGTGCGCTGGCAATGAATCCGGATGTGATGCTGTTCGACGAGCCGACCTCGGCGCTTGACCCGGAAATGGTCGGCGAGGTTCTGGAAATCATGAAGGAACTGGCCGACGACGGCATGACCATGGTCGTTGTTACCCACGAGATGGGCTTTGCCCGCGAGGTTGCAACGCGCGTGCTGTTCATGGACGGCGGCAATATCGTAGAGCAGAACGAGCCGAAGGAGTTCTTCGCAAATCCGCAGCATCCGAGACTGAAGGATTTTCTGTCGAAGGTGCTCTAAGCAAATAAAAAAGGACGCGTGAGCGTCCTTTTTATTTTGCCTGAAATGGAGGATTGAGAATGGAGAATGCCGCTGTCATGGCACAGGCTTCGTTCGCGCAAGGCCGTGAGGGTTTACCATTTGCATGATTCTAATACAATGAACATGAATGTTACTGTAGGGTGCGCCGACCTCGGCGCACCGTATTAAACGAGTTGGCATACGCGAAATCGTAGGGGAGCACATTGTGCTCCCGTGCAACGACAAATCAAACGGTTCGTGGGCGAACAATGTTCGCCCTTACGGGATGATTTGTGCAAACCGGATACAAGCGGTGCGCCGAGTCGGCGCACCCTACGATATAACGGGTTTTTAACGATTTATCCCTCGAATCAGTTGCAGACGTATAATCGCAGGGCACATTGTGCTCCCACGCAAAGCGAAACAGTCATATTCTTTCCAATCTGCACTCTGAGGATAATTCTCCATTCTGCTGCCAGAAAACAAAAAAAGAAAGGCAGAAGAAAAACTTCTGCCTTTTTGTACAAAAATATACTTGACATTCTGTGAAAAATCATGGTATAATAAAACGCTTTATAAAATCGGATACATTATCCGATTCCTAAGTATATGTTAGCACGGTCTGCAAGAAATTGCAAGACCAAGAGCAATATTTTCGCAACGCCGCCGGGCGTATCAACCAACACCAACAGCCGAAAGAAACGGAGTGATCAAAGCACATGAAGGTGAAAGACGTACAGCACGGCAAAACCACACGAAAGAGCTTTGCACGAATCGAAGAGATTCTCGAAATGCCGAATCTCATCGAGGTGCAGAAGAAGTCTTACGAATGGTTCCTGGATCAGGGCCTGCGTGAGGTTTTTGACGATACCGCGTCCATCACGGACTACACCGGAAATCTGGAGCTTTCCTTCCTCGATTTTTCGATGGACGAGGAGCCGAAGTACAGCATTGAGGAGTGCAAGGCACGAGATGCAACGTATGCAACTCCGCTGAAGGTCCGCATGCGTCTGCGCAACAAGGAGACCGGCGAGATCAAGGAGCAGGAAATCTTCATGGGTGATTTCCCGAAGATGACCCACGCTGCTACCTTCATCATCAACGGTGCAGAACGCGCGATCGTATCTCAGCTCGTTCGTTCCCCGGGCGTATACTACGGCAAGGAGCTTGACAAGACCGACAAGGTTCTGCTCTCCGCTACCGTAATCCCGTACCGCGGCGCATGGCTCGAGTACGAGACCGATGCAAACGACGTTTTCTACGTTCGCATTGATAAAAACCGCAAGATTCCGATCACCAGCTTCATCCGTGCCATCGGCGTTAAGACCGATGCCGAGATCAAGGAGCTGTTCGGTGAGGATCCGCTGATCGTTGCAACCCTCGACAAGGACCCGGCGCACACCGCCGAGGAAGCCCTCATCGAGATCTACAAGAAGATGCGTCCGGGCGAGCCGCCCTCTGTGGAGTCGGCTACCTCTCTGATGGATGCCATGTTCTTCGATATGCGCCGCTACGACATTTCCGCAGTCGGCCGCTACAAGTACAACAAGAAGCTGAACATCGCACGCCGCATCACCGGCCACAAGCTGGTAAATGCAGTCGCTGACCCGATGACCGGCGAGGTGCTGGCGGATGCCGGTGAGATCCTCTCCCGCGAGAAGGCAACCATGATGGCTGCCCGCGGCGTAAACAGTGTTGTGATCGAGTCTGCAGAGGGCACTGCCGTTAAGGTATTCGGCAACGGCATGGTAGACGTAAACGATTTCTCCGAGTACCTCGGCGGCGCAACCGCAGAGGATCTGGGTCTCAAGGAGAAGGTTCGCTTCACCGTCCTCAAGGAGATCATCGACTCTGGCGTACAGGGCGACGAGCTGAAGAAGATCGTGAAGGAGCGTCACTTCGATCTGGTTCCGAAGACCATCATCGTTGATGATATGCTCGCTTCCATCTGCTATCTGCTCAACCTCGGTCACGGCATCGGTACGGTTGACGATATCGACCATCTGGGCAACCGTCGTCTGCGCTGCGTAGGCGAGCTGCTGCAGAACCAGTTCCGCATCGGCTTCTCCCGCATGGAGCGCGTTATTCGCGAGCGCATGACCATTCAGGATCTCGACGTTGTTACGCCGCAGTCCCTGATCAACATCCGCCCGGTAACTGCTGCCATCAAGGAGTTCTTCGGTTCTTCTCCGCTGTCGCAGTTCATGGACCAGAACAACCCGCTGGCTGAGCTGACCCACAAGCGCCGTATGTCTGCCCTCGGTCCCGGCGGTCTGTCCCGTGACCGTGCATCCTTCGAGGTTCGAGACGTACACTACTCTCACTACGGCCGTCTGTGCCCGATCGAGACCCCTGAAGGCCCGAACATCGGCCTGATCTCGTATCTGGCAACCTACGCCCGCATCAACGACTTCGGCTTTATCGAGGCGCCGTACCGCGTTATCGAAAAGATCAAGGACGAGGAGACCGGCGAGGTCCGCTGCCACGTTACCGACGAGGTTCGCTACATGACCGCGGACGTCGAGGACGAGTACATCGTCTGCCAGGCTACCGAGCCGCTCGACGAGAACAACAACCTCGTAAACGACCGTGTAACCTGCCGTAGGCGCGACGAGTTCGTCGAGGTAGACCGCAAGGACGTTGACCTGATGGACGTTTCTCCGCGCATGATGATTTCGGTTGCTACCGCATTCATCCCGTTCCTCGACCACGACGACGCAAACCGCGCACTGATGGGCGCGAACATGCAGCGTCAGGCCGTACCGCTGCTCCGCACCGAGGCTCCGATCGTTGCAACCGGCATGGAGTACAAGGCAGCTGTTGACTCCGGTACGATTCCGCTGGCAGAGGGTGACGGCGTTGTTACCCGCGTAACCGCCCGCGAGGTTTGCGTACACTACGACAACGGCACCGACAAGACCTATCCGCTGACCAAGTTCATGCGTTCCAACCAGTCCACCTGTATCAACATGCGTCCGATCGTTGATCTGGGCGAGCGTGTCAAGGCAGGCGACGTTCTGTCCGACGGCCCGTCTACCGATCAGGGCGAGGTTGCACTGGGCAAGAATGCCCTCATCGGCTTCATGACCTGGGAAGGCTACAACTACGAGGACGCCGTACTGCTGAACGAGCGTCTGGTACGCGACGACGTTTACACCTCCATCCATATCGAGGAGTACGAGTCCGAATCCCGTGATACCAAGCTCGGACCCGAGGAGATCACCCGTGATATCCCGAACGTCGGCGAGGACGCACTCCGCAACCTCGACGAGCGCGGCATCATCCGCGTTGGCGCTGAGGTTCGTGCCGGTGACATTCTGGTCGGCAAGGTTACCCCGAAGGGCGAGACCGAGCTGACCGCAGAGGAGCGCCTGCTCCGCGCGATCTTCGGCGAGAAGGCCCGCGAGGTTCGTGATACCTCTCTGCGTGCGCCGCACGGCGAATCCGGTATCGTTGTAGACGTTAAGGTATTTACCCGCGAGAACGGCGACGAGCTGTCTCCCGGTGTCAACATGGTCGTCCGCGTTTATATCGCGCAGAAGCGTAAGATCTCTGTCGGCGATAAGATGGCAGGCCGTCATGGTAACAAGGGTGTCGTTTCCCGCATTCTGCCGCAGGAGGATATGCCGTTCCTGGAGGATGGTCGTCCGCTCGACATCGTACTGAACCCGTTGGGCGTACCGTCCCGAATGAACATCGGTCAGGTGCTCGAGGTTCACCTTGGCTTTGCAGCCAAGAAGCTCGGCTGGAAGGTCGAGACCCCGGTATTCGACGGCGCAACGCTCGAGGATATCAAGGAGACGCTGGTTGCAGCAGGCGTTAACGAGGACGGCAAGAGCGTCGTATACGACGGCCGTACCGGTGAGAAGTTCGATAACCGCGTAACTGTTGGTTATATGTACTACCTCAAGCTGCATCATCTGGTAGACGATAAGATCCATGCCCGTTCGACCGGCCCGTACTCGCTCGTAACCCAGCAGCCTCTGGGCGGCAAGGCGCAGTTCGGCGGCCAGCGCTTCGGCGAGATGGAAGTTTGGGCGCTGGAAGCATACGGCGCCGCATATACCCTGCAGGAGATCCTGACCGTCAAGTCCGACGATATCACCGGCCGTGTCAAGACCTACGAGGCGATCGTCAAGGGTCACAACGTACCGCAGCCGGGCGTTCCGGAATCCTTCAAGGTACTCACCAAGGAGCTGCAGGCTCTGTGTCTGGATATTCAGGTTCTGGACGAGAACATGGAAGTGATCGAGCTGTCTGAGGACGACGACGAGGAGACTGCTGAGTACACCCGTCCGATGGAACAGGCTGTCTCCGGCGCGGATGACGAGTTCACCGCAGCAGGCTTCGGTATCAACGATGCCGAGGAAGGCGACACCGATCTCTTTGCACTGGATAACCCCGCCGAGGATGGCGGTGACGATGCCGAAGGTGATTTCGACGACGGTCTGGGCGAATAAGGCTGAGCGTAAGTGAAATCATCTGTGAATAGGGAAGGAGCATCTTAAAATATATGGGATATCATACGTTTAACGCCATTAAGATCGGTCTGGCTTCGCCCGAGCTGATCCGCCAGTGGTCTTACGGCGAGGTAAAGAAGCCCGAAACCATTAACTACCGTACGCTCAAGCCGGAACGCGATGGCCTGTTCTGCGAGCGTATCTTTGGACCGACCAAGGACTGGGAGTGCCACTGCGGCAAGTACAAGAAGGTCCGCTTCAAGGGCAAGATCTGCGACAAGTGCGGCGTTGAGGTCACCAAGGCCAAGGTCCGCCGCGAGCGCATGGGCCACATTGAGCTGGCAGCGCCGGTATCGCACATCTGGTACTTCAAGGGCATCCCGTCCCGCATGGGCCTGATCCTGGATATCAGCCCGCGTGTACTGGAGAAGGTCCTGTACTTTGCAAACTATATCGTAATTGATCCGGGCGACACGCCGCTGATGAAGAAGCAGATCCTGACTGAGGCTGAGTACCGCGACATGCGTGAAAAGTACGACGAGGACTTCCGTGCCGGCATGGGCGCGGAGTCCATCAAGGAGCTGCTCGCGGAGCTGGATCTTGACCAGCTCTCCAAGGAGCTGACCGCAGAGCTGCGTGAGGCTTCCGGCCAGAAGCGCCTGCGTATCATCAAGCGCCTGGAGGTCGTTGAGTCGTTCCGTCTGTCGCACAACCGCCCGGAGTGGATGATCATGGACGTTGTTCCGGTCATCCCGCCGGAAATCCGCCCGATGGTACAGCTGGACGGCGGCCGCTTCGCAACGAGCGACCTGAACGACCTGTACCGCCGCGTCATCAACCGCAACAACCGCCTCAAGCGCCTGCTCGAGCTGGGTGCGCCGGACATCATCGTGCGCAACGAGAAGCGCATGCTGCAGGAGGCTGTTGACGCCCTGATCGATAACGGCCGCCGCGGCCGCCCGGTCACCGGCCCGAACAACCGTGCACTCAAGTCCCTGTCCGACATGCTGAAGGGCAAGCAGGGCCGTTTCCGTCAGAACCTGCTCGGCAAGCGAGTTGACTACTCCGGCCGTTCGGTTATCGTCGTAGGCCCGGACCTGAAGATCTATCAGTGCGGTCTGCCGAAGGAAATGGCACTCGAGCTGTTCAAGCCGTTCGTTATGAAGAAGCTGGTTGAGGACGGCACCGCACAGAACATCAAGTCTGCCAAGAAGATGGTAGAGCGCGCAAAGCCCGAGGTATGGGATGTGCTCGAGGGCATCATCAAGGGTCATCCGGTTATGCTGAACCGTGCACCGACCCTGCACCGTCTGGGCATTCAGGCGTTCGAGCCGGTACTCGTAGAAGGCCGTGCGATCCGCCTGCATCCGCTGGTATGTACCGCATTCAACGCCGACTTCGACGGCGACCAGATGGCAGTTCACGTTCCGCTGTCCGCAGAGGCACAGGCTGAGGCCCGTCTGCTGATGCTGTCCGCGAACAACCTGCTCAAGCCGCAGGACGGCAAGCCGGTTACCATTCCGTCTCAGGATATGGTCCTCGGCTCCTACTACCTGACCATCGACCGCGATACCGAGCCGGGCGCCGGCAAGGTATTCCGCAACGTGGACGAGGCTCTGATGGCGTACAACGAGGGTATCGTTGGCATTCACGCGCCGATCAAGGTTCGTCTGTCCAAGGAAGTAAACGGCAAGACCGAGTCCGCTATCGTAGACGCGACTCCGGGCCGTCTGATCTTCAACGAGCGCATCCCGCAGGACCTCGGCTTTGTTGACCGCTCGGATCCGTCCAAGAAGTTTGATCTTGAGATCATGTTCACCTGCGGCAAGAAGGAGCTTGGCAAGATCATTGACAAGTGTATCCGCGTACACGGCTTCCATATCACCGCTGAGGTGCTCGACTCCATCAAGGCGATGGGCTACAAGTACTCCACCAAGGGTGCGCTGACCGTAGCCGTAGCCGACATGCTCGTGCCGGAAGGCAAGGACGAGATGATCCGCGAGTCCGAGAAGAAGGTTGCCAAGATCGACCGCAAGTACAAGCGCGGCTTTATCACCGATCAGGAGCGCTACCGTCTGACCGTAGCCGAGTGGGAAGAGACCACCAAGAAGGTTACCGCAAAGCTGCAGGCCAACATGAAGGAGCAGCGCTACAACCCGATTCACATGATGGCGGATTCCGGTGCCCGTGGTTCTATCAACCAGATCCGTCAGCTGGCCGGTATGCGAGGCCTGATGGCATCCGCCTCCGGTAAGACCATCGAAATCCCGATCAAGTCCAACTTCCGTGAAGGCCTGACCGTACTCGAATACTTCATCGCTGCCCGCGGTGCTCGAAAGGGCATGGCCGATACTGCACTGCGTACCGCTGACTCGGGTTACCTGACCCGCCGTCTGGTAGACGTTTCTCAGGACGTTATCATCCGCGAGGACGACTGCGGCGCAACCAAGGGTATCTGGGTAGAGGATATCAAGGAAGGCAACCAGATCATCGAGCCGCTGCGCGAGCGTCTGCTCGGCCGCTTCCCGGTTGACGATATCGTAAATCCGGAGACCGGCGAGGTTATCGTACCGAAGAGCAAGATGATGACCGAGGCTGACGCCGATGCGGTTGTCGGCGCAGGCATCACCCGCGTTCAGATCCGCTCCGTACTCGAGTGCCGTGCCCGCAAGGGTGTCTGCGCGCACTGCTACGGCATCAACCTGGCAATGGGCACGCCGGTCGGCAAGGGCGAGGCTGTCGGTATCATCGCAGCACAGTCCATCGGTGAGCCGGGTACCCAGCTTACCATGCGTACCTTCCATACCGGCGGTGTCGCAGGTTCGGATATTACGCAGGGTCTTCCGCGAGTTGAGGAGCTGTTCGAGGCCCGCAAGCCGAAGAAGGCTGCAACGCTGGCCGAGATCGGCGGCATGGTCTCCATCGAGGAGTCCAAGCGCACCACCGTCAAGACCGTCAACATCGTCAACCCGCAGACCGGCGATATGCGTTCCTACCAGCTGGCTTCGTCCTCCGGTATCCGCGTAACCGACGGTCAGGAGATTCCGCAGGGCTTCCAGCTGAACGAAGGCTCGCTCAACCCGCATGACATTCTGCGTATCCTCGATCCTCGCGCCGTTCACGACTACGAGATCAAGGAAGTTCAGAAGGTTTACCGTCAGCAGGGCGTAGATATCAACGATAAGCATATCGAGGTTATCGTTCGTCAGATGATGCGCAAGGTTCGCGTTGAGGACGCAGGCGACGCTGAGGTTCTGCCGGGTTCTGTTATGGACTGGCTCGAGTTCGAGGATTACAACAACAAGGTGCAGGCACGCATCGACGCCGGCGAGGAAGGTCTCCGTCTGGCTGTTGCGGAGCCGACCCTCATGGGTATCACCAAGGCATCCCTCGCAACCGATTCGTGGATGTCCGCTGCATCCTTCCAGGAGACCACCCGCGTGCTGACCGACGCCGCAATCAAGGGCAAGGTCGATCCGCTGATGGGCCTGAAGGAGAACGTAATCATCGGCAAGCTGATTCCGGCCGGCTCGGGTGTGTCCGATTACTGCACCGGTCACTACGAGCAGACTGTAAATCTCGACTGATTTGCAGAAAGCCGAAAACGCTGTATAGATTAAGTAAAACAGGGGAACACTGTAAGGTGTTCTCCTGTTTTTGCTTGTGCCGAATGGAAAATTGAGAATGGAGAATTACCGTGACGGTTTACGATGTTTCTCCGTTTCAATTTTATGCTGAATGGATACCGTAGGGTGCGACGACCACGGCGCACCGTATCTATCCGGTCTGTACAATCTGCTCCGTAGGGGCGAACATTGTTCGCCCGCAAACCGATAACGACAGGCACATATTTATTGGTAAACCGTTTGCATAATGTTACCCCCGTAGGGGAGGCCATTGGCCTCCTGCGCTATGGTTAAACGGATGCGTGGGCGAGCACTGCTCGCCCCTACGGGATAACGTGCACCAATCGTTAGAAACGGTGCGCCGAGGTCGTCGCACCCTACGGTATAGCGTAATCATTGAATGTATCCTGCGGAAACTCCTTTTGCCAGGTGTCAAATTTGTCTGGAAAAGAAAAATCTCGTAAAAAATAAAAAAATTCGAGAAAACACTTGACAACAAGGGGACAAACCCGTATACTATGGGAGTATGCCGTATAGGAGGAATATTATGCTTTCAGAACTTCACACGGCGCACAAGGTGATCGGTGTAAAGCAGTCGAAAAAAGCGATTCGGGACGGCGCAGCCGCACAGGTCTTTGTTGCGCTGGACGCAGAAAAACGAGTCGTCGGACCGATTTATGAGCTTTGCAGTGAACACGGTATGGAAGTTACCGAGGTCACCACGATGACGGAGCTCGGCGATGCGGTCGGCATTGATGTCGGCGCGGCAGTAGTCGTAGTTCTGCACTGATTTTTCTTTGTTGAATTGCGCAAAACGCGCTTTTCATAAATATCTTTGAAAGAAGGAGGAAATAAAATGCCAACTTTTAACCAACTCGTCCGTAAGGGTCGTGAGGCAGTCGTTACCAAGTCTACGGCACCGGCTCTTCAGGTAGGCTACAACTCTCAGAAGAAGAAGGCTACCGATCAGTCCGCTCCGCAGAAGCGCGGCGTTTGCACCACGGTTAAGACCATGACCCCGAAGAAGCCGAACTCTGCTCTTCGTAAGGTAGCTCGTGTAAAGCTGACCAACCAGATGGAAGTTTCCGCTTACATCCCCGGTGAAGGCCACAACCTGCAGGAGCACTCTGTAGTTATGGTTCGCGGCGGTCGTGTAAAGGACCTTCCTGGTGTTCGTTACCACATCATCCGTGGTACTCTGGATACCCAGGGTGTTGCTAACCGTCGTCAGGCTCGTTCCAAGTACGGTGCTAAGCGCCCGAAGGCAGGCAAGTAATCTGCGCCTGATTGCACATCTCTGCGTTGCACCCGCACTTGCGTACCTTTGTACGCGGCGCGTGGCTGCGCCTTGATCTGCACAATCATGCTTGATTACTCCTGTACCGTTACCTTGCAAATAAGGAAACGGAAGGCAAGGAGCCAACCCACAAGGTTTTGCGAGAAAGTTATTTTTCAGCAAAGCAGCTATGCTTTGTCTGAGGCATTTTAGTTCCGATTGCATAAATCGGGCCTTTACCTCGGACAGGCATGAACAACGGCGGTCAAAGATCCGCCGAAGTACCTATGAAATCAAATATTTTTGAAGGAGGGAAGTAAAGTGCCAAGAAGAGGTAATGTCCCCAAGAGAGACGTTCTGCCCGATCCGCTTTATAATTCCAAGCTCGTCACCAAGCTGGTAAACTCTATCATGCTCGACGGCAAGAAGGGCGTTTCGCAGAAGGTTGTTTATGGTGCTTTCGATATCGTTCGTGAAAAGACCGGTCGTGAACCGCTGGAGGTTTTCACCGAGGCTATGGAAAACATCATGCCGACCCTGGAAGTTAAGGCTCGCCGTGTAGGCGGCGCTACCTACCAGGTGCCGATGGAAGTTCGCCCGGAGCGTCGTCAGACCCTGGGCCTGCGTTGGATCACCAAGTACTCCCGCGCTCGTTCTGAAAAGACCATGCGTGAGCGTCTGGCAGGCGAGATCCTGGACGCTTGCAACAATCTGGGCGGTGCTGTTAAGAAGCGCGAGGATACCCACAAGATGGCAGAGGCGAACAAGGCGTTCGCACACTACCGCTATTAATCTGTCGGTTTCCGCATAACGCTTTGAAAGGAGAGCAATATGCCTAGAGAATATTCCCTGGAAAGAACCAGAAATATCGGCATCATGGCGCACATCGACGCCGGTAAGACCACTACCACCGAGCGTATTCTGTATTACACCGGTGTAAACCATAAGATCGGCGATACCCACGACGGTACCGCTACCATGGACTGGATGGAGCAGGAGCAGGAGCGTGGTATCACCATCACCTCCGCAGCTACCACCTGCCACTGGTCCGGCTCTACTCATCAGTTCCCGGAGCATCGTATCAACATCATCGACACCCCGGGCCACGTTGACTTTACCGTAGAGGTAGAGCGCTCCCTGCGTGTACTGGACGGTTCCGTAACCGTATTCTGTGCAAAGGGCGGCGTTGAGCCGCAGTCTGAGACCGTTTGGCATCAGGCTGACAAGTACAAGGTTCCGCGTATGGCGTTCGTAAACAAGATGGATATCATGGGTGCTGACTTCTACAACGTAGTCAACATGATGAAGGACCGTCTGAAGTGCAACGCTGTTCCGGTTCAGCTGCCGATCGGCTCTGAGGATACCTTCAAGGGTATCATCGACCTGATCACCATGCGCGCTGAGGTTTACTATGACGACCTCGGCAAGGATATCCGCGACGAGGATATTCCGGCTGACATGATGGAGAAGGCTCAGCAGTACCACGACGAACTGTGGGAGCACGTTGCTGAGCTGGACGAGGACCTCATGATGAAGTACCTCGAGGGCGAAGAGCTGACCATTCCGGAAGTTAAGGCTGCAATCCGCAAGGGCTGTATCGCCAACGAAATCGTTCCGGTACTCTGCGGCACCGCATACCGCAACAAGGGCGTACAGCCGCTGCTGGACGCTGTTATCGAATACATGCCGGCTCCGACCGACATCCCGGACATCAAGGGTGTAAACCCGCAGACCGACGAGGAGGATTCCCGTCCGTCTTCTGATGATGCGCCGTTCTCTGCGCTGGCGTTCAAGATCGCTACCGACCCGTTCGTTGGCCGTCTGACGTTCTTCCGCGTATACTCCGGCACCATCACCGCTGGTTCCTCCGTACTGAATGCTACCAAGGATCAGCGCGAGCGTCTGGGCCGTATTCTGCAGATGCACGCTAACCACCGTCAGGATATCGACTGCGTATATTCCGGCGATATCGCTGCGGGCATCGGCTTTAAGAACACCACCACCGGCGATACGCTGTGTGATGAGAAGCACCCGATCATCCTCGAGTCTATGGAGTTCCCGGACCCGGTTATCCGTGTTGCGATCGAGCCGAAGACCAAGGCTGGTCAGGAGAAGATGGGTATCGCGCTGGCTAAGCTGGCAGAAGAGGACCCGACTTTCAAGACCTACACCGATGAAGAGACCGGCCAGACCATTATCGCTGGTATGGGCGAGCTTCATCTGGAGATCATCGTTGACCGTCTGCTGCGCGAGTTCAAGGTAGAGGCTAACGTAGGTTCTCCTCAGGTTGCTTACAAGGAGACCATCCGCCGCTCCGCTGACGTTGATCAGAAGTACGCTCGTCAGTCCGGTGGTAAGGGCCAGTACGGCCATGTTAAGATCATCGTTGAGCCGAACGAGTCCGGCAAGGGCTACGAGTTCATCAACAAGATCGTTGGCGGTGCTATCCCGAAGGAATATATCGAGCCTGTTAATCAGGGTATCCAGGGCGCTATGCAGTCTGGTATCCTCGCAGGCTACCCGGTTGTTGACGTTAAGGTAACCCTGTATGATGGCTCTTACCACGAAGTCGACTCCTCTGAGATGGCGTTCAAGATCGCTGGTTCTATGGCGTTCAAGGAAGCTATGAAGAAGGCTGATCCGGTTCTGATGGAGCCGATCATGCAGGTTGACGTAATGGTACCGGAGGAGTATATGGGCGACGTTATCGGCGACCTGAACTCCCGTCGTGGTCAGATCCAGGGCATGGAGCCGCGTGGCGGCGTACAGGCTATCTCTGCCGGCGTTCCGCTGAGCGAGATGTTCGGTTACGCAACTGCTCTGCGTTCCCGCACCCAGGGCCGTGGCCAGTATACCATGCAGCCGAGCCACTACACTGAAGTGCCGAAGAGCATTCAGGAGAAGATCATCGACAGCCGTACCAAAAACAACGACTAAAATCTGCTGCAGCCTATTGCATTTTTTCTCGAAATGCAGTAAAATAAATGCAACATGACTTTTAATTCATTTTACGAGGAGGATATCCACAATGGCAAAGGAAAAATTTGACCGTTCTCTGCCGCACGTTAACATTGGCACCATCGGCCACGTTGACCACGGCAAGACCACTCTGACCGCTGCAATCACCAAGGTTCTGGCTCTCGAGGGCGATGCTGAGTATCAGGCATACGACGCAATCGACAAGGCTCCGGAGGAGAAGGAGCGCGGCATTACCATCAACACCGCACACGTTGAGTATCACACCGCTAAGCGTCACTACGCTCACGTTGACTGCCCGGGCCATGCCGACTACGTTAAGAACATGATCACCGGCGCTGCTCAGATGGACGGTGCTATCCTGGTTGTATCCGCTGCTGACGGCCCGATGCCGCAGACCCGCGAGCACATCCTGCTGTCCCGTCAGGTAGGCGTTCCGTATATCGTTGTCTTCATGAACAAGGCTGATCAGGTAGACGACGAGGAGCTGCTCGACCTGGTTGAGATGGAGATCCGTGAGCTGCTGTCCTCTTACGATTTCCCGGGCGACGACGTTCCGGTAATCCGTGGTTCCGCTCTGAACGTTCTGACCTGCGATTCCAAGGATCCGAACGCTCCGGAGTACAAGTGCATCCACGAGCTGATGGACGCTGTTGACTCTTATATCCCGACCCCGGACCGTGCTGCTGACAAGCCGTTCATCATGCCGGTTGAGGACGTATTCTCCATCACCGGTCGTGGTACCGTAGCTACCGGCCGTGTAGAGCGTGGCCAGCTGAAGATGGGCGAGGAAGTTGAGATCGTTGGTCTGATGGACGCTCCGCGCAAGACCGTTGTAACCGGTATCGAGATGTTCCGCAAGCTGCTGGACTACGCTGAAGCAGGCGACAACATCGGTGCTCTGCTCCGCGGCATCCAGAAGAACGAGGTTGAGCGTGGCCAGGTTCTGGCTAAGCCGGGCTCCATTCACCCGCACACCAAGTTCCACGGTCAGGTATACGTTCTGAAGAAGGAAGAGGGCGGCCGTCATACTCCGTTCTTCAACAACTACCGTCCGCAGTTCTACTTCCGTACCACCGACGTAACTGGCGTTATCACTCTGCCGGAAGGCACTGAGATGTGCATGCCGGGCGACAACGTTGAGATGGACGTTGAGCTGATCACCCCGATCGCTATCGAGGAAGGCCTGCGTTTCGCTATCCGTGAGGGTGGCCGCACCGTAGGTTCCGGCGTCGTAACCGCTATCAACGCTTAATTTTTGTTAAGCAATAGCATAACGCAATTTACAAGCTCCCATGCTTCGGCATGGGAGCTTTTTTGTGCGTAAAATCCTCTTTCCTGCGCATACTATGCGAAGGAGGGATGCAATTATGTCGGAAAATCACGAAAACCGCTATCAGCTCCGGGCCGCCGCGAAGGCGTTCGAGTGGCTGCGCCGCAGCAAACCGGCAGTGGCCGCGCGGGAACAGGAAAAGATGAGCGAGGGTATCTCGCTGCCGCCCAATGAACGGGATTGCGGAACCGCCTGTTCCATGCAGGGCACTGATCGGGAAACGCTGAATGAGTGGTGCAAAGAACACGAAACCTGAAAAAGAGACGCGAAAGCGTCTCTTTTTCAGGAATGGAGAATGAAATTTGGTTATCGTTCTATCATCACGTTCATTCTCCATTCTCAATTTTCAATTATCCCCGGATTTTCTGCTCGGTTTACTTATCCGAACAATTGTGCTATACTATATACTAACAAAGTATTCCCTCCGTGCATAGGCTGATAGCAGGAGGGAACGCTCATGTCTGTTTTTCTGCAATCGGTTCTGGCGGTATTTGCCGCGGTGGGATTTTACACCGTGCTGCACACGGTGTATGAGATCGTCTCCGCACGGCTGCTGCGGCTGCACGGCTCGGCGGAGCTGACGCTGTACGGCGACGGCTGCGATGCCGTCAGCGAACACCTGATCCGCGCGGCACTGCGCGTGCGGCGGCAGTATTTTCCCGGTCTGCTGATTACATTTGTTGAAATCGGCAGCGGACAGGGACAGAACATCGCCAAGTACATGGCGGCACGGCAGGACATAACCTATCTGGAATGACAAGTTGGGACGGTGGGACGTTGGACGAAAGAGAATATTTGATCGTGCGCGGCACGGTGCAGCAGATCGTTTACTACAACGACGAAAACGGCTATGCCGTGCTGCGCCTTGCTGCGGAAAACGGAGCCGAGGTCACGGCGACCGGCACGTTTCCCAACATTGGACTGGGTGAGGAGGTCATTCTGACCGGCTGCTGGGTGACGCACCCGACCTACGGCGAGCAGTTTGCGACCGAGGCGTTTGAGCGCCGGCTGCCGACCTCGGTGCGCGGCATCGCGGAGTACCTCGGTTCGGGTCTGATTCGCGGCATCGGTCCGCGGCTGGCGGCAAAAATTGCGGAAAAGTTCGGTGAGGACACGTTTGACATTCTTATGCACGAGCCGGAGCGTCTGTCGGAGCTGCGCGGCATTACCGACCGCAAGGCGAAGGAGATCGGCCGTCAGTTCACCGAACAGAGCGAAATGCGCCTGCTGATGGACTTTCTGAGCGAACACGGTCTGCCGGTCGCGCTCACGCCGCTGCTGTACAAGCGCCTGCACGACAGCGCCATCGACGCGCTGTGCGAGAACCCGTATCTGCTGTGTGACCCATACTATGATGTGGATTTCAAGCTGGCGGACGGTCTGGCGATGGAGCTTGGGCTGTCGCTGCTGAGCGATGAGCGCGTGGACGCGGGCATTCTGTATACACTGACCTTTAACCTGAACAACGGCCACACGTTCATCCCAGTGGAGAAGCTGTTGTACGCGGTGTGCATGCTGCTGAGCGACGATGACGTGGTCGTGGACGAGGACCGGGCGCTGCACGGCATTGCTCGCCTGGAGGAGAAGGGGCGGCTGGTGCGTGAGCACATCGCAGGCCGCGACGCGGTCTATCTGCGCGATATGCACGACGCGGAGGCCTACCTTGCCGAAATGCTCGGCTACATGGCAGAGCGCAATTATGAGTACGATTTTGATGTGGATGAGCTGCTTTCCGCGCTTTTGGAGAACAGTGAGTTCACTTTTTCCGAGAAACAGCAGCTTGCGATTTCAACGGCTGCACGCAATGGTCTGGTTATCCTGACCGGCGGCCCGGGCACCGGCAAAACGACTACGGTGCGCGGCATCCTGCAGGTGTTTGAGGCACTGGGACTGGACACGCTGCTCGCCGCGCCGACCGGCCGCGCGGCAAAACGTCTTTCCGACCTGACCGGTATGGAGGCGAAAACCATTCACCGGCTGCTCGAGGCAGGCTTTGCGGGCGGCGGACGCACGGTGTTTGCCCGCAGTGTGACCAATCCGCTCGAGTGCGATGCGGTCATTCTGGACGAGGTGTCCATGGTGGACATCACGCTCATGCAGGCGCTCATCAATGCGCTGCCGCACGGTGCGCGGCTCGTGCTCGTCGGTGATGCTGATCAGCTGCCGCCGGTCGGTCCGGGCAACTTCCTGCGCGACCTGATCACCTCACATCGGGTGCCGACCATTCAGCTGACCGAGATCTTCCGTCAGGCGCAGCAGTCCGACATTGTAATGAACGCGCACGCGGTCAACGCGGGTGAAATGCCCAGGCCATCCGGCGCGGACGGCGACTTTTTCATCATGAAACGGGCGGAGCCGACGTCTGTTATCGAAACGGTGGCACAGCTTTGCGCCCAGAGACTGCCCAAGCACTACGGCTTTACTCCTGCACAGATACAGGTGCTTTCGCCTGCCAAGCGGCACGGCAGCGGAACTATTCCGCTCAACCGCCGTCTGCAGGAGGCACTCAATCCACCAAGTGAAAGCAAGCTGGAAAAGCGCTTCGGAGACACCATTTTCCGCGAGGGCGACCGCGTGATGCAGGTGCGAAACAACTACGACATTGTGTGGGAAAAGCAGGGGGACGACGAGCAGGGAACCGGCGTGTTCAACGGCGACGTCGGCGAGATCATCCGCATTTTTCCGCAGCAGGAGTGCATGGTGATTCGCTTTGACGACCGCATTGCGACTTACACCTTCGATATGCTGAACGAGCTGGAGCTGGCGTATGCCGTCACCGTACATAAATCGCAGGGCAGCGAGTTTGACGCGGTGGTGCTCGCTCTGTCGGACGGTCTGCCGCGCAAACTGCTCACGCGCAACATTCTCTACACCGCAATCACACGCGCGAAGCGCCTGCTTGTTATCGTCGGCAGTCAGGATGTGGTAGCGTATATGGTAAATAACAACCAGAAGGGCAGACGGTACAGCGCGCTGAAAGCCCGTCTTAGGTTAGCCGAAACTCAGTAAAAGGTGCTGATAAAATGCAGAAGAAAGAGAAAAATACTCGCAAGGGATTTACGCTGGTGGAATTGATCGTTGTGCTGGTCATTCTGGCGATCCTTGCGGCATTTATGATACCGGCGCTGATACAGTATATCGAGAGAAGTCTGGAGGCATCCGACCTCATCGAGGTGCGGGCGGCGTATATCGATGTGCTGACTGCGGTTACGGAGCAGGACAAAGACAACATGAGCAAGACGGTCAAGCTGAAGCAGAAGCAGGATGATTGGCAGTCGAGAGATCCCATTACAATTGCAGGCGTTACCCATTATAAGACACAAGGAGATACCGCGAACTGGAAAGGAACCCCTGCCGCGGGCGGAGAATGCGAAGTGTACTATGACAGCGCAAAGGCTGTGATCGTGTTTGACTGGAAAGGCAAGAGCACACTGGGCGGCACGATCGACTGGAACGAGAATCTGCACGACATACTCGATCGGACGGGTATTTTGAAGACACTGAAGAATAATTCGAATTTTGAGATCGACTCGAAGTGCCCCAATTCCACTATGGTGCCCCTGGTGGAGAAGGAGATGAGAAGCGACAGCCTGCTGAAAAATGGCACATGGGCGTTTCTCGGCAGTTCCACGAACAAGAGCGACCGCTATTTGTTCTGGACATCGGTCGATACCAATGCCGTCGGTGCGACAAAGCAGATACCGGTCATTATCAGCCCGGCGAGCGGCGGCTATTACATCTCAGAAACGACCACCGCGACCCGAGTTAACAATGGCCAAAGCTATGTTGCGATTGTGGACCATATCTACAGTTACAGTACCTTTAAGAATTATATCAAAGACAAGACGAGATATGAATCGCTGGCGGAGGCGTATGAAGCCTATAAAAAACAGGTGGAAAACGATGTCAGATTCCAGCAGTATACGGACACGCTGCCGGAGTGATGCCATTTTCTCTGTCGAATTTTCGGTATTTGCCCCGGAGTCTTGCAAATGGCGCACAAAATCTGTATAATGGTAATACTGTCAATCCACGCGAACAGAGCGCGGAGAAAGGAATGAAATATGGCTTCTTTTCTGCAAAGAATCGCGAAAAAGATGTCGCTTTTTTCGAGCGATATCGGCATCGACCTCGGCACAGCAACCGTGCTGGTCTATGTAAAGGGCAAGGGTGTTGTACTTAACGAGCCGTCCGTTGTGGCGGTGGACAAGGTTTCCGGTAAAATCCTTGCCGTGGGCGAGGAAGCGCAGAGCATGCTTGGCCGTACACCGGGCAACATTGTCGCCATCCGTCCGCTGCGCGAGGGCGTTATTTCGGATTACGAGATGACCGAGCGCATGATCAAGGAATTCATCGCAAAGGTGCAGGGTATCCACCTGTTCAAGCCGAATGTGGTCATTTGTGTGCCGTCCATCATCACCGAGGTGGAGGAGCGTGCCGTCATTGATGCGGGCACGCAGGCGGGCGCAAAGCGCGTTTTTCTGGTCGAGGAGCCGGTCGCGGCGGCCATCGGCGCGGGCATCGACATCAACAGGGCCAACGGCAATCTGGTGGTCGATATTGGCGGCGGCACGACCGATGTGGCGGTTATTTCGCTCGGCGGCATCGTCGAATCCACGTCTATCAAGGTCGCGGGCGATAAGTTCGACGAGGCCATTGTCAAGTACGTCCGCCGTAAGCACAATGCGCTGATCGGCGACCGCACGGCAGAGGAGATCAAGCGCACGGTCGGCTGTGTGTATCCGCGCAGCGAGGAAGCGATCATGGAGGTCAGGGGACGCTGTCTGATGACCGGTCTGCCGCGCACGTTTACCGTAAGCTCGAGTGAGATCCTCGATGCACTCGAGGAGGTCTCCTCAGCGATCGTTGAGGCGGTGCACTGGGTGCTCGAGCGCACACCTCCCGAGCTGACCGGCGACATTTCCGCCAACGGCATCACCATGACAGGCGGCGGTTCGCTGATCTGGGGCTTTGACAAGCTCATCGCCTCCAAGACCGGCATTCCGACGCGCGTCGCGGACGAAGCGGTTTCGTGCGTGGCATACGGTACCGGCAACTGTCTGGAAAATCTGTCGAAAATGCAGGACGGCACGATGAATCTGTCGCGGCAAAGACAAATGAAAGCGCGCTGACGCTTGATAGGGGATATCCATACCCCTGTATGCAATTTGCAAGCAAATTGAAATTTTTAACATGGACTTTACTGTGGGGCAGGTGAATTCTGATGAGTAAAAACGTAGTTACAGCCATTCGAGAGGACGCACCGTTCGTACCGGCGGGACGCTATTACTTATTTTCCGAGCCGGTGGCGTGGACGCTGATGCCGACCGACGAGGGCAGCGGGCAGCTGCCGCTCACGCTGGACAAGGGCGCGTACACGCTTACCGCGGACGCGGCACCGACCGAGCCGGACGAAATACAGGGTCTGCTCCGCGTGTACAAGGTGCGTCCGATCGCGTTGACGCTGACCGATGTGCGCGGCACAAAGGCGGCGCTTTCCGTGTCGTACCGTGCGGAAAACCTTGCGGTGCTGCAGGAATGGGGACTGGACTGCCGCAGTGCCGGAGAGCCGAAGAACCCGCCCGAAAAGTCCTTTCTGGTGAGAGTGACGGACGGCGGTGAGCTGCTGTCAAAGGGCAAGCTGGAGGTCTGGCGCGAGGGAGATACGCTGTGCTTTTTCCGGCGCGACAGAAACCTTTACACGGGCAAGGACAACCTGTACAGCGGCGAACTGCCGGTGCAGGCAATCCGGTTTTACCGTCTGTGCGGCGGCATGCGCACGGAAACGCGCGTATCCGGCGGCGGTGTGACCGTTGACCGCTCGGCGGCATACTGGGCAGGCTGGGAACATCCGTTTTCGTTCAATCCGCATGGACGCGCCATCGAGGCGGCGGTGCAGTCCGAACCGGTCCGCACCGAGCAGGTGCAGCACGATGAACGCTATGTGCAGCTTCGGGTGCAGTGGGAAAACCGGCGCGTGGACCTGCGGTTTTCGCCGGACAGCCTTGCGGCGTTTGACGCGCTCATTCCGGAAAAGGAATTTGACGAGGTGGCGCTGAGCGACCGCACACCGACACCGGTCGAGCAGCTTTCCGTTCTGGCAGGGCTGTGCGAGCGCGGCTTTGTCACGCGCGAAGAATTTGAGCAGGCGAAAGCGCGTCTGCTCGGGAAAATCTGAGGAATTTATGACCGAACAGGAAAAATACATGAAGGCCGCGCTCAAACTGGCGCAAAAGGCGGCGGACGAGGGCGAAGTGCCGGTCGGCGCGGTGGTTGTCTGCGACGGCAAAATTGTCGGACGCGGACGCAACCGCCGGGAAACAAAGAAAAACGCACTGCACCATGCAGAAATCGAGGCCATCGAGAAGGCGTGCAAAAAGCTGGGCGGCTGGCGGCTGCACCGCTGCGATCTGTACGTTACGCTCGAGCCGTGCCCGATGTGCGCAGGCGCGCTCATCAACTCGCGCATGAAAACCGTGTACTACGGTGCGCCCGACCCGAAGGCCGGCTCGTGCGGCTCGCTGATAAATCTGTTCGCACTGCCGTACAATCATCAGCCCGCGCTGGTGAGCGGCGTGCTGGAGCAGGAATGCGCGGACATTCTGCGGAATTTCTTCCGCGAGCTGCGCAAAAAGCGGAAAGAGATCCGCAAATTAGAGAAATCACGCGTCGAAGAACAATCATGACGCTTGATTATAGTATGTAAGTCGTGCCGATATTGCAGTTTGCTCAATACGCGGCACAGAAAAAAGGGGAAAAATAAACAATGCCAAGAGAAAGACTCGGTTCACGTCTCGGCTTCATCCTGCTTTCCGCAGGCTGCGCCATCGGCGTGGGCAACGTATGGAAGTTCCCGTGGATGGTCGGTCAGTACGGCGGCGGCGCGTTCGTCGTGTGCTATGTGCTGTTCCTGCTCATCCTCGGTCTGCCGATCATGACGATGGAATTTGCCATCGGCCGTGCGAGCCAGAAAAGTCCGGTGCGGGCGTATCAGGCGCTCGAGAAGCCGGGCAGCAAGTGGCACATCCACGGCTATCTGGCGATGATCGGCAACTACCTGCTGATGATGTTCTACACCACCGTGTGCGGCTGGATGCTGTACTACTTCTACCTGACGGTCAGCGGCCGATTTGTCGGTGCGACCAGTGAGCAGGTGCAGGCAGCCTTTCCGGAAATGCTCGGCAAGCCGGTGGTTATGGCGGTCTGCATGGTTGCGGTCGTTATCGTCGGCTTTATGATCAACTCGTTCGGTCTGCAGGGCGGTCTGGAGCGCGTTACCAAGGTGATGATGATCATTCTGCTGGCCATCATGGTTATTCTGGCGATCAACAGCATCCTGACCGAAGGCTCGGGCGAGGGTCTGCGCTTCTATCTGATTCCGGATCTCGGCCGTATGCAGGAGTGCGGCATCGCCAATGTTATCGTTGCCGCGATGAATCAGGCGTTCTTCACGCTGTCGCTCGGCATCGGTGCGATGGCTATCTTCGGCAGCTATATCGGCAAGGGCCGTGCGCTGCTCGGCGAGGCCGTCAATGTTGCGATTCTGGATACGTTCGTAGCATTTACTGCCGGTCTGATCATCTTCCCGGCGTGCTTTGCCTTCGGCGTGGCACCGGACAGCGGTCCGAACCTGATCTTCGTCACGCTGCCGAATATCTTTAACCACATGGCGCTCGGCCGCCTGTGGGGCAGCCTGTTCTTCGTATTCATGGCGTTTGCGGCCTTCTCGACCGTCCTCGCTGTGTTCGAGAACATCATGTCCTGCTGCATGGACCTGACCGGCTGGAGCCGCAAAAAGACCGCAGCCATCAACATCGTGCTGATGATCCTGCTGTCACTGCCGTGCGTGCTCGGCTTCAATGTCTGGTCCGGCTTCCAGCCGTTCGGCGCAGGCTCGAACGTGCTCGACCTCGAGGACTTCCTCGTGTCCAACATCTGGCTGCCGCTCGGTTCGCTGGTTTACCTGCTGTTCTGCACCTCCCGCTGCGGCTGGGGCTGGAAGAACTTCAAGGAGGAGGCCAACGAAGGCGGCGGACTCAAGGTCAAGGATAATATCCGCTTCTATGTAAGCTATATCCTGCCGGTTATCGTGCTCATCATCTTTGCACTCGGCATTAAGGATAAGTTCTTCTAAAGAAATGCGAAAAGCACCGCGAAAGCGGTGCTTTGAGGCTGTCGAAAAACTCCGTTTTTCGAGCAGCCTCTCGATTGAAACCACGCTTTCAATCGAATCTTGACGAAAAGCCGCGCCCTACGGGCACAATTTTTCGTCCCTTGTATAATTCCCGAGGTACACAAGGTGAATTGTCGCATAGCGGCAAAAGAGGGTGGCCTGGGCCACGCCCCCGGGAATTATGAATTTGCTGTGCAAATTCTATTTTATGCGTGCTGCCGCACGAAAAGTAAAAACGATAGATTGACTTTATCGACAGACTGAAAGCACCGCGAAAGCGGTGCTTTTTTCGTATGCGAAGCAGTAATTGAGAATAGAAAATGGAGATTGACCCTGCGGTGAAGTAATGTGCAGATGGGTTGCACGGCGGGGCACCCCAGTGTGGCTTCTCCTGCCCTTCGGGCAATTCACCTTGTGTTGCGCCTGCGGAGAGTAGCCGATATGTGTAGCAGTAGATTATCTGTGAACTGCGGATAGGCGGAGAAAGACACGCAAGAGTAACCCGACTGCCGTTTTCCTTTTCGAAGCGGTCGCCGGTCTCTGGTATGCGTCAGATTAGGAAACAAGGGAAAGGGAGGAGTTCAAAGAGGAAGGGCACTCATTTAATCCGCGCACGGCGCGGGAACGATGTTTAGCAGCCTACGGGCAAACCGTAGGTGTCCCTTCCTTTTTGCCCACCGCCGCGGGTGCGGCGAACCTCCCAGCCAAAGGCTGGCTCCAATTCCGCATCCGATAGCACGCATATAAACCCCAATCCCGCATAAGCTGTTGCAAGAAGCAAAAAGGGAGGCACCCGCCATGCAGGAGGAAAAAAGCGCAGTCTATACCGTAATCTTAGGCGTATGCCTGCTCCTGTGCCTGCTGATGCTGGGAAATATGCTGATGGGCAGGGCGGATACCAGCACAGCGCCTGCCGCACCCGAGGAGGGCGATGCAATGGAATTTCACATTACGGAGGAAGATATCGCGTCTGTGATGACCGAAGCGCTGCCGTTTCCGGTCGAGGACACGGCGGTCAAAATCAGCCGTGACGGCACGATTTCCGTGACGGCAGCCGTAACCCGTCAAGCACTGACGGAAAGCAATCTGGTACCCGGCAAGCTGCGCACGGCGCTGCTGTTTCTGCCGGAGCGCTGCAAGCTGTACGGCGCGTGGAGCGTAGCTGTTTCAAACGGCAAACTCAGCCTTGCCTGCCGGACCATCAAGCTGGAAGGCTTTACCTTGCCCGAGCAGACCGCTCAGGCACTCTCCGATGCGTTCGCCGCACAGTGGAATACCCGCATGGAACAGCGGGACTTCACGCCGCAGACCATACAGTGGCAGGACGGGGAAGCGGTGCTGCTGGGATAACCGCTCTCAACAGGCAAAAGAAAAATCCCTTCGGAAAACCGAAGGGATTTCTGGTATGTAACCTTACTCAAAAATTACGCGGCCTGCGCCCTGATAGCGGGTCGCATAGCTGCCGGTCAGCGACGAGTACTTAACCACATCGCCCGTGCTGGGTGCGTGGATGAACTGGTTACTGCCGACATAAATGCCTACATGGCTGATGGACGAGGTGCTGCTGCCGAAGAATACCAGATCGCCCGGCAGAAGGTCGTCGCGGGAAACACGGGTGGTGGCATCATACTGTGCCTGAGCGACACGCGGGATGGAGCCGACCGTGTTCTTGAACACATAGGAGGTGAAGCCGGAGCAGTCAAAGCCGCTCGGCGTGCTGCCGCCGTATACATACGGAACACCGAGGAACTGTGCAGCATAGTTCAGCACGCTCTGGCGCTTTGCGCTGATCGAGACAGAAGCTGCGGTGTTCGACGGGCTGATCGCCGTACCGGACGAAGCAGTTACGAGATAGTCCGCACTGATGTAGCCGGTCTTGCCTGCGTAGGATACCTTGCTCCAGCCGTTAGACGTGCTGAGCACGGTAACAGCGGTGCCGTTCTTCAGCTCACCGAGAATGGTGGAAGAGGTGCTTGCCGCAGAGCGGAAGTTTACGGTAGAGGAGCACTTAACTACTGCTGCCGTACCGGTGGACGCGGACGTGTTATTGGATGCCGAACCGGTGGTCGATACATAATCCTGCTTGATGTAGCCGGTCTTGCCGGAGCAGGTTACCTTGCACCAGCCGTTTGCGGTGCTGACAACGGTAACTGCGGTGCCGTTCTTCAGCTCTGCCAGAATGGAAGAGGAAGTATTGGCCTCGGAACGCAGGTTTACACTCGAGGAACACTTCACCGTACCGGCGGTGCCGGTCGTAGAGGTAACGGTGTTCGACGGAGCGATGGCGGTGCCGGCGGAGCTGCTTGCGAGCGTGATATAATCCGGATGGATATAGCCGGTCTTGCCATTGTATGTAACCTTGTACCAGCCGCTGCTTACGCCGACTACATTTACCTTGGTGCCGTTCTTCAGCTCACCGTAAGAGGTGGACGAGGTGTTCGGCGCCGAACGGAAATTTACACTGCTCGAGCACTTTACAGTGCCGGTGCCGAGTGCAACGTCGGTTGCGGTGGTGCCGGTCAGGTA
This sequence comes from Agathobaculum butyriciproducens, assembly GCA_003096535.1. GTDB lineage: Bacteria > Bacillota > Clostridia > Oscillospirales > Butyricicoccaceae > Agathobaculum > Agathobaculum butyriciproducens. The sequence goes on along the minus strand of QEKJ01000006.1, from coordinate 109,024 downwards.
CTCGCCGCTGACGTAGCCTTCCTTGCCGTTTACGGATACCTTGTACCAGCTGGAGCTGTTATTCAGTACCGCAACCGTGGTACCCTTGGAGAGGGTCGTGATCACTGCACCGCCGGGGGACTGACGCAGGTAAAGCGAATCTGCGTTTACCTTGGCCTGAAATACTGCCAGCGAGTTCGGCAGGACCATCGACATCGCAAGTGCACCGGAAAGTGCGAAGCGAGCGAGTTTTTTAGAAAAAGACATGAAATTGAAGCCTCCGTTTCAAAATGGGAGAAAACAGCCTTTACACTGCCGCAGCAAGCTGCGGTGAAGTCTTACTTCGTGTGCAGTGCTCTGCCGAGCCAGATGGATGCAATATCCATCGCTGCCCACATGCTGTTCTTCTCGGTTTTCTTGACGATACGCTCTTTCATACGTACGTTGGGATCGGTCTGCTGAAGCTGTACGGATACACGCTTTGCAACCGGCAGACCCTTGTAATCACTAGATTCGAGGATCTGCATCATAATGATGTGAGAGTCACTCATCGAGCCGTAATAGATGATGTTTTCCTTACGCATCAGCGGGTGACCCTTGTATTCCAGAAGGTTATTCTTCTTGGTGGTAGGCATTATCTGCACTCCTTATAGTTACAAAATGGTTACATTCCAAAGTTACATTACGGTTACAGTATAGCATGCTTGAACAGGTTTGTCAAACATTGTTTTGAAATTTCGCATTTTTGTGATAAAATAGAGCCTGTCAAACGCGAAAAAAACGCAGGAATCGACAGCGAAAATCCACAGCGGCCGCACGCGCGCGAGAGTAAGGTTACAAACGCTGTAATCCAATCGAACACCTTATTATTATATATAGGGGATTCGCAAGCGCGCAGCGGGCCGCTGAGAGCAAAGGAATGTACATTTGTGAAATTTGCTTTTTTCACCTTGGGCTGCAAGGTTAATTTATTTGAGACGCAGGCGCTCAGTCAGCTGGCGCAGGCGCGCGGACATGAGATCGTGGATAAGGGCGCGGACGCCGTGATCGTCAACACCTGTACGGTAACATCGGTGTCCGACCATAAGAATATCCGCGCGTTCCACAAGCTGCGGAGAGACAATCCGAACGCGGTTATCGCGGCGTGCGGCTGCTTTGCACAGACCGATCCGGAGCGTGTCCGCGCCACCGGCGAGATCGACCTCATCTGCGGTACCAGGAACAGGGCGCAGGTGATCGGCCTGTGCGAGCAGGCCGTCAGCGGACAGGCCGTACAGGTACATGAGAGCGAGGACAGCGGCTTTGAGACTCTGCCTGCCGGTATCCCGCACGGCCGCACGCGCGCGCTGCTCAAGATCGAGGACGGCTGCAACAACTTCTGCACCTACTGCATCATTCCGTATGCGAGAGGGCGAGTGCGCTCACTGCCGGTCGAGCAGGCGCTCGATCAGACGGCGCGGCTGGCTGACGCGGGCGTGCACGAGATCGTGCTGACCGGCATCGAGATCGCGTCCTACGGCAAGGACTTCGAGCCGCAGGTGCCGCTCACCGAGCTGCTGGAGAAGCTGCTGACCGCGCAGCCGAACGTGCAGTTCCGGCTCGGCTCCCTCGACCCGCGGGCGGTGGACGATGCGTTTTGTGAACGGCTTGCCGGCTTTGCCAATCTCGCACAGCATTTTCATTTGTCTATGCAGAGCGGCTGCGATACCGTTCTCCGGCGCATGAACCGCCACTACACGAGCGAGGAATTTTACCGGTGTGTCGAGCGGCTGAGACGTGCGTTTCCGGACTGCTCGGTTACGACCGATTTGATTGTCGGCTTTCCGGGCGAGACCGAGGACGAGTTTACGCAGACGCTGGCCTTTCTGGAGAGATGCGCGTTCGCGTCCGTGCATGTATTCCCGTATTCCGTACGCGAGGGCACAAAGGCGGCCGCCATGCCGGGTCAGCTCGATCAGCAGACCAAAACCGCCCGCGCCGAGCGGGCAAAGCAGGTGGCGGAGACAAGCAGTATCGTCTATCGAAAGCAGTTTGTCGGCCGCACGCTGTACGCGCTGCCCGAGCACCCGACCGGCGGCCTGTGGGCGGCGCACGGACGCTACGGCTTTCCTGTATATATAGAGGATAAGGCGGAGAAAAATCATCCGGTCACCGTAAAGGTTATCGGTCTGCACAAGGACGGCGTATTGGCGAAAATTGAGAATTGAGAATGTGTAACCATTTTCGGCCTCTTACCATAGAATGTAATGAAATCTTTGATAGGAGGAAATGACAGTATGTGTTCTTCTAACAGCTTCTGGGGCGAAAATTCCTGGTGGTGGATTATCATCCTGATCATCCTGATCTGGGTATGCTGCGGTCAGGGCAGCGGCGGCTGTGGTTCCTGCGGTACCTGTGGTGATAATACCTGCGGCGGCTGCGGTAATTGCGGCAACTGCTGCTGCTGAGCGGCCAACATATCCGCAGAAGGGAGAGGCACCGCGTGAGCGGTGCCTTTTTCGTTTTCTCGGCATAGGGCAACTGAGGAAATGCGAACCGCGCAGGCGGTGCAGGAAAAGGAGCCGCCCGTGAGCCGCACCGTCAGGCCGAACCCGCCTGCGGCAGTTCGTGTGCCCAGGTCAACCGGTGCAGGAAAGTGCCAGGTTCAACCCGCGATAAAAATTTTCAAGAAAATATGCGTTACCCTCTTGCAAAATACGCGAAAATAGGGTATTATATACAAGCACTGTTTTGTATGAACAGTCGAATGATGCTTAATGATGTAAAAAATACTATTATTTGGAGGCATAGCGATTATGACCGCAGGTGAATTTCGTAACGGCGTAACTTTTGAAATGGACGGTCAGGTACAGCAGGTTATTGAGTTCCAGCATGTAAAGCCGGGCAAGGGCGCTGCTTTTGTTCGTGTCAAGATGAAGAACGTCGTAACCGGTGCGGTTACTGAGACCTCCTTCAACCCGACTGCTAAGTTCGAGGAGGCTTTCGTAGAGCGCCGCGAGATGCAGTATCTGTACAATGAAGGTGACCTGTACTACTTCATGGACAACGAGACCTATGAGCAGATTCCGATCAGCAAGGATACTCTGGGCGACGATTTCCGCTTCGTGAAGGAGAACGAGAACGTTAAGGTTCTTTCCTACAAGGGCAGCGTTTTCGCAGTTGAGCCGCCGCTGTTCGTTGAGCTCGAGATCACTGAGACCGAGCCGGGCGTTAAGGGCAACACTGCTACTAACGTACTCAAGCCCGCTACCGTTGAGACCGGTGCTGTTGTTAAGGTTCCGATCTTTATCGAGCAGGGCGAGCGCATCCAGATCGACACCCGTACCGGTGAGTATCTGGGCCGCAGCAAGACCAAGTAAAAATTTGCAGCCAACAGGGATGGCAGCCGCCATCCCTGATTTGGACATTTAGCTCAGCTGGAAGAGCATCCGCTTGACGTGCGGAAGGTCAGCGGTTCGAACCCGTTAATGTCCACCACCAAGCCACTCATTTTGAGTGGCTTTTTCTTTTGTCTGCACAAAAGCAGCTGAGACCCCACATCTCAGCTGCTTCTATTTTCGTCCCACATTTTGCTTTTACTCTCTGTGCTGCCGCTATCCTTCGGCAGCTGCCTTTTATTGCTCGGTCTCGCGGATATATTTGAAAACCGAGTGCTCCAGATAAAATTGCACGTCACCCTCTGTCAGCTCATACGGCTTGTGGCCGTCAATGCACAGCCAGTATCGTCCGTCTGCACTTTGCTTGAGATAGGCATTCTCGTCGTCAAAATAGACGGTCGAGCTGCTGTCGGGCTCGGCCGGCGGCTCGAATGCTGGCTGCGGCAGCACCGCATACGACAGTGCCAGCAGGACAGCAAAGCTGCCGATGAGTACGGCACTTGCGGTTCGGTCGTTCGGCTGCTCCGCGCAGGCGAGCACGGCGGTGAACCGCTCCCGCATGGCCTTGTTCGCCTCGGCGCGAAACAGGGCCGTGGACGGCTGCGGCACCGGCTGCTGCGTGCAGCCTTGCTTCATTGCGGCGAGGATGGCGCGCAGATAGGCTGTGCGTTCCTGCGCATTCAGCGTCTGTGCAATCGCACGGTCACACTTAAGCTCGAGCGTCTGTTCCAAATCCTTCTGCAGCAGGTATACGACCGGATTCCACCAGAAAATGATGCAGTACAGCGTTACGAGCAGCTTGACAGCCGTATCATGGTTGAGAAAATGCGTGTACTCATGCAGCAGAATGTAGTGCAGCTCGGCATCTGTGTACGTCTTGTCCGGCAGAATGATGTACCGGTGCAGCACACCTACGCCAAAGGCGGATTCGATATTCGCGGCTGTACGTCCGCGAACTTTGATGGTGCGGCCGGTCTGCCGCCGGATCTCGCTCAGCAGGGAAGCCGTGCGGCTGTCCCATGGCCTGGCTTGCCGCGCAGCGCGGATGGCTTTGCGATACTGCAGCGCGTAACGAATCAGCAGAAAAACTGTGCCGAACAGCCAGATTGCACACAAAAGCAGTCCGACCGGCAGGTGCGTGACCGAATCGGGCTTGCGCGCCAGAAAGCTGTAGATGCGCGGATACACGACGCTGTCGCTCACAATCACTGTGTACGGAAACTCGAGCGGCAGCAGCAGGCGCGCGGCGCAGAACAGGTACAGCAGCACCATGGTCAGCACGCCGAAATGCGGCCGGAAGCGTGTGCGCCGCACAAGATAGATTACAATAATCAACAAACTGCTCCACAAAAGTGCAGATATAAAGGAAAACAGGGTTATTTGCATATTATTTCTCTTCTTTGTTCTGTAGCGCAGCTTCGTACTGATCGACCATTTTTTCCAGCTCGGCAATCAGCTTTTCTTCCTGCTCGGATTCGTTTGATTTGGCAGGTTTTTTGAACAGCGCCACGGCGATTCGAGCAAACAGTGCCTGGTTCACGCCTTGCTCCTCGAGCATATTCGCCAGAAATTCGTCCTTGGTGTAGCAGGGGACGAACTGCCGCGACTGATAGCGTCCGTTCTGCAGCAGACCGCTGACCTGCACCATGCCTTTTTTGACAAGCTGACCGAGCAGTTTGTCGATATAATTGGTGTTCCAGCGGGCTTCCGTAACTTTTTCGGCAAGCTGCAGCGTTGTGAGCGGACGGTCTTCCCGCCATAAGGTGTCCATCAGAATTTCCTCGGAGTTGGACAGCTTGAAGCGCTTCATTGACCTCACCTCTGTTTTGATAATCACCTGTAAGGTGTTTATTATAAGATAAGAATAACCACCTTTAAGGTGGTTGTCAATATCTTGATGGAAATTTGTAGGAATATCTAAAACGGGACATGATAAATTGTGAGAAGTGACAACATATTTTCTGACGACAGGGAGAGAGGCACACCTTTCGGTGTGCCTCACAGCTTGTCGAAAAAGCAATATTCGATTTTTATGCTTCGTGCGGCAGCACGCATTCAATCGAATTTGCTTTGCAAATTCATAAATTCCGGGAGCATGGCCCAGGCCACCCTCTCTTGCCGCTATGCGGCAATTCACCTTGTGTATCTCGGAATTTATACAAGGGAAGAAAAAATGTGTCCGCAGGACGCGTTTTTTCTTCGAGATTCGCTCGAAAGCGTGGTTTCGAGCGAGAGGCTGTTCGGAAAACGAAGTTTTTCGACAGCCTCAGAGGCACACCTTTCGGTGTGCCTCATTTCATTTTCCGCAGATATTCTTTTTGCAGGCGCTGACGGGGTACCATGCACATCCGCGACAAATATCCTCCAGCATGGCCGGAGTCATTTGTGTGTCGATAGCACGGATCAGGTCCTGATAAACGTACTCGCCCTCGTGCAAATCAAAGTATTCGACCGTCTTTCGGTCAAAACGAGAGACCTTTTCCTGTGATTCGCACAGGTCGTCAGCGGTGTGGTGCGGGCAGTGCGCGCACAGAGAATCCGAACCAAAGACAAGCCGGATTCGGGTTCCCGGTACATTTCGTAGAGAATGCACAATTGCACTCATATTTTGCACAAATTCTGTGCTATAGCCCTTGCCGGAGTAGCCTTGTGTGCAAAGCAGATGATGCGGGCGCAGCCGGATCATGCCTTGAGCCCCGGGATGCGCTTGCGAACGAGAAAGCCGATCACGGTTGCAAGAACAGCCTTGATGATAGCGGTCGGGATGAACGGCAGCACGCATGCGGTCACGCCTGCGGCGATCGAGCTGTTCATGAGTACGCAGAACATCGCCGTGCCGACAACATAGTTGGCAATCGTGCCGACGATCAGTGCGAGTACATACGCGCCGCGGAATGCATGACGGTGGTCGGCGCCCCAGCCGATGATAAACGCCATCAGCGGGAAGGAGATCAGAAAACCGCCGGTAGGACCGATAAACTTGTCAAAACCGCCGGAAAAGTTCGCAAGCACCGGTACGCCGACGGCACCGAGCAGCAGATAAATTACGCTTGAAACCGTGCTCAGCTTGGCGCCGAGTACGACAGCCGCCAGTGTGATTGCGAACGTCTGCATGGTCATGGGTACGCCGCCGGGCATCGGAATGGAAATCTGCGCCATGATCGCGATGACCGCTGCGAACAGGCCGGAATAGCAGATCTCGCGCACGGAAAAACGGCTGCGCGGCGCAGTTTTGCTGGAAATGTCACTCATTGGGAGTTCCTCCTCGTTGTTTTGCTTATTGCATTAAACCACAGATTTACTGCAATGTCAACTGATTTTATAAAAATGGTTTACGGTATGTGCAAAAAAGAAACAGCTGTTCCGTGCATTTGCACAGAACAGCTGCTGGCTCAGTTTGCAGAGCGCTCCCAGCGGGCCAAAATGCGGTGGAGAATCAGGCAGAACAGCAGCGCAAAGACCACGCCGAACACATTTTGCGCGACACGCAGACCGACCGCGCTTTTGAGTCCGTATGCGCTGGTTGCAATAGCGAGCGCACCGAACGTGTTGAACACAGCCTGCCAGCCGTATTTCGCAGAGAAACCGACACCGATGCCGCCAATCACGCCGATATAGGCGTAAATCGAGGACGGAAGCAGGAAATACAGCGCTAAAAAGCAGCAAACACCTGCGATATTTCCGATGATACGCCAGCGAACGCGGTAGCGCATATCGTCCATCGCGGGAAGGATTGCGCTCATGGCGGCAATGCCCGCCCACATCGCACGCGGCATGCCGCTCAGCTCTGCAAGGAAAAGCACGAGCGGAACGCAGATGATCTGGCAAAGCTGCCATTTGGAGCGCGGATGGCGCAGATCGAAAGCAGGAAGGATGTCTCCTGCACAGAGCTCATAGGCATTGCCGCGATGGTTGCCGTAGAATACCGCGCAGACCAGAAGCGCACCGACAGCAAGTCCAAACAGGCGCATTTGATAGGCGTGCCCGCTCACATCGTAACCATACAGCAGCAGATAGCCGAGCACGAGTGTGGACTGATTAAACATTCTCGGCTCGTGGCAGCCGAACAGAATGAGCAGTGCAATCGCAGCAGCATTGATGAACAATCCGCCGACCGGGCCGGCCAGATTAGCCGCATGCGGTCCGACGGCCATAATGCCGAAAAATCCGGCGAGCAGCAGCGTGGACTGCCCTGTGCGAATGCACAGATGTGCGCTGCGAAATACGAGCAGATACAGCAGCACGACTACGCCGACAATGCTGTTGTCCGCGCCGAAGCCCAGACTGTAAAGTGAAACAAAAATGAAGCAGAATGCGACGGTTATCGCAATTTTGGTCAAATATACGGCAATATGGTACAGTTTTTCACGCTGTGACGCACTCTCGCGGATGATTTTCTTTGAGCCTGCCTGATTGACCTGTAATTCCTGATAAAATGTCATGAAATTCCTTTCCAATCGGTGAAAATGAGTAACTATATAACTGTATCACCATCGAGAAAGAATTTCAACTGTTTTTTCTAAAATCGAACAACAGGCCGGATATATTTCCAGAAACGCACACAATCGTGCACAAAATAGAACACACGACCGGGTGCGGTATCCAGACAGCAGCCGGCGGCCTCGTAATCGAAATCACGCATCGCACGCTCGATTTTTGCCTCAACAAGACCGTTTTCCGTCTGCAGATCAAACGGACCGTGCTCGAAAACCAGATAATCCCCTTCGGGGACCTCCATCAGCTGCAGCGGAGCGGGCACCGCATCTGTGCAATCGCGCGGCAGACGCACACCCCAGCATTCCGCCAGAGGAATGCCCCAGCTGCAGATACGGCCGCTCGGCTCATTCACGAACGCCATCCGCTGCTCGGCTTCGGGGGCAAGCTGCCGCAGAAGTGCGCTGACCGTCTCCAAATCCGCTCCGGGAATGCGGGACTGCTTTTGCATAAAATCCCAGTAGCCGATGCTCTCATAGTTGCGAATGTGTGCAAATTGGTGCGACGGAAGCGTGATAAAATACGTCTGCACATCTCCTTCCGTGCCTGCGGGAGCCTGCTCTGCGAGATAACAGTCCAACGGCCGAATCACCGTGCGCAGCGACAGCGGGCGGGGAGAGCGCCGATATTCGCCGGGCGTGATGCCGTAAGCCGCACGGAACGCGCGCGTGAACGCCTCCTGCGAGGAAAAACCGCAGTCGAGCGCGATATCAAGCAGCCGCTGTTCTCCGTCCCGAACCGCAGGCAGCGCGAGCGCCGGACGGCGTGCCTGCACAAAATCCCGCAGGGAAGTGCCCGTCAGCGCGTGGAATTGGTGCGAAACCTGCGACTGCGAACAGTCAAGCAGCCTCGCTAAATGCGCGAGTGTCAGCGTTTCGCCCTCGTGCGCACGGATACAGCGGTCAATCTCAGCGATCAGCCGCAGAACATTGTCGTGCCAGTTTTGCATGAAAATCCCTCCTTGTCCCTGCATGATACAGGAAAATGAGCTGTGCCGCTTGATCTGACCTGCAAAAAAAGAAAAACCGACGTAAAAACGCCGGTTTTCGATCTTATCCGTTCTTCTTGATGGCATTGATGAGCTGCTCGGCCTGCGGAGCGCCGTGCTTCTTGGCCTGCTCGGCCCAGTAGAGCGCCTCGTGCGCGTTATGCGGCGTGCCTTCGCCGCGTGCGTACAGGATGGCGGTGTTCATCATGCACGCTGCGTTGCCGCCCTGAGCGGCCTTGAGAAAATACTGGAAGGCGAAGGCCGCATCCTGCGGAACGCCGGTACCGGTGCTGTACAGCCATGCCAGACGGCCCATCGCCAGTACGTTGCCGCGGTTTGCGGCAATCTGGTACCAGCGGACAGCCTCGTCCATGTCCTTCTCCAAGCCGCGGTCGCCCGTCTCGATCAGGCTGGCGATCAGTGCCGCAGCCTCCGGATGACCGTATTCAGCGGCCTTGCGGTACCAGGTGAGCGCGGTCTGCTGATTCTTTTTCACGCCGAAGCCCTTGTCATGGTAGCACGCCAGATTAAACATAGCAACCGGATCGTTTTGCTCAGCCGCCTTTTTTGTCCATTCAAAGGCATTTTCAGCATTCTTTTCCACGCCCTGTCCGCGCTCATACAGCGAGCCGAGCGCACGCTGCGCCGGTGCACAGCCGTCCTCCGCGAGAGCCAGCCACTGACCGGCTGCTTCGGCAAAATTGCCTGCCTTATATGCGTCCAGAGCCTGCTCGAACGCCTGTTCAATGCTCTGCTGATTTTCCTTGTTCGCTTCCATTGTTTACTCCTCCAGACAGTACCGCCTTCGAAATATGCGGTATGCAGATATCTTATTCTATCACACCGCACGTCGAAAGTCTACGAAAAAGCGGAAGAAATAGCATGGCACAACCGTATCTTGACAAAAATGTGAAATGTGTGTGAATGGACTTGCGCTTTGCGCTGAAAAAACGTAAACTGGAAATAGGATTTCTTAAGGCAATACCGCGTAATTGAACAAGAGCGATTTACGAGTAAATTTTGCGGACTGACAAGACGTGATTTCACGGTAATACTTGATGTATTACCATGAAATCACAACGAAGTCAGAGCACAAAATTTCCGTAAAGCGCCGCGGCAGCGCGACCGGAGCCTGCGCAAGAAGCCGCTGCTTTAATTGTGCGGTGCTGCCTGAATTATTCACCAAGGTATAGATTGTAAAACAACGGCACGCTATCAGATAAAAGGAGAATGTCAAATGGGACTTATCAAAGCAGCAGCAGGCGCGGGCGGCGGTGTGCTGGCTGACCAGTGGAAGGAATATTTTTACTGTGATGCGATAAACGCGGATGTGCTCGCGGTCAAGGGCCGCAAAAAGGTCACCAAGCGGTCGAGCAACACCAAGGGCGACGAGGATATCATCACGAGCGGCTCGGTCATCGCGGTGGCGGACGGACAGGCGATGATGATCGTCGATCAGGGCAAGGTCGTGGAAGCCGCGTTCGAGCCGGGCGAGTTCGTCTACGATTCGTCCGCCGAGCCGACTATTTTCGCCGGTTCGTTCGGTGACAGCGTGTGCAAAATGTTCGCCAACATGGCCAAGCGCTTCACGTTCGGCGGAGAAGCGCCGCGCACGCAGCGCGTCTACTATTTCAACACCAAGGAGCTGACCGGCAACAAGTACGGAACCGCGTCTCCGGTGCCGTTCCGCGTGCTCGATGAGCGGGCGGGCATCGACATGGACATTGGCCTGCGGTGCTTCGGCGAGTACAGCTACAAGATTGTCAATCCCATGCTGTTCTATACCAACGTGTGCGGCAACATGGCAGAGGAATACCGGCGGGAAAATCTGGACAGCCAGCTCAAAAGCGAGCTGTTGACCGCGCTGCAGCCCGCCTTTGCGCGCATTGGTGCAAACGGTGTGCGCTACTCGGCGCTGCCCGCGCATACGATGGAAATTGCGGACGCGCTCAACGAACAGCTTTCATCCAAGTGGCGTGAGCTGCGCGGCATCGAGATCGTGTCGTTCGGCGTCAACTCGGTCAAGGCAGACGAGGAGGACGAAAAGACCATCAAGGAAATGCAGCGCGAGGCTGCCTACCGCGATCCGACCCGTGCGGCAGGCTCGCTCGTGCACGCGCAGGCCGAGGCGATGAAGTCTGCGGCAGCGAATGCGAACGCCGGTCCGGCGATGGCGTTCATGGGCATGAATATGGCCGGTCAGGCAGGCGGCGCCAGCGTGCAGAATCTGTACGCAATGGGTCAGCAGCAGGCCCGGCAGGCGCAGACGGCAGGTGAGTGGACGTGCTCGTGCGGACAGACCGGCAACACCGGCAAATTCTGCATGGGCTGCGGCAGGCCCAGACCTGAGCAGAGCAGCTGGAAATGCGTTTGCGGTACGGTCAATACCGGAAAATTCTGCTCTGAGTGCGGAAAGCCCCGACCGGAGAATACGACCTGGACGTGCTCGTGCGGCGCAGTCAATCAGGGAAAGTTTTGCTCGGAGTGCGGCAAGGCGAAACCAAATATGTAAAAATGATAGACGATTCAATGTATATCGTAGGGTGAGGGAAACCCGCCCTACGGATTCACTTCAAAAATAAAAAGTGATGGTGAAGAAATGTCAGACAAAGCAACAAACTACCAATGCCCGTCCTGCACGGGACCGCTGCACTACGACGGCGCTACGGGACGGCTGCAATGCGACTACTGCGGCTCGTCATTTGACCCGGCAGAGATCGAAAAGCTGTACGCCGAAAAGGAACAGCAGGCCGCGTCTCAGCCAGAGACGGGGAGCGACACCGGCGAATGGCAATCCTCCGCAGATGAGGACTGGGGCACGGACGCGGACAAGATGCGCGTATACAGCTGTCCGTCCTGCGGTGCGCAGCTGATCTGCGAGGAGACCACGGCGGCGACCTCGTGCCCGTACTGCGGCAACCCGACCGTCATTCCCGAGCAGTTCAGCGGCATTCTCAAGCCGGACTACATACTGCCGTTCACGCTGAGCAAGGAGGATGCGGTTTCCGCGCTCAAGCAGCATTACAAGGGAAAGCTGCTGCTGCCCAAGCTGTTCCGCGATAATAATCATATCGAGGAGCTGCGCGGCATTTATGTGCCGTTCTGGCTGTTCGACGGTGAAGCCGAAGGCAGCGCGAATTACATGGCGACGACCACGCGCGTGTTCCGTTACGGAGACACGGAAATCACCGAGACCAGCTTTTACGAGGTGCAGCGCGCGGGTACGCTGCCGTTCAGCCGCGTGCCGGTGGATGCATCGCGCAAGATGCCGGATGATTATATGGATTCCATCGAGCCGTTTGATTATGCCGGCCTGAAGCCGTTCTCGACCGCCTATCTGCCCGGATTTTTCGCGGATAAGTTCGATGTTTCCATCGAGGAGAGTAGCAGCCGCGCGGACAAACGCTGTCGGCAGTCGCTGTCGGATGCGCTGCAGGGAACCGCGCGAAACGGCCGTCCGTATACCTCGGTCATGCCGACCGGCGAGGACATTCACCTCAAACGCACCGGCGTGCATTACGCGCTGCTGCCGGTCTGGATGCTGAATACCCGCTGGAACGGCAAGAATTACATGTTTGCGATGAACGGTCAGACCGGACGCATGGTCGGTGACCTGCCGGTGGACAGAAAGCGGTTCTGGGGTCTGTTTGCCGCCGTTGCCGCGCCCATGACTGCGGTGCTGACGGCGCTGCTGTATTTTCTGTAAGGAGGCGGCGTAGATGAAAAACAAGAGAAAACTGCGTCTGGCTGCGCTCTTGGCAGTGCTTTTGCTGCTGTTTCCGGCCTTTGCGGTTGAGGACGATATAACGGATGAGAGCGACACCTCGACCACCCAGACGGAGGAAACTGACCAGACCGCACCGCTCGGCGGTACGGATTCGATTGACCCGTCGGCAGACAAGCCGCGCGTGTTCGACTATGAAGAGGTGCTGACGCAGACCCAGATTGACACGCTCGAGGAAAAGACCAGGGCGATCGCGGAGAAATACAGCATCGGCATCGGCATCATCACGATTGACGACTACACGCCGTACGGAGACGGCGCTTACGACGCGGCGGAGCAGCTCTACAACGAGCTTGATCTGGGTGCGAGCGAGGACGGCGACGGCGTGGCGCTGCTCATCAGTCTGGATGACCGCGATTTTGCGACCTATGCGCACGGCGCGAAAGCCGAGGAGATTTTCAGCGATGCGGTCCAGCAGGATTTGGAGTCGTATTTCCTGGATAATTTCGGAAACGACGACTGGTACGGCGGCTTTTCGGACTTCGTTTCCGGCTGTGAGTGGTATTTGCAGCATGTCGCCAAAGGCGGCGAAGCCGGTGTGCCGGTGCATAATGAGGTCGAGATTTCGGACAGTACGCAGGAAGACACAGCGGACGATTCGTTTTCGCTCGGCGGTGCATTCGGCCTGTCGCTGCTCATTTCGTGCGTCATTGCACTCATCGTGTGCATGGTGTTCCGCTCGCAGATGAAATCCGTGCGTACGCAGACGACCGCAAACCAGTATGTGGGAAACGGCGGTCTCAAGCTGACGCTCAGCCGCGATATTTACCGTTATACCTCGCAGAAGCGGCGGCAGATTCCGCGGAATGACAATAATAACAATTCGACCGGCGGCGGTCACGGCGGAGCCGGATTTTCCGGCAGCGTCAGCCATACCAGCAGCGGCGGACATGGGAGAAGCGGTAAATTCTGAATGGAAAATGGAGAATGAACATAGCTGCATTTTCTGTAAACAAAAAGCAAAAGACAGCCGACAGGCTGTCTTTTTTTATGCAAAAAACGGAGATAATTCCGCAATTTTCGCAATCGTTTTGGATTCCTCCGGGAAGTCTTTCTGCAGCCTTGCGGCACACCGTCTGCAGAAATCCTCATACAACTCGGGATTCTCCCGCATTTGCTGCTTAAAGCCCCAGATATGGGTAAAACAGCCGTTCTGCGCACCGCCGAACAGCGCAGGCAGGTCGCTGAGGGCAGCCGCGCGTGCGTGCTTTTTCTCGGCGCACATGGCGAGCAGCCGCTGCTCGGCGAACACCATGTAGGTGAGTGTGTCGTCGGCATCCGGTGAGCAGCGCATGAAGCGGATGGCGGTGTCCGTGTAGTACCGTCGGAACTCGTCATTGCCGAAATAGGCGAGCGCGGTATTGAACGGCTGTACCGTCCAGTCAAATGAATCAAGCGGGAAGCCTTCGGTTTTGGCGAATGCCGTTTGATCCGGATAGATGGACGGCATAATGTCCTCGCGGTGGATGGCTGCGGTGTCCGGTCCGTCGAGCAGATTGCTGATGGATTTCCAGCAGATGAAATCTGTATCAAGCATCACGCACGGCGATGGCACAGCGGAGAGCGCGTACAGCTTGCCGGCCGCCCAGAAGGCTGTGGCGTTTATGTCCTCGGGCATGGTGTCCAACAGGGGATACACGCCGTCATCCCACAAAAAACAAAACCCGAGCGATTCATAATAACGCTTGGCAGGTGTGTCGCAGATCATACGGATCGAACCGTTCTCTCTGCGCCACTCGAGCGCGGAAAGCGCGGTCGTGAGCAGTTCAAACGGCTCGATTCGGTATTCCATATGGGGATTGCTGATGAAAAATGGTCTTGTCCAGTTGGAGTGGAACGCCTGCATCAGATCAGCTCCAATCCGTAGCCGCCGACCGGGCACGAGCCGGAACCGAACCGGAACGAACCTGATCCGGAACCGGAATAACTGGTGCGGTAAGAGGTGGTGTACGAGGTCACATACGAGCCGGAGCCTGAGCCGCACGGCACGCAGACGGTCTGTATAACGGTAGTTTCACCGGATGCGGAGACAACGGTTTCCTCACCAGCTGTCGAGGGGACAGCGCCGCCCATGATGGGCACCGGCGGGCGCTCGTCATCGGCAGGATACCAGCCTTCCGGGTAGGGGTCCACCGCGAAAACAGATGCTGGTGCGGCAGACTGTGCCGGATCACTTGCTTCGGGTGCGGTCTCGGGAGCAGGTGCTTCCTCGGTTTTCGGTTGGCAATGCCGCGCATAGCTCGCTTCGTCGAACACAACGCCGTCGATCTCGCGGTATTTTTCCGGATTCATTGCCACAATACCGTTCGGCTTGGACATAACACCACACACCTCTCATTCACTAATTATAATTATATATGAAGGGAGCGTAATCCGCAACCGCAAACAAGCAAAATTTTGGCTTTACAATCCGCAGACGGTTTTCGTATAATAGTAGGGAGAAAACAGATACGGTGTTCCGGTCGGTTTATTATGCTGTACCATGTAAAATATTGTAGGGGCGCGCATTGCGCGTCCGTTTTATCAGGTTGGCACAATATCCATTCTGCGGATTGGATGAAACAACTACCGTGAGGCACTCGCCCTACGGTAAAAGTTAGATAAATGTCATTTGTATATAGAATGGGAGAAATTATGGATTTTTTATCGTTAGAGCAGTCGGTCTGGCGTCGATTGCAGGAAGAAACGCGTCCAATCGCGCTGTACGGCATGGGCGACGGCGCGGACAAAATACTTGCACAGTTCGAGCGGCTGGGCATTCGTGCGTCTGCGGTGTTCGCGAGTGATGAATTTGCCCGCGGCAATCTGTTCCACGGGTTCTGCGTGCGCAAGCTGTCGGACACGGTGGCGGAGCTTGGCGAGGATATTGTAATCGTGATTGCGTTCGCCAGCCAGAGAGCCGAGGTGCTGCAGCTGATGTATGCGCTCGAGGACAAATACGATGCGGTGGCACCGGACGTGCCGGTGGTCGAGGGACCGCTGTTCGATGAGGATTTCGTGCGCATGCACCGGGACGAAATGCAGCGCGCGTATGATCTTCTGGCGGATGATTTGTCGCGCGAGGTTTTCCTCGATACCGTGCGCTTTAAGCTGTCCGGCAAAATGGAATACCTGCGTCACAGCGAATCCGACAAGGATGAGGTGTTTCATAATCTCCTGCGCCCGACCGCAGAGGAGCACTTCTCCGACCTCGGCGCATACAACGGTGACACCATCCGCGAGCTGCTGCACTACACGGACGGCAGGTTTGCGTCCGTTACCGCCCTCGAACCCGATCGCCGCAGCTTCCGCAAGCTGAATGAGTGGGCGAGTGCCAATATCACGGGCGATGTTACGCTCGTGCAGGCGGGCGCGTGGAACGAGGACACGGTCAAATGCTTCACCGATCAGGCAGGCCGCCAGTCCCGCGTAGCGGGGCAGGGCAAAGAGACGCAGATGCGTGCGCTCGACAGCGTGCTGTCCGGACGCCCGTGCACCTATCTCAAAATGGACGTGGAGGGCGCAGAGCGCGAAGCCATCGCCGGCGCCGAGAAAACCATTCGGCAGTACGCGCCCAAGCTGAATATTGCTGCCTATCACCGCAGTGAGGATTTTTTCCAGCTGCCGCTGCTCATCCATGCGCTGCAGCCGAGCTACCGGCTGTATCTGCGTCACCATCCTTATGTTCCGGCGTGGGATACGAATTTGTACGCCATATAAAAAACAGTGGAAATCCCGGCCGGGCCGTTGTATAATAAAGATAGATTACGGCAGGGTGTGACCTGCCGGAGAATTTATACATGAAGGAGATCATAACAATGGGCTGTTTTTACTGTGATGAGCACCATGAGGGCCGCGAAGCAATCATGTTTAAGGTTGGCGACATGAAGGCAGGTACCCTGTACCTGTTCAAGGATCAGGCACACAAGGGTCGCTGCGCACTGGCGCTCAAGAGCCATAAGAAGGAGCTGTGCGAGTGCGACGAGCAGGAGCGCAACGATTACTGTGCAGATCTGGCTGCTGCTTCCGGCGCTATCAAGAAGCTGTGGGGCTGCACCAAGATCAACCTCGGTTCGTTCGGCGACAGCAATCCGCACCTGCATTTCCATATCGTACCGAAGTACGAGGGCGGCTTTGAGTTCGGCGGCAGCTTTGCCATCACCAATCCGGAGCCGGTTATCCTGAAGGACGAGGAGTACAAGGAAATGATCGAGGCTCTCCAGAAGGAGCTTGGCCTTTAATCCTTTGGCTGCATAAGTCACAAACAGCATCGAACTTTACGGTTCGGTGCTGTTTTTTTGTCTTATATGATACTTGCACGCTGCGGGAACGTGCGGTATAATGTACAGTGATTTTGTATTGTATAAACAAAGGAGCAATGCTATGAAACGCTATCTTGCAGCGGCGATGCTGCTGCTTGCGCTGTCCGGCTGCGGCTCAAGCGGCAGCAGTACACAGCTCTACACTATCACCGAGGACTTTTTTGCGATGGACACCTACATGTCGGTCGATGTGTCAAGCGAAAAGAGCGAAAGCGCGGCAGAGGACATGGCTGTCAAGATCGAGCAGCGCGTCAATCAGCTGGACGCGGCGCTCTCGCGCACGCAGCAGGCGGGCGATCTCTACAAGCTGAATCACGCGAACGGCCAGCCGACCGAGGTGAGCGATGACACATACACCGCGCTTGAGAAAGCACTCGAGTACGCCGAGACGACAAACGGTGCGTTTGACCCGACGATGGCGCCGCTGACCGACCTCTGGGGCATCGGCACGGACAACGCGCGTGTGCCCGCGCAGAGCGAGATTGATGAAGCGCTGACGCATGTCGGCTATCAGAACGTCAAGCTGCTCGGCAACAATCAGGTGCAGCTGCTGAACGGCGCACAGGTCGATCTGGGCGGTATCGGCAAGGGCTACGCAGGCGACATCGTGCACGAAATGGTGGAGAGCGACACCTCGGATCAGTGGCACGTTCTGGCGCGGCTGAGCGGCAATATTGAGATGTACGGCGGCAAAACCGCAGACAGCGGCACGGACGACTGGAACATCGGCATTGCCGATCCAGACGACAACACGGATTCGATTGCGGTGGTGTCGCTGCGTGACGGCTCGGTTGTTACTTCGGGTGATTACGAGCGATTTTTTGAAAAGGACGGCAAGCGCTATCACCACATTTTTGACCCAGCAACAGGGTATCCGGCGGACAGCGGCCTGCGCGGCGTGACCGTTATTGACTCGTGCTCGACCAAGGCGGATGCGCTGACAACCGCGCTGTTCGTCATGGGTCTGGATAAGGGCATGAAATACTGCGAGGAGAACGAGATTGCGGCCGTGTTCATCACCTCGGACAAGCAGGTGTACACCACATCCAAGACAGGGGACTGCACGTTTGAGTTCCTCGGCGAGAAAAAGGGATACACCTATGCGGAATAAGCTGAAATTCGGTGATTTTATCATCATCGGCGTGGTTCTGGCGATGGCAGGCGCGCTGGCGGCAGCGCTGACGTTTCACAGCTCCGGCGACAAGCTGTACGCTGAGGTCTGGCAGAACGATACGCTCATCGAGCGGGTACAGCTGAACGACGCGACCGACCGCACGATCAAGCTGGACGGCAACACCATTGTGCTCTCGGGCAAAACAGCGAAAATGGCGGACGCAGACTGTCGGGATCAGGTGTGCGTGCGTACCGGTACACTTACCCATGCCGGACAGGCGGCGGTCTGTCTGCCGCACCGCGTGGTGCTCAAGCTGGTCGGCGTGAATGACAGCAGCATCGACGCTGTGGTATCGTAAGGGGTGCAGCACATGAAAAATGCAAAACGATTGACGCTCTGCGGCATGCTGGCGGCGGTGGCCGTCGTGCTCTCGCTGGTCGAGCGCATGTTCCCGCTGGATGCCATCGTGCCCGTGCCCGGCGTCAAATTAGGGCTGGTGAATGTGGTGACGCTGTTTGCGCTCACGCGGCTGAGCGCGAGAGACGCATTCGCCATTGTGGTAACGCGCGTTGCCATTTCCTCGCTGCTGATGGGCAGCGTGTCGGCGTTCCTGTTCTCGCTGTTCGGCGGCCTGCTGTCGCTCATCGTGATGGGAATCCTGCTCAAAGCCGAAGGCAGATTCTGCTCACTGTTCGGCGTGAGCGTAGGCGGCGCTGCGGCGCATAATATCGGACAGATGGCAGCGGCTGTGATCTGGCTGAAAAACTGGGCCGTAATCGCATATCTGCCGTTCCTGCTCGTGATGAGCGTGCCGCTCGGACTGGTGACGGGACTGACCTGCTCGGTCGTGTTACATCACCTCAAAAAAATTGATTTCAGTGCATAAATTTGAAAAAGCAGCCTCATACTAACGAAAACAGATTAGGAGGGACTGCTATGAAAAAGCTGATCGCCCTGCTGGCGGCGCTGACGATGCTGTTCGTCTGCGGCTGCGGCAGCAACAGCAAGGATAACGGCACAGACAACGGCAATGGCACCAACAATGGCACCAACAACGCTGTTGATGAGCGGCGCGACACCAACACGAATACCGTCGGTGATGACGTCCGCGAAGGCGTGGACGAAGCAGGCAATGCCGTCGGAGACGCGGTGGACGATGCTGGCAACGCTATCCGCGATGGCGCAGACGCCGTGACCGGAGATAACAATAATGCGGCGAAGCAGCCGAATACGGCGAATGGTACGAATGCTCCGGCGGAAAATCCGTAAAACAGAAACGGCATGGCGTAAGCTGTGCCGTTTTCCTTTTCTCTTGACATAGAGTGACCGGGGCACACGAACTGCGTCAGCGTGTTCGCTCCTAACGGGCGGGGCGTTTTTCGCTGAACCTCAGCGGGGAGTGTGCCGCCTGCGGACGGCAGGAACGTTGCGGCGCCCGCCGCTGGGGCAAAAAGGAAGGGACACCTGCGGTTTCCCTTCCTCTTTGAACTCCTACCTTTCCCTTAGATAGCCTGGCGCAGATTTCCTATATGTGACCGCTCCAAAATAGGGGAACGGCAGTCGGGTTACCACAGCGTGTCTTTCTCCGCCTTTTCGCAGTTCACAGATAGCTTACTGCTACACATATCGGCTTCTACGCAGGGTGCGGCATAACAGTGCCGAACAATTTATTAGCGCTTTATGATAGACAGGGCCTGCAAGGATAAATTGTATCAAACGCCTAAAATCGCAGGTGCCGTGCGGTACAACGTGCCAACGGGTTGCGCGACACTGCTATGTCGCGCCTGCGGAGACCCTCTGATATGTGTAGCAGTAATGTATCTGACCCTGCGAATAGGTTGAGAAAAACACGGAAGAAAAAATCCTCTGCCGTTCCCTTGTTTCGCAGCGGTTGCATGTCGGCAATCTGCGCCAGGCTATCTAAGGGAAAGGGGAGATTCACAAGAGGGCGGAAACCGCAGGTGTCTGTCCTCTTGTGCGCCCGCGCGGCGTCAGCGCAATTTCCGTTCGCTTCGCAAGCGGCAAAACAAGCGATTAAAACCGGCTTTATGTCTTGCGTACAAGGCTGCATTGTGCTAAAATAATACTATTATGGGAAAAACACTCGTGGAGCGCACAAACCGCGTCTCCGCGCAGTCTAACGAGTTGGAGTGAGAGATAAATGGATTACAACCGTTTGGCGGAACTGCTGTTTCCGCATATCAATACCACGCCGGAGGAGATGGAGGCCCGCTATCCCAAGCGTGAGCTGCCCGAGGGTGCAAAGGTAACCCGCATGGGCCCAAGCCCGACCGGCTTCATGCACCTCGGCAACCTGTACGGTGCACTGGTGGATGAGCGCCTGGCGCACCAGTCCAAGGGTGTATTTTATCTGCGTATTGAGGACACCGACCGCAAGCGTGAGGTAGAAGGCGGCGTACAGATGATCATCGACGCGTTCAAGTCGTTCGGCCTGCCGTTCGACGAGGGTGCAACGACTGACGGCGAGACCGGCATCTACGGTCCGTACCGACAGAGCCAGCGTGCCGAGATCTACCAGACCTTCGTCAAGAGCCTCGTGCAGCGCGGCATGGCGTACCCGTGCTTCTGCACCGAGGAGGAGCTCTCCGCCGCGCACGAGCAGCAGGAGAAGAACAAGGAAAACTTCGGCTACTACGGCAAGTACGCCGTATGGCGCGACCGTCCGATGGAGGACATCGAGGCAGAGCTCGCCAAGGGCACGCCGTATGTTGTTCGTTTCCGCTCGGAGGGCAGCATTGAGCACAAGATCCGCCATGAAGATCTCGTCAAGGGCAAGATGGAAGTCACCGAGAACGATCAGGACGTGGTTATCCTCAAGTCCGACGGCATCCCGACCTACCACTTTGCGCACGTTGTGGACGACCATCTGATGGGCACGACCGTCGTTGTCCGCGGCGAGGAGTGGCTGGCAACGCTGCCGGTACACCTGCAGCTGTTCCGCGCGATGGGCTGGAAGGCGCCGAAGTACGCACACACCGCCCAGCTGATGAAGATCGACCCGGAGACCGGCGGCAAGCGCAAGCTGTCCAAGCGCAAGGACCCGGAACTGGCGCTGACGTTCTACGCGCAGGAGGGCTATCCGGTACCGGCGGTTCTCGAGTACCTGATGACGCTCCTCAACTCCAACTTCGAGGAGTGGCGCCGCGCAAATCCCGATCTGCCGATGAACGATTTCCAGTTCACCACCAAGAAGATGAGCGGCTCGGGCGCGCTGTTTGACATCGAGAAGCTGCGCGACGTTTCCAAGAACGTCATTTCGCGCATGACGGCAGAGCAGGTTTACAACTTTGTTGCCGAGTGGTCTGCTGTCAACGACAAGGAGTTTAACGCACTGCTGACCCGCGACCCGGCATTCTCCAAGGCGTACCTCGCCATCGGCCGCGGCGGCAAAAAGCCGCGCAAGGATCTTGCGCTGTGGTCGGATGCCAAGGGCTACATGGACTTCATGTTCGACGAGCTGTTCCAGCCGGATTACACCATGCCGGAGCGCGTCTCCGCTGAGGACGCCAAGGCAATCCTGAGCGATTTTGCAGGCATGTTCGACGAGAACGATACGCCGGATGGCTTCTTCGACAAGATGAAGCAGATCGCTTCTGCACACGGCTACGCCGCCGACACCAAGGCGTATAAGGCTGACCCGTCCGCCTATAAGGGCGCCGTCGGTGATGTGTCCATGGTTGTCCGTGTGGCAGTGGCAGGCCGCCAGAACGCACCGGACCTCCAGACCGTAATGGGTATTCTGGGTAAGGAAAAGGTTCTGGAACGCCTGTCTAAGTGCGCAGATGCGCTTTGAATAATGGAAAATGTAAAATGGATAATGGAGAATGAAGGAGCCGCCCAAAGGGCGGAATTAAATCATCGCGCGCAGCGCGATACCGCAATTTTCAATTTTCCATTTTCAATTCTCAATTCCAAGGGAGAATAATAAATGTTAGAGAATGTAAACAACTTCCTCACAGAAATCATCGACGAGGATATTAAAAACGGTCTTTCCGAGCGCATCCACACCCGCTTTCCGCCGGAGCCGAACGGTTATCTGCATATCGGCTCGGCAAAGGCGATCTTCATCAACTGGTCTATCGCAAAAAAATACAACGGTCTGTTCAATCTGCGCTATGACGACACCAACCCGGTCAAGGAGGATACCGAGTATGTAGACTCCATCTGGGAGGACATCAAGTGGCTGACCGGCGAGGAGCCGAGCGGCGGTGTGTACTACGGCTCGGACTACTTTGAAACCTGCTTTAACTGCGCGGTACAGCTGATCAAGGACGGCAAGGCGTATGTTGACGATCTGACGCAGGAGGAAATGCGCCAGTACCGCGGCTCTCTGACCGAGCCGGGCAAGCCGAGCCCGTACCGCGACCGTTCGGTTGAGGAGAACCTGCAGCTGTTCCAGGACATGCGCGACGGCAAGTTTGCCGACGGCTCCAAGACGCTGCGTGCCAAGATCGACATGGCAAGTCCGAACATGAACCTGCGCGACCCGGCGATTTACCGCATCGTGCGTGCACACCATCACCGTCAGGGCGATAAGTGGTGCATCTATCCGCTGTACGACTTTGCACACCCGATTCAGGACGCACTTGAGGGCATCACGCACTCCATGTGCTCGATTGAGTTTGAGAACCACCGTCCGCTGTACGAGTGGGTGGTTGACAACTGCCCGCTGCCGCATCATCCCAAGCAGCGCGAGTTTGCCCGCCTGAATGTAACGCACACCGTTATGTCCAAGCGTTATCTGCGTCAGC
The DNA here is from genome assembly GCA_003096535.1 of Agathobaculum butyriciproducens. Lineage (GTDB taxonomy): Bacteria > Bacillota > Clostridia > Oscillospirales > Butyricicoccaceae > Agathobaculum > Agathobaculum butyriciproducens. The sequence continues at coordinate 86,215 of QEKJ01000006.1, read as the reverse complement.
TGGTATTTGAAAAGCACGTTGAGGGCTGGGACGATCCGCGTATGCCTACGCTGTGTGCGCTGCGCCGCCGCGGCTACACGCCGAGCGCCATCCTCGATTTTGTACAGCGCGCCGGCATCGCAAAGGCCAACTCGCTGGTTGACATCAAGCTGCTCGAGCACTGCATCCGCGAGGAGCTGAACGAGACCGCGCTGCGCCGCATGGCAGTCACCGAGCCGGTCAAGCTGGTTATCACCAACTATCCGGAGGGTCAGTGCGAGGAGTTCGAAGTGCCGAACAATCCGCGCAATGAGGAAGCAGGCAACCGCAAGGTTCCGTTCACCCGTGAGCTGTATATCGAAAAGAGCGATTTCGCGGAGGTTCCGCCTCCGAAGTTCCAACGTCTCAAGCCGGACGGCGAGGTTCGTCTGATGGGCGCGTATATCGTCAAGTGCAACGAGATCGTCAAGGACGACAACGGCGAGATCGTGGAAATCCGCTGCACGGCTGATCTTGAGACCCGCAACGGCATGCCGGTGGACGGCCGCAAGGTCAAGGGCACCATTCACTGGGTATCTGCCGAGCACGCCATCGACGCGGACCTGTATCTGTACGATAATCTGTTTACCCTCGAGAACGTTAATGACGTACCGGAGGGCACGGATTATCTGGATTACCTCAATCCGGATTCGCTCAAGAAGCTGACCGGCTGCAAGCTCGAGCCGTCGCTGGCTGATGCCAAGGAAGGCGAACGCTTCCAGTTTGTCCGCATGGGTTATTATTGCAAGGACCGCGAGAGCGGCCGATTCAACCGCATTGTTACCCTTAAGGACAGCTTTGCAAAAACGCTGAAAAAGTAAGCACAGATAAGAAAAGCTCTCTGAACTTTGTTCAGAGAGCTTTTTTCGTTAGAGATGAATTGAGAATGGAAAATGGAAAATGAAGGAGCCGCCTGAAAGGCGGGATTAAATCATCGCGCTGTGCGCGATACCGCAATTCTCAATTCTCCATTTTCAATTTTCCATTACTGCAATCGCTTAAATGATGCGGCTTTCGATTTCTGCATCCGGTGCCAGAACCTTCACGAAGAACTCGAGTCGTCGGAGTGCGTTCTCGATAACCGCCTGATCGGTATCCGGCGTGCCGAACACGGGATGGAACACATGGCGGCTGTCCGGATGGATGCAGGTTCGGTCGTCCGCACCGGCGATCATGCTGAAAATGATACCCGAGCTATCGCGTCCGCAGATGTCCTTCGGGTAGGTATGCGTACTTGCGGCGCGCATACCCAGAAACGGCAGCTTTTCGCTCGGCGTGAAGATGGTCAACGGGCCGTCCATACGGTCGATGTCATGTGTGCCGGAGAGTACGAACGTGGTCAGCTCCAGCAGAAAGGGAACACCCATCACCGGGTCATCCTCGGGGAACGGACGTCCCTTGAACAGCACCGACTCGAACTGCTGCATGACAGGATAGGTCTTTTTGAACTTCTTGAAAAACCGGAAGTACGGGTTTTCACCGAAAACGGCCTTGCGGTCGTAGTCGGCATACTTTTCGCGCAGGGCATCCAGTTCTGCGTGAACAAGGTCGTAAAATTTCGTTATATCCCATGCAGAACGGTCGGGATAGGTGACTTCGAGGATGCCGAGCGGAATATTGCGCTCGGCAAAGGTCGGGTCCTTGGTGATTTCAAGCATAAGAGTACCTCGATTTGTTAAGCGGGTTCGTAGGCGCTGTGATAATCGGCAGCGGCTTCGCCGGTCAGCACGTCATAGTAGCACCAGCCGTCGTCCGGACTGATGAAAAAATACACGCCGAGAGGATGCTCCGCGCTGCCTCCGATGCGGGACATATATTCGCCGCCTGCGGCCTCGCCGGTGCGGATGATTTCGTCAACGGATACCGGATGCAGCACGGCGATCATGCCGAGCTGCGCGATGGCGTAGGACAGGTACAGCAGGAAGATGGTATAGGCGGACTGCCGCAGCGAAGCCTCCTGCAGAGGGTGGTTCATGCACTTGCCGATCAGCAGGCCGATGAAGGACAGCACGATCAGCGCTGCAATCCACCAGAAGCTGATCTCATACAGCGGGTTCATGCCGGACAGCAGGGCAATAAACAGCATCAGCGCCACCAGAAAGACGAGCAGCGCCTGCGCCCAGCGGCTGTGATCCCTGCCGTCGGGATTACTGGGTCTGCTGTTCATAAAAATGTTGAAAATGAGCGCGACCGGCGCGAACACCCACAGATAGGTCGGGAAGCCGCCGATGGCACCGTCATACACGGTGTTCCAATGCATGGCGAGCAGGCAGGTGCCCAGCCAGACGATGACGGAAGCCGCAAGCAGAAGATTTTTCTTGGATTTCAAAAGCTTCATACAGAAATTCCTCTTAAAAGCAAACGGGCAGAGCCTTGCGGCTCTACCCGTTTTGATTACGCACCGCAAGGCACGCTCTGTTCAGTTAAACCGAAAAGATTAAGCCTCAGCCTTGATCTTCTTCAGGTTAGCGAAGCGCGGCAGACCGGATACCTTCGGGCCAACGTTCTCGCCGTTGATGAGCGGCAGAGCGTAGTCAACGAACTCCTGCGTTACGCCGTTGCCTTCTTCGTTGATCCACTCACGCGGAACCTTCTTCTCGGTGTTGGCAACCTCGGAGAGCGGCAGCAGCTCGATCTCGCACTTGTAGCCGTTCTCGTCACGGGTGCACTTGAAGCCCGGCATGTAGTCGGTCTTGCCTGCAACTGCGTTCTCAACAGCAGCCTTGCCGGACATATAGGACTCGTCGACGTCGGTCTTGGAAGCGCAGTGAGCAGCGCAGCGCTGCAGCAGGCTCAGCTCGATGCCGCGAACCTTGCAGCCCAGCTCGTTCTTAACGGTGTCAGCCAGCATGGAAGCCAGACCGCCGAGCTGTGCATGGCCGAAGCCGTCGGTAGCAGAGGTCTTAGCCTCGGATACGAAGGAGCCGTCAGCGTAGTGGATACCCTCGGAAACAGCTACCAGGCAGTTGCCCTTCTCGTCGTAGATGCGCTTTACGTCAGCCAGGAACTTCTTCATATCGAAGTCGGTCTCCGGCAGGTAAACCAGATCCGGACCTGCGCCCATAGCGGTAGCCAGACCGGCAGCACCAGCCAGCCAGCCAGCGTGACGGCCCATGATCTCTACGACGCAGACCATGCCGGTGTCGTATACGCGAGCGTCCTGATAGATCTCCATGCAGGAAGTAGCGATATACTTGGCAGCGGAAGCAAAGCCCGGGCAGTGGTCGGTGCCGAACAGGTCATTGTCGATGGTCTTCGGAATGCCCATTACGCGGCACTCGTAGCCGGACTTCATCATATACTTGGAAACCTTGTTGCAGGTATCCATGGAGTCGTTGCCGCCGTTGTAGAAGAAGTAACGGATGTCGTACTTCTTGAAGATCTCAAGGATGCGCTTGTAATCGGTGTCGTCAACATCCGGATCAGCCAGCTTGTAGCGGCAGGAGCCCAGTGCAGAGGACGGGGTGTAGCGCAGAAGAGCCAGCTCGTCGCGGTCTTCCTTGTCGATATCATACAGGTCGTCGTTCAGCAGGCCCTTGATGCCGTGTGCCATGCCAAATACGCGGGTGATGGACGGATTGTCCAGTGCTGCCTCCAGCGCACCCAGAACAGAAGAGTTGATTACGGAAGTCGGGCCGCCCGACTGACCGATGACGCAAGCGCCTTTCAGTTCACTCATTGATAAAACCTCCTAAGCAAATTAAAACGCAGAGCTGTGCCATGCATTTTCTTACTCATAAAGAGTATCATATAATATGAAAAAAATCAATGAAAATCCTGCGTTTTCGGCAGGTTTGGCAATTTTGGCAAACATGCCGCAGGAATTCGGCGAAAAAATGACAGGATTTTTTTGATATGGACTTGATTTTAGTATGCTTAACTGATAAAATAAAAGCAGAATTTTTAAGATTCAGTTTTTATCAGAAAGGAAGTATTCCCATGCCTTTAGTTACTACTACTGAGATGTTCAAGAAGGCCTACGACGGCGGCTACGCTGTTGGCGCTTTCAACGTGAACAACATGGAGATCGTTCAGGGTATCACCGAGGCTTGCCAGGAGCAGCACGCTCCGGTAGTCCTGCAGGTATCCAAGGGCGCACGCGCTTACGCAAACCACACCTACCTCGTTAAGATGGTAGAGGCTGCTGTTATCGAGTGCCCGGATATTCCGATCGCTCTGCACCTGGACCACGGCCCGGACTTCGAGACCTGCAAGGCCTGCATCGACGGCGGTTTCTCCTCCGTTATGATCGACTGCTCCTCCCGTCCGTTCGACGAGAACGTTGAGGAGACCAAGAAGGTTGTAGAGTACGCTCACGCTCACGGCGTTGTTGTCGAGGCTGAGCTCGGCACCCTGGCTGGCGTAGAGGATGACGTTAAGGTTTCCGCTGCGGATTCCTCCTACACTCATCCGGAAGAGGTTGAGGAGTTCGTAACCCGCACCGGCTGTGACTCTCTGGCGATCGCAATCGGCACCTCTCACGGCGCTTACAAGTTCACTCCGGAGCAGTGCACCCGCAATGCTGACGGCGTTCTGGTTCCGCCTCCGCTGCGTTTCGACGTACTCGAGGAAGTTTCCAAGCGTCTGCCGGGCTTCCCGATCGTACTGCACGGTTCCTCTTCCGTACCGCGTGAGTTTGTTGACAAGATCAACAAGTTCGGCGGCAAGATGCCGGATGCAATCGGCATTCCGGAGGAAGAGCTGCGTCACGCTGCACAGCTGTCCGTCTGCAAGATCAATATCGACTCCGATATTCGTCTGGCTATCACCGCTTCTATCCGCGAGCACTTCGCTGAGCATCCGGATCACTTCGACCCGCGCCAGTACCTGAAGCCGGCTCGTCAGGCTGTCAAGGACATGGTTACCCACAAGCTGATCAATGTTCTGGGCTGCAACGGCAAGGCATAAGATCATTTTCTGATCGAAACCAAAGAACCTCGGAATCCTGTTCCGGGGTTCTTTTTTTCATCTTGTGATGGAGAATAGAACGGATACCATATATAGTGTATCCGTTTCTCGCGGGAGAAATTACCACAGAGAAAATAAAGGAGAAACTTTGTGAAATTTGTCGCGCTTTTCTGATAAATTTTTCGAGTCAAGAGGAAAAGTTTAGAGAATACTCCAATAAAAATAGTGCTTTTCTTGCAAATGTGCCAAAAAGAATTTAGCGCCTTGACAGGGCGGTGTTTCTGCGTTAGAATATATAAGCAAGAGATAAGCAGACACAAGATATTGTGCGATATCGAATGCAGCACTACATAATTTAGTAAATAATCAAGAAATCGCCGTCAGGCGGTTTTTGTATGAGAGAGGGATTTTTCTTTATGATTCAGCAGATCGTCAAGCGGGACGGGCGCATGGCTCCCTTTGAGATCGACAAGATCACAAATGCAATTTTCGGCGCAGCACAGGCATCCGGCGGCCAGGACCACGATATGGCGCAGGAGCTGGCAGAGCAGGTCGAAAAAACGCTGGAGGAGACTGCTGGAACCGAAACTCCCACCGTTGAACAGGTGCAGGACACTGTTGAGAAGGTTCTGATCGAAAGCGGACATGCCCGCACGGCCAAGAAGTACATCCTGTACCGCAACGAGCGCACCCGCGTGCGTGAGATGAACACCCGTCTGATGAAGGTGTACGAGGATCTGACGTTCAAGTCCTCGCTCGAGAACGACGTCAAGCGAGAGAACGCCAACATCGACGGTGATACCGCGATGGGCACCATGCTCAAGTACGGCTCCGAGGGCGCCAAGCAGTTCTATGAGATGTTTATCCTCGATCCGGCGCATGCCAAGGCGCACCGCGAGGGCGATATCCATATCCACGATCTGGATTTTCTGACGCTGACCACCACCTGCTGTCAGATTGACCTGCTGAAGCTGTTCCGCGATGGTTTTTCCACCGGTCACGGCTTCCTGCGTGAGCCGAACGACATCCGTTCGTACTCCGCGCTGGCGTGCATCGCCATCCAGTCCAACCAGAACGACCAGCACGGCGGTCAGAGCGTGCCGAACTTCGATTACTCGATGGCGCCGGGCGTGCGCAAGACCTTCCGCAAGCTGTTCCGCGACAATCTCGCCAAGGCCCTTGAGGTGTTCGGCGAGGACGACAACAACGAGGTCGATGCGCGTGCGCTGACCGAGCGTGTCGAGCAGGAGACCGGCAAGTGGGCTTGTCTGGCAGGCGGTAACGGCTATGATGAAGCGATGGCGAAGGTACTTTCCGAGACGCTCGACGAAAAGACGGTTGCAAAGTGCATGAAGTTTGCCCGCAAGTACGCGGATAAGGAAACTCGCAAGACCACCTATCAGGCAATGGAGGCGCTGGTTCACAACCTGAACACCATGCATTCGCGTGCAGGTGCGCAGATTCCGTTCTCGTCGCTCAACTACGGTACGGATACCTCACCGGAGGGCCGTCTGGTCATGGAGCAGCTGCTGCTCGCGACCGAGGCCGGTCTGGGCAACGGGGAGACCCCGATTTTCCCGATTCATATTTTCAAGGTCAAGGAAGGCGTCAACTACAACGAGGGCGACCCGAACTACGACCTGTTCAAGCTGGCATGCCGCGTTTCCGCGAAGCGCATGTTCCCGAATTTCTCGTTCCTCGATGCACCGTTTAACCTGCAGTATTACAAGCCGGGTCATCCGGAGACCGAGGTCGGCTACATGGGCTGCCGCACGCGTGTTATGTCCAACGTGTGCGATCCGACCCGTGAGATTACCTACGGCCGCGGCAACCTGTCGTTCACGTCGGTCAACCTGCCGCGCATCGCAATCCGCAGCCACGGCGATCTGGACTGGTTCTTCGAGGATCTCGACCGCAAGATCGACCTCGTTATCGACCAGCTGCTCGACCGTTTCCGTATCCAGTGCGGCAAGCGCGTGCGCAACTACCCGTTCCTGATGGGCGAGGGCGTATGGCTGGATTCCGAAAAACTGGGTCCGGATGACGAGGTTGGCGAGGTGCTTAAGCACGGAACGCTGACGCTCGGCTTCATCGGTCTGGCAGAGTGCCTCAAGGCGCTCATCGGCGTACACCACGGCGAGAGCGACGAGGCGCAGAACCTTGGTCTTGAGATCGTTGGTCACATGCGTCAGCGCATGGATGAGGCAACCGAGAAATACCACCTCAACTTCTCGCTGATCGCTACCCCGGCAGAGGGTCTGTCCGGCCGGTTTGTCAAGATCGACCGTGAGAAATACGGCATGATTCCCGGCGTTACCGATCGTGATTACTACACCAACTCCTTCCATGTGCCGGTTTACTATCCGATTTCGGCGTTTGAGAAGATCGCCCGCGAGGCGCCGTATCACGAGCTGACCAACGGCGGTCATATCAGCTACATTGAGCTGGACGGCGATCCGACGCAGAATCTCGAAGCGTTTGAGGCTGTCGTTCGCGCGATGAAGGAAGCCGGCATCGGCTACGGCGCGATCAACCACCCGATCGACCGCGATCCGGTCTGCGGCTATACCGGCATTATCGGTGAAGTATGTCCGCGCTGCGGCCGCCGCGAGGGTGAAGGCGTTCCGCTGTCCAAGCTGCAGAAGCTGGGACTGTATAAAAATTATAACAGCACCACGATCGGCTATCACGGCGACCCTGCCGAAGAAGCCGACCGTCAGCCGAATGCATTGAAAATCGTCAAAAAGTGACAGGAAAGGGAGCATTCTATCATGGAAACTAAGAATATCGCTGCACAGGAGCCGATGATTGGTGAAGGTGTAGGCTTTGAACGTATCCGCCGCATTACGGGTTATCTGGTAGGCACGCTCGACCGCTTCAACAACGGCAAGCGCGCGGAGGAGCACGACCGCGTAAAGCACAGTGTTTCGAGCTGCTGCTCCATGCGTCAGGAGCACACCGCCTGATGGAAGGTAAAATCCGCATTGCAGGTACAGTCGGGGAGTCCATTGTGGACGGCCCCGGCTTCCGCTATACGCTGTTTGTGCAGGGCTGTCCGCACGGCTGTCCGGGCTGCCACAACCCGCAGACGCACGACTTTGAGGGCGGTCAGGATATTGAGCTGGACACGCTGCTGAAGGATATGTGCCGCAATCCGTTCATCAAGGGTGTGACGTTCTCGGGCGGCGAGCCGTTCTGTAAGGCAGAACCGCTGTATCATCTTGCGGTGGAGCTGAAGCGCAAGGGCAAGCACCTGATGGCGTACTCGGGGTACACGTTTGAGCAGCTGCTGGAGCTGAGCGATCCGTTTGTGAAAAAGCTGCTCGGGCAGTTGGATTTACTGGTAGACGGGCCGTTTATCATGGCGGAGAAGAACATCGAGCTGCGGTTTCGCGGCAGCGCGAACCAGCGGGTACTGGATGTGCCGAAGTCGCTGGAGGCGAATGAGGCTGTCTGGGCGGAGCAGTATCGATGATTATCGTTTGGCAAACGGAGAAACGCGCCGTACCCACGGCGTGTGGGGAATTGCGGCGGTTGCGCCGCGGCAATAAGAGGGTAGACACCTGCGGTTTCTACCCTCTTGACTCCCGTTTCCCTTTGGAATAGCACGGCGAAATTTTCAGAACTGAGACTATAAAGGAACGGCAGAGGATTTTTTTCTGCCGTAGGGGAGCACAGTGTGCTCCCATTTCTTTACCTCTGCGCAATGCCGGATTCCGTACTGCTACACATGCGGTTTATTCTACGCAAGCGCAACATAACAGTGTTGCGCGACTCTTTTTCGCGTTATTACGGACGGCACCTGCGGGTTTCATTTAATGACGGACTTTACCGTAGGGTGCGGCAAGGTGAATTGCGGCAACGCCGCAAGAGAAGGTACCCTGGGGTACGACCTTGGCGCACCGGGTAAACCGCATGCACCATTGCTAAACAATGCGTATCGCACAAAATGATAACAAAAGAGCACAGAAACTCACGTTTCGGTGCTCTTTTTATTTTCTGACAGTTCGTTTTCTGATTCTGCCTTCTCTGCGAGGTGCGGATTCCGGACTACACACCGTACACACGGTGCGGTCTTGCCGAAGACGGTATGACTGACCTTTTCGGTCGGCTGCATACGGCAGGCAACGGCGGTATGCAGTCCTGCGAGATCATCCTTCTGCACGAAGGCGCTGACCTCGTCGGCGTGCATGGATTCGAACGCGTACAGCAGGCACGCGGCGATGCACTCGCGGCCGACGCCGATGCCGCGCAGCTCATGCCGGACGATGCAGTTCGCGGTCAGCACGCGTTCCGCGCCGACCTGCTCGTAAGTCAGGCCGCACAGAGCCGCGGGAACGCCGGTCGGCTTATCAAGTGCGAGCAGCCAACCGCAGCCCTCGGTTTGATAGCGGCGCAGCGTATCCACCAGCCAGTCCAGCGTCTGCTCGTAGGAGAGTGCGCCGCCGAGCGTCTGCATGGTCTCCGCGCTGCGCAGGAGCGGCGTCAGCAGGTCGAGGTCGTCCGCACTCAGCTCGCGGTAGTCCATGCGGCTGGAGTTTAGTTCGTAAAATTGCATAGGTTCAATTTTCTCCCAACAAAACGGTGCGGCTCGAAAGCCGCACCGCAAAAGTGTCCTTAAAAGTGTCTCTATCTGTTTCGATACCAGAATACAAATTTGCGCACCAGTACGCCTAGCGTTAAGCCGACCAGCGAGGGAACAAGCCCGTAAAACAGGCTTTGCATCTCAGTCGAGCGGAACGTGGCAAGCGGCAGAACAATCGCCCACAGGCCGACGAACACGGGCATCAGACCGTATCGCGGCAGGGCGCGGTATGCCGCCCGGAACGTACACAGCAGCGCCGAAACCGGCAGAATCAGCCAGAAGCCGAGCAGCCAGTAGGCAAATTCATTGCCATACAGCAGACCGGGGATCAGCCCGACCGCCGTCACGACGCCGTAGCAAAGGGCGAGGCTCCAATACGGGGATAAACGCCGGATACCATCAAATGTCATACGGTTCACCCTTCTTTGCAGGGACGGTCGGTGTGAAATTGTACTGCAGATACCGAAAAATCAGCGGTATATTGCTTACTTGGTGCCGAAGATACGGTCGCCGGCGTCACCCAGACCCGGAACGATGTAGCCGTGGTCATTCAGCTTCTCGTCAATGCCGGCAACGAAGATCTCAACGTCCGGATGAGCCTTCTGAACAGCGGCAACGCCTTCCGGTGCGCCGATGAGGTTCATCAGCTTGATGTGCTTTACGCCGCGGCGCTTGAGACCGTCGATGGCAGCGATAGCGGAACCGCCGGTAGCCAGCATCGGGTCGAGCAGCAGTACGTCGCGATCCTCGATGTCATTCGGCAGCTTGCAGTAATATTCGATCGGCTGCAGGGTTTCCGGGTTGCGGTACAGACCGATGTGGCCGACCTTGGCTGCCGGAATCATCTCCAGAATGCCCTCAACCATGCCCAGACCTGCACGCAGGATCGGCACGAGCGCGATCTTCTTGCCGGAAATAACCTGTACGCGCGCCTCAGCGACCGGAGTCTCGATGGTGATCTCCTTGAGCGGCAGATCGCGGGTAGCCTCATAGCACATCAGCATTGCAATCTCAGCAGCAGCCTCGCGGAACTCCTTAACGCCGGTGGTCTTGTCGCGCATCAGCGCCAGCTTGTGCTTGATAAGCGGGTGGTCCATTTCATGTACGGTTGCCATAATAAAAATCTCCTTTATCCTAAAACTTTTTTGCTTCAGGCAATATCGCATAATTGAACAAGAGCGATTTGCGAGTGGGTTTTGCGCACTGACAAGGCGCGGTTTTGCAATAATACTTTGTGTATTACCGTGAAATCGGAACGAAGTCAGGATACAAAATTTCCGCAAAGCGCCGCAGCTTAATTGTGCGGTGTTGTCTGCTGTTTGGTCTGTGCCAGACGCGCCATGCGCTCGCGCTCTGCCTGCGGACGACGCAGATAGAAGGCGTCCAGCTCCTGGGGGGAGCAGGCTTTGCCCTCGCGGAACAGGGGGAGTGCGGCGGCGGCAACACCAAATCCGGTCGCAAACCGCAGCTCGGCAGGTGCGAGCCGCAGACCGGTGCAGTTCTCTTTGATAGTATTATAACACAGATCTGCGCCATCTCCAACCAGAAAATACGGCGCTTCTCCGATTTCTTCGGCAAGCTCGGTCAGCTTGATCGCACGGTCATCGCACAGACGGCGTACTCTGCCGTCCTCCACGGTGAAAAGCGCGTTGTAGACCTGACCCGCACGCGCATCCATCACGCAGCACAGATCGCCGCCGAGTGCGCGGGCGCCCCATGCCATCGCCTCGAGCGTGGAGACACCGAGGCACGGCTTGTCCGCGCCGAGCGCCAGACCCTTGACCGTGGCCACACCGATGCGCACACCGGTAAACGAGCCGGGGCCGTGCGCGACAGCGATCGCGTCCACGTCAGCGAGCGATACGCCGCAGTTTGCCAGCAGGTTTTCCACCATCGGCAGCAGCGTGCGCGAGTGCGTCAGGCCGCAGTTCTGAAAGGACTGCGCCACCAGTTTTTCGTCCTCGGTGAGCGCGACAGACGCGCTGACCGCCGAGGATTCCAGTGCAAGAATTTTCATACAGTCACTTCTCCAATCGTAATGCGGCGGTCGTTGTCCGCATCGCCGTAGGCAATATGGACGGTTTTGTAGGCTTCCGGCAGAACGTCTGCGGCGTTTTCGCTCCATTCGATGAGCACAATGCGGCTGCCGTCGAGATATTCGTCAAAGCCGATCTCGAACAGCGCTTCGCTGTCGAGAATGCGGTACAGGTCGAAGTGCGCGACCTTGACCGTCGGCGTTTCGTATTCGTTTGCAATGGCAAAGGTCGGGCTGGTGACGCGGCCCTCGTAGCCGAGTCCGTGCAGCACGCCGCGCGTGAATGCGGTCTTGCCGGCACCGAGGTCGCCGGAGAACGCAACGACATCGCCTGCCTTGAGGCTTTTGGCGTATTCTGCGCCGAGTGCTTCGGTCTCCTCGGGTGAGTGGGTGATATATTCCATGAAAACACCTTTCTGTCAATCATAACTATACATTTATAATATACCACGGTACACTCGGAATGGCAAGTCAGCCTGCTGCAAAGTATAACTTTTTTATGACATTTCCGCTTGTTTGCTTGCGGGATGGCATAAGTTGTGGTAAGGTATAAAATAACATAAGAAAAACGGAACAAAAATTTAAGGAGGAAAACCCTGTGATAGAATTGCTCAAAGCATTTCTGTTCGGCATTGTAGAGGGCATCACCGAGTGGCTGCCGATCAGCAGTACCGGACACATGATTCTGCTCAATGAGTTTGTAAAGCTGGACGTGTCGGAAGCGTTTTACAGCATGTTCGAGGTGGTTATTCAGCTCGGTGCGATACTCGCGGTCGTTGTCCTGTTCTGGGGACAAATTTTCCCGTTTGAACGGCGAAAGGGCCGTCACGGCGGCGCATCCATCGTGCTGAATATGGATACCGTCAAGCTGTGGATCAAGATTCTGGTAGCTTGCGTTCCGGCGGCGATCGTCGGTCTCAAGTGGAACGACCTGTTTGAAGAACTGTTCTACAATTACCAGACGGTTTCCATTGCGCTGATCGTGTTCGGCGCAGCGTTTATTCTGGTCGAGAATGCGCATAAGGGCAAGCCGGCGCGCATCAACGCACTCACGGAGCTTACTTATCCGACCGTATTTATGATCGGTATGTTCCAGCTGATTGCGGCTGTGTTCCCGGGCACCTCGCGCTCCGGCGCGACCATCGTCGGCGCACTGCTGCTCGGCGTGTCGCGTACCGTGGCTGCGGAGTTTACGTTCTTTCTGGCCATTCCGGTCATGTTCGGCGCAAGCCTGCTCAAGATTCTCAAGTTCGGCTTTGCGTTTACATCCACCGAGCTGATGATCCTCGGTATCGGTACAATCACCGCGTTCGTGTCCTCGCTGCTCATCATCCGTTTCCTGATGAGCTTTGTCAAGAAGCACGATTTCAAGGTGTTCGGCTGGTATCGTATTATCCTCGGTATCGCCGTGCTGGCGTACTTTATGCTGGCGAAGTGAATAGGAAAAAGAGGTCTGCGGGGCAGACCTCTTTTTGTTTTACGTTCATGGGTAAAAATTGAGAATTGAGAATGGAAAATTAAAGATATGGCGCTGCGTGGGCGACCACTGGTCCCCCCTGCGGCAGTGTTGGTGAATGGTTAGGGATGGCACACGTTGAACCATCACATTCATCTCCATTATGGATGCTGCTCCAATCCGTGCCGAATCCTTCTCCAAACCACGCACGACAGCGCAATAGTGACATAATCCGTGATGGACTGTCCGAGAACTGCACCATTCAGACCGAAAACCGCATTCAGCAGATACAGCAGGGGAATGAGCAGCAGACCCTGCCGCAGCACGGACAGCGCGGTAGCCGGAAGGGCGCGTCCGACCGACTGCATACAGTTCATATTGACGAACAAAAAACCGATGAACGGGCCGGACAGCATGTAGGCGATCAGCATCTGCACGCCGTATGTAATAACGCCGCTGTCGTCTACGAACAGGCCGATGATCGGCTTGCGCAGGAAGAAATAGAGCGCGGTTGCCGCCAATCCGACAACAAAGCAGCACAGCTTGGTAAAACGCTCGGTATCGGCAAAACGCTTGATATCACCCGCACCGTAGCTGTAACCGAAAATCGGCTGTACACCGTTTGCAAGGCCCATTTGCAGGAAGGTGATGAACATATTCGCTTTGAACACGATGCCGATCGCCGCAACGGGCGCGTTGCCGTAGGCGACCAGAATCAGGTTGAGCACAATGGTTGAAACACACATCAGCGCGGAGAAAATGGCGGTTGGAAAGCCGGCAGAGCACACGCGCACGGCAATGTGCGTGCCGCAGAGCGCGTCCTTCGGCGCAAGCGAAAACCGCCGCGACTTTTTGAGAAAATACCACAGGTAGTACAGCGCCGCAAGCATATTGCCGATGGTGGTTGCAATGGCTGCGCCTGCCGCGCCCTGTCCCAGACCGGAGACGAAAACCGGGTCGAGTACGATGTTCGCAATCGTGCCGATCATGCTGCCAATCATGGCCTCCTTGCTCGCGCCTTCCGCACGCACAACGAAGCTGGCTGCCGCCGACCAGATGACGAACGGTGCGCCGAACGCGATGTAAACCGTGTAGCCGCGGGCAAACGCAAATGTGCTTGCGTCCGCGCCGAACAGGTGCAGGATGGGCGCGGTGAAGCACAGCAGTACGGCGGCAAACGCTGCGCCGACGACCAAGCTCGCCCATGAGATGAACGAGGAGATTTTCTTCACGCTTTGGTGGTTGTTCTCGCCGAGCGCGACCGAGATTATCGCACTGCCGCCCATGCCGAACATGTTGGCGAACGCCATCAGCAGGATGAAGATCGGGTTGGTCAGACTGACGGCGGCTACCTGCAGGGCATCGCCGGTCTGTCCGACGAAAAAGGTGTCCGCCATGTTGTACACCACGGTGACAAGGCTGCTGATGACGCTCGGAATCGCCATTGCGGCTACTGCACGAGGTATCGGCGCTTTGCCGAGGAGAGTATCATTATCCAAATTGTTCACGTTCCTTACTTTGGAAATTTAACGATTGTTCCCATCGAAGCGGCAGGACAGCCCGCCCTGCGGGAATGGTTAATCGTTTTTTTCAAAATTTGAAAGCATTTTCAGCCCGATCCGCATAAATGTGTCCCGCTCCTCGGGCGAGATGCCACGGAGCAGCATGGCTTCGGTCTCCGTAATCTCCTGCAGGCAGGCGGGACGGAAGGCTTCGGCTTTTTCAGTGCAGACAATGCACTTGCGCCGTGCGTCCGCAGGATCGGGTTCGCGGCGGATGAGATCGGCAGCCTGCAGGGTCTGCAGCATTTCGGTTGCGGTGGAAGGCCGCAGGCCGAATTCCTGTTCGACGTCGCGCTGTACAAGCGGGCGCTTTTGGCTTTCTATTAAAATATAGTTGAGTATCTGACCTTTGGTGCCGCTGATGTGAATGCGCTTTTGCGTTTCCGCCGACCGGCGGCGCAGGCAGTTGGATAGCTTGTTGATAAGCCGCCCGGTATCCATGAAATCACCTCGCCTAATTACTTCGTTTCCTAAGTAATATTGTAGTCGGTGATTGCGGAATGTCAAGAGGGAATTTTACTGCTTGCCCGGGGAGATGGGAGCCGTCCGGACGGCTCCTTTTTCCTGCACCGGATGACTGGGGAACACGAACTGCCGCAGGCGGGTTCGCCCCTAACGGACGGGAGGTATTCGCTTGAAATCAAGCGGAGAGTTGCGCTCTGCGGAGCACGGGAGAGTGCGGCGCCCGCTGCGGGGGCAAAAAGGAAGGGACACCTGCGGTTTCCCTTCCTCTTTGGACTCCTACCTTTCCCTTGTCAGTTAGTCTGGCGCAGATTGCCGACATGTGACCGCTGCGAAATGGGGGAACGGCAGAGGATTTTTTCTTCCGTGTCTTTCTCGACTTATTCGCAGTGTCAGATACATTACTGCTACACCTGCGGTTTCATCTTTGCAGGCGCAACATACCCGTGTCGCGCAACTCTTTAACACGTTATAACGGATGACACCTGCGAATTTAGGCGTTCGGTACAATCTATCCTCGCAGGCCCTGTCTATCATAACGCGCTTACGAATCGTGCGGCACTGTTATGCCGCACCCAGTGTAGAGTTGCCCGCCTGTGTAGCAGAATAATGGTATCTGACGCTGCGAATACGCGGATACATGAGCGCACGCAGTGCGTCTCTGCGGAAGAAAAAATCCTCTGCCGTTCCTCTATTTCGCAGCGGTCACATATCGGTAATCTGCGTCAGACCCTCTAAGGAAGAAGGATGATTCACAAGAAGGAGAGAACCTTGGTTCTCTCCTTCTTGTGCCCCTGCCGGGCAGGCAGGATTCCGCTTGCTTCGTAAGCAACAAATCACCATTTCAGCAGAAACTTTCCTATTGACAGCCTGTCGCAGAGTTTTATACAATAAAACAAAACAACGAAACGAGGTGTCTGCTATGCACATCCACCATTTAGCGCTCCGCGTGCGCGATTTCGAGAAATCGCTGCATTTTTACCAGACGCTCACCGAGTTGAAGATTCACACGCAGTTCTCCGCGAACGGCGGCAGCATTGCTTATCTGCAGAACGCCAACGGCGAAACCCAGCTGGAGCTGATCGGCATGCCGGAGGGTGAGACCGTCAAGGCGTCCGGTATGTTCCTCTGCTTCGGTACGGAGGATATCGCCAGTGCGCATGAGCGTGCCGTCCTGCACGGCATGAATCCGTCCGATATCCGCCAGCCGGAGCCGGACGCGCGCTACTTCTACGTTTACGATCCGGACGGTCTGTCCGTGCAGGTGCGTGAATACCGTTAAGGGAATACCGCATAATTGAACAAGAGCGATTTGCGAGCAAATTTTGCGTACTGACGAGGCGCAGTTTTGCGGTAATACTTGATGTATTACCGTGAAACTTCGGCAGCGCGGACGGAACTCGCGCAAGGAACCGAAGCCAAAGTCAGGACACAAAATTTCCGCAAAGCGCCGCAGCTTTAATTGTGCGGTGTTGCCTTAAAACAGATTTTTAAGCGTCGGACGCTGCACCTCCGGCAAATGCCTCAGCTGAGCGAGCAGCTCTGCGCGGTCAAGCGAAAATTCGTCCGTCAAGCCGTTTTGCTGTGCGGCAAGCATACGGTCAAACAGCCGGTCAGCCTGATCAATCTCGCTGTGCAGCAGCAGAGCGCCGAGCAGGGTCTGTGCTGCGTCCCATGTCTCCTGCGCTTCATTCAGGCGGTCGTTCTCTACTTCGAGGGCGACCGCCTGTGCCGTGTTATCCACGGCTCTTACGCTCCATACACTGCCGAGGATGAGCACGGTACACAGCACGGCAGCCGTCAGCAATCGCTTCATGCACGGCCCTCCTTTTTCTGCAGGAACGTGTTGCCGCAGTCGTCGAGCGTCATCAGGAACACATCCTCGACCGCGATACTCTGGTTTTTCAGCCGCCGCTCGATATCCGCAGGGGAGAGGTGCAGCAGCTCGAGCGAGCGCGAAACCATCTTGCCGTCCGACACGACAACGAGCGGCAGACCGGTATCCTTGGGCGTAATGCCGAGCATTTCCGCCGTGACCGGCTGCTGCGGCTGCTTGAGGATAACCGTCAGCGTGCCGTCCGGCTCGATGACGCCGTATTTCACATCGGACACGGCTGCAACGTTTTGTTTGCGGAGTGTTTCTATCACCTCGTCGGTCGTCAGCCGCATTTGCCGCAGTTTGCCAATATCGAGCTGTCCCCTGCGAATGATGATGGCCGGCTGACCGTTCAGCAGCCGCCGGAATCTGCGGCTTTTGAGTGCGGCGAAGCTGAGGAAAATCTCGAGCACCACGAGCGTGGCGATCGGCACCAGACCGGAGAGCAGCGGAATTCCTAAATCCTGCATGGGCACAGCCGCCAGATCGGATACCAGAATGGTAACGACCAGCTCGGACGGGTCCAGCTCGCCGATCTGCCGTTTCCCCATCAGCCGCACGGCGCAGATGACCGCACAGTATAAAATCAGCGTGCGCAGCAGCGGCACTGCCATACGACTGCACCTCCTTTGTTTGTGAAAATAGCACAGTTTACCGGGGCGAAAACTGTACATGTTTGGCATTGTGTAGTATGGCGAAAAAACAAAGAAATATGCACGACAGTTTTCGCATATTTGCAGTCGGAAAGACGTTGACATTCTGAGAAAACGCCTTTATAATATAAACAACATTCAAAAAGATACAGGCTGCGAACGGAAAAGTAGCGTCCCGGACCCATGATAGAGAGCTGTCGGCTGGTGTAAGACAGTGGGAAACGGAAAGTGCGAAAGTCCTCCGGGAGCCGGATTGCTGAAATGAAATGAAACAGGGTTCAGTGTAAGCTATCCCGCATGATCTGCGTTAAACGATCGGGTGAGTGGTCATGCCGCCGAATAGGGCAGTGTGGCAAAAAGAGTGGTACCGCAGAGTTTTTGGTCTTTGTCTCTTTGTGAGACAAGGGCTTTTTTGTTTATACGGTATCTTGCGGCAATCGTTATCCGGCTGCTGCATAAGTATGTATGCTATGTTGAAATGAGAGAAAGGAGGCGGATTCGCAATGGTAAAGAACGGCGCAGAGATTCTGATCGACGCACTTGTAGAGCAGGGAGTTGATACCATTTTCGGTTATCCCGGCGGTGCGGTTTTGAACATCTATGACGCACTTTACAAAAACAGCGACCGCATTCGACATATTCTGACCGCGCACGAACAGGGCGCAGCACACGCAGCGGACGGCTACGCCCGTGCGACCGGCAAGGTAGGCGTCTGCCTGGCAACGAGCGGACCGGGTGCGACCAACCTCGTAACCGGTATTGCTACCGCGTATATGGATTCCATCCCGATGGTTGCCATCACCGGCAACGTCGGCACCAGCCTCATCGGCCGCGACTCCTTTCAGGAGGTTTACATTGCCGGCATCACCATGCCGATCACCAAGCACAATTTCGTTGTCCGTGATGTTGACGAACTCGCTGACACCGTGCGCGATGCGTTCCGCATTGCTGCTTCCGGACGTCCGGGTCCGGTGCTGATCGACATCCCGAAGGATATTACCGCCGCTAAGTGTGAGTTTATCCCGAAGGGCAAGGTTGAGATCAACGAGACCTACGAGATTTCGGACGAAGAGCTGCAGACCGTAGCGGATATGATCGCCGCCTCCGAGCGTCCGATGATCTATTACGGCGGCGGTGTTGAAACCTCTGACGCAGGCGACATGCTGCTGCAGCTGCAGCGCAAGGCGGATATTCCGTCGGCGCACACCATGATGGCCATCGGCTGCATCCCGGATACCGAGCCGCTCAGCCTCGGCATGATCGGTATGCACGGTACGGTTTCTGCCGCATGGGCGGTTGAGCGCTGTGACCTGCTGGTCTGCATCGGCGCCCGCTTCTCCGACCGCGTTGCGACCAACACCAAGCGTTTTGCACCGTCGGCGAAGGTTATCCACGTTGACATTGACAACGCGGAGATCAATAAGAACATCGGCGTTGATTATGCCATTGTTTCCGAT
Source organism: Agathobaculum butyriciproducens (assembly GCA_003096535.1). GTDB lineage: Bacteria > Bacillota > Clostridia > Oscillospirales > Butyricicoccaceae > Agathobaculum > Agathobaculum butyriciproducens. Next base: position 67,203 of record QEKJ01000006.1, on the reverse strand, counting down.
GCGGAGACCTTCCTCGAAAAGGTTATGCCGTATATCAAGGAGGCAAAGCACGACGCATGGCGCGCGCAGATTGCCGAGTGGCAGACAAAGCTCGACTATGTGCCGAAGGACGACGAGAGCGTTATCCATCCGCACCAGCTGCTCCGCACAGTTGCGGAGGAGACCCCGGAGGACACCATTATCGCAACCGACGTTGGTCAGCACCAGCTTTGGAGCGCGCAGTACAACGGCCGCAAGCACGTTCGTCAGTTTCTGACGTCCGGCGGTCTGGGTACGATGGGCTTCGGCTACGGCGCGGCTCTCGGCGCACAGGTGGCCTTCCCGGACAGAACGGTTGTCCACATCACGGGCGACGGCTCGTTCCACATGAACCTTAACGAGATCTGCACCGCGGTTTCCTATAATCTGCCGGTGATCACGATCATTATGAATAACCGCGTGCTCGGCAACGTGCGTCAGTGGCAGACCATGTTCTATGGCAGCCGCTACTCGCAGACCGACCCGCACCGCAAGACAGATTACGTCAAGCTGGCCGACGCCTTCGGCGCACGCGGCTTCCGTGTTTCCAATATCGCCGAGCTGCGCGACGCGCTGCGTGAAGCGATGAAGCGTACCGGTCCTGTGCTGATCGACGCACAGATCGACAAGGACGAGCGCGTCCTGCCGATGATCCCGGCAGGCGGCACGGTTGACGATCTTGTAACGGAATAAGGAAGGAGAAATTATGGAAAAGTATATCCTTTCTGTCACCGTACAGAACAACGCCGGTGTTCTGGCCCGCGTATCCAGCCTGTTTGGCCGCCGCGGCTACAACATCGACTCGCTGACCGTTTCGGCCACGACTGATCCGAAGGTTTCCTGCATGTCTATCATCGTGCAGGGCGACCATATGGTGCTTGAGCAGATCATGAAGCAGCTGGCAAAGCTGGAAGAGGTCATGCATGTTGTACACCTCGAAGAAGACAGCTCCTGCTGCAGTGAGCTGGTGTTCGTCAAGCTGCATACGCCGGACGTGAGCGTTCGAAATGATATCCGCCAACTGTGCGACCTGTATGGCGCGCGCGTGGTCGATACGCAGGAGAGCGAAATGATCATCGAGCTTTCCGAAGTGCCGAGCCGCATCGATGCCTTCCTCGACGTCATCTCGAACTTTAAGATCCTCGAGATGAGCCGTTCGGGTGTTACGGCAATTGAAAAATAATTTTGGTTAATTAGGAGTTGGAAATTGGGACTGAAAAGCGCTGCCGCGCCGGAGAAATGTTTTATAACCGGGGAGGAAGCACCTTGCAATCACTGATTACTGACTGCTGATTCATATAATTGACTCTTTATAAATTTTTAGGAGGAAATAAAAATGGTAAAGATGTTTTATGACGCAGACTGCAACCTGTCTCTGCTCGACGGCAAGACCGTTGCAATCATCGGCTTTGGTTCCCAGGGTCATGCTCACGCAATGAACCTGAAGGACTCCGGTGTACACGTTGTAGTAGGTCTGCGCCCGGGCTCCAAGCACGAGAAGAAGGCTAAGGACTACGGTCTGGAGGTTATGACTCCGGCTGAGGCTGCAGCAGCAGGCGACATCATCATGATGCTGACCCCGGACGAGAAGCAGGCTGACATCTACAAGGACGTTATCGAGCCGAACCTGAAGCCGGGCAACGTACTGGCTTTCGCTCACGGCTTCAACATCCACTTCAAGCAGATCGTTCCGCCGGCTGACGTTGACGTTATCATGATTGCTCCGAAGGGCCCGGGTCACATCGTTCGCCGTACATACGAAGAGGGTCAGGGTGTACCGGATCTGGCTTGCGTATATCAGGACGCTTCCGGCAAGGCTATGGACATCGCTCTGGCATACGCTTGCGGTATCGGCGGCGGCCGTGCCGGCATCATCGAGTCCACCTTCAAGACCGAGACCGAGACCGACCTGTTCGGTGAGCAGGCTGTCCTCTGCGGCGGCGTTTGCGAGCTGATGAAGGCTGGCTTTGAGACCCTGGTTGAGGCTGGCTACGCTCCGGAGAACGCTTACTTCGAGTGCGTTCACGAGATGAAGCTGATCGTTGACCTGATCAACGAGGGCGGCTTCGCTAAGATGCGTTACTCCATCTCCGACACCGCTGAGTACGGCGATTACCGCACCGGCAAGCGCATCATCACCGAGGAGACCCGCAAGGAGATGAAGAAGATCCTGCGCGAGATCCAGGACGGTACCTTCGCTACCGAGTGGATTCAGGAGAACCGTGCAGGCGGCCGTGCCAAGTTCCTCGCTACCCGTGCTCTGGAAGCAGACACCGAGCTCGAGAAGACCGGCAAGAAGCTGCGCGGCATGATGAGCTGGCTGAAGAAATAATCTCGCGCTCCGCTTGAGACTATTTCTTATAGGGGGCTTCAAAAGCCCCCTATATATGACCAGCGGTTCCGTAGAAACCACTGGTCAATACCCCAATGACGCGCCCCACGGGCGCTGAGTCGGGGTGTAAAAAGTCAGGCGCATGTCCTGACTTTTTACGGCACACTTTGTGTGCCGAATGATTGCCGCAACCTTTGGTTGCGGTTAGACGTGAAGCATTTCGCGTGCTGATCGTCAGCTTTTAGTTACCCCGAACGGGCGGACGGATTTTCCCGTCCGCCCGTTTTTTCTATCAGGCAGTCTGCTGGACTGCTTTCAAAGGAGGAAAATCCCCGTGAGAAGAAGTGACAACATCACTGCAGGACCCGAGCGCATGCCGAACCGTTCGCTGCTGCGCGCCTGCGGTATGACCGACGAGGAAATGAATCAGCCGATCATCGGTGTGGTTTCGGCGTATTCCGAGATCATCCCGGGCCATATCAACCTCGATAAGATCGCGGATGCGGTTAAGGCAGGCGTTCGCATGGCAGGCGGTACGCCGGTGCTCGTTCCGGCCATCGGCGTATGCGACGGCATTGCGATGGGCCACATCGGCATGAAATATTCGCTGGCAAGCCGTGAGCTGATCGCGGACAGCGTAGAGACGCTGGCACAGGCGCACCAGCTGGACGGTCTGGTGCTCATCCCGAACTGCGACAAGATCGTTCCCGGTATGCTGATGGCTGCCGCTCGTCTGAACATTCCGTCCATTCTGGTTTCCGGCGGCCCGATGATGGCAGGCCATTTCGGCGGTGAGGAGGTATCCCTGTCCAAGACCTTCGAGGCGGTCGGCGCTTACAAGGCCGGCATGATGGACGAGGCAACGTTCTACGAGGCCGAGTGCAATTCCTGCCCGGGCTGCGGCTCGTGTGCAGGCATGTACACCGCAAACTCGATGAACTGCCTGTCCGAAGCGATCGGCATGGCGCTGCCGGGCAACGGCACGACCCCGGCGGTTTCGGCTGCCCGTATTCATCTGGCAAAGCACGCCGGCATGAAGATCATGGAGCTGATCGAGAAGGACATCAAGCCGCGCGACATCCTCACGCCGGCAGCATTCCGCAACGCGCTGACCTGCGAGATGGCGATCGGCTGCTCGACCAACTCGGTTCTGCACCTGCTGGCAATCGCAAACGAAGCAGGCGTTCCACTGCAGCTTGAGACCCTGAACGAACTGTCCGGCAAGGTGCCGAATATCTGCCATCTGGCTCCGGCAGGCCCGCATCACATTGAGCAGCTTTACATGGCAGGCGGCGTTCCGGCCATCATGAAGGAGCTGACCAAGCGCGATTTCCTCGACCTGTCGCTCATCACCTGCACCGGCAAGACGGTCGGTGAGAACCTCGAAGGCGTTGTCAACAAGAACCCGGAGGTCGTTCGTCCGCTCGAGAATCCGTATTCGCAGACCGGCGGCATCGCTGTTCTGTGGGGCAACATCGCAAAGAACGGCTGTGTTGTCAAGCGTTCGGCTGTTGCACCGGAAATGATGGTGCACGAAGGTCCGGCACGCGTGTTCGACTGCGAGGAGGACGCAATTTCCGCCATCTACAACGGCAAGATCGTGCCGGGTGATGTTGTTGTCATCCGCTACGAAGGCCCGAAGGGCGGTCCGGGCATGCGCGAGATGCTCAACCCGACCTCTGCGCTGGCCGGCATGAAGCTGGATACCACGGTTGCGCTCATCACCGACGGCCGTTTCTCCGGTGCGTCCCGCGGCGCATCCATCGGCCACGTTTCGCCGGAGGCTGCTTCCGGCGGCGAGATCGGTCTGGTGCAGGAAGGCGATATCATCTCCATCGATATCCCGAACAGCAAGGTAAACGTAAATGTTTCCGACGAGGAGCTGGAGGCACGCCGTGCCAAGTACGTTCCGCGTGAGCCGAATGTCAAGTCCGGCTGGTTGTACCGCTACTCGCGTCTGGTCACCTCTGCGGATCAGGGCGCTGTGGTTCGTTGATTTTGGCGTAATGAAAAGAAGTCCGAAAGTTTTTCGGACTTCTTTTTTGCTGAGTAATGGAGAATTGAGAATAGAAAATGGAGAATTAACTCGATGGTTTCATTTGTGTGAATGGATTGGGCAATTCATCGGCATCGGTTATCCCGTAGGGCGCACAGTGTGCGCCCGCATTGCCGTTAAATGGGTGTGGGCGAATAATGTTCGCTCCTGCGATGCAGTTCGTGAAAATTCGTTTGTGCGGTACACCGATTGCCAATCACGTTCATTCTCCATCCTCCATTTTCAATTCTCCATTCCGCAGCCGCAAAATTTCTGCTCCAAGCATAGACAGAACTGCACCGCAGTGCTATAATAAAGTAATTCTTAAAAAACGAAAAAGGGAGGTCATTTATTATGAAAAACCCTGAAAAGCTGCTTGATCTGCTGGCGCAGGATGCCCGCCTGACTCCGGCACAGCTGGCCGCGATGCTCGGCGAAAGCGAAGAGGACGTTGCTGCCGCGATCAAGGCCTACGAGAAGAATTCGACGATCCTCGGCTACAAGACCGTGGTCGATTGGGATAAAACATCCAAGGAGAGCGTAACCGCGCTGATCGAGGTCAAGATCACCCCGCAGAAGGGTATGGGCTTTGATGAGATCGCCCGTCAGATCTATTCGCACCATCAGGTGGAGAGCGTGTATCTGATGAGCGGCGGCTTCGATCTGACCGTTATCATCAAGGGACGCACCATGCGCGAGGTTGCCCGCTTTGTCTCCGAGCAGCTGGCGCCGATGGAGAACGTGCTGTCCACCGGTACGCATTTCATCCTCAAAAAATACAAGGACAACAGTGTGGAATTTGACCCGGCAGACAGCGATAAGAGAGAGGTCATGGCATGGTGAACTACGAGCAGATTCTCTCTGCGCGTGTAAAAGAGGTACAGCCTTCCGGCATTCGCCGCTTTTTTGAACTGGCGGCTAAAATGCCGCACGCGATCTCGCTCGGTGTGGGCGAGCCGGATTTTGAAACGCCGTGGCAGATTCGCCGCGCCGGCATTCAGTCTCTGGAAAAAGGACAGACCTTCTATACCTCCAACTGGGGTCTTGCCGAGCTGCGCAATCAGATTGCCGCGCTCGTGCGCCGCAAGTACCGCCTGTGCTACGATGCGGACAAGGAGATCCTTGTGACGGTCGGCGGCTCTGAGGCGATCGACAACACCATCCGTGCGATTGTCAACGTGGGTGACGAGGTGCTCATTCCGGAGCCGAGTTTTGTATGCTACAAGCCGCTGACGCAGATGGCAGGCGGTGTTCCGGTGCCGCTGCCGACCCGCGCGGAGGACCAGTTCAAGCTGACGGCGGACAGTCTGCGCGCCGCTATTACGCCGCGCACCAAGCTGCTCATCCTGCCGTACCCGAACAACCCGACCGGCGCGATCATGACGCGCGATGAGCTGCAGGCGATTGCGACGGTTATCAAGGACACGAATATCATCGTGCTGTCGGATGAGATTTACAACAGCCTGACCTACGGCCCGGATCGCCACGTCTGCTTTGCGGAGCTGGACGGCATGAAGGAGCGCACCATTGTTGTGGACGGTTTCTCCAAGTCCTATGCGATGACCGGTTGGCGTCTCGGCTGGGCAATGGGTCCGAAGGAGCTGATGCGCCACATCTGCAAGATTCATCAGTTCGGTATTATGTCCGCGCCGACGACCGCGCAGTTCGCGGGCATTGAGGCTATCCGCACCGGTGAGGACGACATCGAGCGCATGCGCGAGCAGTATGACCTGCGCCGCCGCTACCTGCTCGGCGAGCTGCGTTCCATGGGCCTTGAGTGCTTTGAGCCGCAGGGCGCGTTCTATATGTTCCCGTCGATCGAGTCCACCGGTCTGTCGAGTGACGAATTCTGCGAGAGACTGCTGCACGAGCAGGAGGTCGCGGTCATTCCGGGCAGCGCCTTCGGCGAGAGCGGCGAGGGTCATGTGCGTATTTCGTATTCGTACTCGATGAACCATCTGCGCGAGGCTTGCCGCAGGATGCGTAAGTTTTTGCAGACTTTGCAGGCGGAAAAGTGAGATAAAATGAAAGCACCGCCCGAAATGGGCGGTGCTTAGTGGAAAAAAGGCAAACAAAAAGAACGCTCCATCGAGCGTTCTTTTTTCTTATGCGATTGTGCCGCGATAGTTAAAATACGCAATACTGCTTCATATAAGCATCCATCAGCGGCAGCAGATGAGCATACTCCTCCTTATCCGCAAGATACTCGCGGATATCCTGCACGGTGACAAGTGCGTGCACCTTGATGCCGAACTCCTCGCCGACCTCCATAACAGCGGTCTTGCCTGGGTTCTGGCCGACCTCACAGCGGTTTACCGAAATGAACATATCGGTAACCTTCACATCTGCGCAGGCCTGCAGCACCGGCATGGTCTCGCGGATAGCGGTGCCTGCGGTGATTACATCCTCGATGATGATCACGCGGTCGCCGTCCTGCGGCTTGTAGCCGACGATATTGCCGCCTTCGCCGTGGTCCTTCGCCTCCTTGCGGTTGAAGAAGAACGGCTTGTCGATGCCGTAATTGCGGGCCAGCGCACCGGAAACCGAGGTAGCAAGCGGGATGCCCTTGTACGCCGGACCGAACATTGCGTCGAACTGATCGCCGACGGTCTCCTTGACCAGAGCTGCGTAAAACTCACCCAGACGGGAGTTCTGCAGACCGGTCTTGTAGTTGCCGGTGTTGACGAAATACGGGGTCTTTCGGCCGGATTTGGTTGTAAAATCGCCGAAGCGCAGTACGTCGGCACTCATCATAAATTCGATAAATTCCTTTTTAGCAGCAGTAAGCATGATCGTTCCACCTTTTTCTATCAATATACTTATCCTCAGTATACCAGAATTTTCGGCAGGGAACAACCCTTTCTGTCAAGCGGCGGTCAACAAATTGCACAAATACACAGGGAGATTAACGTGTTATGAACGGAAAACTGTCAAACTCCTGTTGCAGAAAATGAAAAAACGCGGTAAAATATACTTAGGTATTTCTATGCCTGAACGACGATTTACAATCGTCAAAAACAAAAAGGTGGCTAACAACACAAATGGCATTTCACGGTTTTTCCGCAGAAGGCGTGGATCTTCTGCAACTGAATCGTCTGCAAAACAGCAAAGAATTTTACGATGCACACAAGGACGAGATCAAGCGGTTATCCATCCGGCCCTTTCACGAACTGATCGCGGAAATGACGCCGGAGATGGTCAAGATCGACCCGCAGTTCGTCACTGTGCCGTCCCGCATGGTATCCCGCGTGCGGCGCGATACCCGATATACCAAGGATAAAACGCTCTACCGGGCGAACATGTGGCTGTTCTTCCGCAGAGCACGACGGGAACGCGAATCCGTTCCCGCATACTACTTTGAACTGCATCCCGAATACTGGGCATTCGGCTGCTGGGGCGCGTGGGGCAGAGGCGAAATGGAAGCGCTGCGCGAAATGATCCTCGCAGAAGACAGGCTGTTCCTTGACGCCTTTCGTGCGGTGAACAGCTGTCCGCAGGTGCACCTTGCGGGCGAGATGTACAAGCGCCCGAAATTCCCGGACGCAAAGCCGGAATATCAGGACTGGCTGAACCGCAAGGAGATCGGCGTGGATTACACAAACAGTGAGGACTTTGCTCCGGTGCTGGACGGCACGTTTGTTCCGTTCATGCTGAAGACCATGCGGCAGCTTGCGCCGCTGTACAGACTGCTGCTCGCGGCGAAGGAACGCGCAGACGCGGCCGGACGGGAGGCGCTGCAATGAGATATCTTGCACTGGATTTCGAGACCGGAAACGCCTCGCCGCTGAGCGCGTGCGCACTCGGCGCAAGCGTGTTTGAGGATAATCAGCTGGTAGATGAGAAAATCTCGCTCATCCGTCCGCCGGAATGCGTGGGCAAGTTCCACTGGGGCAATGTCCGCGTCAACCACATCAAGGAGAAGATGGTCGCGGACGCACCGTCGTTCGCCGAGGTGTGGGAGCCGCTCGCCGACATCGCGGAGGGCAGCGTCATCGTGTGCCACAACGCTATGTTCGATACGAATGTGCTTTGCAGCTGTCTGGCGCATTACGGACTGAAAATGCCCGAATGCCGGTACTTATGCACGGTAAAGGTGTCCAAGCGGGTATGGCCTGAGCTGGAAAATCATAAACTGGATACGGTATCCGCCGCGCTGCACATCGACCTGAACCACCACGAGGCCGGGTCGGATGCGCGGGCTGCGGGACTGATCCTGCAGGCGGCTCTGCGCAGGACGAGCAGCGCGGACGCCGACGCACTGGCAGAAAAAATCGGCATGCGGCTCGGCCGTATTTCCCCGATGGGGAAAACGCCGTGCAGCATCGCCGGGGCCCCCAAACCCAGGGAGCACAGGCGGACAGCGCGTCCGCGTAATACGGTAAAACGAAAAGGAGAGAACAAGCTATGAAAAACTATCTGGATAGTATTGACCGCGATGCACTGCGCAGCCGTGCCGAGCAGATGCTGCACACCGCAGGAAACGCTTGCGATCAGGCAGGACGCTTTATGAACACCACGACCGAAAAGATCCGCGGCTTCTCGCTCATCGAGTTCTTCATCTACGAGACCTGCCTGCTGTCGTTCGGTCTGTGGCTGGGCACCTGCTTCTCTAAATTCTTCAAGAAGTTCCGCGCGATCATCTTCGCAGCGTTTGCCGCAACGTGGCTGTACCTGCTGTGGCGCGTGTTCTTTGATGAGGATGAGGACTAAGCGTATTCAATCTTCATTTTCATTCTCTGACAGCTAACAGGAAGGAGTTTATTGTTGGAAGATCCCAATCAGGAAAAAAAGTCCCGGCTTGACCTGCAGCCGCACTATATTGAGTGGGGGCTGACTGCGTTAGGTGTCATTGTAGCCTGCGTACTGGTCGTGTTCGTGCTGTTCCGCATGACAATAATCTGGGGCGTAATCAAGAAATTTTTCAGCATCCTCAGCCCGTTTATCTACGGCTTTGTGATGGCGTACCTGCTCATGCCGGTGTTCAACATGCTGTACCGCAATCTGCAGCCGCCGATGTCGCATAAATTTAAAAACGGCACACGGCTTGCCAAGGGTTTGTGCAGTGCGCTGACGCTGGCCTTCGGTCTGGCGGTTGTAGGCGTGCTGCTGTGGATGGTGCTGCCGCAACTGGTCACGAGTATCACCTCGCTGGTAGACTCGATGGACCTGTATATGAACGAGATATCCGGCTGGGTGGCGTCGCTGCTGCACAACAACCCGGAAATTGAGCACAGCTTCATGCGCCTGTACGATCAGTTCTCCGCACAGATAATGAATTGGGCGCAGAATGACCTGCTGCCGCAGCTCGGCAACATGATGAGCGGCGTTGTTACGACCGTAAACGTGCTGATGAATCTGCTGATCGGTGTCATTATCGCGCTGTACATTCTCAACAGCAAGGACACCTTCTGTGCACAGGCGAAAAAGATGACGTACAGCCTTTTCGCGGTTGAAAAGGCGAATGCCATCATGGCGCGTGTGGCGCATATCCACCGCGTGTTCGGAGGCTTCATCACCGGCAAACTGATGGACTCGTCGATCATCGGCGTGCTGTGCTTTATCGGTATGCGTCTTATGATCTCGTTCGGCTGGATGACCATGCCGACATCGTACGCGCTCCTGATTGCGGTTATCATCGGCGTGACCAATATCATCCCGTTTTTCGGGCCGTTCATCGGTGCGATTCCGAGCACCATTCTGATCATGGTCATCAGTCCGGTGCAGGCGCTGTATTTCGTCATTTTTGTGCTGCTGCTGCAGCAGTTTGACGGCAATATCCTCGGACCGAAAATCCTCGGCAACGCCACCGGACTGTCGAGCTTCTGGGTCATGTTCGCCATTCTGCTGTTCGGCGGCGTGATGGGCTTCGCGGGCATGGTGGTCGGCGTGCCGCTGTTTGCCGTGCTGTACAGCATGTTGACCGAGAAGATCAATCATCTGCTGAAAAAGCGCGGTCTGTCCGTGGATACGAACGACTATCGCGGGCATAAGCGCATCGACCCGGAGACACACGCGTTCGTTGAAGCGCAGGAGACTATGCCTCCGGTGAGCGCAAAAGAGCGCCGCCGTGCGGCACAGCAGAAAAATCAGGAAAACAAAAACCAGTAATATGCGCAAAGAGGGACACTGCGAGGCAGCAGTGTTCCTCTTTTGCGTTCAGGTGCAGAATGGCAGAGTGTCGCTTGCGAAGCGAGGAAATCTTGCCTGCCCGGCAGGGGCACAAGAGGGTAGACATCTGCGCTGACGCCGCGCGGGCGCACAAGAGGGTAGACACCTGCGGTTTCCACCCTCTTGTGGATCACCCCTTTCCCTTGGATAGTCTGGCGCAGATTGCCGACATGTGACCGCTGCGAAAAAGGGAACGGCAGAGGATTTTTTCTACCGTAGGGGAGCACAGTGTGCTCCCATGCCGAAACCTATACGCAGTGCCAGATACCGTTCTGCTACACAGGCCGGAGAGCCTGCGCAGGCGCGGCATAGCAGTGCCGCGCAACTCTTTGGCACGTTGTAACGCACGGCACCTGCGAATTTAGACGTTTGGTACAATTTATTCTCGCAGACCCTGTCTATTATAACGCGCTCACGAATTGCGCGGCACGGTTATGCCGCGCCTGCGCAGAGTAGCCCGTATGTGTAGCAGTACGCTGTCTGTGAACTGCGAAAAGGCGGAGAAAGACACGCTGCGGTAACCCGACTGCCGTACTCCTTTTCGGAGCGGTCACATGTAGGTAATCTGCGCCAGATTAGGAAGCAAGGGAAAGGTAGGAGTTCAAAGAGGAAGGGAAACCGCAGGTGTCCCTTCCTTTTTGCCCCCGCGGCGGGCGCCGCAACGTTCCCGCCGTCCGCAGACGGCGAATCCCCTCGCTGAAGTTCAGCGAAAAACTTCCCGCCCGTTAGGGGCGAACCCGCCAGTGGCAGTTCGAGTACCCCGCTCAGCCGGTGAAGAAAAGGAGCCGCCCGGATAGGGCGAACACGCTGACGCAGTTCGCGTGCCCCAGTCAGCCGGTGCTGAAAAAAGCTGCCGCCCGGATAGGGCGAACCCGCCAGCGGCAGTTCGAGTGCCCCGCTCAGCCGGTGCCGAATAGAGAAAAATCCGATTTTTAACCGAAAAAATCTGCGGAAACCCGCTTGGACTGATTGCTTATCCCATTTGTATTTGCTATAATAAACAGTAAAGCAAAAAACAAAACGGCACGGCAGGACAAACTGGAGCCTGCTCCCGGTGCCGGACCTTCGATGCACCGCCGCATGACGCGGCCGGAATTCCGAGGGTATACTACTTAAACTTTTTTATATAGATTTTTTGGAGGATTAAACGCCTTATGGAGCATATTAAGGATTGCATCGCGGCATTGCGAGAGGCCGCACCTGAAATAGATATTGCAGAAAACGAACTCATGCGCCGCCATACTACGTTCGCCATCGGCGGACCGGCGGACCTGTTCGTGCAGCCGAAGACCCGCAGGGAACTGACCGCGGCACTTGCCGTACTGCGCGAGCGCAATATTCCGTTCCTGCTGCTCGGCAACGGCTCCAACATGCTGGTGGCCGATGCGGGCATCCGCGGTGCGGTTGTTTGCACATCCGAGCTGGATGAAGTCCGCGTAAACGAGGATAACACCGTCTCTGCCGAGGCGGGCGCGCTGCTCAGCCGCATTGCCCGCCGCGCACAGCGTTCCGGTCTGACCGGAGCCGAGTTCGCCGGCGGCATTCCGGGCAGTCTGGGCGGCGCGGTTTACATGAATGCGGGTGCGTATGACGGCACGATGGCCGGTATTGTGCAGGAGACCGAGTTCGTGGACGGCGAAGGCAATATTTGTACCCTCAAGGGCGATGAGCACGGCTTCGACTACCGCACGAGCGTGTTCCGCAAGCATCCGGACTGGACGGTGCTCCGTTCGACCATGCAGCTGCAGAACGGCGATTCGGCGGCGATTCTGGATAAGATGAACGATTTCGCGCAGCGCAGACGCGACAAACAGCCGCTCAATTTCCCGTCGGCAGGCTCGACATTTAAGCGGCCCGTGGGACACTTTGCGGGCCAGCTTATCGAGCAGGCCGGTCTCAAGGGCACGAGCGTCGGCGCGGCACAGGTTTCGGAAAAACACGCAGGATTTCTCATCAACCGCGGCGGTGCAACATGCGATGACATGCTGCGTCTGATCGAACTGGTGCAGAACAGGGTGCGTGAGCAGTTCGGCGTGGAGCTGGAGTGCGAGGTGCGCATCGTAAAATAATCAGCAGCGCCGCTCGGCGGCGTTATCACAGCAGAACCACAGGGCAGGGGGAAAGGTAACATGTATTTTTTGATCGTTTCCGGTATGTCGGGCGCAGGCAAGAGCCGCGCGGTCGCCACGCTTGAGGACTTAGGCTATTACTGCGTCGATAATCTGCCGATCTCCCTCATACCGCGCTTTGCGGAGATCTGTCTGGCGGCAACCGAACGCTATGAACGTGTGGCGCTCGTCACCGATGTGCGTGCAGGCGGCGATTTTCAGCAGCTGTTTGATTCGCTGGATTCGATCAAGAGCATGGGCTGCGATTACCGTATCCTGTTCCTCAACACGGACACGCCGACGCTCATCCGCCGCTACAAGGAGACGCGCCGCAAGCATCCGCTGATGGAAAAGGGCATGTCCATGACAGCCGCCATTGAAAAGGAGCGCGAAATGCTGTCCGGTCTGCGCGACCGTGCCGACTTTGTGGTGGACACCACCGGACTGTCTGCTGCCGGTCTGCGCGAACGTCTGCTGACGATGTTTTCCGGAACCGAGAGCGGAGAGGTGTTTGAGGTCATCGTACAGTCGTTCGGCTTCAAGTACGGCATTCCACCCGAGAGCGACCTTGTGTTCGATGTGCGTTTCCTGCCCAATCCCTATTATGAAATGAGCCTGCGCGAGCGCAACGGCACCGATCCGGAGGTGCGCGATTATGTGTTCCGCGGCGGTACGGCGGATGTGCTGATGCGATACCTGACGGGCATGATCGACTTTCTGCTGCCGCGCTATATCGCGGAAGGCAAGGCGAATCTGATTATCAGCATCGGATGCACCGGCGGCAAGCACCGCTCGGTCGCTATCACCGAGGCGCTGAGCGAACACCTGCGCAGGCAGGAATACGGTGTAGTAACCATGCACCGCGATTACCAGAGATAAACCCGCTTCGTTCCGGACAGGCGAAGCGTGCTGTACAGAACGGAGAGAATATATGTCTTTTTCAACCGAGGTCAAAAACGAGCTGTGCCGGGTATCCATGCAGCGCGCCTGCTGCACGCGTGCCGAGGTTTACGGCGCACTGCTCCATGCCTCGGTTTTTTCGCACAAGGAGATACGGCTGTCGGCGGAGAACATGACCGTTGTCCGCCGCTTGCAGGCGCTGCTGCAGCGCGCGTTTTTTGTTGAGTGCGAGCCGCAGAAGGCAGGCCGCAAGCAGCAGCTTGTGCTCACCGAACCGGCGCAGATCGGACGCGTGTTTGACGCGCTCGGCTACGACTGCAAGAGCCACATCACCTATCACATCAACCGCAATCTGCTCGAGGAGGACTGCTGCATTGCGTCCTTCCTGCGCGGCGCCTTCCTCATGGGCGGCACGGTCGCGGGACCGGACAAGAAAAGCCATCTCGAGCTGAAAACCACCCACCAGAGTCTGTCGGGCGAGGAGACAAGCCTGATGCTTGATTTAGGTTTATCGCCCAAGCAGGCACGGCGCGGCAGCGCGTATCTGCTGTACTTTAAGGACGGCGCAAGCGCGGAGGATTTCCTTACGCGCATCGGTGCGCCGCACGCGGCGATGGAGCTGATGCAGGCGAAGGTAGAGAAGAATCTGCGCAACACGATCAACCGGCAGGTCAACTGTGAGACCGCGAACATGATGAAGGCCGCCGATGCATCGGCACGGCAGATCGCGGCGATTCAGGCGCTGATCGACCGGCAGGGGGAGGATGCATTTCCGGGCAACCTGTGGGAGACTGTGCGCCTGCGTCTGGAATACCCGACGGACAGCCTGTCCGAGCTGGCGCAGCGCTTTGACCCGCCTATCTCCAAACCGGGACTGAGCCACCGCCTGAAAAAGATCATTGAGCTTGCGGAAAAGGAGGACTAAATTGGTACCATTTGCACATCTGCATGTCCACAGCGAATACAGCCTGCTGGACGGCGCCTGCCGTATCGAAAAGCTGGTGGACCGTGTGGCAGAGCTGGGGCAGACCTCTTGCGCGCTGACCGACCATGGCGTCATGTACGGCGTGATCGACTTTTACCGCGCCTGCAAGGCGAAGGGGATCCATCCGGTCATCGGCTGCGAGGTGTATCTGGCGCCGCATTCGCGCTTTGATCGCAGCTACATCAACGGCGAGTGGCACACGCACCTCATCCTGCTGTGCGAGAACATGACCGGCTACCGCAACCTCATCCACATGGTGTCGTGCGGTTTCTCCGAGGGCTTTTACATGAAGCCGCGTATCGACATGGAGCTGCTGCGCGCGCACAGCGAAGGTCTGATTTGTCTGTCTGCGTGTCTGGCGGGCGCGATTCCGCGTGCGCTGGCGGACGGTGATATGGACGGCGCGTATGACCTCTGCGAGCAGTTCCTCGATATTTTTGACCGGGAGCATTTCTACCTTGAAATTCAGGACCACGGCATTCCGCTGCAGCAGAAAGTCAATGAGGGTCTGTACCAGCTTTCCAGAGAGCTGAATATCGGTCTGGTGGCGACCAATGACGCGCATTATCTGACTAAGGCGGATGCGCGCATTCAGGACGTGCTGATGTCCATTCAGATGGGCAAGACCGTGGATGACCCGACCCGCATGAAGTTTGAGACGCAGGAGTTCTACATCAAGGACGCGGACGAAATGGCGGCGCTGTTTCCGGAGCACCCGGAGGCACTCGCCAACACAGTAAAGATCGCAGAACGCTGTCAGGTTGAGTTTGAGTTTGGCAAGTACCACCTGCCGGAATTCGATGTGCCGGACGGCTACACCTCGCTCGAATATCTGCAGAAGCTGTGCGATGAAGGCTTCGCAAGGCGCTATCCGAACGATGACGGCACCGTGCGCAAGCGTCTGCAGTACGAGATCGACATGATCGCCAAGATGGGCTTTGTCGATTACTTCCTCATCGTGTCCGACTTTATCGGCTACGCAAAAAGTCAGGGCATTCCGGTCGGACCCGGACGCGGCTCGGCAGCAGGCTCGATCGTGTCGTACTGCCTCGCTATCACCGACCTTGACCCGATTCACTATTCGCTGTACTTCGAGCGATTTTTGAATCCGGAGCGTGTCTCCATGCCGGATATCGACGTGGACTTCTGCTATGTTCGCCGTCCGGAGGTCATCGAGTACGTTACCCGCAAGTACGGCAAGGATCGCGTGGCGCAGATTGTCACGTTCGGCACGATGGCTGCCCGCGGTGCCATCCGCGATGTCGGCCGTGCGCTCAACATTCCGTACAACGATGTTGACGCGGTTGCCAAGCAGGTGCCGAACGAGCTGCACATTACGATCGACAAGGCGCTGACCATCAACGCGGAGCTGAAAAAGATGTACGACGAGCAGCCGCAGGTCAAAGAGCTTATTGATACGGCGCGTGCGCTCGAGGGCATGCCGCGCAACGCATCGACGCATGCGGCAGGCGTGGTTATCACCAAGGACCCCGTGGACACCTACGTTCCGCTGTCGCGCAACGGCGACCAGATGGTAACGCAGTTTACGATGGTGACCATCGAGGAACTCGGTCTGCTCAAGATGGACTTCCTCGGCCTGCGCAACCTGACCGTTATCGCGGACGCGGAAAAGCTGATTCGCCGTCACACGCCGGATTTTTCCATCGAGAACGTGGATATGAGCGACCCCGCGACTTACGAGATGCTCGGCAAGGGCTCGACCATGGGCGTATTCCAGCTGGAAAGCGCGGGCATTACCAACGTCGTTACCGGTCTGCGCCCGCAGTCCATCGAGGACATTACCGCAGTCGTTGCGCTGTACCGACCCGGTCCGATGCAGTCCATTCCGCGCTACATTGAGTGTCGTCACCATCCGGAAAAGGTAACGTACAAGCATCCGCTGCTCGAGCCGATTTTAAGCGTCACCTACGGCTGTATGATCTATCAGGAACAGGTTATGCAGGTGTTCCAGAGCCTTGCTGGTTACTCGCTTGGCAAGGCAGATATGGTGCGCCGCGCCATGAGTAAAAAGAAGATGAAGGAGCTGGAAAAGGAGCGCGTCAACTTCATTTACGGCAATGAGGAGCTGGGCATTGACGGCGCCATCAAGCGCGGCGTGCCTGAAGCTGTTGCGGCAAGCCTGTTTGACGAGATCATGGATTTCGCAAACTACGCGTTCAACAAGGCACATGCCGTATGCTACGCAGTCGTATCGTTCCGCACGGCGTACCTCAAATGCCACTACCCGAGAGAATATCTGGCGGCGCTGCTGACGAGCGTTCTGGATGTTTCGGATAAGATCTCCGAGTATATTCAGGCGGCGCGTGATATGGGCATCGCGGTGCTTCCGCCGGACGTAAACGAATCCTACGATGAGTTTTCGGTTGCAGGAGAGAATATCCGCTTCGGTCTGGCAGCCGTCAAGGGTGTGGGACGCTCGTTTATGAAGCAGCTTGTCGAGGAGCGAGAGGCGAACGGCCTGTTTACCTCGTTCCAGGATTTCTGCGAGCGCATGTATGACCGCGAACTCAACCGCAGAGCGCTCGAAAGTCTCATCAAGGCGGGTTCGTTCGATTCCATGCACTACTACCGCAGTCAGCTTTTGAAAATCGTCAATCCCGTAGTAGATGCCATTGCCCAGAACCGCAAGAAGAACATCGAGGGTCAGATGGACCTGTTCGGCATGGGCAACGACGAGGTGCGCGACACGCAGATTGCGATGCCGAACATTCCGGAAGTACCCAAGCGGGAACTGCTGGCGATGGAGAAGGAGACCACCGGTCTGTACCTCTCTGGTCACCCGATGGACGAGTATCGCAGCCTGACGCAGAAGGCGCAGGCGGCCTCCGTCAAGCAGATCATCGACGACCTGACGGGCGAGAGCAGCAGGCCGGTCTACAAGGACGGCATGACCGTCCGGCTTGCGTGTGTTATCACGGCGGTGCGTCTGAAATCGACCAGGAACGGCTCGATGATGGCGTATGTCACCGCGGAGGACGACACGGCGGCGATTGAGCTTGTCGTGTTCCCGCGTTCGCTGCAGCAGTGCGGCGCATACCTCACCGAGGACAGCGCAGTCCTGCTTACCGGTAAGATCGACGCACGAGAGGACGAGGCGCCCAAGGTGCTGCTGAACGAGGCGCAGCCGCTCACCGAGAGTGCAGTGGAGAGCCTGCAGCAGCCGAAAAAGGGCACGCAGAAGTCGGTCTACACCGATGCGCAGGCGGCAAAGCTGGCGCCGCAAAAGCTGTTCCTGCGTATTTCCAGCCTGCAGAGTGATGAATGGACGCAGATTAAAGAGGTTTTGTGCACACAGCCCGGTGATACGCCGGTCTATCTCTACCCGATGGACACGAAGAAAAAGACGCTCGCTGCCCGCCGGTACTGGTGCAAACCGGATATTGCATTTTTAACAAAATTACGCTTTCTCTTGCGCGAGGAAGATGTTATAATACAATAGGAGACTGTGTTTATCCTTGGGGAGAGAGACGGTTTCCGCAGAGGGAAACAGAACTGCAATACAGAGGTCAGTGCGGCATTGACCGTGCCGCCAAGAAAGAAAACAGAACCGACAACAGGGAGGCTTTATCATGGATAAACAAATTCGCAGAATCGGCGTACTTACCAGCGGCGGCGACGCACCCGGCATGAACGCACTTATTCGCTCGGTAGTCCGCAGCGCAAGCGCAAACGATATTTCCGTTCTCGGCATTCGCCGCGGTTACAGCGGTCTCATCAACGGTGACATCATCGAGATGGGTGCCCGCAGTGTAGACGGCATTATCCGCAAGGGCGGCACCATGCTGTACACCGCACGCTGCAAGGAGATGCTGACCGAGGAAGGTCTGCAGAAAGCGGCTGACACCTGCCGCTACCTCGGCATTGACGGCCTGATCTGCTGCGGCGGCGATGGTACATTCCGCGGTGCACAGGCGCTTTCCCGCAAGGGTGTTCCGTGCATCGGCGTTCCGGGTACCATCGACAATGATATCGGCTGCTCGGATTACACCATCGGTTTTGACACCGCCTGCAATACTGCGATCGAGTGCATCGATAAGCTGCGCGATACCATGCAGTCCCACGAGCGTTGCTCGGTCGTAGAGGTCATGGGCCGCCGTGCAGGTCATCTGGCACTGCAGGTTGGCTGTGCAGTCGGCGCGACCGCGATCTGCCTGCCCGAGCGTCAGCTGGATTTCGACACCGAGATCGTAGAGAAAATGCGTATCGGCCGTATCAAGGGCCGCAACCACCATATCATCATCGTAGCCGAGGGCTATGGCTCCGCACAGGCCGTTGCAGACCAGATTCACGAGGCTACCGGCATTGATACCCGTGTAACGATCCTTGGTCACATCCAGCGCGGCGGCTCTCCGTCTGCTATGGATCGTGTTATGGCGACTCGCATGGGCTATGCTGCGGTTCGTGCTCTGATGGAGGGCAAGGCCAATCGTGTTGTTGTTTCGGATA
Organism: Agathobaculum butyriciproducens; assembly: GCA_003096535.1. Taxonomy (GTDB): domain Bacteria; phylum Bacillota; class Clostridia; order Oscillospirales; family Butyricicoccaceae; genus Agathobaculum; species Agathobaculum butyriciproducens. The sequence goes on along the minus strand of QEKJ01000006.1, from coordinate 48,190 downwards.
ACAACATTGTTACCGATATCGACATTGAGGAGGGTCTGGCACAGAGCAAGGATCTGAACCAGTGCCTGTTCGAGGCACAGCAGACGGTTGCCATCTGACATGGCGCAGACTGTTCTCATCACCGGAGGCTCGCGCGGCATCGGTGCCGCCTGTGTGCGCACGTTTGCCGAAAACGGATGGAATATCGCGTTTACTTACAGCAAAAGCCGTGAGGCGGCGGACAGGCTCGCTGGGGAGACTGGCGCACTGGCGCTTTTGGCCGACCAGCAGGATACCGCAGCGGTCGAGCTGGCCGCGGCGGAGGTCAAGGCGCGATTCGGCACCATCGATGCCGTGGTCTGCAATGCAGGCATCGCCGAACAAAAGCTGTTCCAGAATATCACCGACGCGGACTGGATGCGCATGCTGGATGTCAATCTCATGGGTACGGTACGCACCATCCGCGCTGTGCTGCCTGAAATGCTGCACAATCACAAGGGAAGCATCGTTACGGTGTCGTCCATGTGGGGGGAGTGCGGCGCGTCCTGCGAGAGCCATTATTCCGCGAGCAAGGCTGCGATTATCGGCCTGAGCAAGTCGCTCGCGCAGGAGCTTGGCCCGAGCAATATCCGGGTCAACTGCATTGTGCCGGGCGTGATCGACACCGACATGAATGCCATGCACAGTGCGGATACCATGCAGGAGCTTGCCGATCAGACACCGCTCGGAAGAGTCGGCGCGGCAGCCGAGGTCGCGGACAGCATTCTGTATCTGTGCTCGGATAAGTCGTCTTTCATTACCGGACAGGTTTTAGGCGTCACCGGAGGATTTTAAGATGCTGTCGCCAAACCACGGTTTGGCCGACAAGAGGAACGGACCGTGGGCCGTTCCAAAGTCGTTCGAAAGTTCCCATACGGAAACTTTCTCCCTCCCAAAGTCAAAAAATCCTGCGCTATCCTTGCGCGGCTTCTCGGCCGCGCTGCGCCGATACATGCTCCCGCTTTTTTGGAATTTGCACTGCAAATTCTATTAAATGCGCGCTAACGCGCGAAAAGCTGCGACGTTAGTAAAGTGCGTTAAGAAAGATAGAACGAGAGGTCAAAAGACCTCTCGTTTTTTTGTTTAATACGGTTCCAAATCAAAATAACTGAGCAGACCGTTATAAATGCCCTGTGCAAACCCGAACGGATCGTTCTCCAGCTTCATCGCATCGGAAGTATTGGTCAGGTATGCCAGCTCGACCAGAATCGCAGGCATCTGCGTCCGCCGCAGGACATACAGGCTTGGACGGACGCGCACGCCGTTATCGCGCGTGCCGACACGCGCAACGATGCCGGCGAGCACATGCTGCGCCAGCCAGTACGCCTGCGTATTTTCCCGATAAACATACACCTCGGTGCCGTTGACGGCGGGATTTACGTTCGCGTTGCAGTGGATGCTGATGAAGTAATCCGCAGGCCACTCGTTCGCCAGCCGCACGCGCTCGGCCAGACTGGTGGCGTTGCTTGTGCCGAGGATTTCCTCGGGTGTGCTGCGGCTCAGTCGCACCTCAAACCGAGGGTCAGCCCGCAGAAGATCGGCCAGATACACGCCGACCGCGTAGGTCACATCCTGCTCGAGCAGTCCGCTGCCTTCCGCGCCGGTGTTCGGACCGGACGGATTGTGTCCCTGATCGACAAAAATCTTGATCGCCAAAGTATCACCTCCTCGTGTCAGCCTATGCGGCGGTGCAGCGAAACGTCCGTGCTTGACGGTCAGCACACGCCGTGTTATTCTGTAAGAAAAGGGGGAGGGATAGTTATGAAACTATGCATCAAACAGAAAGTCTTTTCGTGGGTAGATCGCTTCACCGTGTTTGATGAAACCGGCGCGGACAAATACTACGTTGAGGGCGAATTTTTCTCGTGGGGAAAGAAGCTGCACGTTACCGACCTGACCGGCCGGGAAACTGCATTCATCCAGCAGAAGGTGTTCAGCATGATGCCTCGCTTCTTTGTGTACATGGACGGCGTGGAACGCGCGGAAATCGTCAAGCGGTTTACGTTTTTCTTCGAAAAGTACGGGATAGAGGGTCTCGACTGGACAATCGAGGGCGATTTCTGGGCGCATGAATACCGTATCACGCAGAATGGCCGCGAGGTCGTGTCCATCTCCAAGGAGTGGTTCACATGGGGCGACTGCTACGCGCTGGACATCGCAGATTCGGCGGATGAGATGCTTGCGCTGGCGGTCGTCCTCGCAATCGACGCAGTGCACGCGCAGGCGAACGCGGCAGCGGCTTCGACTTGAAAGGAAACGATATGACAGAGATAAACCAGGATTTTGTGGACAGCGTACTGCATCCGCGCAATCCGGAGACAAATAAAAACGACTACGGCCGCATTCTGTGCGTGTGCGGCTCGGCAGGATATACAGGCGCGGCATATTTTTCGGCACAGGGCGCGGTCCGCATGGGAAGCGGCGTTGTGACGCTGGCAGTTCCGCAGGGTGCGTGGCCGGTGCTGGCGGTCAAGCTGAATGAGCCGGTCGTGCGGCCCATGCCGCAGGATGAAAACGGGCTGTTTTCCATGGACGCACTGTCGAAGCTGCTTGCGCTTGCCGAAAAGGCGGACGCGCTGCTCATCGGGTGCGGACTCGGCCGTTCGGATACGCTGACCGAAATCGTGTGTACCCTGCTTGAAAAAGCTGCTTGCCAGATTGTGCTAGATGCGGACGGCATAAATTCGATTACCGGGCATAAGGATATATTGCGGCGAACGGCAAAGCCGGTCGTGCTCACGCCGCACGCAGGCGAGTTTGCACGGCTCAGCGGCAAGCCGGATGCGACCGCTGCGGACGCGGCACAGTTCGCGCAGGACTATCGGTGCATCGTGCTCTACAAGGGACACCGCACCCGCATTTTTACGCCGGACGGCGGCTGCTATCGCAATACCTCGGGCAATCCCGGCATGGCGAAAGGCGGCAGCGGCGATGTGCTGGCAGGCATGCTGGTTTCGCTGTGCGGACAGGGCATTGACGCGGTTTCGGCAGCCTGTACGGCGGCGTGGCTGCACGGCAGAGCCGGAGATCTGGCTGCGAATGCGCTGAGCGAATACGGCATGACGCCGAGCGATATGCTGACGCAGCTGCCGATTCTGCTGAAACGATATAACTCGAAAACATGGTGATAAACCGGTCAAAGGAGTGGTAATCTGAACAGGCTGCTGTGTGGTTTGGCGGCGCTTGTTCTGCTCTGCGGCTGCGGCCGCTCGGCGGAAATGAGTGCTGAGGATGTGCGTGCGCATTTCGCATCGTTGGACAGCTGTACGGCGCATTTGAAAATAATCTCGGATTTGGACGAATCTGTACTGGAATTTGAAAGCGACTATGTCTATAATAGAGAGGACAGCGATTCCTTCACGCTGACCGCACCGGAGTCGGTCGCCGGTATCGGCGGGCGCATCTCGGGTGAGGAGAACGGCGCGTTCACGCTGCAGTACAACGACTTGCAGCTGGATGATATTGCTCCTCGACACACCGGACTGACCCCGGCAGACGCGTGGTTCTGTTTGCTGAACGATCTGCGGTACGCTGCGCCTGCACAGGTGTGGAGCGAGCACACAAACGGCGAGAGCCTGCTCGTGCTGCGCTATGAGAAGGCAGACGACAGCGTGGAAAAGCAGGTGTGGCTGCGGCAGAGCGATCTGCAGCCGGTCTATGCCGAGCTGTATGCGGACGGTGCGCGCGTGCTGACCATACAGGTGGAATCCTGTCAGTAAATCAGGAACCAAACGGTTCTGTTGGAGTGACGAAAACAATGGAAGTAAATCAACACCGCACTTGGGCGGAGATCGACCTCGGTGCGATCGAGCATAATTATCGCGTGATCTGCGAGCAGGCAAAGGCGCCGGTCCTGTGTGTCGTTAAGGCGGACGCATACGGTCACGGTGCCGTGCAGGTGGCTAAGCGGCTGGAGAAGATGGACGCACCGTATTTTGCGGTAGCGACCATTCCGGAGGGTGTGGAGCTGCGAGAAGCAGGCATCGAAACGCCCATCCTCATCCTTGGCTATGTGGACGAGAAGGATATGGACACGGCGGTACAGTACGGCATCACCGTGCCGGTGTACGACCGCGAGACCGCAGAACTCATCAGCGCGGCAGCAGAGCGCACCGGCAAGCCGGTCACCGTACACTACAAGCTGGATACCGGCATGACGCGGCTCGGCTTCCCGTCGTGGGAGTGTGAGCAGACCGTGCAGGATATCCTTGCGTGCTCCAAGCTGCCGGGCCTGATCAGCGAAGGCATTTTCACGCATTTTGCGGTTGCCGACGTGCCCTCCGGCGAGGCGTACACGGAATTGCAGTACAAGCGCTTCTCGGATGTGTGCGAGGGTCTGCAAGCGGCCGGCCTTGACCTGCCGCTGCGCCACTGTGCGAACAGCGGCGCCATCCAAACCTACGAGAAGATGCACTGCACGATGACCCGCGCGGGCATTATCTTGTACGGCTATCGGCCGGATGCCTCCGTGCCGCCGGTGCTCGATCTGAGACCCGCCATGACCGTCAAGGCGCGTGTGGTGCAGGTGCGCGATATTCCGGCGAATACGACCATCAGCTATGGCCGCACCTTCGAGACGGCAGAGCCGACCCATATGGCGGTTATCTCAATGGGTTATGCGGACGGTTATCTGCGTACAGGCTCGGGCAAGGCGCAGGTGCTGCTCGGCGGCGTGAAAGCGCCCGTGCTCGGCCGCATCTGCATGGATATGTGCATGGTGCGTATTCCGGAGGGCGTAGACGTACATCGCGGTGACGAAGTGACCGTGTTCGGTCCTGAAGGCTGGACGGCAGAGGACGCAGCAGACGCGGCGGGCACCATCTCGTACGAGGTGCTGTGCGCCATCAGCCGGCGCGTGCCGCGCTTCTATCGGTAATTTACTGACATTGCGTGCATAAGATGAAGCGAGGGATTTTCCCTCGCTTCATTTGTCTCTCAAAGTCGGTATCCTGTTAGTTTGATAGTATCGCGCGGCAGCGCTATTAAAACAGCATTTGCGTTGCAAATGCAAGAAAACCGGGAGCATGTATCACGGTTTTCTTACTTCTGGAGGGAGAAAGTTTCTGAACAGGAACTTTCGGACGACTTTGGAACGGCCTGCGGTCCGTTCCTGCTTGTCGGCGAAACTGTAGTTTCGCGACAGCTTTGAAGCGGAGGAGATTTTTCTCTCTCCGCTTTTCTGCATTATACAGTTATAATTTTGTGTGACACGGGGAAAATAGGTTTGCGGGAAAAACATCAGGCAGCACCGTAAATCTATTTCATCGGAGTGTGAACCAAAGTGGATAGCAACATCAAACGAGGCGATATTTACTATGCCGATCTCAGTCCGGTGGTTGGCAGTGAGCAGGGCGGCATCCGTCCGGTGCTGATCGTGCAGAACAACGTCGGCAATCGGTACAGTCCGACCGTGATCGCCGCCGCTATTACATCGCAGATCAACAAGGCGAAAATGCCGACGCATATCACGGTCGGTGCGCCGAACTACGGACTGACCAAGGATTCCATCATCCTGACCGAGCAGATCCGCACGCTGGACAAACGCCGCCTGCGCGAGAAAATGGGCTCGCTCGACGAAAAAGCCATGCGGCACGTCGATGAAGCACTGGCAGTCAGCTTCGGACTCGGCTCGGTGCAAGGGTAAGCCGTATAACGGCGGGAGAAAGCGCATATCCTTTTTATGGGGTATGCGCTTTTTGCGTATAGACTGGGATTTGCCGTCTGCGGACGGCAGGAACGTGCCGCGCCCGCGGCAGGGGCAAACCTTGGTGTCTATCCTTTTGAACCTCCCAGCCAAAGGTTGGCTCCCATTTTATATGCTTTAGCAAGTAGTAAAATTCAAATTTGCACAGAAAGGAGAACCGCCCATGCGCGCAGACGTATTCTGTAACAACAACCCAATCGGCACGATCGACTGGACCCCGGATGCCTGCGGCGTGCAGGTCAATCTCGACTGCGCCGTCTGCGGGGACGAACTGCTGCGCTGCTATGCGGTTGTGAACGGAAACATCCTGCGGGTTGGTCTGCCTGCACCGGAGCATGGCCGTCTGCGCCTGCGCCGGCATCTCTCGCGGCAAATGCTGCATGAGACTGGCTGTGAGGGCGAACCCGAACGGTTCTATCTCGCGTCTGCGCCGGAGCCTTTGCCGCAGAGCAATGCGCCGCCCGAGCCGCCGCTTGTCACCGGAGATACGGTCCTGGACGCGCTTCTATCCAACGAAAACGTGCAGATTCAGCCGACCGAGACCGGACTGCGTCTGCAATGTCCGTTCGACCCGAAAAAGCCGTTCGCGCTGGCGCCCGCCTTTGTGCTTTGCCGCACAGAAGGAAACACGGCAGTGCTGGAATGGAAAAAGGACGCAGCCGATGCGGCTGCGTCCTCTGAAAAGGCGTAACTTTAGGTAATACCGCATAATTGAACAAGAGTGATTTGCGAGTAAATTTTGCGTACTGACGAGGCACAGTTTTGCGGTAATACTTGATGTATTACCGTGAAACTTCGGCAGCGCGGACGGAACTCGCGCAAGGAACCGAAGCCAAAGTCAGGACACAAAATTTCCGCAAAGCACCGCGGCAGTGCGACCGGAGCCTGCACAAGGAGCCGCCGCTTTAATTGTGCGGTATTGCCTTTACTTTACGATGGTCTTTGCCTCCATGTAGTAGCGCTTCTCGTGCGCCTCACCCATGGAGAAGGTCTTGCGCGGCAGAACGCCATCGAAAACAACGCCGCGGAACAGGTCGTTCTTGGCGATGTCCGGCAGGATGAAGCCGAGGTTGCCCGGCTTTTCCGCCAGCGAAACAACAACGTCCGTGCCGTGGATGTAGTCGATCTTCGCGGAGGTGTGGGTCTCAAGATAAGCGTCCAGACCGGTCTGGATGGTAGCGACCGGAATGGCCCACTTCGGGTTCTCAACAATGAACACGCCGGACTTGTTCGCCGAGCAGAACGGGAAGAAGTGCGCGTTCTCACTCTTGGGAGCCTCGTCGGCAACGTAAGCCTTGCAGCCCTCGCCGTTGTAGAAGTCGGTCAGTGCGCCGAGCAGCTCATCGGCGTCTACGCCGAACAGGGCACGGTGGATCGGCTCGATGATCAGGCTCTCGTCATGGATGTTGACAACCTCAACGAGTGCAAAACGTGCCGGATGGTTCTCCTGCTCCTCTGCAGTCAGGCCCTTCTTAACCTCTTCCCAGTACGCCTTTGCGGTGGCCATGGAGTGGTTGCCGTCGCCTACTGCATACGGCAGCAGCGCCTGTGCGTCCGTGCAGCCGTACTTCTTGTTGAAGGTCTCGCGGTCGCAGAGTGCTTCGAGCTTGGCCTCGATGGCCTCGGTCTCCGGACCGTTCGGCAGGAACCAGCCGGTGATATGACCGCCGTTCTGCATCAGGTCGGTATCGTACAGCTTGTCATAAGAGGCGGTCTGCTCGAACAGCGGCTCGATGATCTGACGGTCGGGATCGTCGATCAGGATCATGATGTGCGGCAGCTCCAGGCACGCGCCCTGACGAACCTTGAGACGGGGCGGAATACGCTCGACAACCGTCTTTTCGGTCGGGCGGATGAGCGATGCGGAACCGGGCGTGTATTCATACGCTTCCAGATCGACCGACAGCACGATGCCGCGGCGCGGGCAGGAGCCGCCGGACCAGCGCTCGGTCAGAACGACGCCGGCGGGCAGGGTGCGCAGCGTGCCGTCCTGCACATACTGCTGCATGGTCTGATGGATTTTCTCCGTGCGGGCAGCAACGTCCGCGTCCTCCAGATAAACCTCCGGCAGGGTCAGACGCAGGGTAGAGGGTGCGTCACCGACGGTCTTGTCAGTCTCGGCCCAGTAGTCCGGCTGAGAGGTGTACTGGTCGCAGGCGATGACTGCCCACTTGGACAGGTCCACGCCTTCACGCGGAAACATGATCTCGGGAATACGAGTGCAGCGATTAGCCATAATTATCCTTCCTCCAGTAGAAGTAGTGTGGAATGCCTCTATTATAGCAGACAAATCCCGAGTACGGCACTCGTTTTTCAAAAATAAATGTCGGTTTGCAGAAAAAACTTTATTTGCTTGACGAAAGTATGGGGATGTTGTACAATATAATATAGGTTTGGTTGCGAAATTTGTATAAAAATACAATCGTAAAAACGGAGGAAAACCCCATGGTTAAATTCAAGGCTATCGGCGTTTCGGAGGGTCTGGCGAAGGCAAAGGCTCTCGTGATCAAGGAAGAAGATCTTTCGGTCGTTAAGGAGACCGTTGCCGATGTGGAAGCCGAATGCAAGCGCGTTCTTGACGCAGTGGAAAAAGCCAAGCAGCAGATCGAAGTGCTGCGTGACGATGCGGAAAAGAATATCGGTGCGGCTGAGGCGGAAATTTTTGACGCACATCTGATGATGCTCGACGACCCTGATTTTGTTGAGGGCATGACAAACATTGTAACGGATGAGAAGGTTTGCGCGGAGTACGCGTGCTTTGTCAACTGCGAGAACTTTCAGGCGATGTTCCGCGCACTCGACGACGAATATATGCAGGCGCGTGCAGCAGACATCGGTGATATCTCGCAGCGGGTCATTAAGAATCTGAAGGGCATTGCGGATAACGCGATCGACACGATCACCGAGCCGTGCATTATTGTGGCGAACGACCTTACGCCGTCCGACACGGCGAAGATCGGCGGCAAGCCGGTTGCCGGTTTTATCACGAAGATCGGCGGCCGCACGAGCCATTCGGCGATCATGGCGCGTTCGATGGGTATTCCGGCGATTGTCGGTGCCGGCGAAAAGGCGGACGAGATCGCGGACGGCGACCTGCTGCTGATCGACGGCGCGGCAGGTGAAGTAGTCGCGCAGCCGGATGAGCAGACGCTTGCCGACTTTGCGGAGCGCCAGAAGGCCGATGCGGCGCATCGTGCCATGCTCGCGCAGTACAAGGATAAGGAGGGCGCGACCTCGGACGGCCGCCGTGTAATTATCGAGGGCAACATCGGTACGCCGGATGACGCAGTCCGCGTAGCGGAGCTTGGCGGTGAAGGCGTCGGTCTGTTCCGCTCGGAGTTCCTGTTCATGGATCGTACCGACCTGCCGAGCGAGGAAGAGCAGTTCGCCGCCTACAAGAAGGCGTGTGAGATCATGCAGGGCAAGCCGGTTATCATCCGCACGCTGGACATCGGCGGCGACAAGGAAGTGCCCGCACTGGCACTGGAGAAGGAACAGAATCCGTTCCTCGGCTACCGCGCGATCCGCATTTGCTTGAATCAGCCGGAGCTGTTTCTGATTCAGCTTCGCGCGCTGCTGCGTGCCGCGCAGTACGGCGATCTGCGCATTATGTTCCCGATGATTTCGTCGGTGGATGAGGTGCGTGGTGCAAAGCAGGTGCTCGAGCAGGCGAAGGACATGCTGACCGCGGAAGGCGTACCCTTCAATCCGAACGTCAAGGTCGGCATTATGGTCGAGATTCCGGTGGCGGCTGTCTGCGCAGATGTGCTGGCGAAGGAGGTTGACTTCTTCTCGATCGGCACGAATGACCTGATTCAGTATTCCTGCGCGGTGGACCGCATCAACGAGAAGATTTCCTATCTGTACCGTCCGCTGCATCCGGGCGTGCTGCGCCTGATCGCCATGACGGCCAAAGCAGCGAACGAGAACGGTATCGAAGTCGGCGTGTGCGGCGAGATGGCAGGCACGGCCGGCATGGCGCCGGTGCTGTGCGGTCTCGGCGTGACCAATCTGTCCATGTCGGCATCCGCAATGCTGGCAGCAAAGGCAGACCTTGCAAAGCACTCCTGCGGCGAATGCAAGGAGCTGGCTGACAAGCTGCTCGCGTGCGCAAGTGCGTCTGACGCAGAGCGTATTTTCGCGGACTGGAGAGAGTCCTGAGTAAGAGTAAAAAGCCGCCGTTTCCCTGTGAAGCGGCGGCTTTGTACTGTTCGGATGGATAGAAATTGACTTGTATCGGAAAATGGATATCGTTTATCAGGATAACAAGCATTATCTGAGCAAATCCATGTCGTTTTCCTCGCCCAGTGCGGCGGCCTGCTTCGTTTTGGGCGCAAGCGCGAACGGCTGGACGGAATGGAAGGACAAGAGCGGCAGAACACTCGATGAGTTGTTCCGCAGACAGGCAGAGAAAGCATAAGTAAAGGGACACGGAATGATTCTGTGTCCCTTTTTACGCAGGAAAGAGAAGCGTTTAGCCCTGGTTTGCCATATTCTGCTCGTAGGATTCGATCATCTTCTTCACCATCTGACCGCCTACGGAGCCGGCCTGACGGCTGGTCAGATCGCCGTTATAGCCCTGCTTGAGGTTTACGCCGACCTCGGCAGCTGCCTCCATTTTGAAGCGATCCATTGCCGCGCGTGCTTCCGGTACCATGCCCTGATTAGAACCATTTTTCGTGTTAGTCATGTTTGTTCGCTCCTTTTCGATTCGGTTTGGTGTGTTGGGTTTTGCTGATAGTAGGTTGCGCACCAAAGGTCGAAATATGAGATGCAAATGCTGTGACGGAAGCCAGAAAATATGATAAGCAAACGCGTTTTGCCAGCGCAGGAAAACAAGCGTTGAAAATTTGCTTTTGGACAGCGCATAAAACCTGCTCTGCTCATATAATAAAGGAAAGCATAGACAGATACAGCCTTATTAGTTACGGTATATACTGCAGATGGGTTAGCTTGTTCTAACTTATCGTTTCCGCCCGTCACCTGCCTCCGGATGTGTTTTTCACTAAATTGTAAGCAAACATGTCTTGCAAGGATTTGTGCAATATGCTAATATGATGGTGATATATGTCCGATGCACAAATGTACAATATGCGGACACGGGAACGAATTCCGAGAAAGTCTGACAGCGATCGGAAGCGGCAGTGGAGGTGCCGCTGAAAAAGTCATATTCACTCAAATTAGGATGCTTAACCTTTTGCAAGCACAGATTTACGTGGGAATAAGGCGGCTATGCCGCTTTATCAATAATGGATAGAGAACAGAAAGGACATCATAGTTTGAGCCAAAACGAGAAGAGGTTATTCGACAGACACAAGAAACAGGAAGAATCGCCTTTAGAGCAGACGCAGGCGGTGCCTGCGGTACAGGATGAAATCACGGCAGAGCCTGCAGCCGAGGTGTTGCCCAAGCGCAACAAATACGCAGACAAAATGAATCGCAAAAAGCGCAGACTGAGCAAGGGTGCGCGTATCGGCATTACGGCGGCGGCAGTTGCGCTGCTGCTTGGCGGCGGCATCTGGGCCGTGGTGAAATCCCGCGATGCGGGTACGGAGGACGTGACGCAGACCACGGCTATGGTCAGCTGCGGCGATCTGGAGACCTACATAGAGGGAAGCGGCGTTACTGCTGCAAAAAAACGCGAGGAACTTGGCCGGGAGGTTAAGGGCAAGGTAACACAGGTGCTGGTCGCCGAGGGCGACGAGGTACACACCGGTGATCCGCTGCTGGTGATCGACCCGACCGAAACCCGCAAGGAACTTGCGGATGCACAAAAGGAACTGACCGAGGCGGAACGCGGTGTCTCGGACGCGCAGCTGGAGGTCTCCAAGGCACAGTCCGACTTGAGCGCGGCGCAGAGAAAACTGAGCCGTCTGAACATCACGGCGCCGTTTACCGGCAAACTGATTCCGGCCAAGGATTCGGACGACAAGGATGTGTCCTTCCGTGTCGGTGAGCAGGTGAGCGAGGGTCAGGTCATCGGCTACATGGTAAATGACCGCCAGATGAAGCTGACGCTGGCGTTCAGCGCCGAATATGCCCGCAGCATTCGCACCGGACAGTCGGCCACGGTATCCATCGCTTCTGCGATGAGCGAGGTGAGCGGTACGGTATCGTCGGTCGAGACAGCACAGCAGATTTCGAGTGAGGGTGTGCGCGTTATCCGCGTCGGCATTACGGTGAATAACCCCGGTTCGCTGACAAAGGGCATGACAGCCACCGCGACGATCAATGCCGGGCGCCTCGGTGCGATCTATCCGGCGAACGCGGGCACACTGGAATACAGCCGCGAGGAAGCCGTCACCGCACAGATGAGCGGCGAGATCATCAAGCTGAACGGCACAAGCTACAGCACCTACAACGGCGGTGCGCTTATCATGTCCCTGTCGAGTGACGCTTCTCAGGATGAGATTGCAGCCGCGCAGAATGGTATTGCGGCGGCAAACCGCACGGTTGACAGTGCAAAGACGGCTGCAAACGAAAAGCGGGCACACATTGCCGAACTGCAGCAGCAGATTCAGAACTCGACTGTTACCTCTCCGATGGACGGCATTGTTGTCAGCCTGAACGCGGTTGAAGGACAGGAGGCGACCGGCTCGGAGACGCTCGTTGTGGTTGCCGATTTGAATGATATTGTCGTCAACGCCGAGGTCTCCTCGATGGATATCGGCTCGGTGCAGCAAGGACAGCAGGCGACTATGACGATGTACGCGTCGGACGGCTCCGAGATTTCGCTGACCGGCGAGGTGCAGTCGGTAGCGCTGGAGCCGACACAGAGCTCCGGTGATGGGCAGGGCAGCATGCCGACCTTCAAGGCGGTCATTTCGGTGGATCCGCTGGAGGGACAGAAAGTTTACAGCGGCATGTCTATCGAATATAAAATCACGACGGCCTCGTCCTACGGCTGCCTGATGGTACCGTCGTCGGCTATCGTCAACACGGACAGCGGCACAGCTGTATTCGCCAAGCCGCTGACGGACGAGAACGGAAACGAGATTCCGTTTGAAGAGACCCTGCCGATTCCCGAGGGTACCGAAGGCATTCCGGAGGGTTATCAGCTTGTACCGGTCGAGACCGGCATTGCCGATTCGACCAACACGGAAATCCTCGGCGGTCTGGAAGAAGGCACCGAGGTATTCCTCGCCGGACCGAGCGATCTGTACGCCGATATGTCGGATGACGGCATGTCAGTCGGTTGAGGAGGGCGCGCTTATGTGGGAAAGAAAGGCGCAGACTCCTGACACGGAGCGTCGCGCTGAATTGTTGATTGACGTTCAGCGCATGAGCAAGATTTACAACGAAGGAAGAGAAAACGAAGTGCGTGCACTGGATGATATCTCGCTGCAGGTATCCTGGGGAGAGTTTCTGTGCATTCTCGGACAGTCCGGCTCGGGCAAGTCCACGCTGATGAACATTCTCGGCTGTCTGGATATTCCGACCTACGGCTCCTATCATCTGAACGGGCAGCCGGTCAGCGATATGAAGCCGTCTGTGCTGTCCGGTATCCGCAACCGGGAGATCGGGTTTATCTTTCAGGGCTTTAATCTGATTCCGGCGCTGACGGCGCTCGAAAATGTCGAGCTGCCGCTCATCTACCGCGGTATGCCGCGGGAGGAACGCCGCCGTCTGGCGCAGGAGGCGCTGGTCTCGGTCGGACTGGAAAAGCGCATGGATCACCGTCCGGGTGAGATGTCCGGCGGACAGCAGCAGCGTGTTGCGATCGCGCGGGCAGTGGCGGCAAAGCCGCCGATCATCATGGCGGACGAGCCGACCGGCAACCTGGATTCTGCCTCCGGTCTGGATATTATGCGCAAGCTGACTGCACTCAATGAGCAGGGAACCTCCATCATCCTCATCACGCATGACAACCATCTTGCACAGATGGCAAAACGCATCGTGACGATACAGGACGGCAGGATCATTTCGGACACGAAAGGAGGGTCCGTATGAATTGGATGCAGACGGTTCGTATGGCGTTCAAGTCCATCCTGAACAACAAGGTTCGCTCGATTCTGACCATGCTGGGCATCATCATCGGTGTGGCATCGGTTATCGCTATCGTGGCGTCGATTCAGGGCACGAGCAAGCTGCAGCGCCTGCAGTATGAGGCGATGGGCGTCAACCGCATCGACATTTACGGATACGGTGCGAAAAACCGCGACTGGCAGGAGTTTGAGGACTATATGACGAATGATCTGTCCGACAAAATCGCTGCATGGTCGCCGCAGAGCCAGTATTACGACTGGCAGAACAGCGGCATCCAGTACCGGGCCAAAAGGCTGGATAACAACGACAGCAACAGCGGCTACACCTATATGTACTTCGGCAACGAGCATTACGGCGAGGTGACCAGTCATGCGCTTTCCGCCGGACGGGATATTTCCGCTGCGGACTGCCGCACGCGCGCCCGCGTCTGCGTGATCGGAGAAACACTGCGCAAGTATTTCTTCGGGGCGATGAGTCCGATCGGGCAGAAGCTGCAGATCGGCGGCAAGGGCTTTGAGGTCATCGGCGTGTATGCCGGCAAGTATGACGGCAAGCTGAATACAGACGATCAGATGATTGTGATGCCGTACACGCTGCAGAGCACGATGATGAGTGTATACGGCATGGCAGACCGCCAGTATATCGTGAAGGCGGCGGAAAAGGACGTGATTGCCGAGCTGACAGACGAGCTTCTGCCGGGCTTTATGCAGGGCCGCTGCGAGGCGGGAAACGGATACTTTTCTGCTTCGTCGGACAGCCAGTGGCAGGAGCAGAGCGAGTCCTCCAACAACATGCTTGCGCTGCTCGGCGGCGGTGTTGCCGGAATCTCGCTGCTCGTCGGCGGTATCGGCATTATGAATATCATGCTGGTGTCTGTTACCGAGCGCACCCGCGAGATCGGTATCCGTATGGCAATCGGCGCCCGCAAGCGGGATATTATCGGGCAGTTTCTGGTAGAAGCCTCGGTGGTCTCGTGCTGCGGCGGTGTGATCGGCATTGTGCTCGGCTGCTTTCTTTCGGCGGTGCTGGGCAATCTGCTGCTCGCAAAAACGCAGAACAGCTACATGCCGACCGTGGAGCAGTTCACCGTACTGCCCTCTGCGGGACTGGTCATCGGCGCATTTCTGTTTTCTGCGCTGCTGGGTATCATCTTCGGACTGTATCCCGCCAATAAAGCCTCGAACCTGCAGCCGGTAGATGCGCTGCGGACGCAGTAAAAGGAAAGGACAGGTAGGAAAATGAAAAAAAGATTTGTCAGCCTGTGTCTGGCAGGCTTGATCATGGTTGCACCGGCTTCGGCGGTGTTTACCGATATTTCAGACAGCAGGGTATCGCAGACGGCCGCCGTTCTGGATGCACTGGGTATCATGCAGGGCGTAGGCGGCAGCAGCTTCGCGCCGGGTAAGGCGCTGACGCGGGCGCAGTTCTGCAAGCTGGCGGTTACCGCCATGGGTGTGACGGATGTGAGTCCGTATGCCAGCTACACGATTTTTCCGGATGTTAAGCATTCGCACTGGGCAGCGCCGTATATCAACGCGGCAGTACGCCATCCGGAGCTGAAGGAAAAGTCCATCATCCGCGGCTATGCGGACGGCAGCTTCGGCCCGGATAAGATTGTCAGCTACGGCGAGGTCTGCACCATGCTGCTGCGTATGCTGGGCTATAAAGAGGAGGATGTCGGTCCGTTCTGGCCTGCAGATTATATCGCGCAGGCACAGGCCATCGGTCTGACGGACGGCGTCACGATTACGGATGCGCGTGCCGCAGTCAAGCGCGGAGACGCGGCGGTGCTTCTGCTGAACGCTCTGAATACGGATAAAAAGGGAGAAGAGGGCAGCACACTGCTTGACAAGGTCGCGTCCTCGACGGTCAAGGACTGCATTCTGCTTGAGACCGGAAAAACACACAGCGGCCTTGCTGCAGATGCGGCATTGTTCTATGAGGACGGTGTTGTGGATGCGGAATCTCCCCGTAAGACCGCCGGTACGCTGGACAGCAGCATGATCGGCGTGTACGGCACAATCGTTATCGGCAAGGGCAGCAGCAAGGTTGCGGTCGGTGTGATTCCGAACGGCAACAAGACTGAAACTTATGAGGTTGTCAATGCGGCAGCAGATCGTATCGTTACCACGAACGGAACACTGCGTCCGGACCGCAAGACTAAGTTGTATATCAGCCGCGACCATGTCATGAATGAGTACGAAAATGCATGGGCGAACCTGCAGTCCGGCGACACGCTGACCCTGTACTACAACGAGTACGGCGTGCTGCAGCTGATGGCAGTCCTGCCGAAAACGACAGCAGGTGCCGCGCACTCGTTTGTTTACGGTCTGGCGACCTCGCGCCGGATTCCGGCGGAGTATACGATCATCAAAAACGGTGCGAAGATCGACGCGAGCAAGCTGAAAAAGTACGATGTTGTGACGCTCGATGCCGCAAACCGTCAGGCGATCGTTTCGGATACCAGGCTGAGCGGAAAATATCAGACCGACTCGACAACGTACAGCCATCCCTCTCAGGTGGAGATTCTGAGACAGAAATTCTCGGTTTCCTCCGAGGCGGCGGCAACGTTCAAGGATATGAAGCTGAACGATTACATCACGCTGCTGTTTGACGCGGACGGCAATGTTGCGGCTGCGTACCCGAAAAAGGATGTCAGCGCGGAGATGCAGGGCATTGTAACCAAGATTGACGCGGAAAAGGCCACGGTCACGCTGACAAACGGTCTGACACTGCGGGATATTTCAATCGCCAAGGACGTAAAAACCGATGTGATGGGGCGTCTTGTTACGGTCAGCCAGTCCGGTGAGGGGGCAGACCTGATTCGCCGCACGCTCTCCGGAAAGACCGCCGGAAACTGGTCTGTTGCGGAGGGCAAACTGGGCAGTAACGCTGTTTCCTCCAAGGTGCGCGTGTATGAGGAGGTGCTCTCCGGCGCACCGCTGAACGCGATCAACGTCAGCGATATTGACCTGACCTCGGTTCCGGCTTCGCAGATTAAGTATACCGTGCAGGATAATGCAGGTACGGTGACGAATATTGTTCTGGGCGATGTGACCGGAGAAAGCTGGATTTATGGTATTGGCTATGGCAAGCGGGATAAGACGGATGAGGAAGATGGCAATTCTCCGGAATATGTTGTGCTCCGCCATTGGGACGGAGCCAAACAGGAGGAAAGCACATTCCGTGTACTCACGCTGCCGCGCGGTCTGGGCGGTGTACCGATTGCAGTCCCCAGAGGGTACTCAACCGATGAAAGCATCGTCAATACCTCGCTGGATACGCTCAAGCTGACATTGATTGACACGGTAAAGCCGTCGGCATTTGACGGTTCCTCCGGTGTCCGCACCAAGGACGGCTATTACGAGCTGGCAGAGAACATCGGCGTTTACGTCTCGGAGCAGAACCGGTTTGTTTCGCTGCAGACGGCGAAATCCAACTACACGAGCTTCCGCGTATACGCCAATAAAACAGCGGAAAACGGCGGAAAAATCCGTGTGATCGTCGCTTCGTGATTTGCTGTGTGCTGCGGTTATAGTTTTCTGTTAAATAATTGAAATTGCAAAAACGGATGCTTCTCTGTACCTGGAGAGGCATCCGTTTTGTTTCAGCTTGGATTTTAATGCAGTTTTCAGGATTTTGAAAACGCCAAATAAATTGCAAAAAAGCCGCTCTTTCCAACGAAAGAACGGCTTTATCTGGTCCGAGTGACAGGACTTGAACCTGCGGCCTCTTGACCCCCAGTCAAGCACGCTACCAGCTGCGCTACACCCGGATTTGCAACGGTCTATCAAACCTTGCCTAAATAGGATACCAAATCCGGAGGGAAAAGTCAAGTGTTTTGTGAAAATTCCTGAAGGAAATTTGCGTCATGCCGCTTGTTTTGAGCGCCACCGCACCGTCAACCCCAGCGAAACCGCATACACGCTGAGAGAACCCATCGCAAACACGGCCATTACCATCAAGACGAGCAATCCGTCAGCAGCAGAGAGCGCCCCGGATTCCTGAATCTCCACATCGCACAGGGGCGCGATGTACAGTGGCAGACCCAGCCAATCCGCGAGCAAATGCGCTGCCAGAACCGTACCCAGCCACAGCAGCGAATCTTTGACCGGACGAAACGCAGGCGTGCGTGTCACGCAACGCGAGAGCAGAAAACCGATCAGCACAGCGATCACAATCGCTGCAAACACGCTCTCCGTGCAGAAACATCCGCTCATACACTAAGCGCACGCGACATAATACGCTTTCCTCATCCGAACACCTCATTTCTCTCGGTACAAAAAGAAGCCCGCAGAAGCGGACTCCTTTTCTCATTTGATTACTGAACTTCCGCTGCCTCAACCTCACGCTTTTCCTCCGCGATATGATGCTTATTCGCGTAGCCGGTCAGAATAAGCGTCAGCGCGCCGTCACCGGTGACGTTGCAGGCGGTGCCGAAGCTGTCCTGCAGGGCAAAGATGGTCAGCATAAGCGCGGTGCCGGTGCCGTCAAACAGCAGGATGCCGGTGATCAGACCGAGCGAAGCCATAACCGTACCGCCCGGCACGCCGGGTGCGCCGATGGCAAAAATGCCGAGCAGCACGCAGAACAGGATCATGGTTCCGACAGACGGAATCTTGCCGTACAGAATCTGCGAGACTGTCATGACGAAGAAAACCTCGGTCAGCACCGAGCCGCACAGATGGATGTTGGCGAACAGCGGGATACCGAAATCGACCATGTCTTTACGCAGTACAGATGATTTCTTTGCGCAGCGCAGAGCAACTGCCAGTGTCGCAGCGGAGGACATCGTGCCGACTGCGGTGATGTACGCCGGACCGTAGTGCTTCACTACTTCGATCGGGTTCTTGCCCGAGTATGCGCCCGCAACTCCATAGAGCAGCGCCATCCAGATATAATGACCGATCATAACGATGATGATGACCTTGATGAACACCGGAAACTGCTTGGTGATCGTGCCCTCATACGCCAGACCGCAGAAGGTGGACGCGATAAAGAACGGCAGAATCGGGATGATGATCTTGGTGACGATGGCGAGGACAATGTTCTGCACCTCGTCAAGCAGGGACTCCATCATCTTGGATTTGGTCCAGGTGATAGCCAGACCGACCATCAGCGACAGAGCCAGTGCGCTCATCACGTTCATGATCGCCGGAATCTCCAGCTGGAACAGTACCTCGGGCAGCTCGCGCAGACCGTCAACCTGCGATACGATCGACAGGTGCGGAATGAGTGCGTAACCGGCTGCCGTGCTCATCAGCGCTGCGCCGACCGACGACACATACGCGATAATGAGCGCAATGCCCAGCATTCTGGATGCGTTGTGGCCCAGCTTGGTGATGGACGGCGCAATAAAGCCGATAACGATCAGCGGCACACAGAACGTGATGATCTGACCGAGCACCTGCTTGATCGTTACGACCACGTTCATCACGGCCTCGTTCGCCACCAGACCGAGCACGATGCCCACCGCAACGCCAAGCAGCAGCTTGAACGGCAGGCTGTTTAGAATTTTTTTCATACCTACATACTCCCTTTGTTTGCGTTGCATCTGGATGACATCGGCGGATTTCCCCTCAGCCTGTCACGCTGCCGCCAAGTTGCCATGTGGACACAATGATATACCTATATGATACAATTTACAGCGCGTTTCGTCAAGGCAAATACGGGAAATGGCTGCGCCAAATAAAAACAGAGCGGTTTTTTTCTGCAATTTATGGTATACTTAAGGCAATACAGAAACACCAACAAGGGAGGTACAACTATGTCACAAACCTTAACCATAACGGCGGAGCAGGTGCTTGCGTCGGCAGAGCGCATCCGAGAGGATATTGTCCGCGACCGGCGGACGCTGCACGCTGCACCCGAGGTCGGCACCGACCTGCCGAACACCGTAGCCTGCGTCAAAAAACGCCTGCTTGAGATGGGCTATCAGCCGCGCGAGCTGGCAGGCGGCGTCGTCGCGGAGATAACCGGCACCGAGACCGGCCGCTGTCTGCTCCTGCGCGCCGACATGGACGCGCTGCGCGTGACCGAGCAGACCGGACTGGATTTTGCATCCGCGAACGGCTGCATGCACGCCTGCGGCCACGACATGCACGCGGCGATGCTGCTCGGTGCGGCAAAGCTGCTGCGCGAGTACCAAGGTGAGCTGAACGGCACGGTCAAGCTGGTGTTTCAGCCGGACGAGGAGGGCTTTACCGGCGCGAAGGCCATGCTCTCGGCGGGCGTGCTGAAAGACCCGGCACCGCAGGCAGGCTTTGCGCTGCACGTCAATTCGGGCACGCCGTCCGGACTGGTTCTGTGCGGACGCGGCACGTTTATGGCGGGCTGCACGCTGTTCCGCATTACGGTAAACGGCGTTGGATGCCACGGCGCAATGCCGGAAAAGGGCGTGGACCCGCTCAATATCGCAAGCCACATTTACCTGTCGCTGCAGGAGATCATCAGCCGCGAGATCGGCGCAAAAACGCCTGCTGTCGTGACCATCGGCCGCATGACCGGCGGTGAGGCGCCCAATATCATCCCGCAGACCGCGGTGCTCGAGGGCACCATCCGCAGCTTTGACCGCGACCTGTCCGCACAGCTCTTCACCCGCATCGGGGAAATCGCCCGGTGCACTGCACAGGCGTTCCGCGGCACAGCCGTCACGGAAGAGATCGCGTCCGCGCCGCCGCTCAGGAATGACGCTGCGCTGACCAATCGTATGGCAGACCTTGCCGGGGCGCTGTTCGGTGAAAAGCTGGTCTATCGGCTGGACGAGGGCGGCATGGGCTCGGAGGATTTCGCGTCCTACACCTATGATTTACCGTGCGCATACCTGCTCATCGGTGCAGGCACCAAACAGGAAAATCCTGCGTTCGGTGAGCCGATGCACAACGAAAGGGTCGTGTTCAACGAGGATATCCTGCCGCGCGGCGCAGCACTGCACACATGGTGCGCGCTGAACTGGCTGGCAGACAAGGGTAACGCATGAAAACCGAACAACTCTTCATCGAAAACACACCGGCGGTGCTGTACGGCGAGCCGTCGGACACGCTGTGGCTGTTCGTTCACGGACAATTCGGCTGTAAGGAAGAAGCCCTGCCGTTTGCCGAAATCATGTCTCCGGACGCACAGGTTTTGTCCATCGACCTGCCGAATCACGGCACACGCCAAAACCGGGATGAGGAATTTGCACCATGGACAGCCGCCCCTGAACTCACCCGCGTGATGGCTTACGCAAGAGCACACTGGCGCGCGACAAACGTGCGCGCGACCAGTATCGGGGCGTATTTTGCGCGGCTGGCGTTTGCCGCACCGGAAAAAGCGTTGTTCGTGTCGCCCATCGTGGATATGGAGCGCTTGATCTGCGACAGAATATGCGCGGCAGGCATTACCGAGAAAATCCTGCGCGAGCGCGGCATGTATCCCGCAAGGGAAGGGGATATGCTCTCGTGGGACTACCTTTGCTGGGTGCGTGCGCATCCGGCAAAGGACTGGTACTGCCCGCAGTACATTCTCTACGGCGAAAATGACAGCATGACCGACTTGGCGACTATCCGCACTTACACGGCACAATCCGGTGCGGAGCTGATCATCGTGCCGCAAGGCGAGCACTGGTTCCACACACCGGAGCAGCTGGCCGTTATGGCCGACTGGGAACGCAAACATAAATAAGGAGCACAATATGATTCAGGAAATCTGCAAAGACGAGAAATTTTTAGCGCAGAAGGCCGAGCAGGCCACGCCGGACGATATCCAAACCGCAACCGACCTGCTGGAAACGCTCGAAGCGCACAAGGACGGCTGTGTCGGCATGGCGGCGAACATGATCGGCGTGAACAAGCGCATCATCGCGTTCGATAACGAGGGAACGTACATGGTGATGTTCAACCCGCAAATTGTCAAGCAGTCCGGCGGCTATGAGGCCGAGGAGGGCTGCCTGTCGCTGACCGGCACGCGCAAAACGCGTCGCTGGCAATCCATCAAGGTGCAGTACCAGAACGAAAAGTTCCAGACGAGACTGAAAACCTTCACTGGCTGGACCGCACAGATTATCCAGCACGAAATCGACCATTGCGAGGGTATTATCATCTGAGAAATAAGCAAAACGTAAACCAACGCATACAAAAAGGCACACCAAACGGTGTGCCTTTTTTCTGCCGTTCGCGCAAGCGCAGGCAGCGGCGTACCGCAGTACGCCGATTCAATTCCCTGAAAAAGTCCGGCTCTGCCGGACTTTTTCTCCACTGCCCGTGCCGCAGCGGCACGGCCTCGTCCGTTGTGCGGACGAGAGGGGGATATCCCACAAAGTTTCTACGGAACTTTGTGGGTATCTAAGGGGGACAGCGTCCCCCTTAGAAGAAGGTTTAGCCCGGCGGCCAGGTCATATCCCGTCCGGAAAGAACGTGGAAATGCAGATGGAACACGCTCTGACCCGCCTGTTCTCCGATGTTGGAGACCACGCGGAAGCTGTCCATGCCGCGCTCCTTGGCAATCTTCGCAATGACCTCAAAGCAGTGCGCTACAATCGCGCTGTTGGACGCATCAACGGCGGCCACAGACTTGATGTGCTGCTTCGGGATCACGAGAAAATGCGTGGGAGCCTGCGGGTCAATGTCATTGAAGGCGTAGCAGAGGTCGTCCTCGTACACCTTGCTCGACGGGATATCGCCCGCGATGATCTTACAGAACAGACAATCTTCCATGGAATGATCGCTCCTTTCTGAATGGGTGTGCCGCGGGAGGATTTCCCGCGGTTTTGCCCTGATTTACGGTTTACAGCATTGCGTCAACGATGTTGTTGACAGCTTCGAGTGCTTCCTCCAGCTTTGCCGGATTCTTGCCGCCTGCGGTTGCGCTGTCCGGACGACCGCCGCCGCCGCCGCCAACGATCTTGGCAACTTCCTTGATGATCTTGCCGGCGTGTGCGCCCTTCTTGACGGCCTCAGCGCCGCAGACACAAAGCAGGCTTACCTTGTCGCCGTTGACTGCGGAGAGAACAGCAACCATGTTGTCCTTTTTGCCCTTGATGTCATCGCCCATGGTGCGCAGCATGTCAGCAGATGCGTCATCCAGCTTGGTGGCAACCACTTCTACACCCTTGATGTTGCGGGATACGTTGAACAGGTCAACCATCTGCATTGCAGCGACCTTTGCGCCCATCTTCTCGAGCTTCTTGTTGAGAGCACGCATATCGTTTACCTGCTGCTCAATCTTGGCAGACAGCTCGTTCGGATTGGTCTTGAGTGCAGCAGCGGCCTCGTTGAGAACAGCCTGACGGTCGTTCATCAGCTTGAGGACAGCCTTGCCGGTAACGGCCTCGATACGACGCACGCCTGCGGCAACAGAAGCCTCACCAATGATCTTGAGCGAACCGGCCTTCGCGGTGTTGTCCAGATGGGTACCGCCGCAAAGCTCGATGGAGTCGCCGGCCTGTACCACGCGGACGGTCTGGCCGTACTTCTCGCCGAACAGTGCCATAGCGCCCTTCTTCTTGGCATCGTCGATGCTCATTTCCTCGGTGATAACCGGGCTGCCAGCCAGAATCGCATCGTTAACCATATCCTCGACCTTAGCCAGCTCCTCAGCGGTCAGCGCTGCAAAGTGGGTGAAGTCGAAGCGGATATGATCGTTTGCGGTGTAGGAGCCTGCCTGCTCAACATGGTCGCCGAGCACGGTGCGGAGCGCCTTCTGGAGCAGGTGGGTGGAGGTGTGTGCACGGCAGATAGCCTGACGGTAAGCCGCATCAACAGAAGCCGTAACCTCGTCCTCAACGGACAGCTCGCCATCGGTGACAACGCCGATGTGCATATACTTGCCGTCCTTGGTCTTCTGAACATCGGAAACGGCCATAGCGCCGTTCTTGCCGGTGATAACGCCGTGGTCGCCGATCTGGCCGCCCATCTCTGCGTAGAACGGGGTGCGGTCGAGTACAACGGTGATCTTCTCACCCTTGGCAGCTGCGCCGGAAACCTCGCCCTCGTTTACGATAGCCAGAATCTTTGCGGACTCCTCGAGGGTGGTGTAGCCATCAAATGCGGTCTTGATGGACTTGTCCAGACCCAGATCCTCACTCTGCCAGCCGAGGTCGCCCATCTTCTTGCGGTCCTCACGGGCACGCTCGCGCTGCTCGTTCATCAGGCGGTCGAACTCCTCGCGGCTGGTGGTCATGCCCTGCTCCTCGAGTACCTCAAGGGTCAGGTCGATCGGGAAGCCGTAGGTGTCGTATAGCTGGAATGCGTCCGCAGCGGACAGCTCCTTGCCGTCGGAAGCGGCAATCTTGTCATTCAGGATAGCCAGACCGCTGTCGATGGTCTTGTTGAAGCTGGCTTCCTCGTTCTCGATAACCTTGTGGATATATTTCTGCTTCTCAACCAGCTCCGGATATGCGCCGCCGGACTCGTTGATAACGGTGGAAGCAACGTCGGACATAAACGGCTTGTCAATGCCGAGCAGCTTGCCGTGACGAACGGCGCGGCGCAGCAGGCGGCGCAGAACGTAGCCGCGGCCCTCGTTGGACGGGATAACGCCGTCGCAGATCATCATAACGGTGGAGCGGATGTGGTCGGTGATAACGCGCAGGGAAACATCGGTCTTGTCGCTCTCGCCGTAGTGCTTGCCGGCGATCTCGGAAACCTTGTTGGTGATGTTGCGCACGGTGTCAACGTCGAACAGAGAGCCAACGCCCTGTACCACGCACGCCAGACGCTCCAGACCCATGCCGGTGTCGATGTTCTTCTGCTTCAGCTCAGAGTAGTTGCCGTGACCGTCGTTGTCGAACTGGGAGAATACGTTGTTCCATACCTCCATGTAGCGGTCACAGTCGCAGCCGACGGTGCAGCCCGGCTTGCCGCAGCCGTATTCAGGACCGCGGTCGTAGTAGATCTCAGAGCACGGGCCGCACGGACCGGAGCCATGCTCCCAGAAGTTGTCCTCCTTGCCGAAGCGGAAGATGCGCTCCGGTGCAATGCCGATCTCCTTGTTCCAGATCTCGAATGCCTCGTCATCGTCAACGTAGATGGACGGATACAGGCGATCCGGGTCAATGCCGACCCACTCCGGACTGGTCAGGAATTCCCAGCTCCAGTGAATAGCCTCGCGCTTGAAGTAGTCGCCGAAGGAGAAGTTGCCCAGCATCTCGAAGAAGGTGCCGTGACGGGCGGTCTTGCCAACGTTCTCGATATCGCCGGTGCGGATGCACTTCTGGCAGGTGGTAACGCGGTGGCGCGGCGGCTCCTGCTCGCCGGTGAAGAACGGCTTCATCGGCGCCATGCCGGAGTTGATGAGCAGAAGCGACGGGTCGTTCTGCGGGATGAGCGAAAAGCTCGGCAGGCGGAGATGACCCTTGGTTTCAAAGAAACTGAGGTACATCTCGCGCAGCTCGTTGAGTCCTCTGTACTGCATATAAATTGATTCCTCCAAAAAAGAATTTACGGAAATAAAACAGAAAATGAAAAAAGCCTCCGCCCGGACTTCAAGGGCGAAAGCATGCTTCCACGGTACCACCTTGATTTGAATATGGGTATGCCATATCCATCTCGGTAATCCGGTATCGGGGATCGGACGGTCTGTTTCAGTTGCAGACTGCTCGGAAGTGGCTGTTTTCCGCACCGGACAAGGACTTGCAGCGAATGTCCTCTCTCTGAAGAACGGCGGATGGAAAACTCGTTTCCTCATCGCATTTTCTGTATTGCGTATCTATTATGCCACTTTTGCGGGCAGTTGTCAACTGAAATCGCGGAAAGTTGCGCTCTGCGGAGTGTGCGGGGGGCTGCCGCGCCCGCGGCGGTGGTGACGCCGTACCCACGGCGGGGGCAAAAAGGAAGGGACACCTGCGGTTTCCCTTCCTCTTTGGACTCCTACCTTTCCCTTGTTAGATAGTCTGGCGCAGATTACCGACATGTGACCGCTTCGAAATGGGGAACGGCAGAGGATTTTTACTTCTGTATCTTTCGCAACCTGTTCGCAGTGTCAGATACCGTTCTGCTACACATGTGATTTCATCTGCGCAGGCGCGACATACCCGTGTCGCGCAATTCGTTTGCACGTTGTTACGCCCGGCACCTGCGAATGTAGGCGTTCGGCAGCATTTATTCTCGCAGGCCCTGTCTATAACAACGCGCTAAAGAATTGTGCGGCACTGTTATGCCGCACCCAGCGTAGAGTTGCCCGTATGTGTAGCAGTACGCTATCTGTGAACTGCGAATATTTTATGAAATAAACGCAAGAGTAACCCGACTGCCGTTCCCCATTTCGCAGCGGTCACATGTCGGCAATCTGCGCCAGACTAAGAAATAAAGGGAAACGGGAGTTAAGAGGGTAGAAACCGTAGGTGTCTACCCTCTTGCCCCTCGCCGTGGGTACGGCGAATCTCCGCACTCCGAAGAGCGCAACTCCCCGCTGAGGTTCAGCGAAAAACCCCCGCCCGTCAGGGGCGAACTCGCCTGCGGCAGTTCGTGTGCCTCGGTCAGCCGGTGTAGAAAAAGGAGCCGCCCGGCAGGGGCGAACACGCTAACGCAGTTCGTATGCCCCGGAAACTCGGTGCAGAAAAAGGAGCCCGCCTTGCAGCGAGCCCCAAAGAGAGAGGATAAATTCGATTTTAACCTTCTGCGGTATCCGGCCGAGTCACCTTCTTGACCCACTTCCAGCTGTGCAGGCGGATAGCCACGGGAATGATCTTATACAGCTGATCCCACTTGAGCAGGAAGAATACGACAACCGGCGGGAACTTCCACCAGAAAGCCGCCATTGCCGAGAACGGCACAACGATAAGCCACATGCTGATGATATTCATCTTGGCGCTGAACTTGGTGTCGCCGCCGCCGCGGATGATGCCGTTATCGCACGCCATCTGGTACGAGGTGCCGACCGTTGTGATGGCGAGCACCAGCATGAACTGCAGGGAATACGTGTACGCCGTTTCGGTGAGCGTACCGCCGAGCAGCGCAAGGATCGGTACGCGCAGAAGGAAGATCAAAAGACCCGAGCACAGTCCGATGGAGACGAACAGGACCTGCAGCGTATGTACAAGCGGACGCAGCCGCTGCTGGTTGCCCTCGCCGATGGTGCGGCCGACCACAATGCCGGATGCGGACGCGGCGCCATAGCAGACAACCGACAGAACCTGATATACCTGCACCGCAATCGCATTGGCAGCCGTGGCATCACCGCCGAGATGACCGAGGATACCGGTCTGTACCATCTGCGCGATGCCCCAGAGCGCCTGATTGATGAGCACCGGCAGGGAAACGTGCATGTAATCCTGCACATAGCTGGTGTCGATGTGAACCAGCTTGCGCAGGCTCAGGTTCAGCTTGTGCTCCTTAAACTTCAGGTAGTAGATAACGATGAGCAGCTCCACACAGCGGGAAACCAGCGTTGCGATAGCCGCACCGCGCACGCCCAGCTCCGGACACCCGAAGTGGCCGTAGATCAGGCAGTAGTTCAGGCACACGTTGATGATGAGCGTCGAACCCGAGATCATGTAACCGATCTTTACTACACCGATCGAGCGGAGGGATGCGACCAGAATATTGGTTATTGTAAAGATAATATAGGTAAAGCAGATGATCTGGAAATACTTTTCACCTTCCGCGATGACCGTTGGCGAGTTGGACAGCAGCGACAGCAGCTGGTGCGGGAAGAACAGTACAATGCCGAACATCAGCACTGCCAGTGAACCGCCGAAGCGCAAAGCCACACCGATGATGTGCGGGATCGGCTCCAGCTTGTTTTTGCCCCAGTACTGCGAGCCCATAACGACCGCGCCCTCGCCTGCACCGACGACCAGCATCTGCAGCAGAAACTGCACCTGATTGCACAGGCTTACGCCGCCCATGGCATCCTGACTGTACCGTCCGAGCATCATGGTGTCCATCAGGTTTACGCCGTAGGTGAGCAGGTTCTGCAGCGCCAGCGACAGTGCCAGCACCATAAAGGATTTATAAAACGTCTTTTCCTTTATCATTACAACAACCCCTTGCCTTCAAAGCTGATCGGACGGAACGAACCGCAATATCTATCGTTCCGGTTCAGCTTTTTTACTTCTGCTAACAGCATACCGAATTTTCTTTGATTTGGCAATAACAAAATACTGCAATCTATTCATATTTTGTGCTATCATAGAAGGCAGAGGAGGGAATGCCGTGAAGGTTTTCAGTGAGCCGGGTGTGCTGTCGCGCTCGGAACGATTTTTCTCAACGCCGTCCGCAACGGCTCGGCGGCTGTTTTACTATGTCACCCGCGTGGGACATTATTACTACGATGCGCGGTATAATTTTCTCGACAGCTGCGACATCGCCCATCTGGAAAGCCACAAGAATCTCTTTCTGACCTACGTTCGCTCGGGTACGATGTACTTCGAGACCGACCAGCTCTACTGCGCCGAGCGCGGACAGATCGGACTGGTGGACTGCCGCAGACCGCATCATTTTTATACCAAGGGCGACGCGGAAGCGCTCTGGATTCACTTTGACGGCGCAAATGCGGCGGCATTTTTCGAGCAGATACTCGCGTTCCGCGGCGGCAGGCAGGTGCTTACGCCGCCGGCGGATTTACGCATCGAGCAGGAGCTGGCACAGATCATTTCCGGCTTGCGCACCGGCGACATGACCGAGCTGGACCGCTCGCAGCGCATTTACCGAATTCTGTGCGCGCTGCTGTTTCCGGTGCAGGCGGGACCCGACCGGAAAAACGATGCCATTGCACAGGCGGTCAAGTATATCGGAGAACACCTGTTTGAACCGTTGTCCGTGGAGAAGGTGGCGGACGCGGTCAGCCTGAGTCCGTCGCATTTCTCGCGGCTGTTCCGCAGCACGACCGGATTTTCCCCGCACGAGTACATCATGCTGCATCGGATTGACGAGGCCAAGGCCCTGCTGCAGTCCACGTCGCTTTCGGTCAAGGAAATTGCGTTCCGCGTCGGCTACCGCAGTGAGGTCAACTTTATTACAGCCTTCACCGAGAAAACCGGCGCAACACCGACCCAGTTCCGCAGAAGTACGCTGTAAGGCGGTCTGCGGTTGCGGCGCGTTCCGGTCTTTGCTATAATAGTAGAAAAGGCAAGGGAGTGACCCCGTATGCGAGAACGCCCTCTGGTTTATCTGGTGCCGCCGATGGCTGCCGCGCTGTACGCGGCAGTCTGCCTGGAGCTGCCGGTGCAGCTGCATATCATTGCACCGATCGCGCTTCTTCTGGTACTTGCGGCTGTGTTTCTGCGCCGCCGCAAGTGTCTGCTGAATGTGTTTGCTGTGCTGGCGGCTGCCGCTCTTGCGCTGACCGGCTTTGCCGTGTTCCGGGATTTGCGGGTCGTGCCCATTCGTGCTTTAGCCGGCGAAACGCAGGAGATCACCGCAGCCGCCCTGCGGGATGCCGAGGTGTACGACACCGACCAGCGCGTACTGCTCTCGGCGGAGACAACGGACGGCAGGCGGTTTCGCCTGCGGTGCTACTTGCCGGAAACCGAACCGCCATTGCTGGCAGGAGACAGGGTACGCGTCATGGCCACACTTTATGTGCCGGACACGCTCGGCGGCTTTGACCGTGCGGCGTATCAGGCGTCAGAGGGCTGCTATATCGCGGGCGCGTATGCGACCGACGAGGAGCACAACGCGGTGCAGTTCGAGGTCTTGGACTCTAAACGGGACAGCCTGCGCTTTGCGCCGCAGAGGATCGCGCGGTTCTGCCGAAATGCGGTGCAGCGTGCCCTTCCGGAACGCGAAGCCGGACTGCTGACCGGACTGCTGGTCGGCGGCAGCAAAAATCTGAGCGACACCGATCAGACTGCGTTCCGCATTGCGGGTCTCAGCCATCTGGTGGCTGTTTCCGGACTGCACATCGGCTTTCTCGTCGGGTTCTGCACGCTGCTGTTCGGCAAACGGTGGGGAACGGTTGTGTCCATCCCGCTGGTGCTGCTGTTTGTGCCGGTCGCGGGAGCCACGCCGTCCGTGCTGCGTGCGGCACTGATGTACCTGACGGCCGCAGGCGGATTTCTGCTCCGGCGCCGGTCGGGCGGATTGAACGCGCTGCTGATGGCACTGGCTGTTCTGCTGCTTGTCAATCCGTACGCGATCGCAAGTGTGGGTCTGCAGCTTTCATTCGCGTCTACGCTCGGTCTTATCCTGTTCGCAGGGAAGCTGCAGCATGCGCTCGAAAAGCCGTTTGCCGGTGCGCCGAAACTCGTGCGCAAGGCGCTTGCGGTCATCACGAGCGCACTCAGCTGCACGGTTTGCGCTACGATATTTACAGTACCGATTCTGCTGACCTCGTTCGGCGCGGTGTCCGTGCTGTCGCCCATCAGCAACCTGATGACGGTCGGCGTGACCTCGCTCTGCTTTGTGGGCGGGTTCGTGCTGTGTGTTGCAGCAGCCGTCTGTCCGGCGCTTGTGCCGATGCTCGCCGGACTGGTGCGTCCGCTCATAAGCTATCTGCTCTGGTCAGCGAATATCATCGCGGACCTCGGCTTCGGCACGCTGCACCCGAACAACACCTTCGGTCTGGCGGCGCTCGGCATCGTGTTCGCGGCGCTGCTCGTGTGGCTGACTGCCGGAAAGCACGTCAAATGGAAAGCCGTGCTGCCGTGTCTGGCGGTGGTGCTGATCGGCTTATGTATTGCCGAGGTGCAGCACCAGAACGGCCAGTATACGGTGACGTATCTGCCGTGCGGCAGCGGTCAGGCCATTCTGCTGAGCGACACCGAACACGCGATGCTCATAGACTGCGGCAGCTACCGGAACGCTGCGCGTCAGGTACGCGAGTGGCTGCGCTGGAATGGTCTGAAGCGGCTGGATACGGTCGTGCTGACCGCGGTCGATCAGGGACATGCGCGCAACCTGCCGGAGCTGATGGAAACGGTCGAGGTTGGGGAACTGCTCATGCCCGCAGGCTGTCAGGAGCGCAGGACCAACGCCGATTTGCTTTTCTTCGTGCACGAGCGTGAGGCGCAGGAGGTAAGCGAGCCGGTGACGCTCACAAATCCGATCGCGCCGGTGGAGCTTTTCCCGATCACCGAGGGAAAACTGGCCGTAAGCATAGCGGACGAGGTGCTCATCCTGCACAGTCCGACCGAGAAGCAGCTTTCGGCCTATTTGGAACAAAACACGCTGCCTGCCGCAGCGGAGCTGGTGCTCAGCGCGAACCATCTGAGCAGCGGCGAAAGCATGGCACAGTACGCCGAAGCGGCAGGCGCACAGCATATCATCATTGCGGCGAGTTCGGAGAAGGGACTGCGGTCGCACAAGGGACTGGACGTGCAGAGCACCTATAAGGAAGGCGAGATCGCACGGCAGTTCAAAAAGGAGTAACACATGGCGGCAAGAGAAACCAAACCAAACGGAAAATCACAGCTGATCCGCGACCTGAAAAACGGCGAATTTGCCACGCTGTACATCATTTCGGGCGAGGAAAGCTACATGAAGGAATACTATCTGCGGCAGCTGCGGCAGAAGGTGGTGGACGAGACCTTTGCGGATTTCAATCTTATTGAGTTCGAGGGCAAGGGTCTGACACCGGAAATGCTGACCGAAGCCATTGACAGCTATCCCGCGATGGCAGATAAAAAGCTCATCATCGTCAAGGACTTCGACCTGTTCAAGCCGCCTGCCGGTTTCGCAGACGTGCTGCCGAGCGTACTTGGTGATCTGCCGGAGTACGTCTGCCTCGTGTTCTACTACGACGTGCTGGACGGCAAGCCGGACAAGCGCACCAAGCTGTACAAAACGCTCGAGAAGCATGCCTGCTTTGCCGAGTTCGCACACGCAGAGGAGCAGGAGCTGGTGGCGTGGCTCGAGCGTCGTGCAAAGGCGCTTGGCTGCATGATCGAACCGGGAGATGCGTCGTACATGATCTTCCTGTGCGGCAATTCCATGACCAACCTCGCCGGTGAGATGGAAAAGGCAGCCGCGCACACCACGACCGGCGTTATCAAGCGCTATAACATCGATGCGGTATGCTCGCCGGTGCTGGATGCAGTCGTGTTCGACCTGACCGACGCGGTAACCGCAGGCAGGTTTGATCGGGCGGTCGCACTCGTCGGGGAGCTGCTCGCGCAGAAGAACAACGAGGTCATGATCTTCACCGCCATCACACGTCACATCCAGCGTCTGTATGCTGCCAAGTTGTGCGCGGAGAACCGCAGCGGCGAAAAACAGCTGATGGAGATGATTGGCTCGAAATCGCCGTACTACGCAAGGCAGATTCAGAATGCAGCACGGCGTGTGCCGCTCAGCTGGCTGCGAAAGGCGGCGTCGCTGTGCGCGGAGACCGATGCCGCACTCAAGGGCGGCGCAGCAGACCGGCAGAAGCAGATCGAGCTGACGCTGCTCACCATGGCGGCAGAGCTGAAGGGGGAAAAGAAATGACACGCATCAGGGAAGCAATTCTGGTAGAGGGCCGGTATGATGTGAACACCGTCCGGCAGGTGGTGGACACCGTGGTGCTTGAAAGCGGCGGATTCCGCATTTTTAACAATAAAGACCAGCTCAAGCTGCTGCGCCGTATCGCGGAAACGCGCGGTCTCATTGTGCTGACCGACAGTGACGGTGCGGGTTTTGTCATCCGCAACTATCTCAAGGGCGCGCTGCCGAAGGGCTGCGTCAAGCAGGCGTATGTGCCTGATATCGCGGGCAAGGAACGCCGCAAGCGACACGGCTCCAAGGAGGGCAAGCTAGGCGTGGAGGGCATGCGTCCGCAGGTGATTCTGGATGCGCTCCGCCGAGCGGGTGCAACTTTTGCACAGCAGGACGAGAGCGAAATGCCGGTGCATCCGGTCATCACCAAGGCGGATTTTTACGAGTGGGGACTGTCCGGCAGACCCGACAGCACCGCACGCCGCGCTGCCGTGCTGCACGCGCTGGATTTGCCCGCGCACATGACGGCCAATGCGCTGCTGGAGTTTATCAACGCTGTTGGCACGCATGAGCAGGTTGCGGAAATCATTCAGCAGTACGTGGAGAAAATTGAGGAATAATTTCCGCACGAATGATTGAAAAACCTGTCGAAGTATAGTACAATGATAAAATACCAAGTGCAGCTATTGCAGAGCTGATGAAAATAAAGCAAAAAACAGGGAGTGGCAGCATGAACTTTTTAGAGGAACGAATTGTCAAGGATGGCGTTGTTAAGGAAGGCAACATTCTGAAGGTAGACAGCTTTCTGAACCATCAGATGGATATTAACCTGTTTGATCAGATGGGCGAGGAGTTCAAGCGCCGTTTCGCGGACAAGCCGATCAACAAGATCGTTACCATTGAGGCATCCGGTATTGGCATTGCCTGCATTGTGGCACGTCATTTCGGTGTTCCGGTTGTGTTTGCAAAGAAGACCCAGAGCGTCAACATCGACGGTGAGGTTTATGTTGCCGAGGTCGAATCCTTTACGCATAAGTGTAAGAATCAGGTTATCGTTTCTAAGAAGTTCCTCGGTCCGGACGACCATGTGCTTGTTATCGACGATTTTCTGGCAAACGGCTGTGCGCTGCAGGGCCTGATCTCCATCGTGGCACAGGCCGGCGGTACGGTCGAGGGCATCGGCATCGCCGTGGAGAAGGGTTTCCAGCAGGGCGGCCGTATTATCCGCAATCTGGGCTATCAGCTTGAGTCGCTCGCTATCGTGGAGGGCATGGACGCTGAGACCGGTGAGGTGCACTTTAGAGAGCAGTAATATAGAAAGTTTGAAAGGGGAAGGCGTTGAGCCTTCCTCTTTTTGTTTGCGGGAGTGGGGATTAGATGAAAGACAGGAGTTAGGAGTTTTCGGAGAGTGAAGAGAAACGATGGTTTACCCTTTTTCATGTTTTATATTACATATATCGTAGGGTGAGGCGACTCGGCGCACCGCATTGAACGATTGGCACATGTTATATCGTAGGGGAGAACATTGTGCTCCCACGCAACGCCATATCGAACGTGTTCTCGGGCGCACATGGTGCGCCCCTGCGGTTAGGCAAGGCGCAGATGAGTTACATACGGTGTGACGAGTCGTCGCATCCTACGGTAAAGTGTGTTGATAAATATAATTCGCAGGCGCCGTGCATGATCACCAGACAAAAGAGTTGCGCAGAGCAGCCGCTATGTGTAGCAGTACGGTATCTGTGAATTGCGAATATTTCACGAAACAAACGCAAGAGTAACCCGACTGCCGTTCTCCTTTTCGAAGTTGCAGAAAAACAGGGGAGACTGCGAAACCCATCGAAAAATGAAATGGCTGAGTTGCAATAGTAAACTTGCCAAAAACTGAGTTGCATAATTTAGGTAATATATATAAAGCATACAATATCTTCGCTTTTTAGGCTTGTATACACCGTATTATCACGCTTTTCGGTATTTTAAGTGCGCCGATAAGGAGTGACTTTTTTCGCCACTCCTAAAATGAGAAAATATGCGATTTGAACGGTTTATTCCTGCTGCATATACAGTTCATACACTGTATTGGAGATTGACCAGTTGAGAACCTTGCGTGGATAGTTATTGATCCAGTCCTGCAAGGCAGCGATCTGTGCTGCCGTCACTTTGGAGAAGTCAGTACCTTTTGGAAACCATCGCCGGATTAGACGGTTAGCGTTCTCATTAGAACCGCACCCCCACTCGATGTGGACTCCTATGCCAAGCGCTTTCCGAAAGCGGTTCAGTGTCTTGAAGAGGGGTTGGAAGATTCTCTGGTCTTCTATGCATTCCCCATACTGGACGCGCGAAAGATTTCATCTTCCAACATGATTGAGAGATTGAATCGTGAAATCCGCAGACGTACTCGCGTGATTGGAATCTTTCCGAATGAAAGTTCTTATGTTCGTCTGGTGACAGCGTATCTCATGGAATACGCCGAGGACTGGTCTGTTTCCAGAGCCTACATAAGCCATGCATCCATTGCGGCCACACTGACCACCATAGCTTAACTTCATTTTTCAGGAGCCTTTTTGCGAACTTTACTTGACGCCGCTGACAGCGCATGCGTCACACGCAGAAAGCCCTCCAGACCGACACAGCCGTACTGCTCGAGAAGCTGCTCCATATGTTTGCGTCGTTTGGGCGCTCTGCGCTTCTCAAGCCACGCCGTGAGCGATTGCAGGCCGATTGGCCGCAGGTTGGTATACCACTCACGAAGAATAGCACTCTCCTCGCCAAATTCATCCTGCGCGCAGGAGAACAGCGCATACGGCACATCCTTATTCATCAGGATATACTCTGTCGCGTTCCTCACCTCTGCACCTGCTCAAATGCTCTTTCCGCTACTGCCTTGCATTCCTCAATCGTACACCGGAACGAGCGGGTGCCGAAGGACGCGCGAAACGTCTCGTAAAGCATATTGCCGAGTGCTGCCGCATCCGTATGCGGCTCGAGTCGCCCTCCGATTGACTGGATTTCCTCCATGTACTCGTTGCAGTCCCCCGAACTTCATCGGGTCCCACACGCGGATTTCATCAATAAGCGCCTTCGCAAGCTGTAAAAGATATTCCTTGCCTGCCTTCCGGCGTGCCTCGTCCGCGATTGCAGCCACGCCTTCAACCGCTTGCGTGTGCGTCTGGTCGAGCAGATGCGTGTAA
This sequence comes from Agathobaculum butyriciproducens, assembly GCA_003096535.1. Lineage (GTDB taxonomy): Bacteria > Bacillota > Clostridia > Oscillospirales > Butyricicoccaceae > Agathobaculum > Agathobaculum butyriciproducens. The sequence continues at coordinate 12,962 of QEKJ01000006.1, read as the reverse complement.
ATCTTCTGCGTGGTGGCCGGCGTGGAATGGCCGAGCGCCTTACCGATATTGTACGCCGGAATGCCCGCCTGATTGGACAGCGACGCGAATGTGTGCCGCAGCTCGTGTAGCACGATTTTCGGCAGGTCGTTGTCCGCGAGGAACTTTCCGAATAGCTCGGACAGATAATTCGGCCGGAACGGCCTGCCGTCCTCCATCACAATCACAGTGTTCTTGTACGTTGCCCTGCACGCCTGCTGATGCTCCTTTGCTGCCTTCAGCATATCGCACAGTGTATCCGGCAGATAAAGCGTGCGCGTAGAGGACGCCGTTTTCGTGCCCTTCTCGATTTCCTTTTTACCGGCCTGCGTGCGCGTATTCTCAATCGTGATGGTATGGTGTTCAAGGTCAACATCGCTCCACCGCAGGCCGCACAGCTCGCCGCGGCGCAGTCCGAGATACGCACAGATAAACATCGGCAGCTCGAGCCGCGTTCCGACAGCCTTGGCGAGCAGAACACCAAGCTGTTCGGGCGTGTAAAACTTCGCCTCGCGCTGACGCTTTTTCGGGGGCGATACCGCACGCATTGGATTTTTCGTGATGTACTCCTGCCGCTCCGCCGCGTTCAGCGTGTTCGTCAGCAGATTATGATGCTTGATGACCGTATGACGTCGTTTGCTCGATCTGTGGCACGATAATATTATCGTACCAGTAGTCAAGCCACTGCGCGAACGCGTATTCGCTCGGCATGACCTGCGTCCCCTGTCCATCTTGACCTTGTGCTCGTTGAACGCACGGATCGCGTCGCGTTTCGTGTCGAACGTCCGGTATTTGCGAACACGCTTTCCCTCGCGGTCAACGCCGTAGTCAAAGCACACGCGGTACTTGTCGCCGCGCTGTGTAATGCTGCCATATGCCATGCTCCTCACCTCTGTGGCTTAACGATGCCATGGAATTTTGCGGCTGTCAATGGCTGCAAATTGCTGCAACGCAAAATCGCATTCTCACAAAAATATTATTTGCTGCAGATAAAAGCAAAACCGACGGTCTAAACCGTCGGTTTTGTGTTGGTTTTGGTGGAGCCGAGGGGAGTTGAACCCCTGTCCGAAAGCGCATCCACGGGGACTTCTCCGGGCGCAGTTTGTCGATTAAGATTCCCGCCGCGGCACGCCGGCAAACAGGCTTACCGTTTTGGTAGAGTCATTTTACATGACGAGGGCAACTCTTACCTCGTACACGTTCACCACTAATCGACGCCGGGTCTCTGAGCCGTGGTCCTCTCTGAGCCGACGGGCTAAGCCTAATTAGGCAGCCTGAAGAGTATAATTGTTGTTGTTTAATTTATAAACAGTTGGAGCTTTTATCGCAGATCCCCACTGCGGCCCGCTATCCCGGCTTCAACACCCCCGTCGAACCCGTTACGGCCCCATTTTGAAATGGAGAATGGAAAATTGAGAATAGCGAATGATTCTGCTCTCAGCTTTTCCATTTTTTGATTAACGATTACGCTCTTTCATCGCACGGTCCATCTCGCGTTTTGCATCGCGTGCGGCGATACTGTCACGCTTATCGTGCAGCTTTTTGCCCTTGCACAAACCGATTTCAACCTTCACGCGCGAACTTTTGAAATAAACCGCCAGCGGAATGACCGAATAGCCGTCCTGCTTGGTCTTGCTGAACAGGTTGACGATCTCGCGCTTGTGCATGAGCAGCTTACGCACGCGCAACGGGTCCTTATTGAAGATATTGCCTTTTTCGTACGGCGAAATATGCATGCCACGCACGAAAATCTCACCGTCCTTGAACGAACAGAAGGAATCCTTGAGATTGATCTGTCCCAGACGGATAGACTTTACCTCGGTACCCGCAAGCTCGATGCCCGCTTCATACTTTTCCTCGACAAAGTAGTCATGCCATGCCTTTTTGTTGGCCGCAATCTGCTTTGTGCCCTTTTTGTCAACAGCCATGGCGAAACCTCCCTTACCGTGGTATAGATTATAATACCACGATATACCGTTTTTGTAAAGTGGCAACCGCATTACATTTTTCGACGAAAAATGTAATATTAAACTTACCAAGAGGAACACACCTCAAAGGTAAGTTTTTTATATCTGTATAACGGAAGACTAACTATTAGAAGTCAACCCCAAATGTGTGGAAAGGTGAAAATAATGCAGACGATTCAAAAAAGGTATGGCAAAGCTGACGTCCGTCGGACGCCTAACTGAGCTTATTATAAGAACTTAAGCTGCACGCCTGTACGGCTGCCGAGATTTCTCCAAGGCGTAGATCAGCCGAACCAATTTCTTAGCGGCATGAGAAAGTGCAACATTGTAATGCTTTCCTTCAGCTCGCTTTTTAGCAAGGTAAGCCGCAAAGCCCGGATCCCAATGGCAGACATACTTGGTCGCGTTGTAAAGCGCATAGCGCAAGTAGCGAGAGCCTCGTTTCTCCATGTGAGAGTAGGTTCCAGCCAATGAAAGATGCCCTGATTGATAGGTGGACGGTGACATGCCTGCATAGGCAAGGATCTTGTCTGGAGAATCGAAAAAGGAGAAATCACCGATTTCGGCAAGGATCATAGCTGCCATGCGAAAACCCATGCCGGGAATAGTCGTAATGGGAGACTGAAGTTCTTCCATGATGGCCTCAATAGCTGCTTCAATATCTTTAATCTCTGAATCTAATTCACGGATCAAGCGGATTGTATGACGCAACTCAAGCGATTTAGCGGGCATAACAGAACCGATTGAACGCTTGGCAGCATCACGAATTTCTGTTGCCATATCTCGTCCATATCGGCCTTTAGAGGCATCTTTCAGGAGAGATTTCAAGTGCGTCAAATGAGCTTCGGCAATCTGCTTTGCTCCGGGAAATTCAATGAGAAGTGCGTAAACAGACGACATATGCAGCGTTGGCACCAGTTTTTCTAACTCTGGAAACAGTATGGTAACCAAACGAGAAACCGATTGTTTCAGTTGAGCTCTTTCTTGAACTTTATCAAATCGGTATCTGGTTAGTGACTTTAACTCTTCGTTGTGGTATGCTGTATCTGTGTAGGACTTGAGGTCCACATTAGACATAAGCATAGCTGCGATAGTTTTAGCATCAACCCGATCAGTCTTGGTTTTACGAAGACTCATACTTTTTCGGAAAAGGTTGGTGTGCAGCGGATTGATAACATAGGTTGGCAGGCCTTGGTTAAGCAGAAATCCGAGAATGTTGTAGCTGTAATGTCCAGTAGCCTCAAGTCCTACTTTTATTTTGTCATCTGGACTTGTGCAGCCGTGAATCTTTTGTAGCAAGGTATCAAATCCATCTGCATTATTAGGAATGGTGAATACACCTGCAAGGACTTTCCCTTCCGAATTCAGGATAACGCAATCGTGCTTATCCTTGGCAACATCAATACCCACACAAATCATAATGAATACCTCCGATATGTTTATTTGATGCCGGTTCCACAGAACACTTTACTCTTGTAACCTTGTTCAACATAAACCGTCTGGCGGTATCTAACTGATTAACAATACCGTAAAGGGCTGTGGTCGGAGCCTTCCGTGAACCGTCTGACGGTAGGAGTTGCGAACCAATCCACAGCATCCTTTACATTGTAGCACAGCCCTTGGAGAGGGGATCTAATAACTACTACTCTATAATACAAGGAGATACTGTGAAATGGCTGAAATGGGTCCGGTTCGTAAGATAGATGATCTCGGTCGCGTAGTCATTCCCAAGGAGTTTCGGAAAACCTTTAATTGGCCCATCGGCATGGAGGTTGAAATTTCCGCTGCTGACGGGAAAGTAATTGTCGCAAAACATTCAACGGCTTGTGTCTTTTGTGGTAAGCCAACTCGTGTGCAAATCGGTGAACAGCATATTTGCCCTGCCTGCGCTGCAAAGTATCAAGCACAGTTCGATGAAATCGCTCATATGCCGATGGAGTGAAGTTAATGTCGTATCGTTTACACATCACCAAGTCGAGTGTGTTCCAATGGAACACGCAGACCCAAAGGAGGACGATTGATGACTTATCAGCTTTCTGACAACCCGTCTTTTCGTGAGCGAGGGGGGGTGCCGTCCGTACAGACGGTCATCAAGGTCGGTGACACTGTGTCCGACATCCGGGAGGGCAAGAACGCCGGTGTCCGCTCGCTCGGCGTGCTCGAGGGCAGCAGTGTGATGGGCATGACGCAGACAGCCTATGAGGCACTCTCCGCTGAGAAAAAGCAGGCCGCACTTGACCGTGCGCGGCAGATGTTCCTCGAGGCCGGAGCCGATGATGTGCTGCTGAATATCGAGTAGCTGCCCGCATGGATTCAAGCGAACGACTAAACCAGATTAAGGAGCCGCCGCTTTAATTGTGCGGTGTTGCCTTAAATACAAAACCCGAAGTGCAGGTTTTACACCTGCACTTCGGGTTTACTTTTTGCTGTTTTTAATGCTCAGCCCAATCAAGCGACCGTCCAACCGCCTTATCCCAGCCGGAGAGCAGCTTGCGGCGTTTATTCTCGTCCATCGAGGGCGCATACAGCGTATCACACCGCCAGAGCTGCTTCAGCTCCTCGCGGCTGTGCCACACACCGGTCGCGAGTCCGGCAAGATAGCATGCGCCGAGCGCGGTTGTTTCGCGGATGACCGGACGGCGAATCGTGCAGTCCGAAATATCGCTCTGGAACTGCATCAGGAAGCTGTCGCGGCTAGCACCGCCGTCCACAGAAAGGGAGGAGAGGGCAGTGCCGGTATCGCGTTTCATGGCGGTCAGCAGGTCGTTCACCTGATAGGCGATGGACTCCTGTGCGGCGCGGATGATGTGCTCGCGGGTCGTGCCGCGCGTCAGACCGATGAGACAGCCGCGTGCGTACATATCCCAATGCGGCGCGCCCAGACCGGTGAATGCAGGTACGAGGTACACGCCGCCGGTGTCCTTCACCTTGCCCGCATAGTATTCCGCATCGCGGCTCTCGGAGAAAAAGCGCATCTCATCCCGCAGCCACTGGATGACGGCGCCGCCGACAAACACGCTGCCCTCGAGCGCGTACTGCGTCTCTCCGCTGATTTGAATGCCGATGGTGGTCAGCAGGCCGTTTTTGCTCTCGCAGGCGGTCGTGCCGGTGTTCATCAGCAGAAAACAGCCCGTGCCGTAGGTGTTTTTCGCATCGCCTGCCGCAAAGCAGGTCTGACCGAACAGCGCCGCCTGCTGGTCGCCTGCAATGCCTGCAATCGGAATATCGCCGCCCGGCAGGGAAACAGAACCGTACACCTCGCTTGAGGAGCACACGCGCGGCAGCATCGCCCGGGGAATATCGAGCGCTTCAAGCAGGGTATCGTCCCAGTCCAGACGGTGAATATCGAAGATCATCGTGCGTGCGGCATTGGTCGCGTCCGTAATGTGCACCTTGCCGCCGGTCAGCTTCCACACCAGCCAGGAATCCACCGTGCCGAACAGGATTTCTCCGCGCTCGGCCTTCTCTCGTGCGCCCTCCACATGGTCGAGCAGCCACTTGATTTTCGTTCCCGAAAAATACGCATCCGGAACCAGACCGGTCGTGCGGCGGATGTGCCCGGACAGACCGTCCTGCACCAGCCTGTCCACAATATCCGCTGTGCGGCGGCACTGCCAGACGATAGCGTTGTGAATCGGCCGTCCGGTATTTTTATCCCACAGGATGGTCGTCTCGCGCTGGTTGGTGATGCCGATGCCCGCCACATCGGACGGAGAAACATCGGCGGCAGCCAGCACCTCGAGCATAGCTGCATACTGCGTGGACCAGATTTCCATCGGGTCCTGCTCGACCCATCCCTCGTGCGGATAATGCTGGGTCAGCTCATGCTGCCGGATGGCGAGAATATTCTGTTCGCTGTCAAATAAGATCGCTCTCGAGCTTGTCGTGCCCTGATCGAGCGCCAGTATATATTTTTCCATAGCGGAAACTCCTTTTTACCCTTTGCATCTATCATACCGTTGCGGACGCGGATTGTCAATCACTGCAAATTTGACGGTGCGGTGCATTTTGTGGTAAAATCAGTGCGAAAATGCATAGAAGAAGAGGATTGCATGAGGATTTACGAATACGGCGAGCCGAATGCGAAAAACGTGCTGCTGCAGCCGGTTGGGGACCACGACCTGCCAGCCATCGAGAACGAAATCCGAGAGATCAAGCGGCTGACTGCACAGCCGTTCCGTTTGATTGCCGTCAAGGTTGAAAGGTGGAACGACGACCTGTCTCCGTGGTGCGCACCGGCGGTTTTCGGCCATGAGGACTTCGGAGACGGTGCTGCGGCACTGCTCCGCGAAATCCTGCCGCTGTGTGAGGACGCAGACAGACGATACATCATCGGCGGATACTCAATGGCAGGGCTGTTTGCCCTGTGGAGCGCATATCGGACCGACCGTTTTTCCGGCATCGCGGCAGCCTCGCCGTCGCTGTGGTTTCCGAAATTTCTGGAGTACATGCAGGTGCATGATCTGCACAGCGCTGCCGTCTATCTCAGCCTGGGCAACCGCGAGGAAAAGACGCGCAATCCGGTGATGGCTGCCGTCGGTGACCGCATGCGGGCAGCGTATGCGCTCCTGCAGGAGAAAAACGTAAGCTGCACACTGGAATGGAACAGCGGCGGGCATTTTCAGCAGCCAGACTGCCGCACGGCAAAGGCGTTTGCGTGGGTACTGGAACACTTATTTTATTAAGGTATAACTTGTGCTTGAGAAGTCTGTCGAATTCCTGTATAATAATAAATAAATGTTACCGGTTGACTACAACCGATAACAAAAGTACTTTGGAAAGGGAATAGAAATTATGTTGGAAACGATCAACTCCGTTATCGCAGCGATATCGGATGTACTGTATCAGCCGTGGTTTGTGCCGTTGTTTCTGGTAGTCAGCGGCATTTACTTCACGTTCCGCTGCAGGTTCATCCAGATTCGTCTGTTCAGGGACGCGTGCAAGGTCATCATGGAGAAGCCGGAAAGCGAGGGGAGCATTTCCTCGTTTGGCGCACTCATGATCTCCACCGCGTCGCGTGTCGGCACGGGCAACATCATCGGTGTATCCACGGCAATCTGCCTCGGCGGACCGGGCGCTATCTTCTGGATGTGGGTAACCGCACTGCTCGGCGGTGCAACCGCCTTCATCGAGTCTACGCTCGCGCAGATTTACAAAAAGCGTGCACCGGACGGCAGCTGCTACGGCGGTCCTGCGTACTACATGCGCGATGCACTCGGCAAGCGCTGGATGGGTGTCATCTTCTCGGTGCTCATCATCCTGATCTACGCAGTTGGCTATAACATGCTGGCGGCGTACAATCTGCAGTCCACGTTCTCGGTGTTCAAGTTCTACCATCCGGTTATCACGCCGGCGTTCATCGGCGTCATTCTGGCGTTCCTGTTCGGCGTAATGGTACTCGGCGGCGCAAAGCGTCTGGCAAGCATCACCGAAATCCTTGTTCCGTTCATGGGTATCCTGTATGTACTGGTTTCGCTGCTCATTATCTGCCTGAACATCAGGAATGTACCGGGCATGTTCGCGTCCATCTTCCGCAACGCATTTGACTTCCAGTCCGTGATGGGCGGCTTCTCCGGCAGCTGCATCATGTACGGCGTAAAGCGCGGTCTGTACTCGAACGAAGCAGGTATGGGCTCTGCACCGAATGCAGCCGCAACCGCATCTGTTTCCCATCCGGCCAAGCAGGGTCTGGTGCAGATGCTGTCCGTATTCATCGACACGCTGCTCATCTGTACGGCAACGGCGTTCATGTGTCTGTCCACCAGCGTTGTTCCAACCGAGGAAATCGCCGGCGCGGTTTATGTACAGAATGCTATCGCATCCACGCTCGGCACGGCAGGTCCGGTGTTCCTTGCTGTGGCGATGATGCTGTTCGCGTTCACCACGCTGCTCGGCAACTACTCGTACTGCGAGGGCTGTCTGGAGTTCATCCTGCACCGCAGCATCAAAAAGCATGAGCTGCTCCTCTTCCGCCTGTTTGCTACGGTCATCGTGTTCATCGGTGCGATTGCAAACGCCGGTCTGGTCTGGGATACTGCGGATATGCTGCAGGGTATGATCGTCGTAGTCAACGTGCCGACCATTCTGATTCTTGGCGGCACGGCAATCAGGTGCCTGAATGATTACGTTGCAAGCCGCAAGCGCGGTGAGAATCCGGTATTTCACGCGAAGAACATTGGCATCAAGGAAGAAACTGATTTCTGGAAATAAGCGCATAAGAAAAGGACTGCTGCACAAGGATAAAACCTGTGCAGCAGTCCTTTTTTGTTATGCGTTTGTGTTCTCCTGCGGCGGATTTGCCGTTAAATCGCGGAAATGCTGCAGGCGTGCCGTCCACAGCATGGTATCCTGCGGTTCATCCGGCGAGATCGAGAGATTGTTCTTCGTCCAGTCCGCGAGAAACGCACTGAATTTCTCCGCACCGACACAGTTGTAATGCAGTGAGTCGTAGAAGTCGTTTTCCGGATCTGCGGCAATCTGCGCGGTGTAGTCGTTGCAATTCAGTGTCGATACGCCGTCGCGTCCTGCAAACTGCGCGGTCAGCCTGTCCCAGTCAGCGTCGTGCAGACGCTTTGTCGGAGCACGGTACAGCACCAGCTGAATATTGTTCCTGCGGCAGAGCGCGTAAATATCCTCGAGGGCGTCCGTGTTTCGTTCCCAGTCCTCCGGGGCAATATCAACCGTTTCGCAGTCGTCCGGACCCTTGTCCGTGCCGCCGGACAGAAAGGTGTAGCCGGCCAGCATATCCTCGGTGTACGGCTGCACGTCCTCGCTCTTGAGGGTCGTCCAGCGGTCGTGATAGAAGTACAGCGGAAACAGCAGTCCCTTGCGGACCTCGGGTTCGGCATTAAAAAAGGTCGCGTGCAGACGATTGATGCCCCACGGCATCTGACCGATGTTGGTCTTGGTAAAGCCCATGTATTTGTGGAACGCTATACCGGTGCACTCCACAAAAACCGCTTTGGGTGACTGCGTGCGCAGGCTTTCCTTTAAGTAATCCAGCGTCAGCGGAAGCGGCTGCTCGGGTCCGGCCTGCACAAAGGCGGTCAGACCGGAATTTTCCCAGTATACGGCAGGTACCACATCGCAGTAGGTGACGGACGAGCCGAAGAACAGCACATCGATCGAATCCGTCTGCTCCTGTTCGTACATGCCCCAGACCGAGCCGTAATCATGCTGCTGCGGTGTAAGATAATGGGTCGCACCGGCGAGGATACCGCCGAGCACTGCCGCAGCGGCAAGGAAGGCCGCCAGTTCTCTCTTGAAAATGTGTTTCACGGCGATTCCTCCTTAAAACTGGAAATAGACGAATTCCTGCGGGTTGAATCCGGTGCCGTACGCGCCGCAGACGGCCGTCACTGCCAGCAGGATAACCCAGACCGCGTACCGGAGCCAGACGGTCTCCAGCAGCTTTTCCCGCAGCGGAAAACGGTCACCGATGATGTCGGTCAGCACCAGTCCGATGAGGCTCACGGCAAGCACATGCAGCGCACGCTCGGTCAGACCGAGATGCGTCAGGTCAAGCGGGAAGCATGCGCCTGCCGCCGTCACAATGCGTTTGATAATAGCACACGCCTGCAAAGCAGAATCCGCGCGGAAGAATATCCACGCAAACGTGGAAAGGCCGAAGGTGATAATCACGCGGATGATCTGCAGCCAGCCTGCGTCCCACGGAATGTGCAGTGCGGCGCACAGGCGCTGCTTTGCCGGTGTCAGCAGGCCGCCGATAACCTGAAAAACGCCGAACAGCAGTCCCCAGAGCACATATTTCATGGCGGCACCGTGCCATAGGCCGCTCAGTGCGAACACGATCAGCACGTTGATGTAGGTGCGCGCTTTGCCCTTGCGGCTGCCGCCGAGCGGGAAATATAAGTAGTCGCGGAACCAGGTGGACAGCGAAATGTGCCATCTGTGCCAGAATTCCTTGGAGCTTTGCGCCATGTACGGTGCGTGGAAGTTTTCCATCAGCGTAATGCCGAACAGCCGTGCGGAGCCGATCGCCATGTCGGAGTAGGCGGAAAAGTCGCAGTAGATCTGCAGGGCATACGCCACCGCGGCGAACGCCAGCTCCAGACCGGAAAACTGCGCCGGATCAGCGTATGCGGTGTTGACCAGAATCGCCAGATTATCTGCGAGCAGTACCTTCTTGACCGTGCCCTCGATGAGCCGTTCGGCGGCAAAGCGCACATCGTCCGCGTTTGCGCGGCGCGGTTGCTTGAACTGCGGGAGCAGGCTCTTCGAGCGCTCGATCGGGCCGGACAGGATCGCCGGAAAAAAGGTGGTGAACAGCGCAAAATCGAGGAAATTGCGCTCGGCTTCACGACCGCGGTACACGTCGATCATATAGCCGCAGATGACGAACGTATAGAACGAAATGCCGATCGGCAGGGCCAGCTGCGGCAGACTGAGCTGCACACCGGTGCAGCCGAGCAGCTCTCCGAAAAAGCCGAGGTATTTGAATAACCCGAGTGCGCCGAGGTTGAGCACAAGAACCAGCGTGAGCAGACTGCGCTTACGCTCGGTGCGTTCCAGCGTTTGCGCTGCAAAGAAGTTGAAGGCAACGGTCAGCGCCAGCAGCGGCAGAAATTTTACACCGCCGATGGCGTAAAACCAGATGCTCAGCAGCAGAAGGAAGGGTTTCTTGGCCTTCTGTGACAGTGGGTGGTAAATGAGTGCGCCTATCACCAGAAAGACGATATAAGCGAATGAATTTGGTGTCACGTTTATTTCTCTCCGTCCCCAAAATTATTTGTTGTAGCCGGTCACGCCGTTTTTATTCATCCAGGTCAGCTTGACCTGCAGCAAACGGGCGATCGCCGGATTTTCCTGACCGTGCCGGGCTGCATACAGCCGCTGCAGCTCAAGCAGGTCGTTGTAGGTCAAATACGGATAATCCTGCCCGGAACAGGTGCCGTCCGGCTTGTAGGAGTAGTTCAGATCACCGTCCGGCTTGTACCACAGCAGTTCGCTCTGCTCAATGCCGCGCACCATGCGGTCAGCGAGGACGGCGTAGCTGTCCTCATCAACTGCGTCTGCCATCCGGTACAGGAATTCGGCTTCGGCGGCATGATGGTTGAGCGAAGCGTGTGTCGGCGAGGACTCTCCGTTCGGGTGCCAGTAATCCTGCACGAGCCATCCCTCGTCATCGCCGGGCCCGAAGGTGAAGTGATGCTGCTCGGCAAAGCTGACGAGAAAATCCGCATACTTGCGGGTCTTGTCCAGCCAGCCGGTCACGCCGAAGTTTTCGGCTGCGTTGATGTTCGCCAGCCAGAAATCCGTGTTGAAGCGGGTATCGTAGTAGCCGGGTTCGATGCCGTAATCCGTCTTGAGCCATGTGCTGCCCGCCTGAGAGGGGATAAAGCCGTACTCGTTCTGCTGCTCGCGCATCAGGTCGATCATCGCCAGACCGATCGCGCGGGAGGCCGGCTGATCGGTGTCGTTTGCCATCTTGCCGGCAATATGCGCCGCCGGAAGTGAGTAGAAGTAGTTCTCGTCGAACGGATAGTAGGTTGAAGGTGCGGTATAGTAGTAGCCGTTGTAGCACCAGCGGTTGGTGCCGATCAGGCTGTAGTTCGCCCAGCGGCTGAGCATGGACGGGTCGCTCCAGTCGATGAGCGTCTGCTGAGAAGTCAGCAGCAGATAGTCGCTGTAGGTGCCCTGCGTAAGAGCCGCGACCTGCACGGAGAACCGGAAGCCCGAAGCTGTCCGCTCGATCTTCAGAGAGCCGTTTTTGCCCGGAAAATACTCGATCATGCCGTTGTCTCGCGCGGCATAGGTCATCGGCGTGACGAGAATGCTGTCCACGCCGTCCACCCGCAGGAAGTACATGCCGCTCGGCAGCGTACCCGCAGTGAGCGGCTGCTGTTTCCACGAGGACGCTGCGGTGTCGTACCAGCGAACGGTGCCGGACGTGCCCTTCATCTCAAACTGCGCGGCTGTGTGCGCGGGTGCATCCAGTACGGCGGCAGAGTGTCCCATCTCAACCGCGCAGCCCTGACCGTCCGTGTAGCGGCGGGTCGCTCGATGGACTTCGGTCAGGTCCTGTTCGGTCTCGCTGCGCGTCACGTCGCCCAGTTTGGTGGTGAAGGCTGTGTAGGAATGGGTCTGCGGCGGCTTCGGTGCATCGGTTTCCCGCTGCTGGTAGGAGACCATCGGCGCAAAACGCTGCAAAATAGTCGCCAGCTGTGCGCGGGAGACCGTGCGCTGCGGAGACAGCGTGGTCGCGGTCGTGCCGGTGATCAGTTCCTCGGCGTTGGCCCACTGCATAGCGGTCTGCGCATACGGATGAATCGAAGAAGCATCCGTGTAGCCGGAGAGAGCGCTTTGTGCCGCCACATCCAGCTTTTTGTATTCGGCAAAGCGGTACAGCATAACGGCGAACTGCTCGCGCGTAAGTGAGGTGCCGGGGCGAAATACCGTGTCGCTGTAACCGGTGATGATGCCGTTGGACACACCCCACTGAACCGCGGTCAGGAAGGACGCATCCTCCGCGACATCCTGAAAGGTAAGCACTGTGTCAGCTGCAGGCGCGTGCTCCATGCGGTACAGCGCCTGCACCAGACAGGCGCGGGTCGCAGGTGCATCTGCAGCAAAGGTGTATTCCGAAATGCCGTCCATCAGATTGGACTGTACGGCGAATTCCATGGCCTGCTCGGCCCAGTGCGGCTTTAAATCGGAATAATCGGCGGCAGCGGCGCCGGTCAGCATCGAAAGACTGAGCATTACGGCCGCCGCGGTATAGCGATGTTTTTTCAAAAGAGTAAACCTCCGTGATTGTTTTCGCGCAGAAAATCATGCGCGTGGTTTATACACTTTCACAATTTATCATTATAACACCGCGGCAGGGTGGGCCGCAATAGCAATTCTTTGTAATATCAGCAGACCCAAAATGCAATAATTAACTTACCGCAAAGGAGTAGTCCTCGAGGTAAGTTTTTTTATTACAAAAAATCCGAATGGAGGTGCAAAAATGTCCGA